>JAJRRO010000021.1 GCA_024279425.1 Bacteroidota bacterium | reverse complement strand
CACAAGATCAAAGCCAAATATCTACAGCTTTATTTAAATGAATTCATTTATAAGCTCAACAGAAGGTACTTTGGAGATAAAATCTTCGATAGGCTCGTAATAGCAAGCATCGCAGCTAATGGACATTAAACGGACATACAAAAAAATATTAATGTATTGTTAAAATTCAAAAAGTGTGCGTTTTTTTAAACACAAAAAGCCTTCGATTTCTCGAAGGCCCATGTTTATTAAGCGGTCTGGACGGGACTCGAACTTTTCTTTAAAATGCCCTGTATCAAAGGCCTGCCAAAGGGTCGTTTTTTGGACTCACCGCGAGGCTCACCATTTAACATTTCAGAGGGATCTTATACCCTTATTGTACAAAAGAACTCTTTCTATCTATATGTTTTGGCACATAGGTTTGAATGATGTATGGGGTTATCTTTCGCAGCGTTTCTCCCGTTGTAGGGTGCAAACCAGGAGAAGTGAAATATTCTATTTCCTCTTCTTTGGTTTTATAATACCATATTAAAGGTCTTTCTGTGCCCTCCACAAAAAAATCAGTGGCCATGGTGGACTTACTATATTTAACTGGACATAAAGACAAGAGCGTGTTCGCTTTTATAATTAACTTTGAAAAAACAGAATTAAATTTTCGTAATCAATGTATAGCTTCTTCTTTTAACCTGTTTCAACGGAAACTTTATGTACGTTGAACTATCAAAGTAACTTTGTCAAAATTATTATTCCTTAAATTTTCCTCTAAGATTTAACTCCATAAAGGTTCACTTTTTGCTGACTTCAAATAATGATTATCCTTAAAGGAATCTCCGCCTAAATGCCATTTTTCATAAAACTGGTTACTCTTTTGTTTATAAAAGCAGATGTGGTAAATCTTGTATTACGGTACAGGGATGCTATTATGACTTAGCGATGCAGCTAAAACGGAAACTACAAAATTTGAACAAAACTGGATGAATCACTCTGCTGGAGCTATTGCCTTAAGAACCGTATAACGATTATTTCCAACCACTCGAAGAACACAAAATAACAATAGCGTAGATGAACTATAAAAAGGCAGACTTTATCAAAAAAAATATGCTCGTCCTATAATCCTCTGGTATCTTTGTAGCCATGGCACTACCAAATTACAAATTTAATAAATGAAGATTGAATGAAGACATTATTACTTGTAAAGGAGATTTATGCGGAGGGATTTAGAAATTTGGGCCACATTATTGTAAAGAATTTTTTTAAAGGTTTTGCGGTGGTAAGTTTTGTGCTATTCGCAATGGCACTTTACGCATTTATTTATAGGCTGTCCACGGGTTTCGCATTTTCTTAAAACCCATGATTTGGAATATGTGGAAGTTTTTGATTAAAAATTATGTTTTAGGGTTGACCCTATCTTGTTTTGGTATTGCCGTTTTGCTACAGTTGATGTACGTTTATTAATAATCCCTAATTACAATAATTTAGGTCTTGCCTATTAAGGACTACTCAAAAATGGCGATTCGAGATTCGCCGACATGGATTATATGTAGCGTTGGTTGAATTGGTGATATTTTGGCAAAGAAAGGATATGAGTGTCGTACTTCAGACCTTGATGGACTAAAACAGTTATTTAGTTAGTTTTAGTATTTCATATGGAGTTTTTCCTTTAAAACTTCCATGCGGCCTATCAAAGTTATAAAAATGTTCCCAAGTCTTTAATTTTTTGTTCAAATCAACATCATCAGTGTATGTAAGCAACTGGTAAAACTCTCTTTGATCGGTTAAATGGGAGCGTTCAACTTTTCCATTGAACTGAGGGGTTTCGGATTTGTTATACTGATGTCTCATTCCCTGATCTTCAACATGCCAATGAAATTTAGCTTGAAATTCATGTCCTCGATCTGTTCGTATCGCATTGATATGAAATGGAAATTTACCGATCATATGATCTATGAAATCAATCGCGTTGGCTTGGGTATGGCGCTGGTATATTTTAAGCGCACGAACCCGTGTTGCATCATCAATGGTGGTGTATTGAAAGTGTCTGATAGTTCTACCATTAGAAGAACTTGACGTCTACTTGGACATGGTGGTCAGGAGCAAGTTTTGAATATCTCTTGGTATGAACTGTTCTTCGGGAGGCATGCTTGTGAAATCGTTCAACTTAATGCTTCTTAAGGATAGGGTAAACACTTGATTCTGAAACCACTATTCCATGATATCGTTCCAAATACCATTTGATCCGTCAAGATTCAAGTTGATATTCCTTTCGAAGACACAATACTTTTTCAATTACTTCGGGTTTGATTGTTCTTGGATGATGTTTAGCATTCAGCTTATTTCTCAACAATCCTTGTGGGCCCTTTTTATCAAATAATTTTTTCCACTTATAGAAGGTGGATTTTGGGGTTCTAAAAGTTCTGATTGCCTCTATATTGGATCCAATATCTTTAGCATAATCGAGAATGGTTAGTTTTCTCCTTAAGCCAACGTATTCCTTGATTTCTTTGGGTCATTTCAATCATAGTAGATGTAACTTAATTTAGAATCAATTTTAGCCCTGAAATCAGAGTTTGTTTAGAACCGCTCCCCAATTCTTAAATTCAATCTTATTTTTACATATCCCTTAAAGTGTACTGTCTTAAACCGATAATACCTTATTATAACAACACCCGGTACAATTCGATTAGCAAAGTCCTGATGAGTAATTGGGAACTCCCATAAAATCTATTTTATGCCAAGGCTATTTTTATATTGATATGGGCGTCATACTTTTCGAGTTGTGTAAAAACAAACAATTTTTGCTCATTGTCCCATTGATAATAAATTAAATACCCCTTCCCTATTCAAATATTGCACTGCAATCCCTAAATCTTCTCCCTTAACATATTATATTGCCCTGTATCCGAAAGTGAGGCATGGATAAACTAACCCCAAAGAATAAGCGTTTATAAGTACAACAGGGGAAGACCTACTATTGAAATACCAATATTGGCGACATTGACCTCTCCTATAATCATCTGCGGCCTGCGTTTTCCCAAACAGGTTAAATAACAGAGCCGACCACACCAGATATATAGTGGGAATTCCGAGATTTAAATTTTGGATTTTTTTATCATGTCGAACCCTTAAGATTTGATGAATTCTCGTTCATTTATCTCATAATAATGATCTAAACTCAGTCCCGCAGGTAATCTAGTGTCTAGTACGATCAAGGTCTTTTTATTTTTCAATCCATTCAATAACGATTTCAGGTAGTCGGCTGTCCTTGAATTTAAATCTGTGAAAGGTTCGTCAATCAACAATATTGGCTTGTTAGTTAAAAGAGCACGGCAATAGATCAATATTTTTTGTTGACTTTTGGTTAAAACACCGCCAAGATCTCCAATGCGATCATCCAGCCTCAAAACATCTTTTGGATGTTCAAATTGTTGAAGATCTTTTAAAAGAGCAGCTACCTTATGTTTTTTAAGGTTTTTTCGGCTATATACAATAGATTCATAAACGTCTTTGCCATAAAGTGGGAAATCCTTGGATACAACTGCAATATTCTTACGAATGGTCTTTTCCGATAGCTGGTCATTGGAGTAAGTCCCATATTTGACATCCCCTTTATTGGGATGGTACATTTTCAGCAATAGATTGACAAAAGTGCTTTTACCCGCGCCGGAGTTTCCGATAATGGCCGTTGTTTTCCTCGCAGGTATTGTTAAAGTAGTGTTTTTAAAAACCTCTTGTTCCGAACTAGGGTATCTAAAGGAAATGTCCTTGAAAACCAGTTTCTCATTTGCTAAATTTATGTTTTGAAAGTCTAGGGTGTTTTCCGCTTTTAAAGAGAAAATGTTTATCAATTTATCGAACGAGATATTTCCTAATTTCCAAACAATGCTCACACGTAATACCCTTCTTAATATAGGAAGGAAAGAAATTATTAAAAGTATTAATATCAATAGAACAGATTGGTCCACAGTTTTATCATTAAAACTTTTTATATAATACACATACCACATTAAAATCCCGAGCATTAGATATGTCAATGCAGGAATGATCGATTGAATTAAACTAGCCACTTTTTGATATTGTTTTCCTATTTCCAGAAGTTCCTCGGAGCGTTTTCGATATCTCTTTTCTTCCGGAGAATATTTATTGAAGACCTTTATGGTATGGATTCCCCGTAGGCGGGTGTTTATAAAGGTCAACATTCCCGAGCGTTTATTTCTTCGCTCTACGGAAATAGAGTACAAAAATTTGTTGATAAAGAACAGGATGAGGGAGAACAAAACAATGGACCCACTCAAAATAAGTCCTAAGTAGATATTTATATAAGCTATGGTAATCAATAAAATGGTTATTAAAAATACATCCTGTAGAAATCGCAACAGTCCCCTAGAAATATAATTCTGAATACTTTTTAAATCCCCACTATACCGGAGCAAATATTTCCCAATGCCTTTTAGATCATAGACCTCCGTAGCAATTTGCAACTGATGGGCAAATAATTTTTCCCTAAGATCCTTCGCAAACTTTTCGCAAATAAGGGCAATGAGATATTTATTAAGGTATTCGAACACAAAGCGAATACCCACAATACTGAAAAAGAAAACTAAAAAAATGGTGAAGTCGTTGGTATTTATAAAAGGGACCGATTTAATTATCTGTAACCTATGTGAGGAAAACCCAAAATTAAATTCGTAAAACCTCCCTATACTAATAGGGATTAAAAGTGTAAGTACATTGTAGCACAGACCACTCAAAAATGTGGCTAGGAACAGCTTATTGTTGTTCTTAGCAAATACCTTTATTAGCCGCCATTTTGTTTCCAAGAATTTCAGGTTTTATACGTTGTTCTAAAGTCTCGAATATTTTTTTTGACATCAAATCTTCCCCTACCAAGACATGGTGTTCAGATTGCCTCCTTACTTCATCCACTAACAAAGGGCTTGTTGTAAAAAGTCCTGTGACGCCGATGACTTTAAAATTAAGCCCTTTTAAAATATTTGCTCCATGTATGGCACTCATACTATCGGTCGCCGAAAACAACACCCCAAAAACATTTTGCGCAAAAACACTGTTATTAATTAATGCAGCCGTTTCCCTTTGCAATAATCCATCCGCAATTTCGACAATGACTACGTCAGGACGAATGCTTTTTGCTTTCTCCAATAAGTATTTGTACAAGATCAACAGCTCTCTAATCGAACACATATACGTAGAAGGAAATCCGAAATCTGAAAAATCCAAGGACATTTTCGCTCCATAATCCCTTACCATTGCTTTATCCTTGGTATAAGCAGTGCCCGTCAACTTAATATAAGCTACTTTTTTCTTTGCTTGCTTTAGTCCTCGTGCCAAAAAGGCTGCAGTGGTGGTTTTTCCACTGTCCATGCTTGTCCCCAAAGAAAGAATTATTTTCGGGACCGGTATTGAAAGTGTGGAGATATATTCCGACGGGGCTTCATGATTCAAGTATTTTGTATTGATCACCTGTCCAGTTTCATCCACTACATAACCAACTAGACTTAAAGTGGTAGGGCCGATCAACTCAAATTTATTGTGTATAGAGGCCATTATTCCCACAACACCTCCTTGACCAAGCATTTGATAGTTTGAATGATATGCTGTGGGGACATATCCCTCAAGTTGTTCTGTAGCATACCTATTACCAAATGTAGCCATAATAAGATCCCCTGGTAAAATATACCTGTTATTTCCATTTATAGTCTGTATACGGGTATGCTTGCCAATTTCCTTTACCCGAAATATGGCCACATCCCCCGCTTTTGGGAGATAGTTTCTTTTTATATCCTTATTGACCAATGTACTTGTAACATTTTTACAAATAATTGATTTTTTGATACTGGCTGCATTTATTTTATGACGTTTCATGAGAATGGGCTATTTTAAGGTGAATGAAAGATTGAATCCCAAAACATTATAGTCATTTTCGGGTAGATTATCTGTATTGAATTCTTTTTGAATAATATAATAGATAGAGACTCCCATAGGAAAATCATCAAAAGGTTTAAAATTCACTCCCGGTTTTAAGCGATACCTTTTTACCCCACTACTTATATCACCTCCCGTATAATAGAAAAATTGATTTTCCAGATAGGGCGCTAAACTAGACCTTCTTACATTATAACTTAATCTTGCCGCATAGATTGCACGAACTTGGTATTTCTCCAACGATGTAAAAAAGTATTGTATCTCTGGCTTATGCCTAAGTGAGAGTCTTTTGACTATATCATGCTTATAGGAAAAATTTGCGTAAATCCGGCCAACTGCCAATTTGTTGAACAAAACAGTATTGATTCCCTGGTCCCTTAATGATCGTGAATCATTGAACAAGCCATTTGCATAGCCAGTCTCTACATAGGTTCTTCTTTTTATCTTGTACGACAATGCCACTTTAGATTGTGCAAAGCTAAATTCCATAGGGGAAACATTATGGCTGAACAGTTGGCTGACCTTCACGTCCAAATTTTTGGAAACTTCATATTTCAAACTAATTCCCGTCCAGACTTTTAAATTATCCGTTAGATCTTGGGAATTAGTTATACCGCTTGCCATTATAAAAATAATGGTTAATGCTTTTCTTGATATGCTCATTGGGGTGTTAGGTCAAAGGTTATTTATGATTTAAGATTTGGGGATTTTATTTAAAAACAACCGAGATAACAAAATCCCTACCTCATAACGGACTTTTTTTTGTATAATTATATAATCCATGCCTAAAAAATCATTATTGGCAGTGATTACATGGAAGCTCTTTCTCCCAGATTATAAGTCAATGATTAACACAGAGCCTAAAGTTTTGTGAAAACCATTAAAAAAACTAAGGGTGAATAGCAAGTGCAAAAAACGGTCATAGTATACCATTTGATCAAACAACGAAAAGCAGCATAATGAACACTAACCGGAACTTGATTTAATACAAAACCTGTCCTAAAGATCGGGGGATGCTCATATTAACTTCCACCCCTTATCCTTGGAAATCAGTATCTAACTTTTTTCAACCCTTGATTCACATAAGTAGTTTGTTGTAATTAATATTAATGTAACTTTAAGGTTTTGAAAAACCCTAATCAATTGTGAAAAGACGAGAAGCAGTGATAAAAATGTCATGGATATTAAAATCCGCATTTTTGGCACCAACTATTTTAACCGTTTTACAGAGTTGTCAGGACAAGGTTTTAAATTCGAGAGATTTATTGGTCCTGAATGATGAACAAGATGACCTTATAAAAGCAATAGCAGACACCATACTACCAAGAACAGGTAGTCCCAGTGCTTCGGATGTGAAAGTGGATAGATTTATTGATTTATTACTCCAAGATGTTTTTGAAGACGATGTAAAGCAAAAATTTCTACAAGGACTCTCCCAATTTGATTCTGACTGCCAAAACAGTACGGGAAGTAGTTTTCTAGATTTAAAAGAATCTGAACGATATGATTATCTTGAAAAAATTGACAAGGAAATAATGGAACAAGAATACGATGACTTGGCACCCTTTTATTATACTTTTAAACATCTTACGATAACAATATATTTCACAACGGAACAAGGAGTAAAACAAAATTTGAATTATATGCCAATTCCCGGATCTTATGTGGGTGAAGTTGATTTAAAACCGGAAGACAAAATTATTATCGGTAACAGAATGTAAATATAATGGGGGGAAACACATATGATGTAATTGTTGTAGGTGCTGGTATGACCGGAGGATGGGCAGCAAAAGAATTTACTGAAAAAGGATATCAGACTCTTATTCTAGAAAGAGGTAGAGAGGTCGAACACATCCAAGACTATAAAACTACCAATAGTGCACCTTGGGAATTTAAACATCGCAATTACGATTCGAAAAAGGTGCAGGAAGAGCAATATATGCAACGTACAAAATATAATTTTGATGAGGCAAGTAAATACTTCTTTGTAAATGATAAAGATCATCCCATAGAAAGCCCCAAAGATAAACCTGCAAAATGGTTTAGAGGATATCAAAGCGGAGGAAGAAGTTTGTTATGGGGAAGAGGAACCTATCGCATGAGCGATTATGATTTTGAACGAAATGTTCAAGATGGAAATGGATCGGATTGGCCCTTTAGATATAAAGACATTGCGCCATGGTATGATTATATAGAAGAATATATTGGAGTTAGTGGAACAAATGAGAATTTAGATCAATACCCGGATGGCAAATATCTCCCACCATTTGATATGAATGCTGTGGAAAAAGAAGCTAAAATTAGGTTAGAGAATCACTATACGGATAGGAAACTTGTACCAAATAGGGTGGCTCATCTTACAAAAATTAAACCTGGTCAATTTCAAGGAAGATCGGAATGTCAAACGAGAAACATGTGCCATACCGGTTGTCCATTTGGAGCCTATTTTTCAAGTAACAGTTCCACTTTGCCTGCAGCAAAAAGAACTGGAAAATTAACCAATATCTCTAATTCCATAGTAAATACTCTTATTTATGATAAGAAGAAAAACAAAGTTATTGGTGTCAAAGTAATAGATAGCCTTACTAATGAAAAGACAGAATATTATGCCAGGGTTATATTTCTTTGCGCTTCAACATTGGCTACAACAGGTATTTTAATGCGTTCAAAAAATGATACTTTTCCTAATGGCTTGGCTAATACAAGTGGTGTATTGGGACATTATTTAATGGACCATCATAAAAATGTAGGTGGTTCCGGAATTATGAAAGGATTTGAAAATAAGTATTATAAAGGATTTAGACCCGCTGGTTTGGCAATCCCCGGTTTTAGAAATATCAAGAAAAAGGAAAAGGATTTTTCACGCAGTTATGGAGTGTGGGGAGGTGCTTATAGAGTTGGAATCAACCCCAATCAAGTAGGAGTCGGCAAGGATTTTAAAGATAAACTCACAAAGCCAGGAGCGTGGAAAATGGGACTTTCAGCCTATGGTGAATGTTTACCTTACTATGAGAATAAAGTGGAATTGAATTTGGAAAAGAATGATAAATGGGGTTTATCCATTCTGAAAATAACTGCTGAATTTAAAGAGAATGAAATGAAAATGAGGCAGGATATGAAAGAACAAATTAAAGAAATGCTGAATGTTATGGGTCTAGATGACATTAAAGTCCATGCAGGTACACCTATCATGGGAGATTCAACTCATTTGGTGGGAACAGCAAGAATGGGTAAGGATCCGAAAACTTCAGTTTTGAATGGGTATAATCAATGTCATGATATCAAAAACCTCTTTATAACAGATGGGGCTTGTATGCCTTCCGTATCTTATAAAAGTCCTTCTCTTACTTTTATGGCCTTAACAGCGAGAGCAGCTGATTATGCAATAAAAAAGATGGAGAATGGAGAATTCTAATCGTGGGTGATAGCCGAATATTTGAATTCCCTAATAAATTATTTTCTTTCCCAATTTGATGGATTAGTCGTATTCATCTTCAGAGTTTGTTTAATTCAGTTAATCTATGTTAAATCTTAATAACTAAAAGAACCTATCAAAGGGACAAAGAATTATTTTAACCCTAAAGGCAAATTTGCAGTGATGTTTTTAAAACACTATGCTTGTTGTTCCGACAAGAGATTAATCGAGCAACTCAACGCCAATATTGATTATCAGTTTTTTTGTGACCTATACTTAGGTTATAATAGGCTAGAGAATTATAAAATTGTGGTCAAATCCGCTGTGAATTAGCTTCTAAATTAAAAATTGATAAAACAGGAGTCTATACTTTATAATCATTGGCGAGCGTACATAAAAGACACCCATAGTATTACTACCGATGCCATATGTTACGAAAGTGAAGTTCGTTTTTCAACAGATCAAAAACTGGAGAAAGCCATGTTCATAGAAAAACTGATTCGGATAATATTGTTTGGCTGGATTCAAAAAAAAACATTTGATTTAATTGGATTTGAATGGTTTCAGCACGATAGTGTTTTTAAGAGGTTGCCGGTAAATCCAAAATGAGACATACCTGAATCAGTTGATCAATTGGCAAATCATACTGCAGGCGGACAATTACACTTTAGAACCAACAGCTATAGAATATTGATAAAAGTTGAATTATCAGAAAGATCAGGAATGTATCATATGCCAGCAACAGGATAGAGTAGTTTTGATCTTTACAGGAAAGAGAATGGAATTGAGAGGTATGTTAAAACAACGAGGTTTCCTCATGATACAATACAATATTAATTTACTTTCCAAGCTGGCAAATTGAAAAAACGCATAATTACACCTTGAATTTCCCTCTTTATAATGGTGTTAAATCCATATATATTGGAATTGACGAAAATTCAAAGCTGGAAAATCCAGAAATGGTTTCAACTTCAGGAAAAATAATAATTTATGGAACCTCTATCACACAAGGAGGATGCGTTTCACGACCAGAAATAGTCTATTCAAATATCCTTAGCCGAAAATTAGGTATGGAATTTATAAATCTTGGGTTTTCAGGGAACGGTAAAGGAGAACCGGAGTTGGCGCATCTGATCAATGAAATTTCGGATGTCAAAATGAACTACCTCGAGGCAGAGCCATCGAGGCATCAAGCGGAAGAAGCTTTATTTTTAGTTTGATGAAAACCTTAGGTTTTCAAACTTTCCTCTAGACCACCGACACAGAGCGTCGGAGAATTTTATCGATTAATAATTTTTGATTATGATGCAAATGAAACAATACAGAAAACAATAATTCCCTTGGTAAATGTACTTAGAAAGAATCATCCCAATACACCTTTATTAATCATGTCAAAAACCAGGTATGCCTCTGCTACGGAATGGAGTAAGGCGTACGTATTACCGATCAGTAATCGTAATTTTCAAAAAAATATGGTCATAAACAGAAGAACAAATGGCGATAATAATATTTATTTTTTGGTTGGTTCAATTGTTCTTGGTGATGATTATTATGAATGTACGCTAGATGGATCTCATCCTTCAGATCTGGGTTCCTACAGAATTGGTGAAGCCTTATTAATTAAAATTAATGAAATATTGTAATAGATAAGAATACATATTACCTCAACCAGAAAAGCAACTGATCTAAAATCATTTTTTCATCTGCCAGATAAATTAAATTAAAATTTTGAATCTTATCTTTTGACTGATAAATTTTTTTCGGAAACTGGATGAGCTTATTAGTTTTTACCTCGTTCGATAATGAACCGTCACACGCAATGGGGTTAATAATTATTAATTTTCTTGGATATATTAATGCCATCAGATCAGAGAGGTCATATTTCTCGATCGCACCGGCAACGGTAGAATGAATAATTGTGGGATTGTATTCCTTTTCCAGTGCAATTTCTGAAAAAGTTAAAAATGAGTTAATCATACATATTTTTTGAATATCTTTTTCAAAAGTCGCTGCATGAAGTAATTCACTACCAAGTGCTCCAACAGAAATTGCTGAAATTGAGTCAGAATCGGAAATTTTTGTCTTTAAAAAATGTACCATTCTAATTATGTCTTCTGCCCGTAATCCCACTATTGATCTCCCCGTGAGAATACCGGTAAACCAAAGATTAAAGGTAACATCATCAATAAAAGCATTCCCTTTTAAATAACCGCCACCTAATTCTCCAATACCCGGTAAGTCTCCTACTAAAACCGTATAACCATCCTTTACTAGCTCTTTAGCCATACCGGTCTTATTTACAGCATAACCTTTTCCTTTTTCATGTAATAATAGGACTGTTTTTCTCTTTTTATTTTTTTTGGGAATAAGTAAGGCCAAAGGAAGTAAATACTCACCACTTCCAGAAATCAAGTATTTTTCCAAACTATACTCTTTATTTACAAAGCGCCCTGAAAATATCACTTTACCATATGCCTTTGGGGTTTCGAATCCTGAAATATTTCTAGCCGCATCTTCTATTTTGAGCAAATGTTCATCAATATTACTTCTGGTAATTTCAAGTTGACTCATCTGTTTTTCAACCAACTTTCTATTTAAAGAAAATATAGTTTCTCCTTTTCGGGATGTAGAAAGTTGACCTGTTTCTGTTACCTGTAATTCTATTTCAGGAATTACCTCCACATCTTCATCCGTGGAATAACCGGGATTATCCAAATATTTCTGAAAAAAAGCAAATGTTGCTTCATTGTTCTTCTTAGTAAAACCATGGATATAATCACTTTCCGTCATCTGTAAATTATCCTCTTTGTCAAATGCTATAAAAGCTTTCTTCGCTTCGGCAAACGTTTTTCTGGCACCTTGAATACTGAAAAAATCACGGGTCGTGCTCACTATCAAAGTAGGTTTTGGCGCCCTTAATTCAATAAAATCCGCATGATCCATTCCTTCTGCAAGAAAATGATATAAGTTTTGTTCGGCATCTTGAGGTCCAACGGTCTTAAGAAGGTATTCATAATTTGTTATATAACAGGAAGGTGCCGCCGCTACAATCCGATCATCTATGGCCGAAATAACAGCCGTGGATGTACCTCCTCCAGACAGGCCTGTCATTCCGATCCTTAGTGGGTCGACTTCTTTTCTTGTCAAAAGATAATCTATAGCACGAATCCCATCCCATATAAAATACTTTGCCGGGGAATAACCGGAAATAAAACATTGAGCACCAGGATAAGTATGCTCACTCGTTGAAGTGAATCTGGATTTCTCCAATTTCTTATCATAGTATTGCAAGCGCTCTCCCTGACCAATCTGGTCATATGCTAAAACTATAAAGCCCTTTTTTACAAGGTTAATTATAAAACGTTGATAAATATCTCTCTTAAAACTTTTAGCACTATGACCAATTGCATTGAGAATAGCAGGTGCTTTGCCCTTAATGTTTTCCGGAATAAAAATGGCGGCTGTCACAAAGTAACCCGGCATAGACTCAAAAATGATCTTCTCTACCCGGTAATCTTCTTTTTGAATCACACCAGTAATTTGAGCATTTAACGGTGTTTTTGATGGAAAGGGTCCAATACTATTCAATAATTTTTTTCGAATCAAAAGTTGCCTTTCCTGCCAGTCCATTTTTGTTTCTAATTCTTGAATTGCCGTTTTTCTGGAATTCAATTGCTCAAAAGCAACAGAACAGAAATATTTGTATAGGGAGTTTTCGGCATCTGAATAATATTGCCAATTATTGTACAAATCTAAATCCTCTTGAGCATGTAATGAACTAATACCTACATAGAGAATTATTCCAATATAAAACAAGCATTTCCTCATAGGAATAGAAGTTTATTAGTCATTTAAGTTAGTGAAATTATTAATGTTCTCGAGCATATTATTGTAAAATTACTATACTCGTTGTTTAATTGAAAAAAACGAATCATACGTTGATTCTGTAGAGAATAACACACAATAGGTGTGCCTTTAAGTAAAATGAAAAATAATCGAATTGAATTTTTGATGTTCAAGAGAGTTATAAATCAAGATAAACTATGCATACTAATAGTACTTGTATTTCTTTTAATGTTCAATTACAAACAAGAGGAAGCGTAAAATAGAGATATAAAATTTTAAGCATCAAAGTTCAACCATTTTTATTTACTCCACAACTTTTTGTGTTGAGTCATCTTTACCGTGTGTGTCTATTGAGTGCTTGTATATTTTTTCAATTCCTTTTTTTTCAAGACGTTTTCTAAAGCAAACCAAATCACTTGCTTCACAAGGCTGCCCCAATGTTGGTGTTCTTTACCTGAAAAATATTGAAAATAAATATTCATTTCCCAATGCTCTTCTACTAATTTTTCATCAGACAAATTGTACATAGATTTTAAAATCAATAAAGAAACCATTAATCGAATAGGATGTGCAGGTCTTCCTTTGTCTGAATATAATTTTTGAATGATTCTTCAAAATAAGCCCAATCTATTTCATTGGTTAAATGGTAAAGTTCATGTTTAGGGTTCAGTTGATCCTCTAAAGTGTCTCCTAGAAAACTTAGGTTTTTTTATCGATTTTATGTCATCGAATTTGATTTGCTAACAAAAACCACCTACACTTCATTGTGTTTTCAAGAAATATTCAAAAAATGTATATATCTGGTCATTAGATAGCGAATCTTGGGCATGCAATTCACGGTTGGTCATGGCAACTCTATTATCAAATCCAAGCAGTTTATTAACTGCAACAGTGTGATTCAATGCTTCCCATTGAGAAGGCGGATCTTCAGAGCCACCAGAAACCAAAAAAGGCCGTGGAGCCATGAGTGCATGCAGTTCATGGAGATTATATCCTTCCTCTACAAGTTTTGGATATAAACCTCTTGCCGGGTTTTCGGATGTAATCATATCACGTTTACGCCATGGTTTTGGATGATATCCCAAATACCACGGTTCCCAATAGTTTACACTTTCACGTTTTTCATTGAATACGATTCCAGGATCTGACCAGACTGCACAAGCAAATTTATCAAACAAACAGGATGCAAACATGGCCCATTTTCCACCAAATGAATGTCCAACAATGCCTATTCGGGTAGAATCAACTTCTGCCAGGTTGGCTAGTACAAACCATGAATTTGCCGCGGCATAAGCAAGCATAGAAAGAGGTTGCACCTCAGCGTTATCTATATCTGGATAGTACAACGAAAAAATTTCGGCCCGAGTGGCTTCAGATGTACCTACGGAAAGGGTTACAAAGCCACGTTTTGACAATTGAATGGCAAAATCAAGGTTAGGCTTTCCCAAACCTATGGCGGTTTCCGGTTCATAATATACGTTTAATACTGCCGGCTTTTTTTCTGAGCCCTCTGGAATCAATAAGTATGCACTTGTAGACTCATTTGGTGCCCAAAAAAACTTGATTTTGTATTGTTTTATTCCATTTTCCCTAATAACCTCTTCAATAACTTCAGGGGTTTGATCCTCAGTAAATTCCGGCCAAACGCCCATCATTTTATGCCATTTATTTAAAATCTCTACCCTGCGCTTCTGCCAATCTTCAGGTGTTTTTACGGGACTCCCATCATAAAAATTTAAAGGGGAACGAAAGTCACCATACTTGTCGATAAATTTAGTCGGAGAAGAAAAGTAAGTTTCAATCTTTCCCCAACTTTCGGATGATCTGATTCCTTTTTTTTGAGCTCTCTCACAACCAAAAAGGAGTGCAATAAAAAGGAATAAATAAAAGTATCTGAACATAGGGTTTAATAATTATTTTATAGAAGCAGTTAACCTAAGAAAATAAAAACAGAGAAACAATTTTTTATTTTATAAAAAGGGTCTGTTTTAGTAGAAATACAATATAGATTGAATTGTTCATTTCAATCTCAATAATATCAGCTCAATTTATCAAAGGGTATAAATCAGAATACTTTTTGGAGGCCGATATCAACGAGTCTAATTCATTAGTGGTGGGAGCAAGCATTGTGCATTGCAACAAAAGTCAGCTTTAGTTGAAAGATACCATTCGTCTGTCAAAGCAAATTCGTAAGGTGAGAATTGACTGTTTTTCAAAGCATCTTTTAATTTAGATTTCAGGTTCGGATGGAGTGTATCTTTCTTGCTATATTCCAGAGAATTGAATTATAGTGGTTTGAACCCGTTGTGCATTTTAAATAATGCTGATTTTTATGTTGTTGATGTTTCTGTTGAAAATGGTCTTATTGATATACTGTACAATTGTGAGCGCTGATATTTTGGAGAGTATCCTTGTTTTAAATCCCTCAAAAGACTTGGCATAGTTTCTTCTTATCATGAATTGATCGCAAAGTTGTGAAAAAAGAGTCTCTATTCTCTTTCTTGATTTTCTGTAGATATAAGGTTGTTGCCTGTAATTCTTTTGATTTCTTCGCATTGGCGTGTCCAACTTGATTTTACAGGTCTCGAATAGGTTTAGCTGGTACTCTGCCGAGAGATAGCCTCTATCGCCAATGAGTGTACAGTCCTTAAGTCGGGCCCTTATGTCTTTAAGATAGTGTATGTCGTGTACCGATGCCGGACTTATGTCAATACTCTGAAAAACACCTGATGCCGAGCAGGTGGCGTGAAGCTTGTAACCGTAATAATGTATCGATTGTGAAGTACAATAACCCTTATTGGGCGCGCTGTAAAAAGCATTTCGACATATCTTGCTCCGACCGCTCCTTGACAGTTTGCATACTTCGAGAGGCATACTGTCTATAATGAAGTGGTCTTCATTTTGATTGAGAAGGCCCGATAGTTTTGTCCTTATTTGCTCAAGATAGGGAAAGAGCCTGCGGGGTCTACGATTATAAACACTGCGTTCGATGACAGAGGATAGTTCCGGGGGCAATTTTCTGAACAGGTCGCACTCACTATCGATTCCCAGATACTCCGCCGCAAGATTCATGGAAACCTCAATGTCCGACAACATAGGCTTACGCCTTTGGTACGGCAACAGGGTCTCTTGTGATATTTGTTTGAGTACTGTCAAAATTATCTCGTAATTTGCTTTAAAGTTGTGCATTGATGATTGATTTGTCGTTATTTCAATTTACTGCTATTTAGCAGTTTGCACAACTTCTTTTGGTCTAAATCATAATGCACAACGGGTTGAATATTATAATTGTTTACTTCGAATTCCTTACACGTTGACCATGAGAACCCTTCGTTATAACAAGATTCACATTAAGGACTTTTTGGTATATTATTCAGAGTATACCACGCTTCTCCGGACCAAAGAGATTGATCAGATACACTTTTAATATGGTCCTTTAAGAGAATATAAACCACATATTTTTCTTTTAAATTTGGAATATGCAGGGATATTTTGGTTCTATCTTTTGAAATTTTTATTTTTGAAATCTTTAAATTTTCCAGATCTATTTTTGGTCCGCCATAATTTGCTGTAGGGACGTAGTGCCATTGTTGAATCAAATAATCCGATACATCTATCCCTTGTTCTTCTCCCAATGGTATTGTAAATTCTATTTCAAACCCATAGTCTTTTGCTCTTACAGCTAGCATTTCAAATGTTGATTTACCATTGTGCTTTATACGCTGCAGTCCATATTTATTTTCCTTCCAGCTCCAGCCCCCAACCATACCTACTCCTCCAATATAAAGTGCATCATCAGGACCCCAGCGCATACGATTGATTCCCGCTTCAAATCCTTGCGAGAACCGAAAGACAGCACCCTGGAAAGAATTGTTGACTTTTTCTAAGAAAACTCTTTTAATCCCTCCATGACTCACATCGCCATAAAGCATCTGTCCCTTAAACGGGGCATCTTTCATCAAAACAGGCTCGGATGGCGAATTTGCAATTTCATGTTCGGGAAGCCAAACTGTGGGAGATGTCATTTTTAGATTAGGCAAGGAATCTTTTAGCGCCCATCGCATACCGTGAAAATCACCCTTTCTAAGGTGAATAAATTTATTCGCGGGAAACCATTCTCCCTGATTATCTGTAATAAATATTTCATCATTCACTCCAAGGCCTATACCATTTGGTTGTCGAAGCCCATGATTAATCCATTCAAAGTTGCCGTTTCTGTCAATTTTAATTGTTTTGCCCCGATCAGGATGCTGTTTTTCATTCTTTAAAAGGCGCATAGCAAGGGAAAGATTTGCATAAAAATATCCCTCTTTATAGACCAAACCAAAAGCAAATTCATGAAAATCGGCAGTAACTCCAAAACCATTACAAATTGCCTTATATTCATCAATTATACCATCTCCATCCAGATCGATTAATTGGGTTAGTTCATGTTTTTGAAGAACAAAAATTTCATTATCAACAACCTCAATTCCCAAAGGCTCTGCAAGCCCGGAAGCGATACGCTGAATGGTAATTTGCTCAGAATTTCCTTTTTCCACTCCATCAAGAAGGTATACTTCTCCCATTTGATTCCATGTGGTTACAAGGAGTTTTCCATCTGGAAGAAAAGCAAGTCCACCAACCTTAGGTTTAAAATTATTATTTCGTATCGTACTAATATCATAGCTGGGATGCAAGCCATTAAGAGCAATTCCAAAACCAGGTTTGAGAATTAATTCATTCGGATTATTTTCAGGTTTTAAATCTATTTTTGATTCGATATTTTTTTCTGGATTTAATGATAGAATATATTCAACCATTGTAATCAGTTCTTTTTCAGTATGTGTTGGGTGGGAATTCATAATGGCTTCACCCCAAACACCTTTTCCTCCTGATTTTATTTTATGTGCCAATGCTTTGATTACAGCTTTATCTTTTGGATATCGCAATGAAATTTCTAGCAAAGAAGGCCCTACAGTCGTATTTTCCAATTCATGACATGTAAAACAATCGCTTTTCTCCATCCAATATTTTCCCATATGATCATATGCAATACTTTCTTTGGGTTCAATTTGTTCCTCTATTGGATCAAAATATTTAAGAATGCGAACGGTATTATTACTCTGTAATTTTACAGTTTCTCCAAATGTTTTGAGCTTAATAGCATAACTTGGATCAAAATGGGACACTTTAAACGATCTTTCGATTCCCGGATTTCCTTTATTATTTTTTACAAATTCCGGGCATTCTTCAATATGAATTTTTTCTTCATTGGGAAGGGTCAAAATGTATTGAAAATAAATCTGATTTTTCTTAAGAATATATCCCGTGTATTTAATTTCCGGAAAGAATATGTCACCTTCTTTCTCGATAAACCAGATTTTATCAGTAGACACTTCCGGATAATAGGCTTTACCCCATGTGGTGGGCTGCACATTTTTATCATCCGAGAAAACAGAGCCTTTCCAAACAATTCCTCCTTTCCAAACCTTATATACGCCACATCGTTCTAGATCGTAGGCCATATAACATTCCTGATCAAGAGCCAAAGAAATCATACGTGGTTGATCGTCTAAAACGGACCGAATAATCCAAACATCATCTGGTCGGAGATGTTGCGTAGGGTCCTCCACGTTGCATGAGAGAAGAGTAATAATAAAGGAAAGAAGTAAAATTCCATTTCTAGTAACTTTAAAATTTGCTAATTTCAAATTTTTTGGATTTAAATTATAAATGGGAATCAAGGGTTGAAAAGGCGGTAAAAACAAACTCAAATAGTTGAATTTTATATATTCAGTTTGTTTGAGTTATTGTTATTCCGTTTAGAAAATCACTGAATTCCCCCAGCCATCGTAGAACCATCCAGAGAAAATCGAATAATTACGGCTTTAACCATCGTGTCAAAAAAGGGATAGCACTTTCTGGCCAAACTGCATGGCCTTCATCGAACAATTCGATTTCAATTTTATCGCTGATATTTAATTTTTCATAATGTGTTTTTGAAATATTAAATTCCTCAACAACACTGGGCCAATGAGCAATTCTATCTTTCTTACCGTGATGTATCATCAAAGGTCTCGGGCAGATCAACGCTACAATGTCCTTATCTGAAAACTCTGTTAACCACCCTTTTAAAAACACATACTCTTCGTCCACATCCATAAAGCTAACATAATCCTCAGCGGAAACGGCCATTTTGGTAAGTCGATGGTTAAACCAACTACTTACTACACCCACTTTGATACGAGGTTCAAGAGGCATCCATAACATTGCTGCCATTCCGCCCAAGGACTGCCCCCACATACCAACGCTATCGGCATTTATTCGTGGGTCTGTCAAAACCACATCCAACAGGTGTTGCAATCGCGCCAGTTCTATTCCCGGAAGCGTTGTGCCAATAAGGCGATTATAACGCTCAATATGGTTTCTAAATGGTATGGAAGGTAAATTCATAGGTGCCAAGACCGCAAAGCCCGCCTTGAGCAATTCTCGGGCATAGGCCTTATAACTCACACTGTTTACTGAAAAAAGCGTTTCAGGATAGGATCCAATTCCGTGTTGGGTAATAACAATCGGAACAGGGTTGTCTTTACTTGCACCCTCTGGAAACACAAGAATAGCCTGGGCCGAAATCGGGCCCAATGGCAGTTCCACCCATTCCGCGTTGACACCTTGAAGATATGGATGTGGAGTTCTTTTCAGCGGGCCGGTCTTTCTTAATCGGGGAGGGTTAAGTACCGCTCTCCACCGTTCTCTATTGGGTTCAACACTTCTCTTAAAAGCCTCGATAGCGCTATAATCCCTGTTCCATGCTTTTGCAGATCTTTTCTCGTAGCCTTCAACGATCCATTCTTGCAGGTACTTTTCAAGTTGGCCTTTATAGGCTACAGCGCGTTTTTCTTTCAAGAGCTCGGGCATCTCTTTGGTAACTGTTCTTTCTTGAGCCCTAGCTGTCATATTAAAGATAAAACAGCTTATAGAAAGTAATAGTACTACTTTTGATTTTAGTCTTTTCATGAGTATCTGAATTTATTAACTTATTCCTTAGCAGCCTTCATAATATATGAAAAAAGATCTCGAATTTGCTGATCTGACATGCTGCTCAATATACGTTCGGGCATTAGAGAGGTCGTTTGCGCTTGCATTCTTTCAATTTGATTTGTTGGTACAATGGATTCTTCGCCGCTATATGACCTGAGTGTTATCGTTTCACCGCTTCTATCGGTTATGGTGCCTACCAAAGTACGGCCATCTTTTTTTATGATTTGATAATTGACATACCCTTCTCGAATGTCAGCGTTAGGGTCGACGATACTGAATACCAAATAATCGGTGTTGTTCCTATCATAGCCTGTCAGATCAGGGCCAAGGCTACTTCCTTCATCGAAAAGGCGATGACATGCCCCACAATGGTTTTGAAACAATTTTTTGCCCAACTGTTGATTCCCGGTGCCTGATGAAAGTATAGATGCGACTTTTGCCATACGTTCTTCTTTGCCCGTAGACGAAACCGGCTGCGCGTTTGACCACAATGTTTTGACGGTTTCCAAAATACCTGAATCGCCAAGCATCTGAAATTGCCGAACAGTTTGAACGGGTACATCATCAGGGCCGACTTGTTTCGTGACCTGTATAAGTTTCAAAAATTCTTTTGCCCAAGAAACACGGCTTGCAAATAACTCTTGAGCGGCGTTTCTCAAATCAAGATCGGCACTAAGTTGATCTGGATATGCCTTAGCCATACGAACACCAATTTTGTCACCCTCAAAATTCAACAGTGCCTTTAATGCTGTTGTTCGAACGGATATCCTAAATTGGTTGCCTTCTACAATCTTTAGCAATACGGGAATCGACTTACTTATTTTAAGTTCGCCCAAAAGTTTTATATAGGTCAGCCTATCATCTAAGCCTTCCTTCTGATTTTCAATGATCGCCAATGATTTTTCTATCGCATTGGTGTCACCTTGCCGAACAGAAAAACTTAATCGGCCACTACCAAATTCTGATAAATATGGATTCATGGCTGCCACCAAATCAATGGGCAAATCAGACATATCTTTTCCCAACATACCCTCTTGGAGACCATTCCAAAGCAATTTGGCATGTTCATTAGAGGATGCCATCTGAAACAAACGGGTTGCGCCATATAGATTTTCAGATCCGTCGGCCAGAACAAAACGCTGCATGAGACGCTCTAAGATATTCTCTTTTACGATTGGTTTTTTCCATAACAATGAATTCTTGAATAAATCTAGAATAAGGTCACGGTTCTTTTCTACTTTTGATTCAAGTGCCCACCAGATCAACAAAGGAATATCTGGATCCTCAGCGTCGTCTTCATTCATCATCAAACCTTTGATAATAGGAATCGCATCGCTGCCCGGCAGGCGTTTTGCAGAACAGGCGATTTGACTTCTGACTTCAAGATTTGTTTCAGTTCGGGCCATTTCAGTTATTTTCGATGAAATTTTTGACGATACCCTGCCAAGATCACAAGATAGCCTTACACTCCACATACGAACAAATGGATCGATATGGGTCAGACCTATTTGAGCGATCCCACCATCGAAAAAACCGCTTACATGAATGGCCCACAGTGCTTCAAGTGCTAATTGGCCTTTTTCATTCACTAAAATATCTCTTAAGGGAGAAAGGACCGATTTATCTTTTCTATCGCCAAACTGACGGAGTGCCTGTTGGCGAAACCATTTGTTCTTATGCGACAACAGTTCGATCAACTGGCCGTTCGTATAGGTGCTTATATCAAATTTCGGCACGACAGTACGCTCTGTACTTCGAAACCGGTACACCCGGCCCGTATTTTTGTCCCAAGTATCATTGGGGTCCACATGCGATAAGCGGCTGTCGTACCAATCGGCCATATACACCGCTCCGTCAGGTCCCGCCTTTATATCGACCGGACGAAACCATTTATCGTCGGTTTCCAGAATTCGAGATTCATCGGTCACCTTAAAAGTTGAGCCGTTATTCTCAAATTTGCTTAACTGAAGAAAATTTTGAAGCGGATTGATCGCAAACATGTGACCACTGTATTTTGAAGGTAAGGCGCCTCCTTCATATTTGATCCAGGCATGGGTAAACCTCTTCTGGTCACCTTCTAATTTCATATTGCCCAAAACCCCAAAAGCATACGGGTTGGTTAATGCGCCATGTTTGCCCCAGTTTTTGCCGTAGTAAGCCCCTTGTTTGTAATAGGGGCCCCTGCTCGATCCGTTGTCTCCCGAGTATATTCTTCCTTTTTCATCGATCTCAACATGAAAGGTATTGCCACCGCCTTCTGCGAATACTTCAAAAGTCTTTGTTTCGGGATGATACCTCCAAATAGACTGCCCCTTGAACTGTACGTTTTTTGATACGGCAGAACTGACATTGGAAGTTACGGTACTGCCCGTTGCCCCGTACAACCAACCATCGGGGCCCCACCGCAAACTGTTGGCCACGGCATGGGTATCTTCCAAACCAAAGCCATCTAAATGAACCTCAGGAGATCCATCAGGAATTCCATCGCCTTGTTTATCTGGATAAGCTATTAAATAAGGAGGGTTCAGAACCCATATTTTTCCCCTTCCGAAAGTTACACTCGTTGCTATGTTTAGACCCGTAATAGCATCAGTGGATTTATCAAAAATCCCATCACCGTTAGTATCTTCAAAAAAAGTAATTTTATCTGCTCCGGATACTCCATAAGGAGGTGGCTTGGGCGTTTTGTCATATTTAATTCGTAAATGATTGTCCATTCCCATAACTTTTAATCCCTTTGGGTATGGATATTGGCTATACTGTACAACCCATAACCTCCCTCGGTGATCAAAATTAAGCTCAACAGGTTGACGAACTCTTGGTTCTGCAAGCACCAAGTCGAGTTCAAGGTCTGTGGGATAACGAAATCTTTTTTCGGCTTCTTCTGGCGGTGTGAGTTTAGAATTGTCTGTAAGAGCTCCTCTTACCTCAAATGATTTCATGTATTTTGCTACATCATCATTCCCGACGATATCCTCTAAATCATTAGATTCTTTTTTCTTATCGGCACAAGAAACTAAGAAAAAAACAATGAAAAAGCAAGAATATAGTACGGTGTGTTTCATTATTTATTATGGTTTTTCTTTGATTGTAAAAATATGGTGTCTAATTGTACTGACTTTCCTTCGTTACGTTTGCTTTCATCAGCAGCTTCCATAAAAGCATAAATTTCTAGTGTTTCTTGTGGGTTTACGGGTGATTTTCCCGTTCGAAAAAACTGAATGATCTGCACCAATAACGGTTTGTACCCTTCATGAGGGCCTATCTGCACATTGCCATTCTCACCAAATGCCGTGCCCCCAAAACCGATCTTACCCGAGCGTCCGCCCCTAAAAGTGCCTACCCGACCATCGCTCCAAATACCAACTACCACATCGGTATCTGCCGTGTGGGTACGGCTTACACTTTTACAACCAGGACCCATAACGGTGAATAGCAATTCTACGCCATGTATGCCGTACCAAAATAAATCTGGGTGTGTTTTTTCAAGGGAAGCCGGACTGTAGGTATTTGCCCCAAGAACTTTACCGATAGTGCTGCCTCGCCTGATTTCTTGGGCCTTTGTTACATATCGCAGAGAGGAAGAAGAGAATACGGGCACATTGTATTTTTTTGCCGCCTCAAAAATCGCATGGGCATCAGAAAAGGAAGCTGCTATGGGCTTATCGATAAATACCGGTTTGCCCGCTTTGAATACCTGTAGGGCCTGCTCTAAATGGGGGCGGCCATCATTGGTTTCGAGAAGTACAACATCTACCTTGTCTAAAAGCTCGGCTATTGAAGCCACTATCTGTACCCCCATACTTTTCATTTCCTCGGTGTACTTGGGAATACGGCTGCTACTTGACTCGATATCTTTGCTGCCCCAAGGGTATGCGGCAACCACACGGTTACCGGCCAGTTCGGGTTCTACGGCCGGGTCGTTCAGTAGTTTTGTGAACGCAATACTGTGTGAAGTATCCAACCCGATAATACCTACTCGGGTTACCTTGGTCATAATTTGTTTTGTCAACTTGGAGGTGTAACCTTCGATACTAAGTCCTAAACCTGACATAGAGGCTGTTTTGATAAAATTTCGTCTTTTGATATTTTTCATAGTGATTTCATTTTTTTTAAATTCTAATGTTTGAATAAGTCGGCATAGTGATCTAAGTGCAAAAAAAGGCCGGCACTTTCAGAATAAAAGTCTTCCTTCAGATTGAAAATACCATTTACGGGTTTGTTCCATGAAGCCTTGCCCTTGGGGTGGTAATCGACCATAGTGTTCCAGTTTTTATAATTTTGGGCGCCATTGGTTTCTAATAGACCATCTTCTAAGCCCAGTACTGGGGCAAGTCGGGCCGCAACAGATTTATTCCAATCTACCAAGACAGGGTTTACCGTAAGATCTGCGCACAAACAAGGGGTATTATGCTCATGTGCCACTTTTATTATTTTCATGGTCATGCTCAGGGTTTTGGCTATTGGCTTTAAGGCTATGGCCGAATAACCCATTTCTATTCTTTCTAAAGCATCTTTATCTGTATGGGCACTTTCATCTGCCGCCAGTTTTACCTCAATATCTGATACATCTTCTTTTAGATCTTCAGGAAATGGTTCCTCAACAATCAATAATCGATCAAATGCCCCTATTTTTTTACAATGATCTAAATAGCGCATCAAAGTATCTTTTGATTGGTAGCGACCATTTGCATCTAAATAGTATAGAATTTTTCCGGTGGGTGAATTCTCAGATCGTACAGTAGCCAATTTTTTGTGAATGAGGCTCATTCTCTGCATGTCTTTTTCCAACATTTCTTGTTGAGACCCTGGCGAACCTATTTTTATTTTTATAACATAATAGCCTAGATCTCCTAACTTGGCAATCTCTGATTCGGAGGTAGAGTACGAAATAGCGGGCACACTGGCTACTTTGGTATTCTTATAGGAGAGTCCTTTTTTATACTCATTCGGAACCAAATCATCAAAAGATGTGAACCCATTTTGTTTGGCATACAATAACCAGGCGGCATTATCTACAGATACTAATGCATTTAGAGCAAAAGTTTTTCGTAAATCAGGCGTGTTGGTTATTTTCGCACCATATTTTAGGACTTCATCTAATATATTATCGACCATTTCAATTGGTGATGCAAAACTTTGCCCATTTATTAATTGAATGGCTCTGCTGCTGAGATTATACATTAGAGCACTACTTCCACTTTCGCCCCAAGCGGATGCGATTCTTGAATCGGACCATAAAGGACTTTGAACACCCAATCCAATAGTACTATTCCCTGATGCATCATTTAGTTTTGATATAACTTGCCATAATCGAGTTATATAACCTCCTTTAAACCCATAAGAATGGATTAATGGCTCTCTTTCAAATGCAAGTTCTCCTGAATCAATTATCAATTGTTTATTTAAATTATTATTTGATTGTGCTGTCATAATAGTTGGTATTCCTGTGGTTATACCAGCTGAAAGAATTGTCATGTTTTTAACAAAATTTCTTCGGCTGGATTTAGGATTTGAATTCATGATCTCCTTAATTAATAGTTGAATTATTTTAAGCTACTCCATATTAAAAGCCTTGTTTTCATTGGCGTATTTGTATGCTCCAATACTTTTAACAGGTAAAAAGTATAAACTAAAAGACTTGAGATCTTCGGGTTCAATCCAGTGAAAGTCTGGTTGATTATTGGCATAAGCTCCAGCCTGCGGTTCAATATATGGACCTTTACCATCAGAGAGAATAGTATCCCATATACTACCTGATGGTGAAGTACCCCAAGTCCAGAATTTTTTACCAATCACTATACTTTCATTGCCGATAATAGCAGTACCTACGTTTTTTGCGAGATCATAGCTTCCGAAAAATCCGCCTTTATCCACAGAGAAATAATTTCTAGCATTCGCTGTATTTTTCCATAAGGAAAAATCTTTTCCGTTTTCAACTGGCCAAATGTTATATTGTGTTTCTCCGTGATTAGTCATAAAACGAGTTGGATAAATCAACTTTACATTCTTATTGATGTTTTGAGCAGTTGTGGCCCACATATAAAAAGAATGGTTTAATGAGGTAGCCTTCATCAATCTAATCTTTGCTTCTATAACACTTTTTCCCGGAAAGACCGTTGTTCCAACAATCCATCTCAGCCCATTAACCCATTCGGTCTCTCCAACCCGAACGGTTTTACTACCATCTTGATTATGAACTACACGATGACTAACTGGACTAAAAGAAGTATGTCTATGTGAAGAGGGAAAATTCCATTCAGTACCACCTGAAACCCATTCGCCTGTCAATCCTACTAATGCAGGTTTTACTGTAGGCTGCCAATAAAAGAAATTATGATTATTAGATTTATCTTTAGCTCCATAAAGTCTCCCACCCATTTCTAGTGTTATTAAAACTTGAATAAATTCATTTTCTTGCCAATATCCCAAGTATTCTCTATCAACCTTATTCTGTGTAAGATTTACTTTATAAGGGTAAGGGTGTGTTTTCCTATTGATTTGATGATTGGCAAAGGTACCTGGAAATGCAGGGTTCTCTTCAGATAGTCCTAATTCCCATGTAGGAATTACTGTTTTTTTCTCTTCCACTTGTACTTGTGAAAAAAGACCTTGATATAATAAAAAAGCGCTAAGCAATATGAACCTTATGTTCTTTACTTTTTTGTATCTACTCTTCCTCATAATTTGAAATCCTATTAAGATAGTTCTTCTTTGTTTAAACCCAGCCACCTGTCAATATTTTCAGTTACAAAATTATCGTCATTCAATTCAGGATATATTGTATAAACCCTGTCAATCTCTTCTTTTTGACCTAAACTTAATACCTCTTTTGGGTTTATTGTGGTTAAATTTAAGTGTTTATATGGGTTATAAACACTCTCTTGTAATTTAACCTAAAAGAGTTCACTTTTTGCTGACACAATACAAGTGATTGATTGGGCCTTTTTTATTAGATCTTGTGCTCGTTTTTCATTGTTCATTTTGAGCGCATAAATTGTTTGATTTACTCTAATTCTCCCATAATGATAATTCAGCAAAACTTGTAAGTCATTAAAGGGTGTTTTGGAATTATCTACTCGTAAATCAATTTGGTTGAACCATTCATGATTATTTCCTTTTACAGCTAAAGCCGCAGACTGTTTTCATGTAACCTGCCCACCTGCTTTTTGACCAGCTATCAAACTTTCTAAAAGACGTTCTGCAAGTGTCCCCCTAGATTTTTCATAGGTTTCGGCCATTTTACTCAAAACACTATCGACTAGTTGATTTCCAATGACGACGTAATTTTTTCCATATTGATGTGCAGCATTACCGCTCCAATATTTTAAAGCTCTACCAGTAAAGGCATATACCGTCTCCTTGGCATCGATACCAGAAACTTGTCTGTAATGTGACTCTCTCTTAAATCAAAAACAAGCGGATATCGGACAAACACTTATGCTTGTATGGAAAAAGTCTGATGAAAGAGTTAGACAAGTGATTAGCATATTTTCAGTTTTTCTCTTAATAGCAACATACTTTGAACTTGGTAATTTGGTCCATTATGTAATATTTAGCACAAAAATCAATTTTGTCAAACTAATAATAACCCGCTCATTTTTTTAACATTTATGGATCAAGATATATTCGGATTGGGAAACTGCTTAAAAATAAAGTTCGATGACAACCCTAAAATAGAGGGGTTGAACGTGTTTAGAAAATGCCTGGAGAAACATTTTTTTTCTGACGTCTCCATTCGAAATTGTTCATCAGACAAGAATTTTGTGAATTTGGTAATAGAAATGAACACCAACTTTAATTTGAACGAAGCGCTTTATTTTCTAAAAAATAAAATAATGAGAGATACAGCTGGTAAGAATACCAATAAAATAGCGACGACGTTTTCCAAAGCGTTCTCCAAATTACAAGAGTCCAATAGTTTACCCATTGATATTGAGGAGTTTTCTTTTTTTTTAAACAATGTATCCATAATCGTTAAAAGAGTATATCAAAATAGTATTCCGGGCCAATTAAGGAATATTTTAAATGCCATAGGTAATAATTATGAGTATTACACAAAACAGTTTCAAGAAGTTCCTTTTGAGATTTACATACCTGTATTTGAAGATGATTCCCCTGAAAACAGCGCAAAAATGTTGGGTATCATGTCCTCGGACAATACTGAAGGTGACTATTTCAAATATTGGGGGTTATATTTTGATTTCAATGATGATGCCGTCGTCTATGACTTAAAAAAGTCATCTATTATTTACACAGATGTGAACATGCTTAATTATTAGGTATGTTAAGATTAGGAATTGACAATGCCCAACCACAAAGATTGACCTATCAAGATCGTTCTTTAAGTGAAACATAAAGTAAGTTGGACTTGCAACATAAAAGTGGCCATTTGGATAAGAGTCATACTGCTACCTTTTGAATAAATGTTTCCATTTCAAATCCTTCTATGGTTTTATATCCCAAAGAAGAATGCATTCTTCTTTTGTTGTACCAAGTCTCTATTCATTGGAGGATGGACAGTTCGGCTTCCGATCTAAGACTGTAATTGTGTTTATATGCCCATTCCACTTTCAAGCTCTAAAAAGAATGATTCCGCCACTGCATTGTCCCAATAATTTTCCTTTCTGCCCATACTCTGTTTTACAATCCCACCATAACTTTTAATGATATTGGCAAAATTGTAACTGGCATATTGTGACCCTCTATCTATCAATTTTATCTCTGTAGGCACTAATAATCTAGATAGGGATTTCAAAGATCTCATAGCTATGATTAATGTACTTAATGACATTCCTGAAGGAGGTGAACAATTAATAGAAAAAGCCACATAAAGAAAATCAATTGCTTTCCGGTGCAACTTAACCAGGTATTTGTTAACTTGTTGGACAATGCCATGGATAGCATCTACAACAAAAGAACTATATCCATAGATACCCAGTCGAAAAACGGCCAACTAATAATTTCAATTTATAATACAGGTAAAGAAATACCAGAGGATATTATCGCTAAAATCTTCGATCTGTTCTTTACCACAAAATCCGTTGGAAAAGGAACGGGGTTGGGTTTGTCCATTTGCAAGGCATAATTAAAAAACATAAAGGGAGAAGTGAAGTTGAAAGTGAAGTTCGCGAAGGAACAAGCATGAAAATATATTTAAGAAGATTAAGCAAGAATCATGAACATAATTATTAAAATAAGTTTTTTGTTTCTTATTTCATTATCGTTATCAGCGCAAAATGGCCAAATAAAATTTAAACATATTTCAACGGAAGATGGCCTTTCAAATTTATCTGTTTCATTCATTACCCAGGATTCAATGGGTTTTATGTGGATTGGGACAGTTGATGGTTTATGTAAATATGACGGCTATAAATTTACTACATACCGAAATGATCCGGAGAATCCAAAATCCTTAAGCAATAATGAGATATGGGTGATATTTGAAGATAGTAACAAAAACCTTTGGATTGGCACCAGAGGTGGTGGCCTTAACAAGTATATAAGGGAAACGGATAGTTTTATAACTTACAAGTATGACGAAAATGACCCAAACAGCCTAAGTCACAATATAATAAGGGCAATATATGAAGATAATGATAACAGGTTATGGATAGGCACTAGGGCTGGGTTGAATCTTTTTGATCGGGAGAAAAATAACTTTACACGTCTCCTTTATGATGAAAATGACGCAAATAGTTTGAGTAATAATTATGTCATAAGTATTTGTGAAGATAGTAAGGGTAACTTTTGGATAGCAACTCATGGCGGTGGTTTAAACCTATTTAATAGAAAAACAGAAAAGTTTACCCATTACAAATTTGACCCACATGACAAAAACAGTATAAACGATAATTTTCTTTGGCACATTTCGGAAGACAATGAGGGATACCTTTGGGTACCTACCAACAGTGGATTAGACCGGATTGACCTGAATAACGAACAGGTTATTTTTGAACATTACATACATAATGACTCAATCCCCCAAAGTTTAAGTGAAAAAGCTATCGGTATTGTCTATACAGATGACCTAAACAGGGTATGGGTTGGAACTAATTCTGGCTTAGATTTATTTGATAGGGAAAATAACGCATTTATTCATTTTAAGCAAGGTCTTTTTGATACAAGCTTAAGTGATAACCAGATTTGGAGTATTTACCAGGACAGGTCAGGGCTTTTATGGGTAGGGACACATTGGGGCGGTATTAATATATTTGATACGCATTACAATTCTTTTAAACATTTTGAGTATGTAAAGGGTAATTCAGCTGGGTTATTAGAAAAATCGATTCTAGCATTTTATGAAGATAAGGACAGTGAAGTCTGGATTGGGGTTGACCATGGGGGATTAAACTTATTCAATAAAGAAAAAAATACTTTCAGACATTTTATTCATGAACCGGAGAATCCAAACAGTTTAAGCAGTAATGCAGTTTTATCCTTCGGGGAAGACAGTTATGGTTATTTATGGGTAGGTACTTGGGGGGGGGGAGTAAACCGTTTTGATAGGAAGGGTCAGAAATTTAAAAGATATCTTTTTTATGCAAATGACCCAGGCTCATCATGTGACCAGAATATCTATGCCATATTTGAAGACAGTAGGAAAAATCTTTGGATTGGCACCCATGATTGCGGACTGCACTTTTATAACAGAATAGAAGATAGTTTCACACCTTTTTATCTGGATAATACGGATACGACCGCATTAAGCTCAGATAGGGTATGGGTTATTTTCGAAGACAACAAAGAAAACCTATGGGTAGGTACAATCGATGGTTTAAATTTATTTGACAGGGATAATAAAAAGTTCAAAATATTCAAGAATAAAAAAGATGATCCTTACAGCCTACCAAATAATACAGTACAAACAATCTTTGAGGACAGCAAAGAACGATTATGGTTTGGGACACCTGGTGGCCTTAGCCTTTATGATTATAAAAAACAGTCTTTCAAAACATATAACACGAAAGATGGTTTACCCAGTGATATGGTTGGAAATATTTTGGAGGATGCCAAAGGTAACCTATGGATTGGAACTTTTAATGGTTTGTCAAAATTCAACCCTGATACAGAAACGATTCAAAATTATGGAAAACAAGATGGGCTTTTAAATAATCATATTAATTTAAGGAGTAGCCTCAAAGGTAGTAACGGAGAAATGTATTTTGGCAGTCCCAATGGTTTTATTAAGTTTTATCCGGAAGACATTCAAACAAATGAACACATTCCTTCAATTGTTATTACCAACTTTCAGTTGTTTAATAAATCGGTAGAGATTGGTGCTGATTCACCACTTAAAAAACACATAACAATTACCAAAGAAATAATTCTTACTCACAGAGATTATGTGTTTTCATTTGAGTTTTCAGCACTTGATTATGTTTCGCCGAAAAATAATAGATATAAATATATCCTAGAAAATTTTGATAAAAACTGGAATTATAAATCGGCAGAGGACCGTACCGCAACCTATACAAATCTATCTCCCGGAGAGTATGTTTTTAAAGTACAGGGCTCAAATAATGATGGCACCTGGAATAATGAAGGTGCAAGTGTAAGAATTATTGTATTACCACCATGGTGGCATACCTGGTGGGCAAGAATTGGTTATGTGATTGCGGGTATATTCTTATTGATAAGTTTTGTAAAATTTAGAACCCGATCAATTGAAAGGCAAAAAAGGACACTTGGGTCAAGAGTTGTTGAGCGGACGGCTACCGTAGTAGCGCAAAAGGAGGAAATCGAATCCACCTTTAAGGAACTCCAACAAACCCAAACACAACTTGTGGAATCCGAAAAAATGGCATCTTTGGGAGTGCTTACGGCCGGTATTGCCCACGAAATCAACAATCCTATCAATTTCATCTCTGTAGGCGTTAATAATTTAGATAGGGATTTCAAAGACCTCATAACTATAATTAATGTGTGTAAAGACATTCCTGAAGAAGGTGAACAATTAATAGAAAAAGCCAAAGTCATGAATGAATTAAAGGAAAAGCATTACTTCGATGATATCCTTCGGACCATACCTCAAACAATAGAAGATATCAATGAAGGGGTTAAAAGAACCAATATAATAATAAGGGGCCTCATGCTATATTCCCGTTCTGAAGATGAGCAACTACAGCGGGCAGACGTACATGAAAGTATAGATTCTGCCCTTTTATTGTTAACCGATAAACACAAACACAAAATAGAGATTATCAAAAATTATAAAAGCCACATTAAGAAAATCAATTGCTTTCCGGGGCAGCTTAACCAGGTATTTGTTAACTTGTTGGACAATGCCATGGATAGCATCGACAACAAAGGAACTATATCCATAGATACCCAGTCGAAAAACGGCGAACTAATAATTTCAATTCGTGATACAGGTAAAGGAATACCTGAGGATATTATCGCTAAAATCTTCGACCCGTTCTTTAGCACAAAAACCGAAGGAAAAGGAACGGGGTTGGGTTTGTCCATTTGCCAAGGCATAATTAAAAAACATAAAGGGAGGATTGAAGTTGAAAGTGAAGCGGGTAAAGGAACTGAATTTGTAATGAAAATACCAACTAACATTAAATAGTTGTACAAATGAAACAAAATAAAGTGCAAATTTTATATGTTGATGATGAAGAGATTAACCTTAGACTTTTTAAATTAACTATTAATAGAGTTTAAACTTTACACAGCAACTTCCGGAAAGGAAGGTCTTAAAACTCTTGAATACGAAAATATAGATGTTGTGATAACTGATCAGCATATGCCAGAAATGTCAGGTGTTGAATTGCTGAAAATAATAAAAGAACAATTTCCACATTTACCCCCTGCTAGATTAATACTTTCTGGTTTTAGCCATTCAAAGGAAATTGAAGAAACATATTCAAAATATAATCTCTATAAATTCATTTCTAATCCTTGGGAAGAAGTTAGTTTACGTCAAATTATTTATGAATCAATGAAAAAGGGAAATTATGCCTGATAACAACTATAACATACTTTATGTGGATGATGATGAAATTAATTTAAGAGCTTTTGAAAATAACTTTCAAAGGGATTTCGATGTAATTAAATCTAGTTCTGCTAAAGAAGGTTTAAAAATTCTGGCTAAAAGGAAAATCAAAGTGATTGTTTCAGACCAACGAATGCCAGAGGTAACTGGAATAGAATTTTTAAAAGAAGTTAAAAATAAATACCCAAAAGTTAAGCGTATCATTTTAACAGCCTATACCGATAATATCGTTTTAAAAGAAGCCATTAATGAAGAAATCCTCTGGTGGTATACTAATAAGCCCTATAACTATGAAAATTTTAAGGCCGTACTAAAAAAGGCACTTGAAACTTACGATTTAGAAACCGATAAAGAAAACCTTAAAGACGAACTGGTATTCCGCAAAGAGATGTTGGAGAAAATGATGGATACTGCCATGGATGCTATTATTACTGCCGATGATAATAAAAAAATATTAATGGCCAACCAAGCGGCAGAGAAGCTGTTTGATTATAAATCTGGTGGGTTATTAGGCAATCCTCTAAATATGTTAATACCAGAAGTTGAAAAAACTATCCAATCTAAATATATCAAATCATTTAAAAACGATAAAGAACCCCTAATAAACTATGGAAGAACTTTTAAAGTATCAGGGCGGACCTCAAAAGGGAAACAAATACCCATAGAAACTTCCCTCTCTAGGCAAAAGATGGGTGCGGGATATTATTATCATGCTTTTATGAGAGATATTTCTGCAAGATTAAATGCCGAAAACAAACTCAATGAAAGTGAATCTAAACTTAAAGAAGCCCAACGGATAGCACTTATTGGACATTGGACTTACAAAACTAATACTAAGAAATTTCTTTGGTCTGATGAAATGTATAGAATCTTTGGTATTACTCCAAGAGATAGTGAGGAGACTTCGGATTTTTTTTATAACAGGGTACATCCGGATGATCGTGATAGTACCCGTAGATCTCATTACGATTCACTAGAAACAAAACAACCCCTTAATATCAATTACCGTTTAAAACTACCTGATGGGCAAATTAAATATGTCAATGAAAAATGTATAACCGAGTACGATAAACAAGGAAAACCATTTCATTCTACTGGAACTATTCAGGATATAACCCAACAAAAAGAAGCCGAGATAGCCCTTAAGAGAAGTGAAGAAAAATTCAAATCATTTACGGAATCTCTCAAAATTAGTGTTTTACTAATACAAGGCGAGAAAATACATTACGCCAATAATGAATGTGGAACATTACTTGAATACACTAAAAATGAGCTTTACAATTTAGCTGCTACAGAATATATCCATCCAGATAATATCGATTTAGTTACTAAAAACTATCGAGATCGTCTTGAAGACAAACCTGTTGATTCTCAATATGAAATAAAAGTGGTTTCCAAATCTGGTAAAATTAAAGATGTAGTTGTTACTGCGGCGAAAATTGATTTTCAAGATAAACCAGCCATACTAGTTGCATTTCTAGATATAACTAATAAAAAGCAGATACAGAAAAAACTTATAATAAGTGAAGAGCGGTTTAAACTGGCTATGGAAGGTGCTAGTGATGGCCTGTGGGATTGGAATGTCGAAACTAATGAGGTTTACTTTTCACCGCGTTGGAAAAGCATGTTGGGATATAAATATTCCGAAATTGAAAACAACTTTGACTCTTGGACAAATTTAATTCATCCAGACGATCTTCAGACCGCCCTACAAAATATAGACAATTTCAAGAAAAAGTTAGTGAAAAAGTTTGAAATTGAATTTAGAATGAAGCACAAAGATGGTAACTTCCTGAATATTCTTTCCAGAGCATTTGGTATTCGCTCTAAATCTGGAGAAGTAATAAGGATAGTTGGTACTCATGTAGATATTACCGAGAGCAAGCAGGTTGAAGAAAAAATAAAGAACCTCAATCAAAACCTTGAGCAACTGGTTAAAAACAGAACTGAAGAACTTACACTAGAAAAAGATTTCTCAAACAATATTGTCAATAGTCTTCCCGGAATATTTTCACTTATTGACATGAAAGGAAATCACATTAGATGGAATAAAAATCATGAAGAGGTGACAGGATATTCAGGCAAGGAATATAAAGATATGACTGCCTTTGATTTCTTTTCCAAAACTTCGAAAAAAAATATCATAAAAGAAATAATACAATTAGAAGAAAAAGGAGAAATTAACTTAGAAATAGTGCTTTTGACAAAGAGCGGTGAAGAAATCCCTTATTTTTTCTCAGGAGTTAAAATTATTATTGATAATCAACAATATGTTGCCGGTACTGCAATAGACATTTCTATACGTAAAAAAGCAGAAGCTGAGCTTTTAGAAAAAACAACTGAACTAGAAATTTTCAATAAGGCGATGATAGACAGGGAATTGCGAATTATAGAAATGAAAGAAGAAGTTAATAAACTTTCTATAAAATTAGGCAAAAAACCACCTTATATTGAATTATGGAAAGACAATAATTAGTTAGAAATAAATTTTCAACTCGCATAGCTAAAATTGCAAAATGAGAATATTCCTTAAAATGACTAATTTTATAAATAGCCTGTTTAAGAGTATAACCAGTAATACTAATAACCAAAAAAGAAAGGCCGTTATATGGCTTCTTTCTTTTCCGATTTTTGTTGTAATAATCTCTGTAATATTAAGTGTTGTGCTTAATCAATTCGAAGATAAAACTCGCACAAACGCAATCAATATCCTCCATACAGCACTTAATTCTTCAACGATTGAGATAAAGGATATTTGGGCAAAAGGCCTTTTTAATGATGCAACCATTTGGGCCAAGGACCCGAATTTGACACAAAATACCAAAGAGCTATTAAAAAAATCAGGAGAGCCTAGCCTCTTATTACAATCTAAAGAATTGGTTGCTGTTAGGACATATTTTAAAGAAAGGCTAAATCAGCACAATGCGGTGGGGTTTTTTATTATTGCCCCTAATTTTATTAGCCTTGCTTCTATGCGCAATGAAAATGTAGGTGCAGTCAATTTAATAGCAATAGAACACAAAGACCGTTTGGAGAAGGTATTAAAGGGCCACAATCAGATTATTCCTCCAATGGCTTCAAATATCCCTTTGCGGGATAAAAAAGGTAATATAGTAGTCAATTACCCTACCATGTTCGTGGTTGTCCCTATTAAAGATACCGATGGAAGTGTTATCGCCGCACTAAGTATACGACTTAATCCTTTAACCGATTTTACTTTAATGACACAAAGTATGCAACTTGGAACTTCAGGAGAAACTTATATTGTTAGTAAAGATGGGAAGCTATTAACTGAAAGTCGTTTTCGAGATCATTTATATAAAATAGGCCTTTTAGAGCGTGGAGAATATAGTATGTTGAACGTAGAAATAAGGGACCCAGGAGTTAAGTTGTTAGAATCCACAAATCCTATACGAACACAAAAAGAATTGCCATTTACCTATGCTCTAGAACAAATGCTAAAAGAGAAGACAGGTTTTAGCAAAATTTCGTATCGCGATTACAGAGGTGTAAAAGTATTAGGTGCATGGCACTGGGATGATGATCTGGATATTGGTTTTATTACTGAGATTGATGAAGATGACGTTTTGAAGCCCTATATGGATACCAGATTTCTCACCGTTGGCTTATTGTCGATAACTGTTTTTCTAATGTTAGTTATCGGTTATTTTAATTTAAAAAATAATCTGAAGCATATCAAAGTAATCGAACATAAGGAGAGATATTTTCGTTCCTTATTAAACAATGCTATTGACGGTATTGTAATAATTAATACAAAAGGGTTTATTGAAATCTTTAACCAAACAGCAACCCAAATTTTCGGATATACACCAGATGAAGTAATTGGCAAAAATGTATCAATGCTTACCAACAAAAATGATCGTAAACATCACGATAAGTATGTGCTTAATTACCTAGAAACAAAAATACCAAAAATTATTGGTATAGGTAGAGAAGTAACTGGTGTTAGAAAAGATGGATCCTTATTTCCTATGCGCTTGGGAATTAGTGAAATTAATGTTGAAAATAGGTTAGTTTTTATGGGAATGATTACTGATCTCACTAAGGAAAAAGAAACAGAAAAAATCTTGCATGAAGTTCAGGAAACATTAAAATGGTCTTTTAATCAGACTCCGGTAGCCACTATTATTATTGATTTAGATTCTAGGATAAATAAAATGAATGAGGCCTTTTGCGCTTTATTAGGATATTCTAGAGAAGAATTAATGAACTTGAATATTGAGTACATAACGCATCCCGATGACATTCAACAATCAATAGAAAAGGTTGCAAATATAAACAAAGGAGAGTCTAGTAGATTTACAGTAGAAAAGCGGTATATCAAAAAAAATGGTGACTTAATTTGGGCCAAGGTCAAGGTTTCTAATCTTAAAGATAAATCAGGAACCATTAAAGGTCGCATTGTTGTTATTGAAGATATAACACTAAGAAAAAAAACCGAAGAAATTCTAAAACAACGCTCGGAAGAATTAGAGCTTTCTATTAAAGAATTAAGTAAATCTAAAAAAGCTGCTTTAAACATTATGCAGGACGCCAATTCCGAAAAGACAAGGGCAGAAAATGCTTTGAAAAGGTTTTCAGAAGAAAAAGAATTATCGGAGCAGACAATTAACAGTATGCCAGGAATCTTTTTTATATGTGATAAAACTGGAAAATTATTTAGATGGAATAATCAGTATGAAAGATTAACTAAACGCACTCACAATGAAATAATAAAAGCGCATGCTTTTGATATAATTGACAAGGAGGATAGAGCGCTTGCAATTAACAGTTTTACCAATATTACTAAAGCTATTAATGTTGAATTAAAAATAAAATCAACTAAAGGAGTTACTCCTTATCTCTTCACAATTATGCCAACCGAAATATCTGGCAAAGAATATAGGATAGGAACAGGCATAAATATTAGTGAACTAAAAAATACTGAAATTTCTCTACAAAGAAGTGAAGCTCGATTGAACTATCTTATCTCTTCTAATCCTGTAGCCATTTATACAAGCAAGACAGTGGGCGATTTTGGAATTACATTTGTAGGTGCTAATGTCAAGCAATTATTTGATTATCCCCCTAATAAATTTACCGACAATAGTGAGTTTTGGATAAACAATGTTCACCCAGATGATAAACAAAAGTTTCTAGAGGAAATACCTGAATTATTTAAACATGGCTTCCATATAATTGAATACCGCTTTAAACATCGTAGTGGTTCTTATCTGTGGGTTCATGATGAAATGCGACTAATTTATAACGATGACGGTACCGTGAGAGAAATAATTGGTTATTGGGCTAATATTAATGATAGAAAAAAAACAGAAGAAGAAATAAAAAAATTAAACCATGCCATAGAGCAGAGTTTAACGACAATTGTTATTACTGATAAAGCGGGAGTAATTGAATATGTTAATCCTGCATTTACTACTTCGTCTGGATACTCATTTGATGAAGGTATAGGACATCCATCGAGTATATTAAAGTCAGGCAAACACGGGAAAGAGTTTTACGAAAATTTATGGAAAACTATTTTATCTGGAAAAACCTGGAGAGGGGACATAATTAATAAGAAAAAGTCGGGAGAAGAATATTGGGAAAGCACTTCTATTTCGCCCATCTTTAATGATAAAGATGAAATCACCCATTTTGTTGCTGTAAAAGAAGATATTACTGAACGGAAACTTTTGGAAAACGAACTAATAAAATCTAAAGAACAGGTAGAAGCATTATACCATGTTTCCAAAGAATTAAGTAGTACTTTATCTTTGAAGGAGGTATTGAGCCTAGTACTTTCTGAACTTAAGAATGTACTTTCATTTGATAGTGGAACTGTTCAAGTTTTAAAAGGAGACTATTTCGAAATAGTTGCCGTTTCAGGATTTCTTTCTCCTGAGAAAGTGCTTCATAAAAGTTTTAGATTAGACTCGGATATTTTTTCAAAAATAGAAAAAGATCAAAAAAAAACAATAATCATAAAAGATACTCGATCTCACCATTTATTCAAAGATTTATCACAAACTAAGAGCATTCGTTCGACCATGGCAGTTCCTTTAATTATTGATGATAATCATATAGGCAGAATAACATTGGATAAGAACAAGGTAGATTACTTTAATCTAGAACATTCCCAACAAGTTACGGCATTTGCCTCGAATGCAGCTATTGCCGTTAAGAATGCAAGACTTTTTGAAGAATCAGAAAAATCTAAAATAGAAGCTAATAATGCCAATAAGGCAAAAAGTAATTTTCTTGCCAATATGAGTCACGAAATTCGCACCCCAATGAATGCTATTTTAGGGTTTTCAGAAATTTTATCCAAACACATTAAAGATCAAACGCAACTTCAATACATTGAATCTATACGATCCAGTGGTAATACACTATTAACCCTTATTAACGATATTTTAGATTTAAGTAAGATTGAATCTGGAAAATTTGACTTTAATTATGAGGCAATAAATGTTAAAACACTTGTTCAGGAAGTGGTTAATATGTTTACAGTAAAAGCAATAGAAAAAGGATTAGAATTAAATATGGTAATTAATAAAAATCTTCCAAGGGTATTGTTCATTGATGAATTACGAATAAAGCAAATACTAATAAACCTAATAAACAACGCCATAAAATTTACGAATCAAGGGTCTATAGAGGTAGCAGTGACATTCCTAAACAATACTGGCAAGTCTTTGAATCTAATTCTAAAAATAAAAGATACCGGAATTGGTATACCTAAAAAAGATCACAAAAGAATTTTTCAGGCCTTCGACCAAATGGATATGATGGACAATAAAAATTATGAAGGTACAGGTTTAGGTCTTGCTATTACGCAGCAATTTGTAAAATTAATGAACGGAAAGATAGAATTAACGAGCAAGAAAGGCGAAGGCAGTACTTTTACAATTACATTAGAGAAGGTCAACATTGGTAAGGAGGATATAAAAGCGGAAGAAAAAATAGAATTTGATTCCAATTTGATTGAATTTGAAAAATCCACAGTTCTAATTGTAGATGATATTAAAACAAACCGAGACCTCTTAAAAGAATACATAAAAGGTTATGGTATTAATATAGTAGAAGCTGAAAATGGACAAGAAGCACTTATAGCCATCAAAAAACATAACCCGGATTTAATCTTTCTAGACCTAAGGATGCCTAATATGAATGGTGTTGAAACTAATGATGCCATCAAGAAAACTCCAGAGTGGTCCCATATTCCCATTGTTGCCTTTACTGCCTCAGTATTTGATAAAGATGAGCGTAAAGCACTTGATCAGGGGTTTAACGATTTTATTAGAAAGCCTGTAAGTGCAACAGCTCTACTTAATACACTAAAGAGATATATTAAATATTCTATTGTCGCTGATTCTAAAGAAACTATTTCTAATATCATATTTAAACCTATTGCCAATCTTGAGGACTTGATATTGGAAATCGAGAAAAAGGTAATGCCCCTTTGGGAAGACATAAAAATCGTTAGACAAAAGAAAAAAGTACTTCTTTTGGCAAACGTGCTATTGGAAATAGGTAAAAAATATAAAGTGGCACCTTTAATAAACTACGGAGAAGATTTACATATGGCATGTAAATTGTTCAACATCACCAAAGAAAAGGAATTGATACAACAATTCCCCCATTTTATTGAAAATTTAAATTCTCAACATAATGGAAAATAACGCTCACAAAATTCTAATTGTTGATGACAATGACAAAAATATTCAAGTATTGGCAAACTTTCTTATTGAAGAAAACTACGATGTAGACTATGCGCTAAATGGTTTCGATGCATTAGATCTAATTAATTCTGAAGATTTCACACTCATCTTACTAGACATTATGATGCCAGAAATGGATGGCTTTGAGGTCTGTAAGAGAATTAAAGAGAGAGAGAAAAAAAATGAAATCCCCGTAATTTTCCTTACAGCTAGAACTGACATTGATAGCATTGAAAAAGCTTTTGAACATGGTGGACAGGATTACCTTACCAAACCTTTTAACAGTAATGAGTTATTGGCAAGAGTTAAGACACATATAGAACTAAAAACCAATAGGGACAAATTAAAAAACACTAACAAATGGCTAGAAAAAAAGGTTGCTGAAAGAACTGCTGAATTAGAGCAGTCCATGGCAATACTTGAAAGCAAAAATAACGAATTGGAACAATTTGCTTATATCTCCTCACATGACCTGCAAGAACCCCTGCGTACGGTCTCAAGTTTTGTTGAACTCCTTGATCAGGAATACAGAGGCAAATTCGATGACAATGCCGATATATACATTCGTTTTATTCTTGAGTCGACCAATAGGATGAGAAATTTAATACATGGGCTACTCGAATATTCCATACTAGGTAAGGGAAGAGCTGCAGAAAGAGTGGACTGCCATGAAATACTGCGCTTGGTGTTAGAAGATTTTCAGGTAGTTATTTCCGAAAGTCAAGGTGAAATTGAAAGTGGACCACTCCCTACCTTAAACGCTTATCCTATTGAATTAAAGCAATTATTCGGGAACCTTATTGGCAATGCTCTTAAATATTGTAGAGAGGGTGTCTCTCCCATTATCAATATTTCATCCCGAAAACAAGATGATACTTGGGAATTCAAATTTAAGGACAATGGCATTGGTATAGATGAAAAATTCTATGAAACTATTTTTATTATTTTTCAACGCCTGCACAATAAACAAGACTATGAGGGTACGGGAATTGGTCTTGCCCAATGCAGAAAAATCGTAGAACTGCATAATGGGAAAATTTGGGTGGAATCAATACGCGATAAAGGAAGTGAGTTCTATTTTACAATTAAAATGTAACAGGGAATGAAAATAAAATTAAAATGTATTTTACTTATTGATGATGATAGGGCAACTAACTTCTTAAATGAATATGTAATCAAAAAAACGGACTGTACAGAACAAATACAGGTGGCTGGAGGTGGTCAGCAGGCCCTGGAGTTTCTAAAATCCGGAATTGTAGGTAAATCTCCATGGCCTGACTTAATTCTTCTTGACATCAATATGCCCGATATGAATGGCTGGCAGTTTTTAGAGGAATTCAAGAAACTGAAGATGGTCAAAAAAGATGAAATAGTTATAGTGATGCTCACAACATCTATAAATCCAGAGGATCATGCAAAAGCAGAAACTATTGGGGAAGTTTCGGGTTTTAGGAATAAACCACTGACAAAAGATATAATTTATGAGCTATTACAAGCATATTTTACAGACAGGTTATTAAAGAAAAAGGATGGGTGATTAGCCAAATTGTATCTTTTCCCATTACTAGGAAGGTGCTTAAAGCTGCGATAAGCAAAAAAAGGAGGTCAAAATTAGAGAATTACTGAGTCTTAACAATGGGGGAAATCATAGTAGATTATAATTCCCCCCCCCGAAATTAGGACAGTAAGTCAAGTTATATTTTTAATCTTAAATTTATGGTTAAATGAAACAATGAAAATTCACTTCCCCTATTCTTCAATTTCTATTAGTTGCAATTCAATGGCCCAATCGATAAGTAATTTCATTTCTATTTGATCAAAGGGTTTAGTTATATATCGCAATACCTTTAAATCTTTAATAACAGAATATGTTATGTCCATATCAGAATAAGCCGATAACATAATACTTTTTATATTTGGCCATTTTTGTGTTACCTTTTTTAAGAATTCCAGCCCCGACATCTTTGGCATACGCTGATCTGTAATAACCAACTCTATTTGATGCTTTTCTAACATTTGAAGCCCTTCGAATCCAGATAGTGCCGTAATTATATTGTAATAACCATCAAAAAGTTTTTTAAAAATAAAGATGTTGCTGATTTCATCATCGATGTACAATATGGTGCTTTTTTTTATTTTCATGATAGTCGAGAATTAAATTCTTGGAATATATATTCGTCTAGTTATTAAATTTAAACATTCAATATCACTCATTGACTTTATTTATCTTATAGGTAAAATTACTATGTAAATAGTTGGTAGTTATTAAGATTAGAACTGAAAATGTTCTAATCACTTGTCTAATTCTTTTATCAGACTTTTTCATATAAGAATCAGTGTTTGTCCTATATCCGCTTGTTTTTAATTTAAGACATTATGTGTTAAAAGTGCATGCCTAATAAGTATAGGAGATAGACCTAGGGAAAGAAAATGCCGAACGGAAAAATGTGAATTGAATTATTTTGTCATAACTATTACACAAGCTCATTCTTTATTGCATAGAGAATAATATCAGCATTGGATTTCATGTTCATTTTTGATAGTATATGGGCTCGATAGGTGCTTATGGTTTTCACATTCAGTGATAGTTCTTTACCAATTTGAGACACGGACAAGCCTTTTCCAATTAATTGTAATACTTGTAGTTCCCTATCGGATAAAATGGAATGGGAATTTAACTGATTTTCGTTCCTTATATCCGAGATTAAAATTTGGGCGACGGAATCTGTAATATATTGTTTCCCGTTCAGTACCGTGTTAATGGCTTTTACCAATTCTGTTGGAGCACTATTTTTAGTTAGATACCCAGAAGCTTTAGCTTTGATTGCCCTCAAGGCAAATTGCTCCTCAGGGTGCATGCTTAGGGCTAATATCGGAGTTTTAATACCATTGGATTTCAATTCTTTAATAATGTCCAGACCATCTCTTCCGGGCATGTTTATATCCATTATTATAACATCCCAAGGTTGTTTAAATGCCAGTTTTATGGCTTCTGCACTATTTCCCGCTTCCCCGTACACCACTTTGGTGAAGTTGTAATCAATTATTTTTTTTAACCCCTGTCTTAATATTTCATGGTCATCGACTAACAAAACTTTTAACATTTTATAATAGTGTTTTAATTGTTAACGGGTATCAATACGTTTATCTCGGTTCCATCCCGTATGAATTCTGAAATGGAAAAATCACCGCCTACCATGCTTGCCCTTTCCTTCATGCCAATACGCCAAGAGATCTTTTATTGTCAAGGTTTTCTTTTGCTATTCCCTTTCCATTATCACTAGCAAATAGCTTTATTTTATTATTTTCTGTTTTTAGGATTACTTTCACTTTCTTCGCTTTGGTATGTCTTGAAATATTGGTAAGTATTTCTTGAAATATACGAAATATTGCCGTTACTTTTTCTTTACTCAATTCGTCTGGAAGTCTATCTTGTATACCTGCAATACAATCAATCTCATTTCTTTTTTCAAACTCTTCCAATTGCCATTCAATTGTGGCTCCCAGTCCAAGATTATCCAATATAGCGGGGCAAAGATCCTAGGCAATTTTCCGAATAGTTTCTAAGAATGATTTACCAAATTGATTATAGATTTTAATTCTTTGTTCAATTCCCTTTTTTTAAATTGTGTATTATTTCATAAAGAATGAGAATCTATGAGTAGTGCGGTCAATGTTTGCCCTAATTCATCATGGATTTCTCGGGCTATATGAATTCTTTCTTCTTCCCTTGCACTCTCAATTCGCGAAGCCAGAGCTCTAGGCTTTTCTTTTGATTGTTGCATTTTTTTAGTCACTTCTTTCTGTTTTGTTATTTCCGTAATATCCATTGTGATTCCAATTATTTTAATCGGATTTTTGGCGGAATCGCATTCAGTTGTGCACCAAGCTCTCAAAACACGTTCAATATTATTGGAGCGAATTATTCTAAATTCGAATTCAGTATTCTCGCCCTTTTCCAATAAGTCAAGAAGTACTTGCTTGATATTTTCTTTATCATCTGAATGTATAAGTTTTACTAAACTTTCAGCAGATAGTTTTGATGATTCTTTTTCAATACCGAAAATTCGATAGCCTTGTTCTTATCCGGTTACCCTTTCGTTTTTTATATCCCAAGTCCAGCTGCCAAAATCAGCAAACTGTTGCACTTGGTTAAATATTTTGCTTTGGGCTTCAATTATATTCTTATTTTCGATAAGATCTTTATTAGGAACATTGTTCTGGCAAAACAATAACCGAAAAAAATAAGTCTATCGAAAAATATGGAGAACAGGCATTAGGTTTAAACTTAAGCTTAATCTATTTTCCTATATTTTTAAAATGGGTTCTTTAATATCGGATGAAAAAATTGTACATAACACGAATTGGAGCTATTGAATATTATGCAATATAATATTCAAATAGTAGAGTAGTAAACAGGACACAAGATTTTCCGATGTAACATAATAGTAGTAAAAGTGGATTAAACGTTTGGTTTAGCCCGTTCTAGTTTAGCCCTTATAATAATTCCCGAACTTCTTTTCTGCGGGTAATGTTGCAAATTAAAGTTAAATCTATCGACGAGCTTTAAACCATATAAAACCATTGACACTTCTTTTACCCTACTAATGCAATCCGGTGAAGGTGTGGTCCACAACGTCTGCTCAGCTACTCTAAAAATACTAATAAAATCAATACCCTACAGTTTATACTCCTTGATTTTTAGGAGGCTGCCATTTTATATTTTAAACATAGTAAAAATAATGGATGGAATATCCGGCTCATTTGGAATGGAGAGTACCGGTTTTAACTTAATATTTCTTGATATATCATTAACCGACATCATTACACGTAGTTTGTCATTTGCAATAAAATATTGTGTTATACTTACAATGATAACATCGTCTTTATTTACAGAGGGCATGTCCAAAAATATATTCGAGTTTGAGACATTTACCCAACCACTTCCAGTATCTATTTGATACCAACAATGAAACTGTCCTGTTCCAGCACTTGTATTTCTGTTCACTTGGGGTTGGGCAACAATATTATACGCGCCAGACGAAAGTATAATTATTGTACTGCACCCAGGAGCATGACTTATTCTACTCGCTACCTCATGGGTTGAAAAAGTTATTGGTGTTGGGTCTGTTGTGCTGGGCTGTTGAGTAGTATTGTCGATAATTGTAGGTAAACTGGTTGGTGGCTTTGCCAACTAGCCACTCCATTGGCATCTGAAGTCAGGACTTTATAGGCACCTTCCGTACTATTAATAATTTTAATAGAACCATTTACCTGCATGGTTTCGGTGGGACTACTTGTACCAATGCCTACATTGCCATTCACATCAACATAGATACCTTCATTGTCCCCATCACCTGAGAGGTAATTTATACCAAGCTGTATGTTTTGTGCCGCAGTGTGATTGCCTAGGTTATCCGCGCTAGCAATACTCGAAAGGTCTACGGTCTCAGAGGAACTCCCTTCGATCTCGATCGTCAGGTCGGTGCCCGATAGGCCCGAGCCGCTGATGTTCTGGCCGTCCGTGCTGCTGTTGTTCCAGTTGACGATGTCGGTAGCCGTAATACCATTGGCTATAGATGAACCAAAAACATTAATCACACCTGTAATACTGTCTGCCGCGTTGGTATGTAAGGCATGGGGTACACTTACTATTCGACTTGAGCCTGTTATGGAGCAATTAATTCCTCCATTGGGATCAATTTCAGTTTTTATAAAATAAGGGCCTGAGGACCGATCAATAGCGTCAAAAGCTCCAGAAACCACTATTCCATTTCCCATTTCAAAACTTACCAATCCATTCGCATTAGTATTTGGGGTTTGTATTTCTATATATACCGGTATTCTGTAAAGGAGCCTTGTAAAACACTTATTTGAATACCTATAGTAGCATCAGTCATCAAATTACCATTTGTATCCCATATTGTAGCTTGGTAAGCTATCCTTTCAGGTGCTTGGGCAAATAAGTATAAAGTTGACCACGTCATTGCCAAAAATGTAAATATTTTCGTTTCAATTGGGCTATTGATATCTATAACCTTTAAAGTATATACCCCAGAGTCAAAGTGTCCCACCATTATATCGGTATTTTTACCTGTGATTCGTTCACTCGCTGTCAATCTGCCACTCATATCAAACAATTGAAATTGTAAATTTTGCCCTTCGAAATCTTCCATTTGCAATGTCAGAAAATCGGTTGCGGGGTTTGGATAAACCGATAAGACAAGATTTATATCTATCCCTCCCCCTGATTCAACTATAATCTCATAGGGCCGTTGTACACCTTGTACAACAATGTCGTTTATTCCTGTATTGGTGATATAGATTACTTGTCCAACTGAGTAGCTTGCAGAGCCTCCATTACCCAAAGCTATCCCCCCCGGCAGTTAATATTGCTTCTTGGGCCTGCAATCTTCCGAATCCCAGAAGAATAAATGCTCCCAATGCAATGCATTTTTTTTTAAGTTGAAGATATGGATAGCTTGTTGGCATATGCGTTTATATGCTAAGGAGCTAAATTACAGTACATAAAGTTTATGATTTTTAAGTGAAGAGCTGAGAAAATCGTAATCGTTTCCCCAATTCTTTTAACAGGTGAGCTGTAAAATTTACTAAGTTTGAGAGATGTGGTTACAATCTATATTTAATTTGGCTAATCCTCATAGTTGGTGTCGACAGTAGCTGTGGGACTATCAACTTGCATAATCCATTTTTCATCCCGGTATTTTCCGTTTAGATTAGAAACATAGGCCGTTTCCGCATCTTTTTTGAAATTAAAATCTGCCAAATAAACATAATAGAGTCCATTTTCCTTATTATAAAACTGTTTAGCATCCAAACCTTGT
>JAJRRO010000020.1 GCA_024279425.1 Bacteroidota bacterium | reverse complement strand
GGTCTCTGGTTGCAAAGGGGTCAACAAACGAGATAGAAGTGTATAGTTTTTATTGTGGACACCTCCGGGTTTTAGGGCATACCGGCCTTCCAAAATTTCCCAATCCCCGATCCCTTTTGAAGTGTAGTGAATGTCATAGATAATTTCGGAAAACTCGGAATAGGCATCGCCGTTTTTTGATTTTTGCCTGTAAAAGGCCCTGCCGTATTTACGTTTGTTCGCATTTTGATCAGCCTTTTTAAATGCTTTTCTAGCCAGCTCAAAGGCATATTTGTCGCGTTTGGAGTCCACGACCACCACCTCGTCCAGAATATTGGTCAAGGGCACAAGTTTGATGATCAAATCCGACGTCCCCGATATTTCCAATTGATATTTTTCATAGTTAAGATGTGAAAAGACAAGTTTGGTGGGCAATGCATCCATATTTATGACGAACTCCCCCAATTCATTACTTGCCGTTCCTGTGTAAGAAGATACCAAAGAAATATTACAGTAAGGGATAGGCTCCCCTGTTTTTTCATTAATGACAATACCCTGTATTTGGTTCCCTGCGTCTGGTACTTGAGCAATTGCGTTCAAACAAACAAAAAATACAATCGAAAAATGCGTTAAGAATTTCATAAACTAGACACTTTAGCTAAAGTTACAAACTAGAAGCCACAAATTGACTGGAAATTATAAAAACTAATACTTATTCCTTACCCTTGCTAAAGCTTCATTGGCAACTCTTTTAGCTTTTTCAGCACCAATTTTAAGAGCCTGGTCAACCTCATCCAAATAGGGATATAATCATCGGATTTTTCTTGGGTATTGCCAAGACCCAATACAAGTACAAAAGGTAGTTATGTTAATAAAAAATGGATTTCATAGCTTTTCCTCCTTATCACCGAAGGTCTTAAGATAGGCTCCAGGTTTGCCCTCATCAGAAAGTCCTTCGATAGCCACTTGTATTTGTTCAGCATTGTCTGAATTATAGAACAAGAGCTTGGCATTCCCATTGTTATCTGTCCTAAAAGTAGGGTTCCAATATAGGGTAGCACGATAGTCCGGGAAACTGTGTCTGTCCAATTTTACGCTATAATTAGGGGAATAAAACTCCCTTTCTGCCGTATGCCCCGTAATGTCAAATTCGGGGGAGAGTTTAAGTTCACTTCCACCACCTCTTTTGGTATAGACCAGAAAGACACCGTTGCCACCCCTTGAACCCCAAATGGCCGCAGAAGGACCTTTCAGCAGCTCTACCCTTTCAACATTAGAGATGTCCATTGAAGCAATTTGGGCAGGTACACTTGGTTTTAAACTTCCAATATCGTTACCGACCGGAACACCATTGAGTATCCACAACGGAGCGCCACGCCCACGTATACTTACGGCAATGTATGGAAAGGACCCATAGACCGTTACACCTGCAAATCTTGATACAAAGTCCATTAAGCTTAGACCTGATTCACGTGTGTCTTTTGTGTGCAAGGTAACATCCGGGGTCTGGCCTAGAGTAGAAGGCATAGAGGCCTCTATCTTTTTCGGAATTATTTTTGTCACAACGACCTCTTCAAGCTCCGTGGTATTATCGTAATCATATAAAAGGCGCATATTTTTTCGGGTCGATGAAAAATCGGCATATTTCGTTACCTCCTTGGTATTGCCCATTATGAAGTGGCTTTTAAAATGCGACGGGGGCACCGATATTCTATTGCTATCAAGGGTCACCTTCACGTTCAAGGGCTTTTTTGTACTACTTATCGCATTGAACACGATTCGGGTGGTGCCGTTGAAATTAAAATCGGGTATTAAGAATTTCCCATCCTGCTCCGTTTTTGTGGACAACATGCCCACAATGTCACCAGATTTGGCAATTATGTTGAGATCTACATTTTTCAAACGTTTATCAAACCCGTCTCTGGCCAGGCCCGATATGGTGAGTCCTTTTGCGAAGTCGAATTCCTTGGTGGGGAGGGTGCCTTCGTGAATCTCCTGCCATGGGAACTTACGCCAGCCATGGGTCAGCATTACCAAATCCATGGCATGTAGAGTCAATCTATTTTGATCTTTAAAAAGAAGCCCTGGATTTTGAATATGCCCTTGGATATCGGATTGCAATAAAAGGTGGGTCAATATATTCCCTGAATTGAGGTTTTTCACTACTTGACCTTCATCGGTTATGGACAGGGAAAGTTCTGTGGAGACCGGTTTTCCATTAGTATCGGTAACATTAATGTCGACTGCGATTTCATTTCTTTTCGATATTTTTTCAAGGCTGATTTTTGCATTTATCACCAACCCTTCCTGATTGTTGATAAATACCACCCTTTCGCACCAAGGTTTCTTGTTCTGATCAAAAAGGGTGAGTGCCAGTACACCACTTGGAATTCCGTTTTTTGGAATCTCAAAACTAAGAGTTTCCTGATTTTCAAATTCAAAACTGCCTTGATAATATTTTTTGTTGTTTATATGTCCTATGATATAGAAGGGTCCCTTCCTTAAGGGTTCAGTAGACTGTATTTTGACCTTGATGTTTTTTTGGCCTGTATTATTTATGGTCATGGTATACCCTTGATCCATAATTTTTGGTAGGGGATATTCCGAGCCATCGTCCAAGATAGCGATATAATTTTCACCCAACTTGGGCTGGAGGTAGAAAAAACCACTCCCTCTCGTAATGGTGCCCAAATGGATCACGGGTTTCCCCTCTGAATCCTTGATATAACCCCGAATTTTTCTGTCAAGCCCGTCACTCCCAATGGCTTTAAAGGCTACCTGTCCCAGAAGGCCTGCCACGGCATGTCCTCCCTCGGGGAAGAACTGCAAGTCGATTGCATCCGAAATATTCTGAGGAGGAGGGGGCATATCTGTTGCTCCGACCACCTGTACCATTTTTGTAAAAAAGAAATCATGATCAAAATTCCGCATCCAATTGGTATAGGCCCGTAGCTGGTAATTTCCTGCGGGGAGGTTTTTGGGAAGTGCTATGGAACCAATGGCCTTGCCATCAAAGAGTTCGTTTGTCTGAGAAACCAAGATTTCAGTATTGGGACCAATAAGGTCTACATGAATGACCTTACTGGCCAATGAAAATTGGTGATGCTCCCCTAAAACGGCATAAGCCTTATACCATAGATTTTCCCCAGAGGAGAACAGGTCTCTGTCTGTATGCAGATACACCTTTTCCACGGGATTGTGATAGTTGTACCGAGTTACGCTAGAATCCAATTCCCTAATAAATGGATCGCTTGCCATATCGGATTGCACTAAGGTCACTTGATTTTGGCTATTGAGGAAGGACCCTAGTAAAAGAAAAAATACAATACATTTTATTTTAAGATTAAATATGGGTAGTGTTTTAGCGTATTGATAGGTGTTAGTTGGAGTTTTCATGAGTTAAAAAAGTTTTATGGCTGGCGATAAAGTTAAGGTCAACTTGTCTCGATTTCATTGTTTCCTAACAAAGGAAAGTGAACAAAAACTATACCGCAAATCGCACAATTTTAACTAAAACTATGAACTAGAAACATTAATGTCCGGTTAAAGACTATAGACCGCTTCGCTGCAAGATATAAGACGAAAGACTTGTCTGTGACAAATTGAAGATCATTATGTCTCAAATATAAATCTTAGATCCGGACCATTGAGTACCAGTTTTGAAAAAAGCAAAGGGTCAGTTATAAAAAACGCCGGATTCCCTATTTTAACAGGGCTTGTGCAACTCAATGATTTTTTCCCGGACATCAATGAACCAGAAACTATATTGTAGTGATAAAACTAATAACCCAGTTTGCTACGTACTCTGCTTAAGACCTCATCTGCCACTTTTTTGGCTTTTTCTGCTCCAATTTCAAGGGCATGGTCAACTTCGTCCAAATGGGTCATGTAGTACTCAAATTTCTCCCGTGCTGTACCGAACTTTTCTAAAATCACTTCATAAAGGGCTTGCTTGGCATGGCCATAGCCGTAATTACCCCCTTCATAATTTGATCGCATTTCGGCAATTTGCTCATCGGCTGCAAGAATTTTGTAAAGTGCAAAGACGTTATCGGTATCCGGGTCTTTGGGGTCTTCCATGGGTGTGCTGTCTGTCTTGATGCCCATCAATTGTTTGCGTAATTTCTTATCCGTTTGGAACAGGTTAATAAGGTTCCCCTTGCTCTTGCTCATTTTCTGCCCGTCGGTACCTGGGACATACATAGTATCTTCATGTACCTTGCCCTCGGGTAGTACGAAAGTTTCTCCCAATTGGGCATGAAAGCGTGAGGCCACATCCCGTGTCATTTCCAAATGTTGCATTTGATCCTTGCCCACGGGTACTATGTTGGCATCGTAGAGGAGGATATCAGCCGCCATAAGCATTGGGTAATTGAATAAACCTGCATTCACGTCTTCCAAGCGGTCGGCCTTATCTTTAAAAGAGTGGGCAAGTGTTAATCGTTGATAGGGAAAAAAGCAACTTAGGTACCAAGCCAATTCCGTGACCTGCGGAACATCGCTTTGGCGATAAAAAACAGTTTTCTCAATATCGAGCCCAAAAGCCAGCCAAGTGGCAGCTGTGGCATATGTATTGTTCCTGAGTTCGTCCCCGTTTTTGACTTGGGTCAATGAATGCATATCAGCTATAAAAAGAAATGATTCGTTTTTTGGATCTTGGGCCATTTTAATAGCAGGCGCTATTGCTCCCAAAATATTTCCTAAGTGCGGAACCCCCGTACTTTGTATACCTGTTAATATTCTTGCCATGCAATTGGTTTCAAAGAGGCACAAAGGTAAAACAAATCATAAATAACCATGGTAAATTGTTATTTTTGATCAATGCGAAAAACCATTAAGAACATAGGGCATATTCTGTATCGTATTTGGTTTTGTATTATGGTCATAGTACCAATACTCCTGTTTCTCCCAGTATTGGTTGTGTCCTCACTCTCTGAAAGGTGGTATCCCCAATTTTTTTGGATGGCCAGAAATCTTTGGGCAAGGCCTATTTTATTGGGAATGGGGTGTCCTCAGAGGGTTATTCGGGAAGAGCGCCAACAAAAAGGTAAAAGCTATATGTTGGTGGCCAATCATAGCAGTATGTTCGATATTATGTTGATGTTACGCATTTGTAGAAATCCATTTGTTTTTGTGGGTAAAAAAGAACTTGCAAAGATTCCTTTGTTCGGATTTTTCTATAAACGCGTATGCATCTTGGTGGATCGGAATGATAGTAGAAGTAGAACTGGGGTCTATCGGAGGGCCCGGCGCAGGTTGGATCAGGGCCTCAGTATTTGTATTTTTCCTGAAGGCGGAGTTCCGGATGAGCATATTGTCTTGGATAACTTTAAAGATGGGGCTTTTAAAATGGCCATTGCCCATAAGATTCCTGTGGTACCCATAACATTCTATGACAATAAAAGAAGATTCTCCTTTACTCTCTTAAGCGGGGCCCCAGGGTTACTTAGGGCAAAGGTGCATTCCTTTTTTGAAACTGGAATTTTAGAGGATGAGGATAAGTCAACATTGCGAGAAGAAGTACGAAATGTAATATTAAAGGAATTGACCGAGGCTAATTAAAGGAATCTTGATTAGAATACAAAAGCACTTCGGTTTCTTCCCCTGGGGGTTTTATTGTTCCCTTTTTCAGTAAACCAATCTTTTTCAAAAGCTTTTGTGATCTAGTGTTATTTTGGGAAGTGATTGCCAAAATGGATTTTAATTTTAGAGTAGACATTCCATATTCTATTATGGCTTTGGCAGCTTCAAATGCATAACCCCTACTTTCGAAAGCTGGAAGTATAGCGTAGCCAATATCAACACTTTCTAGGTAATCGCGTTGCAGAAACCCACATAACCCAACAGGTTCTTTAGTTGCCTTAAGGCTTACTTTATAGAGGCCAAAACCATTCTTCACATAGCTGTCCAATAAACTTTTTTGAATATAATTTTCTGCATCCTCTATGGTTTGGATACCCCGATCGCCAATACATTCAATCCATGTTGGACTGTTCAATAATTTAAAAATGAAAGAGGAATCTTCAAGCCCTCCTTCTTCTATCAATAATCGTTTTGTTTCAATGGCTTTCATTCAATTACCAATGGTTACGGATTAATCTTTCTCGTGCAATGTATCATTTTTACCTTCCATTGGGGTGTTGAATTTGTGCAAGCAAAAAAAGCTCTGACAAGACTGTCAGAGCTTTTAAGGTCATTGTCCTCACAATGACCTACCTAACCAACTTCTTTAGAGTCTAAAATTAAGGCCGCTATAAATACCTATGGTAAAGGGCTTGAAATTACCAGAGGTTTCTGAAAAGGTGTTTAATTGATATTTAAAAACAGGCTCTACATTAAACTGTATTTTTGGAGTGAACTTGTAATTAAGACCAAAACCTACATTGGTGCTAAAATTCACTTTGTTTACGTTATTTGCCTCTCCCATTTCGGCAATTAATTCGCCTGAGGTCAAGGTTACCGCATTGTCCATTAAAAATAAGGAACTAAGTCCACCTATAAGATTAATCCCAAATTTGTTATCCAATAGCGCATAGTTTAGTTCAATAGGAACTTCCAAATACCCCAATTGCTGTGCCATTATGCCATATAAGGATGGATCCTGTGCTAGGGTTTCTTTAGATGCAGTAAACGTATTATTGTCCGCCTTACTTTCAACAATGATATTTCTAGAGGTGGGGCTATAATCTATATTGCTTAACTGGCCCCCGGCGAAGCTTTCCAAAGAGGACGAGAATTCTACATCGTTGGTATTATAACCATAATCCACTTTATGAATACCTGTTTTTACAGATAGTTTCTTATTTATCTTATAGGAAACCGTAAGTCCATAACTTAAGCTAACATCACCAGATTTTGAATTGGGAACGAATATAGGATGAACGGGAGAACCTTCACCCATACCATTAAAATAAACAGGTGCCACGCTAGGACCGGCAGACCATCTGCCCTGTGGGGTGGCTATAACAACCTCCTCTTCTTCATTTTGTTTGGCAATTTCATCAAATATTGATTTTTTATCAGTAATCGTTACTGCTTCATCTGTAGCTATCTGGTCGATTCTTTCTTTCAAATTTTTGGAAATATTGTCCAAAGTTTCTTTATCTGAATTGTTTTTTCCACTTGCGATTTTATCTTCAACCGTATTGGCATCCAAGGCCTTACGTTCAGAAGTTGTTTGAGCTATCTCCGATGCTGTTTCTTTCTCTTGTAAAATGGTATTGGCAATAGCTTCATTTTGCTTTTGTTCCTCCTTTTTAATAGGGTCTCCAGATTTGATTATGGCGAGAGAAGCGTTATTAGTGCTTTTCTTTTGTTGATTAGCTTCACTACCTTCTGAGTTGGTTTTCGAAGCTTCGATTCCGGTTACTTGAGGAGTATCTTTAATACCAATAGGGTCAAGGGCCTTATCATCCTTATCCTTATTATTGGAGTTTTCGGTATTCGTTATTGTTGGATTTATTTCAACATTACCCTTAAAGGGGTTAATAAGGAATAATCCAATTGCCAACGCCGCGGCAATACCGCCAAGTTTCCACCAAATGGGGATAACCTTTCGGTTTTTTTTCTTTTTATCCAAAGAGGCCTCAATAGATTTCCAGACTTTTTCTGTAGGGACGTCTGTAAAATCCTCGAATTTCTCTCGGAATAATTGGTCCAGGTTTTTTTTACTCATTTTGCTATTAATTAAGCAATGTTCATGTTTCTTGTTTCAATTACGGGGAATACGTACTCACATATGCATTCCCAAGGCAATACATAAAATGCCGATTATTGATTTTGATGTTTCGTTTTCTATTCTTTCTTTTAGAATCATTCTTGCACGGGCAAGATTTGATTTTGATGTACCAGATGATGTTCCCAAGAGTTCACTTATCTCTTTATGGGAATAACCGTCCAACACGTATAAATTAAATGTCATTCGATATTTGTTGGGTAATTCTTGAATGTACTTTAAAAGCGTCTGAAGCCCAATATCAGAATAACTGGTTTCTATTTCCTCTTCTTCTTCAATGTTCTCGGAGACAACCTTTAGGTATTCTTCCTTTCTATATTTTTGCAATATTGTATTTATGGTAATACGTTTGGTCCATCCTTCAAATGAGCCTTTGGACTTATATTGACCAATCTTTTCGAAAATGACCATAAAGCTATCGTGAAGGCTATCTTCGGCCTCCGTTTTGGTGCGCGAATATTTAAGACAGATACCGAACAGTATATTGGAATATTTCCGATATAACTGTTCTTGTGCCTTTCTATCGCCTTTTTTACACTTGTCTATGAGTTCTTTCAGACTCAAAATGTTGGTTAAGATTACTATACTTGTTCAGTTCATAGGAACCTCAATTTCTAAATACTGTTGCTCGCCATTCTCATCCTCACCCTGCCAAAACTTAAATAAATAGGGTTCGTCATGTACTACGATAAATTCGAATGTTGTCTCCCTTTCTTCGGCTATATCCGTGCATGCTTCTTGATCCGTTCGCTGAAAACCTACGACAACAACCTCGCGGGTGGTCAATTCGGGCTTTGCAAAATCAAAACCTTCAAAGAAGGTGCATGTATTCGGTATTATATAAGTTACCTTGATGATAAAAGTCTCATTAAAAACAAAAAAGTCAGGTAAATCCACACTTACAATTTGCAGGGGAACAAAATGAAAGTTTACGTCATCATCGTTCAAATCACACGAGTTAAAAGCAAAGGATGCCAAAACGGCACATAAAACTAAAAACGACCTCTTCATAAGTAAATAATTTATTTCTAAGATGAAATTATTCGATTATGGTTGCGTTTATATCCGTTAAGGTACAAGAAAAGTTGTATTGTTGAAAAGAACAGTGTTTTCACGGTGCTTGTTCAATTGTATTTTAATTGAACAAGTACCTAATTGTTAATTAATAATCAAATTTAAGGGTAAAAGCCTATTTGACAGCGTTAATAGCCTCACGAATCTTCACTTCGAGCTCTTCAAATAGTTCTGGGTTATCGTTTAAAAGAGCTTTAACAGCATCTCTCCCCTGCCCTAACTTGGTGTCGCCATAGCTAAACCAGGAACCACTCTTTTTAACGATTTCATATTCTACGCCAAGGTCAATGATTTCTCCTACTTTGGAAATGCCTTCGCCGTACATAATGTCAAATTCTGCCAATCTGAAAGGTGGGGCAACTTTATTTTTAACTACTTTAACCCTTGTTTTATTTCCTTGAACACTTCCATCGGAGTCTTTTATTTGGGTTGATCGTCTTATATCTATACGAACGGAAGCATAAAATTTAAGGGCATTACCACCTGTAGTGGTTTCTGGGTTACCGAACATAACCCCGATTTTCTCTCTCAATTGATTGATGAATATTACCGTACAATTCGTCTTGCTTATTGACCCAGTTAATTTTCGAAGTGCTTGGGACATCAGTCGGGCATGCAATCCCATTTTTGAATCCCCCATTTCACCTTCAATCTCACTTTTAGGGGTCAATGCAGCTACTGAATCAATGACAACAATATCAATGGCGCCAGAGCGAATTAAATTATCTGTAATTTCCAAAGCCTGCTCCCCGTTATCTGGTTGGGAAATAATCAAATTATCAATATCAACGCCTAGCTTTTCGGCATAAAAACGATCAAAGGCATGTTCAGCGTCAATAAAGACATCAATGCCTCCATTTTTTTGGGCTTCGGCAATGGCATGTAAAGTCAAAGTTGTTTTTCCGGAAGATTCAGGACCATATATTTCGACGACCCTACCTCTTGGGTAACCACCGACCCCAAGGGCAATATCAAGTCCTAAAGAGCCCGAGGGTATTACTTCTACATCTTCTACAACACTATCACCCATCTTCATTACGGCACCTTTGCCATAGGTCTTGTCGAGTTTATCTAAGGTAAGTTTTAATGCTTTTAATTTTGCTTCTTTTTCGGAACTCATTATATATAAAATTAGGAACGCTAATTTACTATTTCTTTTTTCATAATAACATCCTGCCAAATTAATTTATGCACAGAAATGATTGCCGAATGTGTCCAAAATGCAAAAACAATAAGAGATATTTTATTTTCGACGCAACCTAATTGAAAATATGGCATCTCTATAGAAATTGGCATATACTAACTCAATGTATAATCCATTGTTTTAATGACAATGGTCACGGTGGTTGCTTCTTTTTTTTTATTTTTTCGGTAAGAATGCTATGAAAAAGGAAAAAATGGGACAGCCAATTAAGAGTCTTGATAATTCAGGACTCTTTTTTATTGGAGTCACTCGAAGATTTTTTAATGGAATACACTGCATTCCAAGGGGGTAATGATAATTTAGGCATAAAACGTATCTTTGCAATCCAAAAAAATCAAGCACCCTGTATTTATGACTGAAAATAGAAAAATTGAGCTTATGGCACCCGCGGGGAATTTTGAATCCCTGCAGGCCGCTGTTGATAATGGTGCTGATTCTGTATATTTTGGTGTTGAGCAACTTAATATGCGGGCGAGGGCAAGTATAAACTTCAATTTGGAAGACTTATCTGAAATAGCAAGAAGGTGTCAGGAAAAACAAATTAGGACGTATCTTACACTTAATACCATCATCTACGATCATGATTTGTCTATCATCAAAACGGTATTGGACAAGGCGAAAGTATCTGGAATTACTGCTGTAATTGCTATGGATCAGGCCGTAATAGCCTATGCCAGACAAATTAACATGGAAGTTCATATTTCCACACAAATAAATATAACCAATATAGAAGCGGTAAAGTTCTATTCCTTGTTTGCCGATACTGTAGTTTTAAGTAGAGAACTTAGCTTGCGCCAAATCAAACACATCTGCGAGCAAATAAATAAAGAACAAGTTAAAGGGCCATCAGGAGATTTGATTGAAATAGAAGTGTTTGGGCATGGCGCCTTGTGTATGGCGGTGTCGGGCAAATGTTATCTAAGCCTACATTCCCATAATTCATCTGCCAATAGAGGTGCTTGTAAACAAAACTGCCGTAAAAAGTATACTGTAATCGATCAAGAGAGTGGTTTTGAGATTGAGTTGGATAATGAATATATGATGTCTCCCAAAGATTTATGTACCCTCGATTTTTTGGACCAGATCATAAATGCCGGTGTTAAAGTATTGAAGATTGAAGGTAGAGGAAGGGCACCTGAATATGTTGCCAATGTGATAAAGACATATAGAGAAGCAATTGATTCTTACAGTGACGGCACCTATTCGAAAGAAAAGGTTGAATTATGGATGAAAGAACTTAATAAGGTATATAACCGTGGATTTTGGGGAGGATATTATCTTGGACAAAAACTTGGCGAATGGAGCGATGGGGCTGGCTCTCAGGCAACCCAGAAAAAATTATATGTTGGTAAAGGGGTTCACTATTATCCCAAGCCAGGCATAGCAGAATTCAAGATTGATGCCTTCGATATCAAAATTGGTGATACCTTACTTATAACAGGTCCTACAACTGGGGTTAAAGAATTGGAGTTGGAACAAATGATGGTTGATGATTCTCATGTGACAATGGCAGAAAAGGGGAATAATTGCACCTTTCCTACAGGGTTCAAAATCCGACCTTCCGATAAATTGTACAAAATTGTTCGAGAATAATGGTCGTCGTAACGCTGCACCGCAAAAAATGCATAGGGTGTAATTATTGTGTGGAGCTGGCTCCTGAACAATTTCAAATGTCTAAAAAAGATGGGAAAAGCGTATTGTTAAGAGCATTGGAGAAAAAAGGTTTTTTTACCATTAAATCCCATGACCATAGTTTTTATGAGCCTTGTAAACAGGCACAATTGGCCTGTCCGGTAAAGATTATCAGCACGAAAATAGTCTAAGATTATCTTACCTTTGCCGCGTAAACTATTCTTTAACTTAACGATGGGTATAGCATGCAACTGTACAATACATTAAGTGCAAAGGAAAGGGAAGCTCTTATTGAAGAAGCTGGGCAAGAGCGTCTCACCATTTCCTTTTATCAATATGCACATATTGGGAATCCTTTAATTTTTAGGAATCATTTGTTCATTCATTGGGACGAACTTGACGTATTAGGTCGAATTTATGTTGCCAATGAGGGCATAAATGCGCAATTGTCTGTCCCGGCTGAGAACTTTGGATCTTTTAAGGAGCATTTAGACAGCATTTCTTTTTTAAAGGGCGTAAGACTCAATATTGCCATTGAACATGACAATAAATCTTTCTTGAAATTAAAAGTGAAGGTTAAAAAGAAAATTGTGGCCGATGGCCTTAATGATGCAACTTTTGATGTGACCAACAAGGGGGTCCATGTTGATGCCGAAAAATTCAATGAACTCATTGAAGATCCAGATACCGTTTTGGTCGATATGCGCAATCATTACGAAAGTGAAATAGGTCAATTTAAAAATGCCATTACTCCCGACGTAGATACTTTTAGAGATTCGTTGGACATTATCGAAAAAGATTTGGAAGGTTTCAAAGAAGATAAAAAATTGGTAATGTACTGCACGGGAGGAATACGTTGCGAAAAGGCCAGTGCCTATTATAAACACAAAGGATTTAAGAATGTCTATCAATTGGAAGGAGGAATCATTGAATATGCAAGGCAGGCAAAAAAAAAGAACCTTGAGAATAAATTCATCGGAAAGAACTTTGTTTTTGATCATAGAAGGGGAGAACGTATTTCCAAGGATGTAATCGCCCAGTGCCACCAATGTGGCAAAGCTTGTGATACCCATGTAAATTGTGCCAACGAGGCCTGCCATCTTTTATTCATTCAATGTATGGAGTGTGAGGCACTACTGAATAATTGTTGTTCAGATAACTGCAAACAAGTACATGCCCTGCCTTTTGAAGAGCAAAAAAAACTTAGAAAAGGCAAATCGGTTAGTAATAAAATCTTCAAAAAGGGTCGTTCAGAAGTGTTGAAGTACAAAAAATAAACGAACACCCAAAGATTGGAATATTTCAATTGCGTTTGAACACTTTACATCTGCAACAAATTATACTATCTTTACATTTAAGATTAATATGAACCTTTTTTGATAAGAACTAGACGTTCTTTTCAAATCAAGATACAAAATATGGGTTGTAACAGTTGTTCAACCGGTAAGGATGGACAACCAAAGGGATGCAGGAACAATGGTACTTGCGGAGCCGATGGTTGTAATAAATTAACGGTATTTGATTGGCTCTCCAACATGTCACTACCGAATGGTGAAAAACCGTTTGAATTTGTTGAGGTCCGATTTAAAAATAGCAGAAAAGAATTCTTCAGAAATACAGAAAACCTTGCACTATCTATAGGTGATATTGTGGCTACACAGGCCCAATCGGGGCATGATATAGGAATGATTACACTTACAGGGGAACTTGTTAAAGTTCAAATGAAGAAAAAAAAGGTAGATCATACCTCAGGGGATATCCTGAAATTATATCGAAAGGCTTCACAGAAAGATATTGACATTTGGCAAAAGGCGAGGAATAGAGAAGAAGAAATTAAAAAGCGTTCTCGAGAAATAGCCATTATCCTAAAATTACAAATGAAAATCTCCGATGTTGAGTTTCAGGGAGATGCCTCCAAGGCAACATTTTACTACACGGCCGAGGAAAGGGTAGATTTTCGTCAATTGATTAAAGATATGGCCAAGGCTTTTGGTATTCGTATCGAAATGCGCCAAATTGGATATAGACAAGAAGCACAGCGGCTTGGAGGTATTGGTTCTTGTGGCAGGGAACTTTGTTGTTCTACATGGCTAACAGATTTTAGGTCGGTAAGTACTTCGGCGGCCCGTTATCAGCAATTATCATTGAATCCTCAAAAATTGGCGGGGCAATGTGGCAAACTCAAATGTTGTCTTAATTATGAGTTGGATTTGTATCTGGAGGCTTTAAAGGATTTTCCACCACAAGACACCAAATTGTTTACTGAAAAAGGGATGGCATTTTGTCAAAAATCGGATATTTTCAAAGCTACATTTTGGTTCTCATATAAAGATGAACCTGCTAATTGGCATGTGCTTTCCAAAGAGCAGGTCATAGAAATTGTAGCCAAAAATAGAAAGAAAGAAAAAATTGCAAGCCTGGAAGAATATGCTGCCGACAATATCGTTGAAGATAAGGTGGTGTTCGAGAATGTGGTAGGCCAGGATAGCCTTACCCGTTTTGATAAACCAAAAGGGCGTAATAGTAGGAATAAGAACAAGAAAAGAAGAAACAATAGAAAAAGACGCCAGAAAAATGCGTAGGGTAATTTTAGCAATTGTATGTATTGCCTTATTTGGCTCCTGTGACGATTCCATTGTAAAGTCAGACTACAAGGCAACAAATAATGGATTTTGGAACAAGGAAAATACGATTGAATTCAACTTTTCCGAAATTGATACCCTACAGCAACATAATATTTTTGTCAATATTCGAAACGATCAAACCTTCCCATATAGTAACCTCTTCTTGATTACAGAGTTAACCTACCCAGATGGGAATAGGATTAAGGACACCCTTGAGTTCAAAATGGCCTTACCCGACGGCACTTGGTTGGGTAAAGGCCATGGAAGTATTAAGGATAACAAATTATGGTACAAAGAAAACATCGTTTTTCCTTCTTCGGGCGTATATACCTTGAAAGTATCCCATGCCATGCGCAAAAATGGCAACGTTGATGGAATCGTAAACCTTGAGGGCATAACAGATGTCGGTTTTGAAATTGTAAAAAGTAATTAGTAGCATATGGCAAAGGCCAAAAAGAAAAAAACAAGCAACGGTTTCTTCATGTATATAAAATGGTTCTGGGCCCTATTTTTTACAGGGGTTCTGTCTGCGGTATTATTATTTCTATTAGCCTCTTGGGAATATTTAGGCCCAATGCCCACTTTTGAACATTTGGAAAACCCACAGACCAATTTGGCTTCTGAAATTATTTCCTCCGATAATCAGACTTTGGGAAAATTTTATTTGGATGATAATCGTACCCCCATAGACTATGAGGATTTACCTAAAAATTTGATCAATGCCTTAATCGCCAGCGAGGATATCCGTTTTCACGATCATTCGGGGATTGATGCCCGTGGAACGTTACGTGCACTTTTCTTTTTAGGTAAACGTGGTGGGGCAAGTACCATTTCACAACAATTGGCACGGCAGATTTATGTCGGGCCACGATCGAGCAGCAAATTTGAAACCATAAAACAAAAAGCGAAGGAGTGGGTTATTGCTACTCAATTGGAACGAAGTTATACCAAAGAAGAGATTATTAAGATGTATCTCAACATCTATGATTTTGGTAATAATGCGGATGGCATTCGTTCAGCAGCCAGGATTTATTTTGGAAAGGAGCCCAAGGACCTAAAAGTTGAAGAATCTGCAATGCTGGTGGGCATGCTTCAGAATTCTTCACTTTTCAATCCATTACGTCGTGAAGAGAGAACACGGAATAAAAGGGATATGGTTTTATCCCAAATGGCAAGGTATGAATATATCAGTGAGGCCGAAAAGGACTCGTTGCAGGCAATGAAAATCAATCTGAACTACAACCCTGAATCCCACCAATATGGTATCGCCACCTATTTTCGAATGTATCTTCAAAGGTATATGAACGGTTGGATTAGGAAGAATCCTAAACCTGCGTTGGAAGGGGAACGCGATAGGTGGAGTCTCTATCTTGATGGATTAAAAATATATACCACTATTGATTTCCGAATGCAGACTAATGCTGAGGAAGCTGTGAATGAGCATATGGAAAAGCTGCAAGCCGAATTTTTCCTTCAGAACACTCCGGCACGAAATAAAACGGCTCCCTTTCTAGATTTGGAGAAAGAGGAGATAGATCGTATTATGGAGCGTGCTATTAAAATATCCGACCGCTGGCGTCAAATGAAAAAGGAAGGAAAATCTGAAAAGGATATTCGAAGTTCTTTTACCAAAAAAAGGGAAATGACCGTTTTTGATTGGAAAAGCGAGACCCATGAAAAGGATACCATCATGACCCCCATGGATTCCATACGCTATTATAAGACCTTTTTAAGACCGGCCATGATGTCTATGGAACCCCAAACAGGTCATGTAAAGGCATGGGTAGGTGGTGTGGATTATAGACATTTTCAATATGACAATGTGTATCAAGGGGCCCACCAAGTCGGATCTACGTTCAAACCTTTTGTGTATGCTGCGGCAATTGATCAATTAAGGCTTTCGCCTTGTTACGAACTACCGGACACCCAATATTGTATTGAAGCTGGAAAGCACGGTAATACAGAGGCCTGGTGCCCCAGAAATTCAAATGGAAAATACTCTGGTGAAATGTATACCCTAAAAAGGGCTTTGGCCAATTCAAAGAATACCATTACAGCACAACTTATTGATTTGGTCGGACCAAAATCCGTTGTTTCCATTGTTAAGAATTTGGGGCTTACCAGAGAAATTCTTGAGGTCCCTTCCATTGCTTTGGGAACAGAAAATTTGAATGTTTATGAAATGGTAGGGGCCTATGGGGCCTTTGTGAATCAAGGGGTTTATGTGAAACCGGTTATGGTGACGCGTATTGAAGACCGAAATGGAACTGTTTTATTTGAATACGTTCCAGAAACAAAGGATGTTTTGAGCAAGGAAGTGTCCTATACAATGATTAATCTAATGGAGGGTGTTACTCATGGTGGTTCAGGTACCCGGTTACGAACCACAGGAGCCAATAAACTCAAAAGGGAATATGATGAGATAATTACAGGATACCCCTATGAATTCAAAAACCCAATAGCAGGAAAAACAGGGACCACACAAAATCAAAGTGATGGATGGTTTATGGGAATGGTACCTAACCTAGTTACTGGAGTTTGGGTAGGTGGGGAAGATCGCGCGATACATTTTAAGACAATCACCTACGGTCAAGGTGCTTCTATGGCCTTACCCATATGGGGGCTTTATATGAAAAAGAACTATGAAAATAAAGAATTGGGCGTTTCAGACGATGAATTCCCAGAACCAGAGGAAATTTCTATAGAATTGGATTGTACCAAAGAGGTTGAAAATGGAGAGGATAAGAAGGATATGGATGATGACTTGGAGGATTTGGACTTCTAAGTTGAAATTTGATTTAGACTTCAAAACAACATATAAAATGCCCTTACTTTTACTATAAAGTTAAGGGCATTTTCTTTTTAAAATTCTTATTTTAGTTTACTAGGAATCTTGATCGCTTCTCCAATTAAATTGATATGATCCGTAAAACAGTAGACAATGTTCAAGAGGCTTTAAAAGGAGTCCAAGATGGTATGACATTCATGTTGGGCGGTTTTGGCCTTTGTGGTATTCCAGAAAATGCAATCGCCGAATTGGTTCGCTTGGGAATCAAGGACCTTAGCTGTATCTCAAACAATGCGGGAGTGGATGATTTTGGCCTGGGTTTGCTGCTTCAAAAGTATCAAATCAAAAAGATGATAGCTTCTTATGTTGGGGAAAATGATGAATTTGAACGTCAAATGTTAAGCGGTGAATTGGACGTTGAACTTACCCCCCAAGGAACATTGGCTGAAAAATGCAGGGCAGCACAGGCCGGCTTCCCGGCCTTTTATACACCCGCTGGTTTTGGGACCGAGATAGCCGAAGGAAAAGAAACTAGGGAATTTAATGGCAAAATGTATGTTTTGGAAAAGGCCTACAAAGCTGACTTTTCATTTGTAAAAGCTTGGAAGGGCGATGTGGCAGGCAATCTTATTTTTAAAGGGACGGCACGAAATCTCAATCCATGTATGTGTGGGGCAGCAACTATTACCGTCGCTGAGGTTGAGGAATTACTTCCTGCCGGATCTTTGGATCCCAATGAAATTCATGTTCCTGGAATATTTGTAAAACGCATATTTCAAGGGAAGGATTATGAGAAGAGAATAGAGCAAAGAACTGTACGCCAACGCAATAAATAAATTTTTTAATGTAACAATGTATCAATGACTCCAAAAGAAAATATTGTAGTAACAAAGTCAATTGATTTTGCACTGATGATTATTGAATTTTGTGAGTTGCTGGAGGGTGAGCGAAAGTATGTAAGTGCCAACCAACTTTTAAAGGCTGGAACAAGCATTGGGGCCAATGTACATGAAGCGCAAAACGCAGAAAGTAGAGCGGACTTTATCCATAAAATGAAAATTGCTCTAAAAGAATTAGAGAAAACTAAGTATTGGCTTATTCTATGTGAAAGATTTAAATCCTATCCCTTTGATATGGCCCTAAAGACCAATATAAATGAACTGGGTTTGATTATGTACAAAATTGTAGTACAAGCAAAAGAAATCAGAATAAATAGTGTTATTCTTGTTGAAATATAAGGTTGATATATTAGTTTAATTGATTCATTAAACATGTTGGACAAAAATGGCATCGCAAAGCGAATCGCAAAAGAGGTCAAGGACGGCTATTATGTAAACCTGGGTATCGGTATTCCTACTCTTGTGGCCAATTTTGTGCAAGAGGATCTAAGTGTTGAATTCCAAAGTGAAAACGGAGTGCTTGGCATGGGACCTTTTCCTTTTGAAGGCGATGAAGATGCGGACATAATAAATGCAGGAAAGCAAACCATAACAACCCTTGCTGGAGCCTCATTTTTTGATTCCGCGACTAGTTTCGGAATGATTCGTGGCCAACATGTTGATCTTACGATTCTAGGAGCAATGGAGGTTTCTGAAAATGGAGATATTGCCAATTGGAAAATACCTGGTAAAATGGTGAAAGGGATGGGTGGCGCGATGGATTTAGTGGCTTCTGCAGAAAATATCATCGTAGCCATGATGCACACCAATAAGGCAGGTGAATCTAAACTCTTGAAAAAATGCACTTTACCGTTAACGGGCGTTGGTTGCGTGAAGAAAATAGTCACTAATCTGGCGGTTCTGGAGGTAATTGTTGGGGGTTTTAAACTTTTGGAACGGGCTCCAGGCGTATCTATCGAAAGTATTAGGAATGCGACAAGTGGCACTTTGATCGTTGAAGGAGATGTCCCTGAAATGAAGGTATAAGTGCCTGAATAGAGTCGTTTTTCGATGAAAATAGCCTTTCAGTTTTTTCACAACATTTTAAATAGGGTTCGCAACAATAATTTGGAGACTAGCTACGTTTAATTTACATTTATGGTCTAATAAAAGTTCAAACCCAAATCTTACAGCAAATCTATTTATTATGGAAACCCAAGTAAACCATGTTCCAATTGAAGAAGAAGTCCTAGTGTACAAAAACGACTTTTTCAGTGGAATAGTACTTTTGACCAAAAAATTATTTATGCTATAATCCTTTTTGGCAAAAGATTTTTAAGAAAAGAGGCACGCCCACAACGTGCCTCTTTTTTTGTTTATTTTTATAAAGCAAATGGTACTAAATGCACCTACTTTATAAAAAATGTCTTCTAAAAGATTTAGATATACTGGCACAAATATCCCACGCAACTTTTGTTGATGCCTTCGAAGTGCATAATAATCCCGAAGATTTCAAAAACTACATTGACTTCGCATTTGAAAAAGATAAATTAAAAGAAGAGCTAAAAAACCTAAACACGGCTTTTTATTTTGCCTATTTGGACAAAGATCTTGTTGGGTATTTTAAATTAAATTGGATGGATGCACAATCCGATTTAAAGCTTGATGATTCTTTGGAGCTAGAAAGGATTTACGTTCTCCAAAGATTTCAAGGTAAGGGCATCGGGGAAATGATGCTCCGGGAAGTGAAGAGATTGGGAACAAAAACAAATAAGGACTTTCTATGGCTCGGAGTTTGGGAGGGTAATAAAGGTGCCATTAAATTCTACCAAAAAAACGGATTTTCAAAGTTTGGGAAGCATCCCTATTTTATTGGAAAAGACAAACAAATGGATTGGTTAATGCGGTTTGATTTGATTAACTTCAACGAAGATTAAACCTCATTATTTACAGTACTTATGAACCAGTTTAGATCAATCATTTTTGTGTTGTTGTGCACAACGAGTTTATTGGCACAAGAGGGCTACTATTTTCCGGATAGAAACATTGTTTGGGAGCAAAAGGCTCCTCAAGAACTCAAAATTAACGCTACCAAATTAACTGAAGCTGTGGAGTTTGCAAAGTCGAACGAGTATTCAGGTTCTAGGGATCTGCGAATAGCCATTTTAAAAGGATTTGAAAGAGAGCCTTTTCATGAAATTTTGGGACCTACCAAAAAAAGAGGCGGCCCTGCCGGTTTGATTCTCAAAAACGGATATATAGTGGCTAAATGGGGTGATACCAAAAGAGTGGATATGACTTTTAGCGTAACAAAAAGTTTCTTATCGACTGTTGCGGGTATGGCAGAAGACAAAAATCTGATTTCGAGCACCAATGATAAGGTTGGAACATATATCTGGGATGGTACATTTGACGGTGTACATAATAGTAAAATCACTTGGGAACACTTGTTACAACAAAATTCTGATTGGTCAGGACAGCTTTGGGGAGGCAAGGATTGGGCCGATAGGCCTCCAAAAGAAGGAGGAATTGATGACTGGAAATTTCGTAAGCTTAATGAACCTGGGTCGGTAATGGAATATAATGACGTTCGCGTGAATGTATTGGCATATGCTCTTACGCATATTTGGAGAAAGCCTTTACCTATGGTGCTGAAAGAGCATTTAATGGACAAAATAGGGGCGTCAACAACTTGGCGATGGCACGGGTATAAGCATGCATGGACTGAAATTGATGGAATCCAGATGAAGTCGGTTACAGGCGGGGGTCATTCAGGTGCGGGACTTTTCATTCATACTGAAGATATAGCCCGTTTTGGCCTTTTATTTTTGAATAACGGTAAATGGAAAAATGAACAACTTGTCAGTGAATCATGGATTCAAAAAGCCATAGCACCTTCAACACCCAATGTAAATTATGGGTATATGTGGTGGTTGAACAAAAAAGGAAACCGACATTGGGTTGGACTTTCGGAAAACATCTATTATGCCGCAGGCTTCGGCGGCAATTTTATTGTTATTGATCGGGAAAATGATTTGATTGTGGTAACACGTTGGTTAGAACCCTACAAAATAGGTGCCTTTATGACCAAGGTGAATGCTGCATTGGATTAAATATTCTTGAGGATGTTTGTGGCTTTTTCTAACGTTTCCTTGGTCTTTGCGAAACAAAAACGCAAAACCTTTATGTCTAAGGCATTTTCATTGAATACTGAAATGGGAATACTGGCAAGCTTGTGGTCAACAATCAGTCTTTTGGCAAAATCAACGTCACTTTCATTGGTAATATTTTCATAACCCAAAAGCTGAAAATAGGTGCCTTGAGAAGGTATTATCTTGAATTTGGAACCTTGTAATGCATTGACGAAAAAATCTCTTTTTTCTTGATAGAAGCCATTTAATGTCAAGTAATGCTCAGAAGTTTGCAGGTATTCTGTCAAGGCATGCTGTACTGGATGGTCAATACAGAACACATTAAACTGATGGGTCTTGCGGAATTCGTGCATCAACTCGGCGGGCGCCACGCAATATCCTACTTTCCATCCCGTAACATGAAAAGTTTTTCCAAAGGAAGCACACACAAAACTTCGTGAGGCCAGATCATCAAATCGAGAGGCACTTTGGTGTTCATTTCCGTCAAAAATAATGTGTTCATAGACCTCATCACTAACAACAAGAATATCCGTGTCTTTTAAACTTTTCTGAAGCTCCAGCATATCTTCTTTAGAGAGAATAGTACCGCTTGGGTTGTGAGGGGTATTAATGATTACCATTTTTGTCCTAGGGGTAATCTTCGTTCGAAAATGGTCCCAGTCAATTTTAAAACCGTTTCCTATCAACTGAACGAAAACCGGAACGCCGCCATTGACTTCAATGGCAGGTTCATAGCAATCGTAAGCGGGCTTAAACACTATAACTTCGTCACCTTTCCCAACAAATGCTGTAATCGCCGTAAAGATAGCTTGGGATGCCCCAACGGTTATGGTGATTTCTTCATCGGGATTATAGACCCTATTGTGCAATGTTTCAATTTTTTGTGCAATGACCTCTCTTAATTTTGGTAGACCGGCCATATGTGCATATTGGTTATGGCCTTCATTCATTGCCTTGGAAACCAAGTCAATTAGATGTTTGTCGGGCTCAAAATTCGGGAAACCTTGGGAAAGGTTTATAGCATCATGTTTAGCCGCCATACTCCCCACCGTGGTAAAAATGGTGGTTTTTACATTAGGGAGTTTGGAATTGACTTTATGTGGAAAGTTGGGCATAGTATGTCTTTAAAAGACATATAAAAGTAATAAAATTAGAATAGCGCAATCACGCTTGATTGAAAGAAACGTACAAAAAGCACCCAACAGCATTAATCACGCAAAATGCGATTAAGAAAAATCTTGTCTCCTTCTGCTTGTAGTTGTCTTGCAAGTGAATTTTCAAAGGCAATACTTGTTAAGGAGTGAATGGCCTTTGAATTGGACTTTGTTAGGCTGTTGGTTCGGTAAACAACATCACGTATGGTAGAAAAACTAATGCCAGTTATCGAAGCGATATTGGCAAGATTGTCTTTTGTCGTATTTCTTCTTAGGACGGCGGACAGTTTTTCGCCAATTGGTTTTCCGTAGTCTTTTTCTTCAAACATAGTTAATAGGGTGGTTATAGTTAGAAATTTTATCATTCATCTTTTTACGTAACCTAAAAATATTGCACATTTTGTTATATTTGTTTGTAATTCACTTACAGATATACGCTGATTAATTGCGTATTCAACAAAATATGTAAGATTATTACACAATAATACAATTTTATGTTGATAATTAAGCAATTAAGACGAAAAAAAAATGTTAGCCAGACCGATTTGGCCCATGTCATTGGGGTAAGCTTGCGCACCATTCAGCTTTATGAAAAGAAGGATGCCAATATTCCAATTAAAAATCTTACAAAAATTGCACAATACTTCGATATGAGTATTAGCCAGTTGTATTCCCAAGAAGTGAATGAAAAGAACGGTGCATATGACCAACAAAGTGTAACCTCAAAAAAAGGACATAACATTACCAAATTAGCACCAGGAAAATATTTACTTTCTGCCCCTTTAATCACAAAAAAAGAGGAAAAGAGATATGCTAATAACCATGATAGTATGGTATTCCTGGACAAATTGGCGAGGGTAGGTTTTGTGGTCGAACAAGTTTCCGTGGCCCGTTATATTGCTTTTGAGATTTCTAACGATTCCATGGACAATGGTGAATTGAATGGATTACCTGAAGGCACTATTATTTTGGGAAAACAAGTAAGTAAAAAAGACTTTAAGACAAGGGTTAGGGAAACGGATGGTCAAACGTGGATACTAGTCTACAAAGCTGGCGTAATGTGTAAGGAAATTACAGATTACAACAGAAAGGAGGGGACTATAACCTGCCACAGCTTAAATGGTTCCCCGGAATATCCCGATTTTGAAATAGCATTTGACCAAGTAAGACAATTTTTTGCCATTCTAAAAAGGCAGATAGACTAATTTTATATCCCTTCTAGCTTTTTTAAATGCAATACGACCTCTTGGACGCAACGTTCCAATTCTTTTTTGATTTCATTTTCCCAAAAACGGAATACTTTAATACCAATTCGTTTTAGTTCAGCATTTACTTCATGGTCGCGTTGCATGTTACGTTCAATTTTCGCAATCCAAAAGTCTTTGTTGGTCTTTATTTTTAGTTTGCGTTCTTCCCAATTATGCCCATGCCAGAATTCGCCATCTATAAAGACGACCGTTTTGTATTTATTCAGCACAATGTCCGGTCTTCCGATTAACTTTCGTGAATCAATTCTATACCGATAGCCCGCTGCCCAAAGTGCTTTTCTAAAGGCCAATTCGGGTTTTGTGTTTTTGCCCTTGATTTTGCCCATGATCTTGGAACGTTCAGGCGTAGTGTAAAATCCCGACTCCTCGTTAAAACGGGGAACTTTTATACGATCTTTTGCATATGATTTGGACATACTTAAAATTACTAATTAATCCCACAGGATATTATTAAATTGATTTTGAACTTTAGTTGGCAAATAAGTATCTTTCTGAATTAAAGTTAAATCTCAATTATAATGCAAATAATATCTGACAGACCAATAGTTTCGGTTTTGAATAGTCCGTTATTTTCATTGACATATAATTATAGGTTTCAATAATTACATGCTCACCTTAAAATTAAATTGGTACAAAAAGAAAAACCCATTCCTAAATCAAGGAATGGATTTTCGCCTTATAGTGTAAGGAAAGTGTTTTAAAATTTGACCAAACTCGCTTTCACCAATTCACGGTTCATGCGGGCAATGTTCTCCAAGGAAATTCCTTTGGGACATTCTACTTCACATGCACCTGTATTGGTACAGTTGCCAAATCCTTCCAAATCCATTTGCGTGACCATGTTTTTAACACGATCAGCAGCTTCCACTTGCCCCTGTGGCAACAAAGCATATTGTGATACCTTAGCTCCTACGAACAACATGGCCGAGGAGTTTTTACAACTTGCGACGCAAGCACCGCAACCTATACATGCAGCGGCATCCATAGCTTCATCGGCTGCATGCTTTGAAATAGGAAGCGCATTTGCATCCTGGGTATTGCCCGAGGTATTTACTGAAATATAACCCCCTGCTTGCTGTATGCGCTCAAAAGAGGTTCTATCGACCACCAAATCTTTTATTACGGGAAAGGCTTTGGCCCTAAAAGGTTCAATGGTAATCGTATCCCCATCATTGAACATGCGCATATGCAATTGGCAGGTAGCAACACCACGATCAGGACCGTGGGCTTCACCGTTAATATACATTGAGCACATACCACAAATGCCTTCACGGCAATCATGATCAAAAGCAACAGGTTCTTCACCAGAATTTACAAGTTGTTCGTTCAAAACATCCATCATTTCTAAAAAGGACATATGTTCTGAAATATCGGACACCTTATACTCGACCATTTTACCTTTGTCCCGTGGTCCTTTTTGTCTCCAAATCTTAAGGGTTAAATTCATAACTACTATGGGTTTAGTGATAGGCGAAAAGCGAAGAGGGGATTTAACCCTTTTCTCCCAGCTTTCTAATAAGTGAATTTAGCATTTTACTAATTTCAATAATTAGATTTTCTATGGATGCGCTACCATTTATATACTTTAATTCGTTTGCTATTAATATTTGTGTTTCCAATTCAAACAAAGAACCTCTTGAGATTCTTAAAAACTGAATATAATTTTTTCTAGATGACCTTCCCCAACCCTCTGCAATATTAGACGGAATAGAAACCGCGGCTCTTCTCATTTGACTAGTTAAGCCAAATTTTTCATCATTGGGAAATAGGAAAGTGAGAGTATGGATTTCTTGGACTAAAGTCATTGACTTTTGCCAAACAATCAATTCTCATTTGATTTTATCTGACTCACTATGGTCACTGTCTTCCCTTTTCACTATTCCCTCTCCCCTAATTACTTATACGAACGTTGTTTTAACTCAATATCTTTAAATTCCAGTTGTTCTTTGTGCAAAACGGCATCAGCTGGTTCTCCTTTGTATTCCCATGCAGAAACAAAGGCATAATCAGTATCATTTCGTTTGGCTTCGCCTTTTTGTTCGCCTTCAAGCTCTACAGACTCTTCCCGGAAATGACCGCCACAGGATTCCTCACGAATAAGTGCATCTTTTGCGAACAATTCACCCAGTTCCAAGAAGTCTGCTACTCTACCCGCTTTCTCCAGTTCAAGATTCATTTCATTTGCACTACCGGGAACTTTTACTTCTTTCCAGAATTCTTCTCTAATGGCCTTAATTTCGGCCATGGCTTCTTTTAGTTCTTTTTCATTTCTGGCCATACCCACTTTATCCCACATTACTTTTCCCAAGCGTTTGTGAAAATGATCGACCGACTTTGTGCCGCTGTTGCTCATAAAGAAGTCTATTCTATCCTTTACTTCCTTTTCGGCCTCATCAAATTCCTTTGTCTCTGTAGAAATGGATCCTGTTCTAATATCATCGGCAAGGTAGTCACCAATGGTATATGGCAATACGAAATAACCGTCTGCCAATCCTTGCATCAAAGCCGAAGCCCCTAAACGGTTGGCGCCATGATCAGAAAAATTTGCCTCACCAATACAATACAAACCAGGAACCGTAGTCATCAAATTGTAATCGACCCAAACACCACCCATGGTATAGTGCGTAGCCGGATAGATCATCATTGGTGTTTTATATGGATTCTCATCAACGATCTTCTCATACATTTGGAAAAGGTTACCATATTTGGCTTCCATAACTGCCTCACCTAATTGCGTTATTTTTTCCTTGGAAGCGCCTGAAACACCTTGAATTTTAGCCTGCTCTTTTCCATAGCGCTCTATTGCTGAAGCAAAATCCAGATATACAGCCTCCCCAGTGGCATTTACGCCATATCCGGCATCGCACCGTTCTTTGGCAGCTCTGGAAGCCACATCCCGTGGTACTAGATTACCAAAGGCAGGATAACGGCGCTCTAAGTAATAATCACGTTCTTCTTCAGATAATTCAATTGGTTTTTTGCGTCCTTCACGGATAGCCATTACATCATCCATATTTTTTGGCACCCAGATTCGGCCATCATTACGCAGTGATTCTGACATCAATGTTAATTTGGACTGATAGTCACCCGACCTAGGAATACAGGTAGGGTGAATTTGTGTATAACAGGGATTGGCAAAAAAGGCCCCTTTTTTATGAATTTTCCATGCTGCGGTGGCATTGGATCCCATTGCATTGGTTGAAAGGAAATAGACATTTCCATATCCGCCTGATGCAACAACAACTGCATGTGCCGAATGACGCTCAATTTCACCAGTAATTAAGTTCCTCGCGATAATACCACGGGCTTTGCCATCGACTTTAACAACATCGAGCATTTCATGTCGATTGAACATTTCTATTTTTCCGCGGGCAATTTGGCGGTTCAAAGCAGAGTAGGCACCTAATAATAATTGTTGTCCCGTCTGTCCTTTGGCATAAAAAGTTCTTGAAACCAATACGCCACCAAACGAACGGTTATCCAAAAGTCCACCATAATCTCGGGCAAAAGGCACCCCTTGAGCCACACATTGGTCAATGATATTAGCGGAAACTTCAGCCAGTCTATAAACGTTGGCCTCTCGGGAACGATAATCCCCTCCTTTTACGGTATCATAAAATAAGCGATAAGTCGAATCACCGTCTCCCATATAGTTTTTGGCGGCATTAATACCTCCCTGGGCAGCAATGGAATGTGCTCTCCGTGGGGAATCTTGATAGGCGAAAGCTTTTACATTATAACCAAGTTCGGCAAGGGTAGCAGCAGCAGAACCTCCCGCCAATCCGGTGCCAACAACGATAATGTCGATATGACGCTTATTCGCAGGATTCACAAGATCGATCTTATCTTTATAGGTAGTCCACTTGTCCTTAATTGGTCCTTTAGGCACTTTTGAGTCTAATACAGACATAAGTAAATGGTATTAATGGTTAAAATGATGGAAAAGCGCTATGATAACAAACCCTAAAGGGATCAATATCGAATATGCCTTACCCATATTTTTCATGGTTTGTTTTCTTCCTGCTGTAGAACCTATAGATTGGAATGCCGAGGTGAATCCATGCAACAGGTGCAATGCCAATAACACAAAGGCAATAATATAAGCACCAACCCTCCAAGGTTCAACAAATTTGTGTTGAAGTTCTTCAAAATAACGGTAGCCTTCTACCCCTTCCAATGTTCCGGACCAATCACCTTGAATAAATTTTGTGTTGATTTCGGGAAACCAAAAATCAATAAAATGCAATGCAATGAATGCCAATATAACCAGACCACTATAAATCATGTTCCTGCTCATCCAGGTAGAGTTGGCAGCACCATGGTTTTTGGCATATTTTACATCTCGAGAACTTTTGTTTTTTATTTCCAAAACAAAACCCATTACAAAATGATAGATCACAGCAAATATCAAAATAGGCTGCATAGCATATTGTATCAACGGATTAGTGCCCATGAAATGGGATACTTCATTAAATGTATCAGGGCTAAAAACTGATAATATATTAATGGCAAAATGTTGTAGGAGAAAAAACATTAGAAAAAAAGCAGAAAGTGCCATGGCGTACTTTCTACCAATCGAAGAATTAAAGAACCCGCTCATTGATAGTTGATTTTGGCCGCAATTTACTGCACAGACTAATTATTAACAAACTTTGAGGCAGTAATGTACGGTATTTAGAACCAATTTAAAGAGATTGTAAAAAGCTAAAAACACTGCTTAAAATGGCAGCTTATATATTTTCTAATAAATTCCTCAATTCTACCCTATACTTTTTGAGGAATAGTAAATTTTGACCGATATTACATATCAAAATTGTATAATCAACTAAAGTTTCAATGGACATAGGACTACTTTCGGTAAGTATAAATGTGTATTCTACTAAGCGTATTGCAGATGAAGCTGAAAATTTAGGACACTATATAGAACTGATCGATCATACAAAATGTTCGGTGAAATTGGGTTCCGGGAATCCAATGGTCTATTATCGGAATGAGGATGTGACCAATGCTTTCGATGCCATTATTCCCAGAATTGGGGCAAAGGTTACCAAGCACGGAGCTGCGATTGTTAAACAATTTGAAATGAACGGGATATTCTCCACGGCCCGCTCATTGAGTATTACACGGGCTAGAAATAAAGTACGGACCCTTCAGATATTGGCAAGAAAACATATTCCCATTCCAGAGACCTTGTTTTCCATTAATCCGGATGATGTTGAAGAACAAATTGAGCTTTTAGGAGGGCCTCCGGTAATCATTAAACTTCAAGAAGGTACCCAAGGGAATGGGGTCATTTTGGCCGAGAGTAAAAAATCGGCAAAATCTATAATAGACACCTTGTACAAAATGGATACTAGTATCCTCATACAAAAGTATATAGAGGAATCCAACGGTGAAGACATCCGTATTTTTGTTGTTGGCCAAAAGATAGTGGCCAGTATGAAGCGAACCAGTGCGATAGGAGAATTTCGGTCAAATGTACATCACGGGGGAATTACGGAAGTTATTGAACCTACGGCCAAAGAAAAACATATTGCCTTAAATGCCACCAAACATCTCGGGCTTGGGGTTGCTGGGGTAGACCTGATTCGATCCAAAAAAGGACCACTGTTGATTGAAGTCAATGCCTCTCCCGGATTAGAGGGAATAGAAGGGGCCACTGGGATCAATGTAGCAAGGGAAATAATCCAATTTGTGGAGAAAAACGGTCGAAGAAAAAAGAAATGAGATTGCTTTAGGACATCAGAACAGTTTTCAAATATTTCGCCGTTTCAATATTGCAAATACCTTAGTAAATGAAATTTTTGATTTAGCAGAAAATTAGGATTGTTCTTCCTTGTAGACTAACACATAAATGCCACTTGCCAAATATACCTGTCTGATAGCCATTGTTGCCAAAATAATTGGCCATGGTCGACAGCTCTGGATTCAATAATTCTCGCTCACTGCTTACATTGATAGTTCCGTTGCGGGCGGCATCCAAACCTGTCATTAATTGTCCTCTAGTTGGGGCACACATAGGTGCCACGTGAAAATTGGTAAAACGCAAACTTTGTTTGGCCAGTTGGTCTAAATAGGGTGTTTTTAAAACCGGATTGCCATGAAATGAAGGTTCACCATAACCTTGATCGTCGGTCATGACAATAATGACATTCGGACGTTTTTCAGATTTGGTCGTGGACTGATTGTTCATTGAGAACCCCCTATTCTCTTATGCCATACATAGTACAACTATGAACAAATAACAATGTGGTATGCGTAAGTTGATCTTCATAATTTCGTCTTTTTTATTTTCTCTCGCCCTTTTTCAACCTTAAAACTATTACCTACCCTAAAAACGATAGGTATAAACCACTTTCATGGCCCCTCCTTGTTGTATTGTAAAAAACTTTTGATCGAATGCTGGGTTGTTCAGCCAATTGTGGTTGTACACAAAGAAAAGATCAGTACCGGGTGTGATTATCCATCGAAAACGGGTATTTGTACCAAGCACCTCGCTTACATCATCAAACTGAATATTTGACGATAGCGAAATATCGGGGGTAAAATCAAGACCTAGATCCATCTGGAATAAATTGGTGTTAAATCCACTATTTTCAGCAGTTACCTTGGCATGCCTATACCCGCCGCCCAGATTAATACCAGGCACAGGACGGACAGTTAACCCCAATGCCAAACTAGAAATCTCCCCTGTCCAAAAACCGCCGGCTTCATAGCCGATAGAACCAGATACTTTACGGAACGATGCAGATGATACCTCCAATTCATAAACCCAATTCGCATACGCTCCGGGAACCACAACTATGGAGCCATCTCTAAGGATGTCAAAATTTTCATCTAAAAATTCAAAGTCTCTGCGCACCTTAAATTCCAGTTGCTCTCCAGATTCGAATGTAATTTCTCCTAAGGTAAATGTCAGGTTCTCGGTAAGCAATTTATTTTCCAGTGAGGTGAGATGTTCATAGCGAATACCCCATTCAATTTCTCTTATAAGGGTGCTTTTTTCAAACAAAGGGGAAAAGTTGATTCCCGGTTGAAATCTTTTAAATCCGTTACGTCTGTTAAACCCGATTGCCGGATCATAAGCATCTCCAAACACCCTGTATGATGCATAAGCAGACCATGGCTGGTTGGGAAAATTAAAACGCAGACCGCGTACCGATCGATCTAGGAGCGAAGTGGTATGGTCTAAAGGAGACGCTGCATTGTGTCCTATAAAAAAAGCGGAAAACTGCAATACCTTATTTCCCATAAATTCGGAAGTACTCAAAGTGAGATCGGCACCCAGCGTATTTCTATCTTGTATCGGATCCCCTAGCAGTACATCGTCTTTGGTGCTTCTTAGGGTATACAAAACACCTATGGAACTCTCTTTCCAAAAATCCCGTCTGTATCTGGCTATTGTAAAACTTTCTGGATTCAGCTCACCTTCTTCCCCAGTACGTACATGTATAAGAGCAATATTATTTTTACCCAAATTACCTACTAGCCTACCACCGTATTTAATAGGAATTGGCATTCCGTCAACAAGTCCAATTCTACGACTAAAATAGGGGTTTACACCACTTCGTGGCGCAAATTGAAAAATAGATGACCCTTCCAAGAAAAAGTCCCTTTTTTCTGGAAAGCGCAGCGGAAAACGGGTAAGGTTTATTTGTCTATCATCTACTTCGGTCTGTGCAAAATCGGTATTATAGGTGAAGGAGGCCTTCAGATTTGGGGTAATATTGTAATTGACATCAAACCCTAGGTCGGCGGAAGTATTATTGATCGATTCACCATTCTCCTCATCATATTCTTTGCTGGACTGGGTAATGGCATAAGGGACAATCTCTAGCCCTATTCCCTGCGATGGATCAACAAGGCCTGTAAGAATACCGGCATTCTGTGGTCGTAATAAGCCTTGATTTCGACGATGACCTGTCCAAAGCAATTCCTCGTTTTTACGACGTACGGTTCTTTGAAAATTAATTCCCCAGACATCATTTTTGGGATCAAAGTTTATGCTCCTAAAGGGAATCTTGATTTCGGCCGACCAACCAAAGTCACCTATATGTGTCCATGCTTTCCAGATACCATCCCAATCCTTATTCAAGGTTTGCCCTTGACCTGAAGAAATGAGTCCGTCTCCGCGCAACCCTAAGGGATTGATTTCAAAAAAATACGCTCGTCGCTTGTCCATAAATGTGTCAAAAATCCATCTAAAACGATCGTCCGTCTCCAGGGATGCGTCCCTCTTCTTTTGAAAAGCCTTTATACCTGACGGATCGCTATCATAACAAATGACTGCGATATAGATATTTTGGTTATCAAATGCGACTCTTACTTCTGTTTGCTCTGTAGGTTCACCGCCCTCTTTCGGTTCTTGCATTAGGAAATTGCCATTGCCCAGAATAGTTAACCAAAAAGCTTCATCCACAATGCCATCCATATGAAGTTCAACACCATTGAGCAGTTGCCCCTTTATTTCCCTAGACCCATTCTCATTACCAATTTCTTGGCTGGATCCTAGAATCGTAAAAATAAGGGGTATCAGACAAATGGCATTTGAAATAATCCTTATCAAGCGACCTATGAATTTCATAATGCACTCTTTTTGATAATCCATTGATTTTTTTGAGCTTAGAACAATCCTAAAATTAAGATAAAAGAAAAGAATTTATAGGAAATACAGAATTTCTTGGAACCAACTATTCCTGTAGCAAGCTGTGAGGAATTCTTTTCAATTAAAAACTTGTGGAACCTATAAAGCGCCAAAAGGAAACATATTATATGGATGCTATTACCCCTATCTTAGTTTTTTAGAGTTGCATAAAAGTCAGCTAATATATTTTCGGCATCAAAGTGCTCCCAAATTGTAATTTTTCGGGTATTGTCAGGCTGTTCCACCCAACGCTTATCAATCATTATTGGACATGGGATTTCAGTTGCCTTTGCCCAATTTGGGTCTTTGACAATGGCAACTGCAGCCATATCAAAGAGAGATCTAGAGGGAGGGTTGCCATGAAGGTCTATTTGTGAAAAAAGATTTACCGAATAATCACCAAAATTGTCAAAGCTGCCACCATGTCTTCCGATAATAGGGGTATCAATTGTTGGACCTAATCCAGGCATATTTTGATTGACCTCTTCTTGGGTTATTTTGACCGCGTCGGTTCCCGAAGGTTTACCGTATCTGACAGTTACCATTTCAAATTCAATGTCCGTTTCAAGGACATAATTCATGGAGGGTATATCATCTTCTAAGTTATATTCCCCGGGATCGGGATAGTTGGCCCCTAACCAGACCAGACGAATATTGGCGGCGATGGAAGGGTCTTTTTTTAAGGCCAACGCCAAATTAGTAAGCTTACCCACGGCAATGACCACAAGTTTTTCATTGGCCGAATTTTTTGCTTCAGAAATGATAAAATCCACGGCCTCAAATCCATCAAAAGATGGATTGCCTAAATCATTTTCTATCTCCAAAAAAGATTTGTTGGCTCCTTTGAACAAAGGGATATATTCACCTACTTTAAAAAGCTTCATGATACGTTGTGCTTCCTCAAAATGCCCATCAATCCCACCACCATTTCTTGTGGCATTGACAGTCACTGCTTTAATATCGAAATAATCTCTATTGGAAAATAGGTAAGCCAACGCATGTTGGTCATCCAATTCATTATTGGCATCAGTATCAAAAATAGCGGATAGCTTTTTGGTCGGGGTTTCTGCTTTCTTCTTGGGGTTCGGAGAACCACAGGATATAAGAAAAGCTGAAATCAATAGAAGGGCAATCGAATTTCTTATAGTATTCATTCTAAATATTTTTTACTCTTGAGCACCATCTAAAATTAGAAAAAAACATCTCGACTGCGCTCGATGTGACAGTGAAATTGATTATTGGTCTGATTCAAGATATTCAAGCTAGGTTAGCTCCCAGGTTCAATATTTAAATCAATAGAAGGAATGTACCACACATCTTTTGACAGGTTAACACCGCCACCCATTTCTTCTTGAACTACACGGTCAATGATATAAACACCTATTTTGCCATGTCAATAAAATTATCCAAACCATCATTGGGAAAATTGACCCTTGTTCTATGGATGTTGAATTTTTCCGAAAATTTACGACCGAATGTATTTTCAACCCCTTCTTTGCCATACATAAAGCCTAGAATGCCACCCCATGTTGCCGTAGGATTATCGGAATCCCAACCTGATAAAACGCCAATTTTAATGGTCTCCTTCAAGTCTCCTTCTCCATACAAAAGACTGACAATACTTGAGGCGTAGTTGATGCCTCCTGCGAAACAACCGTTACAGAATATATTTTTTGACGTAATGGTTTATCCATCTTCTTGGTTAACTTGATAACGGGTATACACAGCATCACGTGCCTGCTCCCATGGTACATTTGCATCGTACCTGCCTTTTACAAAGTCATACATTTTTGCGGCATAGGAATCCTCAGGAAGTCTTTTGCGGGCCTCGGTTGCCATCCATTGGGTCTGTTCTTTCTTGGAAAGGGTTTGATCGACATAGGAAGCCAATGAATACATGATAACATAAAATTCCGATATCCATTGCGCATTTTCCCTAGCCGTGGTCTGAATGGGCATCTTTGCCATTTTTAGGGCAACATCTGGACGCGAAGGCGCAAAGAATCCGAAAATTTCTGTGGTTAACTGGGCGTCAATCATTTCGTGGTAATTATCATAGATGCTGTCCTTGGTAATCATAGGGTCACTCGTTGCAGGGGGTACTACGCCTTCAAGCATTTTATCGAGCGCCTTTTGGTTCGCTACTCATAAGAAATTTTCTTCTTCGTGCTTTAAATGCTTTATCCAACCTTCTCGTATTTGTTCCCCAGTCAACATACTGGTCTTATTGGTATACAATAGATGCTGGTACATATATTCAATATCGGTATCATCATCAGCTCCCCAAATTTCATCTTCACCCCTAAAAACAAAATCGATGTTTTCAGACAGGTCGCTTGGAACTCCCTCTGACCAAATATTGGGTAGGTCTGGCGTTCCCCAATCTTCTCTCGTATAAAAATCGCCAGTCTTTGTCTCCCCAATATTTCCGACTTTATCCATTTCGGTTACCAGTCCGGTCCAGTTGGCAATACATTGTGCCAACCAAAATCCGTATAATTTATCGGCATAGGCTGAACGGGAAATTTCACGATCAGTGGAATTGGGGGTATACACTGCATAGGTTAGATTGGCATCTTTCATGGTGTTTGCAATCTCTTTTTCTTGATTCTTTTGGGTGTCCTTATAAGATGACATCGCCAAATAAAAGGCCAATAGGATAGTGATAAGAATTCGATACTTCATGTTACGTATTTTTTGATTCAATTAGAAAGTTATCTATTTCAGTGCGGGTCGGAACGGAGGGTTGCGCCCCTTCTCTGGTAACCGATATGGCCGCTGCCGCTGCCGCAAAATCAATAGCCTCTTGCAGAGATTCGTCATTCGTTATGGCGACGGCCAATGTACCATTGAACACGTCTCCTGCTGCGGTGGTATCTACCGCGTTTGCCTCAAAAGCTTTAAAGTGTTCCATACCATCTTTATTACACAAAAGACTGCCATTTTCACCTAGGGTAACAATTACATTCTTGACTCCCATTTTTAGGAGATGTTCCGCTGCTTTTCCTGCAGATGCCGAATCTACAACTTCAATCCCGGTCAATAGACTTGTTTCGGTTTCGTTGGGGGTTATGAGCCAAACCTTCTTTAGCAAGCCTTCACTCAGCTTTTGTGCGGGAGCCGGATTCAATATAAGCTTAACATTATTTTGATAGGCGATATCGGCAATATATTTAATGGTTTCCAAAGGGGTTTCCAATTGTAGAAGAACCACCTTTGAATTCTTGATCAAGTCTGTAAATGGCTCAATATCTTTGGGCATAAGCTTCATATTGGCCCCAGATGCTACCGCAATGGAGTTTTCGCCTTTTTCAGATACAAAAATTTGGGCAATTCCCGTGGGTTCGTTCTCATCGGTCAAAATGAGATCCGTTCGAAAACCTTCCTTTTTAAAATGGTTTTTCATATTCTCGCCAAAGAGGTCATTCCCTACTTTAGCTATGTACCCTATATCACCACCAGAACGTATTGATGCCACTGCTTGGTTGGCTCCCTTCCCTCCAAAAACCATACTTGACTTTCCTCCCAAAACAGTTTCGCCGACTGCTGGGATTCTTGGTAAAGAGATTACCAGGTCCATATTTGAGCTTCCGACCACTACTAATTTCATATTAAGCTACTTTAGAATAAATGATTAACCCTAGACCAATAATAAAGCAGATGAACATGGCCGTTATCAACCAATTTTTGGATTTGGGGAGGTCTTTCAACTCTTTCCAAATAAACACTCCCCAAAGGGCAGCGACCATAGTAGCCCCTTGGCCAAGACCATAGGCAATTGCCGGCCCTGCCTGTTCCGAAGCAATTATACTGAAAGACATTCCGACGCCCCATATGACGCCACCAAGAATTCCAATAAGGTGCAATTTGGAATTCCCCATGGTAAAATAATCCTTATAGGTGACTGGTGTACCTGAAATAGGCTTATACATGTTTATGGTATTGAATAAAAAATTGGAAATGAATACACCCACTGAAAAAACGACCAAGGCCGTATAAGGCGTCAATTTTCCAATTTCCGGAGTCACAAAATCAGAGGACATTGATTGGGCCACATACTTGTAAAAGAAACCCATGGCAATACCTGCAAGTAGGGAAATCACAATTCCCTTGACCGGGGTCTTTTCCTGTTTTTTAAGAATGTTCTTGTACGCTAGGGCATCCAAAATTATAGCCGCCATGATGAAGAATACACCCGTAAATAAAATGAGCGGGTCACCTTCAGGGTTATACATGAAATTGGTGATTACCCCTAGGACCAATGCTATACCAATACCAACGGGAAATGCGACGGCCATACCGCACAAATCTATGGCAATGACCAGTAATAAATTGGCAAAGTTGAATATTATGCCACCCAGCAGGGCATAACCTAGGTACTTTGTTTCTGCTTGGCCCAAATCGGCCAAAAAGCTTCTTCCTTCTTCTCCAACAGATCCCATGGTAAAGGCAAGTAGTAAAGTAATAATTAGGATACCTAAAGAATAATCCCAATAAAACAACTGAAAGGGCCATTTTTGGCTGGAGAGTTTTTGGGTGTTTGCCCAAGATCCCCAGCATAGCATCGTGATAACACATAAAAATACGGCCACGGAATAATTCTCAATAATGTACATGGTATATGATATTTGGTTGATTAGTAGTTGAAACGATACAGAACAAACGTTTGTGCTAAAATATTAAACTTCTCTTAGAGAACAAAACCAGGCTTGGATTATTTGGAATCAAGGGTTAAATCACGTATGGATTCCCTAAGAATGAGCTCTGTCGGAATTTTCATGGAGGTAATGTCAAACTCTTGGTTTATTTCCTTAAGGATGGCTTTTACCGCCATTTCGCCCATTTTTTCAGAATCCTGTTTTACCGTTGTTATAGAGGGATTTAAGAGCGAAAGGTACGGGTGATTGTCAAATATTATCAAGGAAACAGGTTCAGGAATCTTAAGTCCAAGTTCTTTCGTAGCCTGAAGCACACCAAAACCAATTAAGTTGTTCATTGCAAAAATAGCCGTTGGAGGATTCTTTAACCGCAAGACTTGCTTTGCACTTTCAAGTCCGTTTTGAACACTGAACGAATTTCCCACAATTAGTTCTTCGGATACTTCGATATTGGCATTTTTTAGCGCATCAATATAACCCTGCGTTCTTTCTTTGGCTAATTCATTTGCACTACTGCCACTTATCAGACATATTCTTTTATGACCATTTGCAATCAATTCTTGTGTAGCGTCGTAACTCCCTTGATAATTATCTGAAGTTATATAGGGTATAGTTAAATCTGTAAAGTACCTGTCTGCAAAAATCAGCGGAATTTTTTGTTTTACTATTTTATTGAAATGCTGAAATGAATCCCCAACGGGCGCAATGATTATTCCATCAACCTTTCTACCCATCATATTCAATACCTGTTTTTTTTCCTTTTCTACATCTTCGTCAGAATCTACCAAAACGATGGAGTATTTTGCCTTTGATGCCCATTTTTCGATGTTTTTGGCCATTAAGGCAAAGAATAGATTAGCAATATTAGGAACCATAAGCCCTATGGTGAATGTTTGGGAGGCTTGCAGTCCCTTAGCAATTAGGTTAGGGGCATACCCAATTTCTTCGGCATATTTCAAAACAGACTCAACGGTGGTGTCGCTTATCCTCGATTCCTTGCCTTTTCCGTTAAGGATTCTAGAAACCGTACTAACTGAAATATTAAGATCTTTTGCAATTTGTTTTAGGGTAGGCATTCAATCAATTTAAAAGAAGAAAAAGTCATAAAAAAGGTTTGTTCTAAAGTATCAAAAATCATTCTTAAATGAGGACTGAAAAAAATAAATGTAATCAAAGTTTTTTGATTCACCTTCGGAATCAATCATTTACAGTAAATTCCCTGCTGCTGGACTTTCCTGCTGTTGGAAAATCGTTAGGAATGGGGATAGTCACTTTTCCCGTAGCGGCCCATTCGGCACCGCGTAACATCGTTGTTAGAAAACCAACACATTGTACGGAGTAGTCGGCATGCCCCATAATATTATGAAAAATGCGTCCCTCCCCATAATTTAGAACCATTAATGCTGGTTCATGTCGGCCTGAACCTTTAAACTCCTTAGAGGCATAGGTCGATGCCAAAACCTCCATGTTTTCTGCTGGCCCTCGCAATCTTTCATACAATTCATCTTTGGTATGCAGCCATTTCAAAGGCATACCTTTTGTAATGGGGTGTTCCTTGTTTCTAATTTGTATTTGATACTTGTGCTGTGGGCCATGACCACCACCATTTCCTGGGGTGTTATCACGAATCAACTCATCATCGTCATTGTAATAGACATAGGGACCGTCTTTTTCGTTACGGTCTCCCCATCCACCGAGACCTATCATCTGGTTATAAGCCTCCCATTTTGGAAATGAGTTGTCCGCTGCATGAAAAACGACCAAACCACCACCATTTTCGATATACTTTTCAAAATTCTTTTTGGTTTCATCGGGCCAAGGCGCCGCGTTCCAACCAAAATTGCAGATGACTACATCGTATTCTGAAAAATCAGGATAATAGTCCGAATCCATTTTTGGCTCTTTCAAAGCTATTGTGGTAGGGATTCCCTTGATGGGATACTCACTAATATCGGATTCCCCTTTCCAGGTATAAGTAGACCTTTTCACATCCACCTTAAAAATACCGGTCTCCTCCATATAATTTTTGAGCATAAAGGTAATTTTGGGCCACTGGACATGGTTATTTTGACCATCAATTATCAAGGCTTTGATAATTGGCTTATTTTTTTCGGATGGTTTTTGGGAATACAACGCAAATGAGGCGAACAGTAACGTAGCAATAACGATTTTTAATCTCATTGGAATGGAATTAGGTGCTGGATAAAATTACACTTTCATTTGGCAAATCACAAGAACATCTATTTAATTTCCCTGAGGAGGTATTGACAATACAAAGAAGTTAAAATTGCTAAATCTTCAAAAAAAAAGCTTTAAAAATAACAAAAAGTTAAATAATTGATTAAATTTAAAAGTTATAATCAACTAAACAAGGTTGTAATGGAAGAGTATTTACCGTTAATTATTCAACTGGTTTCCGGTGCCCTTGGGGGCAATGTAGCTGGGAAATTATTTAAAAACAGGTCTTTGGGGTACTCGAAAATCAAATAATAGATTTATTGATGGCTATTGCAGCAATACCTATAGAGAGCTATCTACAAAATAAGGTAAATTAACCAACTTAAATTGAGAGAGGAGGTCAAATCATTTGGCCTCTTTTTTTGTGAGATTACTTTGTCGCTCCAATGACTATAGGGGCTCTTGTAAAACTAACCTAAGATTTTATTTTCTGGTCCAACAAAATCTGTAATTCACTTTTTTGAAGTTGTTGGTTTAATTTGACAACATCGGTCTCAAGAAATTTTTTGAATTTCTTGTTCACACTTTCCAAACGCTTATTGAAAATGGCATAGACTTTTCGTTGTTGGTCGGTAGGCTTAAAATCTATGCCATGACCACCAATATCACTTGCCAAGGCACTGAGTCTACCATACAATTTCATGGGTGCCCGAAAGGCATCTTCGCGAGCACCGGTTAAATGGATATCATATAATGATTTTGCAATATTCTCTGCCATATTTCTCAACTCCTTGGCTCTTCTTAAATCTCCTGACCTTTTTAATCTAGGAATAATTTCATTCAATTCACCTCTTATGGTTTCCACATCATTGATCATGGTCACAGCAAGGTTCATGGCATCACGCAATTCCAAAGAAAAGGCTACCTGTTCTTTTATACTTTCATGGGTTCCTTCAGAGGATGGGTCTTTTAGCACTTCCAATTCACGAATATATTCTTCTTCACCAATAATCAGTTTTACCTTATAAGTGTCGGGGATCGCTCTAGGACCAAATTGCCCTCTCCATAGGTCAAGATCCCAGGTCACCAAAGGTCGCCAACCTTCGCCATTAAGTTGTACCCAAGGTCTTCCTGGCGGGGTAGATTTTAGTTTGGGTTTATAAGTGGGTTCATAGCGCAGATCCCACATGGTTCTATGAACACCTTCCTTGTTCTCACCTTTTAAGGTTCGTATGAGTTCATTGTCGGCCGTTAAAATTTGAATTTCGACTTTTTGGTCAGTGCTGTCTTTTAAATAATAATTTATATCTGCCCCATACGTCGGATTTTGGCCGGAACTATTGCTTGGACCATCAGTTTTTATTCTTTGTTTGTCATGAAAACGGTACGCTTGTCGTAGACTAAAAAGGTGGGCGTCTTTGTTCTTGGCATCCAAATCAAATTCCCGAAGGGGAGAAATATTATCCAAAATATAATAGCCTCTTCCATAAGTGCCTACCACAAGGTCGTCAAAACGTTCTTGAATCTCAAGCCAATACACAGGGGCGGGAGGCAGATTATTTCGCAGGCGCATCCAATGTCCCCCATCATCATGGCTAACGTAAATACCATTGTCGACTCCAGCATACAACATGCCTTCCCTTTTCGGATCCTCTTTTACCACATGCACGAAACTGTGCACAGATTTTGGGAGAGTTGAACTGATTTTTTTCCAAGATTGACCATAGTCTTCGGTTTTAAAAATGTAGGGGTCAAAATCGCCCATTTGATGAAGATCAACACTGATGTACGCGACCCCTTTTTTATATATTGAAGGTTCAATGTTAGAGATGGTGCCCCATTTAGATAGATTGGGAATGTTGTCACTTACATTGGTCCAACCATCCCCTGAATTTTTGGTGACATTTACTTGTCCATCATTACTGCCCGTCCAGATAATTCCAGGTTCTATCCTAGATTCTTTAATGGTGATAAGTGTTGAGCCATCAAAGGTCATTAAATTGTCAGTGGCAATGCCCCCTGAACTTTGTTGGTGCGATTTATCGTTCAGCGTTAAATCTGGACTGATTACTTGCCAGCTTTGACCATTATCATCACTCTTGTGTACAAACTGACTACCTACATAAACGCGATGTTTTACATGAGGGGAAAATGCGAGGGGAAAATTCCAGTACCAACGGTATTTCATATCTGCTGGTGCCCAGCCGTAACCCGCTTCTGGCCAAACGCGGACATCCTGGGCATGCCCAGTTCGCGCATTGTAACGTTCCAACCCTCCGTCATAGCAACCTGACCATACGATGTCATTGTCGAATGGGTCCGGCTGGGCAAAACCGCTTTCACAGCCGCCTACGCCTTTCCATAAACCAATGGGTATATACCCTTGTAGGCTGTTGCTGGGTCCTTTATATGAATAGCCGTCCTGTCGGTTGCCATAGACATTATAAGGAATTTGGTCGTCGACAGCAACATGGTACATTTGGGCTATGGGAAGTACTATACGTCGAAACGTTTCCCCATGATTGAGGCTTATACTGGCCCCACCGTCATGGGCTACCATGATTCGGGTCGCATTGGTCGGGTCTACCCAAATATCGTGATTATCGCCTCCGGCCTTATATCCTCCTTTTATGGTTTTGCCCCCATCTTTTGAAGTGCTGAATTTTACATTGGCGAAATATAACTCGTCAGAATCGTCTGTTGAAACGGCCATTCGGGTGTAGTAGGGCGCTCGTTCATTAATGTCATGGTTTCTGGTCTGCAAGGTCCACGTATCGCCAAAATCCTCTGATCTGTATAAGGCCGGACTATCAATTTCAAAAAGGGCATAAACTACATTCGGATTTGAAGCTGAAATGGCCACCCCGGTTTTTCCAACAGGATTATCGGTTCCGCCCGGCAGTCCATTTTTGGATAATGCTTCCCAAAATTTGCCCCCATCCGTTGAACGGTAGATGCCACCTCCTGGACCTCCACTGTTCAGCCCCCAAGTATTGATATGGATAGACCACATACCCACCAATAGATTTTCGGGATTTTTTGGGTCTAAGGCTATATCGGCTGCTCCAGTATTTTCATCAATAAAAAGAATATGTTTCCAATTTTCACCACCGTCAATGGTTTTGTAAACACCACGATCTTGTTGTGGGCCATAGGTATGGCCCAAGGCTGCGGCGTACACGATATCCGGATTCGTTGGGTGAACGATCACCCGTCCTATTCTACCTGTTTTTTCAAGGCCCATATTTTTCCAAGTCTTTCCAGCATCTTCAGATTTATAAATGCCATCTCCCATAGCGTGGGCGGGCCTGATCACAAAAGTTTCACCTGTGCCTACCCAAACGATATCGGGATTTGTTGGTGTAACGGCTAAAGAACCCACAGAGGAGACATCCTGATCATCAAAAATCGATTTCCAACTTACCCCTCCATCTTCGGTCTTCCACAGTCCACCCGAAGCTGCTCCTATATAATTGATCATAGGATTGCCTGGAACTCCGGCAATGGCAATGGTACGGTTACCCTCTGGGCCAATAAATCGAAATTTTAGGTTTTTGAAAACCTCGGTGTCGGTTTGGGCGTTGCTGGAAAAAGAAATTAAAAAAAGGAGGAAAACGGTGTGTACTATTGATTTCATACGGTGTACATAAATGGGAAAAAACTCCTTGAATTGAAAGAGTGTTTAAACTAGGTCAAAGCAACTGTGAAAATTTGAATTTATTTTATGTTTACTAAGATAATTAAATTTGGAAATCGACCCTTTCAATCAGGGAATTATTAAATTTATCACCTTAATCATTTTCGCATGAAATACGAACAAATAAGCAGCCAACTTTTTGTCAAGAACCGCAAAAAATTTATGACAAAAATGGAACCCTCCAGTATTGCGGTCTTTAACTCCAATGACATTTACCCCGTTAGTGCGGATAGTACTTTGACCTTTGCACAACATCGCGATATATTCTACTTGAGCGGAGCCGATCAGGAGGAAACAATACTATTGCTGTTTCCTGATGCGCTGGATAAAAAGCATCGCGAAATCTTGTTTGTTCGTGAGACCAATGATCATATTGCCGTTTGGGAAGGACCAAAGTTGACTAAGAAAAAAGCGACAGAGATATCGGGCATGGAAACCATTTATTGGTTGACCGATTTTGACAAGGTTTTTTTTGATTTGATGACCGAGGCGAGTACGATTTATCTTAATACCAATGAACATTATAGACAAGCCGTAATAACCCAAACTAGGGAGGATCGTTTTATTCTGGATTGCAAACAAAAATTCCCCGCCCATAAAGTGGCCAAGAGCAACCCAATTTTACAGGAAATCCGTGGGGTTAAAGAGCTCGAGGAAATTGAACTCATGCAAAAGGCCTGCGACATTACCGAAAAAGGATTTCGAAGATTATTAGCTTTTATAAAACCTGGGGTTTGGGAATATGAGATTGAGGCTGAACTTTTACATGAGTTTGTTCGCAACCGTTCCAAAGGGTTTGCCTATACCCCAATAATCGCTTCTGGTGGAAATGCGATTGTACTCCACTATATCGAGAACAACCTGCAATGTAAGGATGGTGATATGTTGTTGATGGACGTGGCAGCCGAGTACGCCAACTTTTCAAGTGACCTTACGCGGACCATCCCTGTAAATGGAAGGTTTACAGCCCGCCAGAAAGCGGTATACCAAGCGGTATTAAAAGTAAAGAATGAGGCTACCAAAATGTTGGTACCAGGGACTATTTGGGCAGATTATCACAAGGAAGTAGGTAAGATAATGACCTCAGAATTACTGGGCTTGGGACTATTGGACAAGGCCGATATACAAAATGAGGATAAAGATTGGCCCGCCTATAAAAAATACTTTATGCATGGGACCAGCCACCATATTGGGCTGGATACACACGACTACGGAGAATTAAAAACTCCAATGAAAGCTAATATGGTCTTTACCGTAGAGCCGGGCATTTATATCCCTGCTGAAATTATGGGCGTTCGTTTGGAAGATGATGTGGTCATCAAAGAAAATGGTGAACCTTTTAACCTTATGGCCAATATTCCTATTGAGGTAGAGGAGATTGAAGAGTTAATGAATGGTTAGTTGAGGGTTATTGGTTGACCGTTGATCGTTTCGTGTTGTGCGATAATTATTGGCCTTGAAAATGTCACCCTGAGCGCAGTCGAAGGGATTGGGGTGTTCATTGCCTTAATTAATCTATGGAACCAGTTGGTGCTGGAATCCACTAATTCGAAGACTGTTTTTCATGAAACCTAATATCCTGAGGTAAGGGCAGGCAAAGGGATTTGTTTACGATTTTCTCACGCATTACTTTTTTAGGTTCCAGTGTATGATTTAAAGCTCATTTAGTTTATAAAATAATTGTTCATCAACCACTAGGGTCGTCAATTCAACCGTATGCCCATCCGGGTCTTTGGTGTACATAGAGTGAAAATAGTGATGGTCTTGAATATTAAAATCCAAGTTCAGAGCAGTATACCTTTTTTTCGCTTTTTCAAAATTCTCCTTGTTTACATTAAAAGCAAAATGATCAATTTTTACATTTTTGGATTGATGGTCGAGTTTTGTATCACGAACATTTGCCGGAAATAGGGCAACTCCAGATTTGTTGGCCAACATAAAAATTGGGAAATCTCCCCATTCCGGTAACTTGTATTTTGTAAGTCCAAGCACTTTTTCATACCACTTTACGGAAACTTCCAGATTCTTGACCCGTAGGGCCACATGGTCTAAAAAGCTCAACTCTATTTTTTCTGTATTTGAATTCATTTAGCCGCCTTTCTTAGATTAATAGCTTTTTGATTGCCTTTTTTTACCGGATTTCTCAACGCATGTCGTATCACCCATTTCAATCCAGGGGAGGCATTTTCCAGCCAGTTCTCACAAAGATCCAAAGCCAATTCAAGATGGTCTTTGGCAATGTCCCCAACATGATTGGCTACACTCCTTCTTACATATAGATCCGGATCATTTTTTAATTGTTCCAGAATAGGAATCGACGGACTTGGATCTTTAACCAATGAATCGATCTTTTTGGACCAGGGTAATCTTGGTCTCGTCCCCTCAGAACAAAGTCTTCTGACATGAGGGTTTTTATCCGTCATCCATTGGTATAAAACCTCTAAGGTTCTATTCTGATCGTGGATAATAAATGGTCGTATCGAAAATTCACAGGTAAATCGTTGTGTCAACTCATATTGCGCATGCATCGAAATATCAAAGGGATCCAGGTCATTATTGAATACTTGATCAACCCCATAGTTGGCTATGTAACTGCAATGGGGCATATAGAATAATGCTGCAAGCCCATTGTCTTCTGTCTTTTCTAAAGGAGGAGTAAGGGACTTCAGGATAATTTCAATGGTCTCCGAATAATTATTTGGCAAGTGTTTTCTGAGCGAACCGGCAATATGATTACTTCGCTCTTTGATACCTAAGGGTTCAAGACCATCCATAGCCTCTTTAACAAAACCCACTTTATCAAATCGGTCAGAGATAGAATGTAAGTTTTCTCCAAGCTGATGAATGGCCTCCTTGTCCAAGACTAGTTTTAGAGGAAATCCTTTTTGAATGGATTTTGGTGCGGCAGGGATTTTAAGCGTGGACACATTAAAGTTTTACGGTTGATATTTTTCTTTGTTCAGTATCGATTAGGTCTTATACTTTGTTCGGAAATAATGAAAAGACAACTAGCAAGTTGAATTTCCGTTGAAAGTTAAATAGGTGTTTACAGTTGTCATTTTACTTCAATTTCGTGTTGATATCTATAAGGGCAATTTCCCTTTCAATTGTAATTTATTACTACTGGCAATAAGGGTAACAGGGATACTCATGATATTCATTTTTCAAAATGGGCTACGTTTATAAACGAATATACACTTAAAAATAAAGGTATTATTTTTTCGCGGAAAACGCATGTTGCCTCTTCAATACGCTATTGCTCACCACGAAAGCCATCAAAGCAGGCAAAACCCACCCCATGGTAGCAGCCTGCAACGGAATCCAAGTGGTAAAAGGTGCAATGGCATTACCAAGGCCTACACTGTTCAAAAAGTCGGGAATACTAAAGAGGATGGTCACACCGACTACAGTCTTAAAGACTAAAGGCGAAGCCCATTTTTCAGGAGCAACGTTCAACAATATCAGTGCAATGGTTATGGGATAAATAAACATCAAGGCAGGTAAAGCCACGGCGATAATGTAATCCACATTAAATTGTCCCATAACAACGCCTAGTACGCAGCCAATAATTGCTGTTAGGGTATAGGCTTTTTGGGAATCTCCAAACTTGTACTTCATAAAATCGGCCGTACCTGTAATAATACCAACGGCCGTGGTAAAACAGGCCAAGCCCACCAAGATGCTTAAAAACAGATTTGCGGTATTTCCCAAGGTCCTAATGCTGATTCCGTTTAATAAAGCTGTCCTTGAAATATCGCTTTCGAATTCATCGTGCATTAAGGCTCCCGTAATTATGAGTCCTGCATAGATTAAAAACAGTCCTAGTCCGGCCAACCAACCCGCCTGGCGGATCATTGTTTTTTTACTCGTATAGGAGGCATCCTTCATTTTAAGATTGATCGAGATAATAATGACGCCACCAACGACAACGGCACCGATGGCATCAAAGGTTTGGTACCCTTCAAGAATTCCATCGGTAAAGGGATTTTCAAAAACCGTTTCACCAAAAATAAGGTCAAATGAAAAAGTGGTTATACCTATAATCAGGAGAAGGATAATGATAATTGCGGGGGTCAATATTTTGCCAATAATGCTTAGGATCTTAGAACGGTTCATTACAAAGATAAATACCAGGACAAAATAAATAATACTTGTTAGTGCATAAGGAGTGTCTAAAAAAGGCTGTATGGCAATTTCATGCGTAACCGATGCCGTCCGTGGTGCGGGTAGGGTTATGGATATGCCATATACGATAAAGGAATACACCAAAGCAAAAGTCGGGGATACCTTTTTGCCAAAATCGAAGATGGTACCTTGTAATTTGGCATGCGCCAGAATTCCAAGAATAGGAATAAAGACGGCTGACAAACAAAACCCCAAAGTTACAAGCCACCAAAAATCGCCAGATTTAAAACCCAATTGTGGGGGTAGAATCAGATTACCAGCACCAAAGAAAAGTGAGAAAAGGGCAAAGGCAATTACTAAGGTTTCCTTGGTTTTATTCATGGTCGGTTATTTAGAGGTAAGATAAGATAAAATGGTATTGGCGAATAGCGTATTTGACGGCAATAAACCTACCGTTTATCGAATTTAGGGTAGTTCAACGAATTTATGAATTAAATCTTAGGTCAGTCCCAATAAAAGTAGTAAGTCAGCGTTGTAGAATAAAGCGTTTCACAAAGCTTTTTTTAAAGTATACCGAACCCCAATTTTTTGCATTTGTTTGGCTCCCAAATCTTAATAAATGCATGCCTAAAACCTACATAATGAAGAAAGTTATATGCAGTATTTTTGGACACCACTACTCGGTCTCTAAAAAAGTCACCCAACACATCAAAGAGTACAAATGTATACATTGTAGCAATCAAGTTACCACGGATGCAAGCGGTAACCTCTCTGTTTTAACCCCAGAATTACAGGATATAAACGAGACCTTGCAAAATATATATCAAAGAAGACATAGAACTGCGGATTACGCAGCCTAATTATGCTTGGCAAATGAATTCCAGCCCTGAGCGGTTAACGGAATTTTAGAGTTATTCCTGGAAATTAAGTGTGCACCTTCGTTCTCAGCTGTCATATGCCCCACGACAGTTAAGTTAGGATTGCCCTTTATTTTCGGGAATTCTTTTTGGTCAATAGTGAACAGAAGCTCATAGTCCTCACCACCACTTAAAGCTACCAAAGTACTGTCCATTTTAAATTCCTCGCAAGCAGAAATTACTGTTGGATCCATCGGAATTTTATCTTCGAACAAATTACAACCGACCTTGCTCTGTTTACACAAATGCAAAATTTCGGAAGAAAGTCCGTCGCTAATATCGATCATTGAGGTCGGGTGTACCCCTAATTGGTTTAAGAGTTCAAAAACATCTTTTCGAGCTTCGGGTTTTAATTGGCGCTCTACAATATAGGAATAGGCCTCAAGATCGGGTTGGCTGTTGGGGTTCACTTTAAACACTTCCTTCTCGCGTTCCAATACTTGCAATCCCATATAGGAACCGCCTAAATCGCCGGTTACTACCAGTAAATCATTAGCATTGGCTCCGCCACGATATACAATTTCGTTGGTGTTGGCTTCACCTAGGGCAGTAATACTAATGATCATTCCTGTGGTTGATGAGGTGGTGTCACCACCCACCAAATCAACAGCGTACATTTTTGTTGCCAGTGCAATTCCTTCATAGAGTTCTTCCAAAGCTTCCAATGAAAAACGATTTGAAACTGCTAGGGAAACCGTAATCTGGGTAGCCTTGGCATTCATGGCATAGATATCTGAAAGGTTTACTATAACAGCTTTATAGCCCAAATGTTTTAGGGGCATATAGCTAAGGTCAAAATGCACACCTTCAATCAGAAGGTCAGTGGAAACAACTGTTTTCTTTCCTTTGAAATCGAGCACGGCCGCATCATCACCAATGCCTTTCAAAGTTGATTTTTGGGTTAGGGAAAAGTTCTGGGTCAAATGGTCTATCAACCCAAATTCACCCAAGGATTCCAAATCTGTTTTCTCTTGATTTTTGTTTTCTAGCATCCTGCAAAAATACGCAGTAAATCCAATACTTGGACTTTTGGATGTAAATTAATGATAGCCTTTCGCTATCCATTTCTGCAGCTCAATTTTTTGGGGGAGTGTTAAAATAAGCAAAGTTGGTGCCCTGAAGATCTGGACACCAACTTTAACTGGTATTTGACAGAAAAAATGCCTAAAATTCTTAGACATGTGTTTTATCCCATTGAATACCCATCTCTATATGCACGTTTAACATACTTGTTGGCAGGTTCAAAGTTGGTTATCTTCATATTTTCAGCATCCCATAGCAAACGCTTTCTTCCATGATATTTTGAGTCGCCCCAGAAACCTGAGTCCTTGGCATTTGGATCTACTTCAAAATAGGCTTTCAAGGCAAGATTACCAATAAGGATACTTTCTGTAAACGGACCTGCATAATCGAACGAAGAGCTGGTTTCTGCATTTCCATATCCTGCCATACACGCATTTACCCACTGTAAATAATGTCCTTCTGGTACACGAGCTATGGTTTCTTCGACTTCGAACTGTTCGTTTAATGTCAAAGGAAGCAACCTTGGGTTATCACCGTAACAATCGGCCAATAATTTACCTTTTGTTCCAATGAAAAGTACACCGCCGTCCCAGTTTCCAAACGCCTCGTCATCACCTAGCTCCTCAGGGCGTTCAGGTCTAAGACCACCGTCCATCCAAGTAACTTTTATAGAACCTTTTCCATCCGTTCTTGGGTACTTTAAATGGATTTTGCTTGAATTCGGAAAACTTTTCGGATAGTCAGCAGATGCAAATTTGCCTTTAAAGGCATCCGAAATACTACATTCTACTTGGTTTGGATATAGAATAGGAAGAATTCTATAAACGGGATCCATTATGTGACAGGCCATATCACCAAGTGCTCCTGTACCAAAGTCAGACCATCCTCTCCAATCAAATGGGAGGTAAGCATCGTTATAGTCCCGCATCTCTGCAGTGCCCAGCCATAAATCCCAGTTCAATCCTTTTGGAGTCCTATGCTTTTTAGTAAGTGTTTCCAATGCTTGGGGCCAAATGGCACGATTGGTCCAGCATTTTACCGTATGCACATCACCTATGATACCTGTATCATAAATTTCTTTCATCTTTCGAACTCCATCTCCAGAGCCCCCTTGATTCCCCATTTGGGTAACCACCTTATATTTCTTTGCTGCTTCAGTCAACATTCTCGCTTCCCAAATATCGTGGGTAAGTGGTTTTTGTACATATACATGTTTACCCATTTGCATAGCGGAATAGGCGGCCACTGCATGATTGTGATCTGGTGTTGATACGGAGACGGCATCAATGTTGTCCTTTTCTTTGTCCAGCATTTTTCTAAAGTCATGATAATAGCTAGCCTTTGGGAAAGATTCCCTTGACTTGATAGCCTGTCTGTCATCAACGTCACAAAGGGAAACGATATTCACATTGGGACTTTCGGCAAAGGAGGCAATATCACTTGTGCCTTTTCCGCCTGCGCCGATACCGGCAATATTGAGTTTGTCGCTAGGGGGAACAAAGCCCGGACCTCCCAACACATGTCTTGGTACTATCATAAATGCTGCCGATGCCAATCCGGCACCTTTTACAAATTCCCTTCGCGATTTACTGCCAATGGCAGGCTTATTTTTTTTGGACATAACTTTCTGAAAATTTTGGTTTTTGAAATTTTCGTTTAATATAGTTGAATTATTCAAGAATGACCAAATGAAAATTCGTTTCATTCTTGGTTGATCTTGATTATTTTAATAAAATTCAAAACAAGGGTAAATATTTAATGCATATGGGCTAAATTTCTACAGGCATCGGCCTTTTTCTCTGGACTCCCTGCATATGACGTATTCAAAAAATACAGGGATTACATATTAATCTTATCTTTATGACTAAAAGAACCAAGATTACTGCTATGATTAAGAATAAGTTTTACCCCTTATTCATCTGTATACTTATTTTAACCGGCTGTTCGAATAATGATGACAATGGCAACTCGAACAACGATCAAATAGATGTTGAAGGTCCTTTAAGATTTACGCCTTGTGAGAATGGTATGGCAGGAATCTTTCCATGCGATGGGTATGATTTATTGGGAAGAATTTCTCTATCTGATTTTGGAGCTTCTTCAGGAAATGATATTTGGGGGTGGACAGATTCCACAACGGACAAGGAATATGCCTTAATGGGCTTGGATAATGCCACCGCTTTTGTAGACATTTCAGATACCGAAAACCTTATTTACGTGGGAAAACTGCCAACCGCCACAATGTCAAGTTCTTGGAGAGATATCAAAGTATATCAAAACCATGCTTTCATCGTTTCGGAGGCTGACAACCATGGTATGCAGGTTTTTGATTTGACCCGACTGAGAAACGTAACCAACGCACCTCTTACCTTTGATGCCGATGCCCATTATACTGGTTTTGGAAATGCCCATAATATTGTTATAAACGAATTAACAGGTTTTGCCTACCCCGTTGGCACCGCTCGGGATGATGTCTTTAATGGGGGGGTACATTTCATCAATGTTCAAGACCCCGGTAATCCTGTTGGTGCAGGAGGTTATAATGCAAATGGGTATACCCATGATGCCCAGGTGATAACGTATACTGGGCCAGATACCGATTATACTGGGCAAGAGATATTTATAGGGGCCAATGAAAACCAAGTGGCCATCGCAAATGTCACAGACAAGGATAACCCCGTTGGGATAACCACTTTTGGATATGATAATATTGCCTATACCCATCAAGGGTGGTTTACAGAGGATCAGCGTTACTATATTTTGGGTGATGAATTGGATGAAGTTAATTTTGGATTCGATTCCCGTACTTTGGTTTTTGATCTAATTGACTTGGATAATCCTGTTTTGCATACTTCGTATACTGGAGAAACTACCGCCATTGACCATAACGGTTATGTGAAGGGCAATCAATATTTTTTGGCGAATTACCGAGCTGGGGTTCGGATATTGAATATTTCCGATATAGCAAATAAAAATATTTCCGAGGAAGGCTTTTTTGATTCATTTCCCTCTAGCAATAGTGCTGGGTTTGATGGAGTATGGAGTGTTTATCCATATTTCACAAGCGGAAAAATTGTGGTAAGCGATATTAATTCTGGATTGTTCGTAATTAAAAAATCGGAGTAATGCGAAGCATGCTATTGGCTTTTGTTCTTCTGGGTTTTTTGGGGTGCTCTCTAGACGGTGAAAATGGATTTATTCCAATCCCTGAGGAGAAATTTGAATTTTTAGGCGAAGTGGAATGGGTCAAGAATTTTGGGGGTTCTGGAGAGGAAACGGCCCAAGCCATTATTTCAACCTCAGATGGGGGTTATGCAGTTTTTGGTTATACCAATAGTGTTGACGGTGATATTTTGGATAAGGACACCAATGTTAATGATTATTGGTTATTGAAATTAGATGCCGAGGGCAATCTACAATGGAATAGGACTTATGGTGGAAGTAAGGATGATAAAGGCCAATCTTTGGCCCAAACCGATGATGGGGGATATGTGTTGACAGGCTATGCCATGAGTGACGATGGTGATGGAAGTAATAATGAAGGCTTTCACGATAATTGGATTCTGAAATTGGACGCTTCCGGAAACATTGAATGGGAGCAGAGTTTTGGATTTTCTGGACATGACCATTCTTATGATATCATTCAAACCCAAGATGGGGGGTTCTTTTTTATTGGTTTTTTGGATATAACCTCAGCCCGGGCCGATGGTTATACCGAAAAAGGAAACTATTTGACCCGACATGGTGTTGGCGAGTTTTGGGGAACAAAAATAGACGCCAAAGGCCACATACAATGGAGGAAGTATTTTGGGGGAACAAATAATGATAGGGCACATGCGGTGGTTCAGGCCGACGATGGAGGATTCGTAATGGCCGGCTTTTCAGAAAGTGACGATTTTGATATTAGGGACACAAAAGGAAGTTATGATTTTTGGGTCGTAAAATTAACGGCAACTGGAGAGTTTGTTTGGGAACACTCTTTTGGAGGTTCAGGTATCGAAATTTCATATGATATTGCCAAAACTACAGATAACGCTTATGTAGTGACAGGGAATACCTTTAGTGATGATGCCGATATTTCGACGAATAATGGCGAGTCAGATGTTTGGTTGATCAAAATTGATGATCATGGTGACCTTATTTGGGAAAAAACCTATGGTGGCACCCGGTTTGACGATGCCCGAGGGCTAAACACAAGTCAGGACGGCGGTTACATTATTGCAGGTAATTCTAAAAGCTTTGATATTGATGCAACGTCCAATTCGGGTGAAAACGATTTATGGGTCATCAAGACCGATGCCAATGGGGTATTAATTTGGCAGCAAACCTTTGGTGGCGCTGATTTGGACTATGGCTTTGATGTTCTTGAAAATGGGGATAAAAGTATAGTAGTTGTCGGCGAGAGTGCAAGTTCAGATTTTCCGGACCTTCAAAATAAAGGGCTGTCTGATTTAGTTGTTATAAAAATAAAATAGCCTTGAGCGCATTATTTTTGTCACACTAAACGGCGTTGAAGTGTCTAGATGTTTGCTTATTGCTATTCTTTCCATAAAGAAATCTTATTCATATATACGTTATAATAATGTTAGTTATAGTTGCAGAACCCCACTTATAACTTATATTTGTAAACTATTTAGAATCATAACAAATAATGATACAAGTTTCAGAAACAGCTAAAAAAAGGGTCATTAGTCTCATGACCGAGGAAGGTTTTGATGCTTCCAAGGACTATGTACGCGTAGGGGTCAAAAGCGGAGGATGCAGTGGGTTGTCTTATGAATTGGATTTTGACGATAAAGTAGGGGAAACCGATAAGGTTTTTGAGGACAATTCGGTGAGGATCATAGTAGATAAAAAAAGTTTTTTGTATCTCGTAGGAACCGTATTGGAATATTCAGGCGGACTTAACGGAAAAGGGTTTGTGTTTAACAATCCCAATGCCCAACGTACTTGTGGGTGTGGTGAAAGCTTTTCACTATAATTTGAAAATTTAAGGATTACTTGATTTTTAAATTAAATAACCTTCAAATTGATTAATTGAAAGAATGGCATATACTGAAGAGGAATTAAAAAAAGAACTCGAAACCAAGGAGTATGAATATGGTTTCTATACCGATATTGAATCGGATACCTTCCCCGCGGGGTTAAATGAGGATATTGTAGTCGCTATTTCCAAAAGGAAAGAAGAACCAGGTTGGATGACCGATTGGCGTTTGAAAGCTTTTAAAGCTTGGAAAGAAATGGAGGAGCCTGAGTGGGCCAACGTTACGTATCAAAAACCAGATTTCCAGGCGATATCTTATTACTCTGCACCGAACAGCAAACCAAAATATGATAGTTTGGATGAGGTGGATCCTGAGTTATTGGACACCTTCAAGAAACTGGGTATTTCGTTGGATGAGCAAAAGAAATTGGCGGGAGTCGCAGTGGATATTGTAATGGATTCTGTTTCTGTTGCCACTACTTTTAAAAAGACTTTGGCAGAAAAGGGAATTATTTTTTGTTCTATTTCAGAGGCTATAAAAGAGCATTCTGAACTGGTCCAGAAATATATGGGCTCGGTGGTGCCACAAAAGGATAATTTTTATGCTGCATTAAATTCTGCGGTATTCTCAGATGGATCTTTCTGTTATATTCCAAAAGGAGTACGATGTCCAATGGAGCTATCCACCTATTTTAGGATAAACCAGGCAGGAACCGGTCAATTTGAAAGAACCTTGGTTATCGCTGATAAGGGAAGTTATGTGAGTTATTTGGAAGGGTGTACGGCACCGGCCCGCGATGAAAATCAATTGCATGCAGCTGTCGTAGAGTTAATTGCGTTGGATGATGCTGAAATAAAATACTCAACGGTACAAAACTGGTTCCCTGGTGATAAGAACGGCAAAGGAGGGGTTTTCAACTTTGTTACCAAAAGAGGGATTTGTGAGAAAAATGCAAAAATCTCATGGACACAGGTAGAAACTGGCTCAGCAGTTACTTGGAAATATCCTTCCTGTATTTTAAAAGGTGACAATTCAATCGGTGAATTTTACTCCATTGCGGTAACCAACAATTATCAACAAGCGGATACCGGAACCAAAATGGTACATTTAGGCAAAAACACCAGAAGTACCATTATTTCCAAAGGTATTTCTGCTGGAAAATCCCAAAATAGTTACCGAGGATTGGTACAGGTAAGCAGTCGGGCCGAAAATGCAAGAAACTTTTCCCAATGCGATTCCCTTTTAATGGGGAATGAATGTGGAGCACATACCTTTCCCTATATTGAGGTAAAAAACAAAACGGCACAAATAGAACATGAGGCAACGACCAGTAAAATAGGCGAGGAACAAATATTCTATTGCAATCAGAGAGGTATTGATACCGAAAAGGCCATTGCACTCATTGTAAACGGATTTAGCAAGGAGGTACTTAACAAATTGCCGATGGAATTTGCTGTTGAGGCCCAAAAATTATTAGAAATCAGTTTGGAAGGATCCGTAGGATAGCCATCCACATAAGAAAATTAAAACACAACTGAACATGTTAAAAATAAATAATCTACACGCTGGTGTAGAAGGCAATGAGATATTGAAAGGGATTAACCTGGAAGTAAATGCAGGTGAGGTCCATGCCATTATGGGTCCCAATGGATCCGGGAAGAGTACCTTGGCTTCAGTGATTGCCGGTAAAGAAGAGTTTGAAGTTACCGAAGGGAATGTCGAATTTGATGGAGAGAATCTTGAAGATTCGGCTCCAGAAAATAGGGCCCATAAGGGTATATTCATGTCTTTTCAATACCCTGTGGAGATTCCTGGGGTATCGGTTACCAATTTTATGAAGACAGCCATCAACGAATCGAGAAAAGCAAGAGGATTGGAAGATATGCCAGCCAGCCAAATGTTGAAACTTATTCGCGAAAAAGCCGAACTGTTGGACATTGATCGTAAATTTTTATCCCGCTCCTTGAACGAAGGCTTTTCAGGAGGTGAAAAGAAACGAAACGAGATTTTTCAGATGGCAATGTTAGAACCTAAACTCGCTATTTTGGATGAAACAGATTCTGGCTTGGACATTGACGCCTTGAGAATTGTGGCCAATGGTGTTAACAAATTGAAAAGTAAGGACAATGCAGTGATTATAATTACCCATTACCAAAGGCTGCTCGATTATATAGTTCCTGATTTTGTACATGTATTGCATGAGGGCAAGATTGTAAAATCGGGTACAAAGGAATTGGCTCATGAACTTGAGGCGAAAGGGTACGATTGGATTAAAAATGGAGCTGTAGTATAATTTCAGTAATCAGTAGGGATAATGAAAACAATACTGCCAACAACCAACTGTAAACTGCAAACTGAATTAAAATGGATTTAAAAGATAAATTGGTTTCTTCATTTTTGGCCTTTGAAGGCAAGGTCGATATTGAACATCCAGTACATGATATTCGTTCCGAGGCGATAAAAAACTTTGAGAACAAAGGATTTCCTTCCAAAAAATCGGAAGCGTGGAAATACACATCGTTAAGAGGCCTACAAAATATAGATTTTAGCATCTTCCCAAAAGAAGAGAATGCATTGGAATATAAAGAGGTAAAGAAGTTTTTTTTACATGAGATAGATACTTATAAAATTGTGTTTATCGATGGGATATATTCCTCCTTTCTATCGGAGACCACTCATGATGGAGTTGATATTTGCCTGATGAGTGCAGCGTTGACCAAACCCATGTACAAGCCGGTCATTGATGTTTATTTTAATAAAATTGCTTCCAAAGACGAATCATTGACCACACTGAATACGGCTTTTAGTAGGGAAGGTGCCTATATATATATCCCAAAGAATAAAATGCCCAAAAAGCCGATTGAGATATTGCACTTTTCAACAGGTAATGAAACTTCTTTGATGTTGCAACCTAGAAATTTGATTATCGCAGAGGAGAATGCAGAACTTCAGGTAATTGAAAGGCATCAAAGCCTTACATCTAATGAAGTATTGACGAATTCGGTAACGGAGATATTCGCTGCTAAAAATGCGATAGTTGATTATTATAAGGTTCAGAACGATAGCAAGGCCGCTTCATTGATTGACAATACCTATATCAATCAAAAAGATAAAAGTGTGGTTAAGGTACATACCTTTTCTTTTGGTGGCAAGCTCACTAGAAACAATCTAAATTTCTTTCAAAATGGGGAACACATAGACTCTACTATGAAGGGAGTTACCATATTGAGTGACAAACAGCATGTTGACCATCATACTTTAGTCCATCATATTCAACCAAATTGTGAGAGTCATCAGGATTATAAGGGAATTTATGGGGAGAATTCGACAGGGGTGTTTAATGGTAAAATTATCGTTGATAAGTTAGCCCAAAAAACCAATGCCTTTCAACAGAACAATAATATCCTGATTAGCGACAAGGCAACTATAAATTCTAAACCGCAATTAGAGATTTTCGCCGATGACGTAAAATGTTCGCATGGTTGCACCATAGGCCAACTGGATGAAGAGGCATTGTTTTATCTACAATCACGGGGAATTCCTAAAAAAGAGGCAAGGGCCTTATTAATGTATGCCTTTGCAAACAATGTTTTGGCAAGTGTTCGTATTCCTGAATTAAAATCAAGGATCAATAAGCTCATAGCCCTGAAATTGGGTGTTAGATTGGGGTTTGATCTATAGATCTGAAACTACTACTTGTCATTCCCAGCGAAGAAGGCAATCCATAGCATGATACAGACCTCATTTAATATTGATAAGATTCGCAAAGACTTCCCCATTCTTAATAGGGAGGTCAATGGCAAACCCTTGGTATATTTTGATAATGCAGCTACATCACAGACACCAAAACAGGTAATAGATGTAATTGTTGATTACTACAGTAATTACAATGCGAATATCCACCGTGGGGTTCATACACTTTCGCAAGAGGCTACGGATAAGTATGAGCAGGCTAGATTAAAAATCCAAAAGCATTTCAATGCTGCCAGTTCAGACGAAATCATTTTTACATCTGGGACGACCCATAGCATCAATATGGTGGCAAACGGATTTTCATCCCTCTTGAAAAAGGAAGATGAAATCATTGTTTCGGCCATGGAACATCACTCCAATATAGTGCCTTGGCAAATGTTATGTGAACGAACAGGTGCCATTTTAAAAGTGATTCCCATGAACCAGGAAGGGGAGTTGATTTTGGAGGAATACTACAAATTATTATCTGATAAAACCAAATTGGTCTTTTGCAATCATGTATCCAACGCCCTCGGAACCGTCAATCCCATTAAGGAGATAATTGAGGCTGCCCACAACATAGATGCAGCGGTTTTAATAGATGGCGCACAAGCGGCTCCCCATATTAGGGCGGATGTACAGGAACTGGATGTTGATTTTTATACTGTTTCAGCCCATAAGATGTGTGGGCCTACTGGTGTCGGAATTTTATATGGTAAGGAAGAATGGCTCAATAAACTGCCGCCATATCAAGGTGGAGGAGAAATGATCGCTGAGGTAACTTTTGAGAAGACCACATATGCAGAACTACCACACAAATTTGAAGCGGGAACCCCGAATATTTGTGGAGGAATTGCTTTTGGAGCTGCCTTGGATTATATGAATGCCATTGGGTTCGAAGTTATTGCACAATACGAGAATGAATTATTGGAGTATGCTACACAGGAACTGCTGAGCATTGAGGGACTTCGAATTTATGGCACTGCAGCGCATAAAACCGCTGTGATTTCATTCAATATAGAGGATATACATCCTTATGATATTGGTTCTATTTTGGATAAATTAGGAATAGCAGTACGCACAGGACATCATTGTGCCCAACCGGTGATGGATTTTTTCAAAATACCCGGAACTGTTCGTGCAAGTTTTAATTTTTATAATACCAAAGAGGAGATAGCTATTTTGGTTGAGGGTGTGAAACGGGCCAAATCTATGCTTTTATAGCCAAAAGAAAATTCTAAATAATTAATGCTACTTCGCATTATTACACCTTATGGTTTTTATTTTTCAATTTAGATAAATGAACTCCATTCGTAGTTCGTCCAATATACTTGTCAATATGTCCGCTGTAAGGGCAACATATTACTGTATTTTTTATACCATATAAGGGTAATTCAAAATCAAGGACCATTATGAGAAAGATAATTATAGGGATGGGGTTGTTGGCCTTTGTGTTATCCTGTGAGCAAAATGAGAATGAGGCCAATTTAGAAGAGGTGCAGGAGATTCAAGTGGACATGAGTGATTTTACGCTTTATGTAGAAGCCGATGATCTTGTGGGAAAATCCGCAAATGCTGATGAAAAATGCCATTCCATGCAAAATTTGGCCTATCGCTTGGAGAAAAACCCAGGGTTGGCAAAAAAAATGTACGACATTGAATATGCCACCAGAAAATTAATAGCGGCCAAAAAACCGGCAGGAGTTGGCAATGGTGGCCCTCCGGGAGGCGGAGATGGAGAAACCCCTCCGATTTACCAAGGTGACGTTACCATTCCAGTAGTAATTAATATTCTTGAGAAGAATATAGGTGATGTGCCCCAAGCTCATATTGATACCCAAATCGATATTTTAAATGAAGATTTCAATAATTTGAATACAAATACAGGGGGGGATTCCTTCAGAATTCGCTGGTGCTGTGGCCGATGTTGAGATTACCTTTGCCTTAGCTGGAATCAATAGAAGAACATCATCCAAAACCTCATGGGGTACTAGGGATGCCATGAAATATGCAAAACGAGGAGGGATAGATGCTACTGATGCTGCGAACAATTTAAATATCTGGGTTTGCGAAATAGGCGGTGGAATTTTGGGGTATGCCCAATTTCCAGGCGGCAAGTCAGCTACAGATGGCATAGTAATAGGAACGGATTATTTCGGGGAGAATACTGCAGGAGGCATTTATGGTGATGGAAGAACAGCTACACACGAAGTAGGACACTGGCTTAACTTAAGGCATATTTGGGGAGATGGTGGATGCAGCGTGGACGATTACGTTAGTGACACTCCAATATCTGACAGGCCCAATTACCTTTGTCCGGGTTCGATAGAACATTGTGGTACTACTGATATGACCATGAACTATATGGATTATGTTCAGGACGACTGTATGTATATGTTCAGTGTAGGGCAAAATGATAGGATGCGTACGCTTTTTGGAAACAATGGAGGTCGAGAGAGCTTTGTGCCATAGTCGTTAACAGTTAAGGTTGTATTAAAAGGGTGTCCTATTGGGCACCTTTTTTGTATTATTAGGCAAAGGAATACTCAATGAAATATCTGATAATGGTTTTTCTTATTCTATTTATGAATCCTATCTGTTCGGAACAAAATCAAGATAGAACGATGCAATTTTCTGTGACCTACAAGGCTGTAACGAGAGGAGCCAATTTTGAATATATCATCAACAACGAGCGTATAGTTGTCAATTCAATGGGGCTTGACCAGAAAAATGGCGAAAGAGCGATTACTCCCCAAGAAAGAAATCAAGTGATGGCCTTGGTCAATAAAATGGAACTAGACGAAATACGGACACTTATTCCACCATCAAACAACAGCGCAACCGATCGGGTCCTTATTGCTTCGTTAAGGGTCTCTAAAGATGGTAAAATTTATGAGTCTTCTTCTTTTGATGAGGGCAATCCGCCTAAGGAAATAAAACCATTGATAGATAAAATAGTAGCATTGGTAGAAACTGTTGAATAGCAATAAGACTTGTCGTATTTTTGCACAAAGTCAGGGAATGAATATAAAGGAAATACAGGAAGAGATCGTTGATGAATTCTCCATGTTCGAAGATTGGATGCAACGGTATGAATATATGATTGAATTGGGGAAATCGCTCCCACTAATCGATGTGCAATACAAGACCGATGATAATATCATAAAAGGCTGTCAGAGTAAAGTTTGGGTGCATGCAGAATTGGAAGGTGATAATTTGGTGTTTACGGCCGATAGTGATGCAATCATCACCAAAGGGATTATTGCCATTTTGATAAGGACATTCAGCAATCAAAAACCAATGGATATTATTGAGGCCGATACTGGTTTTATAGATGAAATTGGATTAAAGGAGCATTTGTCACCAACAAGGGCAAACGGATTGGTCAGTATGGTAAAACAGTTGAAAATGTATGCTATTGCGTACCAAACTCAACTCAACTAAAATTAAGAAAATGAGCGAAGCAGTGATGAATACCCAAGAATTGGGTGAGAAGATAGTACAGGTTATAAAAACCATTTACGACCCTGAAATTCCAGTCGATATTTATGAGCTGGGGTTGATCTACGACGTTTTTGTAAATGAGGACAGCGATGTAAAAATATTGATGACACTTACTTCCCCAAATTGTCCGGTGGCCGAGACGCTCCCTGTCGAAGTAGAGGAAAAGGTAAAATCCCTGGATGCGGTTAAAGATGCCGAAGTTGAAATTACTTTTGATCCGCCTTGGACCCAAGACCTTATGAGTGAAGAAGCCAAATTAGAATTGGGATTACTCTAAATTGAAATCTGATAACAGAATTCTGAAGTCTAATGTATGTCTGAAAAAATCATAAACCGTGTTGCACAGAGCCAATTGATCACAATTGATCTAGAGGACTATTACCCAAATGGGGAGCGGGTGGTTTTGGACATTAAACAATGGTTGTATAATGGACTTGTCTTACGAGAAAAGGAATTCAGGGCGAGCATCTCAGAAAATGATTGGAGTGTCTATCAAGACAAATATGTGGCAATTCATTGTTCTACAGACGCCATAATACCCGGATGGGCGTACATGTTGGTGGCCAGTAAATTGCAGTCTTTTGCAAAAAAAGTGGTTCAAGGAACATTGGAACAATTGGAAACATCGATTTACCAACCCATCATCGAGAATATGGATATTTCTGCTTTTAAAGACAAACCTGTTATAATCAAAGGCTGCGGTAATAAACCCGTTCCTCAAAATGCCTATTTGTGGATAACTGCAAAACTCCTGCCCATTGCAAAAAGCGTTATGTACGGTGAGGCCTGCTCCGCAGTACCCATTTACAAGAAGCGATAATTGTTAATAACGGTAATTGTTTATTGTTAACAATTCTTATTTTTGCCTTCATAAACACTAAGCATTATGAAAAAAGTAATATTCACTTTTGTGGCTATTTTTGGCATTTCCGTTATTTATGGTCAGACTCCCGAAGAGCTAAAAGCCTTGCAGGCTCTAAAAAAAGATTCCATTGCAGCAATTCAAGGGAGGGCGGATGCCCTTCAAGTACAAATCGATGCCTTTCCGGGCTGGAAAAAAGGGGCGTTTGGTACTATTGGCGCCAATCTTTCAGGTTTTAGCAATTGGTACTCCAAAGGACAGCCAAATTCAAGTGCTGGCAATATCGGAATTACGGTTAATGCGTTTGCGAACCTCCAACAAGAAAAGTTTTTCTGGAGAAACTCAGGAAATTTGAATCTTGCTTGGGTTAAATTTGATGATAAGGATAATACCGCCGATGACGATAGCTTTAAAGAAGCAACAGATGTCTTTACGATTACCTCTTTATACGGACATAAAATCAGTAATAAATTGGCTATTTCGGGCTTGGGGGAGTATAGGACCACCTTGTTGAGCAATTTTAACGATCCGGGATATTTGGACCTTGGTATTGGTGCTACTTGGACACCGATTACTGACATGGTTGTGGTAATACACCCATTGAACTATAACTTTGTATTTAGCGAGGAGGACGCAATCTTTCAGTCTTCCCTAGGAACAAAAATCGTTGCTGACTATACCAGAAAAATAGGCCATGTCAATTTTAAGACCAATCTTTCCATGTTTAGGAGCTATACAACTTCCGATTTGTCCAGTTGGACATGGATCAACTCATTTGGCTATACAATTCGGAATGGTATAGGGGTAGGATTTGAATTTGGACTAAGGAACAACAAGCAAGAAGCTCTTAACTATGCAGTGAACGGACCAACGCCTGTTGCCGATGCAACCTTTGACAATATTGATAATGAACTACAAACCTACTGGTTGTTCGGGCTTAATTATGCCTTTTAGTATCAGATAGATAAAAAAGCAAAACCCTGACCATTTGGTCAGGGCTCTTTTATCAAGTAGGATTTGTAAAATTGAGTTCAACAGTCTAAAAAAACCTATTTAGGCCAAAATCAAGACCGGTAAGCTCCATCCCGATAGCTATCAGGACTATTAATTGGTTAAGTTTGGCTTCAAGTGGGACATAACTATAAATCATAAATACATTGCGAATGTAGATTCAAGGCTCAAAACCTCTAAATTTTTGTTGTGAATCATGTCAAACTTGTGGTAAAACAGGTTAAAATGTATGGTATAATCGATGAAATGCACAGTTTTTCGAAACAACTCTATTATGGAACAAAAAAAGGCCCTCTTTTCAAAGGGCTTTTTTTGGTTAAGTACAATCGTAAAATTTGGTCCCTCCCGATGACTATCGGGATAGCTTTTATAGGTTTGTGCTTGCTTGGGGAAACTTGCACTTTTTTGGGCTAAGTCTGTATCTTGATTTAGATAAGACACAATCACTTAATTACGATGTAAAGATAGGCTTGACATCGGGCAGGCCCAAAAATATGTTGTGAACATACCTTAAAATGTTGTGAAAAAATCAACGGTTTAATTTCTTCGATGAAATGCATTATTTATGTTGTTTTGGACCCGTTAATATCCATCTAAATGTTCAGGATATAGAAAATTGTTATATGGGAAACGGGTAACATGTATGTCTCTGACCACAGTATAGACCCTTTTACGGAATTCATCTAGGTTTTCTTTGTTCAAAGCCGAAATAAATAAAGCATTTTCACCCACTTTTTGCATCCATGTGCGTTTCCAGTCTTCAATTGTAAAATGCCTTGCCGTTCTTTCGGTCATCAAATCATCTTCATCAATGGTTTGATGTTGGTATTGATCTATTTTATTAAAAACCATAATGCTCTTTTTATCCGCACTTTCAATTTCCGCCAAAATTTTGTTTACCGATTCTATATGATCCTCAAAATTAGGATGGGAAATGTCTACCACATGAAGTAATAGATCCGCTTCGCGAACCTCATCAAGCGTACTTTTAAAACTCTCCACCAATTGGGTAGGTAGTTTTCGAATAAATCCCACTGTATCACTAAGCAGAAAAGGAAGGTTGCCAATGACCACTTTTCGCACTGTGGTATCCAAAGTAGCAAAAAGCTTGTTTTCGGCAAAAACATCACTCTTGCTTATAACATTCATCAATGTTGATTTACCAACATTGGTATAACCTACCAGGGCAACGCGGACTAGAGCACCCCGGTTACCTCGTTGGGTCTCCATTTGCCGATCAATTTTAGAAAGCTTTTTCTTGAGTAGTGAAATCCGATCACGTACAATTCGCCTATCAGTTTCAATTTCCGTTTCACCTGGGCCACGCATTCCGATACCCCCTTTTTGTCGTTCCAAATGCGTCCACAGGCCGGTTAATCGGGGTAAGAGATATTCATATTGCGCCAATTCTACTTGCGTTCTTGAGTAACTGGTCTGGGCTCGCTGTGCAAAAATGTCCAAAATCAAACTCGTTCGATCCAATATTTTGCAGCGTAATTGTTTCTCGATATTACGTTGCTGCCCTGGGGAAAGTTCATCGTCGAATATTACGGATCCTATTTCAAATTCCTCTACAAATTCCTCTACCTCTTTCATTTTACCACTACCTATCAATGTTTTTGGATTGGGCACATCAACTCTTTGTACAAACCGCTTAGCGACTTCGCCTCCAGCGGTATAGGTCAGAAATTCCAACTCATCAAGATATTCGGTTACCTTTTCTTCATTTTGCTTCCTGTTGATGACCCCAACTAGGACAACTTTTTCGTATTCAATGGTTTTCTTTTCTAACATAGTTTAATTTAATGTGCAAATTTAAACATTACTGGACAAGCTATTTTTGTAAATTTACAGCACTAACCAAAAAAAGTATGCTTTTCCCATTTTTTAAGAAAAAAAAGAAACCAAATCTTTACACTGTTGCATTCTATAATCTTGAAAATCTCTTTGATACCATTGACGACCCTGAAACTCTAGATGATGACTTTACTCCAAAGGGACACAAAAAATGGACTCCAAAGCGCTACAAAAAAAAATTATTCAAACTTGCTAAAACCATATCTGAGATAGGCCTTGAAGAAGCTCAAAGGGCTCCTGCTTTAATAGGAATAGCCGAGATTGAGAACGAGATGGTAGTCCAAGATCTTATAAGCACAGAACCACTGAGCAAAATAGATTATCATTATGTGCATTATGATTCACCTGATGAGCGGGGCATAGATACGGCATTACTGTATCATAAAGATTATTTTGAAGTTTTGTTTTCGGAACCTATTACACTTTTGGTTTATAACCAAGAAGGCGAAAGGGATACCACAAGGGATATACTTTACGTTCACGGAAAGTTGAATGGGGAGGAGGTCCATGTTTTTGTGAACCATTGGCCTTCTCGAAGGGATGGAGATGTGAAAACTAATTACAAGAGGTTGGAAGCCGCTAAGACGGTTAAAGCTGTCATGGCGAAAATTGAAGAGCAGCATTCAAATCCGAATTACATTATCATGGGCGACTTTAATGATGATCCTGATTCGGCCAGTATTCAAAAATTAATGGAGGAAACCAATTTGTACAACCCTATGGATAAACTACGCTCCCCTGAACGTGGCAGTGCTAATTATAGGCGAAGTTGGAGCCTTTTTGATCAGATTATAGTGTCCCATAACTTTTTTAATTATGAGAATGGAACGCATAGTTTTACCCATGCCAATATCTTTGATGATACTCTTTTGACCGAGTGGAAAGGCAAATACAAGGGAGCACCCTATAGAACGTATGTTGGTCGTAAGTATATTGGTGGCTATAGCGATCACTTTCCGGTATATATTCAATTAAAGTATAACGAATGATAAGCGAATGCAACTGAGGGGAAGAATATATTCATCAAACTTTCTTGATGTCATCGTCAGCCAAAAGCTCTTCATTTCTTAATCGTAGAAATACCTGGGCCGTGGCAACCACATCCAACTCACAATAGGTAATTATTCGGTCTAAATCGCCTTCATTATAATAAACATCGCGAACCATGCTACCGTCAATATCTTCTTTAGGAGATGGTATGCCCAAAATATTGGCCATCAGTTTTAAGGAGGTGTAGTGTTTATAGTCCCCGAACTTCCATAAATCCATGGTATCCAAATGCGGTACTTCCCATGGTTTTTTGCCAAAGAGGTCCAATTTATAAGGTAGATCAATACCATGAATAATCATGCGACGGGCGATATAGGGAAAATCAAATTCTTTGCCATTATGGACACAAAGTAAATTTTTAGGATGCCTAAAATGGCCATCCAAAAGCGTCTTAAAATCCTTAAGTAATTTGGGTTCCTCGCCATGAAAGCTAGTGACCCTAAATTCCCTAACATCTCCTTTTAGATTAAAATAACCAACGGAAATACATATAACCTTTCCGAACTCGGCCCAAATACCCGCCCTATCATAAAACGCTTCAGGGGTAAATTCTTCCTTGCGTTGGTATTGCGATTTTTGTTCCCATAACTCCTTTTTGGCATCATCCAATTCTTGAAAATTTTCAACTTCAGGAACGGTTTCGATGTCTAAAAATAGAATATGTTCTAAGTGAATTTTGGCTAGCATAAACTAAATATACAAACAAATTTGGATTTGCCCTTACATGGCTTCTTTTGAGTTATTTAGGATTTTTCTGTCAAGCGAAATAAAATCAATCAAACCAACCTCTTGGTTTGTTCTTTAGTTCTTTTGAAGCGCCCATTGCATACCGATTACCAATAATCTTCTTGAGAAATTCGATGAAATACAGTTTTGCGACACGTATTTAGAGCAAAAAGGGTAAAGCAAACCAACTGGTTTGTAAATTCTAAAAAAGAGATTGTTGTTTTATAGGGTTCTCATGGTCCAAAAGCCATTTTTTACGATGTAGGCCACCAGCATAACCGGTTAAAGAACCATCACTTCCGATAACCCTATGGCAAGGAACAACGATCCATAAAGGGTTTTTGCCATTTGCCGCTGCAACAGCCCTAATGGCTTTCACATCACCTAGTGTTTTTGAAAGGGCCAGGTATGAAACCGTTTTGCCAAAGGGAATGTTTTGAAGTTCGGCCCAAACCCTTTTTTGAAAATCAGTACCTGTCGGATTCAAAGCTAGACTAAAGGATTGGCGTTTTTCATCAAAATACTCTCGTAGTTGATATACGGCATCTTCCATTACTTCAGGAATGATGGTGCTAACAGGTTGTTCATCATTCAGGATTGTAATAGCGGCCAATCCGCTTTCATCGCCTTCCAGTTTGGCAATGCCTAATGGTGTATGTATAAAGGCTATTTGCATCAATCTATTTTCGCCTCTTCATCAATAATCCCTAAACGCTTGGCCCTTATTTTCCAATTTTCACGAGCCAGACTTTGCAAATCTTCGACCTTATCACTTTCATCTACTATTTCGAGTCCTAAAAGGGTCTCAATAACATCTTCCATAGTCACTAGGCCACTTACTGAGCCATATTCATCAACAACCAGTGCAATATGTTGCCGTTGCGAGATAAAGGTCTCAAATAGGTCTGGAATAGGCTTATTACGATTTATGACCAAGATATCCCTTTTGATCGAGGAAAGCAGGCTGTCTCCATGTTCATTGATTACTTCCTCCATAACGGTATCTTTAAGCACAAAACCGGTGATATCGTCAGCTGTTTCCTTGTAAATGGGAATCCTAGAAAATCGGAGTTTAGGATTGTCATCAAAAAAATCCTTGATGGTTTTGTTTTCTGGTGCAATTTTCATGACAGTTCTTGGGGTCATAATGTCTTTGGCCAAAATTTCATCGAACTTCAACAAGTTTTTGATGATGATGGACTCTGATTCTTGAAAGACTCCTTCTTCATGGGCAATATCGGCCATGGCCGTAAAATCTTCCCGACTAAGCACACTGCCGTGATGCCCCTTGCCTCCAACAAGTTTGGTGAAGAGTTGCAAAAACCATAACAAGCCTGTCCATTTGAGGAAAAGAATCATTGCTTTAAGCACCTTAGCTGTAAAATTGGCCAATTGCTTCCAATAAGTTGCTCCAATGGTTTTTGGAATTATTTCTGAGGCTATCAAAATAAGGAGGGTCATTAGGGTCGAAACAACACCTACCATGACATCTTCGGTAAATTCAATACCCAAAAAGGCTCTTTGGGTCGTACCGTACAAATCGGCATAAGCAACTTTCGCTTGAACACCGACTAAAATGGCTCCCACGGTATGGGCAATGGTATTTAAGGTAAGAATGGCGATTAGCGGTTTGTCCACATCCTTTTTAAGGGTTTCCAAAGTTTGTGCATAGGCCTTACCCTCTTTTTTCTTGAGACTGATAAACGTGGGATTAATACTTAATAATACCGCTTCCAAAATGGAGCAGAGGAAAGAAAAAAAAATGGAAATAAAGGCGTAAAATAATAATAGTCCCATGAAGTTGGTTTGTAAGGACTAAAATAGTGATAATTAGAGGTTAATTGGATAAAGTTGATTCATAAAACACTTGTTGCAGGGCTCCTCGGATGTTCAAGGTGTATAGATTTCTGTTTTCCCTAGTGGGATAGACGCGATTGGATAGAAAAATAAATACCAATTGGTTTTTTGGATCCGCCCAAATGAATGTTCCTGTGAAGCCACTATGTCCAAAGCTTAATAAACTAGCTTCGGGTGCGGGATAAGCTTCGGAAAGGATCAACTTCGAATTATCCAATAAGGGCTTATCAAAACCCAAGCCCCTTCTGTTTTCATTTTCGGGATATTGCACCTTGATAAATTCTTTTACAGTGGCTTCCGAAATAAATTGGTGGCCATTGAAGGAACCATAATTTTGATACATCTGCATGAGTTTGGCTAAATCGTTGGCCGTTGCAAACAAACCTGCATTACCTGAAACTCCTCCTAAAAGTGAAGCGTTTTCGTCGTGCACCCAACCTTGGGTCAATGCATGTCTGTAGAGCGTATCTATTTCAGTGGGTACGATCCTATTGGGATAATTCTTTGTTTTGGGCCTGAATCCCAAGGTTGTGGCTCCTAAGGGTGAATAGAAGTTTTTTATGAGGTAGTCTTCATAGGGTTCTCCCGTCAATTGTTCAATCAGCTTCGGAAATATCAAAAAAGTAAGCCCTGAATACGTGTATTTCTTTTCGGCGCTTACCTTTGATTTATTGATCAAGCGGTACATTTTATGATTAAAGTTGTTCTTCACAAAAAGATGATCGTAGGCCTGATTATTAAATCGCGAACTTGGTTTACTGCGTACAAAACGTCTTTTCAGTTTGCCACTTTTCTTGATCACTTCGTTTAGAAAAACAATATAGGGCACCAAACCTGCTTGATGGGCCAATATTTCTCGTAACGTAATATCTTTTTTATCCGGGATGTTTTTCCAATCTTTCCAGTAGGTACTAAAGGGTTCGTCTAAACGTAACTTACCCTCATCAACGAGTTTCATCAAGGCGGGTAAAGGGCCAGCTATTTTAGTAACGGATGCCAAATCGTAGATATCGTCATTGGACACAGCCTGTATGCTGTCATAAGTATGATAGCCGTAGCTTTCATAAAAAACTATGGAACCGTTTTTGGCAACCAGAATCTGCGCCCCTGGAAAAGCTTTAGTTTTTATACCGTTCGTTACTATTGAATCAACTTTGGAATAGATGAAGGTCGAATCCATTCCCATATTGGATAGGTCGGCATAGGGCAATCCTTCAACGGCATCAATGAGTATTGGAATGGTCGCATCCTCTTGTGAATGGAGGTTTGCAATGAACAAACCTATAAGTATAAAAAGTGTTTTTTTCATATTTTTCTCAAAAGGAGCCTTTAATTTTAATGGATTCCTACCTAGGCAGGAATGACAAATATCGAAAGCTTGCCTAATTATTAATTAGAATTCATTTTTGGTCACCCTGAGCCCTTCGATTACACTCAGGACAGGCTTTGTTGAAGGGCGACATTCTATGCAACGACAATATACAATATGTTATTCATCCAATAGTCTAACGACATCCTTTGCAAAGTAAGAGGCGATTATATTCGCTCCAGCCCGTTTTATGGCGATAAGTTGTTCCATCATAACAGCATCATGATCCAACCAACCTTTTTCAGCTGCAGCCTTCAACATAGAATATTCTCCTGAAACTTGGTAAACGGCCACGGGCACCTCCACTTCATTTCTGATTTCGCGAACAATATCCAAATAGCACAGTCCTGGTTTTACCATGACAATATCTGCACCTTCATCCACATCCATTTGGGTTTCCTTGATAGCCTCAAACCTATTGGCGAAATCCATTTGATAGGTTTTTTTGTCTTTGGGCACATTTTTTATATCAACGGGGGCCGAATCCAAAGCATCGCGAAAAGGGCCATAAAAAGCGCTAGCATATTTGGCGCTATAGCTCATAATACCTGTATTCAAAAAACCTTCTTCTTCAAGGGCTTCCCGAATGGTAAGTATACGGCCATCCATCATATCACTCGGTGCAACAAAATCTGCACCGGCCTGGGCGTGGGAAACACTCATTTCGGCCAAGATCTCTGTGGTCTCATCGTTCAAGATTTGTCCATCACCAATAATACCATCGTGCCCATAAGAAGAATAGGGGTCCAAAGCAACGTCAGTCATTACTAACATGTCCGGACAGGTATTTTTAACCGTTTTTATGGCTTGTTGCATAAGTCCGTCTGGGTTTAAAGCCTCTGTTCCTTTATTGTCCTTCAGGTTTTCAGGAACTTTAACAAACAATAAGACGGAACACAGTCCCATTTTCCATAACTCTTTCACCTCTTTTTCAAGATTATCCAAGCTTAAACGATAATAGTTGGGCATGGAGGCAATTTCCTCTTTAATATTTTCCCCCTCAACCACAAAAAGTGGCACCAAAAAATCGTCAGGGGTTATAATGATCTCTTTTACTAATCGCCTAATGGCTTCTGAGGAACGTAGTCTTCTATTTCTTATTATTGGGTACATTTCTGTAGTTTTAAGTTCTAAGTTGAAAGTTTATAAAGTTATGTATTAATTGATTTTTTTATGGTTTGAATCAAAGGCGGCCAGCATCTTTTTAATTTCATCTGCTATTGCCGAATCAATTCCTTTTGAGTCTCCCTCCCGCAGCCTTCCGCGATATTGGTAGGAATGGAAATGCAAGCACGATTCATCTGTGAGACCAATCCAAATTGTTCCGATTTGGGGTAAGTTTTTGTCAGTTTATAGATTTGCAGGACCAACCTGTGCGAACGTTGCCAAACCTTATAATTTTTGTAATTGACCATGGGCTAAGTGGGCTTAAAACTTAATGCTTAAAACTTTATATTAATTTCCCCTATTAAATAGGATACGGCTTTGCCTGATATTTTGATTCGCTCGCCAAGGTCTTCACAAATAAGCTCACCACCCCTTTGGGATAGTTGCTTGGCCGAAAGTTTGTCCTTCCCTAGTACTTTGGACCAATATGGAGTTAATGTGGTATGGGCCGAACCTGTAACCGGATCTTCCGGGATACCGGATTGGGGGGCAAAAAAGCGGGATACAAAATCAACGTCGTTACCTGTGGCAGAAACAATAACTCCTCTTGCCTCAATTTTATCCAATTGAAAAAAGTCCGGTTTAATATTCTCAATTTCTTTTTGGTTTTCACAGATGAGTAAATAATCGGTTTTGCCTTTGAACGTATGCTTGGGTATAATCCCCAAGGCCATATTTAGGGCCGAAATAGAATCTACTTCGGTTAATACATCCACCGGAAAGTCCATAACCAAATAACCATCATCACCTTTTTCAACCGTCAATGCTCCACTTCTCGAGGAATAAAAGTTGATGGTATCAGCATCCTGAATATAATGATTGAATAGCACAAAGGCCGAGGCCAACGTGGCATGCCCACAAAGATCTACCTCAATCTCTGGAGTAAACCATCTGATATCATACCGGCCGTTATTTTTGATGACAAAAGCCGTCTCGGCCAGATTGTTTTCAGCCGCTATATGTTGCATTAAGGGAGTATCCAACCATGAATCCAATATGCATACTGCAGCCGGATTTCCTGAAAAAACGGTATCCGTAAATGCGTCGATTTGGAAAATTTTGAGTTTCATGTTTAAATATTTATAACTATCGGATATTTAATCATTTTCTTTTGTCACGTTATTTTGCACTGGTCGACCAAATCACTCTATGCGGGTTTCATAACAATAAAGATAGTGAGACCTTTCAGGTTTTCAAAACCTGACAGGTCTGGTCTGATTTTTAGGTTAAACCCACGATTTGGACTTTTAAGCACTTTTATCAATCGTTCCTCCTCACTGTTCTGTTCAGGAAGGTGGTCGTATAGCCCAATTCTGTCAAATTTAAGTATTTGTGAGCTAATCAGTACTTTCTTTGCAATGAATGATTCGTTCCAATTCTTCCCCTAATCGGTACTCGTTCCATAAGTGAATATCATCTTTGATGGCTAAGGCATTTTCCCCAGCGTCAATGTATTTTTTAGTGGATGCTATTAAAGGTTCATCCAAGGAATCAATTTTTAAAATTGAGCTGCCTCCAGGAATACTATAATCATTTTCATAATCGTAGCAGAAGACGAGAACCTTATCCTCTTTTTTTAGCTCCAAACTATTAAAACAATCTGAAACAAAGAATTGTTGATTGGTATAGCTATTGGCCCCCATATCCTTTATTTTGAATACCTGATTTATTAGTATAAAGCCTTTTTGAGAGCTGTACAAAGGTCCTGCTTCTTCAGTTGGGGCTAGAATATCCGTTATGGTACCACTAAAAACAAAGGAAAGCGTATCGCCACATTCCCCGGTAAACGGACCTGATTCCGACCACCAATAGGTATAACCGACCGCCAAGGTGTCTTGGGTAAATTGAATATCCAAATCGCTCACTGCCGGTTTTGCCTTTTTACAAGACATCTGTGCGAAGAGGCCAATAATTGAGATGACAATAAAGTAATTCTTATTTGACATGATTTATCTTAAACCCAATCTTTTGGCGATTTTAGAATGTCTATTTTGGACTTGGTCTACGAAATTACTCTGTGAGGGTTTCATAGCAATAAGAGTAGTTAGACCTGTCAGGTTTTCAAAACCTGACAGGTCTGGTCTGAATTTTATTAAACCCACGATTTGGGTTTTTTAAGCACTTTTATCAATTGTTCCTCCTCACTGCCCTTTTCGGGATGATGGTCATAATGCCATTGTACGTGTGGCGGTAGACTCATTAGGATGCTTTCTATACGCCCATTGGTTCGTAATCCGAACAAAGTACCTTTGTCATGTACCAAATTGAATTCTACATACCTTCCCCGTCTAATTTCTTGCCAATCCCTTTGTTTTTGAGAGTACTCAAGACCTTTTCTTTTTAGAACGATTGGTATATACGTATCCAAAAAGCTATTGCCAACTTCGGTCACGAAATTATACCAATCTTGCATTTTCATTTTATCAGTTGCTTTGCAATAGTCAAAAAAGAGTCCGCCGACACCCCTGGCCTCATTGCGATGGGAATTCCAGAAATAATCGTCGCACTTCTTTTTGTAATTGGGATAAAATTCAGGGTCGTACTGGTCACAGGCTTTTTTGCAAGTGTTATGGAAATGAGAAGCATCCTCATCAAACAAATAATAGGGCGTAAGGTCTTGTCCGCCGCCAAACCATTGGTCAACAATCGCCCCGGATTTATCATGCATCTCAAAATACCGCCAATTGGCATGTACTGTAGGCACCATTGGACTCTTGGGGTGGAGTACAAGGCTTAATCCGCACGCAAAGAAGTCGGCATCTGCAACTCCAAAATAGTTTTGCATACTTTCTGGAAGTGCTCCATGTACAGCGGATATGTTTACTCCGCCTTTTTCAAAGACGTTTCCGTTTTCAATCACCCTTGTACGGCCGCCACCGCCTTCAGGGCGTTCCCAGAGGTCTTGACGAAATTTGGCCTTTCCATCAACCTCCTCGAGTCTAGATGTGATGGTATCCTGTAGTTTTTGAATGTAAGAATAGAATCGGTCCTTGATTTGATTATCAAATGGCACAGATTTTTTTCTGTCCTTACCTATCTGATTTTCAAAACCTGACAAGCCTAAGTCTTGTGATTTGTTTTCGGAACCAATGTTCGATTTGTGAACGTAATCCATATTTTTAAAATCTTCGAAGAGAGATAAAACTTCTTCTTTTTCTATTTGCACTCGGTTTAATTCAATTCCTGTTTGAAAATAGGAATACGAAGAAAATTGAAAAGTACTAAAATCGTTGGTTATTCCATGATTTTCTGGATTCGTATGAATGTAAACTATCAAATTTTTTAAATAAGTTTCATCTTTGATTTGCTTCCTTTTGAAAGGCCGTTCAAATAACCCACCTGTTCTATCTTCTTGCTTGTTAAAAGCTTTGGCATAGGCGTTGAAAAGATTGGAAAATGCCTGGGTGGTTGACTTTTCATCGGAAATAACCCTTATCACCATGTGATAGTGATTGTCCATAAGGCAATAGACCAAAATAACAGCTTTAGTGGATAAGTATTTATCCACAAGTTTTAAAAAATACTGTTTGTTTTCATCATTTTTAAAAATGGGATTACTATTTATACCTCTATTATAAATATGGTAATAATGGTCTTTTTCCAGTGCCGCTAGTGTCATCTTTTTGTATTGAATTAGACCTGTTGTTTGAACTAGACCTGTCAGGTTTTCAAAACCTGACAGGTCTATGGCCGTTTCGATAATTCATATAATTCCATATCCAAAGCCGCTTCATTCGGTGGAGTATGTTCGGCTTTCAGTAGGCGCTTCCAAATATAGCCACATTTTTTAGCGACTGTGGTACTCCCTAGATTCGTGTGATGTACAATAATTTGCAATGTTATGAGTCCTAAAGTGTCAAAAGCGTACTTCGAGAGTGCTTTGACCGATTGGGTCATCCAACCCATTCCCTCAAATTGATAACCGATGCAATATGCCATTTCCCCTTGCTTTTTGTTCCAATCGAGATCTTTGATATAGACAAGGCCAATAATTGTTCTGCTTTGCTTTTCCTTTAGTTTGAATAAGAACTCCTCCTTTGCATGGTATTGTCTTGCCTTCTTCGTTACAAAATACCGCGATAGATCTGGGTTTAGGTTTTGTTCCAATGTTTTAGGAAAATAGCGTTTTAACCTATCGGCATTTGAAACGATAAAATCGCAAAGCCTCCAGGCGTCTTTCTCGGCAATGGGTTCTATAAAGTAGTTGTCAAAATCTATAATCACTTCTATCATTTTAGATATGAGATTTAGACCTGTCAGGTTTTCAAAACCTGACAGGTCTACTATTCTTCAATATGAACCAACTTATTGCTTATCGATTTAAGGTCGGTACTTAAATCGATGAAAAGCGACTCTTTCGTTTTGGCCATTAATATCTCAATGACTTCCAAAACGGACTCATTTTCATAGTTCATAAAAAGAGTATGCCCAATCCCATTGTTATGAAAATCCATCTTTTGGGCCAACGCTCCGTTCGAGAATGCAAATTCATGCCAATCGGTAATGTTTTTTGTCCAAAGCAATGCGTCATCTGGATTTTTGGACCACTTGGTACAATATTTGGCAATCAAGTAGGTCCATAGGGCATGTCTAAAAGCATTGGCCCTACCATTCAAATAGTGTTTTCTTTGGTAATGTTCTGTGGAGACCTGCATACATTTTTGAGTTGCCCTTATCGTAGGGGCCACAAACAATATATGGGCTAAACATAATTTTAAAAGCTTCCATATACCGATTGGTTTCAATCTTCTGAAAGCCTTTAGAAGATTCATGCCTTATATTCTTTTACAGCTTCTATAAAGGCCTTGGCATTCTCCAAGGGAATATTGGGCAAGATACCATGTCCAAGATTCACCACATATTTGTCCTTCCCAAATTCATTGATCATTTGGGTGACCATTTTCTTGATATCCGCAGGTGGGGACAACAATCGAGCAGGGTCAAAATTCCCCTGCAAGGTAATATTCCCACCCGTCAAGTATCTTGCATTTCGGGCCGAGCAGGTCCAATCTACGCCTAGGGCAGCAGCACCGGATTGTGCCATTTCCTGTAAGGCAAACCAGCATCCTTTGCCAAATACGATAACTGGGGCTTCCTCTTTTAAGGCATCAATGATTTGTTGTATGTACTTCCAAGAAAATTCCTGATAATCGGTTGGGGATAGCATTCCACCCCAAGAATCAAAAACCTGGACGGCATTCACTCCCGCTTTTGCTTTTGCCTTTAAATAGGCAATGGTCGTATCCGTGATTTTCTGTAATAATTGATGGGCCGCAACGGGTTGGGTAAAACAGAATTCCTTTGCCTTATCAAAAGTTTTACTGCCTTGTCCTTGTACGCAATAGCACAAAATGGTCCAAGGCGAACCGGCAAAGCCGATTAAGGGAATCTCATCGTTCAATTTCTCTTTTGTCATTTTGATGGCTTGCATCACATAATCCAGTTCGGCATGTACATCAGGAACCACTACATTGTCCACGGCCTTTTGGGTCTGAATAGGATTGGGCAGATAGGGACCAAAGTTGGGCTTCATCTGCACTTCGATGTTCATTGCCTGGGGAATGACCAAAATATCACTGAATAAAATGGCAGCATCCATACCATACCTACGAATGGGTTGTACCGTTATCTCGGAGGCCAGTTCGGGTGTTTGGCAACGTGTAAAGAAGTCATATTTCTTGCGAATTTCCATAAATTCGGGCAAGTATCTTCCGGCCTGTCGCATCATCCATACGGGGGGTCGCTCAACAGTTTCACCTTTTAGGGCTCTTAGGAAAAGGTCATTTTTAATCATAGTCACATGGCGTAAGTTAGACTTGTCAGGTTTTCAAAACTTGGCAGGTCTTAGGTCTTTTTATTATAATTCAGATTTACCAAATCGATAACACTTTCAACAAGGGGCATTTTTGCGACCCTAACATCTTCAAAGTGTTTTTTTGCTGTTTTTGCCGTGCTTTCACCAATGCAATAGGCAATTTTGTTGGCCCTGTTGGATTGTAGATAGCTATCAACCGTAGATGGGCTAAAAAACAGTACACCTTCAACACTTTCATCCACTTTTACCGGTGAGTGTTTGGTTCTATAGGCTTCAATTTCGTTAACCGTAATTTTATTCGCCTCCAATATTTTGGGAAGGTCATCCATTCTTAGGTTGCTGCAGAAATACGTTACTTCTGTGCCTTCCAAATACTCTACTAAATGGTCTGCTAATTTTTTTGCATTGTTTTCGGAATGCTTCACTTTACCGATTCGGTTTTCTATCAAACGTTTGGTCCGCCTTCCAACACAATAGATATTTTTGAAACGTAGTTCATCAGCACTAACATTGGTCAACAGGGCTTCAACGGCATTCTTGCTGGTGATGACCACATTCTGGATTTCAGACTTTAGGATGCTTTTGGAAATCCGTGTCGGATTTGTTTTGATGAAATCCTCTGATTCCACTTTGAGTCCATCTTGAAAAAGATGTATTTGCTCTGAGGTGAGTTTTTTTGTTGAAAATATGTTGGTTTGGATGCTTTCATTCAGTATTTCACCCATCAAACGCTTGCCACCACGGCTTAAAATACTATTCGCACAATCACGCGCTATATTTTGATGTTTTCCTAATGCTGTAGTAAACTCAGACTCCAATTTTTTCTTGCCGTCAATAGAAAGCAGAACCCCTTTCAAGGTTATTTCCTCTTTGTTGTCGATATAGGCTAAAGCCCCGATCGGAGCTGTACACCCACCTTCTAATAATCTAAGAAATTCCCGCTCAAGTTTTGTGCAAATTTCGGTGGTCTCATGATTTAGCTTACTGCAGGCTTCACGAACAAACTCGTCATTTTCCATAGCGGCAATGACGATAGCGCCTTGGGCAGGTGCGGGTACCATCCATGTAAGACCTATGGTGTTTTCATGTTCTAGCCCAATACGGTCTAATCCGGCAGCCGCAAAAATAGCCCCGTTCCAATCATTGTCCTTCAATTTTTGCATACGACTGTTTATGTTTCCCCTGAGGTCAACAACCGTATGCGTTGGGTATCTATTTAACCATTGCGCTTTTCTTCTTAGACTACCTGTTGCTATAACGGCATCCTTACTTGCCAAAAACTCCTCATTATCATTAAATGCTAGAATATCAAGGTAATTGGCACGTTCCAGAACGGCTGCCTGTACAATACCTTTAGGCAATGCGGTAGGTACATCTTTCATTGAGTGGACAGCAATATCGATATCACCACGTAACATGGCCACATCCAGGGTCTTGGTAAAAATCCCTGTGATTCCAAGCTCGTACAGCGGTTTGTCCAAAACCAAATCTCCTGTCGATTTTACCGGAACCAAAGTGGTTTCGAATCCCAGAGCTTCCAGTTTGTTCTTAACGGTATTCGCCTGCCATAACGCTAGTTCGCTATCGCGGGTGCCTATTCTAATAATCTTGCTCATTGGGAATTTAATTCTAACTGAAAAACTTTTTGAATTAGCGCCAGACTTTCGTCTGCATCGCCATTGGCATCCTTAAGGTGATTGGCGAATTGTTTGGTAATTTTTTGAATGATTCGTTCCGAAATGACATCCGCTTGTTGTGAGTTGAAATCGGATATTTTTTTGGATTGGTAATCCAACTCCTCCTCCTTCATCGTATTCAATTTTTCTTTTAATGCCTTGATAACCGGAGCAAATTTTCGGGTTTCCAACCATTGGATAAAATCTCGCTTCACCTCCTCAATAATACGCTCTGCCTGTGGGATAAATTGTTTCCGGCGTTCCAAGGTCTCATCCGTCATCTGTGAAAGATGGTCCAAATGGATTAAAGTCACGTTTTCGATTTCCGAGACATCATCGGACACATTTTTGGGGATGGAGAGGTCCAAGATCAACAAGGGCTTTTTGGGATACAGGATTTCCTTGGAAATGGTGGGCGATTGGGCACCCGTTGCAACGACCAGGATATCAGAATTTCGAATCTCGGTCTGCAGGTCACCATAGTCCTTTACAACCAAATTGAATTTGCCCGCGATTTTTTCCGCTTTGTCCTTGGTTCGGTTGATTAAGGTAATATGCGAATTTTGGGTATGCTTAATGAGATTTTCACAGGTGTTGCGCCCAATTTTCCCTGTGCCAAAGAGCAAAATGTTCTTATCGGAAATGTCCTTGACATTTTTCAGGATGTATTGGACAGAGGCAAAGGAGACGGAAGTGGCACCCGATGAAATCTCAGTTTCGTTTTTTATACGCTTGCTGGCCTGGATCACAGAATTACACAAACGTTCGATAAAGGGGTTGGCAATACCGTGTTTTTTGGAGCGATTGAAGCTTTGCCGCAATTGGCTTATGATTTCAAAATCACCCAAAATCTGACTATCGAGCCCCGTACCTACACGGAACAAATGAGAAATGGCATCGTTGTTTTTATATACGTAGGCAACATCTTGAAATTCTTCCACAGTACCCTGGGTGTTGTCGCACAAAAGTTTGATGAGCTGAAAAGGATGTTGTGCAAAACCGTGCAATTCGGTCCGGTTACAGGTAGAGGTGGCCAATAGCCCATCAATACCAATGGCTTTGGCCTGGACCAATAAATTTTCCATGGCGGCCTCACTCAAGCTGAAATGGCCACGAATGTGTGCATCGGCCTTCTTGTAATTAAGGCCAATGGTATAAAAAGAATTATGCCTTGAAATGTGATAATCTTTCATAGATCTTTTTGGAACGTGCACAAAAATAGAAGCATCGTTCATATAAAAATAACGCTAGAGGAACAATTAGTATCGATTTTGGTGTTTTTGAACGTATTTCGTCGTAAATTGCCTTCAATCCATTGTTTATATGTCGGTTTAACCGATTCTGCGCAACACTATTTAGAACATTTCTAAATAGATAATTTAATTTTACAAAGAATGCTAACCGAAAATGTCGCTCAAGGGTCGTATACGGAAGTATTGATTGAAGATGGCTTTTACGTCTTGAAATTGCAAAATGACCAGGATGAAATACAAAAGGTTACCCGTGAAATAGATAGTTCTTTCATTCAATTTCACTTCTGCCTAAAGGGTCGCGCCAAGTTTATTTTCAATGAAGGTCGGTATGCCTTGGAGGTTTCCGAGGAAAACTCCCTATTGCTATACAATACCCAGCTCGATTTGCCCATGAATCTGGAAATGGCCTCCAATTCCTGGATCGTGTCCATTGTAATGACCATTCGTAAGTTTCATTCGCTCTTTTCCAAGGAAGCCAGTTATATCCCTTTTTTGAGTGCGGAGAACAAGGAGAAAAAGTATTATGCCCAAGAGGGGGTTTCCCCGGCCATTGCGGTAGTGCTTAGTCAGATCATGAATTACAACTTGCATCCTTCCATCAAGGAATTGTATATAAAAGGGAAAGTCTACGAACTCGTTTCCCTCTATTTTAATAAAAGTTCTGATACCGATCTGGAGCAGTGCCCCTTTTTGGTCGATGAGGATAATGTAAAGCGCATTCGTCAGGCCAAGGAAATTATGATTGCCCATATGGCCGAACCCCCTTCCTTGACTGATCTGGCCCAGGAAATAGGGTTGAGTCTTAAAAAGCTGAAAGAGGGATTCAAACAGATTTATGGCGATTCGGTCTATAGTTTTTTGTTCGATTATAAGATGGAACACGCTCGTCGATTATTGGAAACCGGACAGCACAATGTAAACGAGGTGGGACTCAAGGTGGGTTATAGCACCTCCAGTCATTTTATCGCTGCATTTAAGAAGAAATATGGCACCACACCCAAAAAATACGTGATGTCATTATCCAATGGCTGATGGTTTTTTGGGTAGAAAGTTCTTTTTCTCTGTTTGTAACAAAATAGACCAGGTGGTTTGCAAAGCCCAACTAGGTTTGACCGAATCGTTTTTGATTTTCAGGATTTAGAGCTAAAAACGATCGAGCATCTACCAACAACCCTTACCTTTTGGAGTAAAATGGGCAGGCACAAACCCAGCGGTCTGTATTTGTCTGCTTGAAAAAGTAGTTTACTGGGGTCTAGCGACCATAATCCCGGTATTTTTCTTTATGTTTTTAAGGTAATCGACCAAGGAAAGTTCGGAGACTTTGACCTCACCTGAGGAGGAGGCGTGCAATAGATGGATTCGCCCATCCCTTTCACGAGAAGCTAATCCGGTATGGGTAATATCCAATCCGTTGATGGAGGTGGTCAAGGCAATAACATCCCCAGAGTGTATCAAATGTTCATTGGCCGCGATTTTATCTTGGGGCAGAATGCAAATGGGTTGGTTGTTCAGATAGTTTTCCGAAGCCTTTATTTTTTGAAAATTGGTATCGTCCTTTAAAAAGGGGTACAAATCTCGATGCGTACTCATAAAATTAATGTCTTTGGTAATCTCCACCCCACCGATTTGAGACGTTATATCGGTCAAGAGGCCTTTGGTACCGTTATTGGCTATCCATTCTGAAAAGTAGTGTAATCGCGAGGCATAGCCGTCCAATATGCCATTTTTATAACGAATGGCTTCCAAGTTTTGGGTATAATCATCAAAGCTAGTTTCCTGCTCCTTAAGCATACGACTAAAGGCCAGTACATTCTCCACATAGGTGGTACAATCGAGTTCCTGTAGATTCACCACCAGCGTTTCAACGGCTCCAACCTCCAAAGTTTTGGCGACATAGGGCGTACCAAGGAAGGTTTTGCCTACGGCTACCATGGTTTTACCTAAATCCTGTTCCAACAGCCCATCAATTTCAAGGATTTTGTCCTCAAAGGCCTGGTGGTCTTGGGCCGAACAGGTGATTTGTTGGGCCAGTAGGGGTTGTGTAATCACTAAAAACAGTAAAAACAATTGGGCACATCGCATAAGACGTAATTTAGGTTCAAAAGTAAGGATTTATAGGATTACAAGGGAACCTGCAATTAAGATAAAGGGCTAGAAGATAATTTGTAGGAAATATGTGCATAAAAAATAACAGGAATACATCGGGTTTATGTCAATTTGGGTGTATAAAGATGTAAATTACAATTATATAAACAAGTGGTACAACATCTAGAATGAATACCTTTAAAATAGATGAATCTCAAGAATTAATTAGAAAAAAGGGTGAAAATAACCTTTGGATTCTACACGTAAATGGAGTGCCACAATCCTCTACGCCTTTCAGATTATTTAAATATTATGGATTAAATCAAAATAATATAGATGCAATTAAAAACTCATATCTATATTTAAATAATCCAGTAGAGTTTAATGATCCATTCGATTGTACTTATAACTTAATACAAGAGAAACAAATTAGACCTGTTGATGGATTTCCTGTTCCAATACAAAACAATGTTGGAAACAAAGGCATTTGTTGTTTTTCTACGATTGATAATAGCCCATTAATGTGGCCACATTACAGTGACTCATATAATGGCTTTGTTATAAAAATGAAGCCTGCATTTAGAATTCAACAAGAAGCAGGAATGGAGGGTCAAAGATTAATGAGAGTAATATATTCTAATGACCCAAGTAAAGTAAGTGAAACAATGCCATTTGCTAATTCGTATCAACTTGGTGTTAAATTAGCACATTGGTCTTATGAAAATGAATGGAGACTTGTAGTAGATAAAACTGATAATGATTTTAGGAAAATAAAATACGAGAAGAAGGATATCGAGGAATTTATTTTCGGTTTTAAATTTCATGATGAAAAAAAAGATAAATTACAAAACGAATTGAGGAATGAACTTCTTGAAATAATAAAAGACAAATTTCCTGATGTTCCAAATTTTACAATGGGACCTGATTTTAAGAATTTTAAGCTCAAAAAAACGCCTCTCTTTAATGCTGAAGATATTTACGATTTTAATTTTGATTGATAATATAATGATTCCTATGAAAAGCCATAGTTCTGTTCTTTAAAGCTACTACTTTTTAACCCATAATGATCAAAAAGCTTAATCAAACAAATAGTAGTATAGCAGAAAAAATGCATTCCGTTTTTCAGGTGTCTTATGCCGTTGAAGCCCAAGTATTGAAAGCAACCGATTTCCCGCCTTTACAACGAAGTCTGGAGATTTTTACTGTTGAAGCAGGTTTGGAAAACGTACGCCATCAATTGGCTAAAAGCAATTTGGACACGTTCTTACTGTCTTTTAATCTTATATGTATCTTCGATACACAACAATTTAAAACCTAGGACTTCACTGCGTTTAGCGGAGCGTTGTATGTAATGTGAAAAATAAAATGAAGATACATCATATAAGAAATGCAACCTTTGTAATAGAGGTCAATGAAAAATTTATTTTAGTAGACCCAATGTTGGGCAAAAAAGGGTTTATGCCTCCATTTTCATTTTTTCGCTTTAAAATCAATAGAAATCCAACAATTGAACTTCCCGATAATTATAAAGCAACTTTAGAAAAGGTTACCCATTGTTTAATCACACACTTACATCCTGATCATATTGATAGTACAGGAAAACGATTTCTTATAAAAAAGAATATCCCAGTTATTTGCAGTATAAAGGATGCTAAACAGTTGAGAAAAGACGGGCTAAATATATCAAATAGTTTAAAGTATTGGGAAAAGGACACTTTTCTAGATGGTTGTCTAGTTGGGATTCCAGCCAAACATGGTTATGGTTTTGTAGCTTCTTTAATGGGTAATGTTATTGGTTATTATTTAGAGTTTCCTAATGTACCTTCTATATACATTAGTGCTGACACCATTTATACAGATGCTGTAGATAAAGTATTATTGGAATTTGAACCTGATTTGACCGTAATGGCAGCAGGTACAGCTCAATTTGATTTTGGAAAACAATTAATAATGAATTTTGAGGATATTTTAAAATTTGTAGAAAGGTCGCCAAAAAAAGTATATGCGAATCATTTAGAAGCGTTAAACCATTGTCCTATTACAAGAGAGAAATTGAAAAGTGAATTATCAATTAATGGTCTTTTATCGAAAGTATCAATACCAAATGATGGAGAAGTAATTGAATATCAATAAAGTGAAAATCAACATTATTTAAAATGCACAACGGGTTACAGTAGTTTTTATAAGGAAAAGATTGTGGTTTAAACAGATTAAAAATCATTGATGTCCTCTAAAAAATCAGTGGGTTGCCATGAGCCCTATTATAGCAGGAAATCTGATGTTTTTGTAATTGGGCCCTTGCTTTTCCGAAACCGGACCTCAATGTTCCATCCCCATTATTTGTATTCGAAACACATGGATGTTCAAATGGTTACAAGCAAATCTTTCATCTTATATCTTATAGCGAAGTGGTCTTTGGTCTTTAACCGGACATTAACGATTAAAAATTCATTTTTTTAAGCCAAACCTATACTATTTGCCAATAAACAATGTGGGTTTCCTCACAATTGGTATTTTTGCGGTTGATACTGTGCTTATGAAAGGAGTGTTATTGGTCAATTTAGGTTCACCCGATAGTCCCACTGCAAAGGACGTAAAGCCCTATTTGGACGAATTCTTAATGGATGAACGGGTCATTGATGTACCCAATTGGTTGCGTACTATTATTGTTCGGGGTATTATTCTGCAAACACGACCCAAAAAATCGGCCGAGGCCTATCAAAAAATATGGTGGGAAGAGGGCTCGCCCTTAATTGTTATTTCAGAACGTTTTTCGGAAAAAGTAACCGAGCAGGTTAAAATCCCTGTGGCCTTGGGCATGCGCTATGGGAGTATGACCATTAAAAACGCATTGCAAGAATTGAGTGATAAAGGGGTAGATGAGGTGTTGTTGGTGCCCTTATATCCGCAATATGCCATGTCTTCTTTTGAGACGGTCGTTGTAAAGGCCTTGGAGGACCAACAGCAGTATTTTCCACAGATACATTTGACCACCTTGCCAGCCTTCTATAAGAATGAAGACTATATAAAAGTGCTTTCAGAGAGCATTGCAGAGGGCTTAAAAGATTTTGAATACGATCATGTGCTTTTTTCATACCACGGCATCCCGGAACGACACATTCGTAAATCGGACCCGACCAAATTTCATTGTAAGATCGATGATAATTGCTGTACGACCAATTCGGTAGCCCATCATAGCTGTTATCGTCATCAGTGTTTTGACACTACGGCTAAAGTCAAGGCGCTTTTGGGCTTACCAGAGGATAAGGTGAGCATATCCTTTCAGTCGCGATTGCCCAACGATCCATGGCTAAAACCGTTTACCGACTTTGAATTTGAGCGCTTGGCCAAAGAAGGGAAAAAACGCTTGGTTGTAATCACTCCGGCTTTTGTGGCGGATTGCCTGGAAACCTTGGAGGAAATTGCCATGGAAGGCAAACACCAATTTGAAAAAGCAGGAGGGGAGGCCTATACCCATATTCCATGTTTGAATGATAGCGATGCTTGGGTGAACGTTATGGCCCAATGGATCGATACCTGGCAGACTACCGAGGCATTACCGGTTTAGAATAAAGTTTCCATTGAAATGTCATTTCGAACGAAGAATGAGAAGGAATCCCATCCTTTTGAACTTTAATGACCTTTCGACTGCGCCTGTCTGCCGACAAGGCAGGCTCAAGGTGACATAGGAACATTTTTATGTCTTACTTAAGGTTGATAAATGGATTTCGATGAATAAAACACCTTATAATGACTAAAGTTTCCTCCGACGAACTCGGCACCGAATCCATCGGAAAATTACTGGTAAAACAGGCCGTACCTGCTTCCATAGGAATTTTAGTGATGTCGCTTAACGTTTTGGTCGATTCCATCTTTGTAGGCAATTGGATAGGTTCCATTGCCATTGCGGCCATTAACGTGGTGCTTCCGGTCTCCTTTTTTATTGGGGCCTTGGGAATGGCCATTGGGATTGGAGGGTCTAGCATTATCTCCCGTGCTTTAGGAGCTGACAACAAACCAAAGGCATTAGAAACTTTTGGTAACCAAATAACACTTACGTTTTTGGTGACCATTTCAATGGTCATTCTTGGACTGGTCTATGTCGATGGATTGATTCCTGCCTTTGGGGGTAAGGGCGCCATCTTTGACCCTGCCAAAATATACTATACCATTGTACTTTATGGGGTGCCCTTTTTGGCACTCTGCATGATGGGAAATACAGTAATTAGGGCCGAGGGGAAACCCAAATTCGCCATGATTGCCATGATAATCCCTTCCGTTGGGAATTTAGTATTGGATTATATTTTCATTTATGTGTTCGACTGGGGGATGGCAGGAGCCGCTTGGGCCAGTACGGTCAGTTATTTCTTGTGCTTCGCCTATGTGTTTTACTTTTTTCTCTCGAAAAATTCAGAATTAAAATTGAGTCCAACCCATTTCAGATTAAGAATACCCATTTTAAAGGAGATAGGTTCCTTGGGCTTTGTAACCTTGTCCCGACAAGCCGTGATAAGCGTAATTTACTTGCTGATGAACAATATTTTGTTCGATTTGGGCGGGGAGGCCATGGTCGCCGTTTATGCTATAATCGGACGTATGCTAATGTTTGCCTTCTTCCCTGTATTTGGGGTAACCCAAGGCTTTTTACCCATTGCCGGATATAATTATGGGGCCAATAAGTACGATCGGGTTAGAGAATCTATTAACACGGCGATAAAATACGCAGCTTTTATGGCGACTTTGGTCTTCGTGGGACTTATGATTTTCCCTGGGGAAATTGCCGCCTTGTTTTTAAGTAACAAAACCGGTCTATCTGAACTTGAGTTGGCCACCAATGCCTTTGTAATGGACCATGCCCCTTCGGCCATGCGGTGGGTGTTTGCAGCCACACCTATCATTGCCCTTCAATTGATAGGAGCGGCCTATTTTCAAGCAGTGGGGAAAGCAATTCCGGCTTTATTGCTGACGTTGACGCGTCAAGGGTTCTTTTTTATTCCACTTATTTTGATATTGCCCCACTTTTTTGGGGAATTAGGCGTATGGATTTCCTTCCCCATTTCTGATATTTTGGCAACGATTGTTACTGGTTATTTCTTGAGGAGAGAGGTGAAGACCGTTTTGGAAGTCCGATAACGTAATGTCGATTTAAGTTGTTATTTTTAGATTCTAAATTGAACTTAGCACAAGTTCATTATTCCGACCAGATGAAGAAATATGTTTTATTGATTTTATGTGCCTTATTTTTGGGGAATGGATGTAAAAAGACCGAGCCATTGAAAAACTATACACTCTTTGTAGGCACCTATACCGAGAATGGTAGTGAAGGTATCTATAGTTATACGTTCAATGCCACAACCGGGGAATTATCGAACAAGACATTGGCCGCACCCATGGGCAATCCGTCATTTTTAAAGATATCCCCTGATAAGAAATATTTATATGCCGTTGAGGAAACGGACAAGTATGAAGGTTCAAGTGGAGGAGTGGCTGCCTTTAGTATTGAAGGTACAAGTTTAGTAGCCATCAATTCCGATGCTACGCTAGGTGCGCACCCTTGTCATATTGGTATTTCAGAAGACGGACACTATTTGGCTGCTTCAAGCTACTCGGGTGGAAGTGTTTCTATTTTTAAATTAGGAAACAAGGGAGAGCTTATATCCGCCCCTCAATTTATAAACCATAAAGTGTTGGATACGACAAAGACATCCCATGCACATGCCGCTAAATTTACCCAAGACGGACTTTTTGTGGCCGATTTGGGACTGGATGCTGTGAAACGCTATACTCTGAATGGCGATCAATTCGCCCCGTCAAAGCAGGCTTCATTGGATTTGCCATTGAAAGCAGGCCCCCGTCATTTTACTTTTGGACAAGGAGGTAAATTCCTATATGTAATCAATGAATTGAATTCTACCCTAACTGTGTTCCAAAGGGATGCAGAAGGAACATATTCAGAATTGGAAATACAGTCTACCTTAGGTGCGGATTTTGAAGAAGACAGTTATTGTGCCGACATACACTTGTCCAAAGATGGCAAGTTCTTGTACGGATCTAACCGGGGAGAAAACACTATTGCAATTTTTAAGGTAGACCAAGACAGTGGAAAAGTTTCTCTTGTAGGTCGCGAAAGTGTAAAGGGGGATTGGCCCCGTAATTTTGCCATAGACCCTAGCGGTAAATTCCTATTAGTGGCTAATCAAAAAAGCAATAACATCATCGTTTTTAAAAGAGATGTAGTAGAAGGCACTTTAAGTTTTCTTCACGAACTGGAACTACCCAGTCCTGTGTGCTTGGAGTTTTTGGAGCTGTAGTTGCGTTTAGCAGGTCAATGTAGTGCATTTTTGTAAGGAGTTATATAAGTCAAATAAATGGTTATGCCACGTTCCTTCCCACTCGGATTATTTGACAATTATAGCAACCTGGGCCAGCATTATGGACTTGAATATAACTAACACTTGTAGTACTAAGAATCTGTTGGATTTCCGCTTTAAGTTCATTTCCCTTGACTGTCTTTGCGTCAATCATCATTCCATATACATCATAAATCCTCAATGATAGTAGCCTGTGATTGAGCATTAAGGAAATTTCATTAATTTTTAATTTAGCCTTTTTCGCATTTTTTCTAACGAATATGGGTCCAGAGGATTTGTATGGCGTCGTAACTTTATGATGTTCATAAGGAAAGAGAATTACATCTTCGTTAATTTCAGCATCTTCGAGACTTACTCTGCAAGGAAAACCGGGTTTAGATGTGACTATCATACGGGAAGCACTTATTTTTTTCAATTCTTTTTCGGTCATATTGAAAAGATGGTCAAAATCTTCTTCGATAGTTACGATTTTAAAGTTTGTATCCATTTTTATATTGTTTACTACAAAACTCTTAATTCTCAGCAATCAAGACAATCCGATTATTGCTCTTATTGAACTCATCTTTACTTTTCCAATGGCCTGCAAAATTGCCATTTTGCCTCGATTTTTCGGCTAAATAAAAAAAGGCAAGACGAGTTCATTGTAAATTTGTAATTTCATAACCATTTATTATCTCTTTTCTAATAGCATTCCATTTGTAATTTCCAATTCCTCCGTCATTTTTAATAACGCGATGACATGGAATTAGATATGCTATTGGGTTTTTGCCGTTTGCCGTTCCAACAGCTCTTACGGCCTTGGGGTTGTTTATCAAATCAGCTATGTCTTTATATGAAACCAGATGGGAAGATGAGATTTTAAGTAGGGCTTTCCAGACTTGAACTTGAAATGGCGTTCCGATTAAATCAATTCCAATCGGTTTGTTTGGGGTTTCCCAAGATTTAAAGTAACCCTGAACCTTTTTCTCTGTTAACTCCCAATCCGGATTTTAAATTCGCATTTTTGAATTTGTCCAATATAGTATCGTGATTGGCATCAAATTCAATTGTAGATATGCCCTTATCGGTTTCAGCTATTAGTGCTTTTCCAAATGGCGTGTTTATTGTGTCAATTAGAACATCTAAGTTTCTCCCTCTGTTTTGAAATTGTCCAGGCGTGCAAGACTCAATTTTTATAAATAAATCGTGAAGTCTGCCATTTCCAGAAAGTCCAATGTCATACGATGTGCTCAAAGTCGACTGCCCATTTTCGAAAAGTTCTTTGCAAATGAAACTTGCTCAAGTGTACGTGATTTGCGATTTCGTCTAAAGTAGGTTGTTCAATTTGATTGTTGCGAATAAATTGAATGGCCTTTGCGATTGTTTCGTAATGATAATTTACTTCCATGCGTCAAAGGTCATAATACTAATTTTAAATGACAATCCGATTGTTGCTGGAATGTGTTATGTCGTTTATTACTACCCATTTTTATTCCTTTTGATTGGAGAATCAATTGCCGTTCATCCTGGGGTTTATCTTTTTCATGGTTCTGTATTGGTTATTCTGGCACTGCCACTTTCGGCATGGGATGTACCGGCCAAGCTTAAATTCTTAGTCGTAAGTAGTGGTACCATGCTTATTTGTTTGGTCACATATTATCACTGGGTACGAGCCACACGAATAGGTGTGCTCTTGAATGGTCGGAAATATCCAATATGGCCTGGAAAGGAAGAGAAGGCAACACAAACCTTTAAACGATACAACCTCCACTCTTTTTGCATATTTATAAAGCTCCAAGCTCAACAGTTTCTATTTCAAAGAAATGTTCGTAAGGTAGACTATTGCAAGTAGGGGGGTGATTTTGCGGTTTAATCAGTTTTGGCAAGAGTTACCTTCAAAAAGCGGGTTCCTGTCATTTTGCCTTTGGTCAAGGGGGTAAAGTCCTTTTAATCCAATTCCTATAGTCTAAAATTATACCTCACCTTTAATAAAATCTGTTGATTTCGTAAGGTCCAGTCTTCTATCATATCATTGAAGGAATTATGGTTGACCACTAGAAAGACATTGCCCAAAGGAGAGAATACCCAGTGAATTCGGGCATTCAGACCTAATGTCCTGCTATCAGTATCGTATTGTAGATAGCTATTTAATTGTAAATCTGAGGTAACATTGAATCTTACACGCAAACCGACCAACGTTTGTTCAAAATTCCCCCAAGGTAAACGGCCTGTATTTCTAATACCACTAAATTCAAATCCTAATAAAGCATTGGGATTCCAATTCAATTGCAATTCCAGTTCATCTAACCGACCCCCATAGAAGGAACCAAACCACCAAGAGGCTTGTCCACTCAATCTTCGTTTTGCAGCAAATTCGGCTTCAAGGCGGTAGCGCATAAAATGGTATTTCCCTTCCGGGATAAATACATTTTCTGCAATTTCAAAAGGAATAAGAATATTCTCCCCTGTTGGTCTTACGTTTATTTCGATCCGATCCCCACTTTCCAATCGCCAATTTATCGGAGCTGTAAATACATTATAGGACTGCCATCCACCATCAATATTGCGAATGTAGGTTCCATAAAGTTGATTGAACATCTGCCTTAGCCAAGGCCATACAGGTCTAGGGGAATAGGTGCCCCCCAGTCGCATATAGTGCACTCCTTTTCGCGGAACAAATCCTAATGAAGGGTCAAATTGGGCTCCAATACGGGAATAGACCAACGCTATATCCCATTTGTCATTAGGGTAATCAATTTTAAATCCGTAGGCTGATTTGTCATGCATTAAATCGGCTCTATTGGCATATAATGCCCAAGCTCCTGCAATTAAATTTTTGTCCTCATTGAATCTCGTGGTCTGGTAGGTGAAATCGCCCCCGGACATCCAACTACCATCACGGTTGAGGGGATCGCCAACCGATGCAATAAAACCCATAGAACTTTCTCTTAGCACGTTTTGCCTTACCCGTATTACGCCCATGTTGGTAGCATCAAAAAGTTGTCCGTCAGATTTGAATGATTTGGTCCGTACCCCCATTCCGCCAAAAGCGGTCTTGCCAATGCGACCATTGAGTTTTGCCCCTGCCAGTACCGGTACTTCATTGTTATCTATAAGTCCGATTCTTCTGCTGAAAAAGGGAAGTACCGTATTACTTCCGGTACCAAATCCGAATTCGAAAATATCTGAGCCCTCAAGAAAAAAAGTTCGCTTTTCAGGGAAAAAGAGGGGAAATCTGGTCAAATTGGTCTGCCGGGTATCTACTTCAGTTTCGGCGAAATCTGTATTGATGGTAACGGTGGCCAATACATTGGGGCTTAATCGTTGGCTGGCATCCAGGCTGGCATCAAAGTCAAAAAGCGATGCTGCCGCTCCGCTTTTATTGAGCTTACTTGCGAGGGAAGGCTTCACATTGAGTCCCAAACCATAGTTGAATTCAGGAAGATGGGTTAGCAGGCCTGCCCTACTTGTTTGAATGAACCATTGATCGCGACGCACATTGGCCCACCGTATGGTTTCCTGATTTCTTTGGATTCTTCTTTCTATGTTGAACCCCCAACTGCTTAACCCTTTTTTAAATGAAATGCTTTGAATGGGCAAAAGAATTTCTACGGACCATCCGTCTGAATTGATGGAGGTACGGGCCTCCCATACGGCATCCCAATCTTTATTTTCCGATTCCCCACGATTGGAGACCAAGGCATCATATCGGGCGGCAAAAGCATTTACCGCAAAAATGTAACCGGACTGTCCATCCAGAAAGGGATCCAACACCACTTTTACATGATCTTCATTGGAGATGTCCGCATCCCTTATTTTAGAGAACCTAACAATGTCCTCGGGGCTTGAATCCTTGCACTCTATTCCGATAATGACCGATTTTTCATTAGCGATTACCCGAACAATCGTCGGGGATGAAGGCATTCCTCTTTCTTGGGGTTCTGTGGTGAGGAATTCATCGAGAAGGGTTGCGTTTTTCCAATCGGGTTCGTCCAACAGTCCGTCCACATTTATCTCTCCCTGTAGTTTGCCGACCTTATAGCAGGGCCTTTCCGTAGTTTGCCCAAATACTAATGTACTTGACATTGCCAAAAAGTAAAGAATAAAGGACAATCTTTTTGCGACGGTTAAGACCGATCCACAATTTAGATTAGATCCTGGATTACTTCCGAAAAGGGTGTTACGGTCTTTCAATTGGGATTTTAATTTGGAGTAGGAGGTTGTTTTTGTCGATAATTATGTATGACAATTGCTTATAATTATTGTTTAAAGCTCTATTTTGACTCTAAAATAGCCAAATATTTAAAGCGTTGTATTGCAGGCGGAAAATATTTAAGATTACGCCCTTTTTACTTGCTTCGAATAGTATAGTTGTGTTTATATAAAAACAAAACGGCTTAAGCGCTAACCTAAACCGTACATGTTACTGCGACGCTAGGAATACCTAGTTAATGCCTTCTACTTTTAGTATGGGTCGGACCTCTATGCGCCAAATGCCTTCTTCAAATCTGGGATCACCTTTGGTGATTTCAATCGCTTCATTTAAATCTTTGGCTAAAAGATGATAGTATCCCGAAATAACTTCCTTAGTTTCGTTATAAGGGCCGTCAATAATAGCTCCATTTTTATAAGAGAGTATTCGTCCGTCCATTTCCAAAGGTTGGGCCGATTTCATTCTTCCTTCATCACTCAGCCTTTTGATAAAGCCGCCGATTTTTTCTATATGCTGTTGCAACTGTTCGGGAGACAGACTGGCTTTTGGATTTTCCTCACTTCTAATAAATAACATAAATTCTTTCATAATTACATCTTTTAAATTATTGGATTATACCCCTATAACAATCAAGATTGGTAATTAGGGACAAGCCCTATTAATTTTTTCTTCAACAGATTGATATCACGCCCGTTTTTGGCCAACGCTAGGGCTTTTTTGAACTGATCAATGGCCTTATTTCTTTTATTTTCCCTATTGTAAAATTCGCCCAATGTAAAATGAAAAAGATAATGACTTCCAATATCCGAAATGGATTCCAGTTTTTTCAATTCTGCAATGGCCATCCTGTTTCCCTTAACCTTTGCCAAGGCAACACTTCTGTTCAGTCGGGTTAGGGGTGAATCCTCATGTTCAATAAGTCTATCATAGAGCGAAAGTATTTCTGTCCAATTGGTTTGCTCAAAACTAGGTGCAATACAATGATTGGCCGAGATGGTTGCTAAAATCAAAAAGATTGAATTTTTTTCTTCTTCTGTTGCCAAGTTCAAATGTTGAACCCCCCTTTGTATCAATTCTTGATTCCATTTTTTTCGGTCTTGTTTTTCCATTTCAACCGTGTGGCCTTCCTCATCGATTCGGGCCTTAAAACGAGATGCATTCAAATACATAAGTGCCAACAAGGCATGACAATCGGACTTTCCCCGGATAGAGGCGCTGCTAATCAGAATTTTGGCCAATCGTATAGCTTCAAGACATAAGTCGTAGCGTATGGACTCGTTTTTCTGGGAGGGAAAATACCCTTCATTGAAAAGCAGGTAAATTGTTTTAAGAACAATGTTGAGATTTTTATTGATTTTCTGGGGGATTTCGAAATTTACTTTATTTTCCCTAAGCTGTTTGCGCCCCCGCACCAATCTTTTATTGATGGTTTCATTTGTCGAAAAAAAGGAGTTGGCTATTTCCGAGATACTGAATCCGCAAAGTATTTTTAGAATCAAGGTGATTTGTGAATTTTCAGAAATGGAAGGATGACAACAAACGAACATCATTTTAAGCTGCTCATCCATTATTAGCTTTTCTGAAAAACTGATGTTTTCCAAGGCTTTTACATTTCTTGCTTCAATAGCCTCGTAATGTTTTTGATATTTCTTGCGCTTAAGAATATTCAAGGTTAAATTCTTCGCTGTTTTGTATAACCAGGCTTGGGGGTTTTCGGGTATCTCTTTTTGCCAATGTTCAACCGCTCTCAACAAAGTTTCCTGAACAATGTCCTCTGCGGTTTCTACATTTTCAGTTCCAATATATCGGGTGATTACGGAAACCATTTTTCCGTATTCCTTTCTAAAGAAATGCCCGGTAAGTTCACTACTATTGTTTTTGGTATACTCTTTCATTTTTCAGATTGCGAATAACAATTCCATAGAAAGGATAGGCACTTTATTTTTTGTTGTAATCAGTTATTTAAAAAATCTGATACAGCCTGTTTCACTTTTTCAATTCCACAAAAAATGGCAATATGTCCACAATCCCCTGTCAATTCATATAGATCACAGCTCAAGGCGTCAGCCAATGCTACAGAAGAAATTGGATTGACCAAGTGATCCTGTTTGGAAACAACAATGAACTATGGCCACTATTGAACGTCGTTACTTTTGCCATCAGTTATAACGGCTACAATTCTTAAAGGAGCTCCACTTCCCCCTTTGATTTTCATGGGTAAGGCAATTATTTCAAATCCATTTAGCGGTAATTTATCCAAGTTGGTGAGGTTTTCGAAAGCGGGAATACTTTTTTTGAGAAGTATAACATGGCTCCTGAAATATTCAGATTGGCCATAATCAATACTGGGGGTATCAATACCAATTGAACTAATATTGCGATGCTGAACCAACCATTCCGCAACGTCGGGTGAAAGTCCCGGAAAATGCAGCAACCTAACGGCATTCTCTCCGCGTTTGTCCGTGCCTAAGTATTTGACTTTGTCAGGATAATATTTTGAAAAGTCAGTTTGCAATAAAACAATACTCCCATCCGGAATTATAGTATTCTGACTGTTTTCCCAATCCATAAAATCATCTATACCAACCAAATAGTCAGGATTTTTAATGGTTTTTGAAGAAACATCGATCTTAACGGCATTCCCAATTAATTTTTCGAGAGGTATTTCATCTACCGTTTGTCCATTTTTTACAAAGTGAATCGGGGCATCTATATGCGTTCCACCGTGTTCTGCCGTACTAAAATTATTGGCTGAATAATAATACCCCTTATCTGTTTGTCCGTTATAAACGGTATCCAATCTGAATTCTTGGGCAGTTACCCAATAAATGGTCTTATCAGAATAGGCGTGTGATAGATCAACGAGCCTTCTTTGAACGACTTTGGATTGTATGGTAGTGCTGTTTTTTTCCGCAGAGGTGGATTTGCTATCACAGGCAATCAAGGTCAAAAATAATAGTAGGTAAAAAAAAGGTGTTTTCATTTTTAAATTATGTCTTTTGGAATCACATACAACAGTTGTATATAATCATTGTCCATCGTCTCTCTATAGCTCTAAAATAGCCAAATATTTAAAGCGTTGTATTGCGGGCGGAAAATATTTCGGATTACACCCTTTTTACTTACATTTAGTGTTGACTAATTGCAACACTTAAAAAATGAAAACCATCTATATATGGGCAAGTATTTTTATGTTGGCCCTACTTCTTCTACCTACTTCACTCCATTCCCAATCCTTCGACTCCGCTCAGGACAGGCGACGAAAAAAATCAAAAATCGTAACACCACAGTATCCAGAAGAATTGTATTCCAGTTTGGAGTATCGCTTGGTGGGTCCGTTTCGTGGGGGTAGATCCGCTGCGGTAACTGGAGTGTCAGGAGAACCTAACCTCTATTATTTCGGCGCTACAGGTGGTGGTGTTTGGAAAACCTTGGACGGTGGTCGTAACTGGAACAATATTTCTGATGGTTATTTTGGAGGAAGTGTTGGTGCCGTTGAAGTGGCCAAAAGCGACCCCAATATCATCTTTGTTGGCGGTGGTGAAAAGACACTCCGAGGTAATGTTTCCTCGGGCTACGGGATTTGGAAAACAGAAGACGCAGGAAAAACATGGACTTCGGCCGGACTTAAAAACAGTCGCCATGTGCCCAGAATACGAATTCACCCTAGCAATCCGGATATTGTTTATGCAGCGGTACTTGGAAACATCTACAAACCCACCCAAGATCGGGGTATTTATAAGAGTATTGATGAGGGAAAAACGTGGCAAAAGAAACTATTTGTAAATGACCGATCTGGGGCTGTTGATTTGGTCTTGGACCCCAACAACCCCAGAATAGTGTATGCCTCGACTTGGCGGGCCCAACGAACGCCCTTTAGTCTCAGTAGTGGTGGAGATGGTTCTGCGCTGTGGAAAAGTACAGATAGCGGGGAGACCTGGAAGGAGATTTCCAAGAATGAAGGTTTTCCAAAAGATACCCTGGGAATTATAGGAGTAACCGTTTCTCCTAAAAATTCGGAACGCGTCTGGGCCATCGTGGAGAATAAGGAAAAAGGGGGACTCTACCGTTCGGACGACGGTGGAAAGAAATGGACCCAAGTAAACAGTGAACGTAAATTACGCCAGCGGGCGTGGTACTATACCCGTATTTATGCGGATACCGAGGACGAGGATGTGGTTTATGTTCTGAATGTACGTTATCATAAGTCGACTGATGGAGGTAAAAGCTTTAATACCTTCAATGCGCCCCACGGCGATCATCACGACCTTTGGATTTCCCCTGAAAATCCGAAACGCATGATTATTGGTGATGACGGAGGGGCACAGGTGTCCTACGATGGTGGAGAGACTTGGAGTACCTATTACAATCAACCCACAGCCCAATTTTATAGGGTAACCACGGATAATGCCTTCCCTTACCGCATTTATGTGGCGCAACAGGACAATTCCACCGTAAGGATAAAGCATCGTAGCGATGGCAATTCAATTGATGAAGATGATTGGGAGACAACGGCGGGAGGAGAATCTGCACATATTGCAGTGGACCCTTTAAATAACGACATTGTTTATGGGGGGAGTTATGATGGTTTCTTAACAAGGATGAATCACGACAAAGGAACAGTACGGGGTATCAATGTTTGGCCCGATAATCCCATGGGCCATGGGGCGGAAGACATGAAATATAGATTTCAATGGAATTTCCCCATTATTTTCAGCAAGCACGATCCAAAAAAACTGTATACATTTTCAAACCATGTACATCTCTCGGAAAATGAGGGACAAAGTTGGAAGTTATTGAGCGGAGATTTGACCCGGAATGATTCTACAAAATTGGTTTCCAGTGGAGGACCCATTACCCAGGATAATACGAGTGTGGAATATTATTGTACCATATTTGCCGCCAACGAAAGCCCTTTAAAGGAAGGATTGCTCTGGGTAGGTAGTGATGACGGATTAATTCATGTATCTAAGGACGGCGGGGCCAATTGGGATAATGTTACTCCTACCCATATGCCAGAATGGAACATGATCAACAGCATAGAACCTTCGGCCTTCGATGAAGGCACTTGTTATGTAGCCGCGACGAGATATAAGTCGGGGGACTTTCAACCGTATGTATACAAGACTACGGATTATGGTCAAACTTGGATAAAAATAACGAACGGTATAAATAACCAGCATTTTACACGGGTGGTTCGGGAAGACCCTGAAGTCAAGGGATTGTTGTATGCAGGGACGGAGACCGGAATGTATATCTCCTTTGATGATGGGGCCAATTGGAATCCCTTTCAAATGAATTTACCCATAGTACCCATTACCGATTTGACGATAAAAGACAATAACCTTATCGTAGCGACCCAAGGTCGTAGCGTATGGATTATTGATGACCTTACCGTTTTACATCAATTGGATGCCAGTAAAAAAAGTGCTTCCGCAATTTTATATCAACCGAAGGACTCCTATAGAACTAAGGGCAGTGCTGCCAGCAAACCTTCCAAAACCGCTGGGGCCAATCACCCTAATGGAGTGATAACCCATTTTTATTTAAAGAACTTGGCTGAGAAGGATAGTGTTAGCCTGACCTTTACATCAATGTCTGGTGATACGCTGGCCAGATATAGCAATACGGCGAAAGAGAAGGATAAAAAACTTAAAGTGAAAAAAGGTGGCAATACATTTGTCTGGGATACGCGCGGAAAGGGTGCCAAAAAATTGGAAGGTATGATTCTTTGGTGGGCCAGTTTGGAAGGTGCCAAAGCCGTTCCAGGGCAATATGAGGTGCATTTGAACGTGAATGAGGATTTATCTTCAGAGATTTTTAAAATCATTCCGGACCCAAGAACTGAGGTTTCAGTGGCTGATATGCAAAAGCAATTCGATTTTATTACCGACATCAATACCACAATAGAAAAGGCGCATAAATCCATCGAAAAAATACGGAATATCACCAAACAACTCGATGCTTTTACAAAGCAGTATGAGGATAATGAACTAACCAAGGATTTGGTGGAAAAGGCCAAAAAGATGAAGGAGGATTTGGGCAAGGTCGAAAAGGCATTATACCAAACCAAAAACAGAAGTGGTCAGGACCCCTTGAATTTCCCCATACGTTTGAATAATAAATTGGGGCATCTGAACAGTTTGGTAGCTATCGACGATTTCCCACCTACCGAGCAGGATATCGATGTAAAAAATGAACTTACAGGAAAAATAAATAATCAGCTTAAAGCTTTTGATGCCGTCATCACCAAAGAGTTAAAGGCATTCAATGAGGCATTCAACGAATTAAAATTAAATTACCTGTTTGTGGAAGAGTGATGTGCGGGCTTTTGAAAATTTAGACCTACCCCCCCCCCCTTGGGAATGTCACGCTGAGCGCAGTCGAAGCGTTAGAGGGGGGGGGGATTTTGCCTATTAAGACTAATGAAAATGAACGATTTATTCAATATTTAGAGCAATGATAAAAATTAAAATATTAATTCTTGGCATAGTTGGAATTCTAATTTCAAAGACCCATTTACTAGCTCAGACAAAGGAAAGACCCAACGTCATAATTATCATAACCGATGACCAAGGGTATGGGGATTTGGGATATACAGGAAATCCACATGTAAAAACACCTAATTTGGATGCTTTCGCCAAGAAAAGTATTCGGTTCAACAACTTTTATGTATCCCCAGTATGCGCTCCAACCCGGGCAAGTTTAATGACGGGAAGATATTCGCTCCGGACAGGAATAAGGGATACCTACAATGGAGGGGCCATAATGGCCTCCAATGAGGTCACCATTGCCGAAATGTTGAAACAGGCCAATTATAAAACAGGTGTTTTGGCAAATGGCATTTGGGAGATAATTTTCCCTCTCGACCCAATGATCAAGGTTTTGACGAATCGGTCATTCATCTATCTGGAGGGATGGGTCAAGTGGGTGATTTCACCACCTATTTTGAAGGAGATCGTAGTTACTTTGACCCCGTACTTTGGCATAATGGGGAACAAGAGGCCTATGAAGGCTATTGCAGCGATATTTTTGCGGATAGGGCCATTGACTTTATTGAAAAGAACCACGAAAAACCTTTTTTCTGTTACCTATCATTCAATGCTCCCCATACGCCCTTGCAAGTACCTGACAAATACTACCAGATGTATAAGGATATTGACCCTTCAACTGGTTTTGAGGACGATTCAAGGCCCTTTGTCGAAATGAGCGAAAAGAACAAGGAGGATGCACGAAAGGTGTATGCCATGGTTAGTAATATCGATGATAATGTCGGAAAACTGTTGAAGAAACTAGATGATCTAAAGATTGCAAAGAACACCTTGGTTGTTTTTATGACAGACAATGGCCCACAGCAGACCCGTTATGTTGCCGGGATGAGGGGAAGAAAAGGCAGTGTATACAGAGGAGGTGTTCGGGTTCCGTTTTACCTAAGATACCCTTCAAAATGGAAAGGGAACCGAGATATTGAGACCACCACAGCACATATCGATATGTTACCTACACTTGCCGAAATCTGTAATGCTTCGATTCCAACAGATAGAAAAATAGATGGGAAGAATTTAGTACCGCTTTTGAACAAGAAAAGGGTAGATTGGGAAGACCGCTCTCTATTTTTTTACTGGACCCGACGGTATCCCGAACGATACAACAATATGGCATTACAAAAAGGGCCTTACAAACTGGTGGCCCATACTGATTATGATGCGCCTATTGGAAATTTTGAACTGTTCAACCTAACATATGATCCTTATGAGCAACTCAATCTTGTAGAACAAAGAAAGGATGGCGCAAAATCACTTAAATCAGAGATGGACAATTACTACAAAGAATTGATCCAATCGGCCAACTTGTTAGATCCACCTCGCATACAAATAGGAAGTGAACATGAAAACCCTATATTTCTAAATAGAAATGATGCCGGAGGCGAACGAGGAATCTGGGCAGGGGAAGATGTATTTGGCAATTGGAAGGTGTCAGTTAACGAAGGTCATTATAATCTCAGGTTCAAATTTATAAAACGGGTAAAAAAGGGGGGTAGGATGTTTGTTGAAACTGCCACTAGGATTAATCAAAAGAAAAACGAAATTGACGACACGGATATCATAGAAATGAAAAATATTTACCTGCCTGCAATGGATTGCGATTTGATCCCTTTTTACATGCAGGGAAATAAAAGAATATTCCCCTTTTGGGTTGAAATTGAAAAGATAAATCAATCATTTAGACCTAATTAGAAAAATGCAATATTATAATTACATAAAGGCCTTACACTTGATTTTTGTGGTTACCTGGTTCGCAGGTTTGTTCTACATTCCGAGACTGTTTATCTACCATATTGAAGCCTCTGAAAAACCATCTCCGGATAAAGAAATCCTAACCTCCCAATTAAAGTTGATGACTAAACGATTGTGGAAGATCATTACATGGCCCTCCTTTATTTTGTGTACCCTTTTTGCCATTTGGTTGTTGGTTCTTAGACCTATTTTGCTGGAAGAGCCATGGATGCTGATTAAATTGGGCTTTATTGTACTATTGATCTTGTATCATTTAAAAAATCACCAGATGTACAAACAGTTGCAACGGGATGAGGTCAAATATACTTCCAGATTCATGCGTATTTGGAATGAAGGTGCCACCCTGATTCTTTTTGCGGTCATATTTTTGGTGGTTTTAAAAAGTACTTTCAATTGGATATTTGGTGTGGTTGGGATAATCGTCCTTGGTATCTTGTTGATGCTGGGGATTCGGCTTTATAAACGAATACAGAAGAAAAACCCTGAGGCATAATTGAAAGCCCAAATAATAAATTCTAAATTTTAAGATTGGTTTAATCCAACTTTGGAATTTGGGTTTTGAAATTTAGAATTTGAAAACGGCCTTTTATGGCCCGATAATTGTTAACTAAATCAAACTGCCATTGTGATTTCATTACAGTCCCTTTTTTCACCATCTATACTGAGCGGAGTCGAAGGATTGGGATTTGATTTTTGAAGTTTTATGGCGTAGCCATTATTGCTATCTTTAACTTCAAATTTCAAATACTTGTTCAAAAAATCATCTCTTCGTTCAAGAATATTCGCTGCCATGATATTGTTGGTGCTTATAGCATCCGTGTTAATTGCGGGAATCACAGTTTATCAGTATCGGGAGCAAACCAAAGAATATCATGAAAATCGGCTTGAACGTAAAGAAAATCAAATAAAGCAAAGCATAAGTTATACCCTTCAGGAAACGACTTATCCGGTCACTACAGAAAATTTGGGATTCATTTTCATGCATGAAATATACCAAATCGCCGATGTTCAAAATGTAAATTTCAATATTTATGATTTGGAGGGTGAGCTCATTAAGAGCTCAAGGCCCCGATTCGAAGAAGATTCGATCTCCAATTGTTTGGATGCGAAAGTGCTTAATAAACTTAATACTAGTCCATTAAAAAGGTATGTAGAAGAGAACTCCGCTGCTGGTGACAAATACCAAGCTTCCTATACCTATATCAACGACATCAAGTTTAAACCTATCGGTATTTTAAATTTACCCTATTATGAAGACCCCACTTTCAATGATATGGAATTAAAGGAGTTCTTGACGCGATTGGGAGGGGTATATCTGCTCATGTTATTGATTGCAATTGGGCTGGCCTATTTTATATCTAAATATATAACACGTTCCTTGGATTCAGTTACTGAAATGTTGGGGCAGACCAATCTGACCAAGCGTAATAAAAAGATAATTTTGGAAGATTCTAGTTCAGAAATTGGCAAAATGGTTGAATCCTATAATGCTATGATTGATGAATTGGAGCAAAGTGCCGCAAAGTTGGCCCGAAGTGAAAGGGAGCAAGCTTGGCGAGAAATGGCGAAGCAAGTGGCCCATGAAATAAAAAATCCTTTAACGCCTATGAGATTGACCGTTCAAAGTTTTGAACGCAAATTTGATTCCCAAGACCCAAATATTGATACCAAGGTAGCTGAATATTCAAAGACACTTATTCAACAGATTGATACCATGAGTAGTATTGCGTCCGCCTTTTCGAATTTCGCCGAAATGCCGGCGCAACAGAACGAGACCTTGAACGTTGTCAATATCGTAAAATTGGCAGTGGACATTTTTAATGAAAAGTACATCCATTTTATCTCGGAAGAGGAGGAGATAATTGCGAAACTGGATAGGACCCAGCTTATCCGAGTCATCACCAACTTGGTAAAGAATGCCATACAGGCCGTGCCTGAAGTGAAATCGCCCAGAATATTGGTTTCGGTTGCATCAGAAGGGAATAATGTTAAGATTTTGGTGGCGGATAACGGAATAGGAATAGCCGATGATTTTACAGATAAGATTTTCGAACCTAAATTCACTACCAAATCAAGTGGCATGGGTTTGGGCTTGGGCATGGTAAAGAATATTGTTGAAACGTATAACGGTAGTATTGACTTTACCTCACAACCGGGAAAGGGAACTGTCTTTACAGTTAATTTCCCAAAAGAACAACCAAAAAAATAGAACTGACATACCATGGGATATCAAAATATTTTAGTAGATACGCAAGACAAACTGGCAACGATTACCATTAATAGACCCAATAAATTAAATGCCCTAAACAGGGACACTATCAAAGAATTGAACAAGGTATTTTCAAAGCTCGAAAGAGATAAAAGTGTCCATGTGATTGTCATTACGGGAAGTGGGGAAAAGGCTTTTGTTGCTGGGGCGGATATTTCTGAATTCGCGGATTTCTCGGTGAAAGAAGGAAAAAAATTGGCAGCCGAAGGGCAGGAACTGTTGTTCGATTTAATTGAAAACCTATCAAAACCTGTAATAGCTGCGGTCAATGGATTTGCATTAGGTGGCGGACTAGAATTGGCCATGGCCTGTCATTTTAGGGTGGCAAGTGAGAATGCAAAAATGGGCTTGCCTGAAGTGTCATTGGGGGTAATTCCCGGATATGGTGGCACCCAACGCCTGCCCCAATTGGTAGGTAAGGGCAGGGCCATGGAAATGATTATGACTGCAGGAATGATCGACGCAAAAATGGCACTTGACTTTGGACTTGTAAACCATGTGGCTCCCCAAGAAGAGCTTTTAGAGCTATGCCAGAAATTGGCAAGTAGGATATCCAATAATTCGTCTGTTGCCATTGGTTACGCAATAAAAGCGGTAAATGATTGTTTTAACACTAGTATTAACGGATATGCCTCTGAGATCGATGCTTTCGGAACATGCTTTGGAACTGCTGATTTTAAAGAAGGAACCACTGCTTTTATGGAGAAGCGAAAAGCCGTTTTCCCAGGTAAATAAAAACATCCCAAAACCCTACGCATGAATTTGCAAAAAAGTGTTGCAACACTTCTTTTTCTAATGATTTGTTGTGCTTTGGGAGCACAGGAAATACCTATTACGCATACTATAGGCGAAAAATATAACGACAGGTATAAATATTCGAACCTATTGACTATTTCAGAGGATGGCACTGGGGGCACTTTCCTTGTACGGTCCTATTACACGGGAATTGTACTAAGGCCCAAGGGGTATTTTATTGAGCATTATGATGCCAATATGCAATTGGTAAACGAATACAATTACAAATTAAAGAATGCTAATTTAGTGGACGGATATGTTGCCAACGGGCAAATTTACCTTTTGTTTCTAGACTACAATTACGAGAAGTTTGCTTACGAGTATTCGGTACATCGCAGTCCGCTTTCGGGCATTAATTTTACAAAGGAACCGTTATTGTCTATTTCATCCAAAGAGGTTCTAAATCCGTTGGACAAAAATTATTACAATCGTAACTTTTCTTCTGGGTTTACTACATCGGTGTTGTTCAATGATACAAAAAATGCTTTCGTCATTAGCACACATTTTAAAAAGGGAAAGCTTAATAAGCATTTCATTTACCTATTTAATTCGAGCCTAAAAAAAGTGGTTGAACACGATTTTTCGGCTGAGGTTGAGGAAAAGAACTATGCTTTTGAAAACGTTGCATTTTCGAAAGATTTAAGTGAGGCATATATAGTAGGGAAGGCCTATTTCAAAAAAAAACGTTTTGCAGCAAACGAAAGAAAATTTGAATATGAATTGATAAAGGTTTCAAAGAGCGGAGCCAGAACACAGTCTTTTGATGATCCAGGTAAGTTTTCAGAGGCATTAATGCCGATTATTAAGGGAAATAAGTTGTTATGTGTTGGATTCTTTGCCAATAGAAAGGACAATCGGTATAATGGTTTGGCTTATTTTAGGTTAAACACCAATACGTTGACTATCGAGTCTAAGAAATACAGTTCATTTTCTGAGCAATTCATGATGGACAAATTTGGACGGGAAGAGGACAAGGTGATAAAGAACTTGGTCTTTAAGAATGTAGAAGTGTCTGAGGACGGGAGCATTTTATTCAATGCGGAGGAGTATTTTGTAACCTCAAGCGTACAGTCGAATTCAAGTGGGGGAAGGCTTAAGGTTACGCGGTATCACTACAATGATATTGTTAGTGCCAAATTAAGTTCCGCTGGTGATATGGCTTGGGCCAGGAATATTAATAAGTCCGAAGTAACCCAAGGGGATGGGGCCTACGCTTCCTACAGTTCTTTTTCAAAAGATGGAGACACCTATTTTTTTATAAGTTCAGCCGCCGAAAACCCACAATTGTTACCTGGGGATAGATTACTTTTTAAACAAGGGTTGAGTAGAAACCGAAATGTCTTTGCTATCAAACTTGATGCTGAAGGTCATATCAGTTACAAAAAGATCATAGATGACAAAAACGCTCGATTGCCCTTAATGGTTTCGACCCCGCTCTTCAATGTAAAGGAGAACAATATTCTTTTTTATGCAAAAAGAGGAAGCAAAAAGCAATTGGTCAGGGTTTCGCTTAATTGATTATTTCTTTGGGCTTCAGTCCTAAATCGGTTTTGACTTTTTTAAATTTTCTATGTCATTTCGACCAGAAGGAGAAATCTCATCCTCATTTTTCAGACAATTATCTCCTATTGTAATGTGATTTCTCGTTCATCCTGCTCACTCGAAATGACAATTTTACCAATCCTTACTTTATTTAACAATTGAGAAAATGAAATAATAGGAAATACACCATATTTTTGGAATAAATCCATAATATGAAAACCAATCATTTTACAAAAGGTAGAGGCGCGCAACAAAACACTCCTAACAAGTTTCTGGAACATTTTCACGAAATGGAAGAAGATTTCCTGGAATTTTGTCGTTTAGAAGGGGAAGAATCAGATAATAATCATACCCAATATATTCCAATTTCCCCTAAAACGATAGTGAACAAGGTTACAAGTCCTGATGTGGGGATGACGTATTCCATGAACCCATATCAGGGCTGCGAACACGGTTGTATCTACTGTTATGCACGCAATACACATGAATTTTGGGGATATAGCGCGGGACTTGATTTTGAACGAAGGATACTGATTAAAAAGGACGCCCCAGATTTGTTGGAGGCCAAACTTAAACATAAAAACTGGAAAGCAGAAACCATTGTGCTTTCAGGGAATACGGATTGTTATCAACCCGTTGAAAAAAAAGTCAAAATTACCCGTGCCTGTCTGGAAGTGTTTTTGAAATACAGGCATCCCGTTGGCATCATTACCAAAAACGCCTTAATCCTTAGGGACCTTGATATTTTAAAGGAGTTGGCAAAAGATAGGTTGGTGGGAGTGAATGTTTCCATAACCTCACTATCCGAGGACACAAGGCGTATATTGGAACCTAGGACAACGACCATAAAAAAACGCCTTGAGACCATACGCTTGCTTTCAAAAAATAGAATTCCTGTCAACGCTATGTTGGCACCGATTATCCCAGGAATAAATAGTCATGAAATCATGAAACTTGCCAAAGCCGTTGCTGACAATGGAGCATTATCATTTGCCTTTACCATGGTTAGGCTAAATGGGGCTATCGGCGGTATTTTTACAGATTGGATTAAAAAGGCGATGCCGGATCGAGCAGATAAGGTATTGCATCAGATCAAGGAATGTCATGGAGGGTCTTTAAATGACAGTCGTTTCGGAATAAGGGGAGTTGGCGAGGGCAAAATAGCCGGACATATACATGAAATGGTCCGTTTGGCAAAGCACACTTACTTTAAGGATAAAATTTTCCCTAAGCTAAATAATGAGCTTCATGAACAATATAAGAATGGCCAAATGAAATTGTTTTAGAATTTTCTTGGACATTGGAACAACCCTATGGTTGTTTCGTCTGTATGGTTATGGATTTTCCTTTCTCTATTGGAACAATAACCCAAGAATAGGCAACTCCGGATAGGGTTTCTCCGGTGGTTGCTATTGTTGATTTGCCATCCACTATAAGCTCTTGGTGCAACCCTGGAAAGCCAGCCTTCCATTTGAAGGTTTTTCCATCCAGATGGGTAAAGGTAGTTGCTGTATTGCCAAGATGCTTGACGGTAATTTTTGATTGAAGTATGGGGATATTATTGATTTGGACCCATTCAGTTTTATTTGTTAGGTGTGGCATGGTCTCAATACTATTTTTAGAGGCATCTGCATATAAACCAAGCATTCCATTTACCATCCCTTCGATAACACCATAGGACACTTCTGGATACTCTCGCCTGCTTTTATCTTCTGCCGAAATATTCATCATGGCCTCATAGGCCACTTCATTTCTATCAAAATCATATAATAATTTTGGCAGATAGGATCCCCCTTCAACATTTCCTTCTCTTATATTCAACCCATCTAGGGATTTTTTGAAGCGATCTTGGTATTTTGCAATTCCCGTTCGCAATAAACCTATACCATTAGCGGTTAGCATAGTACCGTCAACGAGCATTTTAAGGTAGTATTTTTGCTCATCGCCATTCCACCATTTTTGATTGAAAAAATTGTAAATCCGTTGGGCTTTTAGTCTAAACTTTTCCGCTTCGGCACTATTTCCTCTCAACTCCTGTATAGAAGCATAATCATTGAACGCCAAATACATGATTCCGAACATATCCGCTCCCATGTAAAGACTAGTAGGGTTGCTTTCGTCATACCCTGGAAGCCCACGGCAGACATGAAAAGAGTTAGTGCTGTCCATTGGTTTGACCGTATGCATAAATCGATCACGGGTTAGTATTTCATCAAGCCCCAGTTGCCATCGTTCAACATATTCATTCACTGTTTTATCATAAAAGTTGAGAAAAACGGAATCATCTATATAATCGGTATCACCTGTCCAGAGGTACTGACGATAACAGGCATTCAACACATCAAAATTGGCAGGAAGGTTGTACCAAAACTCCTTATCGTTGGTGTAGTCAACGGGAGCTGGTTTATCATATCGATTTATCTCCCAATAAGTACACCAGTCTTTTGATTCAGAAATGTTGGCGGCAAATTTATATAACATATTTTTGTTATGCTCTTGAAGTTGGAGTGCATTGGCTCCCCCAGTTTGATGGGCTACATCGCGCATGCAAAATGCCTCCCTATCTGGTAGTGCCGCCTCATACCACTTCCCAACAGTGTCATTGCCATCATGGGTATAAAAAAGAGCTTGTTTTTTAGCCCATTCAAAGCTTGTTAGGAGTTCTGGGTCGTTTGTTTGCATGGTCAGGCCTTCAGTCTCGCCCTTATTCCTGGAAGTGCAGGAGAAGACCAAGAGTGCACTGACCAAAATTATCGGGAAAAGTTTCGGGAACTTGGTTTTAGTTGCAATTATCATAGGGGTTCAGTTAACTTTTTGCTTTTCTAAATAGTACTGAGGTTGTTGAAGATACTTGTTTGACTGCTCAACGGCAATAAAATATGTTAGATTTTGGTCATTTCGAACTTGAGAATCCAATCATCGTTATTTTAAATAAAGTTCATGTTTCTGTCCAATTATAAAATGCTTGTTCGTCTTTAAAAAGTAAAAACAATTTTAATAACTTAAATTTTATAGATTATGAGCAATTTTTTATTTTTATTTAGAGGAGGAGACGCGGCAAGAACAAATCAAACTCCGGAAGAAATGCAGGAGCATATGCAAAAATGGGGGGCTTGGATGGGCGGTTTAAAGGAAAAAGGACAATTGGTCGATGGTCTGCCTTTGGCCAAAGAAGGTAAGGTTGTTCACCAAGCAGGGGAGGTTATTACGGATGGTCCATTCGCCGAAGGCTCGGAGGTAGTGGGAGGATACTTGATAGTAACCGCTGATGACCAGTCAGGAGCCGTCGAAATTTCAAAAGGATGCCCAATATTTGAGCATGGTGGCAATGTTGAGGTTCGTGAGATCATGTCCATGAATATGTAATCGATCATAAATGTACTGGTAAAGTCCGATGTTTCATTCGGACTTTTTATTTTTAGGATATGCTTGACCAAAAGAACATCATAGAAAACCTCTTCAGAACTGAATACGGAAAAATGGTTGCCGTTCTTTTGAATAAATTTGGCCCCTCCCATTTAGAACATATAGAGGATGCCGTTCAAGATGCCCTGCTCAAGGCCATGCAGGTATGGGGGTATAAGAAATTGCCCGATAATCCCACAGCCTGGTTATTGAGGGTTGCCAGCAATGGTCTTATAGATAGACTAAGACGGGATCATAAAGTTGTTTTGGAGGGAGCGGATTCTAATTTAATAACGAGCAGAAAAGAATTGCAAAAAGAAATTTCCCTTTCAAATACAATCTCTGACAGTCAGCTAAAAATGATATTTGCCTGTTGTCATCCATCGTTGTCAAAGGATTACCAAATTACTTTGAGCCTTAAATTAATAGGGGGATTTGGGAATAGTGAAATAGCTGCAGCTATGCTAAAGAAGGAAGAAACCGTGGCCAAGTCGTTTACTAGGGCGAAAAAACAGCTTAAACGTAAGATTTCAACCTTGGATATTCCTTTGGAAATTGGCCTCCAATCCAGATTGGCAGTGGTATTGAAGGTCATCTATTTATTGTTTTCGGAAGGATATTCCCCCAACTCGGGGGCTAGTATCATCAAAAAAGATATTTGTTTGGAGGCGATACGACTTGCCTTGTTACTATGCGAAAACAAATATTGTGACCATCCCAACGTTCATGCCCTAATTGCTTTAATGTGTTTTCATACTTCGCGATTCGAGGCTCGTGTTGATGAAAATCAGGAACTGGTTGACCTTGAGCGTCAAAATCGTGAAAAGTTCGATAGAGACCTCATCTTTATTGGTATTCAGCATTTGGAAAAAGCATCAATAGCCGTTCAATCACCGTCTAGTTACCATATGGAAGCTGCGGTGTCTTATTATCATTGTATAGCCCAATCTTTTGAAAAAACGGATTGGCCAAGTATTTTGCATCTCTATGACCTTCAGCTTCAAAGACAATATTCTCCTATAGTCCAATTGAATAGGATTGTACCTTATTACAAAGTTTACGGTGCCAAAGCTGCACTACAGGAACTCCACGAATTTGAAAAAAGCCCTTATTGTGTTCAAAATGCGCTCTTTCACGCCATAAGAGCAGAACTTCTGATTGATTTAAAAGTGCCCATTGAAGCAAAAGAAGCTCTAAGAAACGCTATTGCACAGACCAAAAATGAATTGGAGCAAAAGCATTTGGAAAAAAAATTAATACAGCTGAACAGGTAAGTTGGATAGGAGGCGTATCTAATGCAGAAATATAGTTTTCAAAAAACGAAATGCCCAATACAAAAAAGCATCGGGCATTTGATTGGGTATTATGGGTTTTTAAGAAAGCTCCCAACCTTTACGGTAAATACCTCTTACCCATTCGTTGGCCTTCTCATAATTGGTTACATTCATATTCTCCCCATCCCATAATATCTTTCTTCTTCCAGGATAATTGAACCCACGTCCATTTTCTCTCTTCTCCTTATATTGGAATGCCTTTATAGCCAAATTCCCCATAAGCACAGCTTCGGTCAAAGGCCCTGAGCGTTTAAAATCGGATGATGTTTCAGTACCATTCAAGCAGCCCTCAACAAAGTTCTTTTGATGACCGCCTGTATCTCCTTCAATTCGTTTCAAATAAGGTTTAGGCGGATTTAGGAGTTTCATAGTATCGGAAGGCAAAAGTCTTGCATTTCTCGAATACGTGTCGCAGACCAAGATTCCACGGGTTCCGTACAACACACTTCCGCCACCACCATCGCCAATGGTTTCACCATCTTTCAGTTCATCCGGCAGGTCTGGCATAATACCACCATCGTACCAGTTCAAGGCAATATCACCATGTTCAGCAGTGTTGAACTTTAAACGGACAATAGAGGAAGAAGGGCATGAGTGGCTGTAATCTGCCTCCGCGAAATCCCCAACCCAATTGGTGGTACAGCTCGCTTCGGCCTCAGTAGGATATCCCAAATCTAAAACACCGAAAGGAGTTTCCATGATGTGGCAGCCCATATCTCCTAGGGCGCCAGTGCCAAAATCCCAAAACCCACGCCACTTAAAGGGAAGGTAGGCATCGTTATAATCGCGCATTGCTGCGGCCCCTAGCCATAAATCCCAATCCAGTCCTTTGGGGATTGGGTCCTTACCTTTAGGTAGGGGAACTCCTTGCGGCCAAACGGGACGGTTGGTCCAACAATCTACTTTATATACTTTTCCAATTACCCCAGATTGTATCCATTCCTTGGCTTCTCGACTGCCATCACTGGAGGCTCCTTGGTTGCCCATTTGGGTGACTATGCCATTCTCCTTGGCAATAGTGGTCATTAATCGCGCTTCATTAATATTATGAGTCAGTGGTTTTTCTACATAAGCATGTTTCTTCTCCCTCATAAAAGGCAAGGCAATGGATGCATGCATATGATCAGGGGTTGCCACCATAATGGCATCGATATCTTTCAGGTGTTTATCAAATACCTTTCTAAAATCTTTGTAGCGCTTTGCCTTCGGGTATTTTTTGTGCGTTTCTGCAGCTCTTCTATCGTCAACATCACACAACGTAACGAATTTTACTTTTTGGGTTTCATCAAGGCCTCGAATTACTCCGCGACCTCTGCCACCAACTCCAAAAGCAGCTATATAGAGGGTGTCACTGGGTGGAATATGTGTTTTTCCAAGGACATGGCTGGGAACAATTGAAAAGGCCGCCGAGGAAGCCGTTACGTTTTTGATAAATTTTCTTCTTTGCATCGTATTAAATGGTTGGAGATTAATGCTTGAAGATACGAAAAAAGGCAAGAACAAAAGCTATCCCAAACTAGGAATCGCCATTCCATTCACTATAAAATCGATCAAGGTAATTGCGCATATAATTGTGCCTTTCCTCGGCCAGTTTTTTACCTGTTCGGGTATTCATTTTATCCTTTAATAGAAGTAGTTTTTCATGAAAGTGGTTGATGGTGGGGGCGGTAGATTTTTTATACGCTTCCTTGGTCAAGTTTGGATCGGGAGAAATGGCGGGGTTGTAAAGCTCTCTATTTTTAAATCCACCATAATTAAAGGCACGGGCAATCCCAATGGCACCAATGGCATCTAACCGATCCGCATCCTGTACAATCTGCAATTCCTTCGAATTGTACTTGGATCGATTATAGGTGGGTAAGCTATTTTTGAATGAAATATGGGTAATGATGTTAACTACTTGATCAATTACTTTTTGATTGAGTTGTAAGGAGGAAAGGAACTTTTTCGCAATTTTTGGCCCGAGACTTTCGTCCCCATCGTTGAACTTGGCATCGGCAATATCATGTAATAAGGCGCCTAGGGAAATAATTAATTCATCAACATTTTCTCCCTTTGCAATACGTCTTGCATTCTTGAGCACGCGTTCGGTATGAAACCAATCATGACCTCCTTCAGCGTCTTTTAAGGTCTCCTGGACAAAAATAATTGTCTTTTTTACAGTTTCAGAATCCGTCATTTTAGGGTATGATTATTCCTGAGGTTACGCGCTCTTCGGTTATTGCGATCAATTCATCCAGATTCTTACCATTTTCAATGGGCTCGTGCACATCAAAAGTGAGGTGGTTTCCAATTCCATAGGGAAACTTGCCATAGGGCAACATTTTCCATGAATTGTTAATGCTAATGGGCACGATTAAGGCAGAAGGAGCATTTTTCAACAGTAACTTAAGTCCTGTGGGTTGAAATTTTTTGGGATGTCCTGTTTGACTTCGCGTTCCCTCGGGAAAAATAACTGCACTTCGATTGTGCTTTTCAATGTATTTTCCCAGTTTAGCTATTTCTACCAATGCTTGTTTACTATCTTTTCTGTCTATTAAAACTGAGCCCCCATGTCTCAGATTATAGGAAACACTGGGGATACCCTTGCCCAGTTCGATCTTACTTACAAATTTGGGGTGATGTGCCCGCATAAACCAGATAATAGGAGGAATGTCGTTCATGCTTTGATGGTTCAAAACTAGGATCAAAGGGCGGTCTGTGGGTAATTCATGCGGATTGTTGAATGTATAAGTGGTTCCTAGAAGATGTGTGCACCGAACCAAACAAAGATTAAGAAGGGCAACACTCTTTTTATGGGTACTATACCCAAAAAAATTGAAGCTGATCCACTGTATCGGATGGAACACCAAAAGAACCAGTCCAAAAAAAAGAAAATAAATTGAGGTAAGCGGATAGGCCAATATCTTTTGCATGGCACTAAAATAACAAGACCTGCCACGTTTTCAAAACCTGGCAGGTCTTTCTATAAAATTCTAGGATTTTTGCTTTTTATAAGCAATAACAAAAAGTTTCTTGAGAAAGAAACCTTAACAGAACTCGTTATAGGCCTCCGTTAGGTTTTCCGCAATAATTTCTGCAGGTCTTCCTTCAATATGGTGACGCTCGATCATGTGCACCAATTCCCCATCCTTAAATAAGGCCATACTTGGCGAAGAAGGCGGAAACGGAATCATCAGATTACGCGCAGCATTTACAGCTTCTGTATCGACTCCCGCAAAAACCGTTACGGTATGGTCCGGTTTCTTGTCGTTCATTAGGCTCATTTTCGCAGCAGGGCGGGCATTAGCCGCAGCGCATCCACAAACAGAGTTTACAACAACCAGTGTTGTGCCTTTTTTGCCAATAGCACTTTCGACCGCTTCGGCCGTATGTAATTCTTCAAACCCAGCAGAAGCTAAGTCATCTCTCATAGGTTTTACCAATTCAGCAGGATACATAATTTTATTTTTATCAATTCATAATAAGTTTTCAAAGATAACCATTTTGTCGCAGTTCTATGGTTTACTTAACTTTTCATTATTACTTGTAATGCAAGCTAATATCATATCTTTGGCGAAAATTTGATAAAAGTATGATTAAATGGTTAGCGGCCATCGTGGGTTTTGCGATACGAGGATTTTCCGGAGCGATTTTGGGTTTCTTTCTTGGAAGCTTTATTGATAATTTCGGTAGTGGAGGTTCAAAAACGGTCTTCAGTGATTTTACACGTCAACAGGTTTCACCAGCGGATTTTGAACTGCATCTTCTTTCCTTATGCTCACTCGTTATTAAGGCCGATGGAACCGTAAGTCAGCGCGAACTGGATTATGTGCGACAATATTTCGTGGGGGCATACGGAAAGGAAAAGGCAAACGCCATTTTTAGAAAGTTTAATGAAATAAATAAAAAACACGAGATTTCCGCTCAACGAATATGCACTATTTTAAACCAAAGAACCCGATATGAGGTGCGATTGCAATTGCTTCACTTTTTGTTTGGAATTGCCCAGGCAGATGGTTCGGTAAGCAAGCCGGAAATAAATAAAATAAGGGAGATAGCCGGATATTTAAGAGTGGCCATTCGGGATTTTGAGAGCATTATGGCGATGTTCATTAAATCTGCTGATAATGCGTATAAGATTTTGGAAATTGATAAATCCGCCACAAACGATGAGCTTAAAAAAGCCTATCGTACTATGGCCAAAAAATACCATCCGGATAGGGTGAATACCCAAAACGAAGCAATCAAAAAAGGAGCTGAAGAAAAATTCAAGGAAGTGCAAAGAGCCTATGAAGATATTCAAAAAGAGCGGGGAATGGGGTAATTTAGTTGACAGTTGAATTAATTAATTACAAAGCAGGATAAGATGAATTTGGGGTGTAAGGTATAATTCTGAACGAAGCGGTAAAAACATAGAGTGAATGTCCGGTTACTAATACTTAAAACCTAAAAACGGCTCACTTATAACTAAATAGCATGCAAGATTTCTTTTTTTATGTTGAACTTGGCCTTAATCATGTTTTGGACTTTGCGGCGTATGATCATATTTTGTTCTTAGCGGCGATGAGCCTTCCGTTCACCTTTAGTAGTTGGAAGAAAGTATTGCTTTTGGCAACGGTATTCACAACAACCCATTGCCTTTCGTTGCTACTTTCTGTTTATGATATCGTTTTGATAGATGGCGGGTTAATTGAGTTCTTAATTCCAGTAACCATTTTGTTGACAGCGGTTTTTAACCTGTTGTATGTAAAAACCTTATCCAAAGAAAGGAGTATGGTGCTACATACACTCGCAACTGCTTTTTTTGGGCTTATCCATGGTTTTGGGTTCAGCAATTACTTTAAAATGCTTATGTCGGGAGAAGATGAGCAATTTTCTCCACTATTGGGTTTTGCTACGGGGATTGAACTGTCTCAAGTATTGATTGTCTTTATGGTTCTTGCATTGACTTACATTGTTCAATCTTTATTTAAGATAAGACATCTGCATTTTATCGCAATTGCGTCCATTTTAATTGTAATAATTACAATACCAATGTTAATTGATACGTTCCCTTGGTAGACTAATGTTAAAATTAACCTTTTAGGGTTGTAGGGGTTTTTTAAAGCAGGTATCTTAGTCTTCTGGCAAAAAAAAATTGTTTTTGGTCTAATGAAGAAAACCAAACAAGAGAAATACGATAAGGCATATTTGAGAATGGCCCAGGAATGGGGTAAATTGTCCTTTTGTGAACGTAAACAGGTTGGGGCAATTATCGTTAAAGATAGGATGATCATATCGGATGGGTATAATGGCACACCGACCGGTTTTGAGAACATTTGTGAAGATGAAGATGGGTATACAAAATGGTACGTATTGCATGCTGAGGCCAATGCCATATCCAAAGTTGCCTCATCAACGCAATCCTGTGAAGGAGCCACGTTGTACATAACGCTTTCGCCCTGTAGAGAATGCAGCAAATTGATTCACCAATCTGGCATAAAACGTGTGGTATATCAAATTGCATATAAAGATGATTCAGGATTAAAATTTCTGAACAAGGCCGGTGTAGAGCTGGTGCATATGCCCAAAATTGAAGAAAAGGTCGCTTAATCTGACAAGAATGAAAGGAAAGTACAATTACATATGGCCAACAATCATTGCTGCTGCTCTTGGAGTGGGAGTCTTTATTGGGGGGAAACTTCATTTTAACGATTCGCCAGAAAAGCTTTTCACCACCAATTCCAAAAAAGATAAGTTGAATAGGTTAATAGACTACATTGACTTTGAATATGTTGATGATATTAATACCGATAGTATAATCGATGTCACAGTAAATAATATCTTGGAGAAGCTAGACCCCCATTCCGTCTACATTCCCAAACGGGAGATGGATGAGGTAGCAGAAAACATGAAAGGGGATTTTGTGGGCATTGGCATTAATTTTTATCCTTATAAAGACACCATTTCCGTAATACGAACCGTAGATGAAGGGCCAAGTTTTTTAAAAGGAATCTTGCCAGGAGATCGTATCCTCATGGCTGACAATGACACCCTTTTTGGTAAAAAGCTGCCCAGTGCTGCTATTGTAGATAAACTAAAAGGGCAAAAAGGGACTTCTGTAGAATTAACAGTATATCGACGAAGTGAGGATAGGACCTTTAAAGTTAATATAAAACGCGATGTAGTTCCCATAAAAAGTGTTGAGGCTTTTTTTATGATGACACCAAGTATGGGCTATATAAAGGTGAATCGTTTTGCTGAATCCACGTTTAGAGAGTTCAAAGCTGCACTTAAGGCCTTGCGAAAACAAGGAGCAGAGAAACTTACACTGGATCTACGGGATAACCCTGGGGGCTATCTGGGTATTGCAGAGCAGATGGCCGATGAATTTTTGGAAGATGGCAAGCTCATTCTTTTTACAAAGAACAAAAAAGGAAAAATAGACAATATTTATGCTACTGAAAAAGGGAGTTTTGAAGATAAACCCATTTATGTTTTGATCAATGAACGTTCAGCGTCGGCCAGTGAAATAATTGCGGGCGCCCTACAGGATAATGACATAGGCACTATAGTGGGCCGTCGTTCCTTTGGTAAAGGCCTTGTGCAGCGTGAAATGGAACTTGGGGACGGCTCTGCGGTTCGATTAACGGTCTCAAGATATTATACCCCTACAGGGCGCAGTATACAAAGAACCTATAAAAATGGCAGCAAGGATTATTATAAAGAATTTACGAACAGATACCATAGTGGTGAATTGGTCTCGGTCGATAGCATCAAAGTGGCTGATTCATTAAAATTCATAACCCCCAAAGGCAGAGTTGTATATGGTGGTGGGGGTATAATTCCTGATGTATTTGTACCTATTGGCACAAATGAAGAGGAAGCTATCAAAGCCATTGACAGTAACGGTTGGTTTTCATTTTTCATTTTTGAACATTTGGACGCAGATAGACAACGCTATAACGATATTTTACCAGAGGAGTTTACACGTAACTTCATAGTTGATGATATTTTATTTGAACAGTTTGTAGATTATCTTATTTCTAGAAAATTTAAAATCGACTTTTACCATTTTGAGACACAAATAAAGTTGTATTTAAAAGCAGCTTTGGCCGAGCAATTGTATGGGGCAAATGTACATGCCAAGATAAAAAGTTCTGCGGATGCCATGCTCAAGCAGGTATTGGAATTGGACCGTCCTCTGGTTCAACAAGGTAAAGCGGAAGCCATTGAGGTAAAAAACTAATCCTCGTTAATTTTCTCCTGTATTTTTTTGATGCCAAGAAAATCAAAAGTAACACTATAGCACATAATGCGGCGACAATGCCAATAAGTGCAATGGTACTATTGCCTTCCAATGGATTATTGAAATCTACCAAGGTTGTATTATAGGCAATTAGGATTAGTGCCAATACAATCAAAATAATAGTTAGGGTCTTACTCATTTGTCAATTAATATTTTAAAACAAGGCATTAATATTGGCTGTAAATAGCTTTACTGCTATTGCCAATAAGATAACACCAAATACCTTCCTGATAATACCTATGCCATTTTTGCCCAGTATTTTTTCAATTTGTCTTGAAGATTTCAAAACAAGGTAAACAAAGATAATATTTACAAGAATGGCCACTATAATATTTTCAACATGAAATTCGGCTCGCAATGACAATAAGGAGGTCATTGTACCAGCGCCTGCAATTAAGGGGAATGCTATTGGGACAATAGAAGCACTTTCGGGAGCATCATCTTTATAAAGCGAAATGCCTAAAATCATTTCTAAAGCCAAAAAGAAAAGAATAAATGCGCCCGCCACAGCAAAAGAATAGACATCAATCCCAATGAGCTTTAATATTTCTTCCCCAATAAAAAGAAAGGCTATCATAATACAGGCAGCAACAAGAGAGGCTTTTCCAGACTGTATGTGCCCTACCTTGTTTCGTAGTCCTATGATAACGGGGACATTTCCAATAATATCGATAACAGCAAAAAGCACCATTCCTGATGTTGCAATTTCCTTAGTATCAAAATTTAGATGCAAAGACATGGTATTAAATTTTGGCAAATCTACGTTATAACAATGGCTTTTGGATCTCATCTGGGAAAATAAATAGATTTGAAAGTAATTCGGAAACCCTATCTTTGGCTCCTTAAATAAGGGAGATGTTTCAATTGGATAAGACTATTGTGTCTGAAGAGATTATTGAAAACGATTTTGTTTGTAATCTTAGCGCATGCAAAGGTGCCTGTTGTGTTGATGGCGACTCGGGTGCGCCCTTGGAAGACCATGAAACAGAGATTTTAGTGGATATTTATAGTGACGTTAAACCCTTTCTCCGCCCGGAAGGAATTGCTGCAATCGAAGAGCAAGGTGCTTTTGTTAAGGGAGAAGATGGTGAGTGGGAAACAACTTTGATTAACAGTAGTGAATGTGCTTATGTAGTTTATTCGGAAAACAATACAGCGAAATGCGGAATTGAAGAAGCATATAACCAAGGGGCGATTTCATGGAAAAAGCCCGTTTCTTGTCACTTGTACCCCATACGGGTTCGGGAGTATACCGAATTAACAGCAGTGAACTATCATAAGTGGCAAATTTGTGATCCTGCCTGTGTCTTGGGGGAAGAACTTAAAGTGCCTGTTTATAAGTTTGTAAAAGAAGCATTGATCCGAAAATTTGGAGAAACCTGGTATTCGGAATTGGAGAAAATCGCTTTGGAGCATTCTAAATAGTAGGTATGTGTAAAACTACCTTTGTGCCTGTTGCGTTCTCCTTTTCATCGTAGAGATCAATTATGGTGAAGTCAAAGGTATTTTGGTAATCCCTTGAGAAGTTTGCCAAACGTTCTTTGGTAATCGCGATTCCAACAGATTTTCGTTTTAATATCTTATTTTCCTTTATTATTTCTGCCGCTGCCCTGCCAACGCCATTGTCGCTTATGCTGATGTTGATGAAATTGTTTTTCCCCTTGCTTACATCAAGGTCTATGTTTTTTTTTCCTTCTTTTGACGAGAGACCATGCCAAAGGGCATTTTCCAAAAAAGGCTGCAAAATTAAAGAAGGAATTTTTATGGTATGCACGTCTATACCTTCATCTATCGAGATATTAAAATTTATCTCATTTGAGAAACGTATGTTTTCGATGTTCATATACAGTTCCACCGTTTCCAATTCTTCGGCAAGAGGTATTTCTTTTAAGGAAGATGCTTCCAATATTTTCCGCACTAATTTTGAAAATTTATTCAAATAATGGACTGCATTTTTTTTCTCATTGTTTATAATATAAAGCTTGATTGAATTTAATGAATTGAACAAAAAATGCGGATTCATTTGACTGCGGAGCATCGTTTGTTCCAAGGTCAATAATTTTTTATCGTTTTTGAGTTGATATTGTCTGTAAAGTATATAAAAAATACCGGCCAACAAAGCCAAAGCAAATCCACCAATTAACAAGGAAGTGTTATTTTTACGAAGTTTTAACTTGACAATTTCATTTTCCTTGGCCAAAACTTCAATTTTATTGCTCTTTTTTTCGGAGTCATATCTGAAAATCACATCGTTGACATAACGTACTGTACTTTCGTTCAAAATCTCTTCATCTAATTGTCCGGCTTTAATAGTATAGGCTAAAGCTTGTTTGAAATTTCCGGTTTTTTCGAAGAGTTGAGATAATAGATGGCTCCCCCGTGCAGTTAATTCACGCAAATTATATTTTTCCGCTATTTGTAATCCTTGAAGCATATTTTCTTCTGCCCTTTTCTTCTGCCCAGTCAATAACTGCGCCCAACCCAGATTAATATATGCGGGAGAGGTAAGAAAACCATCTCCCAATGTTTTTGCCAACAACAGGCTGGGCTCAAGAAGATTTAAGGCATCTTTTGGCTTCCCTTGTTTAATATAAATTTGTGCAATACTGGTCTTGCAGATAACCCTACCCATATTGTTATCTATTCCCTCGTTGAATGCTAAGGATATTTGGTAGTTTTTCAAGGCCTTATCCAAATGACCTTGCGCTTCTTGGCATTCCCCGATGTTTTGGTAATTGACAGCCTGTCCAAGTTCATTATCAAGTTCCGCTTCTAACTTCAAAGATTTTTCGAAATGTTCTATGGCCAACTCATATTGCTTTAAGGTCTGATACAGATTACCAATGCAATTCAAAGACACATTGATACTTTCTTTTATTCCTACGGGCGGGTTTTCAACGGTTTCGGCCAATTTCAAGGCCTTTTGGTTATAATCCATTGCAGTACGTATGGAAGATATTCTTCTATAGACTACCCCTAGATTATTTAGGGTGGACACCTTGAATTCTAAGTTATTGGCTTTGTCTGCTATATCAAACGCCTGTAGATGAAGTGCTACAGCCTTGATATATTGTGAAGTATTCCGGTATTTTCTCCCCAGCTCATTCAGTGCATATGCCTGTCCGGCCAAATAGCCATGTTTGGCAGAAACATCCCCAAAATAACGCATTAGAACAGTGTCATTTCTGTTGGGGCCTAAATTGTCATGTATTCCGGTAAAGGTCTTTGGAGCAGTTTTGATAAGGCTATCTACGGTGCGTTTGAATTCGTCAGGAATCGTTTGCGACGACCCTTTCATTAGAACAAAAAAAAGCAATATGAAAAATCCGTGTTTCCAAAAACTCATGGAGTGCAATTTTATAATACCTGTATTGATGAAGATCGGAGGTAGCATTAAAGATATTATATCATATCCAAAAAATCAGACTTCTTTTGCCTGGATACGGGAATTTTATGATTGGAACTTAGTACTACATAGCCATCGGTCTTTAAAAACTCTTTGATTTTATGAAGGTTTATGATATATGAATTGTGAATTCTAAAAAAAGAATCTTCGGGCAACAATTCATTCACTTCCTTTAATTTTTTGGTGAGTACTATCTTTTGTCCATCGGTAAGGTGAATAGTGCTATAATTCCCATCTGATTCGGCATAGAGTATTTCATCACTTTCCAAAAAAAGCAATTTACCATCGGTATTGAATGTGATTTTTTTATGATGTGTGTTCGCATTAAAGTTCAAAAGGATTTTTTCCAACCGCTCCGAAGTATAATTCCTTGAATTGTACTTTTTGATTTTTACGATCGTCTCTTTTAAATCATCTGTATCTATGGGTTTTAAAAGATAATCAATGGCCTCATTTTTAAGGGCTTTAATAGCATACTGATTGTAGGCCGTTGTTATGACAACCGGGAAATTCTTGTTGGTCAATTTTTGAATAAACTGAAATCCATCCATAGTTGGCATTTCAATATCCAAAAAAAGGCAATCTGGAGTGTTTTTTCCCAAATAGGTTAAAGCTTCAAATGGATCGGTAAATGAAGCATTGACTTTAATCTCATTACTGAAATTGGTAAGTTCCCAAGATAAGCTTTGGAGTGCTTTTATTTCATCATCAACTATTACGGCTTCTAACATATTTTCCTGTACTATAGTAAGTTAGTCAAATTTATAATTTATGTATTGAGTATTCGCGATAATTTGTGTCAATGGGGATGATTTAGGTATGATTGGTCTTTAATTCCATAAAAACGGAAATAGGAAATAAAACCTATAACGTAGAGCGTAAATACTTACAAATAAAATGTATGGGATTCTTCTAAAACTACCTAATACCGATTATACATATTTTTTAACCATTTACACATTAACAGATTAGCCCTAAAATTAGTTGAAATAAATTGGGTCTGTAAAAAATTGTTTTTGTTTCATCCATATGTCATTCTTACGTATAACTGATAGAAATAAAAAACGTGCTCATGAAAAAATGTATATTAATGTTTGTTTTACTTGTACTAGCATTACTGCTGGCAATCTTCATGGAAAATGAAAACGAAATTGTTCTGAGAGACAGCCTTCTTCTAGGTGAGAACAATATTGAAAATGCGTTATTGGAACAAGATCGATTGAAATAAATGCAATGATTCATTGTCTAATACTAAATCACTGACCATGTTACACGATACTCTTAAATCCTTAAAATTTGGTTTTTGGATTTTATTGCCTTTTTTTCTTGTTTCAAACACCGGAATTGATTCTAAATTTTGGGTGTCAGACAATTTTGAGGGGAGCTATGACCTTCTGGTTACGGGGGCCGTTAATGAACGATTCTTGGAATCTGTACATTTTTAAACCACGTTGGAATCTACAAATCAGGAAGTTGCGTTCTCAAACCTATCATTAAAATTTGCCAATAACGACCTTCATAATGAACACTCCTTGGAGTTTCTGATATCAAAGCAAAACGCACAACATTTGATTTCTATAGGGAAATATGAAATATCAGAAAATATTGATGGGCTTTTGGATGATTTTGATGGGGTTTTTGGATTTGCCAATGTAAGGATGTTGGGAGAAAAACCTTTCTTCACTGATAAGGGCAAAATTGTGATTACCCAAATGTCGGATAAAGCTTTAAGGGGCTATGTTAGCGTATCCTTTGTATCTATGGAGCGTGACGCAATTTATTTGATGGGGGGTTTTCATGCTGTAAGACAAGGTCGATGTGGTTTTTATTAGTTATTTATAATTGCGTATTTTTATCCTATTCCCCCGCTCAACTAAATAGGATAGCAATCCACTGTTCGAAAAGGATTAATATTGGATTGTATATAGAATAATTGCCAATCAAAAAGGTACGGCTCAATGGAAAACATGCTAAAAAAAGCGTGCCACTGTTCTAGCAACAGCCGATCTGATAAAAAGTTACATACTGGCATGTGCACATGTTATTGGGTACTGTCTTGCTTGGTTAAAGGTTTCGGGGGAACTACCTGGATCAGCAAAATGTAACGCCAATTTATTTTGGTTTGTCAGGGAGCCGTACAGTTTGGCAGTTTATTCATTTTCTACTAATAATTTCCCTATCTCGGATTTTTGGTTTTTCCCCTTTCACAAACAACACGATGTCTATTTAAAACACCTTGAATTGCTTTGTATATCAATAATCTAGGTATTTAAGTAGTAGATTCTATTCGTTTGGAGCAGATATTAAACCGATAAGTATTGTACTTGATACTTTTTGGTTTATTTTTTGGAAGGAATGTTTATACAGAATTGTGACTTTAAAAAAAGGCAATAAATACAGTAAGTGAAGCCACATTTCAACATATTGTGTTAAAAACTTTGTGAGTGAAATCTAAAAACAGGCCTTAGAAATCGGTGGTATTTTTCCATCTTTGTTAGACTCAACAGTAGGGTAATTATCACCCCAATCAATTAACTTTTAAACAAATAGAATCATGTCCACTGCCGTAGAGCCCATTTTACAGGAAAATAAAGACCGCTTTGTTATATTCCCCATTCAACATCATGACTTGTGGGAATGGTACAAAAAGCAACAGGCCTGTATCTGGACTGCAGAGGAGATAGATTTGCAAGAGGACCTGTCTGACTGGAACAACAGACTAAATGATGATGAAAAATATTTCATTAAACATATATTGGCCTTTTTTGCCGCATCCGATGGGATTGTGAACGAGAATTTGGCCGAGAATTTTGTGAACGAGGTGCAATATTCAGAAGCTAAATTTTTCTATGGTTTTCAGATAATGATGGAAAACATACATTCAGAAACGTATTCCTTGTTGATTGACACCTATGTGAAAGACGAACAAGAAAAAAGCATACTTTTCAATGCCATTGAAAATTTTCCAGCCATCAAAAAGAAGGCTGATTGGGCTTTGCGTTGGATTGAATCCCCCAGTTTTGCAGAACGTTTGATAGCATTTGCGGCTGTTGAAGGAATTTTCTTTTCTGGTTCTTTCTGTTCAATTTTTTGGTTAAAGAAAAGAGGTTTGATGCCTGGTTTGACATTTTCAAACGAGTTGATTTCACGAGATGAAGGTATGCATTGCGATTACGCGGTTCATTTGCATAAGAACCATATCGTGAACAAGGTATCCAAAGCACGCATAACAGAAATAATTGTTGATGCCTTGAATATTGAAAGAGAGTTTATAACAGAGTCATTGCCAGCCAGCCTTATCGGTATGAATTCAAAGTTAATGACCCAATATCTTGAGTTTGTTTCGGATAGGTTATTGGTAGAACTTGAATGTGAAAAGGTATACAATTCTTCCAATCCGTTTGATTTTATGGATATGATTTCCCTTCAAGGGAAAACTAACTTCTTTGAGAAAAGAGTATCTGAATATCAAAAAGCAGGAGTTCTGAACAAGGACAAGGATGAGGATGCACAAAAAATCAGCTTCGACGCTGACTTTTAGAGATTTTTAAATCTATGTGGTTCCCAGGCCATTTAGGTTTAACTCCAATAAAAATTAGCTTACACCACAAACCCAATGGGTATTTAACCTTATGGGATGATTGATTGACCAACCATAATTCATTAAAACAATTGTAGCCGCATGTATGTAATAAAAAGAGACGGAAGAAAAGAGCTGATAATGTTCGATAAGATCACAGCTAGAGTACGAAAATTATGCTATGGACTTAACGGTCTTGTAGACCCACTAAAAGTAGCCATGCGTGTCATTGAAGGTTTGTATGACGGTGTAACAACCTCTGAATTGGACAATCTAGCTGCTGAAATAGCCGCGACAATGACAACTACTCACCCGGACTATGCAAAATTAGCAGCCCGTATTTCTGTTTCTAACTTGCATAAAAACACTAAAAAGTCCTTCTCCGAAACAATGAAGGATTTATATTTATACGTAAATCCAAGAACAGCTAAGAAAGCCCCTTTATTGTCTGATGAGGTCTATAAGGTAATTTCTGAAAATGCCGAGATGTTGGATTCCACCATTATTTATAACCGAGATTTTGGCTACGATTACTTCGGATTTAAAACACTGGAGCGTTCTTATCTTTTAAAATTGAACGGTAAGATCGCCGAACGTCCCCAACACATGTTGATGCGTGTTTCTATTGGTATTCATTTGGATGATCTGGATGCGGCAAAAGAAACCTACGAGTTGATGTCCAAAAAGTATTTTACGCACGCTACACCAACTCTTTTTAATTCAGGCACGCCAAAACCTCAAATGTCTTCATGTTTCTTGTTGGTAATGAAAGACGATAGCATAGATGGGATTTATGATACCTTAAAACAAACTGCCAAAATATCACAATCGGCAGGTGGTATCGGATTGTCAATTCATAACGTTAGAGCCACCGGATCTTATATTGCAGGGACAAATGGCACTTCCAATGGGATAGTGCCTATGCTTCAAGTGTTCAATGATACCGCAAGATATGTAGACCAAGGGGGCGGTAAACGCAAGGGTAGTTTTGCTATTTATATGGAGCCCTGGCATGCCGATATCTATGAGTTTTTAGATCTTAAAAAGAACCATGGAAAAGAAGAAATGCGCGCGCGCGACCTATTCTATGCAATGTGGATCTCTGATTTGTTCATGAAAAGGGTAGAGGCCAATGAGGATTGGACATTGATGTGTCCCAATGAATGCCCTGGACTTTTCACCAACCATAGCGAGGAGTTTGAAAAACTATATCTAAAGTATGAAGCAGAAGGTAAAGGTCGTAAAACGGTACGCGCCCGTGAACTTTGGGAAAAAATATTGGAATCCCAAATTGAAACAGGTACCCCTTATATGCTCTATAAAGATGCGGCTAACCGTAAGAGTAATCAAAAGAACTTGGGAACTATTCGTTCATCGAATCTATGTACTGAGATTATGGAGTACACTTCCCCTGATGAAGTGGCAGTCTGTAATTTGGCTTCTATTGCCTTGCCCATGTTCGTTAAAAATGGTGAGTTTGACCATAAAGAGCTCTTTGGGGTAACCAAAAGGGTGACTAAAAACTTGAACCGTGTTATAGATAGAAATTATTATCCGGTTAAAGAGGCGGAAAATTCCAATATGCGACATAGACCAATTGGACTTGGCGTTCAAGGTCTCGCAGATACCTTTATCATGCTACGCCTTCCCTTTACAAGTGATGAGGCCAAAAAGTTGAATCAAGAAATCTTTGAAACACTTTATTTTGCTGCGGTAACCGCATCAATGGAAGCGGCCAAAGAAGAAGGTGCATATTCTTCATATGAAGGTTCACCCATTTCAAAAGGAGAGTTTCAGTATAATCTTTGGGGCATAAAAGATGAAGAACTTTCGGGAAGATGGGACTGGGAAAAATTACGCAGAGCAGTAAAGGAAAACGGAGTTCGAAATTCATTGCTGGTTGCACCAATGCCAACCGCTTCCACTTCACAGATTTTGGGCAACAATGAATGTTTTGAACCCTATACATCCAATATATATACGCGAAGGGTACTTTCAGGTGAGTTCATAGTTGTGAACAAACATTTGTTGGAGGATTTGGTGAGCTTGGGTCTTTGGAATGAAAACTTGAAACAGGAATTAATGCGAGCCAATGGATCTGTGCAACATATAGATGTTATTCCCCAAAACATCAAGGAACTTTACAAAACCGTTTGGGAGCTTAGCATGAAAGATATCATTGATATGAGTCGTCATCGGGGATATTTTATAGATCAAAGCCAGTCTTTAAACCTTTTTATGGAAAATGCCAATTATTCCAAATTAACATCCATGCATTTTTATGCATGGAAAAGTGGATTGAAGACAGGAATGTATTATTTAAGGACCAAGGCAGCAGTTGATGCCATTAAGTTTACATTGGATAATAGCAAGAAAAAGGAAATACCTATAAGTATCAGCGCTGAAACGGAGGTTGCAATGGCAACTGTACCTGTACACGAAGCGGCTAAGGCAATAGAGGTAGAGCCAACTCCAATGGCACCACAAAAAGAAGAATTGGACATACAGCCTATGACCCCGGAAGAGATGAAAGAAATGATCGCACGGGCCAAAGAAGGTCAAGCAGATGATGATTGCTTAATGTGTGGATCATAGTGTGATAGTGTTTATTAAAATGAAAAACCCAACAATTTGTTGGGTTTTTTATAGTATAAATATGGTGTACGCTACTCAATGGAAAGCCCCGAATGACTTTGGGCGAAAATTTTAAATATAAAAGGCCTCAAACCAGTATGGAATGGGGTTTTTATTATTTTCAACCATTTAGTTTCTAAAATAATATGGCTTTATAGCGACAGAGAATAGGTATGCCGTGATGTAAATAAACAGTAATATAATATAATTGTCCATGCCCCAGATAATAATCTATATATAGATATACGCAGCAAAAGGGCAAAAAGATGCCCAAAGGTTTACTAAAATTACAAAATACATGTTAAAAAACTACTATTTTGATTTATTTGAAATTTCAGGAACAATCAATTTTTAAAATATCTATAGTAAATGAACCTTACGGAAATATAAAGTAGGCAATATAACCCCAGTATGTATAGATATTTTCCCATTCCAAATATTTAGACGGCCTCCGGTACTGAAAGCTTTCTAAACGGAAAGTTAAATATTGCAATACGCAGTTCAGCGTTTCAAAATATGTCTGTAATAGAAACGATAGGAGACTTTTGAGAGCAAAAGCAATACTGCATAAAAGGTAAGTGTAATTAAATATGGGGTCATAGAACACTTGAACGAAAAAGCAGGTAAAAGATTACATTTTTTCGATGAACGGTATAAAGATTTAAAAAATTCTCCATTTCCAAGTCCAAGGACTATTGAAAGAATTAAGTAGTAGTATCAAAGCCATATTATTTGATTTTTAGGGTCATTGTAATTCTGACATAGAGATTTTTGATGGTTATTTAGTAGGCAATATTCTAAAACATGAATTTAACTAAGAAGAAATAAAAAAACAGAGGAGCCTCAATATTGAGGCTCCTCTGTTAGTGAAAGGTTAGTCCTAAAGGAATTTATCAACCTCCTTATATGCATAAATTACGGCCAGCTCACCCACTTTGTCAGGTTTTGAATTGCCATGCTCCATTCCAAGCACGCCATCAAAGCCTTTTTCGTGAATCCATTTAAATACATTCTTGTAATTAATCTCGCCAGTGGTCGGTTCTTTTCGCCCTGGGTTGTCACCAATCTGTATATAGGCGATTTCATCCCAGGTAAGATCCATATTGTGAATTATATGTCCTTCATTTTTCTGCATATGGTAGATGTCATACAAAATTTTACACGAAGGACTATTTACCCCTTTACAAATTAAGTAAGTCTGTTCCGAGGTTCGCAAATGAAGATTTGGCGAGTCTGAAAGGGGCTCCAATACCATTACCAATCCGTGAGGCTCTAATATCTCGGCTCCTCTACGTAGGGCTTCAATTACATTGGCATTTTGAATGCCAATAGGTAACTTTCTCTCAAATCCTCCAGGAACAACCGTCATCCATTTGGCATTGACCCGTTTGGCAACTTCAACGGCTCGTCTACAACCATCTAAAAATATATCCACATATTCAGACTTACCCGCCGCCAAGGTATTTGCCATATTACCTCCTTTATCCACCACAAAAACTCCCATTGTCATATTATGACGGGCAAGAGTTTCCCCCATTTTGGTTTGCATTGTAGAATCCCGTCTCATCATGCCATTGTCCTCAAAAGCGGTAAACCCTTGGTCGGCCATAAAATTAATCTGGTCAATTGGATCCTCTCCAGCATGATTTTTGAACATGCCCAAATGTGGGGCATACTTTAGGTTGAAGGAATGTTTCAAATGAGTTTTGGTTTGTTTTGCATATGCAAAGGTGCTTCCTAGTGATATTGCTCCACCGGTCATAGCTGTTTTTTGAATAAAGTTTCTTCTTTTCATAATAGTGGTTTATAGAGACCAAGCTTTGCCTCCTGTTAATTCTTCAGTATTTCCACAGGGAATATATTCACCAGGAACAGGCAAATAGGCCAATACCTTTTCACCCACATATTCCGAAGTCTTATATCCCCAGATAGTGAGCCCCCTTAAATTATTGGCAAAGGCAAATCTGGCCACTTCATCATCAAGTTTGGTGTCCTTGCCTTCTGCAACTGCTGCCATGAATTCATGAACCGCCTTCTCGTTGGTTTCCTGCGTTTCTTTCGGTATTTTAAGGGTGCTTTCCAAAACAGCCTCCAAGTCGTCAGGGGTTAAATCGGCTACATTTTCTTTGTTGGAATCGGCCAATGCCTTATCTGTAAACTTACCCATGGCCATTTTAAGGAAATCTTGCTGTTCTTTTTGCATGACTTGATCGGCAAAACGATCTATGAATAGATTCACTTGAACTTCAGTTGCAGATGGGGTGTCGGTTTTCGGAAGAATAATATCGACCAAATTGGTGATGACAGAACCACCTTCCTTCGAAAAGAAATCGGGTGTCCATTCCAACACATTTTCTGTTTTACAACTTTGAACTATGCTGATCAAGGTGGGAGTTGCCACTACATAACCCAGTGACATCCCCATATTTTTGAGTGCTTTTCTTCTGTCCATTATATATTTCCTTTTTTAAGTTCTTGGGCCGCATGACTGGCAGCTCTGGCAGTGAATGCCATATATGTTAACGATGGGTTTACGCAACTGGCGGATGTCATAAAGGAGCCATCGGTAACATAAACGTTGGGTACATCATGAACTTGATTGTTGCCATTTAGTACCGAAGTTTTACGATTCCTTCCCATGCGTGCCGTACCCATTTCATGTATTCCCAAGCCCAATGCCCCAGGTCTGTCGAAAGCTTCTACATCCCGTAATCCTGCTTTTTCAAGCATTTCCACGGCCGAATTCTTCATGTCTTTCCGCATTTCCCATTCATTTTCCTTGAATTCAGCATTAAAAGTAACAGTTGGTAATCCCCAGCCATCCAGTTTATCATAATCCAACGTCATTCTATTGTCTTCGTAGGGCAATACTTCGCCAAAACCTCCCATACCGAAGGTCCAACCTCCCGGTTTAAGAATAGCTTCCTTAAGATCTTTTCCAAAAGTCATTTCGGCAATGCTTTCATCCCAATTGCCTCTTCCTGCCCCACCTTGATAACCAAAGCCGCGTTTGTATTCCTTTCGATTGGATGTGCCTCCCAAATTTCTAAAGCGAGGTAGATAAATACCACCTGGTCTTCGGCCTTTGTAATATTTGTCCTGAAAGCCATCGAACTTGCCTGATGCACCAACACCTAGGTGATGATCCATAATATTGCGACCCAGTTGATCAGAATCATTACCTAATCCATTAGGAAAACGGTCTGATTTGGATTGCATTAGAATCGAGGTCGATGAAATCGCAGAAGCACATAAGAAAATGACCTTTGCTTTAAACTCAAACGTTTCTTTTGTGACCCTATCAATTACTTTGACTCCAGTAGCTCTTTTGGTTTCTGGGTCATATATTACCTCATGTACTATAGAATCTGGCCGTAAAGTCATGTTGCCCGTACGTTCCGCAGCAGGCAAAGTAGAAGAAAGGCTACTAAAATATGCGCCAAAAGGACAACCTCTTATGCAGCGGTTTCTAAATTGACATCTGGTTCTGCCCTCAAAATCTTTTTCACTATTTATATGGGCAATTCGACCTACGGTCATTACCCGATCATCAAAATTTTCGCCGACCTTTTCCCGTACATGTTGTTCAACACAGTTCAATTCCATCATAGGTTCAAACTGCCCATCAGGTAATTGGGCCAATCCTAATTTTTCACCGGTAACACCAATGTATGACTCGATCTTGTCGTACCAAGGGGCAATATCCTTATACCTTACTGGCCAATCTACCGCAATCCCATCGTTCGAATTTGCCTTGAAGTCAATATCGCTCCATCTATAACTGTGCCTCCCCCATTGCAAAGATCGGCCTCCAACATGGTACCCGCGCATCCAATCAAAGCGCTTTGTTTCGTTGTAAGGATGTTCCAAATCGTTCACGAACCATTGGGCGCTTGCTGCATTGGTTGTGTACCCTGTTCTATTCTGCTTTTCTTGTTTGGCAATCATTTCCTTGGTAGGCCTACCACCATTGGGAAAGTCCCATGGATCTTTAGTCGCAGTGGTATAGTCTTTGACATGTTCAATCATTTTTCCACGTTCAAGAACCAAGGTTTTTAACCCATTCTCACATAATTCCTTTGCAGCCCATCCGCCACTGATACCAGTACCAACAACAATCGCATCGTACGAATCCTGTTCGTCGTTGTAATAAAACTTACCCATATATAAAATTGTTTACCCTCTAAATGTATTAAATATTAAATTAATTTTCTACATTTAAAAATCATAGTTTCTTGGAAAGACCAACGAAAACGTTATAGTAAAATCGTAAACTAAAAAATTAACACAGAATCAAAAAATGAGAAGAAATAATGTATTCCGAACAGGCTCTTTATTCGCATTGACTTTAGCAATGGCAACTCTTTTTTCCTGTAAGGAAGCCAAAAAAGAAGATGCCGAAAAAATGGAAGCTACAGAAGTAAAAGCCGAAGCTGCCGAACCATTTTTTGAATTATCATTGGCCCAATGGTCTATACATAAAATGATTAGGGAAGATAATGTGGACCCCTACTCTTTTGCTGAGAAAGCCAAAAACTGGGGTTTTACAGGCTTGGAGTATGTAAGTCAACTTTATAATCCCGAATTGTCCGACGCCAATTACTCTAAGGAGGCAATGGCAGCTTTTGTTGAAAAATCGAATGCCTTGGCTAAAAAACACGGCCTTAAAAATGTTCTTATCATGATTGATGGTCAGGGAAATTTGGCGGTTAGTGATGAGAATGAAAGAAATGCCACAGTTGAAAATCATAAGAAATGGGTTGATGCTGCAGCAGCAATGGGTTGCCATTCGATCCGAGTTAATCTTAATGGCAGTAGTGACCCTGAAGAATGGAAGGCCAATTCTATAGATGGGCTTACAAAATTAGCTACCTATGCAAAAGAGAAGAACATCAATATCCTTGTAGAAAACCACGGTGGGCTTTCTTCAAACGGAGCACTACATGCAGAGGTTATGGCTAAAGTAAATATGGATAATTGCGGATCACTTCCTGATTTTGGTAATTTCTGTATCACGCGTTCTGAGACCGGTTGTGCAGAGGAATATGACAAATACAAGGGCGTGAAAGAACTAATGCCCCATGCCAAGGCAGTAAGTGCCAAATCAAACAATTTTGATGTAGAGGGCAATGAAACGGGTATTGATTATGTGAAGATTTTACAAACTGTCAAAGATGCGGGCTATACCGGATTTATTGGAGTAGAATATGAAGGTAATGTATTGAGTGAGGAAGATGGAATTATCGCTACTCGCGATCTGTTGATCAAAGCTGCAAAATTGGTAAAATAATAAAGAAGAACGTATGAAGGTTTTTTTCAATCAATTGTTTGATTACAATTTTTATTGCAATAAAAAACTGATTGAAGAATGTAAAAGGTCGAACACTGTACCCGAAAAGAGCATAAGACTTTTTAGTCATATACTCAATGCCCATCATATCTGGAATTCGAGAATTCTTACCAAACCCATAACGTATGATGTTTGGCAATTACATTCCGTTAAATCGTGGGAAGATATACATTATGAAAACCAAAAAAGTTCTTTTGAGATTACACAGAATACAAGTGATTTTGAAAAACGAATAGATTACGAAAACTCCCAAGGGAGGGTATTTACAAATACCCTACAGGACATATTATTCCATATTATAAATCATTCAACCCATCATAGGGCACAGATATCGGTTGATTTTAGAGATAACGGTTTGGAGCCTACCAGTATGGATTATGCATTTTATAAAAGATAACGGATAAGCTTATGAAAGTGAAAATACAGGCACAGCTTTCTGTGATGATGTTCTTGGAATTCTTTATTTGGGGTAGTTGGTACGTTACCATGGGAATCTATTTGCCCAATACTTTAAAAAGTGGTGGTGCAGAGATTGCAATGGCATATTCCACGCAATCATGGGGGGCTATAGTAGCTCCTTTTGTGATAGGGTTAATTGCAGATCGTTATTTTAACGCAGAAAGAATTCTAGGGGTATTGCACCTTATAGGGGCTGTTTTAATGTATCAATTGTCGAATGCTTCGAACTTTGAGGTCTTTTATCCCTATCTGCTTGGATATATGATACTGTATATGCCCACGTTGGCCTTGGTAAATTCAGTCTCTTTTAATCAGATGAACGACCCGGCAAAACAATTCGCTTTTGTGCGTGTCTTTGGCACCTTAGGATGGATAATTGCTGGATTGGTAATTAGCTACATTTTTCATTGGGATTCCGAGGAAGGTGTGGCCAACGGATTTTTAAAGCATACTTTTTTAATGTCGGCGATGGTCTCGTTAATTCTTGGGGTCTTTAGTTTTACACTGCCCCGTAACCCACCAAGTGTAGATAGATCCAATAAGGTGTCTCTTCGGGAAATATTAGGATTGGACGCGTTAAAACTTCTGAAGGATCGTAACTTTTTGATCTTTTTTGTAGCCTCTGTCCTTATATGCATCCCCTTGGCCTTTTATTATCAGCATGCGGGTCAGTTTTTGGGAGAAATAGGAATGTCAAACCCGGCAGGAAAGATGACCATAGGCCAAATCTCAGAAATATTGTTTATGCTGCTATTACCCTATTTCTTTAAAAAATTTGGATTTAAAAAAACCATTTTAATTGCCATGTTGGCCTGGGCGGCACGTTATGTATTGTTTGCCTATGGTAATGTTGGGGAGCTTAGCTTTATGCTAATCTTGGGAATCGCACTTCATGGGATTTGTTATGACTTTTTCTTTGTATCTGGCCAGATTTATACAGATATAAAGGCTGGGGAAAAATATAAAAATGCTGCACAAGGACTTATAACTTTGGCGACCTATGGCATTGGAATGTTAATCGGTTTTTGGATAGCCGGGCAGATAACGGATATTTATCTTTTGGAAAATGGTTCGCATGTATGGGAGACTATCTGGGTATATCCTGCTGGCTTTGCAATCATTGTTTTTATTTTCTTTGTACTTTTTTTCAAAAACGAAAAAATTGCCTATAAATCTTAGATATTTTATATAATTTAAGCCCCCTAATGCGGGGGCAGGAATGCCATTAAATAGTTTGAACAAATTAAATAGATTGAATTTATGCCAAAAAAAATTAGATTAGGAATCCTTGGAGGAGGGGGAGATTCACTCATAGGTGTATTGCACCGTGTTGCATCACATATTAACGATAATTATCAAATAATGGGAGCGGTCTTTAATCCTGTAATGGAGGAAAATATTGGATTTGCCGAGGAAATTGATATACCTACCGACAGAATTTATATTGATTTTGAGACTATGATCGTGGAAGAAATGAAACTTCCAGAAGATGAGCGTATACAGGTATGTTCAGTGTTGACGCCTAATTTCCTTCATTTTCCCATGGCAAAAAAATTATTGGAAAATGGGTTTAATGTCATTTGTGAAAAACCAATGACCACAACTTACGAAGAAGCGAAAATTTTACAGGAAACTTTGGAAAAAGCAGGGACGGTTTTTGCCGTGACCCATACGTATACGGGATACCCAATGGTACGTCAAATGCGTGAGATGATCAAAGAAGGCGCCTTGGGCAATATCCATAAGGTTGATGCGAGATATTACCAAGGATGGTTGAATCCAGTAATCCATGAAAAGAAAAAACGTTCCTCTACTTGGCGTTTGGATCCTAAGAAATCAGGTGTCAGTTGTTGTATGGGAGATATTGGGGTACATGCTTTTAATATGGTCGAATTTACAACGGGAATGCCAGTAAAATCCATTTTGGCTGATTTGAATTATCTGTATGAAGACAATCAAATGGACATTGATGGAACTGCACTTTTAAGATTTGGCAACAATGCCAAAGGAATAGTTCGTAGTAGTCAAGTGGCTACTGGCGAGGAAAATGGATTGGCAATTACTATATATGGCGATAAAGGCGGATTTAGATGGGAGCAGGAAAATCCCAATTACCTATATGTAATGAGTGATGATAAACCCATGCAGGTGTACAAACCAGGGCATGCCTATAATTCTGATTTGTCGCTCGATGGCACAAAATTACCTCCTGGACACCCAGAAGGAATTTTCGATTCTATGGCCAATATATACCTTGGTGTGGCAAGGGCCATTCGCGGTGAAGCATATAACGATGGTGAATTCCCAACCATGATGGATGGGGTTCGAGGTCTTAATTTTATCGAAGCTTCTGTGCAGTCCCACAAAGAAGGTAATGTATGGATAGCATTGGATTCATGATATTTCCAATGCATTGGAAAATGAAAAACGGCTCCCATTTGAGAGCCGTTTTTTGTGTCATATTGTTTAATTAAACTTGCCCATCTTGAACTGTTGGGCCTCATGTTTGGCGGCTCTAGCGGTAAAGGCCATATAAGTCAAAGAAGGGTTTACACAACTGGATGAGGTCATGAAAGCACCATCGGTAACATACACGTTGGGCACATTATGAATTTGATTGTTTCTATTGGTTACTGATGTTTTTGGATCTCTTCCCATTCTTGCCCCGCCCATTTCATGTATGGCCCAACCAGGTTCCGGAGATCTATCATACGGTTGCACATTTTTAAAACCGGCAGCTTTGAAGATCGCTACGGCCTCTTTCTTAATGTCTTCCCTCATTCTATGCTCGTTTTCCTTAAATTCAACCTGAAAGTCCAATAATGGTAACCCCCATTGGTCTTTTTTGTTCTTGCTCATAGTAACCTGGTTTTCGCGATAAGGGAGCATTTCTCCAAAGCCACTCATACCAATTTGCCAGGAACCAGGCTTTAATATAACTTCTTTCAGGTTTTTTCCATAGCCCATTTCCGCTATGGAATCTGACCAGTTTTGCCTGCTGGCCCCACCCTGAAAACCATAACCTCTCAGATATTCTTTTTTCTTGGTTTTTCCTCCAATATTAACAAAACGTGGAATATAAAATCCGTTGGGCCGCCGTCCTTTGTAATACTTATCCAAATGGCCATCCACTTTGGCCGATGCACCTAGTCCAAGATGATGATCCATAATATTTCTGCCCAATTCGCCTGAGTCATTGCCCATGCCATTTGGAAAACGTTTAGATTGCGATTGCTTAAGAATCCCTACGGACGCCATGGCAGATGCACAAAGAAAAACCAGCTTGCCTTTAAACTCCATTTTTTCCTTTGTTCCCCTGTCTATTACCTTTACCCCTGTTGCTCTTTTCGTAGCGTCATCATAGATTACCTCATAAACTATGGAATTAGGGCGTAACGTCATATTTCCAGTACGCTCCGCTGCAGGTAAAGTAGAGGAATTGCTACTAAAATAACCGCCAAACGGACAACCTCGGCTACACCTGTTTCTATACTGACATGATCCACGACCTATAAAATCAGTGGTATTTTCTGTGATATGTGCTGCCCGTCCAATGGTAAGTAAGTGATTATCGGTAAACTTAAGGACCATGGCTTTCTTAAGCTCTTCCTCAACACAGTTGAGAGTCATGGGAGGTTGGAACTTGCCATCAGGTAATTGTTTTAAACCCAAATTTTCACCACTTACCCCAATATAACGCTCCACTTTATCGTACCAAGGCGCAATGTCTTCATAGCGCACAGGCCAATCGATGGCTATACCTTCCTTTAGATTGGCTTCAAAGTCGATATTGCTCCAACGGTAGCTCTGTCGACCCTAGGTTAGGGAACGCCCGCCTACATGATAGCCACGAACCCAGGAGAAAGGCTTGGTTTCCAAATAAGGATAATCCAGTGAATTCGCAAAAAAGTGTTTTACGTTCTCAGAAGGCCCCCATCCAGATTTATTTTGCCTATTAAATTTTTCTTTTTCCATCCGGGAAAGCTCTCCACGAAAAGGATAATCCCAGGAGTCGTCATTCATGGTCTTGTAATCCTCTATATGCCTTACCATTCTCCCCCGATCAAGGACCAAAGTTTTTAATCCTTGTTCGCAAAGTTCTTTAGTGGCCCATCCACCAGTTATACCGGTGCCCACTACAATAGCATCATACACTATTTGTTTATCCATGGAAGATTAAAATACTTTCTCAAAGGTCTGGAATACAATAATCATACTTTCGCGGGGCACTTTATTAAAAGGTTCCAACTCCCGGATGTAGTACTCCCAGTGTGTTTTTTTCCAATGGCTCAGACTTTTGTCACCTTCACCCTCAAGTTTGGCATAGGATTCATCAACACTGAAATAGGGTTTAAATTTAACAGAAGTCGTTCTAACAACGCATTGGGCTTTGCCTTTCCAATCTGTAATTACCATAAAATCATCAATTTTAGGTAAGGCCTCATTGCGGCATTGCATACCCAAAAGAGAGTATGATGCTGCCTTTTTTAAACCTTTTCTTACCAAATTGGCGCTCTCATTTGCATCTTTTTCATTGTCGTAAAAATGAATTGTCTTTGGAGCCTCCGCAAAGGCGTCTTCAAGGTGGGCATCTAAATAGTCTCCCCACATATTTCTGGCCGAGGCATTATCCATAGTTGTTTTGTGTTTTTGTTTTGACCAATTGATTCCCTAATGTTTTAGGGTCAATCCAATTTATTAAACGAAAAAGCTCTTACTTTAGTGCTTGATTATTGTTTTAGAACCAAAAAACAGTCTTATTCAATCCTTTTGTTTCAGCTGATAATCCTATTTTAATTCTGATGTATTTCCTATCTTTATAAATTCAGGCAATTTGAATAAGGAACGGTATTTTAGTGTTTAAATATAGGGTTTATTCTTAAAACAATTCCGATCGAATTTTCACCATAAATAATCACATCAAAAAATTAAAAATGAAGACAATTAAAGGACCAGCCGTTTTTTTGGCACAATTTGTAGATAGTAAGGCACCGTTCAATACTCTGGACGGAATGTGTAAATGGGCCTCGGATTTGGGCTATAAAGGAATACAGATACCGACCTGGGAAAGTTTTTTAATAGATTTGGACAAGGCGGCTGAAAGCCAAACGTATTGTGATGAACTTAAAGGAAAGGTCAACTCCTATGGATTGGAAATCACAGAACTATCTACCCACCTTCAAGGTCAACTGGTGGCTGTACATCCTGCCTATGACCTTATGTTCGATAATTTTGCCCCCGACAGTGTTAAAAACAATCCCAAGGCTAGAACAGAATGGGCTATTGAGGTGGTGAAAAAAGCGGCGACAGCTAGTCGAAGATTAGGAATTTCGACCCATGCCACTTTTTCAGGTGCTTTGCTTTGGCATACATGGCATCCTTGGCCGCAAAGGCCAGCAGGTTTGGTCGAAATGGGTTTTGAGGAATTGGCAAAACGATGGATGCCCATCTTAAACCATTTTGATGAGGAAGGAGTTGATGTTTGTTATGAAATTCATCCTGGTGAGGATTTACATGATGGGGATACCTTTGAACGCTTTTTAGAAGCTACAGGAAATCATAAAAGAGTTAATATTTTGTATGACCCAAGTCATTTTGTACTTCAGCAATTAGATTATATAACCTACATAGATCATTACCATGAATTTATTAAATCGTTTCACGTAAAGGATTCAGAGTTCAACCCAACTGGTAAAAAAGGTGCATTTGGCGGGTATAACGATTGGGGAGATCGTGCGGGTAGGTACCGCTCATTAGGGGACGGTCAAATAGACTTCAAAACAATTTTTTCCAAACTTACCCAATACGGTTGCGATGTTTGGGCCGTAATGGAATGGGAATGTTGTATAAAGAGTCCTGAGCAAGGCGCAAGGGAAGGCGCAATTTTTATCCAAGACCATATTATTGAGGCAACCGAAAAAACATTTGATGATTTTGCGGGTTCCGCAATTGATAAAAATGTACTGAAAAAAATATTGGGAACTTAATATGAAGATTGAAAATGAAAAAAACACTAATAGTTATCGGTATTGCCATTGCGATGATTGCTTGTAAGGGCAAAACGGAAAAAGCTTCGGAGGAAAGTACTGTGGAAGTGGTAGCAGAGGTAAGTGATGATGAAAATACCAAGGAAGAATGGAAGGTCCTCTTCGATGGAACCTCTTTTGCCGGCTGGAAAGGGTATTTAGCGGACACCGTTGGTGACGCTTGGAAGGTAGAGGATGGTGCGATGGTATTCTATCCACCTGAGAGCCGTAAGAAAAATGAGAATTACGATATCAATACGGTTGATGCATATACAAATTTTGTACTCTCATTGGAATGGAAGATTTCAGAAGGAGGTAATAGCGGTATATTTTGGGGAATCCAAGAGGATCCAAAATTTGAAAAACCCTATCATACCGGACCGGAAATTCAAGTCTTGGATAACGAAAAGCACCCAGATGCAAAAAATGGGACAACCCATCAGGCGGGGGCCTTGTATGATTTGATAGCCCCTTCAAAAGATGTGACCAAGCTGATTGGGGAGTGGAACATAATCGAAATTACCATTGACCACAAGAGTAACAAAGGCAAGGTCGTTTTGAATGGTGAAGAAATAGTCAAATTCCCGGTAAATGGCAATGCATGGGATGAGATGATCGCAGATTCAAAATTTAAACAATGGGGAGAATTTGGCAAATTCACTACTGGAAAAATAGGACTGCAAGATCACGGGGATGTTGTTGCATATAGAAATATCAAAATAAGGGAATTGTAGCATGAGGCATTTTTGTTTATTGGCTATTGTGGCAATGATCTTTTCGTGTAAGAATGAAGTAAAGGACCTTTAAAGCTACAGGACAATCAGGATAATAGCAGGGTTAGTTATAGAAACATCTGGGTAAGGGAGTTGTAGATAGCCTTGTTCACTGCCAATACAATTGTCTACCTTTGCGTCAAAATAAGTTAGCCCTATGATTCAATCCATGACCGGTTTTGGGAAGCATATCATTCAACTTCCGACCAAAAAAGTCACTGTTGAAATAAAATCCCTGAATAGCAAAAGCCTTGATCTCAACGCTAGAATGTCTTCCGCGTACAGGGAAAAAGAACACGACTTGCGAAAGATAATCGCCAGTTCGCTGATTAGGGGAAAGATAGATTTTTCGTTGTACATTGAGTTAACAGGGGAAGAGACTTCTGCAGTAGTCAATGAGACTATCGTAAGGCAATATATGAAACAACTGAATGCCATTGCCAATGGTGATGAGTTTCGATTATTGGAAATGGCCTTACGATTGCCAGATGCAATGAAGACTGAACGCGAGGATATTGACGAAGAAGAGTATCTAATAATTCGTAGTGCCCTTGAGGAGGCACTTCTGGAAATAAATAAATATCGTTCAGCAGAAGGCCAGGTATTAGAGGGAGAGTTCACACATCGAATCCAAAATCTTGAGGGGTTACTCGAAGACATTAAACAAATGGATCCCGATCGCCAAGGGACAATTCGAGAACGTCTGGAAAAAGCGGTTGCCGAAATAAAAACAGAGGTCGACCAAAATAGATTTGAGCAAGAGCTTATTTATTATTTGGAGAAATACGATATTACCGAAGAGAAGGTAAGACTCGCCAATCATCTCGATTATTTTACCCAAACATTGGATTCTACAGATAGTAATGGTAAGAAGCTGGGGTTCATTTGTCAGGAAATAGGCAGGGAAATTAATACCATTGGTTCCAAGGCCAATCATGCTCCTATGCAGCAATTGGTTGTTCAGATGAAAGATGAACTCGAGAAAATCAAAGAACAAATGCTTAACGTATTGTAATGAAGGGCGGTAAACTCATTATTTTTTCTGCACCTTCGGGCAGTGGCAAAACAACCATTGTTCGCTATCTGCTTAAACAACCTGAATTGAATTTGGCTTTTTCCGTTTCAGCTGCTTCAAGAGCAAGAAGAGGCAAGGAAAAAGAAGGCCAGCATTATTATTTCATGAATGTTTCAGAGTTCAAAAACCACATCAAACAAGATGATTTTCTGGAATGGGAAGAAGTATATCGAGATAACTTCTACGGGACATTAAAAAGAGAAGTAGAACGTCTTTGGGCAGAAGGTAAGAATGTGATTTTTGATATTGACGTTGTCGGAGGGCTTCGAATTAAAAAAAAATTTCCGAAAGAAACCTTGGCAGTTTTTGTAAAGCCCCCTAGTGTTGATGAGTTGAAGATCAGGTTAAAAAAGCGAAGTACCGAAAGTGAGGATAAAATCAATATGCGCATTGCCAAGGCATCAGTAGAATTGGCAACCGCTCCACAGTTTGATAAAGTTATTAAAAATTACGATTTGGATACGGCACTTGAGGAAGCACATAAATTAGTGGCCGATTTTGTGGAGGTGTCAGCTTCCAAAAAGGAAGATTGACTATGAAAAAAGTTGGATTATACTTTGGCACTTTTAACCCTATTCATGTAGGCCATTTGGTAATAGCCAACCACATGGTCGAATTCTCTGATTTGGATGAGGTTTGGTTTGTGATTACCCCAATGAGTCCCTTTAAGACCAAAAAGACATTATTGGACAATAACCATCGTTATCAAATGGTCTACGAGGCCACAAAGGATTATCCAAAATTGAAAGTTAGTAAGATCGAGTTTGATTTGCCCCAACCTAATTATACAGCGGACACCTTGGCCTATTTGGAGGATCAGTTTGAAAAGGAATATGAATTTTCCTTGATAATGGGAGAGGACAACCTAAAGGGATTTCATAAATGGAAAAATTGCCAGGTTATTTTGGAAAACCATACCATCTATGTATATCCTAGGATAACGGAAGAAAAAATTGAGCATCAATTCAAAGACCACCTAAAAATACATTATGTAGATGCTCCCATCATGCAAATCTCATCTACATTTATCAGAAATAACCATAAGAACGGAAAAAACATAAAACCCTTATTACCAGATGCAGTATGGCGGTATTTGGACGAAATGAACTTTTATAGATAAATCCTTATTTCGGCATTTTTATCAATTTATACTTTATTTTCCTATAATTGTCTGTCTCATAGATGACACCAATGGACTTTTTATTCAGTTTGACCATATCCGAGTATGCCGAAAATCCATGATGAACCTTAAATAGGGGTTCCCATGTTTTAGATTCGTCATAGCTTGCCATTAGCACAAGATTTTCCCTTTTATTCAAGGATGAGGGGGTGGAGAATAGAATCATATTTTTTTTGCCCTCCTTCTTTGTGTCCCATCGCAAAAGAGATGATTGAACAATTGGACTAGGAAATTTATGCGACTCCACAATAGGCTCGATAAAAGTGAGTCCACCATCCGCGCTATAGGTCTCTCCTCTATTTTTTTCAAGGGAACCTCCCAAATGGTCTCGGGTATTTACGTAGATGTGCCCATTGGTCAATTCAACAATGGTAGTCTCGTTGCATTGCACTGCATCGGACAAATCGGCGTCAACCGCTCCAATATGCCAATTCTCACCCTTGTCGTTAGAATAGATAAGGGCCATACAATAGGCTTTATTACCTTTTTCAAGGCTTATGGCCACTGGCGCCAATAACCTGCCCTTGAATGGCTCCTGCTTTAACGTTATGCCATGAACGGGTCCCATAGCATGCCATCTCCAATTCGGAAGCTTAACATCTGCTGTAATTTCCTTGGGTGCCGACCATGTGAGTCCGTCATCCAAAGAGTGGGCAACAAAAGCCTTTCTTTGCTCGTCGGGATTATAATCCTTATTCAGGATATCATGCTCGCTTTGAGATGTTATGTTAAATAAAAGCACGATCTTGTTTTCTGATTTGACATAAATAGGCACAGGGTTCTGAACGGCCAAAGTATCCCTATCATAAAGAATTTGTATAGGCTCCCATGTTTTTCCATTATTGGTTGACCTACGATACACCAAATCTATATCACCAAAATCGCTTGTTGAGTTTTTTCTTCCCTCAGCAAAAGCGATTACTGTGCGTTTTGATTTTATAAGAGTTGGAATTCGATAGGAATAATAGCCATTCAATCCAGAGTAAAAAGGAGTTGACACATGACTGGAATCTTGCGAAATATCTACACTTTTTTGGGAAATGCAAGAAATTGGCAATCCAAGGAATAGGAATATGATTATTGAACGAAATTGGTATTTCAACATGGTCTTGAGGCTATTTATTTAGGACATCGTACTTAGGTCTATAATTTAATTATAGTAGGAACTCCCAAGAACTAAATTTAACAAAAAGATCGGTTCAAAGACGTTCCGAATTCGTCAAATTATCAATTCCCAGATACGTATCATCACTATTGTAATACCAGGCCCTTGTTTTGGGCATTTTTATACTACCAACGCTTTCGATATCGCTTAGGATGATGTATTCCCCATCGTTTTTTGATTCATCATGAAAGAATTGGTAAACCTCCATCGCAAATGTCACGGGGTCGAAATAAAAATACCAAACATCTTTACCTACCTTTTCATCATAACTTACCTTTAGTACTTGGTACTTTTTTCCATTAAAAATCTTGGTTTGAACTTTTGGGTCTAGAAGTGTTCCAGGATCTTTAAGTTTCATAGGTAGCCCATAGAGATAGGTATAATAATTTTTCATTGTGCTGGCCCGTTCGCAGCTTATTCGATGGGTTTTTTTATCCTCGGCTGAAATTGTGGTGCTTCCGTTTAACTTTAGCGTGCAATTTCCTTTTTCAAGCGTCTGTTCGATGGTGGTACCCTTCTGAGATGCGGTCAATTTAAAATATTGTGCGGGTAGGTTAATCTCAACTTTACTTAACCTCTCCTTACCATCAGGAGTATTCATGGTTATGAACAATTTTCCTTGAAATGTATCCCACGAACCATTTGGGTCATGATAGGCTATCGCTTTATTCAATAATTGTGCGCCTGTTAATTCCTGGGCTGTGCCCTTAGTTAAGCCTGCCAACATGAGCAACAAGAAGTAGTACTTTCCCATACTAAATGAATTTATGTATCCTAATATAGGTTTTTTATTCGGCTTTGGAAAAGCTATTCTTCTAACCTTGTTGGTTCTATAGAACTATCATGTTCGTTGTAATAGGACTCCAGTAGATTCATAATTCCTGTTATTAAATCTTTTGTTTCCAATAAAAGCGAAAAATATAAGGTGGTGTTTTTAGGACTGGATTCCTCTGTTCGTGTTCTAGCCACCTGGGCCGCTATTTTTTGGGAGACCATTTTAAACAGTATTTGCTTGTTATTTAGCAAAACGCCAATCTCTTCAAAAGAACGGTTGTCAAATGCATTTTTTGTCTTGTTCAGTAAGACTTCCAATTCATTGTTAATCAATTTGAGCTCTTTGATCTGATTGTACTTAAGTTTCTTGTGATTATTGTCTACATGCTTATGGCTTATTTTGGTAATATAGTCCAGCGATTGCGTAATGTCGGTCAGATAACCCAGTATATTAATATAGAAATTACTGGCACCTACACTGGCCTCATCTAGATTTTTAATAAAATAGAAAAGATTGTCCCTGAGGTCATCTATTTCTGCAGACAGCTTTGAAACTTGTTTTTTATTTTTCTTCAACTGATTCAAGTCCTGTCTGGCCAGACTGTTGATTGTATTTGTGTAGATCTTATTGCCACGTTTGACCACGCGGGCTATGTTATTGGCACTTTCTTCAATGACTCCTTGAATAGAGCTACTTTCTGCTTTCCGCAAACTATCCTCGGCCTTGATTTCCTTGGATTTCCGGTTATATGAAATATAATTTCTAGCTAGTAATAAAATAGCGGCGAAGAGCAATACGGCGATAGCCGCCCCTTTACCGAAACTAATTATCGTTAAGATAGCTCCAGATGCGATAAAGGCTATAATGGCCGTGCCAAACCATCCTCCAATGACGTTCAATACCCCCGCAACTCTATAGACGGCACTTTCGGCACTCCAAGCACGATCTGCCAATGACGTTCCCATGGCTACCATAAAAGTAACATAGGTAGTTGACAAAGGCAATTTATAGGAAGTGGCTATGGAAATCAAAATACCTGCCACCATGAGATTAACGGCAGCTCTTACCATATCAAAAGCGGGTAACTTATAGGTTTTATCCTTGGAGAGTGTAATAACCGGTTTGTGGAATTGGTTATCTATATTCTTTCGTATTGAAGATGGTAATAGGCTAGAGGCCTTGGATAAGGCAATTGATAATCTAACGATACCTCGTGAGAGAAAGTTGGGTTGAAAACGTTCTTTGGCTTCCCCTTCCCTTGAAAGGTTTATCTCGGTTTCAGCGACATATCGGGCTTTTTTTGAAAACCATAAAGTGGCGACCATAATCATTCCAGAGATAAAAAGAAGTAATGTTGGGGTGGGGACTTTTTCGGCAAGAATGTCCATGCTGAATTCAGTTGCGACCATTCCAGAAGCAGACCATGCTTCATAGGCCTGATAGGCGGCAATGGGAACACCTATAAAATTAACCAAATCGTTACCGGCAAAGGCCAAGGCAAGTGCAAATGTGCCAACCCCAATTATCAATTTATAAATATTGATTTTCGCTAGGATCATTAACACATATGAAAGTAAAGACCACATTAAGAAATTGATAAGTATGATAGCCCATATCTTGACTTCCAAAAAATCTTTGATGGTCATTCCACCGATGACCTCAAAACTTTGGGATGCATAGGTGGTACCCTTTATCCCCTTCATAAGGATAAAATAAGTGATTGCCGATAAAGCCACCCCGCCGAACAAGGCACCAACCCACTTGGCTTTTTTCTCAAAATTGTATGAAAGCAGCAATCTGGAAATCCATTGAACTAGTGCACCGATCGAAAATGCCACAACCACTGAGAGTAGAATTCCCATGATTATTTGAAAAGCCTTAGAAGTGTTTATATAGTTGACAACATCCGAAAAGTCGCCGCCATCAACACCGATTTTAATCAATGACATGGCCACTGCTGCTCCCAATAGCTCAAAAACAATTGAAACCGTTGTGGAGGTGGGCATTCCCAAGGTGTTGAAAAAATCTAATAGTAGAATATCAGTAATCATCACAGCCATGAAAATGAACATGATTTCGCTAAACATGAATTCGCCAGGATTAAAAATTCCCTTTCTTGCAACTTCCATCATGCCACTTGAGAAAATCGCCCCACAAGCAATACCAATACTTGCTACAATCATAATCGTACGAAAGGATATGGCTTTGGAACCTATAGCCGAATTCAAAAAATTCACGGCATCATTACTGACTCCCACAACTAAATCCGCAATGGCCAGGACGGTCAAAGCGATTATCATAAGAAGGTAAATGTTATCCATAACCAATATTCAAAGTAACGTTGCAAACGTACTTTAAATCCTTAAAATCAATGTAATGTAAACGTTATCAATTTTTGATTTGGTTTTTTGTTTGCGAATAAATTTGACAGTACTTTATTCTACTGCTTTAGGGCTAAATAGGTTTGATTGAGAGTTTGGGATTTTGGACATAAAAATCATAGAATTGGGCATTGATTATCGTTCTGTGAAGGTTTTACTTACTATTATTTTACCTTACATTTACTTTAAGTTAACATCAAATAATAAGTTCTTCGATTTATTTCGTGAATTCCAATTTGGAATTCAAAAGCATCTTCCCAAGATTAAAAAGATAGGCTTAAAAAGAGTGTTGGTGCCATCCTTTTTTTGAAATGAATACGATGAATTATGTATAGATTTAAGATATGTTCAGAAGGTCATTGTTCTACACATTTTTAGTTGCTCTTTGCGTTGTCCTATATTTTAATCCAAATTTCAAAACCATTGTAGCAGGGGTTGCCATTTTACTATTTGGGATGATCATGCTGGAAGAAGGTTTTAAGGTCTTTACCAAAGGTCCTCTACAAAATCTTTTGAAAAAGGCCACTGATAAACTTTATAAGAGTATAACTGGTGGAGCTTTTGTAACAGCATTGATTCAGTCTAGTTCCTTGGTTTCGGTAATTACAATCTCCTTTATCAGTGCGGGTTTGATAAGTTTAGCGGGGGGATTAGGCCTAATACTCGGAGCAAACATCGCACAACTGCAACAGCTTGGTTGGTAGCTGGTTTTGGTTTAAAGATTAAGATATCGGCTTTTGCCATGTCTATGTTGGTTTTTGGTATTATTTTTTCCTTTCAGAAAAGAGCATCGCTAAAAGGCATGGGAAATGTTCTGGCAGGTCTTGGCTTTTTCTTTTTGGGGATACACTATATGAAAGAAGGTTTCGATGTATTCAAAGAATATATTGATTTTACACGATATGCAATTCCGGGTTTTCTAGGTATTGTTATCTATACGGGTCTTGGAATCGTCATAACTACAATTCTACAATCAAGTAGTGCCACCCTGGCACTAATCTTAACGGCTTTGGCTGCTGGTCAGATAGAGTATGAAAATGCTTTGGCTCTTGCTATTGGTGCAAATGTCGGTACGACAATCACCGCTATTTTGGGTTCCGTGGGTTCTAATATTTCAGGGAAAAGACTCGCAGGGGCACATTTTATTTTTAATTTGGTTACAGGTATCGTGGCCTTGGCATTTCTTTATCCGTTGACAAATTTGGTCAATACATTGTCGGATGCTGTTGGCATTTTGGAGACAGACTATACCTTGAAACTGGCATTGTTCCATACTATTTTTAATGTTCTTGGAGTCTTGTTGATGATTCCCTTTATTAAAAAAATGGAGAAGGTATTATTGAGATTTTTCAAAGAAAGAGTCGATAAGGATATTGATGAGCCAAAATTCTTGAACAGGGAAATTCTCGAATTTCCTGGAACTGTAATTTCCGCTTTGGTCGAGGAATCTAAATATCTTTATAAGAATGCAATCTTTGAGATTGTGGCGCATGGCCTTAATATTCATAGAGAAGATATTAAGTCCGATAAAAAAATAAAGAAAATTGTAAAGAGGTCGACCAAGAATATGCAGGTTGATGTTGACGAACTATATTATAAAAAAGCAAAGTCTATTTACGGTGAAATCATTAAATATGCCACCACCGCACAAAATAATTTAAAGCTTACCAATAAACAGAACAATGCTATTACAGACATTAAGGTAGCAAATCGCAAAATGGTCGAAATAGTGAAAGCCGTAGGGCAATTGAACAAGAACCTTACCTTATCCATGAATTTTGACAATAAGCCATTATCGAGGGTTTATGATAGCTTTAGGAGAAAAGTGGGTAAGGTTTTAAGGGTTATTTATCTTTTCAGGAAGGCAGATGATGCGAAGGATTATGCTGAGAAGCTAGATCGACTAAATAAGGAAGCTAAAGAGAATATTAGGCAAAGCAATAAATCCATAGATAAATTAATAAGGAAGGATTTGATTTCTGCAGAAATGGCTTCTTCCTTATTCAATGATTATTCTAACGTGAATAATATGATTAAAAAGCTTATTGAAGTTGCCGAACTGCTCTATGGTGAGACCGATTCTTTATCGGAAAACGATAAATAAAATAAAAAAGGCACTTCAATGAAGTGCCTTTTAAATAAGACTTATTCAGCTGTTTCCTTGTCTATCCTAGTATTGTTGTGCTCTTCAAAATACAAATTCAGAATGTTCATGTTCGCTTTGATCAAATCTTGTGTCTCCAACAATATACTAAAATAAAGAGTGGTGTTTTTAGGGCTCGATTCCTCGGTGCGTGTGCGTTCAACCTGTCTTTGAATTGATTCCTGTACACTGCTTAAAAGGGCCTTTTTTTCTTCTATTATATCCGGGACTATTTCGTGGAAGGCGCGTGCATCAAAAATGCCCCTTATTTTACCGAATAGGTGTACCAGTTTTTCATTGATTTCCAATAGTTCCTCAGCCTGCTTCTTCTTTAGGGCCTTGTGGTTATTATTCACATGCTTATGGCTTACTTTGGCAATTAAGCTAGAAGATTGTGCCACATCTTGGATGCTTCCGATTACATCAATATAAAATTTACTGGCACCTAAATACGAATCATCAAGGTCCTTGATGAAGTAGAAAATATCGTTCTGTAATTCTTCTATTTCATTCTCAAGTTTCACCACCGTATTCTTGGCTTTTTTAAGTGCATCCAAATCTTGGTTTATCAGACCGTTTATGGTATTCTGGTTTATTTTACTAACCCTTTTAAGCGCTTTGGAAATATTATCAGCACTTTCTTCGATAACACCATGTATTGAGCTACTTTCTGCTTTGTTCAAGCTATCTTCAGCTTTGACTCCTCGAGTCTTTTTCTTATGATTTACATAATTTCGTATTAATAAAAGGGCGGCTAACAAAAGTAAGACCGCTATCATGGCCCCTCCACCAAGATGTATTAAATAGGCCACCGTACCTGCAGCAATAAATGCACAAATTGCAGTAAAGAACCATCCACCAATCACATTCAGAACCCCTGCGACTCTATAAACAGCACTTTCACTGCCCCAAGCCCTATCAGCCAATGATGTACCCATGGCAACCATGAAAGTCACATAAGTTGTGGAAAGGGGTAATTTCATTGAAGTTGCAATGGATATCAAAACACTGGCGACCATCAGGTTAACAGCGGCACGGACCATATCAAAGGCGGGTAATTCGTGGGTTTTTCCTTTCGGAAGCTCTACGATAGGTTTTTTAAACTGGCTTTCAATTTTATTTTGAATCGCCGCAGGAATCACAGTGGCCGTGTATTTTGATGCAAGCATGGTAAACCGCACCAAGTTCCTGGACAAAAAGTTAGGATTAAATCGTTCTTGGGTCTCTCCTTGGCTAGACAAATCGATGGAGGTTTTGACCACTTTCTTTGCTTTGCTTGAGAACCATAGGGTCAATACCATGACCAAGCCGGCAGAAAGAAGAAAAATTGTAGGTGTTTGAACTTTTTGGCCCAATATATCCATAGCAAATTCAGTGGCTGGGATTCCTGATGCCACCCAGGCGATATAGGATTGGTACGCAGCTATTGGTACGCCAATGAAATTCACCAAATCATTGCCCGCGAATGCCAAGGCCAATGCGAAGGTACCCACCGCGATGATCAGCTTATATATGTTCTTTTTGAATACGGTTACGAAAATATAAGACAACAAGGACCAGAGTATAAAGCTAGCTGCAATGATTATTCCTGTTTTACCTTCTATCATGGGCTTTATTTCTGCGTAATAATCCGTGCCCTTTAGCCCTTTTATAAAAATGAAATAGGTAATGGCGGCTAAGGCAAAACCACCAAATAGTGCTCCTACCCATTTCGCCTTTCTTTCAAAATTGAATGAGAGCAAAATACGAGATACGTACTGCACTACGGCCCCTATCGAGAACGCGACAACGACCGAAATCAGAATCCCTAGAATAATCTCTGTTGCCTTTGTAGTATTGATGTAGGTTGCCACTTCTGAAAAGGAACCGCCTGCAGCCCCGATTTTAATCAAGGCCATGGCAACCGCTGCACCTAATAATTCAAATACAATGGAGACCGTTGTAGAAGTAGGCATGCCTAATGTATTGAAAAAATCGAGCAACAAAATGTCAGTAATCATTACGGCCATGAATATGATCATAATTTCACTGAACATAAATTCTCCCGGCACAAAAATACCCTTTCGAGCGACCTCCATTAAACCACTGGAAAATACAGCCCCACATGCAATACCCAGACTGGCAACTATCATAATGGTTTTAAAGGAAATAGCTTTGGATCCCAACGCGGAATTTAAAAAGTTAACTGCATCATTACTGACGCCTACGACAAGATCTGCAATGGCCAGAACGGCAAGGGCTACGATCATTAAAAAGTAAATATTATCCATAATTCAGTTTGGTTGGTATAAGATATAAAATTGCACAGTTAAGATGATTAAAAATATAACTTAAATCATCTAGAAATGAACTTCCAATTGTAAACGATACATTAAACTATCAACATCGTTCTCAACAGACAAATAACTTAGATCGGTTTGTACCTTTAATTTATGCCCAGCAATATATTTAGATAAGCCCAAAGTATATTGGGTTTCTGGATTTTTGCCAGTGATTACTTCATCCAATTTAATATGGGTATACCTTGCTGAAACTTCCCAATTGCTTGGAAACAAATACCCTGTTTGTAGGTTGAGGGCACTACCTACTTGAACCTCATCCCCTGTCAACGTGCCATCTGAATTCTTTGCAAAAGGGTCTTTTGCATCCCTATTGGCATATTCAGCCATTAAGGAAAAACCATTGTATTTGAACATGGCATCCAAAAAGAAGGTGTTTATTGTGGTTTCGTAAAAACCGATATCGTTCGTCATATAGGAACCTTGGTTACTTCTGCTTTTTACTGCGTTCTGATTGCTATCGTAGGTCGCAGCAAGCATTAATTTGGGTGTTTTCTCCCTTTCAAGATCACTACCACTATAATCCCCTTTACTTTCAAACGTCCCAAAAGGCAAAAGCTCCAGTCTTGATGTATATTGATGGCCCCCTAAGTTTCCACTGGTAACATTCCTGCCTTCTCCTTGTGATATGGCAAACTTTTCACGCACTAGGAATTTTTCAGACAAGTTAAAATGATGTCTTAGTTGAATGCCTTGGTCACGATCAAGTGTAAATCTGCTATTCAATAATGAACGGTCTACCTGCTGTAAGTTGCCAGAGGAAATTACGCGTTCTATATTGCCCGGCAATTTGGTTTGACCGACCCATAATTCGAAATTTTCATAAAAGTTCCACATGGCCACAGCATCAAGAATATACCTTGGGGCATTACTTGTGAATGTAGAAGCACCTGAGAGGTCCCTATTTGATAGACCAAGTTCAAATTTATACCTTAGTTTTGGCGTGTACGCGAAACCCTCAAATTTTAATCGTGCCCTGCGAATCAGGAAGTTTTGCTCTGGATTTGTTAAACCAGTATCATTACCGGTATCCCATGATGCACCTGATAAGAATTGGGTGCGTAGCCCAACTTTCATAGCCCAGGCGCTGTCTTTGCCAATTGTATTGATAAGCCCTTTTCCAAAGTTTGAATTGCTATTTTCTTGGGAAAAAGACATTGAGGATAAGAAAAGGAGTAGGCCGAAGGCCAAACTGTGTAATTTCATCAAGTATTAGTTTTTGTCGCTGCAAATAACCAACCCCAATGTTAAGTTAATGTTTTTAGAATATTAACTTTTAATAAATAAACAACAAAAAAACTGCCTTGGCCAAAGGCAGTCATTAGAATCCATGATAATATAGTCGACAAAAACTAATAGATTATATGAAAATACTAATTGTTAGTCTCAAGACACGACAAAGATTAACTTTCAAAATAACGTGATTGTAATACTAACATTAAGTAATTATTAAGATTTTTAGCCTAGCACGAACGGTTATAAAACTTCGGATAGACACAATTTTAATGTAAACTTAATGTTAAGTAAAGGTGATTTTAAGGTAAAATAATTATATTTGTGTAGCACTTTAAAGCTGATAATCATGAAAAAAACCATACTTCTTGTAACCATACTACTGGTAACTGTGGTGACGTATGCCCAAAAAGATAAAGAATTAAAATTGAATGAGGATACCAATCTGATCGAGGCTACCTATTACCACGAAAATGGGCAGGTCTGTCAGCAGGGAACCTTTACAGTAAATGGTAAATTACACGGAAAATGGGTCAGTTTCAATGAGGCAGGTGAAAAGATTTCGGAAGGGTCCTATAAGAATGGACTTAAAACTGGGAAATGGTTTTTTTGGTCGGATGAAATCCTGAAGGAAGTAGAATACAGTAACAATGCGATTGCTGGTGTAACACAAATTGAAGGTGCCAAAGGTATAGTGAATCACAGATAGTTTTAGAAAACTCGACGAATACGTGCATCTCCTTTTGAAGGTGTTTTTTTTGAAAATATTAGGATGATATAAATTGGAATTACCGTAAAATGGTAATATGAAATAAAGGATTAGTTCCTGAATTAAGGACGAAGGCTTTTTTCTGAACTTAAGATCGTTCCAATACCTTCTTTTGCTACCGAATTTAAACCTGCCACATCGTCCAAACTGATACGCATAGCCCCTAGTCCACCATTGATTTTCGCAACACCATTTTCTTTAATCACAATGGGCATTTCCAAGGTCTCATAACCCAAATAGCATATTGTCAAGATATAACGGCCAGAATCAATATTTGAAATTTCAAAATTGCCATGGAAATTGGTCTGTGTATGCAAAGCGGTATTTTTGATGGAGACCTGAGCAAGTAATAGGGGGTCATTACCCATTTCCAAATCGACGATATTACCTTTGATAGCACCTGTATGTTGGGCAATACTGTTTCCTGCGACTAAAAAAAAGAATAAAAAAAGTATTTTTTTCATCTGAGTTAATTGTATTGCAAAGAAAGTTAGGCCCTGTAAAGTTTGGGTTAAACATAGGTTAAGAATGAATGATAAAATTGTTAACAGGCATAGTATAAAACTAAAAGGATAAATCTTGAGGGCGATGCCTCGCACTCTAATGTCATTGACAAGTACCAAAAAAGACCAAAGCCTGCCAAAAAGCAGGCTTTGATTTAATGCAACGTGTTTCATTAGAATTTTATGCCATAGCCCAAGGAGAAGGCCCTGCCTGGACTCCTTTTGGAAAATGTTTGATTGCTCGCTCCAAATGACCCGTATTCACTTTCGACATCATCTCCCAATAGATTGGCTACTTTAAAAGTAATGCGTTGGTTCTTTTTTCCTCCCAAGGTCTTTGTCAAATTGAAATTGATGTTATGATAAGCCATCGTATACACATTGGGTACAAAACCGTTGCCTACCACTTGCAAAGTTTTTCCTTGCACATTGTAAAAAAGCCCCATTTGCAGACCATTTTCCTCACCTTGGTAGCTGATACCTGCATTTATAAGGAAAGGGGATTGTCCCTGCAACTCCCTGTCATCACCAAGTGTTTGTCCGTCTCTTAGGCCCAGTTCCCGTAAATTTCGTTCCTGTTCACTAAATTTTTGGGTAGATTTAATAACCGAAGTATTCACATTTATACTGAAGTTATTCAATGTCGTGGTGAGAAAGCCTAGGTTTTTCCGTAGCTCAAATTCTACTCCCATTACATTTGTATCCCCTAAGTTCTGCGGCTGAAAGTTATCGGTCGAGGATTCAAAATAAGTAAGTTCAATAGGATCTTTAAATTTCTTATAGAAACTACTCAGTGCTATCATCTCAGCACTTTCCCCGAACCATTCTACTCTGAAGTCAAAATTGTTGACATAAGTAGGTTGCAAATCAATGTTCCCAATAAAGGTGTTGTTCGAGAGCGGGTCGAAAATTTTGGCGATAGAAGCCTCTTTAAATGATGGGCGAGCCGTCGTTCTGGCAAATGACCCACGCAGGTTCGTGGTTTCCGACGTTTCCAAAATAAGATTAACCGTAGGGAAGAAATCAATTTTATCGATAATAGTTTCCTTGTCATAAATTACCTTTTGCGTATCATTTATGTCTCTATTGTCCTCCCCGGTGTAAATAGATTCGAAATTCTCTACCCGTAGTCCTACAATGGTCCTCAATTTCTCGCCGATCCTAAATTCATTGGAAACATACCCTGCAATATTCCGCTGTTGCGCTTCATAGGTATTCGCAGGTTCTGCTATTGAAATATCGGGATCTATAAAAGAACCTGAATTGTTTAATACCGTCCAAATATTTTCCTCTTTTAGGATATTATCTGCAACTCCATTGTATATGGTAGTATTGTCGTTGCTTTCGACCTCAAAATTTAAAACGCTGAAGTCTCGGGTCTTATAGGCCCCATAAGCTCCGAATTTAAGTTTGGCATCTTTTGTCGAAATCTCATATTTTTTAGTAATGTCTAACTTGACCACACCATTGATTTCCTCCAGATCTCGCCATATTCTTTTGGGCTGATTATTTTGTGGAATTGAAAGCACTCCATCCTCAACCTGAAAAGAGGTTGTTCTTATATCCTTGTCCTGAATTTTGGAAAGGGTGGGCGAAACGGCCCATTCCGTAGTCCATGTGGCGTCCTTACTGGTATGTTTGCCTGTTAATAGGACATTTGTTATGGACCTCTGGGTATATTCCAAATTGTCCTTGGCAAAGTTTATGAAATCCGAAAAGTTCAAAGTCTGACTAAAAAGACCGGCTTTGGATTCACCGTTTTGCAAGTGTAAAAGATTCAGCTTATACTTGGAACGTTCTGTCTTGAATGACGTTCCCAACAAACCGCTTACCAAAACATTATTAGTTCCGATATCCCCACTTTGTGTTCTATCAGTTTCCAATTCAAATATTGATTTATCTGAATTTCTTCTATAAAAATTGTTTTCCGCACCTGTATAATAGGTAGTATTGTTTTTGTAGGATACTGAAGCCAAAAAGCCAATTAAATTTGTCCCTTCACCCACGCTATATTGGTTTCCTGCGGTAAAACCGAAACTATAATCCATTCCGTTGTTATTGCGTAACGCGGAAAGCTCAGGACTAAATTGTTTTGTTATTGTTGTAAGCCTTGGGTCATAATCAAAGGTATTGGGAATATCCTGAATTTTATTAATTGGAATATCTCTCGCACCATTGTCAAAACCTAAAAAGTCAGTCTTGCTACCTTCATAGCCTAAATAGTCGCTATTAAAATGCATATCTGGATTGTAAGTCCCACTTAAAGAAATGCTTTGCTCACTCTGTGAAGGGTAATTTTTAGTAACAATATTCACGATTCCCCCCGTAAAATCAGCTGGTAAACCTGCCGATGATGATTTTATAACCAACACATTGTCAATGATATTGGAAGGGAAAATATCCAATTGAATGGTATTCCTGTCCGGGTCTAATCCGGGAATATCCACGCCATTTAATATGGATTTGGTATAACGATCGCCTAAACCACGAACGTAAACATATTTTCCACCTTGTACTGAAACTCCAGGAACACGTTTTATAGCACTTGCCACGCTACTTGCTCCAGATTTTTCGAAACTTTCTGCCGATAGTCCATCCAATAGATTCACAGCTTTCTTTTGAATCCCTAAGACAGCTTTTTCAGTGTTTTTTTTAATACTTACCGTAACCACAACCTCATCCAGACCTTGTGCCAAAGTCTTCATGGTGACATTTGCTGTTGTCACCTCCCCCGGTTTAATGACCACGTCGGTTATTTCGACTGTCTCATAACCTAGAAAGGAATAGACCAATGTATAGGTTCCCTCATCCAAGGAAAAGGTATAGCGGCCATCGAAATCTGAAGTCGTACCTTTAGTGGTGTCTTTGATTAAAATGTTTGCAAAAACTACTGGGTCTTGGAAATCGGCATCTATCAATTTCCCTGTCACCTCTCCTTGTTGCGAAAATGCAAATTGAACGATTAATAGGGTTAAAACGGTTAATCTAAAATTTATTTTCATGTATGTATTAGTTAATTCGTAATAAACCAAATGCCCGCCATTGATGGCGAGCAATTGATCAAAGGATTATTTATTTGTCAATTATTAGAATCCTAAACCGGCTTTGTTGTTGGAATAGGTCCAACCGAAGGCGGTTACATCAGCACCTACTATTGTATTGCCATTATCAACTTGAGAGGTCCAAGTCGCTGCCCTTTCGGTAAAAGTGGGTGCCAAAATTATAGGGGTTTCAATTTCTACTCCATCATCATCTTTTGCCACTTTTTCAACAAAAATGCTATTGTCGAAGCCGACAACCTCCCAAGCGGCAAAGGTCAAATCACCATCCAAGAAGTTTTGGGCAACACCGTTGTTGTCCAATTCTACATCCTTACCAGCTTGGAAACCGATGGCATAAATATTTTCGGTTGCTCCGGTCGCACCACTTCTATAATCGGCATATTCTCCATTTGGAGCTACAGAACTTCCAAAAATACTTACATTTTTAAGTGTGAAAGAGCCAGTTGCAGCTCCTTCTGGGCCATCAATTTCAAAAGCGTGGTCAGAAACATCTCCCGCTATTATCACAGCATTGTCAATAGTACCTGCATATGCTTGATCAATATCCAAGGCATCATCACCCTGGGCCCATACAAATAGGTTGGTCGCGTTTACAGTTCCTCCAAAGAACTCAATACCATCGTCCACGTTGGCTACAACTTCGATATTATCTATGATTGTTCCTGAACCGACTGAACCAAGGGTAAGACCGTTTATTTCATTTCCCTCACCGATTAAGGTGCCCCCATGACGAATAGAGATGTATTTTAGTACACCCGAATTATCGGCATCATTTAAGGCGTCTCCAGGGCCATATAGCCCGAAGGTGTCATCTGCGGGAATACCCTCAATCTGTACCTCGGTTACATCATTCTTAAAAGAACCTGATGCCCTCCCTAAAACGATAAGTCCACCCCAAAGTCCTCTTTGGTTTTGATCCAAGTTGGTACCTGCAGTCTGTCCTACAACAATATTGTCTTCTTCTGAAGTAAAAATGATCGGTTTTTCGGCGGTGCCTTCTGCCATTATCTTGGCATCTCTTTGAACGATCAATGCCGAAGCCAAGGACCCAGAACCTTTTTGACCTTTGATGATGGTACCTGGCTCAATGGTTAGGGTTGCGTCTACGCCCACCACTACTTTACCCGTCAACAAATAGATGTTTTTTGCTTCCCAAGTAGTGTTTTCGATAATTTCACCCGATACGATTATAACCTTGGCACAAGATCCGCCAAAGTCGATATCAGTTTCATTGCCATTCATTATTCCATCATTACAAGTTGCTGTTACGGTGACACAAGGCTGACAATTAGGCCCTCCACAATCAACCTCAGTCTCCCCTTGATTTTGTATTCCATCAGCACAGGTGGCCAAAGGCTTTATTACCGCTGGGTCATCATCATTTTCACATGAAGGCATGGTGAACATGACCAAAGCCAATGTGGATAAAATTATTTTTTTCATTTTGAGTAATTTTTTGAATTTTATTTTTTAATACAGCTCTTTTTGTTTTTACTCTGCAAATAAATCACCTCACTGTAAAAGTGGGGTTACAGTCAGATTAACAATCCGTTTACTTTGGGTTATGGTATTGTTATCATATTAAGTAAAGGTTAAGCAACGGTCTTGGTTTACTCGATTTTCCCGATTTTAAAACTGTATATTGCATTACAAATACTTGCACAATGAATTGGGATGAGCTTCTCTCATTAAGACGTCATGGAGATACCTATAAAAGAATTCGAAATGAGCAGGATGAGACCCGGCTTGGCTATGAGGTCGATTATGACCGCATCATATTTTCTTCGGCATTTCGTAGTCTTCAAGATAAGACGCAAGTAATACCACTCTCAAAGACCGATTTTGTACATACCCGTCTAACACATAGTTTGGAAGTTTCTGTGGTAGGAAGAAGTCTGGGTAGGATCGCTGGTAAAAAGATATTGGAAAAACATCCACATTTATATCAAGTGCATGGATATAAATTCAATGATTTTGGGGCGATTGTAGCAGCGGCATCCCTAGCACATGATATTGGCAATCCACCTTTTGGACATAGTGGTGAAAAAGCCATTGGCGAATATTTTAAAACGGGAAATGGGGTACAGTACAAAGAGGCTCTGTCTGAAAAGGAATATCAGGATATTGTTGATTTTGAAGGCAATGCCAATGGATTTAAATTTCTGACCGAATCTCGTGAAGGAGTAGATGGTGGACTTCGTCTTAGTTATGCCACCTTGGGGGCTTTTATGAAGTACCCCAAAGAATCATTGCCTAAAAAGCCAACGAACCACATTGCAGATAAAAAGTTCGGTTTTTTCCAGTCTGAAAAGAATACCTTTTTGGATATGGCCCAAGAGCTCGGTTTAAATCAAACACGAAAAGGTAAGGACATCTCTTTTTCCCGACATCCGTTGACCTATTTGGTAGAAGCGGCAGATGATATTTGCTATACCATTATCGATTTTGAGGATGGGATTAATTTAGGACTTATATCGGAAGACTATGCTCTGGAATATCTTATTAAATTGGTCAAGGACCGTATCAATACCAAAAAATACGGAACCCTTGCATACAAGGAAGATAGGCTTAGTTATTTGCGGGCATTGGCAGTTAATACTTTAATCAGTGATGTGATCGATGTTTTTGTAGAAAACGAAAACGCTATTTTGAATGGTTCTTTTGATACTTCGCTCTTGAACAAGAGTCAATATAAGGCACAGATTGATGATATTATTTCATTAAGTGTTAAGAAGGTCTATAGAGCGCCAGAGGTTTTGGAAAAGGAAATCGCCGGATATAAAATCATTTCGGACTTGTTGGATGTTTATTCCACAGCTTTGGTTCGTAAAAAAGAAGGCATGGCGTCTAACTATGACAGGCTTATGATTAATACCTTGCCTATGTTCTATCAGCGTACAGAACTGCCTTTGCACAATATTTTATTGAATACCTGTTGTTATGTTGCCAGTATGTCAGATAGCGCAGCAATATTACTTTATAAAAAAATAAATGGTCTGGAAATTTAACATGTCGTTTGCCCTATTACATGTTAAGCCATTTTTTAAACTCCGAGACCCGATTTTTACTTATTATAATGGCACTGTCAGAAGTTGAGGGGTTCAGCTTTATTTTTAACTGATTGTTTCCATACTTGAAGATTTCATTGATTCCTTTTACAGAAATAATATTCTGTCTATTGGCTCTGAAAAAAGCATGTGGTCCAGACTGTTATAAAGCTCATCTAAACTAGAGCTGCTTGAATATTTCCTGCCATCCAAACAGATTATCGAGGTAACTGTATTCTCAGTTTTGATTGAAGCGATTTCTTCAACTTTGATTGAAATGAGTTGATCCTTTGAATATGTTAGGAGCCTGTTTTTGATTGTGACCGGATTGCTGGGGTCTACATATTCATCATCGTTTTCTTCCTCTATTTTTTTATTTACTTTATTTCTATAATTATTTAAATCACTATTCAATTTTGAAAGGCTTACCAATTCTTCAGCCAATTTTTCATTCTTCAACTCCAAGGTCTTTTCATAATAACTGCCCAGAAAACGAACGATTAAAAGTGATAAGAGAACCATTGTTGCACTAGATAATAGGTACACCAACAGAAAATTGAATTTAAGCTTGCCTACTTGCTTTTCAATTTTATCAATGTTCGCATGCGCGGCAATAATCCAATCTGAGTTCTTTACGGGATACAGATATATGATTTCCGAATTCCTATTTTCATTTGGGAAATCCCTAATGCCTCCTTTTGGCTTTTTATTGGTTAGGAGGTCGTAAAAGTCTTCCGAATTTATTTCATTATCAATAGGTCTAACGTAAGATTCATTTGGATTGGTCTGTTTTCCAATTTTTTGTGGATCAGGATGGCAAATCTCAACGCCCGACCAATCGAACATGCATACAAAGCCAGTTTCAATATCTGTGCCCTCTATACTTCTTTGGACATTGTTTATTACAACATCACGTTCAATGCCATTTACCAATTGCGAAGAGACCAATTCAGCAAATTCCCGTGCTTCCCTTTTGCTGGATTCAATTTGAACCTGTAGTAAATGGCCAGTGCTGACTTTTACCATAAAGGACATGCTAAAGTACCCTATTATAAATATAATGGTAGCAATGGCAAGCAGCGTAAATAGGTATAGATTGTCTTTTTTCAAAAGATGGACAAACCTTTAAAGTTAATATTTCCCTTTTAAGCTTGGTTTTTCCCCCTTCGCATTATTTTTTTTGAAATAGGCGAGGGGTAAGGTTAATTTCATTTCTGCATAAATACAAATACATCACAAATTATGAAAAATATAACCTTTTTAATGCTCCTTACGGTCTTTTTGTTCCAAAGTTGTAGCTCGGACAACGACCCCGTTCCAAAAATAGATGACGGCCCAATTCAGATGGATGATCCAGAACCGGAAAATTCCGTTAGGTTGGCCGATGATGCCTTTTTGGGTAAGATATTGACAGATTCAGAGGGAATGTCGCTCTATTTCTTTTCCTTGGATACCAAGGACAATTCTGAGTGCTTTGACGGATGTTTAAATGCTTGGCCCATTTTCTATGAAGAAAGCCTAACAGTTGATGCAGGATTACAAACTTCTGATTTTAAGACTATTGAGCGTACAGATGGTTCCAAACAAACCACCTACAAAGGTTGGCCCATTTACTATTTTGCCAATGACAATGCAGCCGGGGATACCAATGGCGACAATGTGAACAATGTATGGTATATCGCCAAACCGGATTATTCCTTAATGTATGTCAGATCGCAATTGGTCGGTCATGACGGAAAGGGCTATTTGGGGGACTACACCGAGGGTGAAGGTTCTACACCTTATATTACCGATATTGATGGAAACACGCTTTATATTTTCATTAATGATGCTAAGGACAAAAATAATTTTACAAACCCCGATTTTTCAAATGATAGTTTTTGGCCAATAGCAGAGATAGATTTGGACAAAATACCGAGTATTTTAGATATGGAGGATTTTGGTTCGATAGACGTTTTTGGCAGAACACAGTTAACTTATAAAGGGTGGCCACTTTACTACTTTGGTCAGGATGAAGCGCGTGGCGACAATAAGGGAATCAGTTTTCCAGCACCGGGAGTATGGCCAATCGCAAATGTCGAAACTGCCATGGCACCTGAGCCTGAGCCTACGGTGAAGTTGGCAGAAGAACCAACATTTGGTAATATACTGACAGATGCGGAAGGAGCATCGCTTTATTTCTTCTCTTTGGACACGAAAGACACCTCTGCTTGTACCAGCGTAGGATGTCTAGGGGCATGGCCCATATTTTATCAAGAAGATATAATTGTTAATGAGGGATTGGACACCTCGGATTTCGCAACAATAGAAAGAGCCGATGGTGCTATGCAAACCACCTATAAAGGTTGGCCACTATACTATTTTGCAGGCGATAATGCTGCAGGGGATACCAATGGGGACAAGGTCAATGACATTTGGTTTATTGCCAAGCCCGATTATTCATTGATGTATGTTAGAGCACAATTAGTCGGTCATGATGGAAAAAACTATTTGGGTGATTATACCGAAGGTGATGGCACTACATTCTATATTACAGATATTGAAGGAAGAACCTTGTACGGATTTATCGCAGATACCAAGGACACGAACAATTATACAAATCCCGATTTTTCCAATGACGCTGTATGGCCCATTTTCGAAATGGAATTAGATAAGATTCCAAGTATTCTAGATGCAGCTGATTTTGGCTCTATTGATGTATTTGGAAGAACGCAAATCACGTACAAAGGTTGGCCGTTGTATTATTTTGACCAAGATGAGGCCCGAGGTGATAATAAGGGCATAAGTTTTCCAGCTCCCGGCGTATGGCCCATACTCAATGTTGACACACCATTATTGTAGTAGTAAACATAATTGTATCTTTAAATTGGATTTAATTCTTAGTAGAAGCAACCTTTTGTATGAGAAGAGTAAGATTTTTAACTAAAGTGGTGGTATTGGTGTTGATTGTATCGTCCTGTGAGTACAATGTTGAAAATGAAGATATTGTAATAGGGGACTGTGAAACCGTAATCTCATATAGTAGCGAGATAAGACCTTTAATCGATACCAACTGTATGCCCTGTCATAACGGGGACGGAAATACACCCTTTGCGCCAGATTTAACAACATATGCATTGGTTGAAAGTATAGCTGGCTTGATTAAAGATGTAACCCAAAGCGGACGGATGCCAAAAGAAGGTAGTTTAACGACAGCTGAAATTGAAGCGATAAAATGTTGGGTAGATAACAATGCTCTCAATAATTAAGACCCAAATGAGGTGAAAGGCAAAAAATTTAAGATAATTCTGGGTTTTTTATTGGTTGCAATAGTGTCATTGGCCATATCGATATACTATTACAACAAGCCCGATGTAAATGTTGTAAAAACTGATGCTGCTTATGTGTTGACCGCGAAGAACCTAATTGAGGAATATCAAGCAGACGAAACGAGTACAAATAAAAAATATACTGAGAAGGTAATACAGGTAAACGGTATGGTTCATGAAATAACCACGCTAAAGGGAAACAGTGTAATTACAATCAGGAATGCCGACCAAGAATCCAGTATAATTTGCCATATGCTGCCCAATCAAAGGCAGAAAGCCCTGCAGCTTGTAAAAGGACAAAAGATAAGTGTTAAAGGTGTATGCACTGGATATTTGTTAGATGTTATTATGGTAAGGTGTATTTTAGTTGAATAATTGTATATGAAAGGATTCTATTTTATACTTATCAGTGCCTTTTTGGCACAAAACTTAAACGCACAGGACAAATATCTTACCAAAGAAGGATTTATTTCCTTTTTTTCACATTCGATAGTGGAAGATATCAAGGCCGACAATAATCAGGTCTTGAGTGTATTGGATACACAAACGGGAAAGATAGCTATTCAGCTATTAATGCGGTCTTTTATGTTTAAGAAGACCTTGATGCGTGAACATTTTAATGAAAATTATGTAGAATCCTATAAGTATCCGAAGGCAACATTCTCTGGGGAGATTAAAAATTTTGATGAACTCAATGAAGAGCAGACCGAGACTGAAATAATTGGGATTTTAACCGTTCACGGAAAGGAAAAGGAAATCAGTACCAAAGTAATTGTGAATGTTTCTGAATCCGAGATTATTTTAACAGGTGATTTTAAGGTGGATATTGCTGATTTCAACATAAAAATACCGGCTATTGTGGCGAACAACATAGCCAAAACAATTAAAGTAAGTTTTGAATTGCATCATAAACCATATAAATAGTATTATGAGATATTTTCTAATTTCATTCCTCATGTTGCTAGTGCCCACTATAGGATTCTCACAAGATCTTGAGGCAATACTGGAGCAAGAATCATTAGAGACTAGCCCATTGACATTTGGAACTTTTAACGGAACTAGATTATTGAACGGGCATTCTGTGGAAACACGAAAGGAAGGTGTTTTGGAGTTTTTGATCTCGCACCGTTTTGGAAGGCTTAATTCGGGGTTCGATCAATTGTTCGGATTAGATGAATCCAATATAAGGTTCGGGTTTGAATATGCCTTACATGATAAACTTACCATTGCTTTTGGTAGAAGTTCCTTGGAAAAAACCTTCGACTCGTATTTAAAATATAGATTGGCCCAACAAAAGACAGGAAAAACCCCATTTCCGTTTAGCATAACACTTTTTGGAAGTGCTGCTGAAAAAACTATCAAAGACTATTTGCCTGAAAACAAACCTACGTTTAGCGAACGATTAACATATACGGGTCAAGTACTTATCGCACGAAAATTCAACCCAAATCTTTCATTTCAACTGGCGCCGACTTACGTTCATTTTAATACCGTCTCGACAGAAAATGATCCGCACGATATGTTTGTTTTAGGTTTGGGTACACGTATTAAGATCAGCAAACGCGTTTCTATTAATGGCGAATATTATTATAATGTAAATCCATTTGAATCATTCGATACGAAGAACTCTCTTGCATTTGGTATCGATATTGAAACCGGAGGGCATATTTTTCAACTGATTTTTACCAATGCCGTCTCCATGATTGAAAAAGGATTCATAACAGAAACCACCGGAGGTTTCTTCAAAGGCGATATCCATTTTGGGTTTAATATTTCAAGGGCGTTTCAAATTAAGAAACCTAAATGATAGTATACGTCGAAAGATGTTGTTAGTGTTTTGCTTACCCAGCTCCCTGGAAAAAAGGGAGAAATTGCTATGAAAGATGAAGGCTCTTCTATTATTGAAGGGCTTTCATTGTTTTTGCCTTTACCTAACCCAACCAGTATTTTGTTTTAGGAATACTTCTGGGACAACTTAAAAGTCGTACTTGACCCCAACTCCCAATAGCTGTTTAAACTGCAATTTCGGGCTGCCCTCGTCGGTTACAATTCCGTTTGCATCTACCAATCGGTCAAATAAAATATCATCATCATAGATCATATGGGTGCCGATATTGGTGGTTACATATTTATTCACTTTAAGATTTAAATTAAGCTCCCAATCAACATCAATATTTCCAAAGCTTGATATATAATCGGTGTACAAAACTAAATTATGTCGTAAACCCACATTTTTTGCAACGGTTGTTTCCCATTTATTGGTAATCAGAAAACCAAGTTCAACATATTGGTTCTCCCCAGATGTAATGATATTGCCATTTGCATCCAAAATGGCCTTTTTAACACCGAATGCTCCTTTATTCGCCAATTTCTGGTCCAAAACAAAGGTCGCTTTTTGGGTCAGCGGGGATATATAAAGGTTGAATTTCTGGCTTTCTGAAATATAGGATGTACCAGCGCCAAGGAAAAAATAGCCTGGCGACATTAATCGTGAGATAGGGGTGGTTCGATCAGGATATTTATAGCCGTTTGCGAACTGTGTATTAAAATTCGCTTTTACAGAATAGTACCAATTGCTTATCGTATCCCTACGATAACCAAAAGTTGAACTAAAACGGAAGGCATCATCGGTTTTACGAATTTCACGCCCTTCTTGTGCATTGAGACCATATCTTAATTGAACAAAATTGTCCCATTTAATATATCTGAACTTATAATTGCGTTCAAATCTTGCATTGCTTAAGGCAGAGACAGAATTGTTCCCACCCGCATTCCAATTCACAAACGCTACCTCACTGAGATTCAATCCTAAACTGTTGATTCCTGTCCAGAATGAAGGTATCCTAAACGTGTTCAATTTTTTCAGCAATGGCTTTGTTTTGTTGAAGGAAATTACAGGATTGGTCAAATTTACCCCCCGGGGAATAAATTTGATCTTAACCAATGTTCTACGTATCACAACGGTATCCATAGCCGCAGAATTAATAGCAGTGCCATTTGGAATAGGATCCTGGGCCCATATTGAATTATAGCAAATAAATAGAATAAAGATTGAAACTGATTTTCTTAAAGTATTAATGAACATTGATTATTTTATTAATATGCTTTCTGATTGAAATGGAATCGATTTTTGCTAATTCATGAAGCTCTTCGATGGTTCCATGCTCTATAAAGGAATCTTTAATACCGAGGACATCAACGGGTTTGGAGTAACACATCTCATTGGCAAATTCCAAAACCGAACTTCCGAAACCACCTGTTTTACATCCATCTTCAATAGTAATTATATGTTCGTAATGATTAAATATGCGTATAAGTCGCTCTTTGTCAATAGGTTTTATAAATCTCATATCATAGTGTCCAACTTGTTCCGGAGCATCTAATTCTTTGATTATTTCGACAACTCTATTGCCGATGTTGCCTACTGAAAGCACTGCAATTTTCGTTCCCTTTTTAAGTTTCCGTGAAACTCCAATGGTAATTTTTTCAAAAGGGGCCTGCCATTGGGCCAAGACACCCCTTCCTCTTGGGTATCTAATAGCAATAGGTCTATCAAGTCCTAATTGTGCCGTATACATGATATTACGAAGCTCAACTTCATTCATGGGCGCAAAAATAATAAGATTTGGGATACACCCCAAATATGCTATATCATAAACGCCGTGATGTGTGGCACCATCTTGCCCAACCAATCCCGCACGATCCAAACAGAATATAACGGGTAGATTCTGTAGGGCTACATCATGTATGATTTGGTCATAGGCTCTTTGTAGAAAGGTTGAATAAATATTGCAAAAGGGTATTAGACCCTCTGCAGCCATTCCGGCAGATAAGGTTACTGCATGCTGTTCTGCAATACCAACGTCGAATGCCCTTTCAGGAATCTCCTCCATCATGAATTTTAAAGAGCTTCCAGTGGGCATGGCCGGTGTTATACCTACTATTTTTTTATTTTTTTTGGCCAGTTCGACCAAGGTATGTCCAAATACATCCTGATATTTTGGGGGTTTAACCTCTTTGGACTTTTCATGAAGTTCCCCTGTACGTCTATCGAACCTTCCAGGGGCATGGTAAATGACCTGATTTTCCTCTGCTTTCTTCAATCCTTTTCCCTTAGTGGTTATGATATGCAGAAGTTTGGGTCCTGAAATTAACTTTAGTCGCTCCAGTTCTCTGGTCAATGAAGCGATATCATGTCCATCTATGGGACCTGAATATTGAAAATTTAGACATTCAAAAATGTTTTCATCTTTAGCAGTGCCTTTTTTTACATTGGTCAAGTACCTTTTTAACGCTCCAACACTAGGGTCGATACCAATGGCATTGTCGTTGAGTATAACCAATATGTTTGCATCGGTGACACCTGCATGGTTTAGCCCCTCAAAGGCCATTCCACTTGCAATGGAGGCGTCCCCTACTACCGCAATATGATTTCTGGTGAAGTTACCTTTTAATTTGGCGGCAATGGCCATTCCCAGAATTGCTGAAATGGCGGTTGAACTATGGCCAGTACCGAAATTGTCATATTCACTTTCAAAGCGATTGGGGAATCCACTGATGCCTCCGAACTGGCGATTGGTATCAAAGATTTCTTTTCGACCTGTTAAGATTTTATGCCCATACGCTTGGTGCCCAACATCCCAAATAAGTTTATCGATCGGGGTATTGAAAACGTAGTGTAGGGCAATAGTCAATTCAACTACGCCCAAACTAGCACCAAGGTGACCTTCTTTTACCGCAACTATATCAATAATGAACTCACGTAATTCTTGTGCCAGGTGGGGGAGCTCGTTTGGCTTAAGAAGACGAAGGTCATTCGGAAGGGTTATGTTCTTTAGGAGTTTCATATTAGATGGCAAATGTACGGGAAATTCATGTTTAACAATTCTTTTCAGTTCAATCAAAATCGTATTTTCGTATCCATGGTTTTACCTTTTGATGACACATATTATATGAAGAAAGCCTTGCAAGAGGCAGAGACAGCCTTCGATAAGGGCGAAGTACCTGTTGGTGCTGTCATAGTGGTTAATGATAGGATTATTGCCAGAGCGCATAATCTTACGGAGCAATTGAACGATGTTACCGCACATGCCGAAATGCAGGCCATTACGGCTGCCGCGAATTTCTTCGGCGGGAAATATCTTCAAAATTGTACGCTATATGTTACTTTGGAGCCGTGTCAAATGTGTGCTGGCGCTTTGTATTGGAGTCAAATTTCAAAAATAGTGTATGCCGCAAAGGATTCCGAGAGGGGTTACAATACTTTAGGGACTAAGTTGCACCCCAAAACAAAAACGCTTGGGGGCATTTTAGAGGACGAGGCCTCTGAGCTATTAAAGCGTTTTTTTATTATGAAAAGAAACCTGAACTAGACTATCTCTTTTCAAGCTTGATTGAGTGTAAGACTAAAAAACCCTGACATAAATTATGTCAGGGTTTTGATACAATCAAGAATACAATAATTTAACCGATTACCTGCACTTGTGCGGCAACCATTCCTTTTTTTCCTTCTTCTTCAACGTATTCTACTTTGTTACCTTCGTTTAACTCAACACCGTTCAACGCTGTTGCGTGAACAAATATGTCGCTGCCCGTCTCGTCGTTGGTTATGAATCCATATCCTTTGGATTCATTGAAAAATTTTACTGTACCTGTCATTCCAATAAATGTTAAATAATAGAAGTTTAGAATACTAATTTATGATTTTTATGGCAGACCTAAATAAAATGAAGATGAATTTTTTGCTAAATTCACTGATTTTCAGGCTTTTCACTTTTTTTTCCTTGCATTTTCCGAATGTTTTCTTCGGTCAGCATATAGTTGTTCATTTTTTTTCCTTTACTTTCTTTATAAAGAAATAGGGGCATCGCCAACAGAAAAAGACCTGCAGTACCAAAACCAATATATTTATTGGCTAAAATCAAATTCTCTTCTTGAATAGTGAAGCCATAAATTATGGCTCCAAGTGAGGTCAGAACAATCAATAAAATCAAATATTTCATAGCATTAACTTTTTGAAATGAAATCGAAATTGGTACTTCTTGGATTTGGGAGAATAACTGAACCCTAGGGCTTACCTTGTAAAGTTAATCAACTTTCTACGGTAGGCTGTTAATAATTTCGATTTGGAAACGAAACCAAAGTACTTCCCGTTTTTTATTACAGGTAAATTCCAGGCACCTGAACTTTGAAATTTATCCATAACGGTTTGCATGGTATCCGTTTCATAAATAATAAGATCTGGAGCATTGTGCATGTAATCCTTTACTATAGTAGCGTCATATAATTTTGGGTCAAACATAAATTCTCTAATATCATCCAATAAGACAATACCTATAAATTCTTGTTTTTCATTGACAACGGGGAACAAATTTCGCGTGGACTTGGTAACCGCTTTATGGAGCATTTCTCCCAAAGACATTTTAGGAGTAATAGAAATAAAATTAGTTTCAATTATCCGGTCAATGTTCAACATCATCAATACATTTTTGTCTTTATCATGGGTGATGAGTTGCCCTCGCTTGGCAAGTTCCAACACATAAATATTATGGGGAATATATTTTTTAGTGATTAAAAAAGAAATTGAAGCAACAATCATCAAAGGAATAAAAAGCTCATAACCTCCCGTGATTTCGGCAATTAAAAAAATCGCAGTCAAAGGTGCTTGTAAAACCCCGGCCATTAATCCTGCCATTCCAACCATGGCAAAATTGGTCAATGATAATTGGTGGTTGAATAAATTGCTGTAGTTTATGATCATGGCAACGACATAACCAGAAATACTTCCCGTAAAAAGGGTTGGGGCAAAAACGCCTCCTACACCTCCTGCTCCAAAAGTAAATGCCATTGCAATTACTTTAAATGTAACCAGACCAACAAGAAGTGCAATGATGACCCAAACATTATCGGTGACGGTGTTAAAAATATTATTTGTGGTAACTTCAGCAATATTCCCTCTTAAAACATTATTGATAGTCTCAAAGCCTTCACCAAAAAGGGGGGGGATAAAAAACACAATAACCCCTATTAAGACACCTCCGATCAACAAGCGTCTATAGGGGTTTTTAAACCGTTTAAAAAATCCATCAACACCAAAATACACTTTGCTAAAGTAAATAGAAGTCGCCGCTGAGGATATGCCTAAAAGAATATAGAACAAAACATCATTTAGTTCAAATTTATCCTGTATTTTAAAATGGAGCAATACATCATCCCCAAAAAAGAAATAGGAGGTCAAAACCGCTGAAATAGAAGCTAATAACAAAGGAATCATGGAAGCAATTGTCAGCTCTAAGCTAAAAATTTCCACTGCAAATATAATAGCCGCAATTGGCGCTTTAAAGATTGAAGACATTGCACCTGCAGCTGCACATCCAATAAGTAAAGTTCTTGCAGTTTGATTTAAATGAAACAATCGCGCAAAATTGGAGCCCAAAGCCGCACCAGTTGCAACAGTTGGTCCTTCCAGTCCAACAGAGCCTCCAAAGCCAACGGTTAATGGTGCTGTTATTAATGAAGCCCACATTTGATACCTTGGCATTATCCCCTTCAGTTTTGAAATGGCATATAAAGTAGAAGGTATTCCATGCCCAACTTTTTTGTTTATGATATATTTTATGGCCCAAAGAACCAGGAGTAAACCGATGATCGGAAAAATAAAATAAAGGACCTGATGAATTTCTTTTATGAATCCAACTTCTAATAATTCCTGAATATAATGTGTTAAATTTTTTAAAGCTACGGCCCCAAGACCTGCTAATAATCCAATGACTACACTTAATATATAAATAAATTGCCGATTGGAAATGTATTTATATTTCCAAATTAAAAAGCGAGTTAAAATATTCTTCTTTTGGGTAGGCATGTAGTTCTATGATATCTTAAAAGTATTAAGAAATTCGTTTGTTATTGAGGATTTTTTTAGGACGGGATATCCAATTTCAAATTTAGCTCTTTCAGTTGCTCCTCATCAATGGGCGCGGGCGCATCGATCATCACATCACGACCGCTGTTGTTCTTTGGAAATGCAATAAAATCGCGGATAGTTTCCTGTCCGCCTAAGATTGCTACCAATCTATCCAGTCCAAAAGCGATTCCTCCATGTGGGGGCGCGCCATATTGGAAAGCATCCATCAAAAAGCCAAATTGTGCTTTAGCTTCTTCCGGTGTAAAGCCCAAATGTTTGAACATTGTGCTTTGCGTTTCTTTGTCGTGAATACGTATGGATCCACCTCCTATCTCATTCCCGTTCAATACCAAATCATAGGCATTGGCCCTAACGGCCCCGGGGTCGGTTTCCAACAATTCCAATTGACCGGGTTTGGGAGATGTAAATGGGTGGTGCATGGCATGGTAACGGCCTGTTTCTTCGTCCAATTCCAATAATGGGAAATCCACTATCCACAACGGGGCAAATTCATCTGATTTTCTCAGGCCAAGACGCTCCGCCATTTCCATACGTAGCGCACTCAATTGCCCTCTTGTTTGATTTGCATCTCCGGACAGAACACAAATTAAATCCCCTGCTTTTGCACCCGTAGCTTTTGCCCAATTGGCCAAATCTTCTTGGTCATAGAATTTGTCCACCGAAGATTTAAACGTTCCATCTTCGTTGCATTTTACATAGACCATACCTTTGGCACCAATTTGAGGTCTCCTTACCCAATCAACAAGGGCGTCTATTTCTTTTCTGGTATAAGTGGCAGCCCCAGGAACGGCAATACCAACTACCAATTCTGCTGCATTAAAAACGTTGAAACCTTTGTTCTGTGCTACATGGTTGAGCTCACCAAACTCCATTCCAAAACGAATATCGGGCTTGTCATTACCGTATTTGGCCATCGCCTCATCATAGGTCATTCTTGGAAAGGTGGCAGTCTCAATGCCTTTTATTTCTTTTAAGAGGTGACGTGTCAATCCTTCAAATGCATTTAGAATGTTTTCTTGTTCAACAAAGGCCATTTCGCAATCTATTTGGGTAAATTCAGGTTGTCTGTCTGCACGAAGATCTTCGTCCCTGAAACATTTTACAATTTGGAAGTATTTGTCCATACCACCTATCATCAACAATTGTTTGAAGGTTTGGGGTGATTGTGGCAGGGCGTAAAATTGCCCTTCGTTCATTCTACTGGGAACGACAAAATCACGGGCGCCCTCAGGAGTCGATTTTATTAAATAGGGCGTTTCAACTTCTATAAAACCTTGTTGGGAGAGGTAGTTCCTCACCTCCATAGTAACTTTGCTTCGGAAGATAAGATTGTTTTTTACGGGATTTCTACGAATATCCAGATAACGATATTTCATACGAAGTTCTTCGCCCCCATCCGTTTGATCCTCAATGGTAAAAGGAGGCGTTTTTGAGCTATTCAGGACATTCAACTCGGCAACCAAAACCTCAATATTTCCTGTTGGAATTTTTGAATTTTTGGAGGTTCTTTCAATTACCTTACCCTTAACTTGTATAACAAATTCCCGACCCAAGCTTCTGGCTCTTTCCAGAAGCTCATGGGAAGTTCTTTCCTCATCGAAAATGAGTTGTGTAATGCCATAGCGATCGCGTAAATCTATCCAAACAACAAATCCTTTGTCCCTTGTTTTTTGTACCCACCCCGATAGGGTCACTACTTCGTTGATATGCGATTCTCTTAATTCTCCACAGTTGTGACTTCTGTACATATTGAATATTATATGAAAGGGCAAATTTAAGAAGTATTACTAAGTATTGCCACAAATAAAAGAAGACATTACCTCAATTTCTAAGGTAATGTCTTTTCTAGTCGATTTTTTTATGCTTAGGCCACTTTCTCCAAATTTTTAGTAGAGTCAACTGCCAAATCTTTGGTACGCCATTTTTTTATCCTAATCTTCATGCGATACACAATATTGAACAGAACGGGGACTATTATTAGTGTTAAGAAGGTAGCTACAATTAAGCCATAGATAACGGTCCATGCCAGGGGTCCCCAGAATACAACATTATCACCTCCAATGAATATTTTTGGATCAAACTCTGAGAATAATGAAAAGAAATCAATATTGAAACCAATAGCGAGGGGTATAAGTCCTAGGACGGTTGTAATTGCCGTAAGTAACACCGGACGTAATCTTGCCTTGCCGCCTGTGACAATAGACTCTGTAAGCTGTTCTCTAGTCAACAGTTGACCGTCATTTAGGTCTAATTCCAACATTTTACGATCAATAAGAATCTGGGTATAATCCAATAGTACGACCCCATTATTTACAACAATTCCGGCCAATGAAATAATTCCCATCATGGTCATCATGATAACAAAGGCGTTTCCTGTAATCATCAACCCTCCAAAAACACCGATGAAGCTAAGGAAGATGGCTATCATTATAATTATTGGTTTGGAAATTCCGCTAAATTGGAAAATCAAGATTAGCATAATCAATCCCAATCCAGAGAAAAAGGCCCCTATTAAAAATTGCATCTGCTTGTTTTGTTCTTCGATTTGTCCTGTAAAATCTAATTTCACATTCGAAGGAAGATCTTTAAAATCTTCCATTTCCTTTTGAATTTCCGCAACAATGGCGCCTGCATCAGTGAAGCCAGGTTTTAATTGAGAATATACTGTTACGACCCTTTCGTTGCCTTTATGCTTTATTGCACTGAAGGAGGAGGTGTTTTGTTGTGAAGCCACGGCAGAAACTGGAATTTCCTTAATCTGCCCACTTGCCGGATCTCTAAAAACGATGTTTTGATCGAACAATGCGCTTTTGTTATAGCGTAAATCCTTATTAAAACGAACATTTATGTCATAATCCTCTCCATCCTTTTTATAAATACCGGCTTTTTCACCAAACAAAGACCGTCTTAGTTGTGATCCAATCTGACCAATCGAAACCCCCAATTCACCTGCCTTTTCACGGTCTACAACTACATGCATTGAGGGTTTGCTCTTATTAACATCGATCTTTAATTCTTCAATGCCCGCAATATTCTTACTATTGACAAAAATGCGCATACTTTCGGCAGTATTGATCAACTCGTCATAATCCTTGCCTTCCAATTCAATATTAATAGGGTAACCTGCAGGTGGGCCTTCTGCAAGTTTCTCAACAGAAATGGCTACACCCGGATAAATACCTGTTAGGGCATTTTGGACGTTCTGCCTCAATTCCTCGGTGTCTCTTCCTCCCCTAAACTTAAATTCACGCATGGATACGGTAATCTTTCCGCGATGTGGCATCTCTGCAGCAGAGCCACCGTCTGTCATAGGGTTACCTGCGCCTTCTCCTACTTGGGAAACAAAAGATTCTGCAAGATAATTGAAATCGCCTTTTTTATATTTGTCCTCGTTAATAACGGCAAAAACCCTCTTTTCGATATCAAGTGTAAGCGCATTCGTTTTTTCTATAGATGTCCCCTGTGGATATTCTATGTAAACATATATTTCATTGGGCTTGTTGTCTGGAAAAAACTCAACTTTAGTTCTTCCGGTTCCCAATGAAATTCCGAAGAGAATAAAGGTTCCAATCAGCAATAAAACGGTTGAGCCAAAGTACCAGTATACATTTCTGCCTTTAAGAGCTGTTTTCAAGAGCTTCTCATAAGCATTTTCTATGCGGGACATTACATTTTTTTGAAACTTGATTGCAGAACCTTTTATAGTGTATTTATACAACCAGAAAAGAATGGCCGTTACGATAAGGACTGAACCTAATCCGCGCATGGCCCCTCCAACTATAAGAATGAAAATTCCGAACCCTCCCAGAATAATGCTTAGCCTTATAAGTTGTTTCAATGTCAGTTCTTTTTCCCCGATTTCCATAAAACGGGATACCAGCATTGAGTTCATAAATATGGCAACGAACAAAGATGATCCCAAAACTACTGATAACGTAATAGGAAAATAAATCATAAACTGGCCAAAAAGTCCGGGCCAAAGACCTAGGGGAATAAAAGCTGCAACAGTTGTGGCCGTTGAGATAATAATAGGGAATGCTATTTCGCCAATACCCTTTTTAGTGGCCTCTATACGAGACATACCTTCACTCATTAAGCGATATACATTTTCAACTACCACAATTCCATTATCCACCAACATTCCCAGCCCCATGACCATACCAAATAGAATCATGGTATTTAGAGTAAAGCTCAGTCCACCAAAGAAGTAACCCAAATTATTTAGAATCATAAATGACATAAACATTGACATGGGTATCGCAAAACCTACAAAAAGGGCATTGCGGAACCCTAAGAAGAACATCAAGACGGTTACAACCAAAATAATTCCAAAAATGATGTTATTTACGAGGTCTTGGACCTGATTAAGTGTTCTTGTGGAAGAATCATTTGCAATGCTAATGGTTAAATCCGCTGGGTAATAGTTTTCCCTTTTTTCTTTGACTAAAGCCTTGATTTTATCAGCAGCGGATATGGTATTCCGACCTGATCTCTTTTTGATATCAAGCATAACCACGCTTTGACCAAACTCACGGGCATAGGTGGTTTTATCCTTCTCCCGGAAAGAAACCTTGGCAATATCCTTCAGATAGACTGTGCCATTTTCAGACTTTATAACAAAATCATTTAATTCCGAAGGATTTTCAATTTCTCCTAAAATGCGAATATTACGTCGTTGTCCGCTACTTTTCAAGTTACCCGCCGACATGGTCATATTACCATTGCCAATGGCATTTAATACGTCTTGAAAGCTAACCTTGGAAGCCATCATTTTGTAGACATCTACAGCAACCTCAACTTCTTTTTTTTGTGCTCCACGAATATCAACTTCTTTGATTTCCGGAAGATCCTCAATTTCATCCTGCATGTACTCAGCAAATTCCTTTAATTTTTCAACCGGATAATCTCCAGTGAAGTTGACATTTATTATCGGAAAAGACTCTGAAAAATTTAAATCAAAGACATTGGGTTCGACCTTGGCGTTATTGAAAATAGGCCAATCTTCACTGGCCTTTTCCCCATCCACTTCATCCTTTACCTTTTGTTTTGCTTCCTCAACGGTAATTTCCTCATCAAACTCGACCGTTATAATTGAATAGTCTTCTTGCGAGGTTGAGGTAATATCTACCACATTGCTTACATTCTTTAAGCGTTCCTCCAATGGGTCGGTTATCAATCGTTCCACATCCTCCGCCGTGTTGCCTGGGTAAGGCGTGCTTATATAGACCTTAGTCTCTACAATTTCGGGAAAGTCCTCTCTCGGCATGGCAAAATAGGATTTAAGACCTATATAGAAGAAAAGGCCGATCATAACATATATGACCGATGGATTATCTATTGCCCAAGAGGATAGCTTAAATTCCTTATTGGCGTTTTTTAGCTGCTTACTCATTTTAAATCGTATTTTGTCTTTATAATTTGTTTGAAGGTCTAAAGACTATTTACTTAGTTAAGAATTTTGACTTTCTGACCATCTTTGACACTTCGGGCTCCTTCCTTTATGATAAAATCACCATCGGTAATTCCCATAAGCACTTCAACCAAACCATTTTGTGTCTTCCCTGTGGTTATTATACTTCTGGTTACAACGGCTTCATTGTTTTCATTCGGTTCTGAACTAACATAAGCATATTGATCGCCGACCGCATTTTCTGAAATTATGCTTTGCGGAATTAGAATGGCATTTTCATTTGAATAGTCATTAAGCTTTACTTTGGCGGTGAGGTTGGGCTTGATAATTCCGTCTTTATTTGGAACTGGTATTTCCACAGTAAATGATCGGTTACCTGGTTTGATAAAATTACCTGTTTCACGAATTTTTGTGGTAACACTATCTCCCAATACTGGAAAATATACTAGGGCATCTTTACCTTTGGTTACCTGACCTAGGTAGGTTTCAGGCACATCCACTTCAATATACATGTTTTCCAGGTTAACAATTCGAAACACCTCTGACCCGGAACCTGGGGATACCACGGTACCTTGGTCTTTGATTACATCATCAATGATTCCAGAAAAAGGAGCTCTAATGACAGATTTTCCCAATTGGCTTTGAACTTGTTTCACAACGTTTTCTGCTGCTACATAGTTGGTTTTTGCTTGTAAATATTGAATTTCGGAACCTATTTTTTGTTCCCAAAGCCTTTTTTGACGTTCGAAGGTGGTCTTTGCCAATTCAGCCTGGGTTTTTGATTGTTCCAATTGGCTACCTACACCACCATCGTCAATAGTAGCCAAAACTTGACCTTTATTTACACGTTGTCCCTCGGTGACGTAGACCCGTTGTAAGGTGCCGGGCATTTCAGGATAGATTAATACATTTTGCTTGGTCTTAACTGAGCCTTGCAATTCAATAAAATGTACAAAATTTTGGGATTGGGCGATTATGGTTGTTACTAACGGGAGCTTTTCATTACTATCCAGAATAGAGATGACCGAATCTAATTGGCTAGCCTGTAGTTCTAGAACCTTTAGCTGTTCTGAAATCTCGCTTTTCTTAGCCCGTATGTTTTCAAGATTACCTGAAGAAACCAATTCTTCAACAGATTGGTTCTGTTCTCCTCCACAGGCAATAAGTAATACTGATGCCGCGATTGTATATACTATCTTTTTCATTGTCTGATGTTTATGTATTTTGTTTTTAAAAGTTTATTAGGTTATATGTTTATGGTTTAGCAGTGATTTGTACAAACCGTCAAGCATCATCGTTATTTCCGAAACCTGTAGTCTAACTGATTCAATGTCCTTTGTAGAAATATACCCTAACTTGTTTGATAAAATGCTTTGGTTTAATAACTCGAGGGCCGAACCAAAAGAAATTTCAGTAAATCTTGCTTTGTCTTTGCCGGAATGCCTTCCAGAGCCTTCAGATAAATTCGATGATATGGAAACAGAACATCTCCTCATTTGACTAATTAGACCAAATTTTTCTTCGCTGAGAAACTTTTGAATCAATTTATATATGAACTCAGACAGTTCAATTGTCTTCTGCCAAACCTTTAATTTTTCAAAGGAAAAAATCTTCATACTGCTTGTTATTTTTGTTAAGCAGGTTTATAGGCGATTAAACTTATAAACGCTTAAACCTAGTTTTTGTTCAATATTGTTTCCAGTGTTGTCTTTGTATTGATTACCTCTACCATGGATTGCAGGTATTCCTGTTGCGCCGTATACAATTGGGTTTGTGCTTGTCGTAGGTCAAAACTACTGGCAATACCTTCAAAATACTTTATCTGATTTTTGTTTTCAATACGCTCAGCCAACCCTAGATTTTGTTTTGAAGTTTCATATTGTTCTATTGAAAGTGTATAATCACTTTTGGCTTGTTTCACTTGCAATCGTATTTGTTCCTCGGCCTCTGTCAATTGTGTCTTTGCTTTTTCGAGTGCTATCCTGGCTCGTTGGGTGCTGGCACTCCTTTTAAAGGAACTAAATATGGGGATATTTAAATCGAATCCTAAAATGGATGAATTATACCAATCTGGCGACCCACCTAGAAAATTGAAGGAGTCGCTGAATGATGTACTCCCATAATTCAAAAAGGCATTCAATGTTGGAAGTGCCCTACTTTTAGCCAACTTTAATTCCAAAGACCTCTGTTCATTCAGATTTATAGCCAATTTATAATCGACGTTATTCCCCAAATTGAACTGCGTTTCCAAAAGGGCCGGATCTATTTGCTTTAATGTGAGGTCATCCAAACTCTCAGTCAATTGTGTAGGGGAATCAATGGTAATACCCATCATAAGATTGAGCATTTGAAGGGTAATGCCTTTTAATCGATCCGCATTTTTCAATTGGTTATCAACTGAGGATCTTGTAATCTGAAGTTGTTCAACACTCTCTTCATCCCCAAGACCATTTTCAAAAATTTTAGTGGTCTCGAATAGGTTTTTTTCCAATGTGATCAGGTTTTTTTCTAAAATAGAAACACTTTCATTTGCTAAAAGTACATTGCCGTAGGCCTCAACCACGGCCTTCCTGACTTCCAATTCGGTTTTTTCCTTATTGTTGGCACTGTAATTCAAGAATGTTTTTGTGGCTTGCACGCCTACGATATACGATCCATCGAAAATTTGTTGGCGTAGTGTGGCCATGGCCGTGGCCTGTTGAGGCTGACCAAATGTAATGGGTTGAAAGGTTCCAGGCTCACCGCCAAAAAATTCGGCTGGAATCAAGGAAATAGGTTGCTTCAATTGATTTTGATAACTGATAGAACCACTAATTTGAGGTAAGCCATCTGCAATGGTTTCCCATTTTTGCTTTTGCGCATCAATGATGTCTCGATTGGCATTTATAGCACTATAGTTGTTTTCCAAGGCGAAGGCGATAGCCTCATCCAAAGAAAAACTTGTGGGTTGCTCTTGTGCTTGGCCTACTGTAATGGCCAAAAGCACTAAGAGTAATAAAAAACGGATTCTCATCTATTCTTGATTTGAGTTGATAATTTTATTTAATATTTGACGTCCTTTAGGGGTTATTATTCCCCTTAAATGGTATTCTAAATAATCGTCCATAAGACGCACTATCGGAAATTTTGTTACAGGAAATAATTGATGATCTTTAATGCTGGTTACACCGGAGAAATATATCCTGAAAACAAAATCGATATTTAAATTTTCTCGATAAATCCCCAATTCAATGCCTTTCTCTATATTGCTCACAACACATGCTCCCATTACCTCGTATTGTTTCTGTTTAATGGTCTCATGAATTTTGGGATAATACTTTTGCAATTGGTATTGGGGGGAAGCTTTCTCATCTTTTAAGTGCTGCAGGGCAAATTTCTTTATCTCATACAACTCTTCAATTGGGTTTTTGTGCAATGAACAAATATGGTCTATACCTTCAGAGATTGAGCAAAACACCTTCTTGGTACATTCTTCTACCAACTTAGTCTTATTGGCAAAATGGGTATATATGGTTTTTTTGGAGATGCCCATTTCATTGGCCAAATCATCCATGGTAACACTCTTAAAGCCTAGGCGCAAGAACAGATTGGTTGCTATGTCTAAAATTTTTTCCTTCATCAGCCTATATTGTATTGAGCGGCAAATATAAGCATGGAAACTTAAGAAACACAAAAAGTTTCTTAAGTTTTACAATTATTTAACATTAAAAGATAGTGTCTCCGAAGAATACCACAATTGCATAATATAGAAACCGTCGCCATAAACCCTTAGGGAATGTCGTTTTTTTCTTGCTTACTACTTACGTATTCTTCAAAAGCTTTCTCCCCTTCCTCTTGCCAGAATTTATCATAGTATTTCCAATTAGAGAAGTCTTTTTTAAAACCCTTATTGTATTTTGGCTTGCAGCGGTTGTTCGACTTTTTATCGCTTTTTTTAGACTTATGGTCTCCAAAACCTCCAAACAAGATCTTGGCCAAAACTATGATTCCCAAGGCCTGCCAATAACCAATTTGACCTAGCCCAAAGATTTCTGGCATCAGCCAATTCCATAGTCGCATGGTTATATACCCAAACAAGGCTACCAAGATGATTATCAAGATGGCTATAAAAATTACTTTAAATACCTTCTTAACGTATTTTTCTGCATTGCCCTTAATTCTATGTTCAATATGATCTGACATTTTATTTTGATTTTAGTTAATATTCTTTTTAGTTTCTAATTCTTTGAATAATAGCGATATGGCCCTATGGCGCCTTGACATTAAAGTCCCAATGGGAATGGCGGTTTCTGCGGACACCTCCTTATACGAATATCCTTCAAAGTCTATCGCGATGATTATTTTTTGATAAAGAGGTTTTAAGTTCAAAATCGCTTTTTTTAGTTCATTTTTCATTTTTTCGGAATAGGAGTTGTCCGATTTCCCATAGAACAACTCGGAGAATTCAGTCAGGCGTAGTTCCATTTCCCTTTTAGTTTCATAGCTTTCCCTTTTCGTTCTTAAGATGTCTATTATCCTATTCTTAAGTGAATTGTAAACAAAGCCGGCAATATTATTGATTGGTGAGGCACTATCAACCCTTGAAAATATCTTTAAGGCCACGTCTTGAACAATGTCTTCGGCATCCCGATCCGCCGTATCATCTATTTTTGACTTGGCATATGCCTTTAACGAATGATATTCCTCATCAAAAAAAGTCCTAAGATTTTTATAGTTGTCCGTTTTGGAAGTCATTCAAAAAGCTTTTATTAACGTGCTTCTATTTAAAAGACGAAGATTTTCAAAGCTATTGCATTTTTGGAGTATTTTTTTTCATAATCCTGTAATTATCCCGAAAAATGAATTGAAGCTGTTCAAGAAATAGGATGTATTTTTGAAAAAAATCATTATATGCGTTTCCAAGAGCACTACCGTAAAACCTTTGTATCCTATTTGGAGGAAAAAACCAGTACCAAGGAACCGATAAATCTCTATACCCCAATTTCTTATATTTTAGGGTTGGGAGGCAAGCGATTGCGCCCCATTCTTACTTTAATGACCGCTGAAATATTTGGAACGGAATATTCAAAAGCTTTGGATGCTGCTTTGGCCATTGAAATCTTCCATAATTTTTCGCTCGTGCATGATGATATTATGGATGATGCACCACTACGCAGAGGGGAGGCTACGGTCCATGAAAAATGGGATATAAACACTGGAATTTTATCCGGGGATGCCATGCTTATTAGTGCTTACCAATTGTTTGAAAATTACGACAGCAACACTTTTAGGAAATTGGCAACACTTTTTAGTACAACGGCCTTACAGGTGTGTGAAGGGCAGCAATACGATATTGATTTTGAAACGAGGGATGATGTCATCATTCCTGAATATTTAAAAATGATAGAATACAAAACTGCTGTGCTCCTTGCGGCAGCCATGAAAATGGGAGGTATTATTGCCAATGCTTCGATAAAAAATCAAGACAGCGTTTATGAATTTGGTAAAAACCTTGGAATTGCGTTTCAACTACAGGATGATTATCTAGATGTATTTGGAGATCCCGCGACCTTTGGAAAACAGACTGGTGGGGATATTATTGAAAACAAGAAGACCATATTATACTTATTGGCGATTAAGCAGGGCAAGGCCGAAGAAAGAAAGGAATTATTTGACCTATATTCAATTCAACCTAAAGATCCAGCGGAAAAGGTAGGTAGTATTAAAGAGATATTTCACTCGACCGATGCTGTGGGACAGACAAAATCAATGATTACTTCATATACTGATAATGCCTTTAAAGTACTTGAGTCGCTCGATATATCAGTCGATAAAAAAGAACTGCTCAGAACATTCGGTGAAAATTTGATGGAAAGGAAGGTTTAGACCAACTTCTCAAGGGCCGGTATTTATGTCTATAAACCTTATCTTAAATAGACAAGAGTTGAAATTTAAACGGGCTCTTAATGTGTCGTTACTTCTTTTGCTGTGAATAAACCCCTATCAAATGGGTCCGTACATAAAATGGAGTTTCAGGACTATTCTCGTCCAGCTCGACTGTCATTGATCTGGAAGGCATTTTAGGCATATGGCAGGCAATACAATTATTACCCATTTCATTTATTTGTGAAGTTTCTACCGTACAAACAACCGAATCAGTAGTATGACACTCCATGCATTTCTGGTTAAAATAAACGGCATTTCCTCTTTGGTTTTTATGTGGGTCGTGGCAAGTTGTACAATCCATAGTAGCTGTTTGCTTAAAACATTCACTACTGGTCAAAAGGCCATATTGGTTACCATGGACGTCCAATTTGCTATTATCTACTGGTGCTGCATTGTAATTCTGCGAATATTTTTTTAAATCTTCTCCGACTACAAAGGAAAATGGGGTTCCCTTGAGAAGCTCCTGCCGAAGTCCCGAATGGCATTGAGCGCAGGCATCTAAACGTTGTTGTCTTGATAGTGTTTCTAATTTCAACATATATTTTGCAGCCTCGGCACTCGGATTATTCCTATGGTAAGCGACATGTTTCGCAGACGGTCTATGGCATCGTTCACAATCTACCCCGTAAACTATTTGCTCTTTGTGGTATTGATTCCCAGGCCCTGTGTTTTTATTAGTGGCAAAGGTCATATGGCATTTTAAACAAGCATCCCCAATGGGTCTTGTATAGCTGTATGTTGGAAAACTTGGGCTGTTTACCCAGTTATCCAAAGGGGTGTAATACGATGTCTGCATTTGAAATAGTTCGTCATTTTCCCAAGTAAGGTACGACTGGCCTTTAACCCCGGATCCAATAACGATGTCAAATTTAGAGGGAGGAATATCTACATTTCTGTTTTTAATGGTCGTGTATTGAAACAGGGTGTCTCTTTCTTGTCTCATCTCAAAAGAAACATCTTTAAGATCTAAGATATTGGCTCCGCCCTTAAAACTACCTTTAACAGTTGCTGAATCTGCGATGGCGGAAGTATTATAATGGGCGGTCTCCAAATGGGTCGTATAAATATCGGCATGACATTCCAAACAGGTTTCAGAACCAACAAATTGTTCCCCATTAAAATGGGTCGCCAAAATCTCAGGATTAAAATAATCTGATTCTGTTTTCCCATTCTTGCAATGGTATACAAGGCTTGCAATAAACAACAGGGACACTATCCCAGCACCGTTTAAAAGATTTTTTTTGATTCCCATAGCTCTTTAAGCTGTTCCTTTAAATTCAACGTAATTTCATGAATATTCCGTTGTTTTCAAAGTATTTAAATCAAAATACTGACTTGACTTAAAGGAGCTTATTTTTTTAAGTTCAATAGGTAAGTGCTTAAGTCGGCAAGCCCTTGCTCAGAAATGCCAAGAGTCGAGGCGCTGGGCATAATACTGGTGCCCATTTTCTTCTTACTTTCTATATCCTCTGTTTTGACGACAATTTGATTTCCGACCATATTCTTTATTACAGTGGTTTCTCCTTCAGAGAGTAGAAAACCATAGATAGTTTGGCCACTTTTTGTTTTGACCATAACGGGTTCATAACCAAAAACAATGGCCGCACTTGGGTTTAGAATGGCTTCTAAAAGCCCTGCTTTATCCAATTTTTCACCTATTCCGGACAATATGGGGCCAATATCATTGCCTATATCACCGATTTTATGACAGGTGGCGCATTTGATTTCAAAGATTTTTTCGCCTTTTGAACTATCTCCATTCAGTGAAATGATTTTTGACAAGGATAGTTTTTCTTCTTCTTTATTTTCGAAGTATTCACTAGCCAAGGTGCGGATTTCGAGTTCGGGATTGTCAAAAATGGTACTGGATATAGCCGTCGTGATTTCCACATCAAGTTGTTTATCCGCAGCAAGGCCAATTAATAGTCGGGCTCCTATTAAACTTCCGGCCATTTCCTTTCCAGCATTGATTCTATTAGTTAGAGACAAGTCTTTGTTGAGTACTTTTTCTTGGAGTATTGCAACTTCTTTAGGGATGTTCAGGGAATTACCCTCGTCAAATTCTTTCCAATCCCTTAAGGTATACCAATCATTGTTTTTCCTAAAATCTACCCACCAAGTAGCTAATGTACCAACTTCATCGGTTCCTTGGGTCTGTGCGATTTCTATCATAGCGGCGACAGCATCTTTATGTGTTATAAAGGCTATAGCATCAACCGCGAGTTTTCTTAGGTTATCTGGCACACTTTTGGATATTGCCCGCTCTTTTAAAGCGCTTATCGCTGACTTTGGATGTATCCTCCAAACCAGTTTCGCAAAGCTTTTTGTCCATTGTAATGCATTTTTACCTTGATTTGGTACTAAGTCCTCATAGGCTATGTCCTCCTTACCTTCAAGGGCCATTCCCAATGCTTCAAGGTACCAGGGGTCTTCACCATCGTAATTTAAAATCAATTTTCCGATAAGCCCTTTACTTTTATCCCACGAGACATCCCTTAAAGAAATGGCAACTTCTCTTCGTACTGCTGGTGAAGGGTCATTTATGGCAATTTTCGCATAGTGTAACAATGACTCCTTGTTTTGTTTAAGTGCTCTATATGCAGTTACCCTTAATCGCGGATTCCCCTCTTTTTTCAATAGGGTTTCAACCTCTTTTTGGCCATTTTCCCCCAGCTGTGCCAAAAGCCATATGGCCCTTGCTTGATGATAGGGGTTTGGGCTCTGCAATATTTTTTTGACATCATCAAAACTTGAGTCTCCTTGTTCAAGGAGTTTCTCGAAACCTAAATTTCTTACATTAACGGCTGGGTTTAACAATGCGGCTATTTGACCATTTGTAGAGCTTAGGTCCAAGTTGGGTGCATTTAAGCTTTTTCCCTTGGGGGTTATTCTATAGATTCTGCCATATCCAATGCTATCCATCATTTGATGGCCCCCAACTACAGGGTCATACCAGTCTGCTACATAAATAGCACCGTCTGTTCCTACAGTAACATCGCTTGGGCGGAACCATTTGCGTTTGTCACCATCAACCTCATGCCAAATATACCCTTCAGTGGATTCTTGCATAGAGGTCAATAGGTCTCTTTTTTTAAGTTCAAACCCGGCCCCTGTAATATCTGGTTGATAGGCAAAAATTACATTTCGCCCGGCATCGGCACTAAGTAGTGCGCCTCTATATTCAGGACCAAAAGCATCGCCCTCGTACACAACTACGCCGGTTGGTGACCCGGCACCTGTATTATCCCCTGCGGGTATAACCCCTGGGTCATTTTGATGCCAGTGGGCTGTAAATATATCCTGACCAGGTTTGCGATCGGCCTGCCAGGTCCTAGAGCCATCGGCACTAAAATACCCTGCATTGCCACCTTCCATTAACCAGGTTGTTCTGCATGTTTCTACTTGATCATCATTATCGTTTTGCCACATGTTTCCAAAAGAATCGAGCGCAAGTTCATAGGCATTTCGAAAATTATGTCCAACAACTTCAAGTCCGGCTCCATCACTGTTAATGCGCATGGCCAGGCCACCTACCCATACTCTTCCATCATCACTGACTTGCGCTGGGGAATTGGTATCGTTGTACGGGGTTCCTCCTGTATATACACTTCCAGAGCGAAGTTTCCACCCTGCCTTGTCCTTGACCATATGTGGCCCTGCATTTCCAGTGTTGAAATACCATTTGCCATCAGGCCCTGCGGCTACGGAATGAAGGCTATGGTCATGATCAAAACCACCAAACCCGGTAAGAAAAACTTCCTTTTTATCTGGAATATCATCACCATTTTCATCGGTATATATGATTAAATTGGGTGCACAGGAAACCAGTACTTTATTTCCGATGACGGCTATGCCCATGGGAGCCACAAGATCCTTGTCTTGAACGAATACTTTAGAAGAATCACTAATGCCATCCCCATCGGTATCTTCCAAGATCATTATTCTGTCCCCTTTTTCAAAACTCAGTCGCTTTTCGGCATCATTATTAAAACCTCTATAATTAACGGCCTCAGTTACCCAAATCCTTCCTTTGACATCCACATCCATATTTGTTGGATTGTATACATCAGGAGATTCGGCCCAAAGGGTAGCCTGCCATCCTTCAGGAAGTTCAAAACCGTTATTGCTGGCTACTTTAAAATTTAGCTCGGGAATTTCAGTTGCTACACCTCGAGGATCTTTACAACTGGAAATAATGAACAAGATCGTTAGTATAGTGCAGACTGATATTTTATTATATTCTATTCGATGTCCCATTATTTTTTCTTCTAACTTTTAAATTTTTAACCAAGAATTAACCCTAAGGCTTTACGCATCCACACAGGGACAATCAATAATCCGTGTGTTATTAGAGACTGTTTTGAATTCTATCAATTGTTTTTCTATGACTCTTTTTGCGCACCATTTTGTTAAAATCTCTTCAAGTAGCCCTGCTATTATCATCTATTTTATCTCATGTTGCATCAAAAATGGCCTATAATCCCGATAGCTATTGGGACCAATCATAAAATTCAAAACAGTCTCTTAAAATTCCAGAAAAATGTCACCTCGAGCGCGGTCGAGAGGTAATTGAATAACTCAAGGCTTAAAAAGGTCTCGACTGCGCTCGACCTGACAGCGTTACTGCTTGATATTTTTATTTTTGGACGAATACGGTCAGCAGATGTCAATATAGCAAATACAACTTGTATATACAAGTTACGTTCTTTGTTTTTCCGAACCGATAGGCTGATATTTTCTTGATATTCCCGGGTTTATGGACTCATCTGGGTCATTGACTAAAAATACCTAAAAACGAATCGTATGTGGCAATTGACTCAACTTTCGGCTTATTTGTTTTTTACCACAGAGGGTAAATCTATATCCAGCAAGGTATCTTCTATAGCATTGGAGTCTATTAATTTTGAGGGTTCGCTTTTCAAATAAAACAACGACCCGGCCAAGTTGGGGTATTTCTTTTTAATGGGGTCGTATTCCGGGTTTACACAATTGTCACCCCAAATACCCAACATAAGTTTTAACCCTTCTTCACTTTCTGGATATTGCCCTTTGTCATCGGTATCTTTAATCCATGTATTCAAAATGGCGGCATATACGTTCAGGGTTTTCTTATATTCTGGATTGGAGGCTAGGTTATTTAATTCAAAAGGATCTTCTTTAAGATTATATAGCTCTACCGGAGGTCTTTCCTTGGACATAAATCTGTCTTGCTCAGAATTAAGTTTTTTGTCATTATGCAATTGATGCATTACCTGAACAAATTCTATTCCGGCAACGTCCATATACGTAGGTTGGGTATAGGGTCTATCCGTCATAAAATTTCTAATATATTTATAATCTTTTGATCGAACGGACCGAATACGGTCAATGGTAAAATCGCAGCGATCTCTGGCAGATATTACGTATTCCCGCTGATCAGATTCGCTGAACATATTCTTGCCTTCCATGTATTCCGGAATTTGAATATCTGCCAGGGCCAAAGAGCTGGTACCAAGATCCAGTCCATTGACCAAATCGGTATTGACAGTACCCGAAGAGATATTTTTATTTTTCTTCGTAAAATCTGCAAGAATCAATGGTACGTGCAATCCGCCATCATACAAAAACTGTTTGTTTCGCGTCATGCGCATACCATGATCGGAAAAGAAGAAGACAATGGTATTCTCCAATATGTTGTTCTTCCTCAATGTATTAATAATAACTCCTACTTTTTCATCTGTAATCTGAATAGCATCCAAATGATTTGCATATTCTTCAATAATCGCAGGATGATTGGGTAAATAGGGCGGTAGTTTTATTTTAGATCTGTCAACGGGTGTCTTTACATTGTCTTTAAAACTTTTCGAGAATATTTCTTTGCCACCATATAACTGTATTTGTCCAAAAAAGGGTTGTTTATCTTTGATAGAATCTAAATCTAACCGTACGCTACTTTTACCATACAATGGGTGTATTTTATAATCTTGAGTATATAAATCTCTTCGATTATAGACGAAGTTATAATCGTCTTTACCGTTGTTAAATGTAAAATATCCTGCATTTTTAAATAATTCAGGGATGGTTTTTAGACTATCTGGCAAGTATATAGCGGACTTTTTGGTTCTTGAACTATGATGGTTATGTAATCCAATGGTGGTTGCCATTGTTCCCGTTATAATGCTTGAACGAATTGCGGAACATACGGGGGCAGGCATAAAAGCATTTTTATATAAAACACCTTCTTTGGCAAGGTTGTCTATATTGGGCGTTGCAATGAGGGTGGTGCCATAACTACTCAAAAGGGGCGCCGTGTCTTCTAAATAGATCCATAAAATATTCGGCTTTTCAAGTATAGTTTCTTCTTTTTTTTGACAGGAAAGTACAATGGCACCTATGATTCCAATAATAAATATTCTTAGCATCGAAAATTTCATGGTATTGGATTTTATTTGGTTGAATTAAATAAAGTGAGCATGGACGGTTGTATGAAAGGTGCATTCCCCCCAGTTAATTGAAGGTCTCTTAAGCTGTCAAATGAAACTATTGTCCATTTGCCACACAGCCACTACTTTAAAAACGAATATTTGAAGCGTGGCCGTTATTGCGGGCTTAATTTTTTAGTACAGTTGTTTGCGTGTTGGTCCGCTGTACTAAGTGCCAGTTTAAATTTCATCCTTCGGTTTTGTTATGGCTCTTTTTCCGCACTTTTCGTTAACAAAATACTCATTTGACACTGCCAAACAGCATTTTTGAAGCCTTAATTGACGAAAAAGTAACGTATAACAAATTTAAACAGGCTTTAAAAGCTTTCCAAAAACTTGAGTTGTAGAATCAATTCACTTCCACCATTTGCATTTGCGCATTATTTTTAGCAACCAAAATGTGGCTTTTGCCATTTTTAACAAGCAGTTCCATATCCCTGACATCTCCCACAATTTTCAAGCCGGATTCCATCATGGTTTTGGCACTGAAATTTCCTGCCCCATCTCCTTGAAGGAAGAGCCCGAAACTGGCATCGTTTCTAGGGGTTTCTACCTCGGCGTTGTACAGGTTACCTGCCAATACCACATCTAAATTGCCATCTGCATTGAAATCGTCAACAACAAATTTATTAATGCTTGATAGCTGGGCCAATTGGGGCAAGGGTTTGACGGTAAATTTTCCTCCGTCGTTTTCAAGATAAATACTTGCAAATGAGGTTATCTCGTAGCTTAAGGATTCATCAAGCAGTTTGCTGGTATATATCTGATTCAACGATGCACTGGCAAACGAATTATAATCCTTGAATTTATGTTTAATGGCGGGCATTTGCTGCGAAGAACATTGGCGACCACGAACAGGAAATTCGGTATCCCCTTTTTTATAGCTCAACACGATATCTGCTTTATCATTATGGTCAAAGTCATTTAGGTATATCTTAAATGGTGCATCAGCACTGGCCTGGTATTTGTAGTTTTTGCCCAAATTGCCGACTATAAGGTCTTGATCGCCATCATTGTCAAAATCTCCTTTTTGGATATCGAACCACCAACCCGAAAACTTGCTCTCTAGAACTTGGTCTGATACATCTTTAAATGTACCCTCCATGTTTTTATAAAATTTGATAGGCATCCATTCACCCACAACAACCAAGTCTTCCCAACCGTCATTGTCAAAATCGACCCAACTGGAGGCCGTAACCAGTCCCAAGGATCTTAATTCTGGCAACACTTTATCCGTAACCTCAACAAATTTGGGTCCCGAAGCATCACTAATATTTTCGAGTATATGTGAATCGGCCGGGTAGGGGTATTTTTTTGGGATTAATCGTCCTCCCACAAATAAATCCAAGTCACCATCATGATCAAAGTCGGAGGCAGTGACATCCAACCCACTATTTTTGGTATCGGGGAGGGCTTCTTTGTTGCGTCGAAAGTTATTATTCCCTAGGTTTTCGTAAAATCGGTCTTCGTAGCCCGGGGAGCCAGCACTAAATTCATTTCCTCCTGAAGCGATATAAAAATCGTTGTCGCCATCATTATCGGCATCAAATATTAAAATCCCTAAGTCTTCGTAATATTGGTCCTCCATCAAATCTGCAATGGGCAAGGCCGAAAAATTGCCTTTTTCATCTTGAATGAAAACGGATGCCGATTTACCAATTGAACTCCCGATTATATAATCCTCTGTGCCATCATTATTTAAATCTCCAGTAGCCAGTGCGGGACCCAAGGTGGTATTTTTATGGGGAAGTAAAATCTCTACATCAAAATCATTAAAAGGGTTCTCTTCGTGTATGGTAAGGTCTGGGGCGTCGGCGGTTTTAAAGAGTTTTGAAGTGCCGGTGTATTTATTAGAACTACCTGCATTGGCCTGAGCCTCATTATAGGTAATGGAAAGTTTTTGATTTGCCTTAACATTATCCAGCTTAGTGGTTAAGCCGTTGGGCCAAGTCACTAAAATACTGTCGATTTGGGTTACAGATCCGAGGCCGAAATGGAGCAGGGGAGATACTGAGGACAAGTAGCCTCGTACCACATTATGTTCTTGTACTTGCATCCCATCCGAGGTATGGATCGACACCTTGCTGCCATTGGGTAAAACCTCCCCATTCCCGTTCAAATGGATGGTTAGCTGGTTGGTATCGGTACTATTGTTTCGATAGATGTTGGAAGTATCCTCTAAATTGTTAATGACCAAATCTAAATCACCATCATTGTCCAAGTCCGAATAGGCCACTCCATTTGAAAAGGTCTTCTCTTCAAACCCCCAGTCTTTTGTCCTTTTGGTAAAGGTAAGGTCTTGATTGTTTTGAAACATATAGTTGCTCAACTTTTCCGAAGGCAATTCATGAAGATAGTTTAAAAGGCCTACTTCTTCTTCCTTGTTTTCGTATTCCGGGGAGTTTTCCAACTGATCGAAAAACGTTCTGTACTTACCATAAAAATCCTTATTATTAACGTCCCTTCTGATACCATTGGTAACAAAAAGATCCTTCCATCCGTCATTGTCAAAATCGGCAAGTAAGCCACCCCAACTCCAATCGGTAGAGGAGACTCCAGCCAAACGGGATATATTGCTGAATACTGGAATTTCACCTGCAGAATTGCCATGGTTCATTTGAAGTGAATTCTGCATGTACTGATGGTGCAACCCGATAGTTACAGATTGATAGAAGGCATCCGGATCCATTGAAGACATGTTGGCCTTAGAACGAAAATTATCTTCGGCGGACATATCCAATTGAAAAATGTCCATATAGCCATCGTTGTTAAAATCGGCAATATCGACGCCCATACCAAAAAAAGATATTTGCTGTAGGCTTGTATTGATTTGGTTGGTAAAGGTCCCGTCTTGGTTGTTAATGAACAAAAAGTCTGGGGCATTAAAATCATTGGAGATAAAAATATCTATGTAACCATCATTATTCACATCAGAGGCCACCACCCCTAGGCTTAAGCCAAAGGAACTTAGGCCAGCTTCGACGGTGACATCGGTAAAATGACCGTTGTCGTTACGGTAAAGTCGATCTGAATCTTTCAATTCATGATTTTCGAGCATATAGGCATAATATGGAACTGGGGCGACAAAACTAGTCGGGGGATAATTTATGACGTATAAATCGAGGTCACCATCCTTGTCATAGTCGAAAAAAGTGGATTGTGTGCTGTTCCCGTCGCAATCAATACCATATTCTGATGCCTTTTCGGTAAATGTATTGTCGTGGTTGTTGATATAAAGGACATTGTTGTGCGGAGGATTTTTTCCATTGACCGAACAATAGATATCCATATAACCATCTTGGTTTATATCTACAAAAGTGGTTCCCGAATACCAGCGCCCATCACCTAAGACTCCTGCGCTTTCTGAAATATCCTCAAATTTTAAATCCCCTTTGTTCAAATATAGTTTGTTGGAGACCATATTTCCTATAAAAAAAATATCTTCCAGACCGTCATTATTGATATCGCCTGTCGATACTCCTCCTCCCAAATACATATAGGGATTCGTAAAGTAATTGTAGGTGTGGGTTTCGGCCAGTTCATTTTTAAAATCGATACCGGTTTCCGAGGTATTTAACTTGGTAAATAGGGTGGGGTGTTTTTCTTCACATGAAGAAACCAACACCGTTAAAACAATGAAGCACAAAGCATTTTTCATCTTATTTCGAATAAAATTAAGGAACTATAAAAATAAGAATAACCCCGTATTTATCATACGGGGTTATTACACTTATTTGTTAATATTTGAAATTAATGAACTAGTACCCTGGATTTTGGATTAGAGAAGGGTCTTTGTCGATCTCAGATTGCCCTATAGGCAAGAAATAAACTTTGTCTAGCCATTGCCTATTTTCAAAAACGATATCTGTTGGTCTATATAGATAGTCCCAAGCCGCGAAATCTTGTCTATAATTAGTAACCGTTGTACCTGCCTTTTGTGTGGCCTGTACCAAGACTGTCTGTACTTGTTTGTTCAATGATTCCGGACCTTCTAGCCATCGCTTCATATCAAAAAGCCTAGCATCTTCATTCACCAATTCCTTGTCACGTTCTCTTCTGTACAATTCCATGAGCGCGGCACCGGATTCCGTAACAGCAGGCAAACCGTTTCTGAACCTTAGTTTGTTCAACCATAAGATGGCTTCGGCTTCATCACCTAACTCAATATTGGCCTCCACATAATTCAAAAGAATTTCCGAATGTCTTAAATATGGAGAATCTATCTTTTGGAGATCTTTTGGCCATGATGCGGGTTGAAAGGGGTCAGAGAATTTTCTGAAATAGTACCCTGTCCTTGAACCGTTCCAATCCTCAATAGGACCTTGACGCGTATCTACACCATTCTTGATGGTGCCGTCTAAAAAGGTATAAAAACCAGTCTGTATTTCGTTGAAATTATCATGCACAACAACATCATCTGTTCTGTCTTTCCAAGGAGCACCATCATAAAGAATGGTTGAATAGAAACGTGCTTCACGATCTACATAGGGAGCCGCTGCATGCGCAGGGTTGTCCCAATCGAATTTGGTCCCGTCAGACATGGTGTATTTAGAGACCAAAGCTTCTGTAGGCGTTGTTCCAGCCCATTCATGATACCCATTAGGACCTTGGTTCAAAGCAAACATCCCGGGTCCTTGTGACCATCCGTCACCACCTGCATAGGTTCTTGAGCTAAAGCCAAACTCCTCTACTAAACGGCCCCAGATAAAATCAACATTATCATCGCCTTGAATCCACATGTCATCATAGTTCTGTTTGGCCTCTTCCTGGGAAGCAGGAGCTGCATAGTCTAACTTATAGCCTGGGTGGACATCCAATAATGCTTTGGAAGCTGCTGCTGCTGCTTGCCATCTCGAAGCTTGAGTGCCACCGGTAAACTGAATCAATTCTTTATTGCCATAGGAAGAAATAGTAGATACCGAAGCTGATTTTGTGGCATCATACAAATCACTGGCCGAATGGGTCAATACTCTAGATTTCATGGCTAGAGCTGTAATCTTGTGTGCCCTCGCCGGACTCACAGGAGCGCTATCCAATAAATTTATGGCTTGGTCCAAATCAGAAACAATCAGATTTATCGTTGCTTCAAATGAAGACCGTGGGTTGTTTGCCTCACTGTCAAGGGACAAAGGTTCAGTCAATAATACTAAACCTCCGTACTGTCTCATCAAATTGGTATAAAAATGGGCTCTCATAAAATGGGCCTCGCCCAACAGTTGATCCACAAAGCCCTGATCAAAACCAGCTTCGTTAGCAGAAAGGTTTGAAATGGCCAAGTTGGCTCCTCGAATGAAGCCATACAATCTGCCCCAGTTGTCTAACCAGTCACGTGTTAAATAATTGCCTGCGGCCGTCATTTTCCCTTCGGTATAACCATCCACGCCACGTCCCGGGTGTGTAAACACGGCATTATCCGTATAGGCGTCTGAAGTTTCCTCCTCCGTAAGCGTTCCGGCCCATGTGCCTTGGTACAAATCAAGTACCGCGGCTTCGGACAATTTTCTATCACTCCAAACGGCAGCTTCCGCAATTTCACTTAGCGGTGTCGTTTCCAAAAAATCTTCATTGCAACCTACCGCCATAAAAACGAATAGGAACAATGCTGTTAATTTTAAAATACTTTTTCTCATCATAGTAATTTTTAAAAAGTTATTTGAAGTCCAAGGTTAAATGTTTGTAACGATGGGTAAGCACCACCATCAGTTGCTCTACCACCACTTACTCCGATTTGAGAACCCCCTTGATCAATACCATTATTATTAAGTGTACCATTACCAATATCAAGAGTTTCAGGATCAAATGGGAAGTCGGTGAAGGTCAAAAGGTTAGTGCCCGATGCTGAAATTCTAATGCTTTTGGCACCAATTCTGCTAGCAAGTTGCTCATCTAGGCTATAGCCAATTTCCAAAGTTTTTAAACGTATATAATCCCGAGTAAGAAGGTACCCATCCGTCTGTCCTGAATACCATTGGTCACCTCTATCTGCCAACCTTGGTAGCGGAGCATCGAGATTGTCCAAAGACCAAGCTCTATCACGAACATCGCGCTGTACGTTGGCCAAGGTACCTGACATAAAGGACCACTCATAGTTAGTATAGCCTCCGGCACCGCCGGCCCAGTACATATTGAAATCGAAATTTTTATAGTTCAAGGCCGTGTTGATACCATACTGGGTATCTGCAAAAGCACTGCCACCCGTACGTTTTTTATCTGCATCGGTAATTCTGCCATCGCCATTAAAATCAACCACTCGGGCATCTCCAGGTTTTAAAATAGGGGCTACTTCACTATAATCCAAGGTCTCTGAATCGATTTCAGCTTGGGAACGGAATACTCCGTCAAATTGGTAAAGGAGTGGTCTTCCGATTTCTCCTCCGGTCTGTCTTTGCCATGGGCGGTCGGCCAAAGTTGGTTCATCAAAGAAAATCAACTTATTGTTCGAATCGCTAAAGTTAACAGTTACACTATAGTTAAGTCCTGATTCCGTAGATCCGTTATACCCAATGGAAATATCGTACCCTTTGTTTTCAAATTCACCAATGTTTACATTTGGTGGTGTGATACCACTATATGAAGGTAAAGTTAAATTGGGTGTTGTTAAAATATCTTCTCTGGTGTTAACAAAATAATCAAAACCTAAGGATAATTTATTGTCCAACGCTTTCAGGTCAAACCCAATGTTCGTTGAAGTGGCTGTTTCCCAAGTAATATCCGGGTTTGCAACTTTGTTCTCATTGGCGGTAGTTACTATGCTCTCGAGGCTTGTAAAAGATAATTCATAAGAGGCGTTGAACTGATAGGCATCAACCTGATCGTTCCCCATTTGGCCCCATGAACCTCTTAGTTTAAAAAAGTCTAACCAAGGGATACTTTCTTGGAAGAAAGATTCTTCGGACAGTACCCAGCCGGCAGATGCTCCTGGGAAGAATCCAAATCGGTTGTCTTTTGGGAAAAGGTCGGATCCATCATATCTAAATAACAACTCTAGTAAATATTTGCTTTGATAGGTGTAATTTAGACGACCATAGTAGTTTAAACGAGCATTCTCAAAAGCGTTTCCTTGACTAAATTGCCCTTCCGTGCCACCAAAGTCCAATTGGGCAAGGTCACTGGATAAGAAAAAGCGTTTAAAGGCCCTCGTGAAACTTTGTTTATTCTGCTCTTTGGTAATCCCTCCAAGAACTTTGAGGTAGTGATCGCCGAATTCCTTTTCATAGGACGCGTTAAACGTAGCTGTGAAATCGGTTCTGTCTGTAAGGTCTTCGGTCAAGCTTGGATCCCCAGGACCCCTTTGAGCCTCCGTTAGGCCAGAAGAATCTCTATTTACCCCATCCCAAGTGTATAATGTCCATGGTCTGTTCCAAAGTGAACGTTTATAGCTAAACCTATCAAAGGATACATTACCTCTTAACTGCAACCCTTCGATTCCAGGAACCTTTAAAGTAAGGCCAATATTGCTTTGTGTATAGGTACGACTATTTTCTTGATAACCTGGTCCTTCGGTAACCCTAACCGCTGGGTTGTTCCCGTTTTCGATATCAGGGCCAAATTCGCCAGTTGGCCAATAGGCCGGAAACCAAGGGTATTGCCGTATAAGATCGCCAATAACGTTTTGTCGCGTAGCGGTACGATTGTCTTCCTGTCGGCCGTACAGCCCTATATCCATTTTCAAATACTCATTGATGTTTGTGTCAAGATTCAATCGTAAATCGAACTGTTCAAAACCCTTAGGAGCACCTTCAAAGTTAATGGCCTGGGTCAAATGACCTAAAGAGGCCATATAAGTAGCATCATCGGTACCTCCTGTAATTTGAATGTTTTGGCGTGCAATGGGGGCATCATTGATAGCCAGTTCATCAAACCAATCCGTATCAGGATAAAGCCATGGATCGTTTCCTGCTTCAGTATTCGAGATTCTGTCATTACTAAAAGTTGGGTTTACAACCTCGCCATTGTCGGCACGTGTATAAGGCGCACCTCTGCCTGCAAAGGCAGCATTCCACTCAGATGTTGGTAGTTTATATACGTTAAGTACGTTTACCAAGTCCATATACTCAGCACCTTTCAACATACTAGGAAGTTCGGTGAAACTTTGAAATCCATAACTTGTTGTAAGTTTTACCGTTGCAGCTCCTTTTTTACCACGTTTGGTGGTAATCAAGATTACGCCATTCGCAGCTCGGGCACCATAGATGGCGGCCGAGGCATCTTTCAATACTGAAATACTTTCAATATCGGCAGGGTTAATCCTATTAATTCCACCAGCTCGATTAGGAATCCCATCCACAACTATAAGGGCAGATGAATTTCTAAAGGTGTTCGTACCACGAATCCTGATAGCAGAATTGTCAGATCCAGGTTGATTATCACCGGTATCGACATATACGCCGGCTATTTTTCCTGAAAGTGCCGAAGCAAGGTTCGGGGAGGATGATTTTTCTAGCTGTTCGCCAGAGGCAGTAGCTACAGAACCAGTCAAAGTCCCTTTTTTCTGGGTACCATACCCTACTACTACAACTTCATCCAAACTGGAAACATCTTCTTGCATAGCCAGATCTAAACTGGTTTGATTGTTAACGGCCAACACCATAGTACTAAATCCTATATAGCTAAACCGGAGGCTTGTATTGCCTTCAACTGAAATTGTATAGTTTCCGTCAAAATCAGTTACCGCTCCTTTGGTACCATCATTAACATCAACTATTGATACCCCTGGTAGGGGTTGTCCGTCTGAAGCGGCTGTGACAGTACCAGAAACGTTAATTTCCTGTGCCTGTACCGCTGAAATCAATAATCCACTAAAAAAGAAGATCATTGTTAAGAAAGCATATTTTTGGAAAATATGATTCCTGCTAAATCTTGATTGGTGATTCATAAACTTAGGTTCTTTAGGTTGTTAGTTAATTAAATTAGCAAATCTTGTCATTTGCAACATAATGTAAACCCTAAATTGCTGAAAAAGGCTATGATACACTATGCTACAAAAATCAAATATAAAATAAAATGTTAATTATAATAGAAAAACTGGTACATATTTAACTTTATATCAAGAAAAAGTGAGAAAAAGTACGGAAACCATATTTTTTTGAGGAAAAGGACTACTATTGATTTCTATGAATAAAATGGCTTATTAAAAAATAATGGTAGTGCCTTTTATTCATTATTCTTAAGCTGGGGTCTATAATTGCCTTGCTGGGTGGCGGAAGATGAATACTCTTAAATGTATTGTTATTGGAAAAATCAATTAGCCGTAAAGCGCCCCACATTTGGTTCTCTTATATTAAATTGTATATTGCTCCGATTTAAAATGCAAGAATGACCTATGCAGGTAATAGATAAGATCATTGTATTAAAACAAAACCCTAACCTTTCAAAGCATGAGCAATTGGTGCATGGGGTCATTGATGCCATTGAGGGGAATGTATTGGCTGTGGGTGACCAACTTCCTTCTATAAATAATATGGTAGAAGAGATTGGCTTTGCAAGGAAAACCATTTTCAGGGCTTACGAAGAACTAAAGGAAAGGGGCCTTATTGAATCAAGAAAGTTAAAGGGGTACTTTGTTATAAGCCAGGAGACGAACGTAACATTAAGAATGGCCTTATTGTTATTTGCATTTCAGAGTTTTCAGGAAGAATTTTATAATACGTTGCGGAGTGAAATGGGCAAACGGTATCAAATAGACGTTTTCTTTCATCATAATAACGTCTCGATTTTTGAGACCATAATGGCCAATATCAATGGCAAATATGGGATGTACGTAATCGCTCCCATCCAAAATGAAAAACTAAAACCCTTATTGAAAAGTATCACGCCCTCAAAGTTATTGTTGGTGGATAGGTACTTGCCATTGGGTACTGATTATTCATACATCTCCCAAGAGTTCGAAATGCCGATTTATGATTCATTGGTGCAACTATTGCCAGAGATAAGGAAATACAAAAAGTTCATCTTGTTCTTTAGTGAGGAAACAGAACATTCCCCTATTGGAATCCAAAGGGCTTTTGAAAGGTTTTTGGTCGAGTTTGGAATTAATGGTGTTGTAAAGTATAATTATGAACCGGGAACTGCTAAACCTGATTATTTATACTTTATCCTTAGTGATACCATTTTGTGGCAGGTACTTAGGGATTGTGTTCAGATGAATTACACTATTGGGAAAGATATAGGTATTCTTTCACAAGATGACAATGTGGCCAAAGAGTTTGTCTATGGGGGCATTACAACGATTTCAACGGATTTTAAGGAAATGGCCAAAAAAGCTGCACAACATATTAAGAATGGGGAAAAGACCCAAAAAATAATGCCTTCCAATTTAATGAAGCGTAAATCTCTTTGAACCCGCTTTTAAAGGTTTAAAAATAGCTGGATATTCCTAAAATAAATCCTGCGGTCTTTGAAGGTGGATTGCTCAGAATATCTTTCTGATTTGAATAGCGATAGTTTAATCGTATAACGGTTTGTTGTGTAGGTCTAAAACTAATGGCAGGCATGATACTCCATAAATCTTCGCCAATATTTCCATTGGTCTCATTAAACTTTCCTACATTCCAATCCACATATTCTAAACGGCACGACAGATTTACCACAGCTTTGTCCCAATCAAGGATTTTCCTTTTTAGGACCGGCTGAACGATATCTATAAATCCACCTTGCTGCTTATTTCCAAATTGCTGGGTAAAAGTGGCGGGGACATCTATTTTTACCCAGGCCCATTCTCCTGTGATAAAAGTGTTGAGTTTTGGTAAAGTAGTGTTGAAATCCACTGCGAAAACATCAAGACGTCTTTTTTTGTCCAAGACTATACCATCTTCTTCAAAAGTATTGTACACCCCTCCCATATACGATACGCCAATTTCGCCATAAGAATTGTTTAGCAAGCCTATTTTGGCCGAAAAGAGGGTGTTCCCCTCTTCAAAGCGCTCTGCATTTTCCTTGGAGGCAGGTAAGAATGTTTTATTTTCAGGATTGCTTATTATGCTACTGTCGAATCCGCTAGAGAGGTACGTTTCGTAGCCGAACATCCAATCTTTGGAATAATATTTGCCATATAGTCCAAAGCCAGCATTGCTCAACGTTGCCGGTAACATTTGTGTTGCTGATATGGGTCGATCGGTAAACTCCCATTTAGGGCCATCGTGGTTTTGGTTGAATGCCCCAATCGGATTCATGATAATCCCCCCCCTCAAATTGAGCAATGGTAACAACTCCACATCTATTGAAGCAAATTCAATGGCAATTTCCTTTCCCCCTTCCTCAAATTCTATTTCGGAAAGAAATTTAATTTTTTTTGAAATAGAGGAAGCTACAAACAAGGTAAGCCTTCTTGCCTGAAACTGATGGCCCTCACTTATTCCATCAGTTCCCAAATGTTGCCAGTTTACTTCCATATACCCTCCTAAAGAAACCGGGAATTTGCCTACATCTATAAACGGCCGGTTATAAACGGCATCCATATTCATTCCTATTGCCGTATCTTGTTGTACTTTTTTTAATAAAGCACTATCAATTTGAGCAAGTACAATGCCGTTCGAAAGCAGTATAAAAATTAAAAACTGTAACTGTTTTAAACTCATTTAAGAGATACTTTTAATTGTTGATTGTCAATAACTATAGGAAAAGTCCTTAAACCTGAACTTGCAGGACCATTGGTGACATCTCCGTTATTCGCAAATTTACTGCCATGTGCCGGGCATTGAAGTTTATCTCCAAATACCTGCAATTCCGTTCCTTGGTGTGTGCATCGCATTAACAGGGCCATGTATTCGGTTTGACTTAATCGATAAACGCAAATAGGATAGCGCAGGGTTTCATTTCTAGCTACGATATAAGGTCGATATTTAATGCTATTTTTTTTATGTTTTGAAAGGCCGATAATGGAACGATCAGGTTTTCTCCATCAATGGGCGAAGTTATTATTTTGGTACTGCTACAACCTTGAAGATTGAATAGTGTACCAAATGCGGAAAATCCCATACAAGCAGTTCCGCAGGTTTTTATAAATTCTTTCCGTTCCATTTTATAAGGATTCTAAAAATTTCAGCAAAGCATTCCGATCTACTTGTGTAAGGTTGTCATACTGTGTTTTGCTCCTAGAGGCTTCTCCCCCGTGCAATAAAATGGCCTCTTCGATACTTTTGGCCCTTCCGTCGTGTAATAAGAAATACTCGCCGCCTTGCGAGTTGGGTGAAAGTCCCAAGCCCCAAAGTGGCGGTGTTCGCCACTCATTGGTTTCCGCGTTGCCTTCTGTATAGCCGTCGTCCAGTCCACTACCCATATCGTGTAATAGTAGATCGGTGTATGGATTAAATTGCATATTTGAAAGTACTGCAATAGAAGAATAACCGGTTTTTAAAGAAGGTCTGTGGCAGCCCGCACAGTTGATCTGATTAAAAATATTTTTTCCTTGTTTAACTTCTTCATCATTTTGGTTTCTTGGTATGGGAGCCTTTAAAGTTTGTAAATAAAAAACGACGTCGTTAATGGTGTTTATATCTACTTCGGGCTCTACTTCTAATCCGGAAAAAACATCAATAGGAGCAAATACAGACGTTATCCCAATGTCTTGGTTATACGCATTTACCGTCTGATGCATCAAATTATAGGCTGCTGCTTTTTTGCCAAATCTGTGAATGTATTTCCCATTTTGTACAATAGCATTTACAGCGGGTATAATATAAAGCGGTGGTTCGATCCAATTGGGAACTCCTGAAATTCCGTCACCATCAGTATCATTAGGGTCTGCAATATCCAATAAGTCTGCATCTGAAACTAGTTCTAAAAGACCCAGACCTGTAGTTGCTGGGGGTGTTAGTTTTGAGAATGTCGCGCCGTCAGGAATCTGTTCAGGTTCAAATCCAGGCAATGCTCTATTCTGTTGTTGGGGACCACCTTGTTTTAAAAACATATTTATTCCAGGTGCCGATTGTCCAAAGCGAGTCAGTGTGGTAAATGGATGGCCTTTCCCATCTCCGGCGTGGCAACTACCACAACTTGTGGCGACAAAAGTAGGTCCCAATCCGTTTTGAGAAGTAAAAACAGCATCATTGAAAGCTATGTCGCCATCCAAAAATTGTATTGATTCTGAATTGGAAAGCCCTTCTATGGGGCCGTCTAACAATTCTGATTCTTCGGGCCCCATGGGCTCGAATTTATCACATGCGACGAAGATCGAAATAAGCGTTAGAGTAAAAGACAAAAAGTATGTCGGAGACTTTTTCATTGCAATTGAAAATATTTTAGCAAAGGTAAATAAAAATTTAGATAAAACTAAAAATTTGTTTTTACATATAAAAATGTATTTTTGTTTAAATTTAAAAATGCAATGACGCTTTCCGAGGAGGATTACATTAAGGTGATATATCATTTGGGAAAGAATGAAAATGGTACAGTGTCTACAAATGCCATTGCCGATAGGATGGAAACCAAGCCATCATCGGTTACCGATATGGTTCGAAAGCTTTCTGAAAAGGGATTTGTTAATTATAAAAAATACAAGGGGGTATCATTGACCGAAATTGGCACAAAAACGGCCTTAACCTTAGTACGTAAGCATCGTTTATGGGAGGTTTTTTTAGTTGAAAAGTTGAATTTTCCTTGGGATGAAGTACATGAGGTGGCAGAACAACTTGAGCACATTAAAAGCGAAAAGCTTGTTGATAAACTCGATAAACATCTGGACTACCCAGAAGTTGATCCCCACGGTGATCCCATTCCCTCAAAAAATGGGGCGTTCAAAAAGTCGATAAAAAAACTGATGAATGAAATCCCCATTGGTGCCAATGGGGTCTGTGTGGGGGTAAAGGATTCTTCTCCTCCTTTTTTGAAGTTTCTAGACAAGAATAATATTGCTCTGGGGGATAGTATTTTAATTCTCGACAAGGAAGAATTTGATGAATCCCTTCATATTAGGATCAATGGAAGTGACATTCACATATCCAGCCAGATAGCATCTAATCTTTATTTAAGAATAACCGAATAACCATGCAAGAGATAATAGATTATTTTGAGTCGATCAATCCTATTTTGGCAGCATTATACGCCACGCTTTTTACCTGGGGGCTAACGGCCGCTGGGGCCGCTTTGGTCTTTCTGTTCAAGGGTATGAACCGGGCTGTTCTTGATGGCATGTTGGGATTTACTGGAGGCGTTATGGTGGCTGCAAGTTTTTGGAGTCTCCTCGCCCCAGGTATCGAAATGAGTGCTGGCGAGGGCTTTGTTAAAGTAATACCTGCGGCTGTAGGGTTTTTATTGGGAGCTGCTTTTATCTTTGGACTAGACAAGGTCTTGCCCCATTTACATATCAATTTTAGAGAGAGTAAAAAAGAAGGGATTAAGACTCCTTGGCATAGGACTACTTTGCTGACCTTGGCGATTACCATGCACAATATTCCTGAAGGTCTGGCAGTAGGTGTCTTATTTGGAGGGGTAGCTGCAGGTTTTGATGGAGCAACAATTGGTGGTGCGGTGGCCTTGGCTATAGGTATTGGATTGCAGAATTTCCCCGAAGGTTTTGCTGTGGCCATGCCCTTACGGAGACAAGGATTGAGTAGAAGAAAAAGTTTTTTGTATGGTCAGGCATCGGCTTTGGTAGAGCCTATTGCAGCGGTTTTGGGGGCATGGGCCGTATTGACTTTTCAACCTATCTTACCCTATGCATTATCTTTTGCCGCAGGTGCCATGATCTTTGTTGTGGTGGAGGAAGTAATACCCGAAACACAACAAGACAAGTATACTGACATCGCCACAATGGGCTTTATTGGCGGGTTTATTGTTATGATGATCTTGGATGTCGGATTGGGGTAAGCAACATATTATACTCGTTGACCGAGCTAAACTGAAGATTGCTCGATATGGATTGATGCTATTTTTCTCTTTGTTATAGTCCTTGTTATTGTTTAAGTTTAGCTATTGAACTCGTTTAAACTTTTTCAATTGGCTAAAAAATTTCTCTTTTGCACCCACTTTTTGTCTTTTTTTTCCTTCCGTAGCCCTGCTATGCAACTTAAAAAAGTCTTCAATCAGACACAAAAGCCCTAATTTTCGCTACAATCCAAAAAGTTTAAACGAGTTCATTAAATTATATCTAGGCCATGCAATTCAAAATCTTTTTTTCAACGCTACTTCTTTTATTTTCTCTTTTTAGCGGAATTTCCCAAAAGAAGAACCTTTCGTATATGGATCTTTTTGATTTGCAATATGCATCTGACCCACAGATTTCCCCAAATGGCGAATGGGTCGTATATCGTAAAATGAGAATAGATGTCATGAAAGATAAGGCCGAGGGAAACCTCTGGATGCTTAAGACCGATGGCTCACAGCACCAAAAATTAACATCTAGAGAGGAGGGTGAATCTAGCCCGAGATGGTCCCCAAATGGAGATAGATTGGCATTTGTCAGCAATACCGATGAGGGATCGGAAATTTATATGTATTGGATCAAATCGGGGAAAACAGCTAGGATTTCCCAACTTCCGTTTAGCCCTGAATTTTTGACATGGTCCCCAAAGAGCAATCAATTGGCCTTTAGCATGAACCGTGAGAAGAAACCTCCGGTAATTGCAAAAATGCCCAAAAAACCTACTGGTGCCAAGTGGGCCGATACTCCAAGAATTACCGACAGGGTTTATCATGAGGCAGATGGAAGAGGTTACATAAAACCAGGGTTTAGCCATATTTTTGTAATTCCTTCGAACGGGGGTGCGCCCCGCCAAATAACTTCTGGAGATTTTCACCATAGGGGAAAATTATCGTGGTCACCTGGAGGGAGTCACATTTATTTTTCAGCGAATCGCAATGAGGATTGGGAATACGATTTTAGAAATAGTGAAATTTATGGGGTCAATGTCCAAAATGGGGAAATTACTTCTCTGACCACTAGGAAAGGGCCAGACAACAATCCTGCTGTTTCTCCCGATGGTAAACACATCGCATATATTGGTTTTGAAGATAAAGTACAGACCTACCAAATTCTCAAATTACAGATTATGAATTTGGATGGAAGCGATAAAAAGATTATTTCAGGGAATCTTGACAGGAGCGTTTCGGACGTTGTTTGGGACGCTAAAAGTGAAGGGCTTTATTTTTCCTATGATGATAAGGGTAATAGCAAAGTGGGGTACATAGGTCTAAATGGCAAAGTGACAAAAATTGTGGATGATATGGGAGGCACAACTATTGGTAGGCCATATGCCAGTGGGTCTTTCAGTATTTCTAGGAATGGAACTTTGGTGTTCACCAAGACCAGACCAAATTATCCGGCTGAATTGGCCATTTTAAAACCAAAAAGCAAGTCGGTAGTAAAGATCACAGATTTAAACCAGGGGTTGTTGAATTATAGGAAGTTGGCCAAAGTTGAGGAAATTTGGTATAAATCAAGTATAGACCAAAGAGACCTTCAAGGGTGGTTGGTGTACCCTCCGGACTATGATGCCACAAAAAAGTATCCGTTTATGATTGAGAACCACGGCGGACCGATTTTGAATTATGGAGATCGGTTTTCAGTGGAAATGCAATTATACGCAGCGGCAGGGTACATCGTATTTTACCCTAATGCTAGAGGAAGTACGGGCTATGGGGAAGAGTTTGGTAATCTGCTTTACAATAATTATCCCGGAGAGGATTACAATGATGTCATGGATGGAGTAGATTATTGTATCAAAAAAGGTATTGCACATGAAGATCAATTATTCGTTACCGGTGGAAGTGCAGGGGGTATTATGACGGCCTGGATAATAGGAAAAAATAATAGGTTCGAGGCTGCGGTAGTTACAAAGCCGGTAATGAACTGGATAAGTAAAACACTGGTGGCCGATAATTACTTTGGCTATGCCAATTCACGTTATCCCGGTCAACCTTGGGAAAATTTTGAGGGATATTGGAAATTTTCACCACTTTCACTCGTTGGTAATATAGAAACCCCTACTATGGTCATGGTGGGAATGAATGATTTGAGGACGCCTCCGAGTGAGGCCAAACAATTGTACCATGCCCTTAAGTTAAGGAAGAAGGAAACCGTTTTTGTTGAAATCCCGGGGGCAAGTCACGGCATAGCCAATAGACCAAGTAATCTGATTACCAAGATTGCACATACCTTGGCTTGGTTTGATACGTTTAGAAATTCCGAAAAATAATATGGCAGTTAAAAAGCGACATGGGTTCTGGAACGTTTTAGTTGTGCTTACAGTTGTGGTATGCTTCTTGGCCTTTGCGGCCCATTATAAAAATTGGACCAAAATTGGTCAGGGAGAAATTCAAATACTCTCCGGGGCCTATTACAAAAAGATCAAGTTTTCAGAATTGGACAGTATTGTGCTATTGGATAAAATCCCACCAATGGAACGCCTCCATGGTTTTTCGGCCTTAGACAAGGAAAAAGGGGTTTTTAGAGCATTTAAGGATTCGTTGCGGAACGACAAACCGATTTATGTATACGTGGATAACTTAACACATCAAAAAATAAAATTAGTGTATCTGGATTCGCTTAAGCTCTACATCAATCTTAAGGATAGTTTGGAAACCCAAGAACTTTATCAATTTCTTTTGGAGAAACTAGAGCTGCAATTCAAGGTTTTAAAGGGTCAATAAATTCCTTTTACATTTGAGTCAGCTTACTGTTTTCGAGTTGTTATCAAAATAACACCCTTGGGTCCCCCTGGCACCGTAAGCGGCAGCTTCGGGCCCATTCAGTTTTGTAATCTTTAGTATGTCTATGGGGCTCACCAGATTGTTTATAGATTTGAAAGATTGCCCAACTTAATAGCCTTTTAAATCAAAGAATTATGTTCAAAGATTTGAGGTCAAGATAGTCTGATTCATTGTGTATATTTACCTTGATTATGGAAACAATTCTTTTAGCTCAGGCAATTGGGGCACTGTTTGGTCTTTTGGCCGTGGTTTTTGGTGCGTTTGGCGCGCATGCCCTAAAAAAATCATTATCAATAGATCAACTCAAAAGTTTTGAGACCGGGGTCAAATACCAAATGTACCATGCCATTCTGCTATTGGTTCTAAGCTTTAATCTGAATCTGGATACATCTTTGGAAAGAAATATGGTCCATTGTTTTATTGTTGGAACATTTTTATTTTCTTTCAGTATTTACGCCCTGGTTATTGGGGAATCTAAAGGGAAGAACATGAGGATTTTAGGACCAATTACACCAATTGGAGGTCTTTTTTTGGTTACGGGTTGGGCCCTTTTACTCTATTCCTTTATTAGGAACTTTGTTTAGATTAGAACTACTTGACTATTTCTTCCTGTGAGGTAAATTCCCGAATAGCCTGGTTAGGTTCTATGATGTTGTACCCTTTCCAAAATTCAGGATCATAGTTGGGCATATAGGTCGGTAGCACCGAATTATTTTCAGTAAAAGCTTCGTAGGCCACATCAGATAAGGACTCGGTGTCGAAAACAATGACTTCATGTTTGTTTACACCAATGGTGGCCATATCCAATTTTACCGATAATTCATTTTGTTTGTTCCTGCCCTTTACATGTTTGTTTTTTTCAATTATTTTCAAAGGTCTTCGAATACCGACCCGGGTTCCATTTTCCTGCTCCAAATAACGAAGGTTATATGGGCCATTGATTTGTTTGGAAAAAATCATTTTGCCCTTTCCAAGGAACTCGTTCATCGAAATACCTAATAAGCTGAATTTTTTGAGGGGTTTTACATTTTCATAATCCAATCGAATAATGGCAAAGTCGTCTGAATTTATATATAGTCTTCCTTTGTAATCAGCGGGACCTTTGGGTTCAAAACCCAGGATATAGACAGCATCCTCCCCTAAATAAGTGAAGTCTTGAATGTTGAACTCGTACTTTCTAGATTTATTAATGAAGTTTAAACGGGAATCCTCCATATAAAATAAATGTCGCATCATTCCTGCCAAGGACCTTTTTCTATATTTGGCAAAATTCGTCTTGCGTTCTTCTTCCCTTTTTTTCTTGTCTTCCAGCTCTTTTTTTAGGGCGGCCACATCTGTGGAATCAATTTTGGCCTCAAAGATTTCATCAAAATCCTCTCCATCTATTTTAGTGCCAAAGAGACCGGATTTTATCTTGAAATAGGAATCTGGTCTAACATTGGATTTTATGATCTGATTGAACTTTTCCTCGAGCATGGTCAAATCCAATTCATTGCTCTTATCATATAATTCTGATGCTTTAATAAGGTGCATTTTTTGCTTTCCTTCCTCATGGTTTCCATAAAGATCACAAAGTACTTCGGTATAATAGCTCGACTTTTTAGGGACAGAACGCAATACACTGTCCAAGAAATTCTTATTTAATGCTTCTATGGTAGATTTTAAAAAGGTATAATCGGTTTTATTGAATTCCTGATGGTACGAGTCACGGAAGAACACTCGTTTTTTGCTCAAATCCGAACTATAGTTTTTAGAAAGATTGTCTTTGACCAAATCAATGATCTCTTCGGCCGTATAATTCTTATTGGTTACAATTACAGGGTTGAGCTCAATGGCCTTAGGGCTCAAATAGATTATCTCCTCGGTAAACTCACTCAGTGGTCTTTCTATGGATGCATACCCAATACAGGAGATAAAAAGTGAATCGTTTTTTGTGATGTTTTTGTCGACAAGAAAACTAAAACGTCCTTCTTCATTGGTGATTACTCCCTTTTTTTTCAATTGGACCGTTACATAAGGAATGGGTTTTTGGGTTTCGGAATCAACTATTTTAGAACTCAGGGTCTGGGCTTGGACAAAAGAAAATATGGCCGAGATTAAAGTGGCAATAACCCATAAAATAATTTTATTCATCGTTGACTAGTCGTTGGTTACAACAAACTAAAGCATTGCAAGATATTAGGCCATCCTATTTTAATTTTCTTTATGACAGTTTTATCTTTTTTTAAGAGCTTTGGATTGAAAAAGGAAGACGACTCTAACTAGGAATTGTTACTCTTGGTCTTGAAACAATCTTTAATTTGGGGATAGGCAATAATCAATGACAACCGCAGTCTTCCTGTCCACAGGCTTTTGTACTCCCTTTTTTTGGAGCAAAGAGCGATTTTGGCAAAAAGAATTTCTTAACGATATAACCAACGGCCAGTGCTAAAATCAAATAAACCAAAATTTGCTGAAGTAGTTCCATTTTATTTTAAGATTTGATAAGCTGCCAATGCTACAAGATACGCAAAAGTGCTCATAAATACCAGTTGGGCCAAAGGCCATCGCCAGCTATTGGTCTCTCGTTTAACAATGGCCAGTGTACTCATGCATTGCATTGCAAAGGCATAGAAAAGCATAAGGGATATTCCAGAGGCTAAATCAAAGAGGGGTTTTTGCGTGTCTTGGCGTACTTCGGCGGCCATCCGGTTTTTAATGGTTTCCTCTTCATCGTTGCCAACGCTATAAATGGTAGCCAAGGTGCCAACAAATACTTCGCGTGCAGCAAAGGAAGTCAATACCGCAATACCAATTTTCCAGTCATATCCAAGAGGTTGAACCATGGGTTCAATGGCCTTGCCCATATTTCCAATATAGGAGTTTTCCAATTTATAACTGGCAATTTCCTGATGTTTTGCCCTTTCGAACAGATCAAGCCTAAATTGATTCAATGAATCGCTTACTTGATTTTGATCAATGAGATACACATTTTTTGCAATGCTGTCGTTAAGTGTATTTTGATATATGGCCAGATCATGCTCTATACTTGTTTGGTTATAAGCAGAGAAACCATTGGTTGCTATCCTATTTTCTACAATTGAATCCGCATTGTTGTAATTTTCGGTAAATCCATTAGAGCCTAAAAACCATAGGATTATAGATATGGCCAAAATAATTTTACCGGCCCCGTACACAAAACTTTTGGTTTTTTCCCAAACCGTATAGGCTACATTTTTAAGGAGGGGGAGCTTGTAACCGGGCATTTCGATGACAAAAAAAGAACGACTTTTGATTTTTAAGATTTTGTTTAATATCATGGCCGAAAAAATGGCCATTCCAAACCCAATAAAATACAAAAACATTAAGGTCAATGCTTGATAGCTTAAGCCCAAAAACCGACCCTCGGGAATGACCAGGGCTATGATGATGAGATATACCGGTAACCTTGCAGAGCAGGTGGTGAATGGCGTCACCAAAATAGTGATTAAACGTTCTTTCCAGTTCTCTATGGTTCTGGTGGCCATGACTGCCGGAATGGCGCAGGCTGTACCTGAAATTAGGGGAACTACACTTTTTCCGCTTAATCCAAATGGGCGCATCAATCGGTCCATTAGAAAGACCACTCTACTCATATAACCTGACTCTTCCAAAAGAGAAATAAACAAAAACAAAAAAGCAATTTGGGGGATGAAAATCACAATTCCCCCAATCCCGGTCAAAATACCTTCGGCAATAAGATCGGTAAAAGCCCCTGCGGGCAAGGAATTCTTGACCCATTCACTGGCAGAAGCAAATGATTCGTCGATGAAATCCATTGGATAACTGCTCCAATCGTATATCGCTTGAAAAATAGTAAGTAATATGATGAAGAATATCAAGTATCCAAAAATCTTATGCGTAAGAATTTTGTCCAATGTAGCCTTTATTCCTTTTGCGGCATTGGCATCGACTTTATACGTTTTTTTTAATATTGAATTGATGAATTGGTACCGTATAATGGTCTCCTTTTGTTGCAACCGTTTTAATTCCGATTTAGACTTTGTGGTAAATGATGAGCTATCCTTTATCAAGGTTTTCTCAATGGGCATAAAGTTTACATCTTGCGTAATTACTAACCAAAGCTTATACAAATCCTCTTTGGGAAAGGTTTTTCGCAATCGGTCAAAATATTCAGGGGCAATAACCGTGGTATCGACGTTTGGGTTGACCGACAGATTCTTATAATCGGTAATCAATTCTTTCAATTTGCCAATACCGGTTTCTTTTCGGGTGCTGACTAGGGCTATACGAGTATCCAGTTTTTCTTCAAGCAATTCTATATCCAAAGAGATGCCTTTTCGCGACATCCGATCTGCCATATTGATTACGAGGATAGTTGGAATCTTCAGATCTTTGATCTGGGTGAATAGTAAGAGGTTACGCTTCAGATTTTCAACATCCGATATGACGATAGCGACATCTGGATGGTCTTTATCGTTCTTGTTCAAAAGCAATTCCACGGCTACACTCTCATCCAGCGAAGTAGTATTCAAACTATAGGTGCCCGGAAGATCTATAATATGTGCTTTTACTCCCCTGGGGAGCTTGCAAATACCTTCCTTTTTCTCAACGGTGATTCCGGGATAATTCCCCACCTTTTGATTCAGTCCTGTTAGTTGGTTAAATACAGAGGTTTTGCCTGTATTGGGATTACCCATGAGGGCGACATTGATTTGCTTGCTCATGATTCTTTAAGATCTTCAATGGTTTCGAGTTCAATTTGCAGTGCTATTGAACGTCTTATAGCTATATGCGAACCATTTACGTTGATGTAAAGAGGATCCCTTAGAGGGGCGATCTGGATCATTTCCACCACATTCCCAGGTAAACAACCCAATTCCAATAGCTTTATTGGCAGAATATCCTCATCAAACTCCTTTATAATTCCTCGTTCCCCACGTTTGAGATGTGCTACCGTTAACCTCAATTTTTATTTAGATTGATTATAAGTAAGGACAAAAATAGGACAAAATATCCTATAAATCCCAAAAATCAAGCGCCAAATCCTAAAATATAAAAGAGAGGGTAGAATAATAGAAAATAGGCTTGCATATATGACGGAGAGCTACTGTAAATGTGGACTGGAATACCCAGTTGGAATTTGGATTTCGTTATTCGGAATTTATTTCCGGTAGGAAACCTTTAATATTTCTAGGTCTTCCATTAGTTTTTCGATTTCCTCGGTTTTGGTACCGTCATAAAACCCTCGGATTCTTCGCTCCTTATCTACCAAAATAAAGTTCTCTGTGTGAATCATATCAAAAGGCCCTCCATTTCCATCGGTCTTAACGGCTAGATACGATTTACGTGCCAGTTCATAGATTTGTTTTTTGTCACCCGTCACTAGATTCCATTTAGCATCCAAGACTCCTTTTTCAACGGCGTATTTTTTAAGTTGGGCCACTGAGTCAATTACGGGTGTGACCGAATGGGAAAGCAATAGAACATCTTCATCATCTATAATACGTTCCTGGATATTGGCCATATTTTTGGTCATAATCGGGCAAATGGTGGGGCAGGTGGTGAAGAAAAAGTCAGCAATATATATTTTGTCTGCGTAATCTTGCTGGGTAATGTTTCTTCCATTTTGGTTTGTCAATGAAAAATCCGCTATGGTGTGATATTTTTTTACATGTTGCAAGGTGCTATCAACAAGTTCTGCGTTGACCATAGCAGGTTGGTAAATGGCCAAGGTCTTTTTTGGTTGTAAGGCGTTATAGAATAGGCCCATGATGATGGCCGAAAGTATCGAAAAAACAATCGCGAATAATTTGTATTTAGCAAAAAAGGAACGCATGATCTTTTTTGCAAAGGTACGTTAGTCTTGTTGAGGTTTCAAATATAAGCTTTGGTGTTCCTGCTAAATATTTCATAAAAGGAAAGGGGCTTCTACAGTTTCTTTTTGTAAGACCTTGTAAAAGTGTACTTTTGTTCCTTCAATTTTAGAAAATATAGATGAGCCCCATATTAATAAAGACAATACAATTCTTTTTAAGCCTTTCGCTTTTAATCGTGCTCCACGAATTGGGGCATTTTATTCCTGCCAAATTATTCAAAACCAGAGTTGAGAAATTCTATTTGTTTTTTGATATCAAGTTTTCACTTTTCAAGAAAAAAATTGGAGAGACCGTATACGGTATCGGTTGGCTGCCTTTGGGAGGTTACGTGAAAATTTCTGGAATGATAGACGAGAGCATGGATACTGAGGCCATGAAAGAAGAACCCAAGGAATGGGAATTTCGTAGTAAACCGACTTGGCAACGTTTGATTATTATGTTAGGCGGTGTTACGGTTAATTTTATTCTGGCAGTGATTATTTACATTGGACTGGCCTATTCTTATGGGGATAAATTTATAGCTGCGGATAGTTTAAAGGATGGAATTTGGGTGTCCGAAAAAAGAATAGGGGATAAGTTGGGAGTCGTAACTGGAGATAAAATAATTGCTATAGACGGAGAGAAACTTGTAGAGTTTGGTAAGGTTTTTATGGAGATCATCAATGGTAATACCATTACCATCGAAAGGGATGGAAATGTTATTGAAAAGGAAATCCCGGTTGATTTCATTGCTACGCTTTTGGAAAATGAGAACAGGATTCGCTTTTTAAGTCCAAGAATGCCATTTGTAGTGGGAGAGATCCCAGTTGAATCCAATAATAAAGATTCTGGGTTAGAGGTTAATGATGTAATTGTTTCCATTGCTGACCAAGAAGTGGCATATTTCGATCAAGCAAAACAGATATTGGAAAACTATAAAGGACAAAGTATTGAACTTACCGTGAAGCGAAATAAGAATGAATTAAAGCAAATACCTGTTGTAATAAGTGATTCAGCAACTATAGGCATTAGATTGGGTGGGATAACATATGAGGATATGGAAGGTTTGGGTCTTTTAAGGGTCGAAACTAAAAAGTATACTTTTTTAGAATCGATACCGGCGGGTATTGATAAAGGGGTGAACACACTTTCAGGCTATATTAAGCAGATGAAGAAAGTATTCAACCCTGAGACAGGAGCTTATAAAGGAGTTGGAGGTTTTGCCGCCATAGGTGGTTTGTTTCCTGGCACCTGGGACTGGGTCGCTTTTTGGAACGCTACGGCTTTTATATCCATTATACTGGCGTTTATGAATATATTACCCATACCGGCCTTGGATGGCGGTCACGTAACTTTCTTGTTATATGAAATGGTAACGGGTAGAAAGCCTAGCGATAAATTTTTGGAATATGCACAGATGATCGGCTTCTTCATTTTAATCGCTTTATTATTATTTGCCAATGGCAATGATGTATACAAGTGGTTATTTAAATAGAGAATGCATTTTTTTGTTGGGCATATTTGAAAAAACATTTATATTTGCACCCGCTTTAGGAAATTAAAGCACTTTAAATTCCTCCTTAGCTCAGTTGGTTAGAGCATCTGACTGTTAATCAGAGGGTCCTTGGTTCGAGTCCAAGAGGGGGAGCCACATTAGACAAGCCACTAGAAATAGTGGCTTTTTTATTTCCAAATCTTTCTAACTTATTAGTTTTACTGGTTATCAACGCCACAAAAGAATTTAATTTTGTGGTTCGATAATTATTATTGGAATAAATTAATTTTTCTGGGAATATCGAACCGACTATTTTATGCTTTACTTGAATTGGAGCTTTTTTAAAATGGTAATCCAAATTGGTAAGCAAGTATAACCCATAATCAAAATACTTATCTAAATTAGTATCTTGGTTTTTGACTTGCTCCATTTTATTTTCAATGTTGGATTGCTGTTCTTTTAAGTTATTAACCATTCTGTTGTAATCGTCTGAGTTTATATTACCCGATGTAAAACCATCATCCAAGGTATTTAATTTTAATTGATTAAGATTTACCTCAAGCTTTTTCAATTGTTCTTCTTTACTGCTCTCTTTATTTTTGAATACATCTTTAATTATTTCTTTATAGAGCTGTGCTATTGATGGTGTAATTGACAATTGGCTGAGGTGGTTAATAAATTGATTGTTTGCCTTTTCGGAAGGAAAACTCTCTTTACAGTCTTTTTGGCAATGGTAATAATGGTATCTTTTGTTTCTACCTTTAGGTGAACTAGCGGTTAAATTTTTACCACATGTATTACAGATTAAATGACCTCTTAATGGAAACTTTGCATTGTTTTTTTTAGGTTTTGATTGCTTTCTACTATTTCCACTTAATATGTTCTGAACTTTGTTAAAAAGTTCCGAAGATATTATTGCTTTGTGATTGCCTTCAACAATTTCCTCAACTTCTTCTTTCCATTCGTTAATTTTTATTTTTCCTTTATAAAAGGGATTACGCAATAGATTGTAAAATTGCTGTTTGCTGCAAACGAACCCTTCTGAAACCAATTCTTTACGAATAATTTCTAGTGGTTTTAGGTTAAGAGCCACCTCAGAAAAGGCTTTCTTTATAAATACGGCATCATCAGATAATTCTATCGTCTTATCAATAGTATTGTTTTTATAGCCTTTAGGGGCTTTCCAGACCCAATTGCCCTCTCTAAGGGCCTGTCTCATGCCTGCTCTCGTGTTTAGGCCTCTGCGTTCGTTTTCGACCTGTGGCATCACCATATTCAGCATGTAAGCAATGAGGTTTTCCGGTATAGTCAGATCTAGGTCATTTTCAATAAAACGTATATTAACCCCGAATGTTTTTAGCTTTTCTATCATATTCAAGGTAGACAGAGTGTGCCTTGAAAATCTATCAATTCTTATACACCAAAGTTCCTTGATTTTTAATTTCTTTTGTTTTAAATCATTTAATAAATTTTCAAATTGGGGTCTATTGAAATTTTTCCCTGAACAATCATCCTGATAATGTTTTATAACTGTTTTGCCAACTTTTTTACAATGAACTATCAATCTACGCTCTTGATCTTGCAAACTAAAACCATTTTCTTTTTGATTCTCAGTTGAGACTCTTGTGTATATTGCTACGTTCATTGGAATTGGTATTTAAAAATAATTCATAATCAATATGAGCCAATTTGTATAAGGTTTCCCGAATTAACTCTATTTCCTCATTAGTATATTTTTTGTTACCTTGATTTATTATGTTTTTACATTTTTCAAATGATATCAATTTGTTTAGTAATGCTCCTTATCGCTTTCTCTGAAAGTAGATAAGAACTATCTTCATTGCAGTTAGAGGCTGTGTGCCTAGAATTTTATTTTTATACTTCTTTTTTTTGAAACTTCCTTGCCATCATTGATTGTTGTATGAATAGATTGATATTTATATTCACTGACCAACTCACGAAACTTTTTGCCATCCCTTATTAATTCCTCCGCATTTATCCTTTTAATCACCCCATCTTTGGTCTCGATTTCAAATGTCTTGAAAACTCCACTTCTCAACATGTTTAATAATTTCATTTCTCGATCAGTGAGTTTCCAATTCAGTTCAAATTCAACTTTATCAACAGCATTTGGAAAGACTTCTTGTAAAATGTCGGTTAGATTCAAATTCAGATAATCATTCTTTGAGGTAATTGGAATTTTTGATTCTCCAGGATTAATAACCCCAACGCTGTTATTGGAAGTTATAATTAATCTTTTATCAACTTTATTGGCAAGAAAATCATTGGCAAGAGATTCTAGTTGGGGCAAAAGTTTATTCTTAACATCTTTAATATTTTCCAATGGGTAGTTGAAATCTCTCAGCCTTTCAACAACTTTTAGCCACATTATCTCAACTGGACTATATTTCCTCCAACCTCGGCCGTTAATCCTGGTATCATTAATGACACCTTCTTTTTCCCAATGGTTCAATAAACGAGAATTAATATTGTCAATTGTTAGAAAAGGAATGGTCAAAAAGCCAGTTGATTGATCTTCTAACTTGGAATTATGATCTTTTGAAGATATATTCTTTTGGTCTGTTTGCAGTTGTTTAGAGATTGATAACATAAAACTTACGATATTGTAATTTATGTAAAAATAACATAAAACTTACGAAGTCGTAAATAAAATTGAAATCTTTTACCGGAAGTTGGCAATCTCAAAAATGATTTTCTAGAAAACTAATATTCATATTTTACAAACATCAATAAATCCCTGATTTCCAGATCGTATTTGAGGTCGTCCCACTCTTTCAGCGTTAGGTCGTTGCAGATTTCCAATTCTTCATGAGAAAATAAAGTTTTGGTAATATCGTTCAACTCTGATTTCCCAATGTCCATGGGGCTTTGGACAGACCTTACATTAACCTTTTTATATTTTGGAAGCTCTTGATTCATACTGTTTATCGCTTCCAGTAGGAACAACTCCTCCTTATCGGTCATCATCTTCGATTTTTGTCGTTAATTCTCTTATTCTATTCCGTCTTTGTACTTCACTCATATTGAGCAAAGTGTCAACCCTGGGACTTGCATTGAGATCGGTCTTATTTGGCTTAGGAACTGCAAAGTCCAATAATTTAATAATAGCCTGAATTCTATCCTTTGGTTCAAGTACCTTAATATCATCAGCAACTTGGCCCCAAGAATCTATGATTATTCGATTGATTCGATTCCGTAAATCACCATTAACTCTGTTAGGGGTGTCTTTCGTCCTTCCCCCTAGCTTCTTATGTCCTTTCTCAAATGCCATACTATTTCATACTATTTAAGTGTTTATTTGGGTAATGATAGGCTTCAAAAACTAAATTAATATTAAAAGGATTACGGTTTTAGGTATAATCCTGATTTAATGTATAGTAGTGAAAACAAACGACCTAATATGTATAACAATTATCATACTTAAAAAACTTTGGCCATTATATTTTAGTGTTCAATATAAAGACCACAATCGAGATGGGAGAAGCAGAGGAAATAATCGAAAGATTAAAAGGTATTAAAAAATTCAAAGAAACTTTTGGTAAGATGGATTCTCACTTTCATCTGACGCACGTGGTTCACTTTGACCGTTTTTTGCATTATAGGCATTTATTGCATTTTACCAACTAGCCTATTTTAGCCCTATAAAAGGTGTGCATATAGGTGTGCATTCAAGATTACCAGTTATCAAAATCAAATTTGTCTTGTAGAACCTTTTTTATTAGGGTATTTATTTTTGATTTGAGGTTTGTCAATTCAGAGTTATCAAATAAGTCAAGAACATATCTTGATGAAATATTATCATTTGGATTTAATTCAATTTCTCTAAATAATTCAATGGAGATTCTTTTAATAGAATGTTCATCAAAAAGTTCTTTTAATGCCCTTAGTAACCTACAGTGGATAATATGAAAGTTTTTGATATCGTAGTTGTTAAGCATTAGGAATAAACCGTAATAAGATTCTTTATTAATAAGTTTTTTATCACCAGATGAACCTGAATGTTCCAAAACTTTCTCCCAATTTGTTGGGAGAATATTATTCTTTAAAATTTTAAAGTCGGGATTTAAAAAACTTGCACCGGCAATACCGCTTAAAAAAAATATGCCTTCATACATTGCACATAGTAACGGTTTGTTAGCCGTTAATTCTGAATATTTTTTAACTTGGTTATATTGTATATACGCCTTATCATTTGGATGTCCACCTATCGTTGCGATATCATTACGGTTTAAAATAACATTTTTGAATGCAAAAACTTCATCATTCAATATAGCAGCAATAATTACATGACCAATTTCATGATATATATTTGATTTTGATAGACTCATTTAACCATAAATTAAAACATACTAGAAATGAAATTAATGATATTATTTTTTTTTACAAAGGATTAGAATCAATTCAATAGGACTCTCATCATTGAAATGTCGTTTTACTCATTTCAAAAAACGCAAAGAGTTCTCCAGAGGACTTTTCATCAATCCAAAGAACTGGAATTCCAAACAACAATTGGTCAAACCAACAGAATCTGATAGTGAACTAATAAACACACAATTAAACTTGATTAAAACAAAACTTAGTCAGGCTTTTTTAATGCTTCAAGTTCAGGAAAATGACTTTACTGCTGAAGACATTTACAAGGCCTATAGAGGAGAAAAACTTGAAAAGGACTATAATGTAGTTGAGTTCTTTGAACGCTACTTAAAACACCTTGAAACACTTATTGGGATTGATATAAAGCAAGTAACCTGGAATGAAGGCAAGCGTAAAGTCAACCTCATCACCATCTTCAAATTTCAACTTTAAATACCTGACAATAGATTCGTATGAATCCTGGCCCGAGAAGGCTTCTGCTAGCGTCACGTACTTTTCGTAGGTTTGTATATGCTCTAATACTGCGTCAAATTATACCTAGGCTTTCTCTACTGTCCATTTTAGATTATTTACATTTCCAATTGGTGCTCTGCCTTTATTTTTAATTGAAACCATGGTAAAATAAAACTTGATTACTGTCTATTGACAAATAATAGAAAATTACGAGAAATGAATGATCTTAGCTTAAATATGGAGATTATTTAAGTCACAAATTTGAACTTGCTTGACTATCATTTTTTAAGGTAAAAGAATAAATACAAAGATCTTTTTGAGAAATATTGTTTTAAATAAATAAAATTATCATTAAAACGGTATTTTTGAAGAAAAGCAATTTGGCAGCCGTAGAAAAAATTATTGCATTGTTACAAAGTTATGGAGATCATGACGAAAATAGATTTTACTCCACAGCCATGCAGATTGCTGCTGCCGAAGCCAAAAAAGGGCATACTAAATTAGCTCAAGAGCTTAAGGGTTTAATAGAGAAAATCAAAACCAAAAGGAGTACTGAATCGGTTTCTAAAACAAGGATGCTTCCAATAAATGAAGCACAAAGAGAACTAAAGGATTTACTAGAAGTCTATCGTCCTCGTATCAAGACAAAAGATATGGTTCTCTCTAAAGAAGTTTCAGAAAGCTTAGATCGTATTCTAGTAGAGCAAAATAATTTTAACAAGTTATTACAGCATAACCTTAAACCTAGAAGAAAATTAATGCTGATTGGACCTCCTGGTTGTGGGAAGACAATGACCGCAAAAGCTCTTGCAGGTAATCTTGAGATACCGCTGTTTATAATTCGATTGGATGGATTAATCTCAAGGTATATGGGAGAGTCTATTGCAAAACTTAAGCTTATTTTTGATTCCATGTATCAGCATAGGGCTGTATATCTTTTTGACGAGTTCGATTCAATAGGTTCCAATCGAAGTTATGGAAACGAAGTAGGGGAAATAAAGCGCGTATTAAATAGCTTTTTAATGAATATTGAGCAAGACGAATCTAATAGTCTATTGGTTGCGGCTACAAATATGCCTGAATCATTGGACAAAGCCTTGTTTAGGAGGTTTGATGATGTTATACGATACCCATTGCCTTCTGAGAATGAAATAGCCATACTTATCAAAACTCAATTGAAAGGGTACATACTAACAAACTCTAAGAACTTTCCAGCAATTACAAAACAAGCAGAGGGTTTAAGTTTTGCTGATATTTCTGTTGCGTGTAAAGACGCAATTAAAGAGATGATAGTCCTTAACAAAGCCAAAGTGTCATCAACATCACTTCTTAAATTCATAGAGAATAGAAAGCAGCAATTTTAGTTTATTGAATGCCAAGAGAATTAGACCACATCATTATTTCTGGGTATACCTCTTCTGAAAGTTATACAAGTCCTAGTACTGGTAGAGATCGAGTAATTGCAATTCCAAGGAATAGAGGATCACATGGCTCTTACATGAGAGACCAATTAGGAGATGCGATAAGCTCTTTTAGACAGAGTGTTGATACCGATTTTGTTTATTTGGAATTTGTTTCCGAATTAGACTGTTTACTGGCATTTGACAGTTTTGAAGATGGAAGAAGTGGAGATCATCGTTTCGTATCTTCAAAATTAGAGAAAGTCTGGATTAATGGGAGTGAGCACGAAAGATACAGAGCTTGTGTATTTTTAAACCCTAGAGGGATCTCTAAATTCTTAATTAAGATAGAAACTTATTTAGATCAGAATAAGAATACTCCAAATGGTAATCCGAGAAATCAAAAATTACTTAATAATATAGCGGCTATTCAAAGTGCTACATTGGAAAGCTTTTGGCAGGAAAGGGAAGTTGATTTTCCTAATCATAATCAGGAAGTTTGGTGGGAAGTTTGGTTAAGAAGAGATAATTATCAAAATGATATCCATGAAGATACTGAAAGCATATCAAATCTTTTGGAAAGTAATATTCAAGTAGCTGAAAGAAGACTCATATTTCCTGAACATATTGTTCGAATGGTTAGGGCCACGGCCGATATTTTGTCCACAACATTACTATATTCTGATAAATTAGCTGAATTACGTAAACCAAAAGAAGCAGCAGATTTCTTTACCGGCCTTGAAGATTCTGAAGCAGATGATTGGGTTCAAGACCTTAAAGACAGAACAATCAATAGGGTTACAAATGAGAGTGTATTAATAACAATTCTTGATACAGGCGTAAACAGGGAGCATCCACTATTGGAAGATTTCTTACCTGAAAGTAATATGGATTCTGTTAATCCCGAATGGGGAACAGCTGATACTTTAAGACATGGCCATGGAACTCAAATGGCTGGAACATCGTTATACGGCGATCTCACGGATTTACTTCAAGATGCATCTCAAATTGAGATATATCACTCTCTTGAGTCAATTAAACTAATTCATCCTAATAATCCCCATCAACCTGAATTATATGGAGCGGTTACAGAAGAAGCGGTGTCTAGAGCAATTATTCTGAATCCTCAAAGTAAAAGGATACTTCTAATGGCAGTATCTGCAAAAGATGGACGTGATAGAGGTAAGCCTTCATCTTGGTCAAGTGCTGTAGATAAAATATGTTTCGGAGAGAATGGTATTACAAACGACAAATCTATTTTTTGTGTTTCAGGAGGAAATACGATGATTTATAGAGCTGACGAATATCCTACTAAAAATTTCAATGAATCAATTCATGATCCTGGTCAAGCATATAATGTACTTACTGTGGGTTCATACACAGATAAAATCTTTATTGATCAGACAAAGTTCAATGGAGCATTTCCTTTAGCCAATGCCGGAGGGATGTCACCTAGTAATAGTACATCCCTAACCTGGGATAATAACTGGCCAATCAAACCAGAAATAGTTCTGGAGGGGGGGAATTTAGGAATTCTTAATGATGGATTAATTGATCCTGATTCACTACTTATTCTTGCAACAGGAAATAATTTCCAAAGTGAACCATTATGTGGTTTTGGTGACACAAGCGCAGCTTCTGGATTTGCAGCAAGATACGCCTCTATATTAAGTTCACAGTATCCTAGGATATGGCCTGAGACAATCAAAGGACTTTTAATTCATTCGGCGGACTGGACAACAGAAATGTTAGGAAACAGGTCAATAGAGGAACTAACAAGAGCTGAAAAAAGAAGTTTATTAAGACAAGTTGGTTATGGCGTTCCGGATTATTTAAAGGCCCTAAAGAGTGCCGAGAATTCCCTAACATTAATATCGCAAGAATCATTTGTTCCATTTCAATTAGACGGGAGTACAGTAAAGACAAATGACATGCACTTTCACGAACTCCCATGGCCCACAGAAGTTCTAACCGAATTATTTGATAGCGAAGTCGTGCTAACCGTAACACTATCCTACTTCATAGAACCTAATCCAGGAAATAAACAGTATAGTAAATCTTATTATTATCAATCTCATGGATTACGTTTTAAAATGATAGATTCTGAGGAGTCTGCAGATCGTTTTAAAGAAAGAGTTAATAGAGAAGCTAGAGCTGAAGACAGTAATGAGTCTTATTCAGGTGAAAACTGGATGATTGGTAGTCAATTAAGAGATAAAGGATCAATACATAAAGATATATGGAAAGGAAATGCAGCCGATTTGGCTACCAGAAACAGTATAGCTATTTATCCTGTTAATGGTTGGTGGAGAACACGAAAAAAACTAGGCAAATATAATAATGCCATACGATATAGTCTCATTGTAACCATAGATTCTTCAGATAATACTATTGATTTGTATACTCCGATATTAAATCAAGTTGATATTGAGATTTGAGTTAATAAATACTCCATAGTAGTGGAATTTTCTGTTCTGGATTTGCAACAAAAAAGTTCACTTTTTGCTGACGTCAAACAATTCATTGGACTCTCTTCGCCAACGATGTAATACCGAATAAGGAATACCTAATTCTTTTGATACTTCTACCACATTACCTCTGGCATAACTTAACTCTACAGCCTTTTTCTTAAATTCTGAAGTGTAATTCTTTTTGCGTT
>JAJRRO010000001.1 GCA_024279425.1 Bacteroidota bacterium | reverse complement strand
CCGGCCGAAATGCAGCGGTACTTGGGAAAGATCTCAGGCCCGTTGTTAGACCGTATTGATATTCATATTGAAGTAACTCCTGTACCCTTTGAAAAGCTTTCTGAGGACAGAAAAGGGGAGAGTAGTTTTGAATTACGCAAAAGGGTCACTGCTGCCCGTGAATTGCAGACTAAACGTTTTGAGAAATTTGAAAACATACATTACAATGCCCAAATGAATACCAAACAAATTTGGGAATACTGTAAATTGGATGATGCTTCAAAAAACCTTTTAAAAAATGCCATGGAACGACTTAACCTTTCCGCGAGGGCCTATGACCTAATCCTAAAGGTAGCCCGTACCATTGCAGATCATGAAAACACATTGGAAGTAAACGGCGACCACATTGGTGAAGCGATTCAATACCGTTCGCTTGATAGGGAAGGGTGGTTAGGGTAGTGGTACATACCAAATCACAAATGCCAATCCCCACAAGAACTATCTCACCAATGGCATATCTGGAATATTTAAATAACTTGTTGTCATCAGCTAGTTTTTTACGGGTCTTTCTAAAGAAGTTAATCATATGAAGTATTGGTTGGCGGTTGCCTTAACAAGGTACTGAATTATCTATTATAGCTTTATACTTTCAGGGTTCATCTCCATACTTGCAATCAAGTTCAATGTATGGGGGTCATAATTCATGTTTATTCGTATTGAAATTCTGCCCCTTTCTTGTTTTATCCCCCAATTGGCGCTACTCCAAGTTAGCGTATTGCTGGTGTGTGACCCAGATTCAAGGTATCCCCATTCCTTTAGTTTTGAAATACTGAATTGCAATACCTCATCATAGAGGGTCAGAAAGGTGCTTGGTCTTGGCATTTACTAGCTTACCAATGATATGTTCACGCTGTTGGGATAAAACAGAATTTGATACTAGAAGTAGCAAAAAAACAAGTTGGTTGGTAATCTTGTATGCATTACAAGAAAGCCTTTAGTTTTTTATATTTTGAAGAGGCGTATTCATCCAATAATCGTCAAAATTATCAGGTTTTATAATGGGTTGGTCTTTGAAAATAGGCTTTCGCTTTTCCATAAATAGATTACCCACTGGACTTTTTACATTCGGTTTTACTTCTTGCACAAAAAATTCTCGAAATTGATTGTAGTCTCTAGAAGTCCATTCGTTGATTAAATTACCTTTCTCATCTCTTATATCGGATACTTTCACGCTGAACAATAAAGAGTCGACTTTGTCTTGATCAACATCAAGTGACCTGAACATTTCTTCTGCCTTATTGGGGTGCATCTTGGGGTATAAAATCACAGTTTTTCTGTTTTCATCATTAACATCAAGTACGATTTTTTTTAAATCTATTTTTTCCCCCTTGTATTTCAGGATATAGTTATCCTTGTTCAAAGCATCTTGTAAATCGGGCGTTAGATTATAATACATTTTAAAAAGATTCTCTTCAATTTTAACAGCTGTGGTTTCCAGAAAGAATGGTGGTGGGTCCCAAAGTTGAAAAGTATTATGAAAAGAGATATAATTGAGGTACATCTTGTCATTTCCAGAGTGATATTCCGTGGTGATTTCAAAAATCAATTGGTTATCTGTTTTATGTTTGTTCATAATACCATTTGGCAATTTTTTTGTGAGGTCGTATAAAGTATACTCCATCTTATGGATGGCAAAATTTCTTTTTGAAATGTACATTGTGCCATACGCACTAAAGTTCAAAAGTAGTTTCTCGAACCTAATAGTGTAAAGGGGTTCGTCATCTAAATAAGTATCGAACTCTTTTTTGAACTTGTGTTCAAAAAGTAGGTCAGATTTAAGGCGATGTACGAAAGAGTAAGAACGGACCTCATAATTACGCAGAGCATCGTGCACCCTTAAAATAGTAAATTCATTACCGCCATAAGACGATAAAAAAGCTTTATCGATAACCTTGACCTTGCGACCTTCTTTAGTTTGATAGTTGTACGACTGCAAGGCCAGAGTATCTCGCTTAAAATCAGTATTCTCTAGATAGTCGAAAATTTTAACTTTGGTGGTCACGGAATCCATAGCATCAAAACCTTCATCAAACACTTCTAATATAGCCTCATTGAGGTTTACATATTGCAAACCGTCTAATTGGTAATCACGATAATAACCTACAGTAGAAAAAGGTTCAACCGGGTAATTTTCAGGTATTGACCTTATGGCCCTACGTACTATTTGTCTTGCAGTAAGTTTCTTTTTCTTTTTGGCAGTTACTACAGCTTCTTCCAATTCTATTGTCGCTGGTTGCAGTCTCACATTGTTCAACTCGTAGGCCAAAAAATCTTGAATCAAAATTTCTTTTGTCCGATACCCCATAGAAGATATTTCGATAATATCACCGTACTCTTTATACTTTAAAGGAATTTTAAAACTACCATCTACATTGGAAATAACACCCAAAGCTCGATCCTTTATTCGAATACTGGCAAAGACGATAGGTTCTTGTGTTTTGGCATCTATTAGCTTACCAATGATATATTCACGCTGTTGGGATAAAACTGAATTTGATACTAGAAGTAGCAAAAGAAAAAACAAATGAGTTGGCAATCTTTTTCGCATGATTAGAAAGCTTTTAGTTTTGATTTATTTTTTTTGTCAAAAGCAAAATCCCAATAGCCACAAGTACAATCTCCCCAATAGCATAACGGGCATATTTAAGCGGCTTATTATCATCAGCTAGTTTTTTGCGGATTTTGCGGAAGAAGTTAATCATGTGAAGTAGTGGTTGGCGGTTGCCTTACCAAGGTACGGAAATATTTTATTCGCAACTTTCATTATATATAATACCACGTATGATTTCATACAAAGGATTTGTAAGCTGTTACCTTAACTTCGATCGTATGTGTATCAGAGTTACACATTCGGGTGTACTGCCGAGGCCATCCAATATCGAAGTTTGGACCGTGAAGGGTGGTTGGGTTAGTCGTAAGCACCAAATCACAAATCACAAATTCCAATTAATCGTAAGTTGTTGCTGCTCTTTTGGAATTTGGAACTTGTAGTTTGGAACTTAATAAATAAGGGATGGTTGGGGTAAATACATAATTGGAAGTACAAATTACGAGATGGTAAAAGCAATTTATTCTTAACTGAGGACCGAGGTTCTATGGAATGCTACGAAGTTGCAAACTTCGCAGAGCTGGAGTTTTGAACTGGTAGTTTGCAACCTAATTAAAAAGTAGATGAAGTTGTGGTAAGTCTTAAAAAATAAAGATTGAGGTAGGGAAATAGGCAGTTTTTAATTATAAATGGATATACCCACTATATCGATTCATCCTTAATTAGTTTAATGACCTGTTCACTTTCATGAAGACACTTGATAATATCCTTTTTTAAAAACCCTCTCTTGCTTTCTTTTATATTCATTAAAATGCTATAAAATTGATTGTCTTTTGTCAACTGGTCAAAATTTGCTGGTATCAATACTTCTCCTATTTCTTGTCTAAAAAGTGAATTTAGATAAACCTGGTGGAGATTAGTTGAAAACATAGTCCATTCTGCTTTTGTTTTAATCCTTCCATAGGTAACTTCAAAAAGCTTTAGTATTCGATTTTTCAAAAGCTTTGAATGAATAATATCAAATCCTTCATTCTTCAAAGATTCATAACCTTCCGAACTGAGAGGGAGAAGTAAGCCTCCAGTTCTAGTAGAGGGAAAGAAGTGTTTGGCTAACGTATCTGAATAGGGGGCATCGTTTCTCAATGTTTCTAAAACAATTTCCGAAGATTTATCAAAATCATCGAGCAGTAAAAACGATTCACGAATAAGGTTATTATTTCTATCCAGATTGATCAAAATAGCTTGTAAAACCTCCTTCTCCTTAATCCTGTCTTTACGTTCCTCATTCCAATTATTAACCTGTAGCGCCAACAGTATACCAACCATGACCAATAAAATCTCACCAATGGCATATCTAGAGTATTTAAATAACTTGTTGTCATCACCTAGTTTTTTACGGGTCTTTCTAAAGAAGTCAATCATGTGTAGTAGTGGTTGGTGGTTACCTTAACAAGATACTGAATTATTGAATAGGCAGTTAAGTTGCTGGTAAACAATGTTTTTAGAGACCACCACATTAGATAGAGCCACAGAAGTAATATAATGTGAGTATACTGTACAAAATATTTTTAACTCTATAATTTAAATTATGTAACATTGTGAGATATGCGAGTGTTTAGGTTAAGCTTTTATTAAGTGCAGCGTTAAATATTTATGTATATAACCCTAATCATTCTTATCTTATTCCTCTCAAAGTGAATGATTTGAATGTTATGGTGGAGGTTGGTGAATTAATGTACTACTAATTTTAAAAGCATGAAAAATATTGGGAATGTAGTTTTACTCATTGTATTGATTATGTTGTTTGCAAACCATAATATACGGGCACAAGATAAGTTTAAACTGGTGGATTTTAGTTCCGAAGACGGAGGAAAAGTTGAAGCGGCTTATTTCAATGCCGAAAAAACAAAAATCGTGATTTTTGCGCATGGAGCTATCTTTAATAAAGAAAGTTGGTATTTTTTAGCTGAAGAATTTCAGGGATTGGGTGTTTCTGCTTTATCAATAGATTTTAGAGGTTATGGCAATAGTATACCGGGAAACACAGAACAAAAGCTGTTCGATGTTTTAGGTGCTATAACATATGCCAAAAAACAAGGATTTAATGAAATATGTGTAGTGGGAGCAAGTATGGGTGGTGCAGCTGTATTGTCTGCGTTATCTTATAAACAAACATCGGTTAGCAAAGTGATTTTACTAGCTCCAGCTGGAGGCCCTCCAATACAATCTAGCGAAATAGATAAATTTTTCGTTGTCTCTAAAGGAGAGAGACTTTATCAAAGAGTAAAGCAAATATATACTGAATCACAAGAATCAAAGAAAATGAAAGAATATCCTGGTAATGCACATGCCCAGCATATGTTTAAAACCAGCTATGCTAAAGAGCTTAGAAAGCTAATTATTGATTTTATCATTCTTTAAAATAGAAAAGGAATCATTTGAATGGGTGTAGAAGTAATGTATTTAGTGTCAACAAAAAGTGGCTATACATGTGGTTAAGTTATTGGGGAGATTTGGATAGCTTAGTTGGAATCCTTGCTGAAGACATACACTTTCATATTTTATTTTCAATCAGGAGTTATTGGAGGGTCTTTCTAAAGAAGTTAATCATGTGTAGTCGTCGTTGTTGGTTACCTTATCAAGGTACTGAAATATTATCAGGAAATTAGGATTGATAGATGATTGCAAACTAGATAGATTTCATTTGAATTGAATTGTGCTCTCAGCATCAGTCAATTTGTGAAATTCATACTTACACATTCAGGTGCATAGCCGAAGCCATCCAATATCGTAGTTTGGATAGAGAGGGCTGGTTGGGTTAGATTATATGGCTACGAAGTTGGAAACTTCGCAGAGCGGGTTGGTTAAATCAATATCCCGATGTGAATAAATTTCTGGCACCCTTTAAACCGCATTTTTGATATTTATGATACGCTTGGGCAGCTCTTTCCTCGATTTGAAGTCCAGTTTCGCCAATCAACCAACCATCAATTGCCGCCTTTAAGGTATAGGCCTCGGGTGCCATCAAATGAGTGGTCCAAAGTAAGGGTCTCGCCTGTGCCTTTTTTAAATCGGTTTTAAAGAATGCTTTGCTGTAGCATGCCAAGATCATGGCATCCTTTTGGCCGTTCCTAAGAGTACGATATTCATTGTTTACCGAAAATTCCATGAGTCCATCATGCCCAATATAGGCTACGAGATCTGACTTCCCGCCAAAAGTTAAGCTCGAATCTTCAAGTACTATTGTTTGAGGATTTTGCCCATTGGATGCTTTAAGAAAATCACCGATACAGGCTTTGATTTTGGCCCCATCATAAGCATCCGCTACAATATATGCCTCTTCGGCGACATGTTTAAAAACAACCCGTTCCAATATGTTGGCGTCTTTTGACACGATTGTTTTTACAAAAGTCCAATCTTTGGTTTTATATCGAAAATATGATTTGAGTCCAAAGGCGGCCCCCCAATACAGGTTTGATTTGGGTTCTTGCCCATTTCCAAGTGATTTTGGAACAGGAACGATTCCCTGATTTACATTGTCGCAAAGTGCCACAAATACATGGATAGTTTTTGTCTGCCCAAAAGAAGTATAAAGGCAAGAAACTAAAAACAAGGTGGCCAGAATTCTTTTCAAATTTTTCATGAAAGCCGATTTTGGATAACTCGATAGTAGTTGTTCAACAAAATCTCTGCCAAACCACTGATTTAAGTAGTATTTATTGTGGTGGTACATTGGGCAAGATTATTCCTCGCGATACCATATATTATTACCAAATTCTCGGTAGCCCATTATCTAAAGGTATTGGTTGGTGTGTTTGATTTGTTTTCCCAATGCTCTATTTAGCCAATTCTTATTTCTTTAATTTGCTTTATTAATTCAACATTTTGAAAATGTTGGGCACTATATGACATTACTAAAGCACCCCTTAGTCCATCATGGGCAACTATGGCAAATAGTTCCATTTCATCTTCAGGATTTGTCATACCTTCAAACCGAAAAGTATGTACTATTATAAGATCCTTGGGTTGATATTCCTTTTTGGAATATAATGCCAGAATACAATTTTCCTCTGCCTTAAAGTCTTCCGTAAATCCTTCTTTTGTTAGCGCGTCTACCGCTATTGATAACGTGTCAAAATGCCTTGTGTCCATGTGTTACTATTTATGGTTATCATTTTTTCTCCTTTTGATGTATTCATAAAAGTTCTATGGGCTGTCCAACAACTTCAAAAGTTTCCTAGGAATCTTTATTCCTAGTAAATGTTTTATCTAAGATACTGGTTTTTGCGAACATTTTTTAATGACACATGTAAATCCCCACAGCCTGTCTACAGACCGGGGAGATATCACTTGCGCCCAATTGTATTTTGTTTTTGGATGAATTTCCAGAATTCATATGCTTCTTTGGAGTTTAAATGCAGTATTTTCGAAAGGTTGTCCAATTAATTATTGGCATACCTACTTTTTTGAAATTTGGAACTTGTAGTTAGAAATTTAATTAGAAAATTGAGGTTGGTCTTTGTTAACCTAGGATGGAGTAGGAGATTGCCAGCTATTAATTATGACGGTTAATGGAGTTTGTTTTAATCTTCTGGAAATTCCAAATAATTATCAATATGCGATAACAAGGATTCTGTGTGATGTATAGATTCACCTTTTACTTTAACGGCCAATTCTCTAAAATGCCTTCTGTTCGTAATCATATTTGTATATGTCTTATCATTTAAAAGTGCTTCATAATCAACGGGTTTTGTAGTATTTCCTTCCCATCGAAAATGGGTATGCAGAATGGGTAGAACTGAAGATGGCCAAAATTGATTTTCCAGCCTTACTGTTTCGCTAATCAAGTTGGCGTATGATACATCAAACATGTTGATAATATCTTTTCGTAGTGAATCAGAATGAATTATTTCAAACCCTTTCGATTTGAAGGCTTCAAAAGCAGAAGAGGAAAGTACAATATCGTGCGCTAAAAAGGCTTGTCGAAAATGAGTATCCAGCGAATCATGGTAAGGTCTCCTATTATCGAGATGTTCAACAATTAAATTGATTTCAGCAATGGAATTGTGCTCTTTTTGAATTTCATCTTTAAGACGTAAAAGGTTGGTATTTAAGTTTTCTTTTAATTCATTTAAAAGCTTATTCTCTATAACTCTATCCTTTTTAAATTCATTCCAATTATTGATTTGCAGGGCAATTAAGATTCCAATGACGACTAAAACAATTTCCCCAATAGCGTATAGTACATATTTGCTGAATTTGTTTTCCCTCAAAAGTTTTTGACGGATTTTGCGAAAGAATTTTATCATTTGAAGTAGTGTTGGTGGTTACCTTTCCAAGATACTGAAATATCTTAAAACAACTTTATACAAGGTTTTGGCCAACTTTTGTAGATTTACCAAAATTTTGAATTTAAATACGTTTAAAAACGATAAAATTCATAAATAGCACAACTTTAATCGGTTAGTAAACTATATAATACTATATTCAACCTGTTTGATTCTAATCGAAACGATAATTTTCTTATGCAGAGATTCAAAATCTTGGTAGCAATAACGATTTTAATTCTTACGCTTTTTGGCCTATCCATAAGTGCGAATAGTCCTGTATCCAGTTCTGAATCAAAAAATGAAGTTTCAACAGATAAGTCCCAAAAAGCATTAGTTGATAAAAAAGAGGCACAGATCTATGATTTGCAACAACAAAAATTGAAAGTTGCCTTAAAAGCATATTTTGACAAAGCTATTGCATCAGGAGATATAGTAGGTGCTGGGGTGAGCATCGTAAAAGGCGATTCGATCGTGATTTCAGATGGATTCGGAAAAAAAAATATTAACGCGAATGACGGTGTTGACGGCCAAACGATATTTAGACTCGGATCCCTATCCAAAGGATTTGCCGGGATATTGGCTGCCAATTTAATAAACGAAGGCAAATTAGATTGGGAAGATAAGGTCAGTGATTATATTCCAGAATTTCAGTTGGGAGATAAAAGTAATACTGATAAAATTACGCTGGCCAATATTTTATCACACACTTCAGGGGCACCTTACCATAGTTACACCAATCTAGTTGAGGCCGGATTGTCATTGATAGATATTGCTAAACGCTTCAAAGAAGTAGCACCAATAAGTAATCCCGGTTTAATATATAGCTATCAGAATGCCCTGTTTGCCCTCTGTGGTGAGATGATGTACAAAGCTACAGGTCAAGAAATGACTATATCATTGGATAATAGATTTTTTAAGCCACTTGAAATGTGCTCCACCACCATGGATTATGAATCCTTGGCACATGCAGAAAATGTTGCAATACCACACTCACGAAGGCGAAATGGCTGGAGATCCAAACTACCTACAAACAATTATTACAACGCCGTAGCGGCTGCTGGCATTAATGCCAGTGCCCTTGATATGGCCATTTGGATGCGATTTTTATTAGGCTATAATCCAGAAATAATGAGCAAGTCGGCTTTAGAAGAGGCATTTACCCCGTTTATAGAAATTAAAGGGCATAGCAAATACTACCAGCGTTGGCCCGGACACCTATCATCGCATTACGGCTTTGGCTGGAGGATCCATAAATTTGTAGAGGTCGATACGAATCAGGAAAAAACCATTTGGCACCACGGTGGAAGTGTAAACAATTACAGAAATGAAATTGCTGTCTATCCTGAAGCAGAGCTGGGGATTTGTGTTCTTCTGAACAATAATTCCAAGCTCGCAAAAAATGTGATTCCAGACTTATACAAAATAGTGCAAGAGGTATATGATCAGACAACCACCGAAATTGCCTTTAATAGTCCTCCAAATTCTACTTCGAAGCTATAAGTATAACTTTTGGTTAAGCAATACTTGTCTACCACGCCACCATTGCATCCTGAAACATTTTGGTGAGATCCTCCGCATCTGCAGGACGAGGGGAGAGTTTGGTTACACGATGTTGCGGTAAAGTCCCTGCTACCAAGGTAGGAATATGTTCCTCGGTATAGCCTATGGCCGACAGGCCGTTAGGGATTTCCAGTTCCTTCATCAGGGCTACGATTTGGTTTGCTAGTATGGGGCCCGCTTCGTTAACCGGATCTTTGACCTTGGATATATCAGCACCCATCAACGCTGCGCCCTGGAGATGCCGTTCAGGGCAAGCCGAACCTGTAAAACGGAAAACGGCAGGCGCATTGAGAATCACTGACATGCCATGCGGCACGATGGGATAATCCAATGCTAGACCAGCCGGCCGAAAAGTTTTCACCATTCCCGAAACAGGATAAGACATACCATGACATAGATGAACACCGGCATTGCCAAAGCCCATTCCTGCCATGCTCGAAGCAAGTATCATATTGCTACGGGCTTCATCATCATTGGGATCTTTAAAGGCCCGCACGATATATTTTGCCGTTAATTCCACCGCCTTCAAGGCCCACACATCACTGATGGGATTGTTGCCCTGATACGCAGGACGATAAATAGGCCGTTCTGGACGCGTACGTTCATAAAAAGGAAGGGCCGTATAAGACTCCAAGGCGTGACACAATACATCCAAACCAGATGTCGCTGCAATCACTGAGGGCATGGTGCGGGTATTTTCAGGGTCGACCAAGCCCAGCGTCGGTTTCAGATAGCGATGGGCAATCCCTGATTTGGCTTTATATTCAGTAAGATCCATGATGGTCACACCCGTAGTTTCACTACCCGTTCCAGCGGTAGTAGGAATAGCGATTAAGGGTTTTACAGGGCCGGGAACGGGTTTCCCTTGCCCAATAGGCGCATTAATATAAGCATAGAAGTCGTCGGGATAGGTGGCGTAGAGATTGGCGGCCTTGGCCGTATCGATGGTCGAACCACCACCTACGGCCACATAGCCTTCATAGTTGCCAGACTGGGCTACTGCAATTGCCTCCTTGATGGATATATCGGTAGGTTCGACCCGCACCCGATCAAAGACATCAAATTCGATCCCTTCTCTGCTTAGCGATTCCAAGACCGTTTGCACGGGTTGAAGGTTTAGTAAATTAGCGTCTGTAAACACTAACACTCTTTTGATGCCCATATCAGTGATATCCATACCGACCTCTTTGGTAACGCCAGGCCCAAATCGTAAGTTTGAGCTGGCCATTTGCACCGCATATTCTTTTTGCATAGTCGTTTGGTCCTTTCTTTCTGTTGATTTATGGGAGAAAAATAACGATTCTAAATGAAATATTCTATACTGCTACTTGTCTTCCTTTTGGGTAGCAATTGGATATAGTAATCTTACCAAGATACAGAATTATTGCGTAAGCCATCTCATACCCAAATCTCGATAGCCAGGAATCGATTGGAACAAAGTGCTTAGGTTTTACAGTTTTACGAGGCAATTGTTGGCAGCAGATCGATAAATGGCCTCCACTACACGAATATCTCGAAGCCCTTCCTCACCGGGAACCAACATTGGTTCGTCATTAAAAATGGCCACTGCATCCTCATCCATCTGTTTGGCCTGCTGGTTCTCAATAGGAAAATTGATCAGTGTACCATCAGACATACTTCCTTTATTGCCCCCATAGGAGGAATGGGGTTCCATTTTCAACCATCCTTTTTCGTAATTTACCTGCAGGTAATTCATTTGAATACCAAAACTGGTATGACAAGCTGCGCGTGCACCACTAGGAAACTCCAATTGGAACATCATAGTTTCCTCTACCTCATGATATATGTCTGGCCGAGTTGCAAAGGATTGTGCCAAAACCGAAATGGGTTCCTCACCAGTGGCAAGTCTTGCACCTTGTAAGGCATAGACTCCCATATCGCCCATGGCGCCACCACCTAATTTTTTATTCTGTTTCCAATGGTTGGTCCTGCCATCAAAATAGCCAGCTGCCGAAGTAATCATTTTCACCTTGCCAAAGGGCCTTTCCTTTCCCACTTTCATATAAGCCTGAATATTGGGATCATGTTGACATCTGTATCCAATGGCAAGTTTCACCTTGTTGTCCTTACAAGCTTTGATCATAGCTTCGCAATCGGCAACTGAAGGCGCCATTGGTTTTTCGCACCATACATGTTTGCCAGCCTTTGCTGCCCGTACAGTATATTCCGCATGCATTGAAGGAGGAAGCACCACATAAATTACATCGATATCATCATTATTGGCTATCCGGTCAAAATTTTCATAGTTGTAAACATTCTTGTCCTCGATGCCATACTTTTCTTTCCAGACGGGAATCTTTTCAGGACTTCCTGTTACGATGCCTTTCAGTTCACAATTTTTGGTCAATTGCAGGGCAGGGGCGAGTAGATCTGTACTATAATACCCAAGTCCCACCAAGGCAACTCCCAATTTCTCCTTCCTTGGTTTGGTCGTGGCCCATACAACATTAGGTGCCAATGCTGTGGCAGCCACTAGAATTCCTGCTTGTCGAATGAATATTCTTCGTTGCTTTTCCATCACTGAAAATTAAGTGTAGAAATTACGATAAGAATTTGAATAAATCAATTCTTATAATGCAATGGTTGAAATTCCTTGGATTACTTTACTTGAAAAATAAAATAGAACGAACGGCACAGCTGTCAATTTGTACAATGTTCTTATAGCGAACAGAAATCATTTTGGCGAGGCCATACAGTATTGGGGTTTGAATAGAAAAGGGATAATAAAAAAACAAAAACCAATTTTAAGTTCCTGACTTAGGGTTTTCGCAGGATACGTTGTTAGTATTTGTTTATTTCCTCCGTTTATCATGACTTTGAACAATCTAGTCCAGGAACACTTCCGTTTTCAAGTGATTGAATTCCAACGATTTTGGTAAAAAGTTAAACAATGAAATTCCATCACCTAACAAAATTGGAATTGTAGTAACCCTAAGTTCATGAATCAAATCCTGCTTTAAGAAATTTTGAACTGTTTTTCCTCCGTCGATATATAATTTGTAAAACCCCTTTTTGTGAATATTGTTTAGAATTTCCTTCAGATTGCCATTTAACAATGTTCTACAATTATTTAAGCACCGAATTAAGCACCTCTTAGTATTTATTTAACAGTAATCATAAGATTTGGCATTAATTGAATTGTTTTTATATAAATAGCTTTAAACATTCATTACAAATGATACCGTTATTAGGGTTTCTCCAAAATTAAATTTTACTGGGTTTTAGTATTAAATTCAAGGCATATGAATACATATTCCATGTTTTTGGCAGATTTATCCATGTGTAGACCACGATCTCTTTATAATTTTACAAAGAATACATTTTGAAAGAATTTTTACTAATGACATCTTTAACTTCATTGCTTAAGTGATGCTCGTAACAGCACTTTCCTACGGTGAAAATTAAGAGATGGAAGTAGTGGATTTATTGAAACAAAATGAAATAGAAAATAATTATAAAGACATTATATATAAAATGAAGTTATTTCTAAAATATTTTTTGAACAATATTCTTTTATTTACGTCTATTGCCATATGTGCTCAAGAAACGAGTCAAGAACGCCCAAATATTTTATGGATCACTACAGAAGATATTAGTTCTCAATTGGGATGTTACGGTGATGAATTTGCGCATACACCCTTTCTTGATCAGTTAGCATCCGAAGGAGTTATGTATAACAACGCCATCGCTTCAGCTCCAGTTTGTGCACCAGCGAGATCGTCAATTATAACCGGGATGCATCAATCTTCAATAGGTTCTCATCATATGAGAAGTAAAGGTTGGTTTCCAGAAGCGTTTAAATATTATCCAGAATTCTTACGTGAGGCAGGTTATTATTGTACCAATACAAGTAAGGAAGATTATAATTTGGAATATGATGCCTCCAAAATTTGGGATGAATCAAGTGAACAAGCCCATTGGAGAAATAGACCAAACAAAGAACAGCCATTTTTTGCGGTATTTAATTATAAGGGCACACATGAAAGTGCTACGAATTCTGAAAAAAAATATGAGTCAGTTGTCAAGGATGTTCTGAAAGAGCTTCTTTTAAAACCGGGAAAAGCAACACTACCACCATACTTTCCTAATACACCAATTGGAAATGAATTATGGGCAAGATATTATAATAACATTACCGCATTAGATATTTATGCGAAGAATATTATCGATCAATTAAAAGAGGATGGGTTAGCAGAAAATACGATTATCATATTCTATTCAGATCATGGAGCTGGAATTCCAATTCATAAACGATGGTTATATGATACTGGATTAAAAGTCCCATTTATTGTTAAAATGCCAGAGAAATATAAAAATTTTCAACCTCATAAACAAGGTTCTCCAACAGATGAATTGGTCAGTTTTATTGATTTTGCTCCAACAGCATTGCATTTAGCAGGCATACCAATTCCCGAGTATATGCAAGGTCGTGCTTTCCTTGGGGAGAATCTTTCGCCAGAAAGAGATTACACCTATGCTTCTCGAGATAGAATGGATGAACGATATGATATGCAGCGCGCTGTTCGAGATAAGGAATTCAAATATATTAGATATTATGAGTTTCCAAAACCGTTTATTCAATACATGAATACGCCGGAAAAAGGAGCCATTATGAAATCTATTCGAAGTAGTTACGCAAATGGTACGTTGCCAGAAGCTGGAGTTAAATTAATGGCTCAAAAGAAGCCAGTTGAAGAATTGTTTGATTTGAAAAATGACTCCCAAGAATTGCGTGATATTTCCGGAGATCCAAATTATAAAGAGGTGTTAGAAAGGATGCGCAATGCACATAAACAATGGTCGCTAAAGGTTACAGATGCAGGATTGATTCCAGAACCGATATTACGCAAATGGGAAACAAAATATAACAAGCCAATTTATGATGTTTTAAGAGAGAATGAAATTCCGATGGATCAAATTCAAAAAGTAGCATTGGGTAATGAGACCGCTCTTTTTACGTCAAATTTAATTCATTTTAATGAGGCAGTTCGTTTTTGGGCAGCAACCGGAATAGGAAATTATGTAAAAAAGGAAAACCAAGAATTGATTTCAAAATTGCGTTCACTTTTGACAGATGATGACACCACAGTAAGCATCGCAGTGGCAAGAGCATTGTGTATTCTTAATATGGAGAAAGAAGGTGTAAAGGCACTTTCAGAAGGATTGAAGGATAAAGATGAATGGAATCGATTAAACGCTGCTCTTGTGCTAGATGAAATTGGAGAAAAAGCAAGACCTTCCATCATTGATCTTCAATCAGTGATGGAAGGTCAGAATAAATATGTAGTTAGAGTTGCTAATCATGCGCTTAACGTGTTGTTAAATGCATCAAACGAAGTTAAATAAAAATGATCAAAATGAATAAATACCTAAAAATGGTTTCAGCTATAGCCATCCTATTTTTAGTTTCTTGTGCAGGAACAAGTGAAACAAAAAAAGAAAATAAAACGGCAACTGTTAAAAGTCCAAATATCATTTTTATTTTAACGGATGATCAAGGTTGGAACCATGTTTCGCATTATTCCAATCCAAAAATTCCAGATTCAAAAAGTGATTATTTTGAAACTCCAAATATGGATCTTTTTGCAGAATCAGGGATGCGGTTTACGCAAGGTTATGCTCCAAATCCTATTTGTGGCCCCACTCGTAATAGTCTTATTTTTGGACAAAATGCTGCTAGGCATATCTACAATAAAGATACTAATTGGATTGAAAAAACAGCTCAAAAACTAACCATTCCCAAGGCTATTAAATTAGCTAATCCTGAATATAGAGCGGCGCATTTTGGTAAATGGCATGTTGCCATGCACCCAGAGGCAGCGGGGTATGATGCTCATGACGGACTTACCAGTAATAGTGGAGGAGAAGTGTTTGGAAGTGGGTTTATCAATGCCAAGGAATACAATAAGGAAACGGATAAATTTTTAAAAGTCACCAAAGCACCAAATCCACTAGGTCTTTCTCAGAATGGGAAACCTACAATGTATTGGAATGAAGAGAATCCTAAGGATATATTTGGAATTACGAATAGGGGAATAGCGTTTATGGACGAAAGTATTCGTCAAGGTAAACCATTCTACGTGCAATTGTCTCATTATGCTACGCATTTGTCACTTTCCTCTAAAAAGGAATCCTACGAATATTTTAAGAAAAAGGAAAAAGGGAAAGTACATGAATCTGCCGAATTTGGTGCCATGCTTAAAGATATGGATGAAGGAATTGGGATGATTATGGATTATGTTGAAGAAAAGGGTATTGAAGATAATACGTATATATTTATTATGAGCGATAATGGTGGTCGCGGTTCTTTGGGTAAAATTGCTGTAATTGATGCGGATAAAAAATGGGTGAATGCTTTTTATCCAACAACCAAAAAGAGAAATGAACCTTTAAGAGATGGAAAGCATTCTTTCTATGAGGGCGGTCTTCGTGTTCCATTTATGGTGTTAGGTCCAAATATTGAGCACGGAAAAGTAAGTGAAGTTCCAGTTACTGGATTAGATTTATTACCAACTTTTAACCAATTAGCTGGTGGAACTGGGAAATTGGATAAAATGGATGGTGGAAGTTTAACTAATGTGATTTTCAATAAAAATAATGTAGTGTCACGACCTAAAGAGGGGTTGTTTTTTCATCAAGGTTCACATCGCAAGCCTCGATCGGCCATAATTAAAGATCAGTATAAATTGATTAAATATTGGGCGAAAGATTCAAAATATCCGGGTACTCCAAAGACGGAGCTATACAATATTGAAGAAGATCCATTTGAAAAGAATGATTTATTTAAAAGTAAGAGGGGCATCGCTGATAAACTTTTAAATGAACTAGTAGCAACCATTGAGGAGTATGGAGGTATTACAGAAACAACTTCTATTGAATCTGGGATTTATCGATCATGGAGAGCTATAGGAAATCAATAAAATATTTTACAAAAGGTCTAATTAATTGATAGAAAGCAACTATGCTGGTACATCTAAAAAGTAAAATTAATACCGATTTGAATATAAAACGTCGCATTAAAGCTGAAGTTATTTTTAAATGTAAAAACACTGTAATTAAATTGCATAGTATCGTTACGGAATTTATGAACAAGGCATTTAGATTTAAAAAGAACAAGATGACATACGATGTTTTATATTCAAATCGGTATAGATTCATAATAAATCCAATATTCATAATTGTATATAGCTTTTTGTTAGTTTCTTGCGTGTCGCAGGTAAAAGAAAAATCGAGCGTTCCATACAATGTACTTTTTGTTGCTTTTGATGATTTAAATGATTGGGAAGGTGCTTTTGAAGGGCATCCACAAGCAATAACACCAAACATTGATAAACTGGCAGAAAAAGGAATGCTATTCACCAACGCACATTGTGCCGGAACGATGTGCAATCCATCGAGGGTATCGGTAATTACAGGATTACGACCTACAACAACAGGCGTTTATACAAATAATGACACACCATTTTCTGCGTATAAAGAAAATCAAACCCTCAACAAACATTTTAAAGAAAACGGATATTATGTGGCTGGTGCTGGAAAAATATTGCACAAGTTTTATTATGAAAAAGGACAATGGGATGAGTATGTTGGCAAGCATAATAAAGGAGATAACTGGATAAGTAATAGAGAGCATCCCGAAATAGAAAAAATCACAAAAGTAAGTGGCAATATTGCCTGGGGAGGATATGAATCTTCAGATTCGTTAACTTTTGACGCAAGAAGTGTTGCTTGGGTGAGTGAAAGAATAAATAGAAAACATGACAAGCCGTTCTTTTTAGCTTGTGGTATTTTCAGACCGCATATTCCTTGGTTCAATCCTCAAAAGTATTTTGATATGCATCCAAAGGAAGAGATTAAATTGCCTTTGGTCAAAGATGGTGATCTGGATGATGTTCCACTAATAGGGAAGAATATTGCTTACTCTATTTCAAACTTTACAGACTCCGATGATTTGCATAATGATAGTGAGAATAAAGAGCACGAATTAATTAAAAGAGATGGGCTTTGGGATGATGCCGTACAAGCATACCAGGCTTCAGTTTCATATGCTGATGCTCAGTTTGGAAATCTTATGAAAACTCTTGAAGAAAGTCCTTACGCAGACAATACGATCGTGGTACTTTGGAGCGATCATGGTTGGCAGTTGGGAGAAAAAGAGCATTGGAGAAAAGCGACATTATGGAATGAAGTAACCCGAGTTCCATTAATTATAAGTATGCCGGGAAAAGAATCTGGTGGTAGAACCAATCAACCAGTAAGTTTAATTGATCTGTACCCAACCTTAGTTGAATTATGTGGACTTCCGGAAGTTGAAGGACTTGATGGAGAAAGCTTGGTGCCGTTATTAACTGACCCAAAAGCGAAACGGTCGAATCCTGCGATTTCGAGTTTAGGCCCTGAATATCATTCAGTAAAGGATGAGAATTATAGTTACATAAATTATGGGAATGGCCAAGAGGAGTTGTATCATAAAGACAAGGATCCACATGAATGGAATAATGTTGCTAGCAATCCAGCGTATGCTGAAATTAAAAAAAGATTAAAAGAGTATCTACCTACAAAAGGAAAGGAACCTATTATGGGGCCCTATTCGGAGTGAGTAAATATTTTTATAAAAAGAGTAAAAGTATGAAGGATAACAGTAGAAGAAAATTTATAAATACACTTGGAATAATTATTCCAGGACTTGTATTTGCAGGAACATTGCCTAAATACGTGTCTGGTTTAAATGTTGATGCAAAGATTGACGGGGTATCCTTGTATCTTGTGAATGTTAAAAAGGCGCGGAATTTTAGCCACTCCACTTGGCACAATCGCCAGCATATTTTTGTGAAAATTCAATCTGGAAAGCATATTGGTTGGGCGGAATCATTGGCTAATAAAAACGACCTTAATTTTAATATTGCAAAATGGGGTGATTTTTTGAATGATTTAAAGGGCATGACTATTTCAGAAGGAATTGAGTATACCCGTGATAAATTTATTTCAAGAAAATGGAATGCTAAAAAAAGCGAACCCGTACTTATTGCCTTATACGATATACTTGGAAAAATAGTTAATACGCCTACTATTGAACTATGGGGCTTAGATAAAAGAGAACCTGTACCGGGTTTATTCTGCATTTTGGAAAGAGATATAGATCAAGCTTTGGCACAAGCCGAAATAGCAAAGAAGCAAAATTTAACGACTCATGTGAAGGTTAAAATGTTTGGAGATACAAAGATTGATCTGGCTCTAACTGTAGCATTGAGAAAATCTTTTGGAAAGGACACTTTTATTATGGCTGATGCAAACAGAGGTTATAAGCAATGGAAAAATTTAGATGAGTTAGCCACTAGTATGAAGAATTTACATGCCGCTGGATTAGACGCTATGGAAGATCCTGCCGAACTAACTGTAGAGCAGTGGGGAGTATTGCAAACAAAAGTAGGAAATTTTGCTTTAATTCCAGATCGTCCAATGCGTCCTGCTTATAAAGCATTGGATATATTTTCTCCTGAAATGGGAGTGTATTTCAATATTCACCCGGATACTATGGGAACATTTAAAGAAGCAGTTCAATTGGGGAAAAAGATAAAATCAAATAACCGTGGATTAATGATTGGAGATAGCAGTCTGGTTGGACCTGCCTGTACTTTCTGGCAACAATTAGCGATAGGAATTGGCGCATCTTGGGTAGAAGCACTTGAGAAACCACAAGAGTCAACGGTATTCCAAGAATGTGTAAAACAAATGTCTACGGTCATAAATAGCCAAGGGAAAGTTGAAATCACCAAATTACTACCTGGTTTTGGGGTTGAAATGGATGAGGTGAAACTGAAATCCCTTAGCGATGCCTACACACAATTATTTTAAATAAAAGTACAATCAGTAAGAAGAATAAAAATTAAGAAGAATGATATTGAAAACAAGTAAATTTTTAAAAATGACTTTGGTCATTTTGTTATTATTAAATGTAATGGTTGATAATTCAGTAAAAGCACAATCATTAAAAAAGAGTCCAGCAGATTTGGTTTATCCATTGCTTGATGCTGCGAATTCTCGCTGGTTTTATTTTTCTTCTGCAACACGTCCTTTTGGTATGGTAAATTTGAGTCCAGATATGGGGCTGGGAGGTACTTGGGACTCAGGCTATCGCTATGATATGGATACCATTAATTTTTTTAGTCATATTCATGCTTGGCAATTATCAGGGATTCCTGTGCTGCCTACTACAGGTGAATTTAAGGGACATCTGGGGCCACAAGTCTATGGGTCAGCTTATAGCCATGACAAGGAAGTTGTTGAAACGGGCTATCATGCCGTTGAGTTGGAGACTTATGATATTAAAGCTGAATTAACATCGACCACAAGGGTTGGATTTCACAGGTATACATATCCTGCAAAAAAGAATAAGCATGTGTTGCTCGATTTAGGAACCTTATTAGGGCCTAGTGGTACAGAAAGTGGTTTCGCTAAGCAGGTTAAAAAAACCGAGATTGAAGGGTATGCGTTAATGGAACCTACTAGAAGAAGACCTAAGTCTACCTATGTATATTATGTTATTCAATTTGACACATCTTTTGGAACGATGCAGGCTTGGAAAGATGGAGAATTACTAGGTAAAACTAAAAAATTCGAAGGAGAAAATGGAGGTGTTTATGTTGGTTTTGAAGGTGAAGAAGCGCAAACTATTCAAATGAAAGTGGGGATTTCATACACAAGTATAGAGCAAGCACGGCTGAATATTGAGACTGAACTGCCACATTGGGATTTTGATAGAACAAGAAAGGAAGCCTATGATGATTGGAACAATTGGTTGAGCAAAATAGAAATAGAAGGAGGAACTGAAAAGCAACAATCTAGATTTTACACGGATTTATGGCATGCACTTCAAGGTCGTAGAATTATTAGTGATGCGAGCGGAACCTACTGTGATATGACCGGTGAGACTCCTAAAACGAAACAAATACCTGTAGATACAAACGGTAAGCCTAAATTTAATCATTACAATTCAGATGCATTTTGGGGAGCGCAATGGACCATAAATTCGCTTTGGCATTTGGTCTATCCAGAAGTTACAGAAGGTTTTGTGAATTCTATGTTGAATATGTATGACGATGGAGGTATGATTCCTCGCGGTCCAGCTGGAGGAAATTACACTTATGTAATGACAGGGGCCTCATCTACGCCGTTTATAGTAAGTGCATACATGAAGGGGATTAGAGGTTTTGATATTGAAAAAGCTTATGAAGGAATGAAAAAGAATGCACTTCCTGGAGGAATTATGTCAAAGTCGGGTTACGAACATAACACTTCTAAAGGTGGGGGATTGGAATATTATATTGATAAGGGCTATGTACCATATCCGTTAAGTAATAAGAAGTATGGTTACCATATGGAGGGTACCATGCAAACACTAGAATATTCTTATCAAGATTGGTGTTTAGCACAATTAGCAAAAGATTTGGGCAAACAGTCAGATTATGATATGTTTATAAAGCGAGCGGGGAATTATAAAAATGTCTTCGATTCGTCGATCGGTTGGATGCGGACTAAAAATATAGATGGTAAATGGCACGAACCTTTTGATATCTTACAGTTTCATCATGGATTTGTAGAAAGTAACTCGGTGCAAGCGACATGGTTTGTTCCTCATGACATGCAAGGGTTATTTAATTTGATGGGAGGAAAAGAGAAAGCGGCTAAAACATTGAATCAACAGTTTCATATAGCTCACCCTCATAATTTTGTGTCCCACAATTTTAGACCGGATTCTTTTGTAAAAGAGCAGCGAAAGCGTACTTGGCTTAATTACGGAAACCAACCCTCTATGCAGGTAGGTTTTGTGTTTAATTATGCTGGTCAGCCATGGCTAACACAATATTGGACACGAGAAGTAGTAGAAAAAATTTACAGTGATTTAGATCCGCACCATGGATTTAATGGCGATGAAGATCAAGGACTCATGGGGTCACTTTCTGTATTGCTAAAAATGGGGATATTTGAAATGCATGGAGGCGCAGATGTGAAGCCATACTATGATTTGGGAAGTCCATTATTTGATAAAGTTACCATTCATTTGAATTCTAAATATTACTCAGGAGATGAGTTTGTTATTGAAACAACAAATAATTCTTCTAAAAACAGATATATACAATCATCAACCTTGAATGAAAAACCTTTGGAAAAAGCATGGTTTTATCATGATGAATTGGTGAAAGGAGGAAAACTGCTTCTTAATATGGGTGATAAACCTAATAAAGATTGGGGCAGTAAAGTAGAGTCGCTTCCGCCATCTATGTCCAAGGAATAGTAATTAGTGAAATAATTGAACATGAAGAAATTTATAGCAATAACGAGTGTGTTTTTATGTGTGATGCTATTGGCTAGTTGTAAAACGCCATCATCACAAAAAACTGTAAACATTATTCAAAAGCCCAATATTCTATTAATTTGTGTGGATGATCTTCGCCCTGAATTGAAAAGTTTTGGAGCATCATATATTAGTTCACCTAATATTGACAAATTAGCAGAAAAAGGAGTCTCTTTTCAGAAACATTATGTAAATGCACCAAGTTGCGGCCCATCTCGTTATACGTTATTAACTGGTCAGTATGGACCAGGGAGTAACGATGCGCTGTTTCTTCGGGCAAATGAAATAGCAAAGGGAGCGGCAGTAGACCCTAGTATGCCAGAGTGGTTTAAAACACACGGCTATACAACGGTTTCTGTGGGTAAAGTTTCTCATCATCCTGGAGGTAGAGGTGGTGATGATTGGAATGATAGTACAAAAATTGAAATTCCAAAAGCATGGGATAAACACCTTATGCCAGTTGGCGAATGGGAGCATCCACGAGGAATGATGCACGGATTGGCTCATGGAGAAATACGTGTCAAAAGAGGTGAAATGGATGTCTTTCAATCCGTGGAGGGTAATAATTCGATCTATCCAGATGGATTGATTACAAATGAGGCTGTGAAACAATTAAAAGCCCTTTCTGAAGATGAGGAAAAGCCCTTTTTTCTTGCAGTTGGAATTATCAAACCTCACTTACCTTTTGGTGCACCAAAATCATATTTCGATAAATACAAGGACGTTCAACTTCCTCCAATAGCCCATCCTCAAAAACCCGAAGGAAAATCGACATGGCATAAATCCAGTGAATTTATGAGTTATAATAAGTGGGGTAAAGATCCAAATAGAGATGCCGACTTTGCTGATGAGGTGCGTCGTCATTATGCTGCTTGTGTTAGTTATGCCGACGCTCAAGTGGGAAAAGTACTTGCTGAATTGAAGCGTACAGGAGCCGATAAAAACACTATTGTGGTGCTTTGGGGTGACCATGGTTGGCATTTGGGAGAACACGGCATTTGGGGGAAACATAGTTTGTTTGAGGAGTCGCTACATTCACCAATGATAATTCAATATCCAGGGATGGCGAGTAAAGGTTCTAAAACGAATGCTATGGTTGAGACGCTAGATATATTTCCAACACTATGTGAATTGACCGGCGTTGAGACACCCAAATTTGCACAAGGAACTTCGTTGAAGGGGATTTTAGAAAAACCAGATTCAGCCGGCCATGATGCGATAGCGTATTTTAAGCAAGGTTTTACTATAAGAACAGAAACACATCGGATGATACTTCATAAAGATGGTTTTGTAGAACTATATGATCATGCGACAGCAGAAAATGAGAGTAACAATATAGCGGATAAACACCCGGAATTAGTGAAAGAATTAATGGAATCCTTAAAATCTAAATTGCAATAAATTATTATGGGTGTTTAACTAAATGTTGATTTAAAAGTATATGTAAACTATTGATATTTAGCTTATATGGGTGTGTATTGCATAATGTTATTCAAATTATTTGCAGAGTGTCAAGAACTATAGAAATAGTTAATTACGGTAATAATGCAACAAACCGAGAAATACTCCATATATCTGACTAATTAGTCCATATAGAAAACGAACTTTATCATTAATATTACAAAAAACATACCAAATTCTGAATAATTACAATGAAACTAATTAGCGTAAACATTATTATTAAAAAAAATATACTTTTTTTCATTCTTATTTATTCTGTAACATCATATGTTCTTGCTCAAAATACAAAACCAAATATTCTCTACATTATGTCTGATGACCATACTTCACAGTCTTGGGGTATTTATGGTGGCAAACTAAAAGATTATGTACACACTCCAAACATTAATAGATTAGCCCAAGAGGGTTGTGTTCTAAATAACTGTTTGGTATCTAATTCTATTTGTACTCCAAGTAGAGCTACTATTCTTACGGGTCAGTATAGCCATGTAAATGGCATAAAAACTTTGGGAGCGAGTCTTTTGCCTAAACAAGAAAATATAGCAAAACAATTACAAAAAAGTGGTTATCAAACTTCAGTCATTGGGAAATGGCATCTTAAAAAAGAACCTTCAGGATTCGATTATTACTGCGTTTTACCCGGTCAAGGAAACTATTGGAATCCTGTAATGAAAACAAAAGAAAATTGGCAAGATTACAAAGACGGAGGCAAACAGTATGAAGGCTTTAGTACCGATATTATTACTGACAAGGTAATAGATTGGATTGATAAACGAGATAAGAATAAACCTTTTGTTGCCATGTGCCATTTTAAGGCAACTCATGAACCTTTTGATTATCCCGAACGATTTAATGAGTTGTATAAAAACGTTGAAATCCCTATTCCAGATTCTTTTTATGATGATGGGCCAGAAACTACGGGTCGATCATTTATAGGGCAATCCATTGATAATTTACAGCAACGGTATTTAACCGCATCAAATAATCCGGAGAAAAGAAAAGGTTATATGTTTTATCCGGGATTACCGTTTTCGGTTGAAGGTTTAAATGCCAATGAAGCGCGTCATAAAACCTATCAAAAGTTTATAAAAGATTTTATGCGATGTGGTGCAGCTATTGATGACAATATTGGAAAATTACTAGATTATCTTGATAAAGCCGGATTAGCTGAAAACACTATAGTGATTTATACTGCCGATCAGGGCTATTTTCTAGGAGAACACGGTTTTTTAGACAAACGCATGATTTATGAAGAATCGATTCATATGCCATTTGTAATCCGTTATCCAAAAGAAATCCCTGCAGGTACGCGAAACAACGATATTATTGAAAATGTTGATTTCTCTGCATTATTTGCCGATTATGCCAATATAGATTACCCTAAAACGATGCAAGGCTCTAGTTTTCGAGAAAACCTAAAAGGAAAAACATCTAACAATTGGCGCAAGTATGGCTATTATCGCTATTGGCAACATTCTAAAGAGCGTCCAGCACATTTTGGAATTCGAGGTGAACGGTATAAGCTTGCATTTTACTACGGACATGGTCTTAAAAAGAATAAATATTCAGAACAAAACAACATTCAGTATTGGGATTTCTTCGATTTAGAAAAAGATCCTAACGAATTGAAAAATGCATATATCGATCCCAAATATCAGGAGATCATTGATAAAATGAAATCTGAAATATTGAATCAACGGAAAATGTTGGGTGACACGGATAAGGATAATCCCGAGGTCCATGATATTATAGCGAATCACTGGAATTAACGTTTTAAGTGCAAAGTTGAAACAAAGTTCCCTCAGCTAAAGCATCAATTATAAAATAATTGCACCAGCAAAAAAAAGAATATTCGGTTTAAAAATTAAAACGCATTATACATGAAGTTAACTACAAAAATTATGATGATTGGTATTGTTGGCTTAGTATCTTGTCAAACGAGCAACCAAAAAGAAGGACCTTATTTTGGTACAGGAATTAAAATTGGTGAAGTCACACAGTCCGAAGCCATTGTTTGGGTACGATTAACTAAAAATGAACAACGGATTGGTAATGACGCTCCAATGCCCGAGGTTAAATACATAGATCCAAAAACAGGAGAACTGATAGAACGCGTGGGAAGACCAGACCAAACACCAAAAGTTACGTTTCCAGAAGGACACTCAATTAATAACATTCAAGGAGCAGTTCCTGGTAGTGAAGGAAAAGTGCAATTAAAATATAAAACAACGACTGAAAAATCGTGGACACAAATGAATTGGCAAAGTGTTAATCCCGATAAATCATCTTCAACACAATTTAAATTATCAAACCTTTCACCCGGTAAAGAATATGAACTATTAATAGAAGCCCGTGCTTTAAATACTTCGAATATTAGCGCATCTATAACTGGTAAATTTAAAACTGCGCCAGCTCAAAATGTGAGTGGCGATGTTAATTTTATAGTAACTACCGGTACATCGTATCCAGACGTAGATAGCGATTCGGGCTATAAACTCTATCCTAGTTCGTTAAAATTAGACCCAGAGTTTTTTGTTCATACGGGCGATATCGTTTATTATGATTATATGGCGAAAACAGCCGATTTAGCACGTTGGCATTGGGATAGAATGTATAGCTACCCAAACAACATAGCATTCCATAGTCAAGTCCCAAGTTATTTTATTAAAGATGACCACGATACTTGGATGAATGATGCCTATCCTGGCATGAAAACTAAGTTTATGGGTGAGTTCACATATGAACAAGGCACCGAAATATTTCTTGAAGAAGTTCCTATGGGCGATAAAACTTATCGCACAATTAGATGGGGTAAAGACTTGCAAATATGGTTGCCAGAAGGACGCGATTACCGAAGTAAAAACACGATGCCCGATAGTCCAGAAAAAACAATTTGGGGTAAAGAACAAATGGCATGGTTTAAAAATACAGTTATGGCATCTGATGCCACTTTTAAAGTTTTAATAAGCCCTACGCCTATTATTGGTCCAGACCGCGGTAAAAAAAATGACAATCATGCGAATACAGGTTTTCAACATGAAGGCGATGCTTTAAGACAATTTATTAGCGAACAAAAAAATATGGTTTCCGTTTGTGGTGATCGGCATTGGCAATACGTCTCAAAAGATGCAAAAACAGGCGCTTTAGAATTTGGTAGTGGCCCAGGAAGCAATGCGCATGCCGGAGGATGGAAACAAGAAAACGTAGCTCCAGAGCATATTTACTTAAATGTGGTTGGTGGATTTTTAGAAGGATCGGTTTCTTCAATTAACGGAATACCAACTTTGATTTTTAGGCATTATGATCCTGATGGTAAAATTTTAAACGAATACAAGGTTGATAAAAAATAAGCAATATAATTCCATGAAACGAATAGTTTTTTCCTCTTTAACAGTTCTTTTAATATGTTCTCTTGCCTTTACCAAGGCAACCGATGAAATAGAACAAAAACCATGGACTTTATCTGAAGTTGACAAAGCCATAAAACATTGCGAAGTTAAGGTTTCAAAAACTTTAGGGCATCTCAATACGTATAAAAAATCACCGCATACCCTCCACAAAGGAGAAAAATATTGGAATACGAAACCTGCTGGTGGTTGGACTAGTGGATTTTGAGCCGGCATATTATGGTATATCTACGAAGGAACTGGTAACGAAGAGATAAAATCAGAAGCTGAAAAATTCACCAATGAAATAGAAGTCTTATTGTCAAGACCAGTTAAAAGTCACGACATGGGTTTAATTTTCAATAGCAGTTTTGGAAATGTGTTTCGATTGACAAATAATGAGGCCTATAAAAATACACTTTTTATAGCCGCTGATTCTTTATCCCATCTATACAATCCAAATGTGGGAACTATATTGTCATGGCCAGCACAGGTTCGTAAAAAAGTGTTTTATCCTCATAATACTATTATAGACAATATGTTGAATTTAGAATTACTGTTTGAAGCATCCAAATATTCGAAAAACGACGTGTACTATAAAATGGCAGTATCTCATGCCAATGTCACTGCAAAAAACCATATCCGTCCAGATAACACGGTTTATCATGTACTGGTATATGATGATAAAACCGGAGAATGTCTGAGTAAAGGTACACACCAAGGTTACGCCGACGAATCAGATTGGGCACGAGGACAAGCTTGGGGTATTTTTGGTTATACAATGTCGTATCGTGAAACTGGAGACAAAAAATACTTGAAACTTGCAAAGAAATTAACAACTGCATATTTAAAAAGACTTTCTGAGGATTATATTCCTTTCTGGGGTTTTGATGACCCAACGATTCCCAGCACCGTGAAAGATGCTTCTGCAGCGGCAGTAACGGCGTCTGCACTTTTGGAACTTTCAGAACTGGAATCAACTAAAAAAGACAAACTTTTCTACCGTAAGGAAACTGAAAAAATGTTACACGCTTTATCAAGTTCAGATTACTTGTCTGGAGACCAAAATGATGCTATTTTATTGCATTCAACAGGGAATAAACCAAAAAATGGAGAAGTAGATATCCCAATTATTTATGAAGATTACTATTATATAGAAGCACTCATACGTTTGAAAAAAATATTGACAATTGAGACTCATGAAGTAGTAAATTAAATCCATTAGAAAATGAAAATAAGTTTTATTGGAATAATTACAGTTACAGTATTTGCATTCATGCCTTTGATAAGTCAAAGTCAGGATATTTCTAAAACGGTTGAGAAAGGAACTCTTTTATATGAAAATATGCTTTCCTCAGAAAATGACTTAAAAGATTGGAAACTGGAAGGTCCCGCCAAAATTGAGTTTAAAGAAAACTGGATGCACCTATTTTCACCTAGTGAAGAAGGTCACCATGTTTTATGGTGTCCAGAAGATTTTCCAGCGAATTTTATTGTGGAATGGGAACTTCAAAATCAAGAGACAGATGCTGGTTTATGCATCATATTTTTTTCAGCGCTGGGAATCAATAGTAAAAGCATTTTTGACCCTTCATTTCCAGAACGTAATGGGGTTTTTAAGCAATACACAAAAAGTAATTACTTTAATAATTACCACATTTCGTATTATGCAAATACCAAGGATAATCGAGCAAGAGAAATCGCACATCTTCGTAAAAACTGTGGGTTTGACAAAGTTCAAATTGGAGAACTTGGAATTCCTGAAAAATCAGAATTCATCCACAAAATGAGATTGGTAAAAAATGGTGCTCATATAACTTGTTTTGTTGATGGCCGTAAAATTATTGATTGGATAGATGACGGGGAAGAATTTGGGTCAGTTTTACAGGGCGGTAAAATTGGACTCCGTCAAATGAAATGGACACATTTCCGCTATCGAAATTTTAAGGTTTGGTCTTTAGAAAAATAATGGAAACGAAAAAAAACATTACTATAACTCTTACCAGTAACCATTTTTTGAATGTTAAACATGAATGATATGAAATACTCTAAAAACATACCGCTATTATTGATTTTATTTTTAACGATATTCCTAAATAATGGATGTTCCAAAAAAATTAAAGAAGATATAAAAAAACCAAATATCCTATTTATAATGGCCGATGATGCATCGAGAAACAGTTTTGGAATTTATGGTAGTGAATATATAAAGACCCCCAACTTCGATCGAATTGGTAATGAAGGAATTAAGTTTACAAATACATATAATTGTAATCCTAAATGTTCACCTGCACGGGCTTGCTTGTTAACAGGACGTTACTCATGGCAGTTGAAAGAAGCTGGTAACCACAGCCCATTTCTTTCTGATAAATTGAAATTTTATCCTGATATGCTTGCCGAAGCGGGATATAAAATTGGCCTTACAAAAAAAGGATGGGGACCAGGGGAATATAACCATCCACATAATCCTGCTGGACCTATACGGAGTAAGATAAAAACACCCCCTCCTTATACTGGTATTAACCGTAATAATTACAGAGCCAATTTTGAGGCATTCTTAAATGAAAAATCCGATGGTGAACCGTTTTGTTTTTGGCTGGGAGCGAGAGAGCCGCGCCGCAGTTACGAAAAAGATAGTTGGAAAAAGGCAAAGTTAGATACGACAAAAGTAACCGTCCCATTGTACTACCCAAATAATAAAGTAATTGTTGGCGACTTGGCTGATTATGCTTTGGAAGTGGAATGGGTTGACAAACATATTGGAGAATGCCTGAAAGTATTGGAAGAGAGAGGCCTATTGGATAACACAATTATTATTGCCACTTCTGACCATGGAATGCCTTTCCCTCGTGTTAAAGGACAGATATACGATGATGGTTTTCATGTTCCTTTTGTGGTTCGTTGGGGAGATAAAAATAAAGCAGGTCGTGTTGTTAAAGACTTTATTACTTTTCCTGATTTAGCTCCAACATTACTTGACTTAGCAGGAGTTTCACAACATACTTAAATGACAGGACATAGTTTTTTAAGTCAACTACTATCTAAAAAGTCAGGTATTATTGATCCAGATAGAAGTTTTACAATCTTGGGAAAAGAACGACATGACATTGGAAGGTCGGATGGAGATTTACTAACAGTTGCTTATCCGGTTAGAGCCATTCGAAATGACAACTATTTATATTCAAGAAATTTTAAGCCAAACCGCTGGCCAGTAGGGGATCCTGAATATGGATATAGAAATTGTGACGACTCTCCAACGAAACAATATCTTGTTGAGTTGGAAGAATCACACTCCGATTATAAATATTTTGAAATGGCATTTGGGTTCAGACCTGAAGAGGAGTTATACGATATGGTTAGAGATCCAGAATGCATTACAAATTTGGCAAATGACAAAAACTATTCAGAGCTAAAAGAACAACTCTGGACACAATTAAAAGAACAATTGATAAAACAAGAAGGTCCTCGTATTTTGGGTAAAGGCGAGATATTCGATTATTATCCTTATTCAAAAATTTATAAAGAAAAGGATGCGTACGGAGAAAAGTTTGTTGATCCTATAAAAAAGCATGAAGATTTTATTTCTAGTAAGTTGAAATAAACATTATCAATTGAAATGTTAAGATATGAAAGTAAATAAAAATTGGATGCTGCTCTTTGTGTTATTACAAATACAGCAATTAGCAATAGCTCAGGTTGAAATCTTTGAAGGAGATGAAGTTTCAAATCAAATTCAAGGGAATTTGGATATCTATTTAGTAATAGGTCAATCCAATATGGCAGGTAGAGCTGTCATTAGAGCTATTGACACTTCATATATAGAGAAAACTCATTTATTTACAGGAAATGAATTAAGTCCATGGGTTTTCGCCAATAATCCTCTTAACAGGTATTCATCAGTTAGAAAAAATATAAGAATGCAGCGAATGGGACCGTCATACGCATTTGCACGATCAATGGCCGCAGAAAATAAGGATTATGAAATTGGACTCGTAGTGAACGCCAAGGGAGGAACAAAAATTGTTCAATGGCTTCCGGGAACAGCATTATATCAGGAGGTTATTATTCAAGCTCATGAAGCTTTAAAATATGGGAAGTTAAAAGGAATTATCTGGCATCAAGGAGAAGGTGATCGCGACCCTATAAGGGTTGATATGTACTTAGGTCGATTAGAAATTCTAATAAACGCCCTACGCGAAGAATTTGGCGATCCCACAATACCATTTATTGCAGGCCAATTGTATGAAAATGAATCTAGACATGCATTTAATAAAATGATTCTCTATTTGCCAGATTTTATAAGAAATACTGGAATTGTAATTTCAGAAGGTACAAATACAAAAGACGGGACTCATTTCGATTCAGAAAGTGCCATTCTTATGGGAAATAGATATGCCATTGAAATGAAAAAAATACAACTAGAACAAATAAAGAAGAAATAAAATTATCTCAATAATTATTGAAAATGACACTTAGTATGAAATTCAAATCCCTTTTAAAAAACTTCTTGTTAACCGTATTAATAACCTTTTCTGGCTATTCCTATGCTCAAGAGAAACCAAACGTTATAGTAATTTACACTGATGATCAAGGTTCTATAGACTTAAACATTTACGGAGCCAAAGATTTACAAACACCAAATATGGATGCATTGGTTAAAAGCGGCGTACGTTTTACACAATTTTACGGAGCACCTGTTTGTTCTCCATCAAGAGCCTCATTGCTAACAGGAAAAACACCACAAAGAGCAGGAGATCCAGGAAATGTAACTTCTGTACCTGTTACTACAAAAGGACTTAGAACTGAGCAATACACCATGGCCGAAATGTTCAAAGATGCAGGATATAATACAGCCCACATCGGTAAGTGGCACTTAGGTAGTCAAAAAGGTATGTTACCCAATGATCAAGGTTTTGATTATTCATTCGGGCATTATGTAGGATGTATCGACAACTACTCACATTTCTATTATTGGAGAGGAGCAAATAGACATGACTTATACAGAAATGGTGAAGAAGTTTATTATGATGGCCAGTTTTTCCCAAATCTAATGTTGAAAGAAGCTTCTACGTTTTTGGATAAAAATAAGGATACCCCATTTTTTATGTACTATGCGTTGAACACACCTCACTATCCCTATCAAGGTACACCTGAATGGCTCAAATACTATCAAGACAAAGGTGTAGCATATCCTCGAGATTTATATGCAGCCTTTTTATCTACTCAAGATGATAAAATAGGAGAACTTATTGTCAAGTTGAAGTCCCTGAATTTATATGAAAACACCATCATCGTTTTTCAATCAGACAATGGCTATTCAACGGAAGAAAGAGCACATTTTGGTGGTGGAAATTCTGGCCCTTACCGCGGTGCCAAATCTTGTCTTTTTGAAGGAGGATTTAGAATTCCTGCAAGTATAAGTTGGCCTGATAAACTTCCTAACAATCAAGTGAGAGATCAATTTGCTGTCAATGCAGATTGGATGCCTACTTTGGCAGATTTGTGTAATATTGATTTGGATACGAAAGAATTGGACGGAAAAAGTTTAATACCTGTTATTGAAAATAATTCGGCAAAAAGTCAGCATAATGAAATTTTTAGTTGGCAACATGGAAAACAATGGGCAACACGTTCTGGAAAATGGAAACTATTGGGCAATCCTGTAGATAAAAGCAATCAAGCACTATTGACCGAAGCAGACAGATTATTTCTGGTTGATTTAGAAAAGGATCCAGGTGAAAAAAATAACCTTGCAGCAAAGTATCCAGAAAAAGTAAAGGAATTAGAAAATCAATTTCGCATCTGGTTAAATGATAGCAGAAATTAATTGAACTATTAAATAAAAAAATATGAAAATCATAAAACTATTATTTCTATTTGGATTGTTGGTCTCTGCTAAAACAGTAGCTCAAGATAGACCACCCAATATTGTTTTACTTATGGCAGATGATATGGGATACGAATGTTTAAGTGCAAATGGAAGTATTTCGTACAACACACCTTTTTTGGATAAATTAGGTAAAGAAGGAATACGATTTAACTATGCCATTTCGCAGCCACTTTGCACACCAACACGCGTAAAAATTATGACTGGAAGGTCTAATTTTAAAAACTACAAGTCTTTTGGATATTTAGATGTCAACGAAAAAACATTCGGAAACCTTTTACAGGACGCGGGCTATGCTACTTGTGTGGTTGGAAAATGGCAACTAAATGGTTATGACTCAAAATTTGCAACATCTAAAAAAGATATGCTCGAACGTCCACAACATTTTGGGTTCGAAGAATATTGCTTATGGAATTTTATTGGTGGGTCACGCGATCGATATGCGAACCCAAATTTGTATCAAAATGGCAAGCAACTTCAAGGATTGGAAGACGCATATGGCCCTGATGTGGTGAGTGATTACGCCATAGATTTTATGAAACGAAATAAAGAAAAGCCATTCTTGGTTTACTATCCAATGATATTAACTCACAATCCATTTTTACCAACGCCTGATTCAAAAGAATGGGAAGATAAAAATTTGAGACAAAAAGGAGACAAACGATTCTTCAAAGATATGGTAGAATACACCGATAAAATTTCCATGAAATTGGTTAATGCTATTGATGAACTTGGCCTTTCTGATAACACTATTTTTATTTTTACTGCTGATAATGGAACCTACGGTACAATAAATACTCAAACTGTAAATGGGTCATTTTTAGGAGGAAAAGGAACTATGCCAGATGCAGGAACTCATGTACCTATGGTAGTTTATAACCCTTCAAAAATCAAAGAAGGATTTGACTATAATGAACTGTTTGAATTTAATGATTTCCTGCCTACCATAGCCGAAGCTGCAGGAATTCCTATTCCAGAATATGCAGACGGTAAAAGTATTTACCCGCTATTATCTAATGAAAAACAAGCGTCTAGAGAAACTGTTTTTATTCATTATGATCCGTTAAAAAGAGGAAAGGATAATGCGTGGTACGGTCGTTTTGTCCGTAATAAAACATATAAACTCTATAGCGATAATCGTTTTTACAATGTAAGTAAAGATTCAGAAGAAAAGAATCCGATACCAGACTCAAAATTAACAGAAAAGGAACTGTTTTTAAAAGAACAATTTCAAGCTGAATTAAATATGGCTCCACAACATTCTTTCAAACAAAGCGATAATTATCCAAAAAAAATTAAATAAATGCATAAATTAAATATAATAAAACAAATTTATAGTTACCTCAAAATTTGGGGCATTTCACTTGTGTTAATCACAACATTTATTACAGGATGTAATTCCCCTAATAAAAGCATAATTAAACAAGGAGAAATTGCGGTTAAAAGTGAGGTTGTTTATCCCAAATTTAGAACATGGAATTCTCCTTCAAACGGCGAGGAAGTAAAAACAAACTCACCAAGTTTCCAATGGCCGATAGTGAAAAACGCGAGCTATTCTGTTCGTGTTTCCTCATCAAAAGATTTTACAAAAGGTGTAATCGAAAAAGAGAATATTCCATTTGCATTTTATAATCCACATCAAAAATTAGATGAAGGAATTTGGTACTGGCAATTGAAAGCGAATAATGCAAAATGGGGGAAAGTAAATTCTTTTAAAATCGCACCTTCAGCAAAAGATTTTGTAACACCCAATATCAAAGAAGTTCTGAATGGGGTTGCAGTATCCCATCCACGAGTGTTGGTGAAAAAAGAGGATTTAAACGCATTCCATGCGAGGGTAAAAGATTATAAAGAAATAGCTGTTGTATTAACAGAGGCTGACAAATACCTCAATTCTGTTCCTCCGAAAGAATCAGCTGCACTTCCTTCTATTAAAGGGAAAAACGATTTTGAAAATAAAAAAATAGCACTCAAAGCAAGTAAACGTTTAGGTGTTGAAATACAAAAGGTACTTACTAATTTGTCTCAGGCCTATTTGATTAGTAATGATATCAAGTATTTTAATTCGGCCAAACCCTGGGTTATGGAGGCATTGAAATGGGATCCCAAAGGTTTAACCCGCCTTAGCAATTTTGGTGATGCTGGTATAATGAACGGATTAGCCATTAGTGTCGATACCTTTTGGGACTTGTTTACACCCACAGAAAGGAAAGAAATTATTGCCCACGTTTCTATTCGTGCGAATGGATTTTATAATAAATGGAGAAATTATGTAGAAAGTCGATCGTCTTCAATGCACGTTTGGCAACATATTATGCATAATCTGTTGCAAACTTCTTTGGTGCTTCTAGGTGAAACAGAAGATGCAGAACTTTGGTTGGAATACATTTATGAATTATGGATAGCACAGTCACCAAAAATGGGAGAGACCGACGGAGCTTGGTTTAATGGCACAGGGTATTTCTCTATAAATACAGTTACGCTTTATGATGTAACAGCAATTTTCAATGAACTCACAAATGTTGATTTTAGAGACAATGATTGGTATAAAAACAACATGAAATGGTTGATGTATGCATTTCCCCCCAACTCTTTTTCTGATGGGTTTTGTAACGGTTCTGATGGTACCGATCGCCCCAGACTTAAACATGGTGCATATGCAGATATTGTTGCCCGTAGCAATAATGATCCACTGGCTTACTGGTACTCCCTAGAGGTTGCGAAAAGTCATGGAAAGGAAATTTCTGATGATTTGAGTTTTTTATGGTATCGAATTCAGCACGGTTATAAGGAGACTTTACCCGAACCAATAAAAAGTATAGAACTCCCTCAGGCTGCACAATTCCCAGAAATTGGTGTTGCATATATGCACACTACCTTACCTGAAATCGAAAATAATCTGATGTTTTCTATGCGTAGCAGTCCCTTTGGCTCTTTAGGGCACACGCATGCCGAACAAAACGGCTTCAACATTGCCTTTGGCGGAAAACGTTTATTTTATAATTCTGGTTATCGTGCAACTATGGGCGACCCACATTTTTTAGCCTGGTATAAACACACACAAGGTCATAATGCAATATTAATTGATGGGGAAGGACAACCTTTTAATGCTGGAGCTTATGGTTGGATTCCCCGGTTTATATACGGAGATAAAATTTCTTACGCTGTTGGCGATGCTTCAAATGCTTATTCCGGTTCCGATTTGGGTGAAAATATTGATTTGGGGATGAAACGTTTCAGACGGCATTTTATAATGCTGCGCCCTTCCATAATCGTTATTTACGATGAATTAGTGGCTGACCACGATGCAGAATGGAGTTGGTTGATTCATAACGACTCTGGAATTAAAGTTGATGCTGAAAAGAAAACTTTGCTTGCTGAAAACGAACTGGCAAATGCTCAGGTTTCATTGTTCTCTTCTACTGATATAGATTATACGGTAAGTGATAAGTTTTCAGTTCCTATTAAGAACTGGGTACAAAATAGAGATGATAACGGTCAATTAAAAGAATTTAAAAATCAGTGGCACTTTAAAGGTATTTCAAAATCAAAAACACCACAAATGAGGTACTTGGCAATTATTCAGGTTAAACCAAAATCTGGAGAGTCAGTTTGCGAAGAAGTAGTTTTTGATGCATCAACAAAGACCTATTCAGTTGGTGATTGGAATATCAAGGCAGAAATGAATGCATCCAAACTCGCAAAGATCAAAATAAGTGACAATTCAAAAACAGTATCGTTTGTGTCGTCGGGTACATTAGAATTTGATGGTAAAAACTACAATGTTAATACAGGAAGTTCCAAATTAATTGAAAGAATAGAAGGGAAAAACATATTCCAAGAAGTTGAGGACGAAATTCCGGCTGCCATTAAAAGAACAATGAAACAATAGAAACGCAATAAATTGCCTATAGCAAAAAATATTTAAATGAATAGAGTTCAGTAGCTAAATTCATAACTTTAAAGTCAATAAAAATAGGATTTATATGGATATTTTCAAGGGCCAAAACCCTCTAGAGTTCTCCGATCGGTTCAAAACTGACTTGGATTGCAAGGAATACCTCTCTGTTATT
>JAJRRO010000019.1 GCA_024279425.1 Bacteroidota bacterium | reverse complement strand
TGGATAGAAACTTGGTACAACAGAAGAAGAACACACTCCACTTTGGGGTATAAAACTATAGAAGAATCTGAAATGGGAATGTTCAATCAAAAAGTAGCAGCATGACTCTTAACTAAATGTCCACTTTTTTGTGCAAGTCCATTATCATAAACAAGCATTTAAAGGACGAAATAATGAACCTTTTTGAAACCATATATCCCAGTGTGTTAAACCGTTATAAATTAGTAAATGCGTATCTTCCTAGTTTTGATCACCATGTCGTTCAAAATTTCATCTATTCAAACGGTAAATTGGAACCAATTGACTACCCTAAACTATTAACCGATCATTATTATATTTCTTGGATACGCGCCTATAAAGAAGGTCGGAAAGACCTTATAGAAATGGAAAACAATTTGATAAGCGAAACCGCAAGGGTTCTAATTCTAATACAGGATGAATTGAAATAAATAAGGACCTACTACCAAAGAGGCATTTAATCCATAATCTATCGGCTACCACCTATATCCTAGAGCACCAAAAATAACATGACTAAAGCAAGATTAAGAACCAATAAATGAAAGCAAATGGCCAGAGTAAATGGTTTGTACTTGCAATGCTAACCGCAGTTTATACGTTTAGCTTTATTGATCGTCAAATATTGGTCATCCTTGCGGAACCCATAAAAGCCGACTTGGGGTTAAGCGACACCCAATTGGGCCTGCTGACCGGGTTGGCATTTGCAGCCCTTTATATTACCCTGGGTTTAGCCATTGCACGATTGGCCGATAAGGGAAATAGAAAGAATATTGTAGCGATAAGCCTGGCGATATGGTCGTTCATGACTGCCCTATCTGGATCTGCCACTAACTTTTTACAGTTGTTCTTGGCCCGAGTAGGTGTTGGCATTGGAGAAGCTGGTGGAAGTCCGCCGTCACACTCGATCATTTCGGATTATTTTCCTCCGAAGAAACGGGCCACTGCACTGGCCATTTACTCAACGGGTATTTACATCGGAATTTTATTGGGGTTTGTCATTGGGGGGCTTATTGCCAAATACTACGGATGGCGAATAGCACTCTACTCGATTGGAATACCCGGTATTCTCCTTGCGATTGTTTTATACTTCACAGTAAAAGAGCTTGTTAAAGGACAATCTGATCCATTAGGCGCAAGTGACGAAACACCCAAACTGATGGTGGATGTATTTAAAACATTATTTCGTAGCAAATCTTTTGTTTTTGCTGCCCTAGGAACAGGATTTTTGGCCTTCGGATCCTATGGCACCGGTAATTTTATGCCTTCCTTTCTACAAAGGGTACATGGCATAGACATCGCTACAGCGGGTTATTTACTCGGATTAGTTTTTGAGGTTGGAGGAGGTCTTGGTATATTTCTTGGCGGATACTTGGCCGATCGCTTTGGAGCAAAAGACATGCGTTGGTATTTGTGGATACCTATGATCACCGGTTTTACAAGTCTTATTCCACTTGCCATTGCTTTGTTTGCCGTTACTATAAACCTGGTCATCGGAATGATTTTTTTATCCGTATTACTATTGGGTTTTTATTTGGCACCTGTAATTGCCGTTACCCATAGTCTCGTAAACGCCAGAATGCGGGCTTTTGCTTCTTCGGTATTATTCCTGATCCTTAACTTTATCGGTCTTGGGTTAGGCCCCTTGGTAATTGGTTATATAAGTGATTTATTGATTCCAAATTATGGAAACTTAAGCTTAAGATAGGCATTTTGCACCGTATTTTTTACGGGATCAATAGCAACTGTCTTTTATGCCTTAGCCGCGAAAAACTATACCATGGATTTAAAGTAGGTCCGAGTTTAGTTATAATGGCAAAAAATTACATTCAATCGTTGTGGAAATAGATAGTAGGGAGTATAAATTTAAAATGTAAAAACACAGAAAATGACAACCAAAACCCGCAAACCGATCTTAGCAAGGCTCATCCCAGTTATGTATCTATGCCTATATATTTCTTGTCAACCCCAACCCAAAGATGCCCAAACAACACAATCAGAAAGTTTTAGATTTCTGGAACACGATATAACCCAGATTCAGCAAGGATATAAAGAGGGTTTATATACTATCACAGAAGTCGTTCAAGCCTATTTGGACAGAATTGAGGAGATTGATAAAAGTGGTCCCACACTTAACTCGATCATTCAGGTAAATCCTGACGCGCTACAAATTGCGGAAGCATTGGACAAGGAGATGAAAGAAGGAAAAATAAGAGGACCTCTTCATGGCATCCCCGTTGCATTAAAAGACAATATTGACACCCATGATAAAATGGCCACTACCGCTGGTTCCAGAGCAATGATGCATTCTTATCCTTTGAAAGACAGCCACATTGCCAAACTATTACGAAATGCCGGAGCCATTATCATTGCAAAAACCAATTTAAGTGAATGGGCAAATTTTCGTGGTGAATTATCAACAAGCGGTTGGAGCGGAGTCGGTGGCCTAACCAAAAACCCATATGAATTGAGTCGTAACCCATGTGGCTCAAGTTCAGGTTCAGCCGTTGCCGTATCCGCTAATCTTTCGATGTTGGCCATAGGTACTGAAACCAACGGTTCTATAATCTGCCCATCACATAGTAATGGCATTGTGGGAATCAAACCTACCGTAGGGCTATTAAGCCGCTCCGGAATTATTCCCATCTCATTTACACAAGATACACCAGGGCCCATGGCCCGAACGGTAAGAGACGCTGCAATTTGTTTGGGCGCATTGGTTGGCTTGGATTCAACGGATAAAAAAACAATGGCAAGTCAAGGAAAATCTTTTAAGAATTATACACAATTCTTAAAAGAAAATGGATTGAAAGGTAAGAGAATCGGTCTCTTCAAAGGTCCCTTTGGCAGAAACTATAAAGTTGATACGTTGATGTATCAAACTGTAAATTTCCTGAAAAAACAGGGAACGGAAATCATTGAGATAGATGAAATATCAAATGGAAAGGTTGGAAATTATTCATTTCAGATCATGCTATATGAATACAAAGACGGATTGAACAACTATTTTCAATCTCTAGGACCTGATGCTGTTATCAAAAGTGTTGAAGAGCTTATCGCATTTAATAAATCAGATTCCATAGAATTGAAATATTTCAACCAGAAATACCTTGAAATGGCGTCGAAAAAGGGTGATTTATCCTCTGTAGAATACCAAGACGCCTTAGTCAAATTGTTGCAGAGCAGTAGGGAGGAAGGAATAGATAGGGTCATGAATGAACATGATCTGGATGCCATAATAGCCCCATCAGGAGGCCCTGCCTGGAAAACCGATTTGATCAATGGCGATAGTTTTCATTTGGGGAGCTCTTCTCCCGCAGCCCGAGCAGGATATCCAAATATTACAGTACCTATGGGACATATTGATGGGTTGCCCGTTGGAATTTCATTTTTCGGAAGGGCCTGGAGTGAACCGCTGCTAATCGAAATAGCGTATGCCTATGAAACCGCAACAAATCATCGCAGGGTCCCAAAGTTTCTGACTTCGGATTAGAGTCAAAATGAAAGAAAATAAATGGGTAAATAGAAGTAATACAACGGCAGCAATAAAAAAAAATGTTTTTTTGAAAACGTTAGCCAAAATAGGAAACAACCATGAAAAAAATATTACGAACACCGGAAAGCAGATTTGAAAACTTGTTGGACTATGATTTCAAGAGTAACTATGTGGATGTGGAAGAAGGGTTAAGGCTTCACTATTTGGACGAGGGCAGTAAAGACAACCCTATTGTCTTGATGCTACATGGCGAACCCAGCTGGTCATATCTCTACCGCAAAATGATCTCGATCCTTTCCATAAATAATTTTCGTGTCATTGCCCCGGATCTCATCGGCTTTGGAAAATCAGATAAATTAGTTGATAGAAATGATTATTCGTATCAAAAGCATATGGATTGGCTTACTACCTTCATCTTGACTTTGGACTTACAGCATATTGTTCTTTTTTGCCAAGATTGGGGCGGTCTAACGGGCTTACGCTTAATTACAGAAATGAATGACCGATTTTCAATGGTCATAGCTTCCAATACGACTTTGCCGACGGGCAGTGTTCCTGTACCAGAAAGCTTTATGAAATGGAGGGAATACTCGCAGCATTCGCCAGGATTTGATATAGGCAAAGTTATTGATATGGGAACTGTCCAACCCCTTTCCGACGAAGTATTAGCTGCCTACAACGCCCCATTTCCTTCCGAGGAATACAAAGCAGGAGCTAGAATATTTCCCACTTTGGTACCCATAGACAGTAATGATATAGAAGCGATCAACAATCGTAAGGTCTGGGAAAAACTAATGCAATGGACCAAACCCTTCTTAACCATTTTTGGAGACAAGGATGATATTATGAAAGGAGCCGAAAAGGCATTTCAAAAACTCGTTCCAGGGGCCAAAGGACAAAATCATGCTATTTTAAATGCAGGTCATTTTATTCAGGAGGAAAAGGGTGAAGAGCTCGCTCAATTGATTTTGGAATTTTACAGAGACAATAATCCATACAAATAAACTAGGGTGTATAAAAGCTTGATTTTGCTAATAGTCTTTACAACATTGATGTGTTGTACTACAGAAAACGACAGCTATTATCAGAAATCTGTACGTGTATTAAAAGATTCTACACTATTTCTTGCTACCAAAAATTTGTTGGAAAAGCCCATTACGGTAACATCATCTGCCTCGGCAAGAAGTATGGGAAGCATTCATGATTTTTATTCTGAGGGAGACTATTGGTGGCCAGACACATTAAATCCAAGCGGGCCCTATGTACGGCGAGATGGTATGACAAACCCCGATAACTTCACTGCACATCGCAAGGCATTGATACGATTCAGCGAAATTGTCGGCAACCTCACTTCGGCCTATTTGATCACCAAAGATTCAATGTATTCCACAGCAGCACTGAAACATTGTAAAGCTTGGTTTATTACCGATAGCACCAAAATGAATCCGAATTTAGTGTATGCCCAGGCCATTCAAGGTAGGCATACCGGCAGAGGCATTGGGATTATAGATGCCATTCATTTTATGGAAGTCGTTCAATCCTTAAACGTACTTGAACGCCATCAAAAAATAGATGAAAACGAATTAAAGCCTATAAAAGCCTGGTTTGAAGATTTTTTAAAGTGGTTGACCACCCACCCCTACGGGCAGGATGAAATGACCCATCCCAACAATCACGGTACATGCTGGAATATGCAAGCAGGACTCTATGCTGTTTTTACAAAAAACGATAGTATCATTGATTTTTGTAGGGAAAACTATAAAAATACGGTATTGCCCAACCAGATGGCATCCAATGGAAGTTTCCCGCGTGAACTGAACAGAACCAAACCGTATGGCTATTCGCTGTTCAATCTCGATGCCATGGTCATGAATTGCCTTATTTTATCAGACGATACAAACAATTTATGGACCTATGCCACAAGTGATGGCAAAACTATTGTAAAGGCAATGGAATATATGAAACCGTATATCGCAGATAAATCCACCTGGCCACTTGATTCCGATGTAATGTATTGGGGAAATTGGCCAGTAGCACATCCGTCAGTGCTGTTTAGTGGAATCTATTTTGACCGATCTGATTATTTTGAACTTTGGAAGAACAAAAAACATTTCCTGGAAATCGAGGAAGTGAGAAGAAATGTTCCTATTCGAAATCCCTTACTGTGGATGAACACTACTACTATTGCATATTAAAACAACGCAGTAGCTAATCAGGTATTTGCGATAATGCTGCATAAACGATTAGACGAGGTACACACTAAAATTGGGCAAACAAAAAAACGCATGAATTCAAAAAAAGTAAAAGAAACCTATATCGCATTGCTACGTGGCATCAATGTAGGCGGACATCATAAAGTACCTATGGCCGATCTTCGTACCACACTGGAGAAATTGGGTTTTGAGAACATTGTGACCCTATTGAATTCTGGTAATGTCATCTTCGACAGCCTTCCCAAGGACACAGAAAATCTTGAAAAATTGATTTCAGGAACGTTGGAGAAGACCTTTGGTTTCCCTGTACCCACTAGGGTCAGAACATCCAATACGATGTATCAATTGTTCCAAAACGCTCCTTTTAAAGCTATAAAAATGCACAAAGACATTCGATTGTACGTTTCATTTTTGAAAAAAAATACCCAAACCAGTTTGGAGTTGCCTTGGAAGAGTCCGGATAGCTCCTACCAGATCATTGAAAAAAGTGACACCACCATCTTAAGTGTTTTGGACGTTTCAATGGCAAAAACCCCAAAGGCAATGGAAGCCTTGGAGAAATTCTTTGGTACCGATATCACCACCCGAAATTGGAATACCATTGAACGCATTGGAAAAAAACTCAATGACAGCCGCTAATCGCACATAAACCACATGAAAATGCAAATTGGATTGAAATTCAATTCGTAATTTTAGTTAGTTGGATTTGTAAATCGTTGTACGGCATTTAGAAAAATTAGAATGAAAAGATTTTTTAAAGTTTTAGTGATCATGCTTGTTTGTTCCTCGACCTATGGGCAAAAACCAAGAGCAAGGGACATTGGCGTGCCTTTTGTAGGTACGACCGGTGCATTCAATGCTATAACAGATGTTCAAGGCATTGAGGTAGGATATAGTACTATGATCTCGGGAAATGGCAAGAACGTGGTTGGGCAAGGCCCTATACGAACGGGAGTTACAGCAATATTCCCTAGAGGCAAGGCCAATAAATTCAGTCCTGTGTATGCGAACTGGTATAGTTTAAATGGCAACGGGGAAATGACAGGAACTACTTGGGTGACAGAATCAGGGTTTTTAGAGACCCCCATACTAATAACAAATACAAATAGTGTTGGGGTCGTACGGGACGCTGTCTTGAAATGGTATGTAGATACAGATTGGTATAGTGGAGAAGATTGGTGGTACACCTACCCTGTCGTAGCCGAAACCTACGATGGGTTCCTAAATGATATTTATGGTTTCCATGTGAAGGAAGAAAATGTTTTAGAGGCTATACAGAATGCATCAGGCGGAAAGATAGCAGAAGGTAATGTAGGTGGCGGTACTGGAATGATGTGTTTAGGGTTTAAGGGAGGAACAGGTACCTCTTCAAGAGTTATAACGATAAATGACTTGGATTATACCGTGGGAGCCCTAGTTCAATCCAATTTTGGAGCAAAAAGAAACCTCTCAATCGCCGGAGTACCTGTGGGAAGGGAATTAAAAGACACGTTAAATTATGTTTTTAATGCTCCTCCACAATCAAGGCGCCAAGAAGGAGATGGATCCATTATCGTGGTTGTTGCCACAGATGCACCCCTACTTCCCCATCAATTAAAAAGAATAGCGCAAAGAATCCCATTAGGGGTGGGAATAGTAGGGGGTCGTGGAAGCAATGGTTCGGGAGATATTTTTATAGCCTTTTCAACGGCGAATGAAAATGCTTTTGACCGAGAGAAAAATGCAAAGGTAGAGACGATATCCAATGATCGCCTAACGCCACTTTTTGAGGCAACGGTACAATCGGTTGAAGAAGCGATCATAAATGCAATGATAGCAGCTGAAACTATGGAAGGAATAAATGGTAATACGGCATACGCCTTACCTCACGATTTACTTATTGACCTCCTTAAAAAATACAATCGGTTTTCTGAGTAGTATGTCCCTATCAAATAATACATACGGTTTCGACAGGCCTTTTGAGCCCGACCCTTTGGCGCAGAGAGCCCTCCCATATCTAAAGGAAAAACTGAACCTTGTTGACATAGGCTGTGGAGAAGGTGCCGATAGTGTGTTTTTCGCACAACAGGGCCTAGAGGTTACCGCATTGGACAACAACAATGAATCATTGAATCGCTTGAAATCATATGCAGATGATCACGGGTTTTCCAAGATTACCCTTGAAAACTGTAATATAATCGATTACAATTATCTCAAAAATTATTTTGATGCTGCTAGTTGTTTACTTGTGGGTTGCTGTATGAGACGCAGTGAATTTGAAAAAATGCTACAATCGGTAAAGGCCACCTTAAAACCCAATGGCATTATGATCATGTCATTACGCAACTATCTTGACCCTACATTCGTCGAATATGCCTCTTCCTTGGACCCTATTGAACCCAACACCTATTACAAACCCGATGATTGTTGCGAAATTAGATACTACATTGAAAAAGGTCGTTTAAAGGAAGTATTCCATGACTTTGAAGTCCTTTATTATTTCGAAGGGCTGGCCCCGGATAAATACCGAGAGGTAGAGGAACATGGGGATTCATACATCATTTGTCGAAAAATAGAAACCTGATTTATTTTTACTCTAATTGTACTTCCCGTTGGGTTGCCCAAACTATTATGGCAGTACATCGAGATTTTTACGCGTCCATTCTATGATTTTTGTCAGCCAATGCTTGGTTTTATATCCCTATATTGCCACATCTCTTTTTTCATCTTAGAAGGTCCTTAAACCGTTGCTGGGCGGTATATAGTAGTTATGAAGAATACACTTTTTATGCGATCCATTAGCCTTTTAGGACTAATGTTATTGACCCTTGTCCAATGTAAGAATCCCAAAAATAATATCCATCCCCTGACCCATAGCTGGGAAATAGCCGTTCCCAATCAAGAAGTACCCTTGGGACTGTCCTCTTTAAGCGCCCAACACTGTGGTAGCTGCCACCAAAAGCATTATGAGGAATGGAAACTCTCTACCCATGCACATGCTTGGACAGACCTTCAATTTCAGGCTGAACTAAAAAAAGATTCGAGTCCGTTTATGTGTATCAACTGCCATATCCCATTGCAGAATCAGCAAGAATATATTGTAGAAGGATTAGTGGGTGGAGACATTTACAAACCTGTAAAAAAAATTAATCCTCAATTTGACGCCAAACTACAGCAGGAAGGCATTAATTGTGCCAGTTGCCATATTAGAAACAATACCATCATAGGGCCTTACGGAACCACCACAGCACCACACCAGTCTATAAGGGACACGAGCTTTCTTTCCGAAAAACTGTGTATCTCCTGCCATAATGCCACGGCCGTGATCACGCCCACTTTGGCCTGTACTTTTGAAACGGGGGATGAATGGAAATCAGGGCCGTATTTTGGCGAAAAGAACTGCATCAGTTGCCATATGGAATCGGTAAACCGTGAAATTGCTTTGGGTTTTGGTAAAAAACCAAGCCGCTATCATTATTTCCCTGGTTCTGGTATTCCCAAATTCGATACCGTAGTAACCAAATCCCTGAACGGCTTGGGTATATATCCGTCCAAACTCAAAACTACCTATGCTAAAATGGACAGTATAGTTTTTACGCTCAAGGTAATCAATGAATTTGCCGGTCATAAGGTACCCACCGGAGATCCTGAACGGTTTTTTAATATCTCCTTTACCCTCATAGATGAAAGTGGCGTCCTAGTATCAACAAAAACAGAGCGCATAGGGGAAGAATGGGAGTGGTATCCTGAGGCCAAAAAAATAGGGGACAATAATCTTGCCCCGAAAGAAGAACGGCTATTTACCTTTTCATATCAAGCCATCAAAAAAGGCCGGCTAAAATTATCGGCGATAATCACAAAACATAGGCTGGACAAAGAATCGGCTGCCTATAATAAACTCGATGACAGTTACCCACTTTCTATTACTATTTTTGAGAAGGAGTATGGCATAGCCATAAAATAAATCTTGGAATGACAGTAGTGTTGAGGCTGTCTAAAAAATACAGGAATCATGGTATTGTCAGGTTGAGCGCAGTCGAAACCTATTGATTTTTAAATAGATCAAGTTCTCGACTGCGCTCGAACGGACAGAAAGAGTTACTTTTTAAACCTCCTCTTTTGATTAAGGGTTGGCTATAAAAGGGGATGTCCTAAAATAGCTGGTATCGGACAATTGTTCAATAAGAAATGCTCCAATAGCAGCGGCACTTATGGTATCCCCTTTACAATCCTCCAGATCAACCAGTATTTCACCCCTTGTTTTTGAATATACAATGAGGGGAACCCGGACCAATGTCCAATCCATAGTACTTGCCGATAAAATGGAATAGGCCTTCATTCTATCCGCATGCGGTATAGGGAAGTTGGCTTTCATCCATTCGGTGGCCATACGTGTCTTTTCACTCTTGTTATCAAAAGGGGTATCCACGTTAAGACCAGCCACTACAATGTAGCGTCGAATACCATAGGCTGTCATTGATTGTAATACATTTATAGTCGCCTGACTCGATACCAAAGGTTCACCCTTGCGTTGGCCTACGGTACTAATGACCGCCTCGCAACCTTCAAGCAAGGCATGAATGGCTTTGGCGTCAACGGCATCGCCTTTCAAAACCTCGATCAACGGACTATCTATTGTGAATTGTTCAGGATTCCTAAGAAGTAGTTTTAACTGATAACCCTGATCTATTAATTGGGTAACAAGAAACTTTCCTGTTCTGCCACCACCACCCAAAATGGCAATCTTTGTATGTTGTTTCATTTGTTTCTTTATAAAATTTGAAAAATAGAAGATGGCCTCGTGTTTATCTAAATAGACAAAACGAAGCGACAAAAGCCCTTGGACTTTTGATGATATGCTATCAATATTTTATAAAGAGATTCTAATGCGGTAAAAGTAAACAATCAAAAAGAAACCACGCTCTCACCTGCTTACAGGCAGTAAGATGAAAGCCGATTTTATTATATTTCTTTAGAAATAACCAACAACCAAGTTTGCAATACCACATCGACTTCTACAAAAACAACGCGGACAATTCCATCCGATTTGCATTGAAAAAACGGAGAGAAACCCCTTATTTGTACATGAACAAAACATAAGCGCGTATTCAATAGACCCTTAAAAAATCGAAGGTATTTATTTGCATATGCTATGATTATTGTCAGCATTTATACCGGTTTTTATGGGTATATTGCCGTACCTCCTATCTTTTAGCCTTAAACCTTAGCCTTTTGTCATGTGCTGTGCGGATAAAAGACATAGGCCCTTTATTCAATTGGCATACAACATTATGAAAAGACGTACTAGATTATATAATTTCCTAATTGATCAAACAATATTTTTTAAAATGAAAAAAGTAATTACAATTGGACTAGTTGCAATAATGATGTCAAGTTGTGCAACAGTTTTTGGAGGAAAAGTATCTGCTTACCAAAAAACAAAACCAGCTCCTGGTGAACAACAAAGACAAGTTAGAGTTGTAGCCTTGATTGCAGATATTATACTTTTTTTGCCAGGAACAATCGTTGATTTTGCAACTGGGGCAATTTATAAACCGGAAAAATAACTTTGTTCAATACGGTATATGAAAAATAGCAATTAAGAGCTAAACTAAAAGTGTGGTTCTTAACTGCTTTCTTCGTGTTCAAACTGGAAGAAAAGTACAATTTTTTTCTGCAGCTTTTCATATATACATACATTCGTGTCAATTCACCTGCGGTGAACTCTAATCCGTTCGTGCCACGCACTCCCGGTCTTAAAGCAAATTACAACGGCTCCCTAAAACTTTATAAATAACCGCAGATGGGCATCGAGTCCTAACCGACAAGAACGGTCACTAAAAATAATTCAGTTCATGTCATTTTTTTTTAGGATAAGGGATTCATGAATACGGCCGCTACGCAGCCTTCTTGGCAACCTATCATTTAAAACCAATCAACATAACCATAGTCAGATTTTCAAACGATAGTTAATTCGATTTCACTATATTTCCGTAGAAATCACAGCACAGAGCCTGTCCCGAAGTATTTAGGGGTTTAGCGCTGTAGTTATACTCAAGTAAATCACCCCAATTAGACCAGAAATTAATACGGTAAGATTATGAAACTTTTTGTACTTCTATGTTGTGCTTTATTACTTATAGGGTGTCATAAGGAAACAACAAAACAGCCTAATATTTTAATTTGTATTGCTGATGATGCAGGACATATGGGTAAAAATCACCCTTGGGTACATACGCCGGCTTTCGACCGTGTGGCAAGCGAAGGGATTATTTTTCTGCCGAGTTTAAGACCTACCCTGAAACCTTAAAAGATTTTGGATATTTTACTGGTTTTACGGGCAAGGGCTGGGGGCCTGGTAACCCGGGAGAAGTTGACGGAAAAACGCGTGAACTTTGTGGTAAGGCATGGAGCAGTATTAAAAGAGAGGCTCCAACAAAAGCAATGGCCACCACAGATTATTCTGCTAATTTTATTGATTTCTACGATCATAAGCAAAAAGATCAACCTTTCTGTTTCTGGTATGGTGCTCGTGAACCCCATCGCAGGTATGAATATGGTTCTTGGTTAAAAGCCGGCAAGAAATTGTCGGATATTAAAGAAGTGCCTCCATTTTTTCCAGATAATGATATTGTACGGAGCTTGGCCGTATGTAGAAGACTTAAAAGCATTGATGTATGCACATCCAAATGTATATATTGACGTTTCCGTCGTCAACTGGATATTACCCCAAGAAGAGTTTAATACCTATCTGAAACCGCTTATCAATGCTGGCTTTGGAGATCGAATTATGTTTGGAAGTAATCAAATGATATGGCCTCAAGTGATCAGCGTGGGCATTGAATCGATCAACAATGCCGATTTTCTAACTCGTGAGCAAAAGGAAGATATATTGTATGACAATGCAACCAAATTTTTAGGGTTGTCCGATACTGAAATTAAAAAACATAAAAGTCTGTGATAAACTGCTCATAATAACTAAGCATTCATGGTCGGCACTGCCTGCCCCGTTTTACGGGGACCCAACATGAATGTATTTGTTTGCATATGATATGACTATTGTCAGGTTTTACTACGATTTTCAACACTATCTTGCCATACCGCTTTTCTTGACACCTTCCCTACCCTGATTTGGTATTTAAAAGGGATAAAGGTCATATGACCGTACTGCATTGACATAGAATCAATAACAACAACAAATTTGAGTATGGAGTTTTTTCGAAGTATTAAAATTAAGACACAAGACCAAAATATTCAAGATGCATTAACTATAGAAAATCTAGAATTAATGAGCAATGAGCTTTTTGTTATTGGAAATCAAAATAAAACTGAAGCCGATATTGGAGGAATTTGGGGGGAATTCACTTTAACTAGAAACCTGATTCGAGGAGGACTGCGTTTTGCATTGGTAGAATGCCCCAATGCTTTAACTTGGACCATTACAACCGGATTTCAGCCAAATCCAGATGCTATAATCATACATCTAACAATAAATCGTCAACAACAAGAGGAAGCATTTATTGAAGAAATTGAAGCGTTTTTAGATGACCATAGTCATTGCTTGCAACAAATTTTCTTAGGAAATATAAGGCTAAAGTCGAAATAATAAAAGGTTGACAATGGTCCTATGCAAAGTCCTGAACAGGTGCTATACGAACGGCTACGGGAACAACGGTGATAAACTCGACGCCGATCGGCCTTCCTAAATCTAAGATGTAACCCCATTTTATTATATTCCCTTAAAAATAGCCAACACCCCAAACTTGAAATACTCCATCGACATTTACAAAAACAACGCTAACAATTCTGCCCGTTTTGCTTTGGGGACAATCGGAAAAAACCCTTTGTTCGTTATTGGACTAAACCCCAGTACAGCAGATGATCAAAAGCCCGATATGACCATTACCAAAATCAGGAACTTTGCCCAAAAGGCCCATTTTGATGGTTTCGTCATGTTGAACCTTTATGCACAGCGAACACCCTTTCCCGATCAATTGCATCCCGAATTGAACACTTCACTACACCAAGAGAATGTCTCACAAATTGTACAGCACTTAAGTAAGAATAAGCATTGTTCCATCCTAGCGGCCTGGGGAGCGACCCTAGCCGTACGACCCTATGTTTCCCAATGTCTTACCGAGATCAAAATAGCCATGGACCCCCTGAATGTCACTTGGCTTAAAATTGGGGATTTGACCCAAGGCGGACATCCGAGGCATCCCTCAAGGGCCGCCTATGCACTGGGATTAACGCCCTTTGATATAGCTTCCTATATTAGGATTCACGGAGCCTCTGACCCTTGAAATCGCCCCCTATGGAATGTGCAAATTATTAGTATCTTGCTGCGAATACTTTGAACGCTTGCCAAAACCTTTTTAACACTGAACGCAGGACGCTGAAAACTTTGAACTTTGAACTTTGAACTTTGAACTTAAAAATAAATAAATGAAAAGAAATAAATCGTTTCCCCAAAACATCGTACTAATGTCCATCACGGCAATCTTCCTTTTATCCACCAATATTAGCTGTAAAAATGCCGGTAAGAAAGCAGCTGAAGTAGAAGAGGTCGCCACTGAAATGGAAACTACTCCCGATTTTCAAATCTCACTGGCCCAGTGGTCGTTGCATAAAACTTTTTTCGGAGTAGAATCTATGGATTGGGCCGCGTTTGCTAAAACGCTGATGGAATCACCCGATGACTTATTACAAGGTACCATAGATCCCATGGATTTTCCGGCAATTGCGGCCGATTACGGGGTTAATTCAATAGAGCTGGTCAATACCTTCTACTATAGCAAGGCTGATGATACAGCCTACTGGACCGAGTTTAAAAAGAAATGTGATGAAGCCGGAGTAACGGTGGGTCTGATTATGTGTGATGCGTTGGGCAATCTTGGAGATGCCGACCCCGAAGCACGTAAGGCAGCTGTTGAAAACCATCATAAATGGGTAGATGTGGCCCAATTCCTTGGTGCCCATTCTATACGGGTCAATGCTGCGGGAGGTGGAACTGCTGAAGAAGTAGCGGAAAACGCTGTAGACGGACTTTCGAGCTTAGGAGCCTATGGTGCTTCCAAAGGCATCAACATCATCGTTGAAAATCACGGAGGTCACTCTTCTGACGGCACATGGCTAAGTGGGGTAATGGCCAAAGTAGACATGGACAATGTAGGAACGCTTCCCGATTTTGGAAACTTCTGTATAGAACAAGGCCCAGACGGATGTACCAATGAGTATGACCGCTATAAGGGAATAGCCGAGCTAATGCCCTACGCCAAAGGAGTCAGTGCCAAATCGAATGCTTTTGATGCAGCTGGGAACGAAGTGAGTTCCGATTTTCTTAGAATTATGAAAATCGTAAAAGAATCTGGGTTCAAAGGGTATGTCGGTATTGAATATGAGGGTACTGAACTTTCAGAGGACGAGGGCATAAAAGCAACCAAAGCCTTACTCGAAAAAGTGTTTAAGGAACTATAGCCATCCAGTATAGCCTGTCGATTTAAGAAAAACAATCAAAACCAAAGGTTTTTTGTTGGTATAATCTATGATTTTAATCAGGGGATGGTATAGTTTTTAACTTTACCTTGTCCTCTGTTTATAATGTCATACCAATACCTATGAAGGCTAAACAATTTTTGATTGGGACAGGACGTATCGTTTTGTTGATCCTATTGTTTTTTATCTTGTACGTCATAGGTACACTGGGTATTTCAGAGATGTTACCGGATACAGCATCCGAACCAGGATTGGTACCTGGTACGAGTGGATTCTTGGTCTACGGACTGCTCAATACCCTCCTCATTATCGCATTGATTCGAAGTTCGCGCTGGCATGGGTGGAAACTGGCGCTAACATTGGCCTTTGCCTATTACGGCGCGGTAACCTTTTTAACGCAAATTGAAACTTGGTATTTCTTGTCAAAGGTCACGGTTACGGCAGCACTATTACCACGTCTCTTTATCATGGGTTTGCCCATTGCCTTTATCTTTATTCCATTGGCCGTATGGGTTCTGGGCAAAGGAAAGGCAAAAGATACCTTGCCCGTTGCAACAGTAGAAAGAACACTTACAAAACAGTTTTGGGCTAAAGTAATAGCCATCGCCTTGGTTTATATTGTGCTCTATTGGGCTGCGGGATATTATATTGCCTGGCAAAATCCTGATCTACGCACATTTTATGGCCGTCCGGGTGCAATTACCCCTTTTTGGGAGCATACGGCAAATACCTTGGCCAACGATTCGGGTCTGTTGCCTTTTCAGTTTTTGCGGGGACTATTATGGACTCTCTGTGCCATCCCAATACTTCGGGGCTCTACCTTAAGTACAGGGTCTACGGCAGTTCTTTTGGGATTGTTCTTTACCATTCCACAAGTATTGGGACTTATTTTAGAAAACCCACTAATGCCGAGTGCCAGTGTTCGGGCAAGCCATATGATCGAAGGCATTGCCTCCAATTTTACCTTTGGTCTGATTATAGTTTGGTGGTTACATCGAGAACATGCCTCGGTACGCGATTTGTTTGGGATAGGAAAAGAAAAGACGACTACTTGATCTGCCCAACAGCGTCGCCTGAACCACTTTATGAAGGAATATAATTGTGTGCGGCCACATGAGGCCCTGGGTATGGAAACACCGGCCTCGGTACACGATTTCTCCAACAGGCCTTTTCCGGAAAGAACACCCCGATTCGATTAC
>JAJRRO010000018.1 GCA_024279425.1 Bacteroidota bacterium | reverse complement strand
TTTTGGCCGCCGCTGGATGGAATTTGAAGAAAATGATGAAAAAACTTAAAGCGGAACTTGAAAAATCACTTTGGCTTTTTATCAAATTAACATTTCAACTAATCAATAAACATCAAACCCTTAGTCGGTAAGGAACGACTATTTATCATTTTTTGAAAACAGGCCCTCTTGTCCTTTTCATCCTCACAACCAGGAAAAACGGGTACTTCCTCGATTGTGGTCCAAATAACATCAATTTCCGGCTCTGGCTCTTCGTAAGCTATTTCCGCAATTGGAATGGATTCATCAGGGTCTTCAATATTGGCCGCTATTTCTGTTTCAGGAAGTTCTGTATCATTAGGAGCGACCTCAATCAAAGTAGGCGCAACCGGCGGTGGAGGCGGTGGGGTATTTGGAAGAATCAATGGCGGGGGCTCTTCGGTCAAGTCAATATCTGGCGTGCTCATGCAGGTATAATCGATTTGGACCTTATCATAGGTCTTCCATTCTAAGGCAATAAAGGTCAACATTAATACCGTCACCAAACCTATTACAAAGTAGATGCTGCTATTTCTGTTCAGGTCTTTTTTTGGATTCTTTTTTAGTTCCATCATTTAAAGTTTTGGTCCGCCAGTTGGCGGACAGGGTTTAATATTTTTTTTTCAGGTCCACCATATCAGTATCCGGCATTGATATAGTTAGTTTTTAGGTCTTGTTAATGTTTTTATAAATCTATAGTTTGAATAGCACTAAAAAAATGGGGAATAAGGGAAAGTCGCTTTTGAATGAGTAAGTGTGCTTTTTGACTATGAAACCCATTCTCTTTTCATGTTAAATATGAAAATAAAGGTCCAAGAAGTTACACCAAGAAATTGAATCAAGCGTTGGTCAATGGAAAAAGGAGGAGGCCTTGTGCGTTAAAATAGGAAGAGAGTCTAAAAAGTACAGGAATTATGGTATTGTCAGGGTTGAGCGCAGTCGAAACCTTTTGATTTTTAGAAAGATCAAGTTCTCGACTCCGATCGAACTGACAGAAAGAATTGCCTTTTAGAGATACTCTTCCTGATCAGTTATTAAAAGGTCTTATATCTTAAAAAAGACCATGGATTTGAGCATCGATTTTATTGATCACTTCCCCCAAGTCCTCTGGTTTGTCCACAAAATTCAAATTGTCAACATCAATGACCAAAAGATTTCCTTTTTCGTATCCATGAACCCAGGCTTCATAGCGTTCATTCAACCGACTTAAATAATCGATTGAAATAGAGTTTTCGTACTCGCGTCCACGCTTATGTATTTGGCTTACCAAATTGGGTATGGAACTCCTTAGGTAAATTAAAAGGTCGGGCGGTTGCACCAAACTTTCCATCAAATCAAACAGACTGGAATAGTTGGTAAAGTCTCTATTGGTCATTAGCCCCATGGCGTGTAAGTTGGGCGCGAAAATATAGGCATCCTCATAGATGGTTCTATCCTGGATAATGTTCTTCCCGCTTTCCCGGAACTTAAGAACTTGCCTATACCTATGGTTTAAGAAGTAAATCTGTAGATTAAAGCTCCATCGTTCCATTTGATTATAGAAATCATCTAGATATGGGTTGTCAACTACATCCTCGAAGTGTGCTTCCCATTTATAATGTTTTGCAAGTAATTTTGTTAGAGTGGTCTTTCCGGCACCAATGTTTCCTGCAACTGCAATATGCATGTTTAATAATAGTTTATGGTTGGTTATGATTTTATCATAGTAGCACAATATACAAGATATCAGCATGATGATAAAATCTTTATGGTAATATCCGAAGAAAAAAACTATGTACAAGATATTTACATTTCTTTAGTGACCTAGTTAAACCATGTGGTATTATTTTAGTCCAATATCTAAATCAAAATACTGCCAAATGAAAAACAATATATTTTTTATCATAGTTTTCTTTTCCCTGTTGGCAACTTCTTACAGCCAGGAATTTCAAGGTAAGGCCTATTATGAAAGCAAAACCACTATAGATACGAATTTCGGAGGTAGGGAAATTCCAGAGGCACGAAGAAAACAGATTATGGAGCGTATGAAAAATGCGTTTGAAAAGACGTTCATACTAACTTTCGATAGAACCTCTTCCTTTTACGTAGAGGACGAGCAATTAGGGGCGCCAAGTACAAATGGCGGTCGTGGAGGTGGGTTTTTTAGGATGATGAGTGGTGACGCGGGTAAACATTATAAAAATATAAAGGATGCAAATTATACCAAACAAGTAGAAATGTTTGGTAAGTTGTTTTTAATAAAAGATGACTTGAAAAAGTTGGAATGGCAAATGGGTTCGGAAACCAAAAAAATAGGGAATTACACTTGCTACATGGCTACTGTAACAAAACGAATTGATACTTCAACTTCAGATGGATTTCGTAGAATATTTAGAGGAAGACGTGGGAATGGAGAAAATACTGAAAAAATAGAGGTCCCATCTGAAAGAACAATCACAGCATGGTATACTTTGGATATTCCTATTAGCCAAGGGCCAGGGGAATATTGGGGACTCCCCGGTCTTATTTTAGAAGTTAATGATGACCGAACAACCTTAATATGTACTAAAATTGTCATGAATGCTCAGGATAGAATAACTGTCGCTCCTCCTAAAAAAGGAAAAGAAGTTTCTCAAAAAGAATATGATGGGATTATGGCCGAGAAAATAAAAGAAATGCGAGAGAATTTTAGAAGGGGAGATGGCCCAGGTGGGAGAGGAAGAAGGATTAATTGAATATCCAATATAGAATGACAGGATTGACGAGGTTTTTATTGGGTATGCTCGTGTTTATGGTCTCCAATGCCATTTCAGCTCAAAAAATAAACGTAACGGGAACAGTGACGGATAGCTTGAATATGCCATTGGGTATGGCCAATGTTGTGGCCATAAACCAAGAGACCAAAGTATTGGATGGGTTTGGGATTACAAACGACAGGGGGATGTACAAGGTTAGTGTAAAGACGAATACCAAATATAGCTTAAAAGTTAGTTATTTAGGGTTTGAGAGCAAGCAGATAGAGATAACTACTTTGGAAACTGATATAGCCAATGACTTTACATTAAATGAACAGGTAGAAAACCTCGATGGGGTTGAAATCACTTATGAAATGCCGGTGGTTGTAAAAGGGGATACCATTTAATATAATGCGGATTCGTTTACCACTGGAACAGAAAAAAAACTCGAAGATGTCTTGAGAAACCTTCCAGGAGTTGAGGTTAGTGATGATGGTGAAATAGAGGTGGAAGGGAAAACTGTTGGAAAAGTAATGGTAGAAGGAAAGGACTTTTTTGATGGCGACAGTAAATTGGCCTCAAAAAACATACCTGCCAATGCGTTGGATAAAATCCAGATATTAAAAAACTTTGACGAGGTTGGTCAGTTAAAAAGTGTTCGAGATAATCAAGATAGTTACGCTATCAATATTAAATTAAAAGAAGGAAAAAAGAACTTTTGGTTTGGCGAGGTAACCATGGGAGTTGGGAATGAAGAGCGTTATATTGCACATCCCAAACTGTTTTATTACAGCCCAAAAAGCAGTATTAATATTATTACTAATTTGAACAATACCGGGGAAGTACCGTTTACCAGAAGAGATTATTTTAGATTTACGGGAGGATTTAGGGGGGTAGGTAGCAATAGCGGGACTAACTTTAATGTGGGTTCAAGTGATATGGGGTTTCTTTCTTTGCAAAACAACAAGGCCTTGGATATTACTTCAAAATTTGGAGCTGTAAATTTTAGTCAGGCGCCTAAGAAAACATGGGATTTAAGCGGTTTTGCAATTTATTCCGGCAATCGTACCCTTATGCAGCAAAACAGTTCAGTTGATTATATTCAAGCTGAGAGCGAGATTGTACAAGGTGCCGATGAAGAAACAGAAAGTAAGACATCTCAGAAAAGTGATTTGGGGCTTTTGAAATTAAGCTCCAGTTATAAGCCCAATGCCGATAATCATTTTGATTATGATTTTTTTGGAAGAATCTCTAAGCAAAGCCAGGATAGAGATGTATTTTCATCATTGACAGGAGCTATCGATGAGGTTCAAAAGCAAGATCCTTTCAGTATTAATCAAAACCTTAATTATTACTATACGTTAGACGCCAAGAATATCTTTGCTCTGGAAGTGCAGCATCTATTACAAGAAGAAGATCCTTTTTACAGTGCAGCATTGACTCAGAGCGACCAATTTAGATTTTCTGAAATTTTAGGTCTTGACAATAGCCAGTCTGGGTACAATGTGAACCAGGACAAATTGGTAAAGACCAATAAATTTGATGCAAAATTGAATTACTGGTATGTGTTAGGGACTAAGAGCAATATTAAATTCACTTTGGGGTCTTTATTGAGTACCCAGAAGTTTAATTCTGAAATTTTCCAGATTTTGGATACTGGAAACACCCTTAGTTTGAGCAATGCACAAGAAAGCGTGGAAAATGACATTAAATATAATTTAAGGGATTTGTATTTGGGGATTCAGTACAGACTGAAAGCAGGCATTTTTACATTTACTCCTAGTGTGTCGGTTCATAATTATATGACTAAGAATGTGCAATCGAATGCTTTAGTGAAGAACAATTTTATACGTTTTCTGCCCAACTTTAATACTAGAATGCAGTTAAAGAATAGTGAAGATTTAAATTTCAGGTATAGTATGCAGACCAATTTTTCGGATGTAAATCAATTTGCGGAAGCTTTGGTGTTTAATAATTATAACTCTTTATTTCAGGGGAATCGGGAATTGGAAAATGCATTATCGCACAATTTAAATTTACGGTACAATAATTTTAACATGTTTAATTTTTCCAATATTCGCGGTTCCATTAATTATAGCAAGCGGGTTGATCAGGTACGTTCTATGTCTCAATTTTTTAGTTATCCAGATCCTGATGACCCTACAATGAATATACAAACAGCAAACCGTGTATCTACACCCTTTAATTCAGACTTTGCTGATGAGACCTTTTCGGTGAATGGATCATATAATAGAACTTTTGGAAAGATAAAAGCTGGGGTTGGTGCAAATATGTCGTATTCTAAATTCAATCAGTTTATAAATGGATTACAATTGGCAAATGAATCTTACACTACCTCATATAGGGCAAGTATGGGAACACGTTTTTTGAACGCCCCAAACATTGAATTTGGATATAGATTATCTGTAAACGATTATAAGCAAGGAGCAACACCTGTTACCTATTATACACATACCCCGACTATAAAAGTAGATGCGCAGTTTTTAAAGGGCTTTATTTTTAATATTGACTATTCGCACTATAACTACAAAAGGGACAAAGAGTCTCTTAATAACTATACTTTTTTAAATGCTTCACTTGGCTATCAAAAAAAGGACAGTAAGTGGGAGTACATTTTGAAGGCTACGAATTTGGCTGACACCAAATCTTTAAATCAAGATAGTATCAACACACTTTCCGTAAGTACTAGTGAGTACTTTATACAGCCAAGGTACATCACCTTGAAGGTGAGGTATAATTTATAATCTTATAAATACCACGAGTTGAATATCTTTCAAAAGGGTGAATTCATCTGAGATATATAATAGTTGCAGAATGTTCACCTGAATTAGATTGATGCTAGACCAATGTTTTTAATAAATCTTGGACAAATCGTTTTGAGACAAAACAATTTTCTTACTTTTGTTGCTTACTTAGGAGGAAAGATTTGACTGATTGCAACCTCGCATGCTGAACTTTTTTCAGTATCTTAAAATGCTAAAGCAGTATCTACTGAGACATTTCAGTACTTTAGCTTCATCAGCAATCAATTAAATCTATCTTTCCGTTTATTCTAAAAACAAATGGCATATTTATTCACCTCAGAATCTGTAAGTGAAGGGCATCCGGACAAAGTGGCCGACCAAATCAGTGATGCTCTATTGGATTATTTTTTGGCGTTTGATCCAGATAGTAAAGTGGCTTGTGAAACCTTGGTGACTACTGGTCAAGTCGTATTGGCCGGTGAAGTAAAAAGCCATACGTATTTGGATGTGCAAAATATTGCCAGAGAGGTCATCAATAAAATTGGCTATACCAAAGGCGAATATCAATTTAGCGGGGATTCTTGCGGTGTAATTTCTTTGATTCACGAACAATCCCAAGATATAAATCAAGGAGTGGATCGCGGATCCAAGGAAGAACAGGGGGCTGGCGATCAAGGAATGATGTTCGGTTACGCCACCAAAGAAACCGAAAACTATATGCCCTTGGCATTGGACATTTCACATAGAATTCTAAAAACCTTGGCAGAATTGAGAAAGGAGGGGAGCGAGATTTCCTATCTAAGACCTGATGCAAAGGCCCAGGTGACCATTGAGTATTCTGATGAAAATGTACCACAGCGCATAGATACCATTGTGGTTTCGACACAACATGACGCTTTTGATCCAGACGATGCTAAAATGCTTTCTAAAATCAAGGGAGATATTATTTCAATCTTGATCCCTAAAGTGATCGAACAATTGCCAAATAGTGTCCGAGTTTTGTTCGATGATCAAATAAAATACCATATTAACCCTACTGGGAAGTTTGTCATCGGTGGTCCTCATGGGGATACCGGATTAACTGGCCGAAAGATCATTGTAGATACCTATGGAGGTAAAGGGGCCCATGGTGGTGGAGCCTTTAGTGGTAAAGACCCGAGTAAGGTTGATCGAAGTGCTGCTTATGCAGCTCGCCATGCAGCTAAGAATTTAGTGGCAGCCGGTGTTTCTGATGAAATTTTGGTGCAAGTTAGTTACGCAATTGGGGTAGTAGAGCCAACATCGATATTTGTAAACACCTATGGTACATCCAAGATAAATTACTCAGATGGGGAAATTGCTGGGATAGTTTCAAAATTATTCGATATGCGCCCTTTTGCAATTGAAGAACGATTGAAATTGCGAAACCCGATTTATTTGGAAACAGCTGCTTACGGACATATGGGGAAAGAACCAAAAATTGTCACAAAAGTATTTGAATCACCATACAATGGGAGAATTGAGAGAGAACTGGAACTGTTTACATGGGAAAAATTAGACATGGTAAATGCTGTGAAAACAGCCTTTAAAATGTAATTTTTTTAAAAAGATTAGGAAAATCCCCTAACACGTCCTTATATTTGTCGTTTAAAAGTTCAAACACATATTGAAATGTTATCAAGAAAGGTGGAGGGAATAGACCCATTGAAGCCTTAGCAACCCTTTGTGCTCTGAACAAAGAAGGTGCTAAATTCTATCTCGATGATTTTCGAGACAGATAACGAAACGAATTGCTTTAGTAATTGTCTCTTTCTTAATAACTTTTTGATTATTTCTTGTTGCTCATTTGCAGCAAGGGTACTGCTGTTTTGATTGGTTTTATTAGTTATTAAAAAAATTAAAGTAATGAGTGATCAAAAATTTTCAACATGTGCCCTGCATGCTGGGCATGACACAACTGCAAATGGTGGTACAAGGGCAGTACCTATCTATCAAAGTACCGCTTACGTTTTCAACAATTCAGACCATGCTGCCAATCTCTTTGCATTAGCTGAATTCGGAAATATTTATACAAGGATCAACAATCCTACAAATGATATTCTAGAGCAACGATTGACTGTTTTAGAGGGTGGAGTCGGATCTATTGTAACAGCTTCAGGTACAGGGGCAATTTCTACGGCATTATTGGTCTTGTTAAAGACAGGGGATCATATTGTGGCTTCGAACAGTCTATATGGAGGTACTTACAATTTATTGAGTGTTACGCTGCCGAGATTGGGAATTACTACCACTTTTGTCGACCCTTCCGATCCAACGAACTTTGGAAAGGCCGTCCAAGATAATACTCGGGCCATTTTTGTTGAATCCTTGGGGAATCCGAAATTGGATGTTCTTGATTTAAAAGCTATTTCTTCGGAAGCCAAAGCGGCAAAAGTTCCGTTTATTGTTGATAATACTGTTGCCACGCCTGCTTTGTTGAATCCTATTGAGTATGGGGCAGATATTGTTATTCATTCCTTGACCAAATATATCAATGGAAATGGTACAGCTTTAGGAGGCGCCATTATTGATGCCGGAACTTTTGATTGGACCAATGGAAAATTTCCAGAATTTACCGAGCCATCGTCCGGTTATCATGGATTAATTTATCATGATGCGGTAGGGCCATTGGCCTTTATTATCAAGGCACGTATTGAAGGTCTTAGAGATTATGGAGCGGCGTTAAGCCCATTTAACGCGTTCCAAATTATACAAGGGCTGGAGACCTTGGAAGTTAGAATGAGACAACATAGTAAAAATGCCCTGGAATTGGCGCAGTGGTTAGAAAACCGTGATGAGGTTATTTGGGTAAATTATCCCGGATTAGAATCAAGCAAGTATCATGCCCTGGCCAAGGAGTATTTGCCAAAGGGACAAAGTGGATTAGTTACTTTTGGCGTAAAAGGTGGTTTCGAATCTGCTAAGAAGATTGTCGATGAAACCAAGATATTCTCTCTATTGGCAAATATTGGAGATACAAAATCACTGATAATTCACCCTTCCAGTACAACACACCAGCAATTGGATGAGGTCGCCCAGATTTCGACTGGGGTTACACAGGATTTGATTCGTTTGTCCGTAGGGATTGAGGACCTTGAAGATTTAAAATCTGATTTAGAGCAGGCTTTTGCCACCATTGATAAATCAGTTATTGCATAAAAAAATATTGAAAGACCTGTCAGGTTTCACAAACCTGACAGGTCTAAAAGCTTAGATCATGTTACATCAATTAGAAATAAAAAAATATACCACCTTAAGTGGTGTTTCCCAAGATATTTCCCTTTCCTATCAGCTATTTGGGAAACCGCTAAATGAAGCACCAATTGTTTTGGTGAATCATGCCTTGACCGGAAATTCAAATGTTACGGGAGCCGATGGTTGGTGGTCTGCCCTAATAGGAGAGGGCAAATGTATTGACACCTCTAAATACACAATTATGGCCTTCAATATTCCCGGGAACGGCTTTGATGGCTTTGTAATTGAGAATTATAAGGATTTTGTGGCGGGGGATATCGCCCAGATTTTCTTATTAGGGCTTAAAGAATTGAAAATTGAAAAACTTTTTGCCATGATAGGAGGTTCCCTTGGTGGGGGAATCGCTTGGGAAATGGCTGCGTTAAACCCAAAATTGGTCACTCACTTGATTCCTGTGGCCTCTGATTGGAAATCGACGGACTGGCTAATTGCCAATTGTCAAATTCAAGAGCAATTCTTGACGAATTCAAAGGAACCAGTGCATGATGCCCGCATGCATGCCATGCTATGTTACCGAACTCCGGAATCCTTCAAAGAACGTTTTAAAAGAAGTACCAATGAAGAACTTCAGGTTTTCAATGTAGAAAGCTGGTTGATGCACCATGGCGAAAAGTTAAAAGATCGTTTTCAATTGTCGGCATACAAACTAATGAACCAGTTATTGAAGACGATAGATGTTACGAGAAATGGTGAGGAGGCTTTTATAAACCTCCAGAATAGCCATACTAATATTCATATTGTTGGTGTAGATTCGGATCTCTTTTTTACGGCCAAAGAAAATAAGGAAACCTTTAGGCAATTGGCGCAGGCGAAAAGCAATGTTACCTATGGCGAAGTTCAATCGCTGCATGGACATGATGCATTTTTAATTGAATTTGATCAAATGCAAAAGCTCCTAAATGGGGTTTTCAACAAAAACGGAAAAGCAGAACGTATCAAGATTCTGAAATTTGGAGGCAAATCACTAGGTAACGGAGAAGGTCTGGAAAGGGTCTTGGATGTTATAACCGAAAAAGTAGGGCAAGGTGAAAATATTGCAGTGGTGTTGTCCGCTCGAGAGAAAGCTACGGATCAGCTTGAGGCTATTTTGGAAAAAGCGGCAAATGGTGAAGAATATATCAAGGATTTTGAAGCTTTTGAAGCCTACCAAACATATACCTATAAAAACGTAAATCTATCTCCTGAGTATGAGGCCTTATTCAAATTGTTTGAAGGAGTGTCGCTACTTGGTGATTATAGCCCAAAAATAAGAGATCAGGTTTTGGCCTATGGAGAATTGATTTCCGCAAAGTTGATAACCAAACTGTTAATAGGGAAAGGAGTTAATGCTGTCTTGATGGATTCCAGAAAATTAATCAAGACAGATAATACCTTTGGGGATGCACATGTTATTGAATCGGTTTCAAAAGAAAATGTACTTCGGGAATTCGCCCAATTAGGAAATGATTCCGTTCCTGTTGTAACTGGATTCATTGCATCTACACTAGATAATGAAACTACAACCTTGGGCAGGAATGGCAGCAATTATTCGGCGGCAATGTTGGCCAATTACTTAGATGCTCAAGAGTTGCAAAATTATACCCATGTAGATGGAATTTTCACGGCTAACCCTGATTATGTTGCCGAGGCAAAACGAATTTCAGAGCTGTCTTATGGTGAAGCCAATGAATTAGCAAATTTTGGAGCAACAATTTTGCATGCTAAGACCATAATTCCCTTGATTGAAAAGAATATACCATTAAGAATCCTCAATACCTTTAACAAGGATAATGAAGGAACACTCATAAGTGCCAAAACCAGTAAGGAAGGAATAAGATCCTTATCGGTAATTGAGGATGTCGCACTGATAAATTTAGAAGGGCGAGGCCTTCTTGGCAAGGTCGGGATTGATGCGCGTATTTTTAGATCACTTGGCGAAAACAATATTAGTGTGAGCATAATTTCCCAAGGCTCCTCAGAACGGGGAATAGGTTTAGTGGTTAATGCCAATAACTCGCAAAGAGCTAAAATTGCATTACAGGGTGAATTTACCAATGACTTTCAATCCAAAGATATCAATAGAATTACGGTGGTGAGTGATGTTTCGGTTATTTCGATCGTAGGTCAGGATTTAAGTACATTTCACAAACCATATAATGCATTGATCAAAAATCAAATAGTACCTTTATTGTTTAACAATACGGTTTCTGGAAAGAATGTAAGTTTGGTGGTGAAAAAGGGAGATTTGCACAAGGCATTGAATGTAATGCACGGGCAAATATTCGGAATAAGTAAAAAAGTGAACATAGTCATTTTAGGACATGGTAATGTTGGCGGGACATTGGTTGACCAAATTTTGAAATCGAGTAAGACCATTGAAAAAAGAAAAGGCATAGATCTTAACGTTTTCGCTGTTGCGAATTCCCGAAAAGTTTTGTTTAATCAAAAGGGGATCCCAAGAAATTGGAAGACCGCTATAAAAGACAAAGGGATTGCCTATAATATGGTTGATATTTTTGACTTCGCAAAGAAACATCATTTAGAAAATTTGATAGCTGTGGATAATACCGCAAGTGAAGATTTTGTTGCCCATTACTTTGAGTTTGTCGAGAACGGGTATGATCTGGTTTCATCCAATAAAATCGCAAATACCCTAGGATTCGATTATTATCAATTGTTGAGAGAAGAGCTGGCCAAAAATCAAAAACAATATTTGTATGAAACGAATGTTGGGGCCGGTCTACCATTAATCGACACCATTAAGCTGCTTCATCTCTCTGGTGAAAATATTACGCGTATCAAAGGCGTATTTTCAGGGTCTTTAAGTTATATTTTCAATACATTTTCAGAGGTAAGCGCCCCATTCACGACTATACTCAAAGATGCAATGAAAAAAGGGTATACTGAGCCCGACCCCAGAGAGGATTTGTCAGGTAATGACGTAGGTCGAAAATTATTGATTCTTGCAAGAGAGTTGGATTTGAGCAACGAATTTTCCGATATCAAGATTCAAAACCTGATTCCGGAATTACTGCAAAAAGGTTCGGTTGATGATTTTATGAATAACTTGGATGTGCTCAATGACAAGTTCAATATTCTGAAAAAGAATCAAAAACCGAATCATGTTTTACGGTATGTAGGCGATTTACATGGTGATTTGCGTAAGGAAAAAGGAAAACTGGATGTGCAATTGATCTCTGTTCCAAAAGAAAGTGCTTTGGGGCAGGTTAAGGGATCAGATTCAATTATTGAAATATATACTGAATCTTATGGAGAGCATCCATTGGTCATACAGGGAGCAGGAGCTGGGGCAGCAGTAACAGCCAGAGGAGTTTTTGGGGATATTTTACGAATAGCGGAAAAAAGTTGATATGGACAAAAAGCACCAATTTGAAACCGAAGCGATACGTACGCAGTTAGAACGTTCGCAATATTTGGAGCATTCAAGCCCTTTGTATTTGACTTCAAGTTTTGTTTTTGATGATGCCGAGGATATGAGAGCTTCCTTTGCCGAGGAAAAGGATAGGGATATTTACTCGCGTTATTCAAACCCTAATTCTTCTGAGTTTATTGATAAAGTGTGTAAAATGGAAGGTGCAGAGGACGGATTTGCTTTTGCCTCAGGTATGGCAGCCGTCTTTTCAACATTTGCGGCCTTGTTGAACAGTGGTGACCATATTCTTTCGGCAAGAAGTGTATTCGGAGCTACCCATAGTTTGCTTACGAACTTTTTCCCAAAGTGGAATATTACCCATAGCTTTTTTAAGATTGATGAACTAGATACAATAGATGAGCTGATTACTCCAGAGACCAAGGTCATTTACGCAGAGTCACCAACAAACCCCGGAGTGGATATTTTGGATTTGGAAGAATTGGGAAGAATTGCCAAAAAGCATAATTTAATCTTTATTATAGATAATTGTTTTGCCTCACCTTATTTACAACAACCAATTAAATTTGGGGCTGACTTGGTTATTCATTCGGGCACTAAGTTAATGGATGGTCAGGGTAGGGTTTTGGCAGGAATCACCGTGGGGAGTAAGGAGTTGGTTGATAAAATATACCGTTTTTCCAGAATTACGGGTCCGGCACTTTCACCGTTCAATGCATGGGTATTGTCCAAAAGTCTGGAAACCTTGGCGGTACGGGTTGATCGGCATTGTGAAAATGCACTGAAGTTGGCCGAATTCTTGGAAAAGCACGCGAAAATAAATTGGGTAAAATATCCCTTCCTAAAATCGCATCCAAAATATGAAATTGCCAAAAGACAAATGAAGGCCGGGGGTTGTGTAGTGGCTTTTGAAGTAAAAGGAGGTTTAGAGGAAGGACGTAAATTCTTCGATTCAATTAAGTTATTGTCTCTATCGGCAAATCTTGGGGATTCCAGGAGTATCGTTACACATCCGGCGTCAACCACGCATAGCAAATTGTCTGTTGAGGAAAGACTATCGGTGGGGATTACAGATGGCTCGGTCCGGGTGTCAGTAGGATTGGAACATATTGACGATATTATTGGGGATATTGAACAAGCCCTTGAATAATGAAAGACCCGTCATGTTTTCAAAACCTGGAAGGTCTACCCGAAAATGAACGGGGCTAAATGTTAAATTTTCATATCTTCGTTGAATGCTTTCCAAAAAGACAAAATACGGTTTAAAGGCACTAGCTTATTTGGCATCTAAAAAAGATAGACAGCCCGTACAGATTGCAGAGATTGCGAAACATGAGAATATCTCCCAAAAGTTTTTGGAAAGTATACTGTTATCTTTGCGTAAGACAGGACTTTTGGGCTCAAAAAAAGGAAAGGGCGGCGGTTACTATTTAATAAAAAAGCCTAGTGAGGTTTTAATGACCGATGTAATGCGCATTCTTGAGGGACCAATAGCCATGGTACCCTGTGTGAGTCTGAATTTTTATGAAAAATGCGATGATTGTCCTGATGAAGGGGCCTGTTCGGTTCATAAATTAATGCTTCAGGTTAGGGATAGCGCCTTGGAGGTGTATCGTAACAATACATTGAAAGACCTAATTAGCTAAATAAAGCGGTTTCCAAGTTCTTTGCTCTTCTTGGCGATTAGACCCATTGGGTATGATGTTGTATGCAATTCTAACAATATCCTTGAAATACATTGATTATTCCTCAAAAGGTTAATGACTTTATTAAAAATCCACTAAATCTATAGGGTAAATTAAATATTAGCCTTTTTTTAACGCGTACTTCCTGATTTTAATACTATTTTTGTAAACTCTATTAAGTCGATAGGGTAATGGATTTAAATTTTATCACAATGATTGCAGACCAATTGATTTTAAACAAGAAAGCCGAAAAGACCGATTATAAGACCGATAAGAAGTCAGAAAGACCTATCCGAAGTATAGCAAAGGCATTGAGTTGGAGAGTGGTGGGTACGGTTGATACACTTGTGATTTCCTATCTCCTAACAGGAGAAATGGCATTAGCTGCATCCATCGCCTCAATAGACTTTTTAACAAAAATGGTATTGTATTTCTTTCATGAAAGAATTTGGAACACGGTTAATTGGGGAAAGTAATTTTAGGAGCACTACACTAATATAATAATTGGCAAATGGATCTTACAGAAGAACAAATCAAAAAACTTAATATACAGTTCAAGGGTATACCCCCTGAAGAAATTATTTCATGGGCCATGAAACATGGTAAAAACCCCGTTGTCACCACCAATTTTAGACCTTATGAAGTTGCTATACTCAATGCCGTTACAGAAGTGAGAAAGTCCATCCCGGTGGTATGGTGCGATACAGGATACAATACGCTTAATACCTATAGGCATGCCGAGGAATTAACTACAACACTTGGGCTCAATATCAAGCTATATGTTCCAAGACAAACAACATCATATAGGGATGTTGTTATGGGCATTCCTGGAATTGATGACCCGAAACACGATGAATTTACAGAGCAAGTAAAGTTAGAGCCTTTTAGAAGGGCTATGGCCGAAATCAAGCCAGATGTATGGTTTACCAACTTACGACAAGGTCAAACAGCTTTAAGGGACACCCTTGATATTTTAAGCTTGAGCAAAGATGGGGTTTTAAAGGTGAGTCCGTTTTATCATTGGAGTGATGGGCAATTGGATATGTACCTAGAAGAAAGAAACTTGCCAAACGAACATAAATATTTTGATCCAACCAAAGTTCTCGAAAATAGGGAATGTGGATTACATACTTAAAATTGAATTAAATAGATGAAAGATACATCGCATATAAACGCATTGGAAAATGAGGCCATTTATATTATGAGAGAGGTGGCCGCCCAATTTGAAAAGCCAGTTTTGTTGTTTTCGGGAGGAAAAGATTCCATAACCTTGGTAAGGTTGGCCCAAAAGGCCTTTTATCCAGCAAAGATTCCTTTCCCATTAATGCATATCGATACCGGCCATAATTTCCAGGAGACTGTTGAGTTTAGGGATAAATTGGTCGAAGAGCTTGGACTTGAATTAATAGTGAGGAACGTTCAGGAAACAATTGATCAAGGAAAGGTTAAAGAGGAAACAGGAAGGTACTCCAGTCGAAATGGATTGCAAACCACTACGCTTCTGGATGCCATAGAAGAATTTAAATTTGATGCCTGCATCGGTGGTGCCAGACGTGATGAAGAAAAGGCCAGAGCCAAAGAACGTGTTTTTTCAGTACGGGATGATTTTGGGCAATGGGATGAAAAAAACCAAAGACCAGAATTGTTCGATATGCTGAATGGTCAAATAGAATTAGGACAGAATGTGCGGGTTTTTCCAATCTCTAATTGGACGGAATTGGATGTGTGGTCTTACATTGAAAAAGAGGACATTGAAATCCCATCCATTTATTTCGCACACAAAAGAAAGATATTCCTAAGGGATGGATTGATTTGGTCACATTCAGATTATGTATATCAAGAAGACCATGAAGAGGTATTGGAAAAAATGGTGCGGTTTAGAACAGTGGGGGACATGAGCTGTACGGCAGCCGTGTTTTCCGAAGCTGTCGATATTGCCAGCGTAGTTCAGGAAATACGGGATTCCACAATTTCTGAAAGGGGAGCACGTATCGACGACAAACGTTCAGAGGCGGCTATGGAAAAAAGAAAGCAACAAGGATACTTTTAATAAGAATCCATAGAGAACACTTATAAAAACAAATCAAATCCCTCTTTTAAGAAGAGAATCTAGAATAAATTATGGAAGTATTAAAAATAGCAACAGCGGGGAGTGTAGATGACGGTAAAAGTACCCTGATAGGTAGAATTTTATATGATACCAAATCACTTACCACAGATAAATTGGAAGCTATTGAAAAAACCAGTAAGCAAAAAGGATATGATTACTTGGATTTCTCTTTAGCAACTGACGGATTGGTGGCTGAAAGAGAGCAAGGGATTACCATAGATGTAGCACATATCTACTTTTCCACCGCCTCTAAAAGTTACATCATTGCGGATACACCAGGGCATGTTGAATATACTCGAAATATGGTGACGGGTGCGTCTACCTCTCAGGCAGCAATTATTTTGATCGATGCACGCAAGGGAGTAATCGAGCAGACCAACCGCCATTTTTTCATCAACAATTTGTTGCGAATCAAAGATGTAATCGTTGCCGTAAATAAAATGGACTTGGTTGATTATTCTGAGGAAATATACAGCGGAATAAAAGCTGATTTTGAAGAATTAATGAGCAAAAGGGATTATAAGGAACAAAATATTACGTTTATACCCGTAAGTGCTTTAAAAGGGGATAACGTTGTGAATTCATCGGAAAATATGCCTTGGTTTAAGGGTCAGACCTTGTTAGAGCATTTGGAACTTTTAGATAGAAAGGATATTTATAATACGGGTACGCCAAGATTCCCCGTACAATATGTTATACGTCCTAAAACAGATGAGTTTCATGACTTTAGAGGGTTTGCTGGTAAAGTGTACGGGGGTGAATTGAGTGTGGGCGATGAGGTTGTTGCCTTGCCATCACAGACCAAATCCAAGATAAAGGAGATTTATTTTTACGATAAAAAACACCAAACCGCTTCTAGACGATCATCCGTAACAATAACCTTGGAGGATGAAATCAATGTAAGTAGGGGAGACATGCTGGTAAAAGTTGGGGATTTGCCAACAATAGACAAGCAGTTTACCGCTACTATTTCATGGATGGATTCCCAAAACCTTCAACCGGGAAATAAGTATGTTGTGCAACATGGCGTGAACAAGGTTTTAGCCAAAGTAGATAGGATTCATCATAAAATCTACCCAGACTATTCGGGTATTGATGATCAAGCAAGTTCTTTAGGAATGAATGACATTGCCAAAGTCACATTTAAGTTGAACAAACCAATATTCTTTGATCCGTTCAAGAATCACAGAACCAATGGGTCGTTTATTTTGATCGATACCCAATCGAACAATACCGTAGGAGCTGGATTTATAAATTAAATGCAATTGTCTCAAAGCCATTGGCACTTTGATGGCAATGATAAATAGTCGATTAAGAAATCTATATTTTCCTATAGGAAAAATAGATTTTATGTAAAGGTCAAATTTTTGACGTAAAAAAAGAGATATGCAAAGTTTTAGAAGTGAAATAGAAAATCCTGTAATAGAAAAGGATATCATAGAACTGGAGGCTAAAATTCGTCAGTTCAAGGAGGGTAATTTAGATGAGGAGAAATTTCGCAGTCTAAGATTGGCACGAGGTGTTTATGGTCAACGTCAACCTGGCGTTCAAATGATACGCATAAAACTACCATATGGTAAGGTAAGCTCTAAACAGCTCAGACGAATCTGTGATGTGTCCGATGAATATTCGACCGGGCGTTTGCACATCACCACCCGCCAGGATATACAAATTCATTATGTTGATCTAGACCGTACGCCAGAACTTTGGGCCCAATTGGAAAAAGATGATGTAACCCTAAGAGAGGCCTGTGGGAATACGGTTCGTAACGTTACAGCAAGTGAGACCGCGGGAATAGACATGGATGAACCCTTTGACGTGTCGCCATATGCACATGCTCTTTTTGAATATTTCCTACGTAATCCCATCAGTCAGGATATGGGTAGAAAGTTCAAGGTGTCTTTCTCGGCAAGTGAGGCAGATACTGGATTGTCTTATATGCACGACATTGGTTTTATTGCCAAGATAGAGAATGGTGTTAAAGGCTTTAAGGTAATGCTTGGTGGTGGTTTGGGTTCACAGCCCAGACATGCAGATGAGCTTTTTAGTTTTTTACCTTCTGATAAGATTATTCCGTTAATGGAAGGTGTGGTACGGGTCTTTGACCGTTATGGCGAAAGAAAGAGTAGGTCAAAAGCCAGATTAAAATACTTATTGAAGGATATTGGCCTTGATGGTTTCAATAAATTATTACGGGAAGAACAAAAAGCAGTTCCCTATGAAAGTTGTCCTATCGATGCTCAGGCATATGTTCAATCTGAAGTAGCCAATATAGAAAATGTTCCTAAAGTTGAAATAGCTGACCAAAAGGCTTTCGATCAATGGAAATCCACCAATTTGATTCAACAAAAGCAGGATGGATATGTTGCCCTCGGTGTTAAGGTATTGTTGGGTGATTTTTACACTGATAAGGCAAGACTTCTTGCCAATTTGGTTGAAAAATATGCTGCCAGTGAAATACGCCTATCATTGCGACAAAATATATTGATTCCTTTTATAAAGGAAGAGTTGGTTCCTTTCTTTTATGTTGAGTTGGAAAAATTAGGTTTTGTCGAAGCTGGATATAATAAGGCGTTGGATATTACGGCATGTCCAGGAACAGACACTTGTAATTTGGGAATTGCAAGTAGTACAGGAATTGCAGAGGAATTGGAGAGGGTTATTAAAGCTGAATACCCACAATACATAAGTAACCCTGATGTAATTATAAAAATAAGCGGTTGCATGAATGCTTGTGGTCAGCATAATATGGCCAATATTGGTTTTCAGGGAATGTCAATAAGAACAAAGGATAAGTTAGTGGCACCAGCTTTACAAGTATTGTTAGGTGGCGGGAATTTAGGTGGAGGAAATGGAAAGTTTGCCGATAAGGTAATCAAGGTTCCCAGTAAAAGAGGCCCCGAGGCCCTTCGGCTTATTTTAAATGATTTTGATGCGAATGGTAATGGGTTGGCCTATCCTGAATATTATACTGAAAAAGGAGAACTTTATTTTTATGATTTATTAAGGCCCTTGGGAACTCTGGATGACCTTTCCAATGATGATTTAATAGATTGGGGTGCTAAGGAGAGATACCGCAAAGCTATAGGGGTTGGTGAGTGCGCAGGAGTCGTGATAGATTTGGTGGCTACTTTGTTGTTTGAAAGTGATGATAAAATTGAAAACGCAGCTACTTCGTATGAAGAAGGAAAATGGGCAGCAAGTATTTACCATTCATATTTATCTATGGTAAATACGGCAAAAGCCTTATTGATTTCCGAAAAAGCTAAGACCAATACACATGCAGGTATTATCAAAGATTTTGATGAAATTTTCGTTTCATCTAATAAAATTGGATTGAAAAAGGGTTTTGAGGTTTTGGTATTGCAACTGAACAAAAAGGAACCTACAGAAGAATTTGCATTAAACTATATGGAGGATGCAAAAGATTTTCTCAAAACTGTAGAAAAATATCGAAAATTAGATTTAGTAAATGTATAAGATTCCAAAATTGACGGTGGTTGGAGCTGGCCCTGGTGATGTTGATTTAATCACCTTAAAAGGGGTCAAGGCACTCGCCAGTGCGGATGTGGTTTTATATGATGCCTTGGTTGATATTGAGTTGTTGGACCATGCTCCGAACGCTGAGCATATTTTTGTTGGAAAGAGGCGGGGATCCTATGAGTATCAACAAGATCAAATCAATGAATTGATAGAAAGTAGGGCCAAATCTCATGGACATGTAGTCCGACTTAAAGGAGGAGACCCCTTTGTCTTTGGAAGAGGAGCTGAAGAGATGCAATATGCAGCGGCCCACGGGTTGCAAGTGGCAATGGTTCCAGGGATTTCGTCTTCGGTGTCTGTACCTGCTGCTCAAAATATTCCAGTTACCAAAAGAGGGTCTACGGAGAGTTTTTGGGTAATAACGGGAACTACCAAAGAACATAAATTATCTGAAGACGTGTGGCTTGCGGCCAAATCAAATGCGACCGTTGTCATTCTTATGGGAATGAGTAAGCTGCCTACGGTTGTTGAGCTCTACAAAAAAGAAGGTAAGGCAAATATCCCAATTGCGATTATACAAAACGGTACCCATGCGAATGAAAAAATTGGTATTGGGACTATTTCATCGATCGAAAATGTGGTTGAACAAGAAAAATTGAAAAACCCCGCAATAATTATCATTGGTGAGGTGGTTAGACATCGCGAACAGATTTTGAAAATTCAAAGAAATTATACCGAGCAAGAAGGGGCTCTTTGATTATGGAGCGGAACAATCTATATCCTATTTTCCTTAAGGTCTCAGAACTTTCCGTTTTGATTGTTGGTGGTGGAAATGTTGCAGAAGAGAAATTGAATTTTTTGACGAAATCAAGTCCAGATGCCAATATTACTATGGTGTCTCCTTTTTTTAAGGGAGAGACCAAAGCGTTGGCCGAAAAGCACAATGTTGAATTGATAGCAGATATATATCAGGAAAAATATCTTAAGGGAAAGCATATTGTAGTGGCCACAACCAATATTCCAGAGGTCAATATTCAAGTGTTTCAGGATTGCAGGAAATTAGATAAATTAGTGAATGTTGCTGATAACCCACCATATTGTGATTTTTACATGGGTGGAATAGTAACCAAGGGAAATATAAAGGTGGCTATATCAACGAATGGTAAATCACCCACAACCGCTAAAAGGCTGCGTCAATTTTTTGAGGATGTTATCCCCGAAAACATTGATCAAATGGTCCAAAATTTAAATATGTATCGCAAAAGCATAAAAGGAAATTTTGAGACCAAAGTTGAACGAATGAATGAAGTTACCAAAGTATTGGTGGATTCGGCAGATGAAAATAAGGAATGAATATCTAAAACTTAGGTCATTCCTTGCTTTTAATAGAACTGTGCCGTTTCTTTGCAATTAGTTCATAATTAAATTGAAACAGTTATCAAGAAAGGCGGAGGGACTAGACCCTATGAAACCTTGGCAACCCTTTTTCCGATAGCTACCGGGATAAAGAAGGTGCTACATTCTATCACGCGTTTGCGGGACAGATAACAAAAAAGTAGACCATGGTCTTCCTCTTTTCTATTCTTGATATCTATTTGTGATTATTGTAATGTCATTTGGTCAGTAATTATTACTGGTTACATTGATGTAGGATGCTAAATTGAGAAAATTAGAATGAAAGATATAAATCAAATTTTACAAGAGAGGGTATTGATACTTGACGGGGCTATGGGTACCATGCTCCAGCGTCATAAGTTTACCGAGGAAGATTTTCGGGGAGAGCGTTTTAAAGAATGGCCACACCCTTTACAAGGTAATAATGACTTATTGTCCCTTACACAACCAGAGGCTATCGCTACAATTCACGCAAAATTTTTTGAAGCGGGTGCAGATATAATTGAAACCAATACCTTTTCAAGCACTACCATTGCCATGGCGGATTACCATATGGAAGATTTGGTTTATGAGCTTAATTGTGAATCAGCCAAAATCGCAAAAAAAGTTGCAGATGAATTTACTGCGAGGAATCCGGAAAAACCAAGATTTGTAGCCGGGAGTATTGGTCCTACCAACAAAACCGCAAGTATGTCACCAGATGTAAACGACCCCGGTTTTAGAGCTGTTTCTTTTGATGAATTACGAATTGCATATAAGCTCCAAGTAGAAGCTTTGTTAGATGGGGGAGCCGACTTGCTGTTGGTCGAGACCATATTTGATACCTTGAACGCCAAAGCGGCTTTATTTGCTATCGAAGAGGTCAAAGAGGAACGTGATTTGGATGTCCCTATTATGGTCAGTGGAACGATAACGGATGCCTCAGGCAGAACCCTATCCGGGCAGACCGCGGAGGCCTTTTTAATTTCAATTTCACATATTCCTGTACTTTCAGTCGGATTTAATTGTGCCTTGGGAGCTAACCAGTTAGTACCTCATTTAGAAGTGTTATCGGCCAAAACGGAGCGCGCTGTTTCAGCACACCCCAACGCAGGTTTACCAAATGCCTTTGGAGAATATGATGAAACTCCAGAACAAATGGCTTCCCAAATTAAAGAGTATCTAGATAAAGGACTGGTAAATATAGTGGGAGGGTGTTGTGGTACGACTCCAGAACATATAAAGGCAATGTCAGATTTGGCAAAGGAGTATAAACCGAGGGAGTTAGTGGTTTTGGTTAATCGTTATTAGTTGCTCGTTGACGATTGTATAAATTAAGATTAGAAATTTGGATTATAAAGAATTAGATGTTTGGGTGCAGGCAAGGGAGTTGGTTAAATCCGTTTATATTTTGACCATAACTTTCCCCAAAGAAGAGCAATTTGCATTGACCTCGCAAGTTAGACGATGTGTAATTTCCGTTTCTTCGAATATTGCCGAAGGTTGTGGTAGGCAAACAGCCAAAGAAACAATTCATTTCCTGCATATCTCAAGGGGTTCTCTCTATGAGTTGGAAACACAATTGATTTTAGCTAATGATTTAGGATTTACAGATGGGGGTACTGATTTAATTTTAGATGAGATTAAAAGGGTAAAAAAATTGTTGAACGGATTTATAAATTACCACAAGAAGCTATGAGTCAAATCAACGAACAACGGACAACAAGTGACGAGCAACGATACTTAAAACTAAGTGGTCTTGAACCATTGATGGTAACACCCGAAAGCAATTTTATAAATGTGGGTGAGCGGACCAACGTGGCGGGTTCAAAGAAATTTCTTCGCTTAATAAAAGAGGAGAATTTCGAGGAGGCTTTGGAAATTGCCCGTCACCAAGTAGAGGGCGGCGCACAGATTATAGATATCAACATGGATGATGGACTTATTGATGGCAAAGAAGCCATGGTCAAGTTCTTGAATCTGGTCATTGCTGAACCCGATATTGCACGTGTACCTATAATGATTGATAGCTCTAAATGGGAGATTATTGAGGCGGGTCTACAAGTTGTTCAAGGAAAATGCGTGGTTAACTCCATTAGCCTAAAAGAAGGAGAAGAACAGTTTATTCAACAGGCGAAGTTAATAAAGCGGTATGGTGCTGCCGTTATCGTAATGGCCTTTGATGAAGTGGGACAGGCTGATAATTATGAACGAAGATTGGAAATTTCCCAACGCTCGTATGATATATTGGTAGATAAAGTCGGATTTCCTGCGGAAGACATCATTTTTGATTTAAACGTATTCCCTGTGGCCACGGGTATGGAGGAGCACAAACGAAACGCCCTTGATTTTATTGAAGCTACGCAATGGGTTAAGGAAAACCTTCCGCATTGCAGTGTCAGTGGTGGAATAAGTAATGTTTCATTTAGCTTTAGGGGTAATAATCCAGTGCGTGAGGCTATGCACTCCGTTTTTCTATACCATGCTATTCAGGCAGGAATGAACATGGGGATTGTGAACCCAGCCATGTTGGAAGTTTACGATGATATCCCTAGAAATTTATTGGAACATGTTGAGGATGTAATACTTAACCGTAGAGATGATGCCACTGAGCGGTTATTGGATATTGCTGAATCTGTTGTAGGTAAGGCAAAAGAAAGCAAGGTTGATCTATCTTGGAGGGAGGAGCCAATTCAAAATAGGATTACTAGGGCCTTGGTAAAAGGAATAGATCAATATATCGTTGAAGATATAGAAGAGGCGAGATTAAGTGTTGATAAACCCATTGAAGTTATTGAGGGACATTTGATGACAGGAATGAATGTAGTCGGGGATTTATTCGGGAACGGAAAAATGTTCTTGCCACAGGTCGTAAAGTCTGCAAGAGTAATGAAAAAAGCTGTAGCCTATTTGCTGCCTTTCATTGAGGAAGAAAAATTGAAAAACCCCCAAGCCAATGATGCCAGAGGAGCTGGAAAAATTCTTATGGCCACGGTAAAAGGAGATGTGCACGATATTGGAAAAAATATAGTTAGTGTTGTGCTGGCATGTAACAATTATGAAATTGTCGATTTAGGGGTTATGGTACCTCCAGAAAAGATAATAAATAAGGCTAAAGAAGAAAAAGTTGACATTATTGGTCTTAGCGGATTAATCACACCCTCACTTGATGAAATGGTTTTCCTGGCCAAAGAAATGGAACGGCAAAACTTTAGAGTTCCCCTGTTGATTGGGGGAGCCACCACCAGTAAGGCTCATACCGCGGTAAAAATCGATCCACAGTACCAAAATGCCGTTGTTCATGTTAATGACGCTTCGCGCGCAGTAACGGTTGTTGGTGATTTGTTGAAGAAGGAAAGCTCCATCGGATATAAGAAATCCATTAAATTGGACTATGAAACATTCAGGGATAAATTTTTAAAGCGCTCAAGACAAAAGGAATATAGATCAATTGAAGCTGCTCGAGATAATAAGTTTCAAATTAGTTGGAAAACTTCAGAAATAATAAAACCCGAATCATTGGGAATTCAAGTTATTGAGGATTTAGAGCTTCAAAAATTGGAGGAATTTATAGATTGGACCCCATTTTTTAGAAGTTGGGAGCTGCATGGTAAATATCCTCAAATTTTGAACGATACTATTGTAGGTTCCCAAGCAACGGAACTCTTTGAAGATGCTAGAACCATGCTCAAAAAGATTATTGGAGAAAAGCAATTAAGGGCAAAAGCCGTTTTTGGATTGTTCCCGGCAAACAGCATTGATGATGATATCGAAGTTGATGGTTTGTCAAATATGGAGCGAAATGTCACCCTGAGCGCAGTCGAAGGGAAAATGGAGGAAAAGTACATTTTCCGTACGCTCCGTCAACAACTAAAAAAACGCGATGGAGTGCCAAATTTTGCCCTCGCCGATTTTATTGCACCCAAAACCACGGGAATTCAAGATTATTTAGGTTGTTTTTGTGTGAGTACGGGATTTGGAACTGCAGAATTGGCTTCGGAATATGAAAAGAACCATGATGATTACAATTCAATTATGATCAAAGCGCTTGCAGACCGTTTGGCAGAGGCTTTTGCCGAATATTTGCACAAGCAGATTAGGACTGGGCATTGGGGCTATGACTCTAGTGAAAACTTAAGCAATGAAGAACTCATCAAAGAATCTTATAAAGGTATTCGTCCGGCTCCCGGATATCCCGCATGTCCCGATCATTTAGAAAAAGTTACAATATGGGAACTTTTAGGGGTTAAAGAAAATATAGGAGTAGAATTGACGGAAGGTTTGGCCATGTGGCCAGCGGCTAGCGTAAGCGGTTATTATTTTGCAAATCCAGAAGCCCGGTATTTTGGGTTGGGGAAAATAAAAGAAGACCAAGTTCAGGATTATGCCAAACGAAAAGGAATACCTTTGGAAGAGGCAAAAAAATGGTTGGCACCTAATTTAGTTGATAACTAATGGCCGTAGTTTATTGATTGTCATTCCTGCGAAGGCAGGAATGCAAAAGATGGGTAGATGGAAAAGATGCCAAAAATAAATTCAAATGGTAAATAAGTTCTCTTTCTTCAAGAAGGGATGTAGAATAAAATGAAAGTTACTGACCACTTAAAAAATGCGAAAGGCAAAACTTTGTTTTCCTTTGAATTGATTCCACCTGTAAAGGGTCGAAACATACAAGAACTCTATAACAATATAGATCCTTTGATGGAATTTGATCCACCGTTTATTGATGTTACCACTTCAAGGGAAGAATATGTTTATATAGACAAAGAGGGTTTATTGGATAAGAAGGTGACACGAATGAGACCGGGCACTGTGGGGATTTGTGCCTCAATAAAACATAAGTACAAGGTAGATACTGTTCCCCATATACTGTGTGGAGGTTTTACCAAGGAGGAAACGGAGTATGTTTTGGTTGACTGTCATTATTTAGGGATTGATAATGTGATGGCGTTACGCGGAGACGCAATGCGGGAAGAAAAATACTTTCAGCCCACAAAAGGAGGACATCAGTATGCGGTTGACTTAGTGGAGCAGATTCAAAATCTAAATCAAGGCAAATATTTGCATGAGGTTATTGAAACGGACCATAGTGATCAATTTTGCATTGGTGTGGCTGGATATCCTGAAAAGCATTTGGAAGCACCTTCATTGAAATCAGATTTAAAACGACTCAAGGAAAAAGTAGATGCAGGGGCTGACTACGTAGTGACCCAGATGTTTTTTGATAATCAAAAATTCTTTGAGTTCGTAGATGCGGCAAGGGATATTGGGATTGACATTCCAATCATTCCGGGAATAAAGCCTATGGCGGTAAAGCGACATTTACAATTGTTGCCCCAAGTATTTCGAATTGATCTACCCCAAGATTTAATCGATGCAGTGGATGCCTGTGAAAATAATAAAGCGGTTCGTCAAGTTGGTATTGAATGGGCCATTAAACAATCCAAAGAATTAAAAGAAGCTGGTGTACCTGTCTTGCATTACTATTCTATGGGTAAATCTGACAATATCAGAGCTATCGCGAAGGAGGTTTTTTAATAAAGGAATGTATTCATTTGGAACGGTTAATGCCCTCTTGATTACTTTTTCCTACTTTTGCCCACCATGAAGGTAAATTGCTTTATTGGGCTTCTTTTGGCAGTGACTTTTTGTTTCTCTCAGGTCAATGACCACGAGGTTTCAAAACACACCTTGGATCTTAACCAATACTATGGTTCCGTACTATTGCATAACCCTGATGTTTCACATTTAATATCCAATCATCCCGCAGGGTTGATACTTGCCTATAATAAAAAAACCTATGGCCAGAATGAATGGGAGCAAGACTTTAATTATCCAGATGTAGGGTATTCCTTTGTGTATCAAGACATGAACAACGCAACCCTTGGTCACAATTTTGGATTGTATGCCCATTACAATTTCTACTTTTTCAAGAGATATATGCAATTTCGGATGGGTCAAGGAATAGCCTACAACACAAACCCGTATGACAAGTACAATAATTTTAGGAACAATGCCTATGGGTCTCATTTTTTGAGCTCTACCTATTTGATGTTGAACTATCACAAGGAAAATGTATTTAAGGGGCTGGGATTTAAAGCTGGCATTTCGGTTATACACTATTCCAATGCGAATTTTAAAGCTCCTAATACCTCTACCAATACCTTTGCTCTGAATGCCGGACTTGTTTATGATCTGGATGGAGGTGAGAACATTGATTACCTGAAAAGTGGCCCGAAAGAAAAAAAATCAGAACCTTTAAAATATAACTTTGTATTAAGGACAGGATTGAATGAAAGCGATGTAATTGATTCGGGACAGTTTCCTTTTTATATTATTTCTGCCCACGTAGACAAACGAGTAGGCCGAAAAAGTGCAATACAGTTAGGGGCCGATATGTTTTTCTCGAACTTTTTAAAAGAACTGATTGAATTTCAATCCATTTCATTTCCAGAAAATGGAGTATCTGCGGATGATGATTATAAACGCATTGGAATATTTGTGGGTCACGAATTGTTCATCAATAAAATGTCGATTATAACACAATTGGGGTATTATATATATTATCCTTTTGATTTTGAGGGTCAAGTGTATAATAGGCTAGGATTAAAGCGTTATTTTGGGAATAAACTTTTTGGTACAATTACCCTAAAATCACATGGGGCAAAAGCCGAAGGGGTTGAATTTGGAATAGGAGTTCGGCTTTAAAACAAGATTTAAATGGGTTGGGAAGTTAAATTAAATAGCCGCAAATATCTCCTCAGGGACGTCACCCTGAGCGCAGTCGAAGGGTTAGGAGCTTTTTTTAAGCTATGGAAGGCACCCTGCGTTTCCCTATATTTTGTGTTCTTTATTTCTTGTACAAATGAAAATGCCCTAGATTGTTTTCAAGATGCTGGGAAAATCATTCGCCAAGAAGTTGTAGTCAATGATTTTTCGAAAATCATCGTCTTTGAAAAAGTCGCACTGATTTTAAAGCAAGGAGATGTGCAAAAGGTCGAGATAGAGACAGGAGAATTTCTTATTAACGAAGTCTCCGCGAGTGTAGAAGAAGATCGGTTGGTATTGCGCAATGAAAATGGGTGTAATTTATTTCGAGAATACGGCTTGACTACGGTCTATGTGACTTCACCAAACATTTCGGAAATAAGAAGTAGTACAGGTTTACAGATATCGAGTGATGGTGTTTTGCAATATCCAAGTTTACGACTACTTTCCGAAAGTTTTGTTGAACCCGAAGCAGAAACAACAGATGGTGAGTTTGATTTGGAGTTAAATGTGGAAAACTTGGCGGTGGTAGTTAATGGTATTGCCTTTTTTAAATTAGGGGGGAATGCTGAGAGTTTCAACATTACAATAGCGGCCGGGGATTCTAGGATAGAGGCAGAAAACCTAATAGCCAATTCCATAAGTCTTAACCATAGAGGCACAAATGATGTCCAGATAAATCCCCAACTATCGATTTTCGGTGTCATTCGGGGAACGGGAGATGCTATAAGCTTTAACCGGCCAACTTCTATAGATGTTGAAGAATTGTATACGGGAAGACTTATTTTTAAAGATTGATTTTGCATAAGCACCTTTCCTTGGTTAAAGAAAAGCCATACCAGTTAACAATTTCTATAAATTGGCTGGTGGCGGGTATTCAAATCTTTTTATATGCCCCAAGGAACAAATGGTATTCTCGATTTTGGTGAACTATACTCACCCAAAAGTGCAGGATGTGTTGGATGAAGTAATTGATATATTGATTTTTTGAAAAGAAAATCAGGGAAAGAGTTTCATGGTTGATTTTATACTGGGAAACAACTAACTTGTGTAAAGATTATTAAATGTAAGAGCATGGCAAAAAAAGTTCTTTTTATCCTGTTTTATTTAGGCATATCAGGTCTTTATAGTCAAAATGCCATATCAGGTCATATCGAAATAGAGCATTTGGATGTATGGGAGCAGAAAGTGCATCTAACGAAAATTGGCGAAACGGAAACTCCGGTTGCAACAGTCCAAATTAATGACGATGGCTCCTTTGCATTCCACAATAAACATATTTCCGATAGGAATACAATGTATCGTATATATGTGAAACGTATCCAAGAAATCATTAGCGATACCCTTATCAATGATAAGATTTTTATTTTATCTAAAAAGGATAGTGTTCATTTCACAAAAGGGGCTGATTTATTTTCAGGGTATGAAAATTCTAATCTTGCCGATGCAGAATGGCGACGTTTACTGAAATTTGAAAACAGTCTAAAAAAGAATTACGAAAATAAAAATGATTCAAGTGCATTTGTGACCCAGATAAAAAACTATTCCAAAGATTCCGTTCAAATCTTAATGGTCAAACTCATTGGAATTAAACAATTGGAAAACAAAAATCTGCTGGAAAAGGCTATTACAAAGTATCCTAATTACTATTTGGCTCTTTTGGAGGAGTTGATGGAAAGTGAACTTGACCGCACGGAATACTTTTTTCTGGAAAGGAAATTAGCATATCTGACCCAAGATGTGGTTGAAAAAAAATATTAATTTAGTAAAGCTGTTAATATCCTGTCAGGAATCGTTATTGCGGGCCTTGTGTTTTTTGTTATTGCTCTAAAAAGAAAAAAAACTCATAGTATTGTTGATTTGAGCAAGCAAGAAAAGAATGTTCATGCTCTTATTCTTGCAGGAAAGAGCAACAAAGAGATTGCCAATAAACTTTTCATTAGTCTAAGTACGGTTAAGACCCATATTACAAGTATTTATAGCAAGTTGAAGGTTTCAAGCCGCCAAGAGTTATTTCAAGGAATTCGGAATTAGTACTGGTGCTAGTACTTAAATCCGACCTTTAAAAATTCCATTATATACTTTTCTTAGGGTTATTTGTGTAGGGTAATCTATGCAAATGACCGTAAAGATATTTAGGAAGTGGAATCTTGTTTTAGGATGGGTTGTCTTCGCTATAGCTTTCATTACATACAGTCTTACCATTGAGCCCACTGTAAGTTTTTGGGATGCTGGCGAATATATTGCAACATCTGCTAAGCTTCAAGTTGCCCACCCTCCTGGAGCACCTTTATTGCAAATGATTGGGGTTTTTTTTGCAATATTTGCCACGGAGTCTGATCAGATTGCCAAAATGATCAATTACGTATCAGTAGTATCCAGTGCATTCACTATTCTTTTCATGTTTTGGACGATTACCAACTTGACTAAAAAGCTTATCTCGCAAAAAGACAAGATTACTGGTAGCAGCTTAGTAGTAATTTTAGGAAGTGGATGCATTGGTTCTACAGCTTTTATCTTTTCAGACAGTTTTTGGTTCAATGCCGTAGAAACAGAGGTGTATGCTATGGCCAGTTTTATCATGGCATTTTTATTGTGGCTGGGAATACAATGGACGGACGAATTGGATACTTCTAGAGGCAATAGATGGGTCATTCTGATATCTTTTGTAGTGGGTTTGACCTTTGGTATTCAGTTTATGGGTTTTTTGATCATACCTTCGATAGGGCTTCTCTATTATTTTAAATGCTATAAAACTATAACTATAAAGAACTTTTTGGTCGCGAATGTAGTAGCGGTGACAATTTTGATGCTCATCTTTAAATTCTCATTGACCTACGTGCTTAAATTGTTTGGATGGAGCGAAATATTTTTTGTGAATACCTTCGGACTGCCATTTAATTCGGGTACTATCATCATGGTAATTTTATTTATTTCTATCTTTTATATTGCATTGCGACACACCCGAAAAAGGAACATGAAGAAGACCAATACCGTTATTCTCAGTATGCTGTTTATACTGCTTGGATTTTCTTCTTGGCTCATGCTACCCATACGTGCCAGCTCTAAGGTCGTGATTAATGAAAATGACCCCTCAGAGGCCCTTTCATTATTGGCCTATTACAATAGAGAGCAATATCCAAGTACCGACAGTCCATTTTACGGAGCTTATTATTCAGACGCCTTTGCTTCCTCTGAAGAAACTGAGGATGAGAGACCTAAATATGTAAAGGATTTAAAACTAGGCAGGTATGTTATTGTCAACCATTATAAAGACGCTTTACGAGGACACAATAAAAAGCATGTAGGTATCTTGCCGCGAATGTGGAGCAATCAGAATGCTGAGAATTACATGCGATATTTTGGGGTATTGAAATTTAAGATAAAATCAGTATATAGATCAAGTGAAGAATTGAAAACAACAATAAGCCAATTCAAAGAGGATTATACCCTAGGGGATATAAACATTGAGGACTATGTTGAATTTTTGAACGAATTCAAGGAGTATATAGATGTCGAGTCACCTAGCGTATTTCAGAACCTAGATTATATGTTCAGTTTTCAGTTTGGATATATGTACTGGCGGTACCTTATGTGGAATTTTGTTGGGAAGCAAGATGATGTACAAGGTCAATACAATAATCATGGTAATTGGATTAGTGGTATTGATTTCATAGATGAACTGAGACTTGGAAGCTTGGCAAAGCTACCAAGTGAGATTAAAAATAATAAAGGACGTAATACCTATTTCTTTTTACCCTTAATCTTAGGCGTCATAGGTTTGATATATCAGGCCAGAAAAAACCCAAAACAATTTTGGGTACTCTTTGTTTTCTTTGTCTTTACCGGAATTGCCATACAATTTTATACCAATCCGACAATTTTTCAGCCACGGGAAAGAGATTATTCATTGGTTGGATCTTTTTACGTTTTCGCAGTATGGATAGGCATAGGGGTTTACGGCTTATTTGATGTGCTCCGAAAGCTGATTGCTCCTCAAATTTTAAGCCCTTTGGTAATCCTCACATGTCTAGTTACTGTACCAGGAGTAATGGCCGGCCAAAATTGGGATGATCATGACCGATCCAATAGGTTTACAGCACTTTCAATGGCAAAGGCATATTTAGATTCCACTCAAGAAAATGCCAATGCCATCCTTTTTACTATTGGAGATATAGATACTTTTCCTCTTTGGTATGCCCAGGATATTGAAAACTACCGCACTGATACAAGGATTATAATTTCGACGTATCTTCATTTCCCTTGGTATATCGACCAGATGAAGCGAAAGGCATATAAAAGCGAACCGATTCCTTCACAATTGACACACGATTTGTACACCTATGGTTCTCGTGATTATATCTATTATGCCCCGTTAACATCTAATCGCTGGGTAATAAAAGACTTTATAAAGTGGGTAGGAAGTGATGAGCCTCGAACGAAACTCAAAAGCCTTATTCAAAAACAGGGTAAGAACATTGATGATTATTCCAAAAACTATTTGGACGCTGTTTTTTATCCTACAAATAAGATAAGAATACCAGTTGACAAAAAAAAGGTTTTGGAAACAGGTTTGGTTGCTTTGAAGGATTCAGATAAGATTGTAGATTTTATTGATATTGACTTACCAAAAACTGGAATCAGCAAAAGTAGATTAATGATGCTCGACATTATTGCCGATAACGATTGGGAAAGACCCATATATTTTTCAGGAGGTAGCTTTGATGAGGAAGAATATATCTGGATGAGTGATTATCTGCAACTGGATGGACTTGCATACAAACTCGTGCCAATAAGAACCAAGAATCAAAGCATTTTTGATAAAGGCAGGATTGATTCGGATTTATTGTATGATATTGTTAAGAAATGGCAATGGGGTAATTCTGGTGATGCGAATATATATCATGACCCGCAAACTAGAAGACAAGGCATTTCTTTTCGTATTAGTCTCACTCGTTTAATAGAGGCATTGATTAATGAGGGCAAGTTAGAACGAGCGAAGGAGGTTCTTGAAATCGCTATGAAAAATATGCCCTTGGAATTTTTCGGATATTTTACGTTCGTCGAACCCTTTATTAATGGGTACTATAAAGTCGGGGAAATAGACAAAGCTCGAGAATTGTTTAATCAACTTAAACTGATATATCAAGAAAGGTTGATTTACTATGCTAACATTCCACGAAATGAACAGTACGAAAAATTTGAGAATATTATAGGAGATATATCTGCTTACAAAAGAATTGTAGATATTCTTGTTTTAAATAGTGATATGAAACTTTCCGAAGAAGAAAATATGGTATTCAACCGTTATGTTGATAGGTTCAGTTATTTTTTTGATGGAGGCGTTGAACATTTGGAATAGAATCATACGTTTTAGCAGTACGCTATGCTAAATTTAAATTCCATATATTCTTTTTAGAACAAGGTCAAATCTGGCATTGACTCTGCTATTCCCAATAAAAAGTCTTTTTTTAAAGGAATTCTTTAAAGAATTCGGCATTATTTGAGAAAAACAAAAAAAGACAGGTATAAAATTTGATTTTTAAATTTAATAATTACCTTAGCGGAAGATTTTGCAATAAAATGACAAAGCAGTATTTCTATAACAGTTTTTATTTTTTCTTCTTTTTTAGGAAAGAAACGGGACTGTTGTAGTGTAATGCAAACAAAATATAACATTGAGTCCCGTGAAAAACGGGACTTTTTTTGTTAAAAAGATTAGGTATTAGCTTACGAAAAATAAAGTAATGGGTTTAAAAATAGCCATACAGGGAATAAAGGGTTCTAATCATCATCAAGTAGTACGGGAGTATTTTGATGATGATATAGATTTGGTCGAATGTATGTCCTTTCACGGTCTGGTCGATGATTTGCTTGATTCCACGGCTGATAAAGCGGTTATGGCCATTGAGAATTCGATAGCGGGCTCAATAATCCCAAATTATGCTTTGGTCTATGACAATAATTTACACATTATCGGCGAACACTATTTGAACATCCATCATAATTTGATGGCATTAAAGGAACAAACGGTCGATGAAATTACCGAAGTGCGTTCCCACCCCATGGCTTTGTTGCAATGCCGTGAATTTTTGAAGACCAAACCGCATATTAAAATGGTAGAGGATGTCGATACTGCTAAAACTGCCAAACAAATTCATGACAAGCAATTAAAGGGTATTGCTGCCATAGCACCCTCTGTTGCGGCAGATTTGTATGATTTGGAAATTATTGCCCCTGAGATTCAGACCATCAAGAACAATTCAACCCGATTTATCATTATAAAGACCCAAAATAAGGAATTGCCCAAAGAGGAGATCAACAAGGCATCTTTGCGATTTGTTACTGACCATAAAAGGGGAAGTTTGGCCACGGTTTTGAACGTCATGAGCGATTGCAATCTTAACCTGACCAAAATACAGTCCTTGCCGATTATTGAATCTCCTTGGAAATATGCCTTTTTTGTTGATGTTACCTTTGACAAATATGATAATTTTGCCAAGGCAAAATCTCTTTTGAAAATAATGTCGGAGGATTTCAGGGTTTTAGGCGAATATAAAAATGCCAGAATATGATTCGTACCGCAGATAGATTAAAAACCGTAGAAGAATATTATTTCTCTAAAAAATTGAGAGAGGTACGTGGGCTTATTGCTAAGGGTAGGCCCATCATTAATATGGGGATTGGTAGTCCTGACCTAATTCCTTCTAAAGATGTTATCAAATCCATCCAACAATCCATTATGGATGTTGGCGCGCATCAATATCAGAGTTATCAGGGATTACCAGAGCTTCGGGAGTCAATTGCTGAGTTTTATGCATCGAAATTTGGTGTAATTGCAGATCCCAATACAGAAATATTACCATTAATGGGTTCCAAAGAAGGGATAATGCATATAAGCATGGCCTTTTTAAATCCGGGAGATGAAGCATTGATTCCAAATCCGGGGTATCCCACATATACATCGGTTACCAAGCTTGTGGGAGCAGTTCCCAGACAATATGATCTATATGCAGAAAACGGCTGGTTCCCAGATTTAGAGAAGTTGCAAAAGCAAGACCTGTCCAAAGTTAAGCTAATGTGGGTGAGTTATCCGCATATGCCAACGGGTGCGACTGCTAGTAAAATACAACTTCAGCAATTGGTACAGTTTGCAAAAGCAAACCAAATATTATTGGTGAATGACAATCCTTATAGTTTTGTTCTGAACAATGACGCCATAAGTATTTTAGGTGTTCCGGAGGCCAAAAAAACGGCATTAGAGCTTAACTCTTTGAGTAAAACCTTTAATATGGCCGGTTGGCGTGTAGGAATGGTTTTGGGAAATGCAGCACATATCAATGCAATTTTAAAGGTGAAAAGCAATATGGATTCCGGTATGTTCTATGGCATTCAAAAAGGGGCCATAGCGGCTTTGGCCAGCGGACAGGACTGGTTCAACTCCTTGGATGAGGTTTACACAGCACGAAGGGAATTGATATTTGCTTTGGCTGATAAACTAAATTGCACATACGATCGTAATGCAGTGGGGATGTTCATTTGGGCCAAACTACCTACAGGTGTACAAGGTTCGGAAGAATTCATAGATAATGTGCTTGCCGATAAGGATGTTTTTATTGCACCAGGAACTATCTTCGGAAGTAACGGAGAAGGTTACATCCGGTTTTCATTGTGTGTGAAAGAAGAAAAAATAAAAGAAGCATTAGATAGATTTTAAAATGAACGTATTTGTAATCGGTATCGGATTAATTGGGGGTTCAATGGCCAAAGACATAAAAAGGCTTGATCCCAATGCAAAAATATATGGTGTGGACAATGACCCACAGCATTTGGATGAGGCATTGGCATTAGGCCTTATAGATATCAAATCTGGTTATGACGAATTGCATTTGGCCAATATTGTGATTGTAAGTATTCCTGTTGATGTTATGCTGACAGAGCTACCCATAATATTAGATGCCGTAAATGATGATTGCCTCGTGATTGACGCCGGTTCTACCAAGTTCGCCCTTTGCAAAAGCTTGGCTGATCATTCCAAAAGGAGAAACTTCTTGGCCTGCCACCCAATAGCAGGTACGGAATTTTCAGGCCCTTCAGCGGCTATCGAAAGATTGTATGAAGGAAAGACCAATATTATCTGTGAAGTAGAAAAGACGGCGTTCAAACTTCAAGAAATAGCACTCGAACTTTTTCAAAAAATGGGAATGCGTATTAGGTATATGAACCCAGAGGCACATGACAAACACATTGCCTATGTATCCCATTTATCACACATAAGTTCGTTTATGTTAGGGAAAACGGTTATTGAGAAAGAGAAAAATGAACGCGATATCTTTGACATGGCGGGTAGTGGGTTCGAAAGCACAGTGCGTTTGGCAAAAAGTTCACCCGCTATGTGGACTCCTATTTTCGAACAGAACAAGGAGAACGTGATTGAAACCCTTGAAGAGTATATTGAGAATTTACAAGACTTTAAAAAGTTGCTACTTAATGAAGATTATGAGGGCATTTATAATGAAATGAACAATACCAATAAAATAAAGGGAATATTAAAAGGGATACCACTTAACAAATAATAGTACACTAAAAATGGAGAATTCAAAACAAATGAGAACATGGTTGGACGATTTAGGATTAGATCATCCGTTGGTAATCGCAGGACCATGTAGTGCAGAAACTGAAGATCAGGTGTTGAAGATAGCGCACGAATTAAAAGATACTGATGTAAACTATTTCCGAGCTGGTATCTGGAAACCAAGAACACGTCCTGGTAACTTTGAGGGTGTTGGCGCTTTAGGCCTTAAATGGCTACAAAAAGTAAAGGAAGAAACAGGTTTGAAAACTGCAACCGAAGTAGCAAATAGGGCCCATGTTGAATTGGCTTTGGAACATGATATAGATTTACTATGGATCGGAGCTCGTTCTACGGTTAGTCCATTTATTGTACAGGAAATAGCCGATGCGTTGCAAGGCACTGATCAAATAGTGCTGGTCAAGAACCCGGTAAACCCAGATTTGTCGTTGTGGTTAGGTGCTGTTGAAAGACTAAGTACTGCCAATATCAAAAAACTTGGGGTAATACATAGAGGTTTTTCTACCTATGAGAAATCAAAATATAGGAATATTCCCGAATGGCAATTACCTATTGAATTACAGACCAAGTTCCCTGATTTGCCGATAATAAATGACCCATCGCATATTACAGGAAATAGAGATATGATTTTCGATGTTTCTCAAACGGCCTTGGACCTCAACTTTGATGGACTGATTATTGAGACACATTATGACCCTGATAACGCTTGGAGTGATGCCGCACAGCAAGTAACACCGAGAGTCTTAATTCAGATTATGAAAGATCTGCAAATTCGAAAAGAATCAAATGAGGAAGCTGAATATAAAAATCAATTAAGTAATCTTAGGGCACAAATTGATATTATCGATAGCCAATTGATCGATGCCCTTGGTAAGCGCATGAAGATTTCTGACGGTATAGGTACATTGAAAAAACAGAAGAATGTGGCTGTGCTTCAAAGCAATAGATGGAATCAAATTCTTGGAGCCATGATTCTTGAAGGAGAATCAAAAGGCTTGAGTGAGGAATTTGTTCTTCGATTGTTCAAGGCGATTCACCAAGAGTCGATTAACCATCAGGAAAAAATAATTAATGGTTAAAAAAAATCCCGGCGAAACAGTCGGGTTTTTTTATTTTTAAAGTGTAACAATCGAGTTTTTAGGTCATCCTTAAATAGAATAAATAAAGGACATACAATGAAAAAACTATTGATTTTGCTTTTAGCATTGGTTTCGGCAAACACGTTTGCTCAAATTGTTGATAAAGAAGTCGGGGATTTTAATAAAATAAAAGTATTTGATCTCATTGAAGTAAATCTTATAAAAGCCGACGAAAATAAGGTGATGATCAAAGGGAAAAATGTCCATGAGATTAAAGTTGTCAACACCAATGGCACTTTAAAATTAAAAATGCAATTGGACAAAAAGTTTCAGGGAGAGGATACATTTATTGAGGTCTACTATAAATATTTAGATGTGATTGATGCTAACGAAGGGGCAAAAATTGTTAGTAATGAGTTATTAAAACAAGATCATATTGAATTAAAGGCTCAGGAGGGTGCGAAGATAAAAGTAGGCTTAAATGTAATAAATTTGGAGGTTCGCGCTGTAACAGGAGGTGTTGTTGAAGCTTCCGGTTTGGCCAATAACCAATGGGTAGTCCTGAATACAGGCGGTGTTTTTAAGGGTCGAGAGCTTAAAACTGCAAATACCGATGTGAAAATTACCGCTGCAGGAGAGGCGGAGGTATTCGCTTCGGATAAGGTGGATATAAATGTAAAGGCCGGGGGCGATGTTTATGTGTATGGTAACCCTAAAAATGTCAATAAAAAGACATTGGCCGGGGGGAGGGTCTATATTAAGGATTAATTAAAATAAATCCCGGCCTTGGCCGGGATTATAGTTTTATCGTTTAAAGATATATCGGGTAATGAATATACCTTTACCATCTCCTTTACCAGCTTCGCTTTCTACCCCACTGGTTACAAAAGCTAATTCCCATCCTTCAGATACCATAGTATTGATTTTGGAAGTAATTAGAGCGTCATTGGCCGCGATGTTTTGAAAACGAATCCCTGCGATATTATAAAAGTTCAATAATTTTGTTTCCTCAAAATTCTTAACACGGATAGCTTGTCTTTTAGATTTGTTTCGAGTGTTATCCTCATCAGTTTGAATACTTGAATATTCTTTATAATCCTTATCCTCTAGGGCACTTATAATTCTTGATCTACCCAGTCCATTGGGTACTATTGACTCTACACTGGTGATTACCTTGTATTCTTGGGCATTTATGTCTATCGAAAACACAACGATAAGACATAAAATAAAAAAGACTTTTTTCATAATTAACGAGCTTGATTAAAGTTTTATTGATTATTTACAAAAAAGATAACGGCTAAAAATAAATGATATTGTTTCTTTGTGAAAAATAACCAATGCATGGTACGGTTTACAAGTCTACGGGAAGCTGGTACACGGTCAGGGCTACTGACGGTAATTTTTTTGAATGCCGTATTAAAGGCAGATTTAGGCTAAAAGGTATTAAAAGTACGAATCCCATTGCAGTTGGTGATAGTGTGGTCTTTGAGATTGATACGATAGGAGATGAAACTATAGGTGTGATTTCAGATATCGAGGATAGAAAAAACTATATCATCCGAAAGTCGGTAAAGCTTTCAAAGCAAACACATATCATTGCCTCGAATTTGGATCAAGTCTTCTTGATGATAACCTTGAACAATCCCAAAACCTATTCTATTTTTATTGACCGATTTTTAGTAGCGGCAGAGGCCTATGATATCCCTGCTGTTTTGCTTTTTAATAAGATTGACACTTATGATGAGGATGAATTGTTAGAAGTAAAATATTTGGCTTCCATATATCGAGATATAGGATACACCTGTATTGGTATTTCGGCCAAATCAGGTAAGAACGTAGATAAGGTAAAAGAATTGATGCTTGGTAAGACCAGTATGTTCTCGGGCAATTCAGGAGTTGGAAAATCTACGTTGATCAATGCCTTGGAACCTTCTTTAAATATAAAGACCACCGAGATTTCAGAACAACATCTTCAAGGACAGCATACCACGACTTTTGCAGAAATGTTCGATCTTGAGTTTGATGCCAGGATTATTGACACCCCGGGTATCAAAGGTTTTGGAATGGTAGATATGGACAAAGATGAGATTGGGGATTATTTCCCTGAATTTTTCAAACTGAAAGGTGAATGTAAATTCAATAATTGTCTTCATTTAGATGAGCCCAAATGTGCGGTAAAAGATGCTTTGGATGATGAAAAAGTAGCGTGGGGCAGGTACAATAGCTATGTTCAAATGATCACAGGAGAAGAAGATAACCATAGAACACGATAAATGAAGGCTGTAATTCAAAGAGTTTCAAAGGCAAGTGTGACGGTTGATGGTCTTGTTGTTTCTAAAATAGAAAATGGACTTTTGATTTTGCTCGGAATTGAGAATGAAGATTCAAATGATGATATTCAATGGCTTTCACGTAAAATTGCGAACCTTCGCATTTTCAATGACGAAAATGGAGTGATGAACAAGTCACTATTGGAAATGGGCGGAGAGGCCATTGTGGTGAGCCAATTTACTTTACATGCCTCGACAAAAAAAGGGAACAGACCTTCCTACATAAAAGCGGCTAAGCCAGATTTTGCAATTCCCACTTACGAAAAATTCGTGAGGCAATTCGAAAATGAACTGGGTAAAAAAGTGGGGACCGGTATTTTTGGTGCCGACATGAAAGTTGAACTACTAAATGATGGTCCAGTGACCATCACAATGGATACAAAGAACAAAGAGTAGGAAATAATTCTATTTTTCCCTTTCCACACGTAAGAAAATTAGGTATTTTAACGTTATAGTTCTCCAACCAAACCTAACGAATGCGCTTATTTTTTTTATTTCCGCCTTTATGGCATTGTTACTTACCCAGGCACAAGATACAAACTATCAATCTATTGTTCTAGATGAAGATTTAACCAAAAACGCTAATGCCGTTGTTCGGCTTGATGAAATGAAGGTAGATATTCTGTCCCAAGAAAATATGCTCATCACTTCTAAGCGGATTGTGACGGTACTTAATAAGCATGGGAATAAACATGTTCAGGCATTTGCGGGATATGACAACTCTAGAAGGGTTAAAAGTGTCCGGGCAACAGTCTATGACAGATTGGGAAAGGCAATCAAAAAAATTAAGGAAAAAGATTTTAGAGATGTAAGTGCCGTTTCGGGAGGTACGCTTTACTCAGATTCCAGAGTGAAATACTTGGAATATACTCCAACGCAATATCCGTACACTATTGTTTTTGAGAAAGTGGTACAGACAAAGAATACTGCGTTTATACCAGATTGGTATTTTCTGGACAGTTTTCTGGTCAGTGTGGAAAACAGTTCATTTACCGTAAACTTTCCAAATGGAACCCTTAAACCCAGTATTAAGGAGAAAAACATCCAAGGGTACAAGATTGAAAAGGAGGAGACTGCCACCTCCATTACGTACAAAGGGGATAATATTGAGGCTATAAAAAGTGAGGAATTGAGTCCGTCCTTTGGTAAATTAGCTCCTAGATTAATATTAAGATTAGATAATTTTTATTATGAAGGTTATACTGGAAAAGCTTCTAATTGGAATCAATTAGGTAGTTGGATGTATAACAATCTTCTTTCGGGAAGAGATCAATTGTCAAACCAAGTAAAGCAAGAAATAATTGATTTGGTCAAAGGTGTAGATGGCAATTTGGTAAAGGCAAAGATCGTATATGAGTATGTACAGGAACGTACCAGATATATTAGTGTGCAAGTGGGAATAGGAGGGATTCAACCCATAACGGCCCTAGATGTGGATAGAGTGAAGTATGGGGATTGTAAAGGGCTTTCGAATTATACCCAGGCATTGCTTAAAGCAGCTGGTGTGGAGAGTTACTACACACATGTTGAGGCTGGGGCCGATAAAGTCGATTTTGAATATGATTTTGCGACACTGGCCCAAGGGAACCATGCAATTTTGGCCATACCCTATGAGGAAGGTTTTAAATGGATTGACTGTACTTCGCAGGTTCATCCCTTCGGATTTATTGGGGATTTTACGGATGGCAGAAAGGTTTTTGTAATAAAACCGGACGGAGGAGAGGTTGTGACTACAGAATCTTACCTAGAGAAAGATAATTCACAAAAAATTGAAGCAAGAATTGAACTTGGGTCAGAGGGAGGGATTAAGGCTAGCGCTAATATCGAAACCAGGGGAATTCAGTACGACAATCGATTTCAAATTCAAGACTTTAACAAGGATGAAGTGCTTGAAAAGTATCAAGGGTCTTTGTCCTTTATAAATAACTTATCTCTGGATGCCTATACATTTAAGAATAACAAAGAAGAGGTTGTTTTTACTGAAAGTGTTACTATTAGTGCGCAAAACTACGCTACGGCATCAGGAAACCGACTTCTTTTTGTGCCCAATGCCTTCAACAGGAATACTTTTGTTCCCAAACGACATAGGGTTAGAAAACTACCTTTTGAGATACAAAGAGGTTTTTATGATGAAGACAGCTATAGTATTTATCTGCCTGAAGGGTTTGCTATTGAAGCCATGCCAGAATCTAAAAAAATAAACTCAGAGTTTGGGGAATATTCACTTTCCATATCCCAAAAGGAAGATGGTCAATTAAACTATCAACGGACATTTTTTCTAAAATCAGGGGAGTATCCTAAGGAAAAATATGATTCTTATAGATCTTTTAGAAAAGAAATTGCCAAGTATGAAAACGCAAAAGTGGTCCTTCTAAGAAGCTAAACACGTTTTGATTGGAAAAATAATAAACCTAATAACATGAAACACTTTTTACAACTTATGGTATTACTACTTCTTTTTGGACCTATGATCTATTCCCAAGATTTTAAATTCGGAAAAGTCTCCAAAAAAGAATTGACCCAAACACATTACTCCAAGGATTCCACTGCGGATGCTTTAGTATTATATAGGAATGTTCATGTTTCGTATACCTATATTAGGGATCGAGGTTTTCAAGTTAATACTAAGGTTCATGAACGTGTAAAGATTTATACCAAAAAGGGATTTGAATATGGCACTATTAGCGAAAGTTTGTATAGAAACGATAGTAATGAGGAAGATGTAGTCGGGATTAAGGCTTTTACCTATAATTGGGTTGGAGAGGAAATAGAAAAGAGCAAACTGAAGGGTTCAGATGTTTTTTCTGAAGAGACTTCAAAGTATTGGTCAAAAAAGAAATTTACCATGCCCAATTTAAAGGAGGGTTGTGTTATTGAATACACGTATAATATAAGCTCACCATTTTCCCATAGTTTGGACAAGATTGATTTGCAATACGACATTCCAATAGCAAAACAAGAAATAAAAGTGAATATCCCCGAGTATTTTGTTTTTAAGTCACAAGTGAAAGGCTATCTTTTTGTTGAGTTGGAACATGATGTAGCTAGTGCCAAAATTAATTTTTCCTCCTTCAATAGGCCAGGCGGAACCTGGGGGCAACAGAATTCGATCAATAATGGAAATCTAGATTATAAGATAAACATTTCGACATTGGAAATACTGGATACACCAGCCTTAAAAGAAGAACCTTTTGTAAATAATATGGATAATTACAGAAGTGCAATCGTATATGAGTTGCAATACGTCAAGTTTCCAAATTCAATTATGAAGGATTATACCAGCTCATGGGAGAAAGTTGTTAAAACCATTTATGAGAGCGAAGGTTTTGGATATCAATTGGATAGTAAGCGTTATTTTAAAGATGATTTACCAACTATCTTACAAGGAAAAAGCTCCAATATCGAGAAAATGAGTGCGGTTTTTCAATTTGTGCAAAATAGAATGCACTGGAATGGCATTTACGGATATACTATAGATGAAGGCGTTAAAAAAGCCTATGACCTCAAAACTGGAAATATTGCGGATATAAATCTAATGTTGGTTAGTATGCTTCGTGCTGCTGGATTAAAAGCAGATCCAGTCCTTATAAGTACAAGAAGTCACGGAGTTCCATTGTTTCCTACTATGAGAGGGTTTAACTATGTGGCGGCAGTTGTAAATTTAAACGGAGAAAATGTTTTCTTGGATGCCACCAATAAATTTAGTAAGCCAAATATGTTGCCTTCTATGACCATAAATTGGGCGGGTAGAATTGTAAAAGAAGGTAGCGGCTCTGCCCCCGTTTCTTTGATTCCTCCCTATGTTTCACAAGAAGTTGTTATGTTAAGTGCGGAACTTTCTCCAGAAGGAGAACTGCAAGGTAAAGTAAGAAGAACAAGGAAGGACTATAAGGCCTATTCCTATAGAAATAACTACGCGAATATGGAAGAAGAAAGTTATTTGGAGGAAATGGAGGAATCCTATGGTGGATTGGAAATATCGGATTACAGCATTAAAAATAAATATACGATTGGTAGACCGGTCAAAGAGAATTTTGGATTTTTAAAACAGGATGTAGTTGATATTATCGGAGACAAAATGTATTTGTCTCCTTTATTTTGGTTTACCATATCAGAAAATCCTTTTCAATTGGAAAATAGGGATTACCCTATTGATTATACCTATCCATGGCAGTATAAATATAATATTGTCCTGAAAATCCCCGAAGGCTATGAGGTAGAATCCGTACCTGAAAAAATGAATATAGCAATGGAGGGAAAAGTGGGGACATTTCTCTTCAATGTAGTAGCGGTTGGTTCACAAAGTATTCAAATTACATCGGATTTAAAAATGAATCATGCGGTAATTCCTTCGATAAACTATCAAGGGCTAAAAGAATTCTATAAAACCGTTATAGAAAAACAGGCAGAAAAAGTAGTTTTGTCTAAAATATCGAGTAATGGGGATTCAAAAAGCGCAGCAGGAAGTAGATAATTGGATAAAGAACCATGGTGTTCGTTATTTCAATGAGCTTACCAATATGGCCCAACTTACCGAGGAAGTTGGGGAGGTAGCACGCATTATCGCACGCCGATATGGCGAGCAGAGTGAAAAGGAATCGGATAAGAACAAGGATTTGGGCGAAGAGTTGGCAGATGTACTCTTTGTGGTATTGTGTTTAGCCAATCAGACGGGGATCGATTTGCAAAAATCCTTTGATAAAAAGTTGGAGATAAAAACCAAAAGAGACCATGATAGGCACCAAAACAATGAAAAGCTCAAATAGTAGTATATTTGCGTTTCGTTTTTAAACCTACTCTGATTTGAAATTACACCTATCTGGCCCAGCCAAAAATCAAATAAAATCCAGTATTCAAATAACGGGCTCAAAAAGTGAGTCTAATCGGTCATTATTGCTGCAGGCATTGTTCCCGAAAATTTCAATCAGTAATCTTTCTAACTCTGATGATGCAGAGGTGATGCAAAAAGGCCTTAAAATTTCCAATGGGGAAGTTGACATACATCATGCGGGAACAGCAATGCGTTTTTTAACAGGCTATTTTGCTTCCCAAGAAGGTAAAGAGATCGTTCTTACAGGCTCCCAGCGAATGACAGAGCGCCCGGTAAAAGTGTTGGTAGAAGCTTTAAGGGGTTTAGGTGCCGATATAGAATATGTAACTAATGAAGGTTACCCCCCAATAAAAATAAAAGGTAAGAAACTCACGAAAAATGAAGTTAGCCTGCCTGCCAATATTAGCAGTCAATATATCTCGTCCTTATTGTTGATTGCCCCGAGTTTAGAGAATGGTTTGGAACTTGAATTGATTGGTGAAATTACCTCAGTACCCTATATTGAAATGACATTGGGATTGTTAAATCAAATTGGGGTAGAGACTTCTTTCCAAGGAAATAAGATAAGCGTTTCAAAAAAAACAGATGTAAGACCAGCGGAATTGGTAGTTGAATCTGATTGGAGTTCAGCATCATATTTCTATAGTGTAGTGGCGCTTTGCGAAATAGGAACCGAAATAAAATTAAGTGCCTATAAAAAGCATAGCTTACAAGGAGATAGTGTGCTTTCAAAGATTTATCAAGATTTTGGGGTTAAAACCACATTTTTTGAAAATGAGATTGTTTTAAGAAAAATCGAAAATCGAAAATTGCAAATAATCACTTGCGATTTGGCCAATGCACCAGACATAGCCCAAACCATTGCAGTCACCTGCTTCGGGTTAGGAGTTGGTTGTGAATTAACAGGTCTGCATACTCTTAAAATCAAAGAGACCGATAGGTTGGAGGCGATGCACATGGAGCTTTCCAAATTAGGAGCTAAAGTTATGGTGACCGATAAATCCTTGACTCTTGAACCAACTAAGGAAATAATCCCGGATGTTTCCATTGATACCTATAATGATCATAGGATGGCTATGGCATTTGGCCCATTGGCCATTAAAACAACCTTAAAAATCAATGATGCCGAAGTGGTTTCCAAGTCATATCCTGACTTTTGGGAGGATCTTAAAAAACTGGGATTTGATATTCAATCATCATAATTAGCATTTAATTGCTGATTTACTTGACAACCCCTATGTTGCAGTTGTATATTTGCAGCCGCAAAAATTACTATTTTAAATTAGAATAACCGTCATATGAAATTATCTCACTTCAATTTTGAGCTTCCAAAAGATTTATTGGCCGAATACCCTGCAGAAAATAGGGATGAGTCCAAATTAATGGTTGTACATAGGGATACTGGTAAAATCGAGCATAGAATGTTCAAGGATCTTATCGAGTATTTTGATGAAGGTGATGTCATGGTATTGAACAATACCAAGGTGTTTCCTGCTAGGCTGTATGGCAATAAAGAAAAAACGGGGGCAAGAATAGAGGTGTTTTTACTTCGAGAGCTGAATGAAGAACAAAGACTTTGGGATGTTCTTGTAGATCCTGCCCGTAAGATTCGTATAGGTAACAAATTATATTTTGGTGATGACGAAAGTGTAGTTGCCGAAGTCATTGATAATACAACATCGAGAGGAAGAACACTACGGTTCTTATATGATGGCTCTTATATCGATTTTAGGAGAAAATTGCGAGATCTTGGCGAAACACCATTGCCTAAATATATTAAGAGAGAGGTTGAACCGGAAGATGAGGATCGTTACCAAACCATTTATGCAAAGCATGAAGGTGCGGTTGCAGCGCCTACTGCTGGACTCCACTTTTCAAAACATTTATTAAAGCGATTGGAAATAAAAGGGATAGACTTTGCCGAGGTGACCTTGCATGTAGGTTTAGGAACATTCAATCCGGTTGAGGTCGAAGATCTATCCAAACACAAAATGGATAGTGAAGAATTGATCATTGATGAAAAAGCTACAGAAGTCGTAAACGCAGCAAAAAGAAACAAGCGTAAAGTTTGTGCTGTGGGTACTACCGCTATGCGCGGATTGGAGAGCGCGGTTTCTTCAGTACATACTTTGAACACCTTTGATGGGTGGACAAACAAATTTGTTTTTCCACCTTATGATTTTAGTATTGCGAATTGTATGATAACTAATTTTCACTTGCCAAAATCAACATTGTTGATGATGGTATCTGCCTTCATTGGTCATGATTTAATGAAGAGAGCATACAAAGAGGCAATCTTGGAAGGCTATAGATTTTATTCTTATGGCGATGCCATGTTGATTGTTTAGGATTATAAAACAATATTTGAAAATCCTGCCTTTCCTAAAACAATAGTTTAGACGGGCAGGATTTTTTTCTTTTGGATGGAGGGGAGCATAAAAAAAAAGGACGTTAGGGCGCTGACCCTGGAACAACTACGGGAGTTTTTTACAACTAATGGTGATAAAGCTTTCAGGGGTAACCAGGTCTATGAATGGCTTTGGCATAAATCAGCCCATTCCTTTGATGTCATGACCAATATTTCAAAGGAGACCCGAGATCTTTTGACTGCAAATTTTGTAATCAACCATATAAAGGTCGACCAAATGCAACGCAGTAAGGATGGTACTATAAAAAATGCGGTGCGCTTGTATGACGATTTGGTGGTTGAATCTGTATTGATACCTACTAGTACAAGAACCACGGCTTGCGTATCAAGTCAGGTAGGTTGCAGTTTGGACTGTAAGTTTTGCGCAACGGCACGATTAAAACGAATGCGTAATCTCAATCCAGATGAAATCTATGATCAGGTTGTTGCTATTGACAATGAAAGTCGGCTGTATTTTGGTAGACCTTTAAGTAATATCGTTTTTATGGGTATGGGAGAGCCGCTAATGAACTATAATAACGTTTTAAAGGCTATTGATATGATCACTTCGGCCAAGGGGTTGGGAATGTCTCCAAAACGAATTACGGTATCCACTTCAGGGGTGCCAAAAATGATTCGAAAAATGGCCGATGGTGAAGTCAAATTTAAATTGGCGGTATCGTTGCATTCTGCGATAGATGAGATTAGAACCTCGATTATGCCATTTAATGCTACTTTCACCTTAAAAGATTTACGAGAGGCACTTCAATATTGGTATGTGAAGACCAAAAGTCGAATCACTTATGAATATGTGGTATGGGAAGGGGTCAATGATACTCAAAAAGACGCCGATGCCCTAGTTGACTTTTGCAGATTTGCACCTTCAAAAGTTAATTTAATAGAATATAATCCCATTGATGATGGAGTGTTTCAACAGGCCGATAATAGGGCCATTGATATGTATGTAAAAACCTTGGAACGTAAAGGGGTAATAGTAACTGTACGCCGTTCGCGCGGTAAGGACATTGATGCCGCTTGTGGTCAATTGGCGAATAAATCCTAATGTTGCCGAACTCTAGCTTCTTAATTCCAAATTCTCCTCTATATTTTCCCTAAATTTATTGACCATACCAATTAAGACTGAAAATAAACTATTTGAAAGTTGTATCGCAAATAAAGGAACCTGTAAATCAGGAAATGGAACTTTTTGAAACTAAGTTTCGGGAATCAATGTCTTCCAAAGTTGCTCTACTCAACCGCATTACCTACTACATCGTAAATCGCAAGGGGAAGCAAATGCGCCCCATGTTCGTTTTTTTAACGGCAAAATTGTTGAACAATGGTGAGGTCAATGAACGCACTTATAGGGGGGCTTCGATCATTGAGCTTATCCATACAGCCAGTTTGGTGCATGACGATGTGGTAGATGAAAGTAACAAACGCCGTGGATTTTTCTCGATAAATGCATTATGGAAGAATAAAATTGCCGTTTTGGTTGGGGATTATTTATTTTCCAAAGGATTATTGCTATCTATCGACAATGATGATTTTGACCTACTTAGGATTATTTCTGTTGCAGTCCGTGAAATGAGCGAGGGAGAACTCCTGCAAATTGAAAAAGCGAGACGATTGGATATTGACGAAAAAGTCTATTATGAAATCATTCGCCAAAAAACAGCAACATTGATCGCTGCCTGTTGCAGTATGGGGGCTTGCTCAGTAAGACCTGATTCTAAAGAGGTCGAAGTCTTTCGTAAATTTGGAGAATACTGTGGAATGGCCTTTCAAATCAAAGATGACCTTTTTGACTATGGCGAGCGGAAAATAGGGAAGCCAACAGGTATTGATATTAAAGAACAGAAAATGACCTTGCCCTTAATATATGTTCTCAATAATTGCACAAAATCCGAGAAAGGTTGGTTGATCAATTCAGTAAAAAATTACAATAGAGATAAAAAGAGAGTCAAAGAAGTTATTGATTTTGTTAAAAAACAAGGCGGCTTGACCTATGCTGAATCTAAAATGCATGCATTTAAAAAAGAAGCTTTAGAGCTGTTGCAAACCTATCCAAAATCACCCTATAGAGACTCCTTGGAGCTTATGGTGAATTACGTAGTTGATCGCAAAAAATAATTTTGTAATTGACTAAATTTCAATAGCTTATAAAACATACTTGCGATTATTTCTTCTTCAGGCAACTTTCTTCGATTGAATTGCGTCTATCTTTATAGAAACAATATAAAGCCTTGAAAATCATTTCGATTTATAATAACGAAAAACAACTCATAAAAAAGGCAAAGGCGGGAAATCCCGAGGCCCAAAAACAGATGTATGAGAAGCACGCTCCAAAAATGCTGGGCATTTGCAGGCAATATATCAAGGATTTACAATTTGCCGAAGACGTTATGGTCAGGGGGTTTTTAAAGGTTTTTACGAATCTCGACTCTTTTGGTTTCAAAGGAAGTTTTGAGGGGTGGATTCGAAAAATAATGGTTCGAGAAAGTATCTCCCATATACGAAAACAACAATTCGTGGTCTATGATAATGATATATATGAACGGAATGAAGTGGATTCAATTTCGATTTCATCTGATCTCGATGTTGAATTCATACAAATGTTGATTGATGGTTTGCCGGAAGGTTATAAAGTTGTCTTTGTATTGTATGTTATAGAAGGGTATAAACACCGGGAAATAGCAAAATTATTACGGATTTCAGAGAGCACATCCAAATCACAATTGTTTAAAGCCAGAAAGGTGTTACAGGAAAAATTAAAAAAACAAAATACCATAGGTTATGGAACCAGATAAATTTGAAAAACATATCAAATACAAGCTAATGGAACGAGAAATAAAGCCCTCTGCCAAAGCTTGGAATAAGGTTTTTAGCCAGTTGAAAGCCCCTGTTCGGAAAAAGACTAATAGAATCGTTTGGTACGGTGTTGCGGCAAGTTTTGTTGGTGTTTTGATTGTGGCTACAATCTATTTCAAAAATCAAAAAACACCAGTTCAAACTAAGTTTGAGGTTGTTGAAACGCACTCAGAACCCATTATTAATGACTCAGAACAAGAAGTGAAGAAAATAGAAGGGAACACTAGGGAAGAGGGGCTCGTGATGTCCGAAGAAAGGGTAACTAAAGAAAATGCAAAACCCAAGAAAGAGGTTGATTTGGAACAGGTTTTCGGTTTCCAAATTGTTGTGGCGGAAAAAAATATGGGTGTTAAGGAAAAGGTGACAATTATATCGGAATCTGAAAAGATTATTGATATGAAGATAGCCGAGGTTGTGGCCCAGATTGATTTTTTGGAGAAGAACAATCTCCCGGTTTCGGATGCTGAAGTTGATTCATTGTTGAGAAATGCCCAAGAAGAACTTTTAGCCGATAAATTATTTAATCGAGAGGGTAAAGTTGATGCTATGGCCTTGTTGAATGAAGTCGAAGGTGAATTAGATAAATCGTTTAGAGAACAGATTTTCGAATCCTTAAAAACAGGTTTCCTAAAAGTAAGAACTGCGATCGCTGATCGTAACAATTAATATTCATCAATCAAACATCAACCTTCTTATCCCTCCCCTCTTTTAGGGAGGGGGGTAGAAGGTCTTTAAACAAATTGGTATGAGAATTATTGCCATTTATCTAGTAGTATTGTTCGTTTCATTTGCTGTTCAAAATGTATCCGCTCAGGAAAACAAAGATTATCAACAAAAGGTTGAACAGCTGAAAAAGCGAAAAGAACGAATTAGTGAACAGGAGAAAGAAGCCCTTAAAATTGAAGTCGAGGAAATAAACAAGCGGTACGAGAAGAACCAGATAAACTGTGAAGAGTCAAAGGTTCTAAAGGAGTCCGCAGCCAAAAAAAGAGCCTTGAATATTGAGAACCGAATCGCTATTATCGAAAATGAAATTCTTCTTCTAGAGCGTAATAACGGAGATGTTCTGAATGTCGAAGCCATGGATAGTACTGGGATTTCTGCTTTGGAAATCAATATAGATCTTAAAAGGGCAGACGGTTCATCAATACTTTGGGAAAAAAGTAGAAGATTGAATAAAGAATTAAAATATGACCGAAGAACCTATTCTGATTTTGTCATGGCCATTGGTTTGAATAATGCCTTGATAGATGGTCAATCAATAAATGATTCACCATATAAGATTGGAGGCAGCAGGTTTTTTGAAATGGGCTGGTCATGGAGAACAAGGATTTTTGAGAACACTAACTTTGTACGGTTGAACTATGGCTTTTCTTTTCAATTCAATGGCCTAAAACCCAAAGACAACCAATATTTTGCAGTCGAAAATGGACAAGTTGAATTACAAGAATTTGAATACGATTTAAGAAAATCGAAGTTAAGAATGGATAATCTGGTGTTTCCTGTTCATTTAGAATTTGGACCGTCTAAACTGCATAAGACTGATAAGACCATGCGATACTCGTTAACTAATCAATTCCGATTAGGAATAGGGGCGTATGGTGGTTTCAATATGGGGACCCATCAAAAATTGAAATATGACCGCAACGGTGAAAAGGTAGAGGACAAACTTAAAAGAGGTTATAATACAAATGAGTTGGTTTACGGCTTAAGTGCGTATGTTGGGTTTGATGGTACTTTGTTGTACATGAAATACGATTTAGACCCCATTTTTAAAGATGCTCCAATCGAACAAAATAATATTTCGTTGGGCCTTCGGTTTGATTTGTGATTTATCACATTTTCTATGAGCTTTGTAGTGCCTCCTGCATTTCCTCGGTAAATTCATCCTTATAATAAACCCTTTTACAATGGGAACACTCGATGACTTTGGTTGTGCCAATTTTAAAAAGCTTGATCCAAAATAGATGAAAATAATTTGAATTTGCCGTTAGACTATCTGTTTGATTGCAATAAGGACAAGAAACGCCCGCTAGCTTTCTTAATCTGGTTTTTCCAGGACGTGTTCCAAGAAATAGAATCATTTTATAGGATATAAGAAGATAAAACTACTTATTTTGTAATTGTAAACGAAATTGCCCAAGTAACAATTTTCTTTTCAAACGCAATACTATTTGCTACATTTAGCAATCCTAACAGTTTTATTTTGATTTCAAAATCGACCATAGATCAAGTATATGAGACCGCCCGGCTGGAGGAGGTCATTGGGGATTTCGTACAATTAAAAAAGTCAGGTTCAAACTTCAAGGGATTGAGCCCTTTTTCTGATGAGCGAACGCCAAGCTTCATGGTGTCTCCTGTAAAACAGATTTGGAAGGATTTCAGTAGTGGTAAAGGAGGCAATGTTGTGGCCTTTTTAATGGAACATGAGCATTTTACCTATCCCGAAGCCATAAAATACTTGGCCAAAAAATACAATATTGAGGTTGAGGAAACTGAACGTACCGATGAACAAAAAGAAGAGGCCAACGAGCGTGAAAGTATGTATCTGGTTTCAGAATTTGCGCAGGCCCATTTTTCAGGGATGTTATGGGACTCCGAACTAGGAAAGGCTATTGGGTTGTCTTATTTTAAAGAGCGCGGTTTTGGAGATGAAACCATTAAAAAGTTTAGCCTAGGGTATTGTTTAGATCAATGGGATGGTTTTACGACGGCAGCATTGGATAAAGGCTACAAATTGGATTATCTCCAAAAAACGGGGCTTACCATTATTAAAGAGAATGTCAATAATCCGAATAACCCAAAAAAGTTTGATAGGTTCAAGGGGAGAGTAATGTTTCCAATCCATTCAATGAGTGGCCGTGTTTTGGGTTTTGGCGGCCGTATTTTGACTATTGACAAGAGGGCGGCAAAATATTTGAACTCTCCGGAGAGCGATATCTACCATAAGAGTAAAGTACTTTATGGTATTTATTTTGCGAAACAAGCCATTGCCAAAGAGGATAATTGTTATTTGGTAGAAGGTTATACTGATGTTATTCAATTTTATCAAAAGGGAATACGGAATGTTGTGGCTTCAAGTGGTACGGCATTGACTCCTGAGCAGATTCGCCTCATTAATCGTCTTACCAAGAATATTACCGTTTTGTTTGACGGTGATGCTGCGGGCCTCCGGGCGTCGCTTCGCGGTATAGACATGATCTTGGAACAGGGTATGAATGTTAAGGTCTGCACCTTCCCTGAAGGTGAAGATCCGGATAGTTTTGCCAAGAACAATGAGCTTGAGGATGTTACAGAATATTTGCAGCGTAATTCAAAGGATTTTATTCAGTTCAAGGCTTCTTTATTGGTTGAGGAAGCAGCAAATGACCCCATTAAAAGAGCAGATACGGTCAGGGATATTGTTAATAGTATTTCTAAAATTCCGGATAGAATAAAAATGGAGATTTACATCCAGGAATGTGCCCAGATCATGAACATTTCTGAAGCGGTCTTGTTCAATACCTTGGCCCAGATCGGTAAAAAAGAAGTAGCCGATGCAAATAAGAAAACAAAACCGAAACAAAAAGCCTTTGATGTTGTAAAAAGTGAGACTTTACCTGAAAAAATAGATGTTCAATATGAATTAGAGCGCAAGATTATAGAGCTTTTATTGTTATATGGTAACGAACTTGAAAAATTCGAGGATTTGGTTTTGAAGGAAAATGAGGAAGGAGATTTAATTTTAGAACCCGAATCCTTGGAAGCTAAAGTGTACGAAAAAATATATTTGGATCTTCAGGAAGATGAAATTGAATTGACCAATCAACATTTCAAAAGCATTTATTACAAGTTGATCGAAGAACTCAATCAAAAGGAAGATTTTGCCATTAACACTTTTATGGCAGACCTTGATCAAGAAATTGTTGCTGAAATTTCCTCGATTTTAATGGAAGAGGAGAAGTATATTCTTCATAATTGGGAGAGTAAGGATATTTATCCCAAAGACAAAAAAAAGGGGGTGGCCCAATTGGTTAGTGAGACCATTTTGACATTACGCTGCTATCTGATCAAAAAAAGAATGGAGACTCTTCAAAATAGTACAGAGGAAAGCATTGAGGATAATAGTGAGACCCTTGAAGAAATCATGAATTATCTACAGCTGAACAAGCTATTAAATAAAAAACTGAATAGGGTACTTTCTTGATTAAAAAAGGGGATGATTTTAGAACCCCTAGTTTATTGCAAATAAAAACCCCGGCATTGCCAGGGTCTTTAATTTTTAAACTCTTAGGATCAATACAGTTCCAATGCTTTGGCTTGCTGAAGCAAATCAACCATATTATCCACATTCAACTTTTTCATTAAACGTGCTTTGTAGGTGCTAACCGTCTTTTCGTTTAGGTTTAATCCCAAAGCAACATCCTTGTTTCTCTTTCCGCTAGCCAATAGTTTAAGAACTTCAACCTCCCTTGTAGATAATTTTCTAAAGAATCTACGTGGTTTCTGAGTTCCCTCATCAAAAGCCAATCGTTGTGCAAGTTCATTTGTAATGAACATGTTTCCTTCACTTACCTTCTGAACAGCAGAGATGATATAATCAACATCCGATGCTTTAGAAAGGTAGCCAAATGCACCGGCCCTTATGGTACTGAGCGCGTAGACATCTTCAGATTGCCCACTGTACATTAACACCCTCACATCAGGATATTCTTTTTTCATCCTCCTCAAAGTGGCGATACCATTGATCTCCGGAATGTCCATTTCTAACATTACGACATCAGGGCTGGTCGTTTCCAGCTTTCTGAAAAGCTCGGAAGTAGTTGAAACATCACCTACAACCTCAAATCCACTCGCATTGTTCAATACTTGTTTAACCCCCAATCTAACAATAGAATGGTTGTCCGCAATTAACACTTTAATCATTTTGTTAAGTTTTTTTCTAGAAAATTTAATCTTACCCGTCTTTAAAGACTGACATACAATGTAAGGCTAAATTATCTAAATTGGTTGGCAAAAATCAATTAATTTATTCAAACTTCATATTAAATTCGTTTTATGATCCTGATTATTAGTTGAATGGTCATTTCAACTTGTCAGGTATTTCACAAATCGGAATCGGTAACATTTTATGCTGATTCACCAAATTTAATTTTTTAAAGATAGTAAAAACTTGTTTTTCACGGCCAGAAAAATCCTTAATCATTTTTCCTTGGTCATTTTGTGACATGGCCCACTCCAATTCCGGGTACGATGCCCCTATCTGGTCTTCATCGGTCCTATCATCTCCCCACAGCCCATCTGTTGGGGCCGCATCCATTATTTCCAGATTGATTCCCAGTACGTTGGCCACTTCATAGACCTCGGTTTTCAGGAGGTCTGCAATAGGGCTTAAATCAACTCCTCCATCTCCGTACTTAGTATAAAAACCTACCCCGAAATCTTCTACCTTATTGCCAGTGCCGGCAACGAGGTATCCATTCAGCGCAGCAAAATAGTATAATGTGGTCATTCGCAGTCTCGCCCTTGTATTGGCAAGAGACATAAATCGCTCTTCTTCATCGTTGATAGGTGGTAAGGCAGCAACTAAACTATCAAAGACAGGGGTAAGGGTTATAGGCTGTTTTTTGACCTTGGTAAAATTATGCATTAACCACTTGATATGGTTTTCTGCTCTTGTTTTCTGATTTTCAAACTGGTGGATGGGCATTTCCAGACAAAGAAGATCCAAACCGGTCTTTGCACAAAGAGTAGATGTGACAGCAGAGTCTATTCCCCCTGAAACACCAATCACAAAACCTTTCACCCCAGCTTTATTGGCATAGTCCCTTAGCCAGTTGATAATGTGGTCGATTACTTTTTCGGTTTGCATGCGGGATTTTATTAGGTTAAAACAACTAACTTTGCCCGATAAAAATAAAGCCTTGTAGCTAAAGATTAAAATTAAAAGGAAATAACTTTTATGAAGAAGTCACTTTATTGGATCATGCTTTCAGTTTTGGTGTTTGGCGGGTGTAGCGAGGACAATAAATCCGTTGAGGAAATCAATAAGATAGAAGTGGATTTAAGAGTAGCCCGATTTGATATTGAATTTGCCAGTGCAGAGCCAACTGACATTCCCAAGTTAAGGAAGGAGTACCCTTATTTGTTTCCCGCACCTGATAGTATTTGGGTCGCTAAGTTGCAAGATTCCCTTCAAATAGAACTGAGGACCGAAGTGAAACGGGAATTCATGGAGTTCAAAGAGATAGAGGACATTGAATTGCTGTTTAAGCATGTAAAGTACTATTTCCCAAAATTCAGGACCCCCAAAGTTATTACAGTAACCAATAATGTGGACTACAATAATCGTGTTATTTTGGCTGATAGCCTGTTGCTTATTGGTTTGGATAATTATTTAGGCGCCGATCATAGGTATTATTCAGGTATGCAGAATTATATAGCAGCTGGGATGAACCGGGATTTTATGGTGAGCAATATAGCCAGTGCCTTTGCCAATAAATTAGTTCCTGGGCCAAAGGATAGGTCATTTCTATCTAGGATTGTTTATGCCGGTAAGGTGTTGTATTTAAAGGATATAGTAATGCCATTTCAGGCCGATAACAAAAAGATCACGTATACAGAAGACGAATTGGCATGGGCCCAAGCCCATGAAGAACCCATTTGGAGACATTTTATTGAACGCGAACTATTGTATAGTACGGATAACAAGTTATCTCAACGCTTTATAGATCCTGCACCTTTTTCAAAGTTTGGATTGGAATTGGATAGCGAATCGCCTGGACGACTTGGCCGATATATGGGTTGGCAAATCGTAAGGTCCTTTATGGAGAGAAATGATGTTTCAATACAACACTTAATGGGATTGCCCGCTGAGGAAATCTTTAAAAAAGCTAACTACAAACCAAACAAATAAAATGGCAAAGTTGCATACATCGCTTATAACATTGAAAGTAGGCTTGGACGAAAATCGAGTTCCTGAAACCCTTACATGGTCAGCAGAAGATGGGGGTATTAAGAATGAAGAAGCAAAGGCAATGCTTTTGTCTGTTTGGGATGGGAGGAACCAAGAATCCTTAAAAATTGATTTATGGACCAAAGATATGCCCGTAGATGAAATGAAAGTTTTCTTTCATCAAACCTTGGTGTCGCTATCAGATACATTTATGAAGGCTACACAGGATGAAAAAATGACGGCTACCATGAAAGATTTCTGCGACTATTTTGCTGAAAAACTAGAGCTGAAAGGTTAAAAGTTGATTTTTCTCTTGGCCTCTAAAATGGCTGTATGATTATGACTTCATTGCCGAAATCGAACTATTTGGTCATCTGTGTTCATGATTTAATATTAATCCCATATTGAATACAAAAAACGACTTGTCTTTTAGGGAGAAGTATTAATTTTAAAGTTAGAGACTGTTTTGAATTTTATGATTGGAATTTGTACAGGCCATTTTTGATGCAACATCAGATAAAATAGATGATAATAGCAGGGCTACTTGAAGAGATTTTAGCAAAATGGTGCGCAAAAAGAGTCATAGAAAATCAATTGATAGAATTCAAAACAGTCTCTTGGTTTTTGAAATACATTGCAAAAAAAATAAAACAACAATGGGGAGCGAATTAAATTTCGATATACATGTTTTGGGTGATGCTGCATTTAATTCACCACTAGGTTTAAGTAAAGAAAAAGGGCATAAAACTTTCAACTTCGTTAAGGAAAACGACAAAGTGCTCAAGGATATCTCTTTGGACGAATTCGAGAGCTGTTTGAAAAATGATAAAGAGCCCCTAGCCTTGGAAAAAGCGGGTCCTCGTGAGAATATTTTCTTTGATACAAAAGAAACCACTGCTGCAATTGTTACCTGTGGGGGGCTCTGTCCAGGCATCAACAATGTTATACGAAGTTTGGTGATGGGGCTTCATTATTTTTATGGCGTTAAGGGAATATTAGGTATTCGTTATGGATATCAAGGGTTGATTCCTGCGTTTGGTCATGAATTTGTAAACCTAACTCCAGATTATGTAAAGGATATTCATGAATTTGGAGGCACCATACTGGGGTCGTCAAGAGGCGGGCAGGACGTAGGTGAAATGGTAAACACCTTGGAAAAGAATGGGATTGATATTTTATTTACCATTGGCGGAGATGGTACATTGAAGGGTGCCAATGCAATTGGCGAGGAAATTAAAAGGCGTGGGTTGGATATTTCGGTTATAGGAATCCCTAAAACAATTGATAATGACATAGACCTAATTGATAAATCGTTTGGATTTGAAACGGCATACAATGTTGCAAACCCAATAATCAGAGATGCCCACAACGAGGCTACTGGAGCATATAACGGAATCGCCATCGTAAAGTTAATGGGCCGTGATAGTGGGTTTATTGCAGCTTCGGCGGCAATTTCAATGCCTGTTGTCAACTTTGTTTTAATACCTGAAATGCATTTTGAACTTGATGGCGAGAAAGGATTTTTGGAAATCTTGAAAAAAAGACTGGACGCCAAACAACATGCCGTAATTGTTGTTGCGGAGGGAGCTGGGCAGAATCTTTTCAAAAAGAACGAAGAGGGCCAGATTACAGATGCCTCAGGTAACATTCAGCATAAGGATATTGGGCTTTTTCTCAAGAAAAGAATTGCTGATTTTTTCAAAGAGCGTAATTATGAAGTGACAATTAAATATATAGATCCAAGCTATATTATTAGAAGTGCACCTGCTAACCCTGGCGATAGTGTGTTTTGTAGTGGACTTGCTTATCACGCTGTTCATGGCGCAATGTCCGGGAAGACCCAATTCGTGGTAGGAAGGGTGAACAACCAATATGTTTATTTGCCCATTTCTGCTGTGGTCAATAAACGTAAAAAAATCAATATGGAAGGTGGATTCTGGTTTTCTACTTTAGAAAGTACGGGCCAACCATTTAAGATGTACTAAATTGTTCATCCCACTTTGAAGGTCACCTACAGATTATTGACACCCATAGAGTTATCAGCTCCGTTCTGCTAAATTGAATGCAAAAGTGTAGATGTTGGACAAAGTTATTAGTAGTGAAGGAAGCTGCTCTATCTTTTTTCTCTGCTCAGAGCAATTAAAGGCTATACTAAGAAGTGCTAAGGCAAATTTTTTTCATGAGATTTGAAATGAGTTCTTATATCTGTAAGATGGTTCAGTAGTATTAGACCAATACAGTGTTAAATAATAATTTACCTTTCAACGATGGAAACCAAAAAGAAGCAAAAGCTCATTTTTGTGTATAATGCAGATTCTGGCATATACAATAAGATTATTGATGGTGCCCATAAAGTATTTAGCCCAAGCACCTATGAATGCAATCTTTGTGGAATCACGTATGGAAGGTTTACAGAAAATACGGTTTGGAAGAAATTCAGAAAGGAAAATGCAATGAAGATGCAATTTTTACATAAGGACGAATTTCAAGGACAATATGCATCGAAGATTGGCAATTGCCCCACTTTTCCAGTAATATTGATGGAAACGGAAGGGGATCTTGAGATTTTAATAAATACTGCCGAATTGGATGGATTACAGAGTGCTGAGGATTTGATTGATTTGATTAGGACGAGGGCCTAGACTCAGATTATTTGTTCTCTGAGAAGAATTCGGAATTAATAGTGTATATGTGGTCAAGAAGTTCGTCCCTACCTATTTTTTTTGAAGAAGAAGTCACAAAATAGTTGGGAGCTTCTTCCCAGACATCACTCAATAATTCCTTTATATAGGAATCCACGTTCTTTTCAATGACCTTGGGTTTCAATTTATCCGCTTTAGTGAAAATAATACTGAAAGGAATCCCATTTTCTCCCAAATGCTCCATAAACTCCATGTCGATTTTTTGGGGTTCATGACGAATATCGACCAAAACAAAGGCTGAAACCAATTGTTTGCGTTTTACAAAATAGTCGGTAATATATTTTTGAAATGTCTTTTTGTTTTTTTTTGAAACACGCGCATAACCATAGCCGGGTAAATCGACCAAAAACCAATTGCTATTAATTTTAAAATGATTGATCAACTGTGTTTTTCCAGGCCTTCCTGAGGTCTTGGCAAGACTCTTCCGGTCGGTCAACATATTGATTAGAGAAGACTTACCCACATTGGACCTACCTATAAAGGCGTATTCGGGTAGCGATTCGTTTGGGCACTTGGCAACATCTGAATTGCTCATTACAAAGTCTGCCGACTTTATTTTCATGGGTGATTAGATTAGAAATTCCTTTTCTCCAACCAGGCGTCTAGAATATCATTAAACTGATTTGGGTGCTCCATCATAGGGGCATGACCACATTTTTTAATCCAAAACAACTCAGAATCAGGTAATAATTCATGAAACTCCTTAGCGACTTTGGGCGGTGTAACTGTATCATTTTCTCCCCAAATTATGCACGTAGGGGTTTGCATATGAGGCAGGTCGATAGACATATTATGACGAATGGCGCTCTTTGCAATTGCTAAGGTTTTGACAAGTTTAACCCGGTCATTTACCGTAGCAAAAACTTCATCCACGATTTCTTTGGTCGCAACGGACGAATCGTAAAAAACATCTTGGGCTTTTTTCTTGATGAACTCATAATCTCCGCGTTTGGGGTATCCGTCGCCCATAGCGCTTTCATAAAGTCCAGAACTTCCGGTAATTACCAAGGCCTTTACCATTTCAGGATACATTTTGGTATGTAACAACCCAATATGGCCTCCTAAAGAATTGCCAAGGAGGATCACATCTTTCAGACCTTTGAATTCGATGAATTTTTCAAGATATTTTGCGAAGTTCTTTACGTTGGTTTTAAGCATCGGCATCGTGTAGATGGGTAATTCAGGAATCAAGACCTTGTACCCTTTTTTTGGAAAATGCTCGGAGACACCCCTGAAGTTACTCAACCCTCCCATGAGACCATGTAGAATAATAATAGGAGGACCCTCGCCCTTTTCAATATACCGAAATTTGTCTTCTGTGATAATCTCTTCTTCCATGCAGAGTACTTCTGGTCTCAATCGTCAAATATAGGCATTTCCTTAAAATACAAGTGCAAGCCGATTATAACGATTTGTAAATTATGGTATTTTCTTCGTATGTGCAAAACCAAGGTCGCGCGTTCAAAAAAAACATGAAATCAAGTTTTAGTCACTTTTTAGGCCAATTGTTATAAAAAACATTGATTTTTATTAACAAAGTGTTTTTTTGTGGTAAAATGTGGTAATAATATTTATATATTTGAGTTATATAAGAAAAACCGACCAGTTTTGGACATCTATTTCATAGGCACATTTTATTGTAAAGCCGATGCCAAGGGCAGGGTAATGCTACCTGTTGCCCTCAGAAATCAAGTTACACCTACAATAAAAGATGGGTTTTTCATTAAAAAATCCTATTACGATGAATGCTTGGAACTTTATCCTTCCTACGAATGGAATGCGATAATGGCAAACTTAAATGCAAAGTTAGGGGATAGTAGGAAAGATCGAGAATTTAAAAGAAAATTTACTTCAGGTTTAAGGCAAGTAGAAATTGACGCAACGGGTAGATTGTTGATTCCAAAGGATATCATCGGTCTGGTTGACATTAAAAAGGAAGTTGTGCTGGCGCCAATGGACAAACATATTGAAATATGGAACAGGGCATCGTACGATAAAAATTTGGAATCCACTCCAGAGGAACGCGAGCAATTGGCCTATGAAGTAAAGTTTGCTGAAAAGCCCCATGACGATGTATCATAATCCTGTTCTCCTAAAAGAGTCTGTTGATGGCCTCAATATTAGGGAAGATGGAATTTACGTGGATGTGACCTTTGGTGGAGGTGGGCATTCAAATGAAATACTGAAAAGATTGGGTCCAAAGGGTAAATTATTGGCCTTTGACCAAGATGAGGACGCTTTGGGCAATTCAATCGATGACGAAAGATTCATATTGGTCAATGAAAACTTTAGATATATAAGACAGTTTTTAAAGTTCTATGGCATTCGCAAAGTAGATGGGATCTTGGCTGATTTTGGGGTTTCGTCGCATCAATTCGATATAGCAGAACGGGGGTTCTCAACCCGTTTCGATGCCGATTTGGATATGAGAATGAGTAAGAAGAACTCAGTTTCGGCCTTTAATGTAGTGAACGCATATGCCTATGAGGATTTGCGAAAAGTATTGTTTAAATATGGTGATTTGCGAAATGCGAATGCAATTGCAGGAAAGATTATTTCAAGTAGGGAAGAGGCTCCGATAAAAACATCGGCCCAATTGAAAATGGTTTTACAGCAGTTTTTGCCAAAACATAAGGAACACAAGATTTTGGCCCAGATTTATCAGGCTATTCGTATTGAGGTGAATCAGGAAATTCAGGTGATAAAAGAATTATTGGAACAAGTACCCGAATTGCTAAATGTTGGAGGTAGATTAAGTGTTATCAGTTATCACTCCTTGGAAGACCGCCTCGTGAAAAGGTATATCAGGGCAGGATTATTTGAAGGAGAGCCAGAAAAGGATTTGTATGGAAACATCGACGTTCCCTTAAAAAAAGTGGGGAGTTTATTAGTACCATCAAAAGAAGAAATAACTGCGAACAATAGGGCAAGAAGTGCGAAACTTAGAATTGCCCAACGAATTTGAACATATAATGAAAAAAGGGATTTTAGACGTGCTTAGAGGTAAGTTTTTGGTCAGCGGAGATGCTCCCAAAAATTGGCTATTTATAATTTTCATCTCCTTTTTGGCAACGGTTATGATTGGTAGCTCGCATAGTGCGGATAAAAAAGTACATCAAATTGCGGCTTTAAATGAAGATGTAAAGGCCTTGCGTAGTCAATTTGTAGACCTGAGATCAGACATTCAACGATTGAAATTGGAATCGACAATAACAAAAATAGTGGAAAGCAAAGATTTGTTTCCATCGGATACCCCACCCAAGAAGATAATGGTAAAATCAATTAAAGAGTAATGCCAGTAACGGAAAAGAGCATATTAACAAAGTTGTATATAGTGGCAGGCTGTCTTTTCCTGTTTGCGGGAGCGGTTCTTTTTAAATTGACGAGTATTCAAATGGTACATGGCGATAAGTACAAAGCGTTGGCCATGAAGCGCACCGAAAAGGTGTTTACGATTGCTCCAAATCGTGGAAACTTGTATTCTGATGATGGTAGTTTATTGGCCACATCCGTGTCGAGATATACTATTCGTTTTGATGCGGTTACCGTAAGTGATGCCAATTTCAAAGAAAATGTAAAACCACTTTCCGAAGCTCTTGCAAAACTCACAGGTAAAACATCGTCCTATTATCAGCAGCTTTTAAGAAAGGCCAAGAGCAATAAAAATAGATATACCCTATTGGTTAGGAATTTGGATTATTCGGACTATATGGCCGTCAAGAATTTTCCGCTTTTGAATAAAGGGCCATACAAAGGGGGGTTAATAGTTGAGCAAAAAACAGTCAGGGAGCATCCCTTAGGTAAAATTGCCGAACGGAGTGTTGGCTATGAACGAAAGGATGAAAACGGATATTATACCCGAGTAGGGCTCGAAGGAGCTTTTGGTCGGTATCTAAGAGGCGTAGAGGGGAAGCGTTTAAAACAAAAGATAGCTAAAGGCCAATGGAAACCTCTAGGTCAAGAGAATATTGTAGAGCCGAAAGACGGTTATGATGTGTATTCGACGATTGATGTTAACATGCAGGACATTGCGCATCACGCTTTATTGGGGCAATTGGAGAAATACAAGGCTGATCATGGCACTGTAATAGTAATGGAAACCAAAACAGGAGAGATCAAGGCTATCGCCAACTTGGGAATGACCAAAGAAGGCAAGTACTATGAGCGACTCAACTATGCGATTGGCGAATCTCACGAGCCCGGTTCTACCTTTAAATTAATGAGTATGGTTGCTGCCTTGGAGGATAAGGTCATTGACACGAGCTCTGTAATTGACACAAAAAAAGGGTACTGGCGAATCTATAATCACAGAATAAAAGATTCCAAGCGTGGTGGCTATGGCAAAATTTCAATGGCAAAGGCATTTGAGGTGTCTTCAAATACGGCATTTGCAAAAACTATTCATAACGGATATAAGGAGAACCCTTCAAGATATGTAAACCGCCTTATGGATATGGGCCTTGGTACAGAACTAGGGCTTCCTATTAAAGGAGAGGGAAAACCAGTGATCCGTTTTCCAGGTGATGAAGGTTGGTCGGGCCTTTCATTGGCACAAATGGCCTATGGTTATGAGGTTTCCATGACACCATTGCAAATACTGACCTTCTACAATGCTATTGCGAACGACGGAGAGATGGTAAAGCCTAGAATGATCAAAGAAGTAAAAGAATGGAACAGGACTATTCGAAAATTTCAAAAAGAGGTGATTAACCCATCGATCTGTTCGAAAGAGACCGCCATTCAGGTGCAACAACTTTTAAAGAATGTGGTTGAAAAGAAACATGGGACAGGTCATAGATTGTATTCCAAAAACTTTTCGATGGCAGGTAAGACTGGTACAGCACAAAAAAATTACGTGTCTAAAGATCCAGATAAATTAAAATATATATCAACATTCGCTGGTTATTTTCCTGCCGATGACCCTAAATATTCCTGTATTGTGGTCATTCATGAGCCTGATGATAGCGTTGGCTACTATGGAGCTGATGTGTCGGGCCCTGTTTTTAAATCAGTAGCGCAAAAAGTGTATGCGAATAATCCTTTGATAGATGAGGTGGATATGATGAATGCCCAAGATGAAGCATTGGATGATTCCTATCAAAGGTATTATGCAGAAGCCCAGAAGAAATACAATAAGGTTCCCAATGTTAAAGGAATGAGTGGTATGGATGCTATTTCAATTCTGGAAAATTTGGGAATTAAGGTAGAGGTAAGGGGAAATGGAAAGGTTAGGGAGCAGTCAATTTCCCATGGCACAGATATCAATAAGGTAGATAAAATCGTTTTGGAACTTTCATGAAGCTATTGAAGGACATATTATATGGTGTTGGTCTTACTGCTGTAAGTGGGTCTACCAATGTTATGGTAAATACGTTGTGTTTTGATTCCAGAAATGTGGGATTGGATGATGTGTTCATTGCTATCAAAGGAACGCTGACCGATGGTCACAAGTTTATTGAAAAAGCCATTGATTCTGGAGCAATAAGTATTGTATGTGAAGAGCTCCCAGATCAACTGGTAAATGGTATCGCCTACATCGAAGTAGATGATGGGAATAAAGCTTTGGCCATAATGGCCTCAAACTTCTATGGTAATCCGTCAAAAAATTTAAAGCTTGTTGGAATAACGGGGACCAATGGTAAGACCACTATAAGTAGTCTTTTGTATCAATTGTTCAAAAATGCGGGATATAAAGTGGGCCTTATATCTACCATTAAGATTATGGTCGACGAAAAGACATATAAAACAAGTCATACCACACCTGATGCTCTGACCATAAATAAGCATTTAGACTTAATGAACGAAGAAGGAGTGGAATTCTGTTTTATGGAGGTCAGCTCACATGGAATTCACCAAAAAAGAACCGAGGGTTTGGTTTTTGAAGGGGCCATTTTCACCAATTTATCACACGATCATTTGGATTACCATAAAACCTTTGCCGACTATCGGGATACCAAAAAATCATTGTTCGACAATCTGTCTAAAAGGGCATTTGCACTTACCAACGTAGACGACAAGAATGGTCTGATTATGTTGCAGAACACCAAGGCCAAGAAATTCACCTATGCCCTAAAATCATACGCGGATTATAAAACCCAAATATTGGAAAGTCAATTTGATGGTCAATTGTTGAAGATTGGTGACGATGAGTTGTGGACCAAACTTATAGGCCATTTTAACGCCTATAATGTATTGGCGATCTATGCTACTGCCCACCTTTTTGGGCTTGAGAAATTAGAGACCCTTCGTTTGCTTAGTGAATTGGAAAATGTTGATGGAAGATTTCAATATTATATATCAAAAGAAAAAATTACGGCTATAGTCGATTATGCCCATACGCCGGACGCCTTGAAAAATGTGCTTGATACAATCAACACATTGAGGACTGGAAATGAAAACGTCATCACCGTTGTGGGGTGTGGTGGCGATAGAGACAAGTCTAAGCGTCCGGTCATGGGCAATATCGCTTCGCAAATGAGCACTAAGGCCATTTTTACATCGGATAATCCTCGTACGGAATCCCCGTCAGGGATAATTGAAGAGATGGAAGCTGGTGTTGAACCCCAAAATGTAAAAAAAACACTGTCGATTGAAAACCGTAAGAAAGCCATTAAAACGGCTTGCCAATTGGCTATTGCCAATGATATTATCCTGGTTGCGGGCAAAGGACATGAGGCCTACCAGGAAACCAACGGAAAACGCATTGATTTTGATGATTTCAAAATTGTAAAGGATTTATTGAAAAGTTTGAACAAATGACCAATTCCTTTCTCTTAAAAGGGAGTAGGGATTAATACGTATTATGCTATACTATCTATTTGATTATTTAGAGAAACAATATCAAGTTCCCGGGGCGAGTCTTTTCGGGTTTATCACCTTTCGGGCGGCAATGGCAGTATTACTCTCTTTGATTTTAGCAACGGTTTACGGCAAAAAAATCATTCTTTTTCTTCAGCGCAAACAAATAGGGGAAAGTATCCGTGATTTGGGACTGGAAGGTCAGGAAAAGAAGGCAGGAACTCCGACCATGGGAGGATTGATCATCATCATGTCCACCTTGATTCCGGTAGTATTGTTTGCGGATATTCTTAATATCTATGTAATCCTGTTAATTGTTACCATTATTTGGATGGGGATTATTGGTTTTATTGATGATTATATCAAAATATTCAAAAAAGACAAAAAAGGACTCAAGGGGAGGTTTAAGATTTTGGGCCAAGTGATTTTGGGCTTGATTGTAGGTGCTACCCTGTATTTCCACCCAGAGGTTACCATGCGAGAGCGTAACAAAACGATTATTACCGAACAATATACCATTGAGAAGATTAAAGGGGAAGAGATAAAATCGACCATGACCACGGTTCCCTTTTTCAAAAATAATGAGTTTGATTATGGCGACCTTATATCATGGGCTGGTGATGGGGCAAAAGATTACGTCTGGTTAGTATTCATTCCAATGATTATTCTAATAGTCAGTGCAGTTTCGAATGGGGCAAATCTTACCGATGGCATTGATGGTTTGGCGGCGGGCACATCGGCCATTATTGTTCTTACCCTTGGTATTTTTGCCTGGGTTTCCGATAATATAATCTTTTCCGATTACTTGGATATTATGTACATCCCGGGCACTGGAGAAATAGTTGTTTTTATAGCTGCATTCGTTGGGGCCTTGGTTGGGTTTCTGTGGTACAATGCGTTCCCAGCGCAGATATTCATGGGGGATACCGGAAGTTTGGCTATAGGAGGTGTAATTGCGGTAATTGCCATAATTGTACGAAAAGAAATATTGATTCCCATTTTATGCGGAATATTCTTCGCAGAGATTATTTCGGTCATGGTACAGGTAGGGTATTTTAAATATACCAGGAGAAAGGAGGGAGTAGGAAAACGTATTTTTTTAATGGCGCCCTTGCACCATCACTATCAGAAGAAAGGATATCATGAAAGCAAAATAGTCACGCGTTTTTGGATTATAGGAATAATGTTGGCGATTATAACGATTGTGACATTAAAGGTAAGATAAATGGCGAGGTTGGTTATCCTAGGTGGAGGTGAAAGCGGCGTTGGTACTGCCATCTTGGGATTGCAAAAAGGGTTCGAGGTATTTGTTTCGGATAATGGGAAGATTAAGGAAAAATATAAAGACGTTCTTGAACATATTGGGATTAATTGGGAAGAAGAAAAACATTCTGAAGAGAAGATTCTGGATGCAAATATGGTTATGAAAAGTCCTGGGATACCGGACACCGTTCCATTGGTGGTCAAGCTAAGGGAAAAAGGTATTCCGGTAATTTCTGAGATTGAATTTGTGTCGAAATATACCGATGCCAAGGTAATTGGAATTACTGGAAGCAATGGTAAGACCACAACGACAATGCTTACAAACCATATTATAAGGCAGGCCGGGGTAAATGTAGGTATGGCAGGTAATATTGGTGACAGTTTTGCTAAAATGGTAGCAGAGAGAGACCAGGACCTTTATGTTTTGGAGATTAGCAGTTTTCAATTGGATGGTATCGTTGATTTTAAACCATGCATCGCCATCATAACCAACATCACTCCAGATCATTTAGATCGCTATGAGTATAAGTTTGAGAATTATGTGGCTTCGAAATTCAGGATTGCAAAGAACCAAACTGAAGAGGATTACCTTATCTATGATGCTGATGATAAAGTGATTACGGAATGGTTGAAGATGAACCCGGTTAAATCCAATTTAATGCCTTTTTCAATTGAGAAGGAATTGATTCAAGGGGCATTTTTAAGAAACGGGAAAATAATAATTAAAGTAAATAACGAGACTTTGGAAATGATGGTAAGCACACTGGCACTTGAGGGTAAACATAATTTAAAGAATACTATGGCGGCCGCTACGGCAGCCAAACTTGTAGGGATTCGCAAAGAGACTATTCGGGCAAGTATTGCCAATTTTCATGGTGCCCCCCATAGACTTGAAAAAGTGCTAAAAATTCAACACGTACAATATATCAATGATTCAAAGGCAACCAACGTGAATGCAACTTACTTTGCCTTGGATAGTATGAGTGCGCCGACAGTATGGATAGTAGGGGGAGTGGATAAGGGCAACGACTATAAAGAATTAATGCCCTTGGTCCGTGAAAAGGTAAAAGCGATTATTTGTCTAGGGTTGGACAATTCCAAAATAAAGGATGCCTTTGGTAATGTGGTTGATTTAATGGTTGAAACTTATGCCATGGAGGAAGCGGTAAAGGTCGCTTACAAAATTGCAGATCGTGGTGATATAGTATTGCTGTCACCTGCTTGCGCAAGTTTTGACTTATTTAAGAATTATGAGGATAGGGGTAATCAATTTAAAGAAGCTATTAAAAACCTTTAGTGGTGATGGGACTTTTTAATAATATTCAAGGGGATAAAGCTATTTGGGCCGTGGTTGCACTTTTGGCCTTATTTTCGTTTTTGCCCGTTTATAGTGCAAGTAGTAATTTGGTATACGTAGTTGGTAATGGTACTACTACTGGTCATCTTATAAAACATGCACTATTGCTGTTTTTAGGCTTTGGTATTATTTACGGTGTTCATAAAATCCCATCACATTTCTTTAAAGGTCTTTCTTTGATTGCAATGCCAATTGTTTTGGTGCTATTGGTCTTTACACTGGCGCAGGGAACTACGATAGATGGGGCTAATGCAAGCAGGTGGATACGTATTCCTTTGGTGGGCTTTTCATTTCAAACATCAAATTTGGCCGCAGTGGTTTTGATGATTTATGTCGCACGGTATTTGACCAAGATCAAGGAAGATGTTATAACTTTTAAAGAAAGTATCCTTCCGCTTTGGCTTCCGGTATTTCTGGTGATTGCACTTATTTTACCGGCTAATTTCTCGACAGCTGCCATCATTTTTTCAATGGTGCTCTTATTGTGTTTTTTAGGAGGATACCCCATAAAGTATTTGTTGGGAATTGTGGGTGTGGGAATGCTATGTTTGACCATTTTCATACTTATGGCAAAAGCAATGCCTGATTTGTTTCCTAATAGGGTCGATACATGGGTCAGTAGAATAGAGAACTTCTCAAACCCTGAGGATACTGAGGCCGATTATCAAATCGAAAGGGCCAAAATAGCTATAGCAACCGGCGGAATTGTTGGGAAAGGAGCGGGGAAAAGTGTTCAAAAGAATTTCTTGCCACAAAGTTCATCGGATTTCATATATGCAATAATAGTCGAAGAATACGGATTGGTAGGTGGTTTCGTTCTTATGTTTTTCTACCTGCTTTTACTGTTTAGGATTGTGGTAGTCGCTAACGGGAGCCAGACCATTTTTGGAAAACTCCTGGTATTGGGTGTAGGTATTCCTATAGTCTTTCAAGCTTTGATCAATATGGCGGTTGCCGTCGAATTGTTTCCCGTTACTGGACAGACATTACCACTTATAAGTAGTGGGGGAACATCTATCTGGATGACTTGTTTGGCCATCGGTATAATATTAAGCGTAAGTGCAAAAAGAGAGGTTTCAGAAAGAAAGGTTGCTGAAATCGATGATACGAACCCGTTAGAAGTGTTGAGTGGGCAATTATAGGTTCATACTATCGGGAGGTGGTACAGGAGGGCATATTTATCCTGCAATTGCCATAGCCAACGAGTTAAAAAAAAGATATCCAGAAGCTGAGTTCCTGTTTGTGGGCGCCAGAGATAGAATGGAGATGGAAAAAGTACCACTGGCAGGATATAAAATAGAAGGATTGTGGATTTCCGGGTTACAAAGGAAACTGACTCTGAGAAATTTAATGTTCCCATTTAAACTGATAAGTAGTTTGATCAAAGCAGGTAAAATAGTATCTAAATTTAAACCTCATGTAGTAGTAGGTACGGGGGGGTTTGCCAGTGGACCATTATTGAAGATTGCCTCGGGCAGGGGAATACCCTGCGTATTACAGGAGCAAAACTCCTATGCTGGGATTACCAATAGACTATTGAAGGATAAAGTAGCCAAAATTTGTGTAGCCTATGACGGAATGGAAGCTTTCTTTCCATCCCAAAAAATAATCAAGACAGGTAATCCCGTACGAGAGGATTTGGAGGAATTGACAAGTGATAGAAGTGAAGCGCTCCATTTTTTCACTTTGGAGGCTTCAAAACCAATACTATTGATTCTGGGCGGAAGTTTAGGCGCTAGACGAATAAATCAGCTTATCGAACAAAATTTGGACTATTTCGAAAGATTGGGTATTCAGTTGATCTGGCAATGTGGTAAACTCTATTATAAGGAATATAAAAAATACAATTCAGATTCGGTTAAGGTAATGGATTTTATGAATCGAATGGATTATGCCTATACCTCAGCGGATTTTATCATATCCAGAGCTGGCGCAGGTTCAGTCTCCGAGTTGTGTATTGTGGGGAAACCAGTGCTATTTATACCATCCCCGAACGTTGCGGAAGATCATCAGACCAAAAACGCAATGGCATTGGTGAAGGAGCATGCGGCCTTGATAGTCATGGAAAAAGATTTGGACAATGAATTTGAACCTGTTTTTTCGAACCTATTTCAATCCGTACCAAAGCAAGAAGAATTAAAGGTAAATATTAAAAAATTGGCAATGCCAAATGCAACAAAACATATTGTTGATGAGATAGAAAAATTGGTAGTGCATTAGCATGGATTTAAAAGAAATACATAACGTTTATTTTGTGGGTATAGGAGGTATAGGTATGTCTGCCTTGGCCCGTTATTTTAAACTCATGGGCAAGAATGTAGCTGGTTACGATAAGACAAAAACACCATTAACACTCGAATTGGCTGGCTTGGGTTTGGATATTCACTACGAAGATGATTTAAACGCAATTGATGGGATGTTTAAAGACCCCAAAAACACTTTAGTGGTTTATACCCCTGCAGTGCCTAGTAGTCATTCGGAGTATAGGTTTTTTCTAGAACAGGGATTTGCAGTAAAAAAACGATCGGAAGTATTGGGGATAATAACAAAGGACACCTTTTGCTTTGCGGTGGCTGGAACCCATGGAAAGACGACAACTTCTAGTATTCTGGCCCACTTACTCAAAGAAACAGGAACCCCCCTTACAGCATTTTTAGGTGGTATTTCAGAAAACTTTAATAGCAATTTTTTGTTTGAGGGATCGGATTATTCAGTTGTGGAGGCTGATGAGTTTGATCGTTCATTTCTACGTCTGCACCCCAATGTGGCTTGTGTAACTTCGATGGATACCGATCATTTGGACATTTACGGGAATCGTGATGAACTTATCAGGTCATTCAATGATTTCGTAAGACGTATCAAACCAGAAGGAAAACTATTCGTTAGAAACGGCTTGCCCTTAAAGGGCACAACATACGGCATCGAAGATGATTCGGATTATTGTATCCGAAATTTGAAAATAGAACATGGCACCTACATTTTTGATTTGGGAACCCCCGACACTACCCTAACAGAGGTTAAATTCAACAAGCCTGGAAGGCATAATTTGCTCAATGGGTTGGTAGCCTTTGCAATGGCTATAGAAGCGGGTTCCCCACCCTACCGTCTTGCTAAGGCATTGGAGACATTTAAGGGAGTGCAACGGAGATTCTCATACAAAATAAAAAAAGATGATTTTATTTTTATAGATGATTATGCCCATCACCCTACTGAGATAAATGCAGTTTATGATGCTATTTCAGAAATGCATCCCAATAAAAAAGTATTGGCCATTTTTCAACCGCACTTATATTCAAGGACGAAGGATTTTGCAGATGATTTTGCGGAAAGTCTATCAAAATTTGACAGTATTCTGTTACTGGATATTTACCCAGCCAGAGAAAAGCCAATGAAAGGGATCACCTCTTCATGGCTCTTGGATAAAATTGAAAACCCGAGTAAAGGATTAATTGAAAAGTCAGGGATAATCAACGAAATAAAAGCACGGAAACCGGACGTTTTAGTAACCATGGGTGCTGGTGATATAGGTTTGGAAATATCGAAAATCAAAAAAGAATTTGAATATGCGAATTAACTGGAACTATATTAAGATAATAGCTTTGTTTCTTGTAGTTACAGGGCTTTACGCATTTTCCAATCATCGAAGCCAGCGTAGAATAGTACAAAGGTTGAACATAGAATTCGTTGGAAATCAGAACCTTTACATTACAGAAGGTATGGTTAATAAATTGTTAATACAAAATTATGGGCCACTTACAAATGTGCCCAAAGAAAAATTAGCTTTGAATACTATAGAGGAGGTTATTGAGACCAATGAAATGGTGAAAAGCGCCCAAGTTTATCTTACTGTGAATGGTGAGCTTACGTCAAAGATTATTCAGCGCAGGCCAATCGGACGAATTGAGGGAAATTCTAAGTTTTATCTAGATGATGAAGGAAAACGAATGCCTTTATCCATGAGTCATTCTGCTAGGGTTCCGATAATCACAGGTAAGATAACAGGGAAGGGTCTTGAAGATGTTTATAAGATTTTAAAGTACATAAACCAAGACGATTTCTTGCGAAAAAATGTGATTGGTATTCATATAGCCGATGAAGAAAAATACCAATTGAAGTTTAGGATGGATCAGTTTGTGGTGAATTTGGGAGGGGTTGATAATCTAGAAGGGAAATTCAACAACTTCAAGGCATTTTATACCAAAGCGAACAAAGATAAAACCTTGGAAGCTTATAATATGGTAAGCTTAGAGTTTAAGAATCAAGTAGTGTGCACCAAAATATAATATAGAAAATGGAACAGGATAAATATTCAGTTGGTTTAGATATCGGGACTACGAAGATCGTTGCTATTATTGGTAAGGAAAATGAATATGGCAAAATTGAGGTACTAGGTATTGGTCGATCAAAAAGCCTAGGGGTTCACCGCGGTGTTGTAAATAACATTACCCAAACAATACAATCCATTCAACAAGCCGTTGAGGAGGCCGAAGTAAACTCCGGATTAAAGATAGGTCCGGTCGTAGTGGGTATAGCAGGTCAACATATCAGAAGTTTACAGCACAGTGATTATATAACAAGGGCCGACTCTGAAGAGGTGATCAATGATGAAGATCTTGACAAGCTTTGCAATCAAGTCTATAAGCTGGTAATGCTACCGGGTGAGGAGATAATACATGTATTGCCCCAAGAATATAAAATAGATGGCCAAGCTGAAATTAAGCAGCCCATAGGTATGTATGGAGGACGATTGGAAGCTTATTTCCATGTGGTTGTTGGTCAAGTATCTTCTATCAAAAATGTTGGAAGGTGTATTAAAAGCGCCGGCCTGAATTTGGGCAAGATCACACTTGAACCACTGGCATCCTCCGATGCGGTATTAAGTACCGAAGAAAAAGAGGCAGGTGTGGCCTTGATAGATATAGGAGGCGGAACCACCGATTTGGCGATTTTTAAAGATGGCATTATCAGGCATACTGCAGTGATTCCTTTCGGAGGTGGTATAATTACTGAGGATATAAAAGAAGGTTGCTCCATTATTGAGAAACAGGCCGAATTGTTGAAGATTAAATTTGGTTCTGCATGGCCAGGGGAAAATAAAGACAATGAAATAGTTTCAATACCTGGATTAAGGGGGCGGGAGCCCAAGGAAATTTCGCTTAAAAACCTTTCCAAAATCATTCATGCCCGGGTTGTTGAGATTATAGAACAGGTATATGTTGAAATTAAGAACTATGGTCATGAAGAGCAAAAAAGGAAATTGATTGCAGGCATCGTATTGACTGGTGGAGGTAGTCAACTAAAGCATCTAAAGCAGTTGGTGGAATACATTACAGGAATGGACACCAGAATAGGATATCCCAACGAGCATTTGGCAGGTGATACAGATGAAGAATTAACAAGTCCGTTATATGCAACTGCCGTTGGCCTGCTGATGAATGCCGTTAAAGATGGTGATAAGGAAATGACTTCGCAGGAGGGTGAGGTTCAAGAGGAAATGGTTTATGCCGAACATGAGGGGGCCGGGGGAGAAAAAAAATCAAGTGGGGAACGTAAATCGGTATTTGATAAATGGTCTGAGAAACTAAAAGACTTTTTGGATAACGCGGAGTAGCGAATAACATATAAACACATAAAAAACCAGTAATATAAACAGTATGAGCAAGAACACTGAAATTGAGAGTATCGCTTTTGATTTACCTAAGAATCGAAGCCATGTCATTAAGGTCATTGGTGTTGGTGGTGGAGGTAGCAACGCCATTAACCATATGTTCCAAGCCGGAATCAACGGAGTAGATTTTGTAATCTGCAATACAGATTCCCAAGCCTTGGAAAATAGCTCGGTACCTAACAAAATTCAGTTAGGTGTATCCCTTACAGAAGGATTGGGGGCCGGTGCAAACCCAGAAGTTGGGGAACAGGCTGCCCTCGAAAGCATGGAGGAAATTAAAACCATGCTGGGGAGCACCACAAAAATGATATTCATTACTGCAGGAATGGGTGGGGGAACAGGTACTGGTGCTGCTCCCGTTATTGCCAAGCAGGCTAAGGAAATGGATGTTCTGACCGTTGGTATAGTTACTATGCCTTTTCGATTTGAGGGCAAAATGCGCTGCCAACAAGCCCAAATGGGAATTGAGAAACTACGTGAAAATGTTGACTCGCTCATAGTCATCAACAATAATAAATTAAGGGAAGTATATGGCAACTTAGGGTTCAAGGCAGGTTTCTCAAAAGCCGATGAAGTATTGGCTACCGCCGCACGTGGTATTGCCGAAGTCATTACCCATCATTATACACAGAATATTGACTTACGGGATGCCAAGACTGTACTTTCAAACAGTGGTACGGCCATCATGGGTTCTGCCATGGCATCAGGTTCCGCGAGAGCTAATGAAGCTATAATGAAGGCATTGGATTCCCCACTATTGAATGACAATAAAATCGCAGGAGCCAAGAATGTATTGTTGTTGATTGTTTCTGGATCACAAGAAATCACAATTGATGAAATAGGTGAGATCAATGACCATATTCAAGCCGAGGCTGGTCATGGCGCAAATATTATCATGGGTGTAGGCGAGGATGAAACCTTGGGAGAGGCCATAGCTGTAACCATAATTGCCACTGGATTTAATATTGATCAGCAAGATGATATTGTAAATACAGAGTCTAAAAAGATTATCCATACCCTTGAGGAAGAACAAAAAGAAGAGCAAGATTTAACTCCTAAACAGGTAGTACATCAGCTAGTAGAGGAAGATGAAATCGATGAGCCTGAATTGAAAAATGAACTCGTGGAGCTGGATAGTTTGGATTTAATTCCAACTACGAATTATATTAAGAACTTTAATGTTTTTTATGAGGAAGTGATTGCTGAGAATGTTTCTGAGGACGATTTCGTCATATTCGATGCCAAAGAAAATTTGAATGATATTGAAGTGGTTGACCCTGAAGTGGTGTCTTCCAAAAAAGGGGATGAAGATCAATTTGCCATTAGTTTTGATTTGCCATTGAACACCCAAGAGGAGGAAGAGGAAAGTCCAAATGTTATAACCTTTAATTTGTATGATGAGGTTAAAGACATTGATGTGAATGAGCATGTAGAGGTTATTCCTGTTCTTGAATATAATAAGGATGGAGAGACGCGTTATAGCCTGGATGATTATATGGAGTTGGAAAACCAGCTGACGGGTGCCAAATCAAAAGCCGAGGAGTTTGAGCCAAAGATCATAGAAAATGAATTGGTTTTTGAAAAGAAAACAATGATGACCCAAGGAGAAACTATGGTGGCTCAACACAAGGAAGTGGACCCAATGGACAGCCCTATCGAGGAGCTGTTGAAAGAACGGGCCGATGAACGTAGAAGAAAACTTAAGGATTTCAACTATAAATTTCAAAATAATCTGAACCATATAGACGAAATCGAAAAAGAACCTGCCTATAAACGCCAAGGCATTGATTTAAATGAGGATCTGGGAAAAAATAAAGTTTCTAGAACAACATTGGGCGAGGATAGTAATGATGAGATTCAGTTGCGTTCCAATAATTCCTTCTTGCACGATAATGTGGATTAACCACTGATTGTATAGCAAGCTTTAAACCCGAAAATAGCCTATATTTTCGGGTTTATTTTTTATCTTCGTTCTCCTAAATTATGGAGTTATGAGCTTACAAAAACAGGTAATGGATCAAATCAAAACAGCAATGAAGGCCAAGGACACAGTGGCTTTGGAATCATTGCGGGCCATCAAGTCTGCATTATTATTGGCACAGACCAGCGGTTCTGGTGAGGAATTATCGGAAGCCGATGAAACCAAACTGGTCCAAAAATTGGTTAAACAGCGAAAAGACAGTGCTGCCATATTTACAGAACAAAGCAGGGAAGATCTTGCAGCCCCAGAATTGGCACAAGCAGCCATTATAGAACAGTTCTTGCCTGAACAACTGACCGAGGAAGAAATTGAAAAAGTAGTGGTTCAGACCATTGCTACGATAGGTGCCCAAGGTATGAAGGATATGGGTAAGGTCATGGGTATGGTCTCCAAGGAATTGGCCGGTCAGGCAGATGGTAAAACCATATCCACTATCGTAAAAAATAAGTTGTCTTAAATCTCTTTTTTTCTGGGAATGATTCCCGTTAGTTGATAAATGTGTTTGCATACGTATGGATAAGGCGAAAATTCACGAGCTATTAAAATCTGAAATCGAAAAGGCCGGTGAACAGATAAGTAGGTATGAGGATTTGGCTCAACCTATATCGCCGGATAATGCTATCGGAAGAGTTTCAAGAATGGATGCCATCAATAATAAGAGTATTGTTGATGCAGCCTTACGAAAAGCAAAGGAACGCTTAAGAGGTTTGGAATTAAGTTTGGATACCTTGCAAAGTGATGATTTTGGAATTTGCCGTAAGTGCAAAAATAATATTCCAATTGAGCGTATTTTATTAGCGCCAGAAAGTTCTTTTTGTGTAAATTGCGCTCGCTAAAAGATAATGAAGCATCTGGGGTAAAAGTACTACGCCATAGCACACAATCCGCCTAAGGCGGGCACGCTGAATACGAGTCCGAAAAAGGCAAGGAGTAAAAAGGCCCCGTGGCGCAACTGAATAGCGCATCAGATTTCGGCTCTGAGGGTTGGGGGTTTGAATCCCTCCGGGGTCACAATTGAAAACTACAACTATCTAATAATGAGTTGGTTGTAATTGTACATATTGATAATTAGCCAGTAATTGTAATTATTCAATTCATGGGGAGATTCATAAATAAAAAGAATTTGAGCCTGTATTATCCGCTCTTGGTATTGAAGACTTTTTGCTATTTGAATTAAAATCTAGGCGCTCATCCACTTTATCATAAAATTCTTTGATTTCACCTTCGGCATAATCCTGAAACGATAGCCCTGAATTAACTGGAATGGATATCTTCTCTTTTAAACAATAAAAGACCATATAGTCTTAATATATTAAAAAATATGTTTAATTTGTCATGCTGAATTGGTTTCTTGGCATTTTTCACTGACCAAATCATATGTAAAGCAGTGAAGAAGGCTTATATCAAGTTTAGAAATGGAATGGTAGAACAAATGACAGGGTATGATCAATAGTAAACTTAGGCCTGGGGATAGGTTATCACCCAAATCAATTCTAATCTGGCGAATAGCTCAAATATCGGTTTGGTTGCTGGGTGTGGTGATTGTTTTCAGTTTGATTTTTTACCCAACCCTAGGTATTCATCTTTTTTGGAATATATTGATTCCAATTGCTCCTTTATTGCTCGTAGTTGCGACGGGTTTATGGCGGAATATTTGTCCTATGGCCTCAACTGCACTTTTTCCAAGGCATATGGGTTTGTCAAAAAGAAAAAAAATAACCGTGGAGGGGATGGGGAAACTCAATCTTATATCCGTATTGGCCTTATTTGTGTTGGTACCGCTACGGCACGCGATATTTGATTTGAATGGCCCAGCCACTGCGGTATTGATTCTGTCATTGGCTTTGATAGCGGTTGTCATGGGGTTGCGCTATGAATGGAAAAGTGCTTGGTGCTCAGGCCTCTGCCCTGTTCATCCCGTGGAAAAGTTATATGGATTAAATAATAAATTGAAATTACCAAATGCGCATTGTGGCTCATGCCATCGTTGTGTTACTCCTTGTCCCGATAAAACCCCTGGGATAAATCCACTTACAACTAAGAAAACAATGTCAAATAAAATAGCCGGATTTCTGATGGTAGGTGCTTTTCCGGGATTTGTCTGGGGATGGTTTCAGGTTCCTGATTATGATGGAATAACCACTTTAGAACAACTTATTACTATTTATAAATCACCTATGTTGGGATTGCTCGTCACGGGGATTCTGTTTTTGATTTTAAAGAAGTTCATAAAGGAGAAATCCTTGATCACTATTTTTTCAGCTGCTGCAGTTTCCTGCTATTATTGGTTTAGGATACCTGCCTTATTTGGATTTGGCAGTTCTCCAGGGGATGGTACCCTTATTGATTTAACGAGAGTAGTACCAGAATGGTCCATAATGGCTTTGGTGGTGGCCCTCACCCTTTTCTTTTTTTGGTGGATCGTACTTAGCAAACAACGCAAGATCAGCTGGGTAATTAGGCCTGCATACGCCACAGAGGGAATGAATTTCGGAAAATACTCCTATGGCAAGAATAAAGGATAAAACCTGAAAAATAGCTTTGCTATACTTCTAAACCCTTTAAAGAAATCACTTTCACTGAGTTTTTGATTTCCCCTACCATTGAACAATCGTCTTATCCCTAAAATCTTCCAGAATTCTTTGTTTAAAAGGAAATGAGATGTAATGTACAGGGTATGGGTTTTCATCACTGCATTTTGATAATCCTAAAAAACATTGATTGAATTTCGCAACACCATCTATGCTCACAACGATATCCCAAACCGAGTTTTCTTTATTCTATTCATTAAGAAAAAACCTGCCATTTGGTCCTTTCATAGGAGACACCAGTTTAGCTCTATGTAATTGTTGTAATAATTTGGCTAAAAAAGGTTGAGGTGTCTTCAGTTCTTCCGTAACTTTCTTGACACCTATTTTTTTAGTGCCCTCAGCGTGTATGGCCAAATAGAACATAGAACGAATGGCATATTCGCAAGCGTTGGTAGCATAAGAATGCTCAATTCACTGCAAAAGATAATAAAAAGACTTTTTTATTCTTATTTAAAATGGTGTTTTGGCATATATAGCTTTAAAACATCATATGACAAGCAATAAAAGTAATTACAGAGACCACAATTCCAATAAGGAAAACGTGAAAAGAAGTGCGTAAAAACTTAAATTTTTCATTAATTATTTTACCTAAATGAAAGGTATCTTTAGCAATGGTTTTATAAAGTTCGTCTCCTTTATACATTAATTCAGTTATCCCTTGTACATATTCCTCTTCTTCCATTTCATGGGAATTCCCATAGAACATCAAATTTCCGGATTTTCTTTCTCCATGTTCCAATTCTGGTCCAGTGGCAAAGATTGCATAGGCAATTGAAATAAGATTGGTAACCAAAATCATAATGACTGGATAAATGAGATGAGGGTCATTATCCATCTGGGAATATACGGTTCCGATAATTATAGATAATATTAAGGCATTAACAGATATAAGAATATTGGACTTACGGTCGATCATAGCATTAAGCGTATATTGATTTTTTGAAACCAATCGAAACAAGGTTTCTGCGCCCCGCTCAGAACGAGGTTCAACCTTCGCCAATTTTTTCTTCAGGGCCTTTAGTTCATCTCTGTTTATATTCAACTCTTCGGTTAAATACGCATCTTGTAGTTTTTCTGTTTTTTTATCATTCATTTTAATATTTTTTGGATGTAAAGGTTTTTCCTTCTATATTTTCAAACGAATTCCTGTCCTAAGATAAAGGGTGTTGTTTTTGCTTACCGAAATGACGGTATTGTTCTTTCTATCTTTTAATTTGGCACTACTACTTATAATGTTGGCAACATTGAAATAGAGTTCTATATGCTTTGTGAATTTGTATTCATAACGCAACCCAGCAATGATAATTGACATATTCGCTTTATCTGCCAATTTATCCCCATTGACCACCAAACCTCCTTGAATATGGGAAGTAAACCCGTCTAGTTCAGCAATTAACTTAAATCGGGATCTTTCGGAAAGGTGGTATTGTAAATTGGATTTTGGAATACCAAGCTTGTAGGACCAATTGGGATGAAACTTTTTGTAGTAACTTATAAAAGGAAGGGGGAAGGGAATTCCCCTATTGCCAGAATAAGAGATTCCTAAGATGAGTTGATAGGGTTTTTCAACATTCTTATCGTTTTTTTTATTCTTAATAAAAACAATGTCTCCTGAAAAAACTACGTCTTCAAAAGACAGTTCCCTAACAAGATTGGAACTGATACCTGGCGTAATCCTAGCTCCAAATCTCCAATTTTCGTTCATTTTGAAGGTATACCCAATGTTTAAATCCAATAATTGAAAATCTTCTATAGCATTAATTTCAAAGGCATCAATTCCATCATCAAAGGATAATTCTATTTTGCTGTAATCCAACCCAATCAGGAAGAAATTCTCATCCTTTGCTTTAATAGGAAAGTTAAACAGTCCTCTTAATCTATCATAGCCGACATTGGAAATCCCTTTGGGTAGTTTCGTATAATCTATCTTGGCCAGGTCTGATAATTGTGTGTGCCCAATTATCGAAAAATGGAATAGGACCAGAAGACTGCAGATTTTTTTGGGGGATATCCAATTTTGTTTTATCATGTTATGAATATATTTTTTTTGCGAAAGCCCCAATACTCAATCCTTGGACTAGTATTGAAAACAAGACAATAGTATATGTAATATAGAGTATTATTTCTGAGGAAGTATTATCCGTTAGGCTCAATGCCAATGCGACTGAGATACCTCCCCTTAATCCACCCCATGTTAGGATGGAGACTGTTTTAAAGGGTGTGTCTTCAGCATGTTTTAGGAGGGAGTAGGGTAATAGTACGGATATAAAACGGGCTATTAGTACAATGAATATGGCCAAAAGACCTAAGGTTAAATAATTCATATCAAATTTCAAAAGGTGAATGGACAGTCCGATGAGGACAAACAGAATGCCGTTGAAAACATCATCCAATACCTCCCATATCTCATTGAGCATTTTTCTTGTGGCCCCCTTACCGGTTGCTAAATGCAATCTATTCCCTATAATCATTCCAGATACCACCATTGCCAAGGGACCTGAAACATGGATAATGGAGGCAAGGGCATATCCACCCATCACAATGGCAAGACTTATCATTACAGCTAGTTGAGGATTTTCTTTTACCGACTTTATTAAGGCGTAACCGATAACCCCTAATAATACTCCATATACTATTCCTCCCACTGCTTCTTCCAAAAACAATTTTCCTATCTGAACACCTAATGAGTTTTCAGCTGTATGTTCTCCAATACCGGCCACAATAAGTATTCCTGAGAAAACAACCACACCAATGCCATCATTAAATAGGGATTCACCTTCAATTTTAATGCCCAAGCTTTTAGATATGTTCGCTTTTTTAAGGATGGACATCACAGCAATGGGATCGGTAGGGGAGATTAGAGCTCCGAATAATAAAGCATGGACAAATGGCAGTTCAACTCCTATAAGCATTGACGCTCCAAAAATCAACCCACCGACCATAAATGTTGATATCAATACACTAAGGGTAGCGAACAATAGTATAGACCATTTTTCTTTTTCCAGATCTTGAATGTTTACGTGCAAAGCCCCTGCGAAAAGTAAAAAACTAAGAATTCCGTCCAAGAGTAATGTTTTAAAATCTGAACCCGTGACAATATCACAAAAGAATATGTAAAATTCAGGGAAGATGTTTTTACTTAAAGTAATGATGATCATCGCTACCAAGCTCATCAACAGGAGTCCTATGGTCGCCGGTAGCCTTAACCATTTGTAATTTACAAAACTGAAAAAAGCAGCTATCGAAAAAATAATACTGAAGGATTGTAGCATGGTTTCAAGATTTTACATTAATATATTTACCAACAAAGACTGCTATTATAATGGCAAGGTAAAATTGGCCAATAATATTCATAACCAGGGTTAATGACTGTGCTGGTGAGGTTAAAGGCGTAATGTCACCATAACCAACCGTGGTAATACTTATAAAACTGAAGTAGTAAAAACTGAAACCGGAAAATCCCTGAATACGAGTAAACGAGCTGGAATCAAAAAAGTGCATCACTTCAAAAAGAATGCCTCCAATGATTCCCAAATACAAAAAACCTAAAATTGGCATTAGAATAAATTGAAGGTTTACTTTTTTGATTTTCCGAAGCTGTTTGAGTAACAGCATACAGAAATTGATAAAAAGAGCTAGGGAAACAACCAACCTGGTAAACATAATGGCTCTGTTATCGCCATTAGAAAACTCCAACCATATAAAGAATAAGACTACTGATCCAAGAACATAGGTAATTGACTTTGCTATTTTTGTTGACGCTATTAATGAGCTGCCTAAAATAACTATGGTGAAATTGATTACCACCACATATGCTGAGTCAAACCCACTTATTGCAATGTGAATTGGTGTCAGTAAAAAATTAAACACACTGATCAATGCGATTACATATTTATAATCTATTAGGCTGGTGTTTATTTTCTGCTTCATTAAATAAGGCTTACATCGGCAATAAATTCCAATAAACCTGGGCCTGAATGATTAAATAATTCTTTCATTGAAGTTTGTATATCTTTTTCTTTTTCAACACGTTTACCCCAAGCTCCACATGAAATGGCGTATTCAGAAAAATTAGGGTTTGAAAGCGATGTTTTCCATACATCGAATTCGCCCGCTCTTTGTTCTTTGGATATTTTCCCTAATTCATGATTGTTCAAGACAATCAATTTCACTGGCATATTGTATTTTACTAAAGTGGTTATTTCGGCGAGGTACTGGCATAATCCACCATCACCAGCTACGGCCACTACAGGTCGTGTATTACCAACGGCTGCCCAAGCACCCATTGCCGCTGGCAGTGCAAAGCCTATTGAACCCAAGTATCCTGACATTAAAAAATCTTGTTGTTCCGGTTCAAAATAACGTCCAAAAGAGTAGGCGTTGTTACCGACATCTACGCACATTACAGCATCTTTTGGAGCTACTTTGTTCATGGCTTCAAAGATTGCTATTGAACTCAATCCGTTTTCAGAAGTTTCCGTGAGGCGTTTTTCTTTTTCAGCTTTCCATAGGTTCCAACGCTCCTCGATTTCCTCTTTTTGGTCAATTGTGCTTGTTTTTCCTTTCAATTCCGAAGATAAAATTTCCAATGTTCTTGAGATTTCACCCCAAACGGCCACATCCACTTCATGGAACTTACTCAGTGCTAAAGGGTCAAAATCTATCTGAATCGTGGGTTTTTTATATGTTATTCCTGTGTGATTGGAGAAAGAAGCACCAAAGACAATTAACAAATCGGCTTCGTTCATAAACCAAGAGGCGATAGGTGTTCCGCTTCTCCCTAAAACACCGCAGCCTAGAGGGTGACTGTCGGCTATCAGCCCTTTCCCTTTAAAGGTAGTGACTACAGCAGCGTTTAAACTTTCTGCAAAAGCAACAATTGACTTTTTATGTGCCCGTGCCCCATGTCCCATTATAATTAACGGACGTTTCGAATTTTGGATAAGGTCTACGGCCTTGTCTGCCATTTCTTTTGGAGGGGCAATTTCCATGGGGGTAATTCTGTTGGTGGAGTGCTGTGCTTTGGAATTGACGGGAGCTTGTAGTTCTTGTACTTCATCTGGAAATGTCAAATGGGAAACATCCCGCTTTAAGATGGCATGTTTAATGGCAAGTGACATGAGTTCGGCATGTTTACTATTGCCCTGAACCCGTTGATTGAATTCGGCGACGGTGTTAAAAGCCTGTACTAAATCGACTTCCTGAAAATTTCCCGTTCCCACGACCTGAGTGGCCACTTGTCCGGTCAATGCCAAAAAAGGAGCCCTATCTACTTTTGCATCCCACATGCCTGTATATAAATTAGTAGCTCCAGGCCCTGCAATGGTGAAACAAGCTGCAGGTTTTCCCGTTAATTTCCCATAAGCGGAAGCCGCAAAAGCGGCAGCTCCCTCATGGCGAATGCCATAAAAATTGAGGTTGCCTTTTTCTTCCTGTCGTTTCATGGCATCGGCAAAGCCGAGATTAGAGTGCCCCACCATTCCAAAGACCTTAGTTACGCCCCAATTGACCATAGTTTCTACCATGATATCAGATACGGTTGCTTCATGTTTCACTTCTTCCTTCATTCCAACGTAAATGGCTTTGTTTTCTTCCTTGGTTGGAAAGGTTTCTACCCCGTCGTCAAAGCCCCCTGGAGGAATACCTGTGCAGGGGTCGAAATCCCAACCATGCCATGGACAGCGGAGCAAACCGTTCTCTATAGAGCCCTCGCCTAAAGGCCCTCCTTGATGCGGGCATTTGTTGTCAAGTGCAGAAAACTTACCTTCAAAATGTGTCAGACAGATACCTTTATGGGCGGCTGTTACAGTCATAACACGACCTTCTTTTAAGAGTTCTCTGTTGTCCAATACTTTATGCCAAATGACTTTTTTTTCCATGAGAAGTTGTTATTTTTCGTTAGTGGATTTTATAATCTGATGCTCAAAAAAACTGGGCATGGGAATCTTTAATTTTTTGTAAATGGATAGAGGAATTCCAATATCTGCGATTAGAATATCCGTTTTCTTTGGAAGCACATTTAAAATGTCTTTTGGGGCCGCTAAGGTCAGTATTTGATCTGCGTTGAACATGGGTTGACTTAAATTGTCAGAAATACCAATAGGAATATCCAAAGAGATTCTGAATGCCAATGAATTGTTTGCTATGCTTATCCTATCCAAAAAAGCTGAACTAAGGGGCAATCTTTGTGAAAACCCCAAATAGGCATCCACCCATATATCGGGCTCTGTTATTGTTTCTATTTTTGCCCCGAATAAAAGTGCCCTTTTCAACTGGACTTTTGGCAGTGTTTTGGTAATATCAACAGGTATATCCAAGAAAACATCAAAACCCCAAGCGGCCAGTCTTCTGGCAGCTGCCAAGCCACCACCGCCATTATTTCCATTTCCAATACCGATAGTAATTATGGAGTCTCTGGTTGCCTTCGAGGCAGTTAATCGTGCTAGTTGCAATCCTGTATTTTCCATCATTAATTCAATGGGCAAACCGTATTTTTCAACGGCTAAATAATCCATTTTTTTAAATGACTCTAGGGAAAGTGCTTGCGTTGCCATTAGGTTACTGTTTTGTAGTTATCAATGGCTTCTTTAAAAAACAATACGGCTTTTGACTTATCAACTGTTGCCGCAGGAAGTATAGCCCCTTTAAAACCATCATTTTTCCATTCGCCCTTTGAAAGTGGTGAAAAACCTTCGGTATTTAGGGTGTCATGACCTTTATAACCGCTGATGTAAAAATAATGTTCATTACACATGGTATCGGGTACGGCAAGCCCAAAACCTATTGCAATGTTCTTATGTAAACCTGCATAGGCTCCGCTATCAAAATGATGTGGCCAAACCCGTATCGGCGATTTTAGATTTCCTTCTTTAAGGGTTTGTTCCAATGTTGACTGAGTAAGAATTCGTAATTGCAATAATTCGGATAATCTGTTTGTATCAACTAATTTGAATTTAAAATCATCTGTCATCTCGTAAGGAAGGTCATAGTGAAATTCATAAGAGTATGACTTGTTTAAAAAGGTTTTTGAAGTTTCCCTAAGCCAATTCAAAACATTCGCGTGAGTAGCTCCATCCAAAAGGAAAGAGATACTACCACTTTTAGAGTTCCAATTCAAACTGAAATTTTTATAACCTAAAGAAAGTATATCTCCATTTTCAGAAAGCGGATGGGTTTCCATACACGTCTTTTCTATTGAAAAACCCACATTGGTATGGCTATCGTCATCCTTTTTTGCTACAAAACTTATTCCTGCTGCTGCCAAGTATTGGACAGCCAAATACATCATTTTTTCCATTCTTTTTTTTTAGGCGTTCACTCCCGCGTAACCAATTCCCGTTAATCGATGCATATCATGACTAAAAGTTGATAGATCATCATAATTGAATTTTGAAATATCATCGTGACCGCACGCTCTGGCGATTACTTTGATAAGATTGTTAGTAGCGTCAAAATAATTGTGTAATTGCTGGGCAGATGAATCGATAATTAGTCTGCTTCTTAAAGACTCTTTTTGAGTTGCTATTCCTACCGGACAATTGTTACTCCCGCAGGCTCGCATTCCTAAACAACCTATTGCTTGCAATGCAGAATTTGATATGGCAATGGCATCTGCGCCTAACATCAATGCTTTGCCAAAATCTTCAGCAATCCGTAAGCCTCCTGTAATGATTAGGGTTACATCAGTTGCTCCCATTTTATCTAAATATTTACGTGCTCTAACTAAAGCCGGTATCGTGGGCACGTTGATATTATCACGCAGTATCGTAGGTGCAGAACCTGTTCCACCACCACGACCGTCAAGTATAATATAATCTACCCCAACATCTAGTGCAAACTGAATGTCCTTTTCCACGTGGCTGGCTGCTATCTTAAATCCAATAGGAATTCCTCCTGTACGTTCTCTCACTTTTGCGGCGAAGGACTTAAAATCATCAACGCCATGAAAATCTGGAAAAGTTGCCGGTGAAATGGCGGTTTGTCCTTGTTCCAACCCACGGACTTTCGCAATTTCCTTACTCACTTTGTTGCCCGGCAAGTGCCCTCCTGTACCCGTTTTCGCCCCCTGTCCACCTTTAAAGTGAAAGGCTTGTACATTGTCCAATTTGTCCCATGTAAACCCAAACTGGGCGGAAGCCAATTCATAAAAGTACCTACTGTTGTTAGCCTGTTCTTCGGGAAGCATTCCTCCTTCACCGGAACAAATACCGGTACCCGCCAATTCAGCTCCTTTGGATAACGCTATTTTGGCTTCCTTGGATAAGGCCCCAAAGCTCATGTCGCTTACAAACAGCGGTATGTCCAGGATCAAGGGTTTTTTTGCCCTTGAACCAATGACTACCTTGGTTGCTACCCCTTCATGGTCCAACAAGGGCCTTGATGCCAATTGTGCAGGTAAAAATTGAATGTCGCTCCATTTGGGCAAGGTATTCCGATCCACTCCCATGGAAGCAGAAAAGCCATGATGCCCTAAGTTTTTAAGTCCATTCTTTGCAAGTTCCTTAATATAACTTGTGTAGGGTTCGGTGTCCTCAGGATGGGTATCTGCATAAACCCCAAGGTATTCGTCCCTGTTAAAAGGTTGCGGATATTCTTCTAAGTAAGCGTTTATTTCAGCTTCATCAACATAGAGCGAATTAGCTTCTATTTTAATGTTGAATTTATGTAATACTTCATTGTTGTTATATTCGGAAACCCCTGTGTCATAACGATAATCCCAACCGTGAACACCACAAACAAGGTTATGCCCGTCAATTCGGCCGTCCGACATGAGTGCGCCTCTGTGCAAACATCTTCCATAGAGTACAGAGATATCTTCATTGAACTTCACTATAACCAAATCGAGTCCATTTACTAAGGCAGCCGTGGGTTTTTTATTTTCTAATTGGTTGATTTGGGCAATTGCAATGGGTTTTTTCATAATATGGTTATTGTTTTAGTAGTTTTTATTAAAATGAAAATCCAAGAGCAAACACTATTCTGCCCCCATCTGTACTGTTAAATATCCGATATTAGCAGAGATTGCGTCAACGCCACTAACCCATAGGGAGCCACCAATGCTGTTGTGCCATCTGTTCGAGTTTTCATTTTGAAGCCAAACACGACCATAATCAAAACTGCCCGAAACCCCAAATCGAATGGGAATAAAACTAGTTTTTAATCCTCCCAGAGGAATACGTAAATCGGTGTTTTGATAAAAGGATTGCTTCCCAATAAAACGTTCATTTCTAAAGCCTCTTAAACCATTTATACCACCGATTTCTGCTGCATTGTAAAATTCAAAATCATCGCCCACAATAATGTCCCTACTAATTTTAGTGGCCAATACCAAAGATCCACTTTTGGTCAATTTTTGATCAAGCACCAATTCAGGCTTAAAATAGACAAAACTATTTTTAGCATCCGTATTATCAATATTTGTTTTATAACCCGCTGTAAGACTTACATCCAGTCCCAAGGTTGGAAATACCAAGTTATCCTTATCCTTAAATTTATAGACCACCTCGGCACCACCATAAATTTGCTTTTCAAAAGTGGCACTGCTAGTTGGTAGGCCTGCAATAAAACGTTCTTGGGTATTTTCAACATCAAAGGATTCAATCAAGGGTTTAATATGAAATGAGCCTCTACTCCTACCTCTGTAGATTAAGGAAACAACAGCATTCCATTTCCTGATACGAACCCGATTGAAGTCAAGTTCTACTTCCTCTTTATCATATAGGGTCTCGTTACCAAAACCAAAAAAGTTGGTGGTGAAATTAGGGCTGGTATAAAGTCCTTCTATCCCAAAGTTCCAATTATGGAAAATATTGGAAAATTCCCCCTTATACGATAAGTGGTATCCAGAAGTACCCGTGTAATAAGACGCACTTATTGTATGCTTTTGGGTAAAAGGATTACGTTGCAATCCATAGTAAGTATGGTTACTGAATATTCCAACACGCAAACCATCATCAGGATTGACCGCTAGAATTGGCAGTAGTTGATTGAAATTATGCTTAACCTTGTGGGAGTCATAGTTGTTAATCCCATAATCATCTACGAGCCATTTTTTCGACCGCCTATTTACAATCGTATTTTCTTTGCTCTTATAGTCGTAGAGTTTAACGCTATTAGTGTTTTTAAAATCATAGGTGTCATTCTTCTTGCCGCCAATTATTTTTAAGGTGATAAGTTCATCCCCTTTTCCATCTACGATAAAAGTGTCTTTTCCATCAAGTCCGTAAATCCAAATCTCTTTGGTTATATTATTGGAGAATGTCCTTTTGAGAATTCCCAGATCCTTCCGGTGGATGTCTATGGTGGTCTTACCACCCGGAAGCCTTGTGATTTTAAAATCATCCGCTTTTTGTGTTCCTACGACAACCTCGAACTTGTTCAAATAGGCATAGTAATCTCTGGCAATTTTCATTAGATTGTCCCGCCTGCTCTTCAACTTCATTTTTATGTCGGCAATGGTTTGACCTTTGATTTCTTCTGGAATGGCTTTGAAGGCCTTTTCTATAACAGTATCGGTAACATTCGCTTGAATATGTTTGGCTTGTTTTCGCCACTCTTCCCAATCGGAGTTATTGACTAGGGTTAGGTCCAAATGATAGGGGGAACTCGCAAACCATTTTACACTTCTTAAATCTTTATCATAGGTTTGCATTTTACGTAAACCTGGAATTATTCTGGTAAGAAGAGAAATCAACGCGCCATCATATTTAGAAAATGCCTGGTCCCGATCTCTGGGTATGGGCTTGCAGATCTCAGTACCATCTTCTTTTTCAAATAGTGCCCACCGCCATTGATCCTCGTGGCGATCCCAATCGCCCAATAATATGTCAAAAAGCCGTGCCCTGATATAGGAAGGTTCATCTATTAGCGATTTGCCAGACTTATGTATCTCCTGTAAGACATCTGCCGTACTCAGAATCTTTTTTGGGTTGCCAAAACTTTTCAATTGTATTTGGGTATCACCCACATGTTCCTCGATCATATGCAACTCGTCCCCAAATTCATCATTAAAAATACCGAGTACATTTTGTTTAGGTACGTAGTATAGTTTTGGGTTTGTATGGGAAACATCTATAGCGTCCACCAATTCGCCAATGGCAAAAGGGGTATAGGGGTGGGAGGTAGTGTAAAAATCAGCTAAAAACTTATCCACCGCGCTGTCGTTCAGCGCATTGCCAATATAAACGTCCTGAAACGCATTGGCCTGCAAAAACTTTATAGTACTTTTTTTAAGTGCTTGCATTACAAATTGCTTCCCTGAACTATCTTCCAACCGTAGCGATTTTGATTGTTGACCACCTCCTCGTTTTATAGGAGTAAGTCCGCCCATTAGGGTGTCCAATAAAACCACTTGGGCATTTACAGGTTTACTGTAGAATTCTCTATAGGATTTCCCCATAATGTTTTATAAAAACCATTTTTGTCCGTATCGGCTTTGGTGTATATGGATGCGGAAAGTGTTTTTGGAAAAGTATCTCTTGAGGTAAAAGATGTATTGGTCTTTGGCTTACCACCTTCTAAGACTGTGGTATTGAAAACCGATTTGGAACCTCCATTTTGTACTGTCAAAAGGTGTGCGGTAACTTTTCCATCCGTATTAATACCTAACCTTGCATAACCGTTTTTGGAAGTGGTGAAATTGCCATCACCTCCATCTTTTACATTTTTAGTGGTTCCTGCCGCTCCGCTGACCAGGTGGGGTACCCTGTTGTTTATATATTGCAGGTTTTTGTCATGGCCAGATACAAAAATGATATCTTCATTTTGTCTTGCAATGGTCTTTAGCCTATTTCTTAATACCCGATATTGCTTGTTTTGGTAATCTTGCACTGTTGGCCCGGCAGTATTACCTATTAACACTTGCCTCGTATATGTTTTAATGGGGTGATGGATGGGAATGATCTTTATTTTGCCCTGTGCCTTTTTTATTTGATTTTCAAATTCCAAAAAAAACAGTGTTCTGTTATGAATTTCAGTTTCTTGGTTGATATAGGTATCCTTGTTCCAATCTTCGAGGAACCACTGGGAATCTACGGTGATCATTACCATATTTTCGTTGATCTCATAGTGTCTTATAGGTTCGCCATTATGGGGATAAAACCTTGCTTTACTATTTTTTTTGATGTGCTTTTCTATATCCTTTACCCTTCGATGTCCTTTATTGGACCATTCATGGTTTCCTGGCAGAAATATGGCATCTTTCTTAAATCCCTTGATTATTTGAAGCTGTTTGTCCAGTGCATTTCCAAAAGCTTTCTTGGGTGTGGCATTACCTAGGATAAGCAACATGGGGTTTTGAACGGATTTTGAATCCTTTGCAATTTGGGAAAGCACCTCGGTATTGGAAATGTCCCAGGTGTTTGCGGTAATGTAAATAGATTTTTCAATTTCTTGAGAGAGCCCTTTTAAAACAAGAAGGAATATGGAAAGTACAAACCAAGTTTTCAATAATTTAAGAATTTTCATCATTGTGCTTTTAGTCTAATTCCCTGCAAAAACTTTCATTAAATAGCTTTTGCAGCTATGGTTTTGTTAAATCGTTTAATTTAGTCCCCCCCCCTTTTTATTACCGAGATGTATTTTGAGTCATAATCGATTTCCTTATTTTTCCGCATATTGCTCAGCAAATTGTTTACGGTCTGTCTAGAAGTATTTGTGAGATTTGCAATGTCTTTATGTGACAGTAGGTTTTTAGCCTCGATCCTATCTGGTTTATCAATACCAAATTCTTTCACATAAAAGCTAACAAATTCTGCTATTCTTGTTTTGTTGTCTTTGTATATGAGGTCCTGGAGTCTACTTTCCAGCTTTCTAATCCGCAATCCATATACTTTAAGAACACCATTTTTAAGCGATTTGTGTTTTTCCATTAACTCTTCCATCATATCAGATTCTATATAGCAGATTATTGAATCTTCAAGAGCAGATGCTTTTTCCTCTGATGCCACCTGTTCGTCGTAGAGTGAAAGTTCTCCGAAAATGTTCCCCATTTTTACTACATACTTTACGATATTGTTCCTGGAATCAATAATCTTGACCGAGCCCTTTTTTAAAAAGAAGATGCATTTCTTGCTTCTGTTGCCTATTTCGATTATTTCCCCTTTTTCAATTTGATCCATATCAAGCAGCTCACACATTTGCATCATGGTTGACATTCCTAGTTTTTCAAAAAGACTGAATCCTTCTAGAAACCAGTATTTTGTGAGTGTTTTCATCGTAAAAAATAGATTTATGCTAAAGTACTTATTAATGGTTTTTTATCTAAATAGAGATTTTTTGAAAGTTACTTCATAGGACATTCGAGTTGTTTTTCATTGTGCTGTCGATGAACAATATCGTAAAATTTCATGGTACAATGCAGGCCGGATGTCTTGTTTGGAGGACATATCTAGTCCCATAGAATGGGAAATAGGGTGTGTGCTATATAAAGATGAAAAGGTTAAAAAAAAGATAACTTCATTTTTATTGAATTTTTTGAACACAAGAGCGTTTTTGTCATTAAACAGTTATTTCGTGGCAATAAATAGATAGAAATTAGTTTAAAATTCATTGATTTTTGTGAATAGATTCATTTTTGAACGGGCTAAAAGATTAAATTCATAAAAAGATACCTAAATTAAGTGCCGATGCCATCTGCCAAGACCGTATTAATGATAGGTTGTTTTGATACTAAGGGTGAAGACTTTGATTTTCTCCACAGCTGTTTGGTTGAGCAAAACATCAAAGTCATAGCCATAAATACCGGGATTTTGGGGACGACGAAACTTTTTCCGGTAACCATCGAATCCACTGAAATTGCAGAAGCCGCCGGAACATCCCTTTCCAGTCTGAGAAAGGATGGAGATAGGGGACAGGCATTGGAAAAAATGGGGATGGGCGCTTCCCTGGTTATTTCGGAGCTGATGTCCCAAAAAAAAATCGATGGAGTTATTGGTATGGGCGGTGGCGGTGGAACTTATATTTTTTTATCCGCTGTCAAAAAAATTTCCTTTGGCATTCCCAAGTTGTGTTTGACTACGCTGGCTACCAAAGACCTTTCCGAACATATAGGAAGCAAGGATATTACTTTGATGCCTTCCATTGTTGACGTAGCTGGACTAAATAAAATTAGTCGCATTCTTATCAATCAGGCTGCTGGTGCCTTATTTGGAATGATGAACGTCGTTGATACAGACCCATTAAAAACCAAAGGTAGTATTGCAATAAGCATCTTCGGCAATACCACTCCCTGTGTTGACCAATGTTCCAAAATATTACGGGCCAAAGGGTATGATGTTCTTTCTTTTCATGCCGTTGGGCCAGGTGGGAAAACTATGGAGGACCTGGTGCTCGACAATTGTTTTGATGCAGTCTTGGATATAACCACCACTGAGTTGGCCGATGATTTATTTGGAGGTATTTGTAGTGCAGGTCCGGAAAGATTAACCGCAGCAGGTAAAATGGGCATACCTCAAGTAGTCGTTCCCGGTTGTTTGGATATGGTCAATTTTGGCGCTTTGAAAACTGTCCCGAAAGAATATCAACAAAGACAACTGTTCAGTTGGGATCCTAATGTGACCCTCATGCGCACCAATGAAGAGGAAAACAAAGGACTCGGTAAATCCTTTGCTGAAAAATTAAACCATTCCAAAGGAAAAGTAGTAGTAGTACTGCCATTGAAGGGAATCTCCAAAATCAGTAAAAAAGGAGAGGTTTTCTATGCTCCGCATGTGGACAGCGTTTTATTTGATGCTATCCGACAACACCTTAATCCAAGCATACCTGTCATTGAAGTGGATACCGATATCAACGATGCCAAATTTGCAGGTATCGCCGTGGCGGAACTATTGAAACTTATGCACGATTAGGTAATTATCAAAGCTGCATTTTCTATCTGTTTTATGACTATGATAGTATAAAATAGGTAAGAATACGGTATGATACAGTTGTTTTTGGGAGCAAAACAGCTGGATTTCGAGTAAAATATGTTGCTTCTTTGCTTAAATAAAAGAATATTTACAAAACAGTAAAACATACATAAGATGCCAAATCCGTGGACAGGAATAGGAAATCCCTATACAAAACAAGAAGTAAGAGATAGGTTGCAAGCGACATTGGACCAAAAAAGAGCGATTATTGCAGCTGGTGCCGGCACAGGTATTAGTGCCAAGTTTATTGAAAAAGGAGGTGCTGATTTGCTTATAATCTACAATTCGGGGAGGTTCAGAATGTCCGGTCACGGTTCAACGGCCGGATTGATGGCCTATGGTGATGCCAATGCAGTGGCCATGGAAATAGGGGAATTCGAAGTACTACCTGTGGTCAAAGAGATTCCTGTTATTTGCGGTGTACATGGTACTGATCCACGAAGAAGAATGTGGCATTTTCTTGGTCAAGTAAAGGACATGGGCTTTTCAGGGGTGAACAATTTCCCTACCCATTGTATTGTGGATGGTCATTTCAGAAATGTACTAGAGGAAACCGGTATGGGTTTTCAGAAGGAAGTGGATATGGTCGAATTGGCAACTAAAATGGATTTGTTCTCTATAGTGTACGTGGCTGAACCTGAAGAGGCAGTGCAAATGGCCGACGTGGGAGCGGATGCAATTATTTCACATGTGGGTACAACGATAGGTGGTTCTATCGGAGTTACAGGAGCGACCCGCTCAATGGATTTTGCAATTGATAAAACACAAGAGATTATTGAGGCGGTAAGAAAATCGAACCCCGATACATTCTTCCTTGCACACGGCGGTCCGGTTAATACACCGGAAGATGTAAGGATAATTTTGGATAAAACTGATGTACATGGGTTTGTGGGAGCTTCTTCTCTGGAGAGAATGGGAGTAGAGCAATCATTGACTGATCTAACAAGACAATTCACGTCTCTTACGCTGAATAAATAGTTGATATGAGTAGGTACTGGAAATTTGTCAAGGATTCGGAAACGATTAAGGAAAATGTTTTAGGACGTGATCATTATTGGCATTTTAATGCTGATATTACCAAGCAGGCCGATACCTATATGGTCAAAGTGATAATGCCTGTTGGAGGCATGCACAATTTCCATAGACATCCAGAAATGAATGAAATTCTTTATATCCTCAAAGGTATGGCTGAGCAATGGGTAGGGGATGAAAAGCAAATTTTGAAAGCAGGGGACTCCGTTTACATAGACCCCGATGTTGTACACGGAACTTTCAATGTAGGTGATGAAGCTTTGGAGTTTTTGGCCATCTTGGCCCCTTCTTCTGGATGGGAAGCGGGTACAATTGATGAATATCAAAATTTACCCTACTCTGGATATCGAAAAAACAAATAGCCAATAGAATTATATGTATTGAAACATAAACCAAGAAGCAATCATACGAGCTTATATCTGACCATTAAAAAACCATAAAAAATAAACAGATGAAAAAATCGATTACTCGCCTAGCATCAATAATTGGGATTCTGGTAGTAGTGATTTCCTGTTCGGGGAAAAAAGAAAAACTACCGGAATTGACGTACAGCGGAGAAGAACCGCGAATACAAAACCCCTTTAGTCCCGAAGATTCTCAAAAGCATATTCAAGTGCCAGAAGGTTTTGAGGTAGAGCTATTTGCTTCAGAGCCCAATATTATTAACCCCATTGCTTTTACCTGGGACGAAAGAGGAAGGCTTTGGGTAGTACAATCACAAGATTATCCACATGGCCTCAGTAATGATGTCGGAGGTGATAGGATTACTATTTGTGAAGATACCAATAGAGATGGCAAGGCAGATAAGTTTACCGATTTTGCCATTGAACAAAGTCTGTCTACTGGAATTACCAAAGTAAAGGGAGGTATAATCGTTGCGCAAGCTCCCAATATGGTTTTTCTTGAAGATGTTGATGGTGATGATAAAATGGATAGGAGTACGGTGCTCTTTGATGGTTTTGGAATCTGGGATACCCACGCAGGACCGTCAAGTTTACGATATGGTATTGATAATCATATTTGGGGATCGGTGGGGTATTCCGGATTCGAAAATAAGTTTGGTGACAATACGGTCAATTTTAAAATGGGAGTGTATCGCTTTGTCAAAGACGGTTCCTATTTTGAACCTATAGGCCAATTTAATAATAACACATGGGGACTTGGCTTTAACGAGAGTTTTGAAATATTCGGATCCACAGCAAATAACAATCATTGTTGTTATGTGGGTATTCCCTTAAAACATTATGACTATTTGGATAAAATGCCCAACTGGGCCCTTAACGCCGACTTTATTCAAGGGCACTATGAAATATTATCTGTTGATACAATTCCATTACAACAGGTAGATGTTCGCGGAGGGTATACGGCCGCCGCAGGTGCCAACTTCTATACCGCAAGAAACTATCCTAAAGAATATCAAAATCAAATGTATGTAAATGAACCGACCGGACATTTGGTGCATTTATCAAGAATTGTTAAAGATGGTGCTGGGTATAAAGAAGTGGATGGCGGAAATATTTTTGCAAGTACCGATGCTTGGACTGCTCCCGTATTTTCGGAGACCGGGCCTGATGGTAATTTATGGGTGGCTGATTGGTATAACCCAGTTATTCAGCACAATCCGGATAAAAGGGGAATGGACAATCAGATTTGGAATGATGATAAGGGAGAAGGGAATGCGCATCTAAATGAACACCGTGACAAAGGGCATGGTAGAATTTATATCATAAAACATGAAGATGGGGATGATTCTGATATTGAAGCACTTGACGCTGCAAATGATGAAGACCTTATTGAAGCACTTCAAAGTGATAATATGTTTTGGAGGATCACTGCCCAACGTCTAATTGTAGAAGAAGGCAAAACGGATTTGATTCCCGAGTTGATTTCATTGGTGGATAATGGTAAAAATAGAGACGAAAGTGGTCTTAATGGTGGAGCATTGCATGCGCTTTGGACACTTGATGGACTTGGTGCCTTGAACGCCAACGATAAGGCCAAGACTACAGCGGTCAATGCATTGAAAAATGAATCCTACGCGGTAAAAAAGGCCGCGCTAGCATTATTGCCAGAATCAGTTGAAGGGAGCAAAGTGCTTGCTGAATCAGGACTATTGGAAGATGCTGACATGGCCCTGCGGTTAGCGGCAATCTTACGGGCAGGTGAATTACCAGAAACAAATGGGTTATACGAACAAATAGAGGCGGCGGCTAAGAATACCGAAAATAGTTCAGATAAATGGTTACAGGCAGCTATCAAGGTCTACCATCAAGAATTAAATTATTCCGTGGTAGATCCAAAGATTGTTGAGCTTTTAATGCCATCGGCTGAGGAGCAAAAGGCTATATGGAGTTATACGCAAAATAAACCATCGGATGATTGGTTCAACTCCGATTTTGATGATTCGGCATGGGAGAATGGCCCTTCGACTTTTGGGGGTAAAGATACTCCCGAAGCGAAAACGGCTTGGAGCACCTCTGATATTTGGCTGCGACGCGAATTTGTGTTAAACGAAGAAATTTCCGAACCAGTGTTGAAAATCAAGCATGATGATAATTATGCAATTTATGTAAATGGACAATTGCTAATTGAAGAAGATGGGGTAAGCAAGCAATACAAGTATATTAAGCTTGATACTGAAAAAGGGAAGCTCTTTAAAAAGGGTAAAAACGTCATTGCAGTCCATTGCCATGACGGTGGAGGAAATCGCTATATCGATGTGGGTATTGGTAAAGCAGGAAAAGTAAAAGCTGATGTGGTTTTTAATTTAAATACGGTCAATCAAAAAATGGCTTATGACAAGACTGTTCTTAGAGCTACGGCAGGGCAAACTGTTGAGATTGTGCTGAATAATGTGGATCAGATGCCGCATAATCTGGTGGTCATTAAAGATGGAAGTTTGGAAACCTTTGGAGAGCGGGTTGATATATTCCTGAAAGATTCAGATGCGGCAAAAATGGGTTATGTACCAAATTCAAGATATGTCCTTGGTGCTACTAAAATGTTGGAACCTGGCGAGACAGGGTCTATCGTATTTCAACTTCCCAATAAACCGGGAAGATATCCTTTCGTTTGTACTTTTCCGGGGCATTGGCGATTAATGCAAGGCGTTATTATAGTTGATGCACCTGGCACATACCTATCCGAAGATAGCAATGCATATAAAATAGCAATGATGGGAGGGGGAGGTTCCCATGATTTCTTGAAGTTTTTTGGTATTGTGGATGGCAAGCTATTGAGCGAAAAAGGAAAAACAACGGTCCAATACACCGAAAATTCACGTCAATTGGGAGAATTGATCAAAGATTCTGACGCCCTTTTTATCTGCAATAACAAGCCTATTGATGATGATACACGTGCAGGCATTTTTAAAAGGGTAAATGAAGGTATGAATATGCTCATTTACCACCCCAGTACCTGGTACAACTGGAAGGACTGGCCTGAATACAATAAGCAATTGGTCGGTGGTGGCTCTGAATCCCATGAGAAGCTTCAGGAGTTTGAAGTGAGGGTAGTAAAGCCAAATCATCCTATCATGAAAGGAGTGCCCTCCAAGTTTAGGATAACAGACGAACTCTATCGCTGGAAGAAAGACCCTGAAGCAGTTGATGTAGAAGTACTCGCAATAGGTAAAGGGCTTGAATCCGGGGAAGAATTTCCAGTGGTTTGGGTGGTAAAACATGTGAAGACCAAAATAGTGGGTAATACATTAGGGCATGACGAAAGGGCACATAATTTAAGTGCTTATAAAACCCTGTTGAAAAATAGTCTCGAATGGATCAAGGGCGAATAATAGTGGCCTACGTAATTTTTTGATACTTTTTTCGATAGCGCAAGGGGCTATCGTTCATCAATTCCTTGAATTTTTTATTGAAATTGGATAAAGTTTTGTATCCACATTCGTGCGCTATTCCCAAAATAGATAAGTCGTTGCTATGTAGTAACTTACAGGCAGTTCCAATGCGAAGCTCTGCCACGAAATTTGAAAATGTCTTATTGGTATGCGACTTAAAATACCTACTGAAGGACGTCGGGGAGAGGTTGGCCAAGGAAGCGACTTCCTCCAATCGAATGTCTCCCCTAAAATTGTCTAGTATGTGCGAATGAATGGTGCGCATACGTTTTGAGTCTGAATCAGTAATTGTATTTAGATATCCCTCTTTATTAATGAATTTGAGTTTCTGGGATGACAGGATGTTTAAAATTTGCAGCAGGGACAATACACCATCAAAACCTTTTAGATGTAACATACCGCACATGATTTCCTTTACGATGTCACGTGTTTTTCCACTGATTTCCAAGCCCCTGTGGGACCTTTCCAACAACTCTCGAATATCTTTCATTTCTTCCTTGTTCAGGAATTCACCTTCCATAAAATCGAGCGAGAAGTAAATGACCACACAATGTGTGACCAGCCCTAAACTTTGGAAATAGACTTCGTCATTTCTCCAGACATGAGGAAGATTGGAACCTGTCAAAACCATATCGCCAGCTTCAAAATGACTGATGTCGTCGCCTATAAAGCGTGTTCCTGTGCCTTCCAGTACAACAACCAATTGATATTCGTTATGAAAGTGCCAGTGGGGATCAAAATGGGGAGCAATCAACTCATGAATCGCAAAAGACTTTGATTTGGAAATCGGTAATTTCCGGATAGCCTGTTTCATTTTGACACTTACTTATGGTTCAAGAATCCCAATATAGTAAAACTTAGGTAAAATAGAGTCAAAATGAAGAATATTGAGAACTGATATTTCGCCAAAGGATGGCAAGATTTATTTAAAAAAAAAGGAAGACCAAAGGCCTAATTCTGCTTTTGCAAAATGTTGGCTAGAATCAGTTTGGCGTGTATTCTTGAATTTTCAATAAACCATTTATGCGTCTCCATTCCGCCACAGATAACACCGGCCAAATACAGATTTTGGACATTGGTCTCCATAGTTTCTTGGTTATAACTAGGTAACCTCTTTTCGTCCTTGGATAGGTCGATACCTAAATGCTCTAAAAACTCAAAATTGGGTGTATAACCAGTCAATGCCAAAACAAAATCGTTTTCCAGATGTATGAGGCCTTCAGAGGTGTCAACAATAATCTCATCCTTTCGTATTTCCTTTACCTTAGAATTGTAATAAACTTTTATACTACCCTCTTTGATACGGTTGATTATATCAGGACGTACCCAGTACTTAACGCGCTGGCCCACTTCTGGTTCTCTAATGATAAGGGTAACATCCGCTCCTTTTCTATAACACTCCAAAGCCGCATCAACAGCAGAATTACTGGCCCCGATAACCGCCAATTTTTGACTTGCATAAAAATGTGGGTCTCTATAGTAATGGGAAACTTTAGGCAAGTCTTCTCCAGGAACATTGATTAAGTTGGGTAAATCGTAAAACCCGGTGGCAATAATTATGTTCGATGTAGTGTAGGTTCTTTTATCTGAAACAACGGTAAACGTAGTATCCAATTTTTGTATGTTGTCTACTTTCTCGAACAAATTGATATTCAATTGATTGGAGGTTACAATCCTACGATAATATTCTAAAGCTTCATTTCTTTTAGGTTTAGCCTCACTGCTAATGAATGGGATGTTGTCGATTTCAAGCCGTTCCGAAGAAGAAAAGAACTGCATGTTAATGGGGTAATTGAAAAGGGAGTTTACGATTGGGCCTTTCTCAATGATGAGATAGGTAAGTCCTTTCTTTTTTGCCTCTAAACCACACGAGATACCTATGGGTCCGCCGCCCACGATGATAATGTCCAAATGCTCCATTATCCAGTTATCTTCTTTAATTCGTGAATGGTTTTGGTAGGATTATCACTTTTAAAAACAAAGCTGCCAGCTACCAAAATATCTGCACCGGCGTTTACAAGTGCTTTTGCATTTCTTGAAGTTACCCCACCATCAATCTCAATAAGTGTTTTAGCTCTTTTATTGTTGATCAACTCTTTTAAGGATCTCACTTTTTCATAGGTATTCTCTATAAAAGATTGTCCACCAAAACCAGGGTTCACACTCATCAAACAAACCACATCAATGTCTTTTATGGTATCTTCCAACAGGCTTATGCTTGTATGCGGATTTATGGCAACACCTGCTTTCATTCCCTCTGCTTTTATGGCTTGTAAGGAACGGTGTAAATGATTGCACGCTTCATAGTGCACGCTTAAAACACTGGCTCCCAATTCGGCGAAGGTTTTAATATATCTATTGGGATCAACGATCATTAAATGAACATCCAAAGGTTTGGTAGCATGTTTCTGTATAGTTTTCAAAACAGGCATTCCGTAAGAAATATTAGGAACAAAAACACCATCCATAATATCTATATGATGCCAATCTGCCTCGCTCTGGTTCACCATTTCAACGTCTCGTTGAAGATTGCCGAAATCGGCGGCCAATAAGGAAGGGGCTATTTTGGTTTTAGTCATTTTTGGGCTGTATAATTTTTGGTAAAGGTAATGAAATGCGATGGTTCTTTTTATTCCCAAAAAGGATTATGAAAAGTATATAAAAGCAAATGTGTTAAGGTTTTAGCGATTGCATAATTTTAGCGTCAATAAGATTCGCTTTTTCAAGAGCCAAATTCAAGGGCAGCCCCTCGGACATTCCAGGTCTAGAGTGGCCAATTGAAGATAACCATGCATTTTTTGTGATGGCTTGTTTTTTATTTACCAAATTCAATACCCTTTCGCCCATTGGGTACTTCGAAATGGCTTGGTCTATGGTAGTGTTTTTAGATACTTCTTTTTCTCCCAAAGCAAATAAGACCTGCTGTGCCATGACCCAATGTCCCATCTCGTTGGGATGTACACCGTCCTTGGAAAATTTGAAAGAGGAATCCTGAACCTTTCTTTCCTTCAATTCTCTTTGCATAGGACCATGTATATCAATAACCTGCCACGCATGGGTATATCTTCGACTAATGAGCCAATTGGAATAAATATCCATGACGTTGTCATAAACAGCGGCCTGTTGACCATCATAAATGGGCGGGGTCAAATGGATGATTCTAGCACCTGATTTTAAAACCTCTGTATGCATCCAATCAATGCCCTCTTGGAATTTATGAAAACGATCAGCATCAAAGGGTAAATAGATGCCATCGTTTATACCATAGTTGGCAAAAACCAAATCAGGTTTTGTCTGCAATAAAACCCTTACTAAGCGCTCTTTTAAATCGGGACGGGGAAACTTACCGTTGGCGTGATTAGGTTCTGAAAGACCAGAAACCGTTTCGCTGGGCAATCCCACATTGATGTAATCAATTTTAGTATTGGGGTATTTTAGCGTTAGATAGGTCTCTATGAACGATATATATTCCCCAGAATACGTAATGCTGTTACCAAGGAACAGTATTTTTTGAACATCTGGGGAAATTCTATAATCAGATTGAGAATTTCCCCAGAATGGAAAACAAGCTAAAAGGAATACAATTAGAATGTTTCTTTTCATTTTAGAATCCTGTTTGCCATCATGTGTTATTCCGAATAGACCTTATGGTTTTTATCTCCACCAGCTTCCAAATAGGTGAAAAGATCCCTTACCTCCGTTGGATTCAATCGGTTCAGCAGCCCTGGAGGCATTGGTGATAATGGGGACAATTCCTTTTTTTCCACATTTGATTTTTCTACCTCAATGGTATAACTTTCATTAAAAGGATTGGGCATTAAAGTGATTGCCGCCTCAGTCTCCGATTTGATTCTTCCTGAAATCTTTTTTCCGTCCTTCATATGAAACAGGGTATTGGCATATTGATCTGATATCGCATCATTTGGACTGTAAATGGCGAACAAAAGGTCACCTCTCCCGAATTTGTCTGAGATTTGTGTCAAATCGGGGCCAGCTGCACCACCTTCTCCACGTACCCTGTGACATAAAATACAAGTAGCCGCCTGAAAGGCATGCTCTCCTTTGTCAAAATCAGTCTTATAATCGGCCAGTTCTTTTCCCCAAGCGACCCTCCTCATTTCGGTGGCGGTGAAGTGATTTGATGGGCCAATGGGTTGGGGGAGATCTGCAACCGCCGTTGATGGGGAATATACTCCCGAAAGTTCTTGAAAATATTCTTTTTCCTTTTCTGGAATATGCTGCATGGCCGCCAAACGGATATTTTCCATACCAGGTTTAAAACTTAACCCACCTTGCGAATTAAATACATCGTAAAACCACTGGAAGTATTTTTCTCTTGCCTTCTTGGTCCATCCGGTTTCTGCATGACTAAGGAGTACCCCATAATATATGGATTCACTTGGGGGCATTTTTTCGATGATCTCTCGGATTAATGGACCATATTGCTCACTCCTTAGGGTGATTTCTTTAGAAAGAAAATTATTGGTAGGTACTGTTTTTTCCTTTGTGTGTTTTTCAAGGAGTTGTACAAGACCTTCAACAACCCCATCTGCCTTTAAATACAATAATAGTTGTCCCAATTCTCGATTCATGGCATTATTGGCATGTGGGAAATAGGAATTCAATTTTTTGACCGTCGCCCCTCTGTCTTGTTTGTTAGGTTCTCCCATTCTAATAAAAAGGAGTTCGTAGGCTCGAAGCATGTTCAGTTGTTGTTGTGCCAACTGCGTTTCAAGGGCAATAAGGTTTAACTTACCCAATATTTTCGATTGCAATGTTGCATCGCCCTGTCTTGCCAATCCGATACTGGCTTCTATTATTTTTTTGGGTTCTTTTTCGGCCAAAAATCGATTTATCCATTGATCCACAGGTAAGTGTTCCAAGGCGATTCTTGCGGCATATCGCACAAACCTGTCTTCATGGTCCAGATTTTCCCATGCCAATGGAATGGCCTCTTTAGATGGTTGGTCATGAAATTTTTCAAGGTTATGTCTAAGTTCTCTAAGTTCTTCAGTTTTGGTGTCGCTTGCAATTTTAGCCTGAGGGTCATCAGACCCTGTATAGCGAAGTCTGAATAAATGGGAATTTATTCTTCGGCCTCCAGTGGCGAAATAGAGATGGCCGTCAGCACCTGCTACCATATCGGTCAAGGGTAGGGGGGTACCGGACAGAAACTCGGTTCTTTCGACAGTATAGCTACTACCTTTGGCTTTTAGATCTGCAAAATAAATTGTTCCAAAACTCCAATCCATGACTAAGAGTCCGTTCTTGTACTTGGCGGGGAAGTTTAGCTTTGTACCTGAAAGCACTGCTGTTGGGGAACCTTGTTCCAGATTATGGACTGCTGGAAGTGCATCCCCGTAATATTCAGGCCATTTTCCTGAACCTGTTCTCCACCCATATTCACTTCCACTTGTTACATGACAGATTCGTGTTGGGCGATACCAGGGCATTCCTATATCCCATTCCATATCCGCATCATAGGCAAATAACTCACCATCTTTGTTGAAGGCGATGTCAAAGGCATTTCTATATCCAGCAGAAATAATTTGCCAATCTGTTCCTTCAGGGTTGAACTTGGCCACCCATCCCCCAGGAGCCTTGACATCGTTGGCATGTCCGCGTGCATCCAAATAAGGCGTAAAAAGATTGTCTTCGCCCCAATTCGTGGGAAGCCTACTGTCCTCTTTGAGTTGCTCTGGAATCAAAGTATGGTTACCAGCGATGAAATAGATTTCTTTCCCATCCGGGGAGGGTATAAAACTGTGGGGGCCGTGTTCGCCTGCACCAGAAAGCTTTAACAACATTTCAACTTTGTCCAAACTACCGTCGTGATTATTATCCGTAATCCGGTATATGCCACTTCCATTTTCCTCTTCATCGGGTATGTCATCTTTCCATCTCTTATTTACGGCCACATACAAACTGTTATGGGCCCAGAGAAGACCGTGTGCTTCCCCTATTTCAAGATCAAGGGAGTGCACATCCTCTGTTTTTATGGTTTTACCAATTTCCGGTGTTTTGAAGTGATAGATCTTTCCGTATTGGTCGCAAGCAAATAGAATGCCATCTGGACCTTGGGTCAGAGCCACCCAGGAACCTTGTTCATTGGAACTCGGTTGGTAAAGATCATCAAGAACAAAGTCTTTTGGTAAATTGAATTTAATGGTTTCTTCTTTTTCCGAAGAATTTGTTTTGGTATCATTTACACATGAATTACTGAGTAACGCCAAAAAAATAAGGAGAACGAGGTTGTTTTTCAAAGTCATAATTGGTATTTGCCCTAAAGATAATCAAATGTTCCAATCCTCCTAGAGAAGAAAAACTTAGGCAAACGCATGAATATAACTTTTTGACCCAGAAATAAGAATTGGTTATATTTGGGAATAACCTATTAATATTGGATTACTATGAACCGACGAAAGTTTATCAACGGAGCGGCCGCATTGAGTTTGGGTGCAACTACAATGGGACTCGCTGCTGAGGCCAAGACGGATTCATTAATTTTGACCCAAAAGAAATCAAAGATCAAGCATAACCCTATTGGCGTATCTACCTACTCATTTTGGAGGTTTGAAGGCCCAAAGGAAGATGTGTCCATGGAATATTGCATTGATAAAGCTGCGGAAATGGGTTTTGATGGCGTAGAGTTGTTACTGGTTCAAATGTCTTCCGAGGAAAATGGGTATTTGCAAAAATTGAAAAGACAGGCTTTTCATGCGGGGCTTGATTTGATGGGCTTTTCTACCCATCAAGGGTATCTGAGTCCTGAAAAAAGGTATAGGGAGGAAAACATTTCAAAAACCCTCTACCAGATAGAGCTTGCCTACAAATTAGGAATTCCTACCATGCGTTTGAATACGGGGCGTTGGGGAACTTCAAAATCCTTTAATGACCTAATGGCCAATAAGGGCATAGAGCCAACCCTGGATGGTTATACGGATGAGGATGGATATAAATGGGTTATCGATGCCATTGAAAAGTGTATACCGGCGGCAGAACGTTGTGGGGTTGTACTTGGTCTTGAAAATCATTGGGGCTTGGGCCGTACTGCCGAAGGGGTAAAGCGAATTGTTGACGCTATTGATAGTCCTTGGTTAAAGGTTACTCTGGATACCGGAAATTTTCTGGAAAATAGGGAGGCCCAAATGGAATTGCTTGCACCCCAAACCTATTTGGTGCAGGCCAAGACCTATTATGGTGGGGGTAAATGGTACACCTTGGATATTGATTACCCAAAAATAGGAGACCTTATGCGCAAGCACAATTATAGGGGGTATATTTCCTTGGAATTCGAAGGTAAGGAAGACCCCAATATAGCTGTTCCGAAAAGTCTGGAAGTATTACGAAATGCGTTTTATTACGAATTGTAGTATCCTTTTGATTTTGTTCTAGTAGTTCAGGATCAATGCCACTTTAATTTTTTGTGATATTTCTCAAGCCCTCATAAACAACTATACCCACGGCATTGGCCAAGTTTAGACTTCTTATGTGAGGACTATATAGGGGTATTTTATAGATTTTGTCTAGATTGCGGTCGAGAATTCTTTGAGGAAGTCCGACGGATTCCTTTCCAAAAACGAGAAACATATCGTCCCTATAATCAATGGACCAGTGACTTTTTTTACCATGACTTGAAAAATAGACAAAATTTTTGTCTTTGTGTTCAGTAAAGAACGCTTCAATGTTTTCATAGATGAAAATGGAAACATGTGGCCAATAGTCCAGCCCAGCTCGTTTGATTCTTTTGTCATCCAGCTCAAAGCCGAAAGGTTTCACCAAATGGAGATTAGAGCCCGATGCCAAAGCCAAACGACCAATGTTACCTGTATTATTTGGTATTTCGGGTTCGAAAAGAACAATGTTGAAGGGCATTATTTTACTATTTTTTTATTGATTTGAGATATAACCGCTCTACTTTTTCTCTTGCCCATGGGGTTCTACGTAAAAATGTAAGGCTTGATTTAATGGTTGGATTGCTTTTGAAACAATTAATATTGATTTTAGAAGCTAATTCTTCCCATCCATATTCGTTTTCCAAAGCCATCAATATATCGGCAAGTTTAATGCCGTGAAGTGGATTGTTTGGTTGTTCATCTTTGGTATTCATAATTATGTGTTCTTAGGAACCTTGATATGTGTTTTTTATTCAAAATCAAGCTTGTTTAGTAACATATATATTGAATAGTTCATCTTTATGCTGTTGCGATGCATAAAACTAATTAATTGAATTGCAAAAACCTTATACAATGAAAAACTCCGGTAATCAGCCGGAGTTTATTCATCAATCAAAAAACGAACAGTCATGATAAACTGTTGTTATCTTTCACAAATTACGATATATATGCCGATTTTCCAATATTAAGAAAATTTAACATTTAATTTGTGTCTTGTCCCGATAGCTATCGGGCTTACCCAAGATAAGTCTTCAATATTTTACTTCTAGAGGTATGTTTCAACCTACGAATGGCTTTTTCCTTGATTTGACGAACCCTCTCCCTGGTTAGGTCAAAAGTTTCACCAATTTCCTCTAAAGTCATTGAATGTTGACCTGCCAGTCCAAAATATAAACGAATTACGTCCGCCTCTCTCGGTGTCAATGTCTCCAAGGCGCGTTCAATCTCTGTGCGCAGAGATTCGTGCAACAACTCTCTATCAGGGTTTGGAGATTCCCCGCTACGAAGTACATCGTAAAGGTTGGAATCCTCGCCGGCAATCAAAGGAGCATCCATTGATACATGACGGCCCGAATTTTTCAAGGATTGCTTTACATCCTCAACGGTCATATCCAACTCTTTTGCAATTTCCTCGGCAGAAGGCATTCTTTCGTGTGCCTGCTCTAAAAAAGCAAAGGTCTTGTTTATTTTATTGATAGAACCAATTTTGTTCAAAGGCAAACGAACAATTCGGGATTGTTCCGCCAATGCTTGTAATATGGATTGACGAATCCACCAAACGGCGTAAGAGATAAACTTAAATCCCCTTGTTTCATCAAAGCGTTGTGCCGCTTTAATCAACCCCAAGTTTCCTTCGTTGATTAAATCGGGTAAAGTAAGTCCTTGGTTTTGGTACTGTTTGGCCACCGATACCACGAATCGAAGATTGGCTTTTGTAAGTTTTTCAAGGGCCATCTGGTCGCCTGCCTTGATACGTTGTGCCAATTCTACTTCTTCATCTGCGGTAATCAGGTCTACTTTGCCAATTTCTTGCAAATACTTGTCCAAAGATGCGGTTTCCCTATTGGTAACCTGTTTTGTAATCTTAAGCTGTCTCATCTACTATTTTTAAGTTCAAGTTGCATAGACTGCATATACTTATACGTAAAAAAGATCAAAATGTTACAAACGAACGAAATATTTTTGTTGTTATTAAAAAAAAAGCCCTGACGGTACCGTCAGGGCTTTTTAACATATTGATTTTTGAGATTAATCCCTTCTTGGCTTACGATCTCTGTTATCTCTTCGATTATCCCTTCCTCGGTTATTATCCCTTGGTGGTCTCTCTTTATATCCTTCCGGTTTGGGTAACAACGCTTTGCGAGATACCTTTTCCTTACGTGTTCTTGGGTCGGTACCTAAGTACTTCACATCAAAAACATCACCCATGTTAACCACATCGCTAACATTTTCTGTGCGTTCCCAAGCCAATTCAGATACGTGTAACAAAACTTCGTTACCGGGAGCATCGTTATATTCAACAACAGCACCGAAATCTAGCATCTTAATAACTTTCATTTCATATACGCTACCTACTTGCGGTTTAAATAAGATTGAATCTATTTTAGCCAATACAGCATCGATACCGTTTTGATCAGTACCCAATATCTCAACAATACCTTCTTCGGTTACAGGGTCTTCATTGATAACAATGGTAGTACCCGTCTCTTTCTGAAGTTCTTGGATCACTTTTCCACCTGGGCCGATAAGAGCTCCAATGAATTCGTTAGGAATAGTACGTGTCACCATTTTTGGAGAATGTGGTTTCACATCCGCCGCTGGCGCAGCAATAGTATCCGTCAATTTAGTTAGAATGTGCAAACGACCATCTCTAGCTTGCTTCAAAGCATTTACCAAGATTTCGTAAGACAATCCTTTTACTTTAATATCCATTTGGCAAGCGGTGATTCCGTCTGCCGTACCCGTTACTTTGAAGTCCATATCACCCAAGTGATCTTCATCACCTAAGATATCTGAAAGTACAGCGTATTTTCCAGAATCACCATCAGAAATCAATCCCATGGCAATACCTGAAACTGGTTTTTTCAATTGAACACCAGCATCCATCAAGGCCATTGTACCTGAACAAACAGTTGCCATAGAAGAAGAACCGTTAGATTCCAATACCTCTGAAACAACACGAACAGTATAGGGACAATCATCTGGTATCATTCCTTTCAATGCACGTTGTGCCAAGTTACCATGACCAACCTCTCTTCTTGAGGTGCCACGAAGGGGTCTTGCCTCACCAGTACAGAACGGAGGGAAGTTGTAATGTAGGTAGAAAGTCTCTTCGCCTTCATAAGAAGGCATATCTATTTTATTAGCTTCTCTAGAAGTGCCTAAAGTAACAGTTGCCAACGCCTGGGTTTCACCTCTAGTAAAGATAGCGGAACCGTGTGTGGAAGGAAGATAATCAACTTCACACCAGATTGGTCTAATTTCATCCGTCTTTCTACCATCTAAACGTAAACCTTCATTTAATGTTAGATCGCGTATGGCCGCTTTTTCCGCTTTGGAATAATATTTTGAAACCATATCGCCGTAATCCTCTATTTCCTCTTCTGAAAATGTGGCCTTTATTTCTTCTTTGATTTCTTGAAATGAAGCACTACGTTCATGTTTGGCAGATCCTGCTTTGGCGACTGCATATACTTTGTCATAGGCAAGATCATGTACTTTTTTAGCCAATTCTTCATCTTCTTTTTCTCCTTCGTACTCACGTACTTCTTTCTTTCCGAAGGCTTCGGCAAGTCTGAGTTGGGCGGCACATTGTACCTTGATAGCTTCATGGCCAAATTTGATAGCTTCGATCATTTCCTCTTCAGAAATCTCATTCAGCTCACCTTCTACCATCATCACAGAATCGGCAGAAGCGCCAATCATCATTTCTATGTCGCTCTCGGCTAATTGTGCTCTAGTCGGGTTGATAACGAATTCTCCATTGACACGACCTACTCTGGCTTCAGAGATGGCACATTCGAATGGGAAATCTGATAATTGAATGGCTGCGGATGCTGCCAAACCGGCCATAGCTTCTGGCATAACATCTTCGTCATGAGACATTAACTGGATCATTACCTGAGTTTCAGCGTGATAATCTTTTGGAAAAAGTGGTCGCAAAACTCGATCCACCAAACGCATAGTCAATACTTCACCATCACTTGGTCTTGCTTCTCTCTTAAAAAAACCACCTGGGTAACGACCAGATGCGGCAAATTTTTCACGATAATCTACCGTTAGGGGTAAAAAATCAAGGTCAGATTGCTTGTAGTTGGAAACTACTGTACACAATAGCATACATTTTCCTGATTGCACAACAACAGAGCCATGTGCCTGTTTTGCTAATTTTCCGGTTTCGATGGAAATCTCCCTACCGTCACCAAGGTCAATGACCTCTTTAAATACTTTTGGAATCATAAATTCGATTTAAAACCTGATTGTATCAGATTTATTAAACAATGGTCTATCCGCCATTCATTCTGGTCGGACTGTGTTGTGTTGTTGTGTGATGACCAATGAAAAACTGTGTGCAGCTTTTTGAATTTGCCCTTTTTTGGTTCCTGGGCTTAGGAGTGTATAAAAAAAGGGAAGCCTAACTTCCCCTTTTTTCTTATTTTCTGATACCTAGTTCCTTGATAAGCTCGCGATATTTTACAATATCCTTCTTTTTCAAGTAATCTAAAAGACTTCTTCTTTTACCTACCAATCGAACCAATGAACGTTCGGTGTTAAAATCTTTGTGGTTTCTTTTAAGGTGTCCCGTAAGGTGATTAATGCGATGTGTGAACAAAGCAACCTGCCCTTCAGTTGAACCTGTGTTCTCTTCTTTTCCGCCGTGTTTCTTAAAAATGTCGGCCTTAATTTCTTTGGTTAAATACATTCCAATATTTGTTTAATGATTTTTATGTATTTGATTGATTTTCAATCAGCGTGCAAATATAAGATTATATATAATTTTATTATAGCATTATCATTTTTTTTTTGGATTAACGTTAAACCTTTTCCCAGCATACTGGTCAAAGTAGGGAATGTTAAAAAAAAAGTTATTATGAAAAAAAGTCTCAAAGAAGTGAACAGAACAGGATTATTGTTATTGGCAATTTTTAGTATAATATCCTGTGACAAAGATGAATCCCAAGATATTTCTGGGGAAGTAGAACCTATTACCGTTGCCGAACTTAAAGTAAGTGATGAAACGGATTTAATTTTGGAAGATGTAATCAATATTGGTGAAGAGGTGTATGCCACCGATGAAATTGCATTAACCTCCAAGGCAAATTACATTTCTGACTTTTTACCTGATTGTGTTACCATTACAACGGTCACGACTAGTATCAGTAAGGAAAAGACCATTGATTTTGGGGAAGGTTGTGAACTTCCCAACGGCAATGTGCTAGGTGGAATCATTTATCTTAGTTATTTAAAGGATATGGATTTGGCCACAAAAACACTTGGTCTATCCCTTGAGAATTTCACCTTTAATGGAGTAGCGGTAGAGGGTGGCGCATCAATTGTAAGAACCCGATCTAATGAAAATGGGAACCCACAATCGGATGCCGAAGCCGATTTTAGCGGTGATTGGCCTGATGGCACAACCGCAAGCTTTACTGCAAATAGGACCAGGGAATGGATTGAGGGTTATGGTTCTGGTTTTTGGGGAGATAATGTGTTCTTGATTTCTGGAAAAGGAACGTATACGGGAAAATTGGGCAATGTTTTTATGAAAGAAACCATTGTGCCCTTACGAAGAGAACTATCATGTAGGTTTATTGTAAGTGGAATTCTTGAGATTTCAAGAAACGATGCTACAGCAAGTCTTGATTTTGGCGATGGAACTTGTGATGCCAAGGGCATACTTACACATAGTGATGGTGAGTCTGAGGAAATATTTCTAAGGAGGTTTATGAGATAGAATATTGAAAATAAAAAAAGCTCCGATTAAATTGTCGGAGCCTTTTTTATTTTCGTATGGGTTGATTCTGAATTAAATCTATATACAGATTTATCTTCTTCTTTAAATCCCTACGGTGGGTTATAAAATCCAAAAAACCGTGTTCCTGAAGAAACTCAGCCGTTTGAAAACCTTTGGGCAATTCTTTTCCAGTGGCCTCCTTTACAATTCGAGGACCTGCAAAGCCTATTAAGGCTCCCGGTTCTGAAATATTGATATCACCCAACATGGCATAAGACGCCGTTGTACCTCCTGTGGTAGGATCGGTACAAAGCGAAACATAAGGGATTTTGGCTTCGGCCAGTTGTGCTAGCTTGGCAGAGGTCTTGGCTAATTGCATAAGCGATAAAGCTGCCTCCATCATGCGTGCTCCCCCTGATTTCGAAATCATTACAAAAGGTACTTCATTTTGAATAGCGTGGTCTATGGCCCTGGCAATTTTTTCACCTACAACACTACCTATTGAGCCACCAATAAAGCTAAAATCCATACAGGAAACAACTATATCTTGACCTAAAGATTTACCCATTGCCGTTTTGACTGCATCTTTAAGTCCAGTTTTCTTTTGAGCTGCTTTTAAGCGATCTGTATATTTCTTGGTATCGTTAAATTTTAATGGGTCTTTTGATGTTAGTTTTTGATCTAGCTCCGTAAACCTATTATCGTCAAAAAGAATCTCAAAATATTCTTTGCTTCCTATACGAACATGGTAGTCATCTTCCGGACTTACATAAAAATTTTTGGCAAGCTCTTCAGATTCTACAATCTTTCCCGTCGGGGATTTGTACCATAGACCTTTAGGGGTGTCTTTTTTTTGATCGGTAGCTGTCTGTATTCCCTTTTCTTTTCGTTTAAACCACAAAGACATATCTTCCATATTGAATTAGAACAACTTATCCGGTTAATATTTATAACGTATCTACATTGTTGAGGTCTTCAAACGCTTTTTTCAAACGTTCAATAAAGGTTTTCTCACCTTCTCGTAACCAAACTCTAGGATCGTAATATTTCTTATTGGGTTCGTCAGCTCCGTTTGGATTGCCAATCTGAGCTTCAAGATAGTCTTTTTTATCCTGAACATAATCCCTTACTCCAGCTAAAAAGGCGTATTGTAAGTCTGTATCAATATTCATTTTAATAACCCCGTACCCTATTGCTTCTCTAATTTCCTCAACGGTAGATCCTGAGCCGCCATGGAAAACAAAATCTATATGATTATGTTCAACACCGTATTTTTCAGAAATAAATTCTTGCGAATTCCTTAAGATTTTTGGAGTCAATTTTACGTTTCCAGGTTTGTATACCCCATGAACATTTCCAAATGCGGCAGCAATTGTAAATCTTGGACTAACTTTTGAAAGTTCTTCATATGAATAAGCAACTTCTTCCGGTTGGGTATACAGTTTAGAATCGTCAATATCGGAATTATCAACACCATCTTCTTCGCCTCCCGTAATTCCAAGCTCTATTTCCAAGGTCATGTCCATTTTGCTCATTCTTTCAAGGTAGCCCTTGCAGATTTCAATGTTTTCTTCTAGAGGTTCCTCTGAAAGATCGATCATATGGGAACTGAACAAAGATTTGCCAGTTTCTGCATAGTGTTTTTCACTTGCATCAAGCAGGCCATCTATCCATGGCAATAATTTTTTAGCACAATGGTCTGTATGGAGAATAACTGTGGCACCATAAGCTTCTGCCAATTGATGAACGTGCTTTGCACCTGCCACGGCACCTTGAATAGCTGCATTCTGCCCTTCATTTGATAATCCTTTCCCGGCATTGAATTGGGCTCCCCCATTAGAAAATTGAATAATTACTGGTGAGTTTAAGCTTGCAGCAGTCTCTAATACCCCATTTATGGTATCAGAGCCTATAACATTTACAGCAGGTAATGCAAATCCTTTTTCTTTTGCGTAATTAAATACTTCTTGAACTTGGTCGCCAGTGGCAACTCCTGGTTTAATATTGTGGGCCATAATTTTTTAGGTCTATTGATTTCTTAAAAAGTGAGGGACAAAAGTAATAAAATAATTAGGTCTAAAAAGGATAGTTAATGCCAATTTGCAATACGGAATTGGCAAAATTATAATCCCTGAACCATCTTTTTGAAGTTTCTTCCGCGGGATTATATGTTTTAAAGCCCAAATCAACCCTGATTAGGAAATAGGTTAAATCGTATCGAATACCAAACCCTGACCCCAATGCAATATCTGCCAAGGAACCAAATCCGTTAAAAACCTTGTCTGGATCATTTTCATTGTCGAATACATTCCATATGTTACCAGCATCAGCGAACAATGCTCCTTTAATATCTCCTACTACGGGAAATCGATACTCTAAGTTCAAGGCGATTTTTAGGTTAGCCTCATTAAAATCATTGATCTCCTTGGTTTTGCCAGGCCCCAGGGAATACGGGTTCCAGGCTCTATTGTCATTAGATCCCCCAGCGAAGTAACTTCGTACAAAAGGAATATTGTCAGAATTGCCATAGGGAACGGCGATGCCAAAGAAACTCCTAAATGCTATAACGTTAGACCGTGTTAAGTCCCAATATTTAATATAATCGAATTCGGTTTTAAAATATTGTGAGTAAGGTACGCCGAAAACCAATAGGTCTTTATTGCTATTCTCTTCAAAGGGAATTATATGTGAAAATGCTGAAAGTAGGTTGCCAGCACTCTCCAACTTTAGCCTAAATCTGTGGAAATTGTTATCGGTAATACCATTCTTATTATTCTTGTTGAATGTATAATTGGTGGCAAAAATGAGATTATTCTCCGTGAGTCGCTGCCTTCTTTCCTCTATGCTGCGAACATCATTGAAGTCATCAATTGTTGAGATTACGGTTCTGTTTGAAATGGCCTCTATAAATCCCTCGGTGCCTGATGGGATTTTCAAGCGCGGATTATTTTCGTCGTCAATGTTAGATTCAAAATAATCTACCAGAGTAGGAAATTCTAGTGGGTTGTCATATATATCCGCAATCTCGTCAAGACGATCGTAAGAATTCCGATATACATTAAAAAACCGGGTAGGATTTACATTTCGGACAAATTGAATGTTCAAAAGCTCAACAACGTTTCTTTTAAAATCTGTAGGGGCCCAGTTGTAACCCAGGATTGTATTAAAGGTCTGTTTGTCCAGACCAATGTTTTTTTGAAAACTGGTGCCTAAAGATAATCTGGTTTGGGGTAGGGTATATCGAGGAATCAATTTTTCTGTCTTAATAAAAGGGAACCAGATTCTAGGAAAGGTCAAGTTGACATCAGCCCCAAATTCCAATAAATTAAAAAATCTATTGTCCGATACCGTTATACTTTGATCGTTTGAGGACCCAACGTTTAAACGCCCGGTTAAACTTAAGTTTTCAGCTCCTTTAAACAGGTTTCGAGCTTGCAATGATGGGCTAAAGGCCAATCCTATTTGTTGGATGTTAGAATGTGAGACGTCCAAATCCATTCCCAAAGAATATTTTGGTCTTTCGGTCAAATAAACATTAGCGTTAAGCCCTGTTTGTAGGCTGTCTGTTGTAAATGAAATAGAAGGGTATCTAAATACGTTTAAACTAGTGATTCGCCTATAGGTACTTGAGCGGTCCAGTTCGCGGTATATGCTATCCTTTTCAAAGAATATGGCATCGATAAGTGTTTTGGGTTTGAATTTCAATCGATCTTTATAATAGATATTATAGTTGCCATGTTTAACAAGGTTGCTCTGCTCTTCCTCACCACTAAGAATAAAGTCGGTATATATATTTATTTCCTTGAACTTTTCGACTTTATATTCAGAGGTGTTTATGGCATTATCGCTTCGGGTTCGTAGATTGTCAATGTTGAGCGCAATATTCATTTTTTGATCGTTCCCGGATTTTGTGGTGTCCCGGGAAATTGCATAATTGATTGAGCTTTCCTGAAAATTTCGAATTCCCGAATTCCTAAATATGGTGGTCAGTCGTTTCCTTTCGTTTTCAAAATCTACCAAATCAAACTGATTTCCTTCCTTGATCAATGAATTTTCTTTATGTTCTTGGTAGATTGAATCGATAACCTTGGAAGATATTTTATCTGAAACAGAATCGAGGACATATGGCTTTCCAAGGGTGACCTTGTAATCTAATTTTGCCCTTTGCCGTCGACGTGCACTATCTATCTTGAAAGTGGTGTTGTTGTTGAAATAACCTTTACTATTATAGTAGGCGCTTAAACGTTCGAGGGTTCTTTGCGTATCTGAAGTGTCAATTACCGCAGGAGGTTCGCCCACGTTCTTGAGCCACTCGCTTAACCCTTTTACCATAAATGATTCCCCAAGCCTTTCAACTTGCTTTTCTGATAGAAGTTTTGCCAATCTTTGCTTTCGTTTCTCTTTTTTATATAACCAATTTTGAAATGAGGAGTCAGGGTCTTGTTTGGCATGATTGTATAGGTTGAGTCGTAAAGGGTAACCCAATAAGGTGCTATTTGGTTTTTGGACTATTAAACTTTGGATGTCTTCATTGGTAACCCTTTGGTCATCCGCGTAAATTGCGTTTTTGGTGAGTAATAACTCATTTTCGCCGACCCTTCTTAGCGTATTGCATGAGGAGAACATTATGGCAAGAAATAATAAGCTTATTTTAGCCCAGGGGTTCTTAAAACAAAAGATAATCCTCATAGAAATCAAAAATACATCATTTGTATGGTTGGAAAAAGCCAAATAAAATTTATAAAGAGCTTACAGCAAAAAAAGTACCGGAATCAAAAAGGCATGTTTGCTGTTGAAGGAATAAAGACCATTCAAGAGCTATTGGATTCAAATTTTGAGGCTTATCGGATATATTGCTGCGATGCGCGGTTGTTAAATGCAGATGATGACTTGATTGAATTGATATCAGAAACTGATTTAAAGAAAATAAGTAGTCTTAAAAACCCGAATAAAGCATTGGGGGTCTTCAAAGTACCATCGCCCCAAATAGTTGGTTCAGATGATTGGGTGTTAGCTCTGGACAATGTCCGGGATCCAGGAAATCTTGGGACTATAATACGACTTTGTGATTGGTTTGGCATTCCTCATTTGGTGTGTTCTGAAAATACGGTAGATTGCTTTAACCCCAAGGTTTTACAAGCAACCATGGGTTCAATAACAAGGGTGAATATCGTATATACTGACCTAGGTAGATTTTTGAAAGCATCCGAGCTTCCGGTATTGGGGACTTTTATGGATGGGAAATCTGTTTATACCACTGAATTTACTGAAAAAGGTATTTTGGTATTGGGTAATGAAGCCAATGGAATTTCCAGCGAAATTGAAACTTTTGTTAATTCAAGAATACGTATTCCCCAATTCGGAAGCCCCACTACTGAAAGTTTGAATGTGGCCATGGCGACCGCCATTTTTCTGAATGAGATAAGACGGCCTTGATACATCTATTTTATTCAAAGGTGAAATTGACAAAAAGACCTCGGGTGCGCATGGCATCGATATTTCCTGTCCACGGACTATTTGGGTCATTATCCGGGACCAATTCGTCACTGATGGCGAATACACCACGTATCGAAGGCGTAAATTTAAAGTACTCCAAATAAAAATCTATCCCGAATCCCAATTCATAGTTGTACACCAACTTTTTCATTCGAAAAGTGCCCCCTGCATTATCATCCAAACTAGCTTCGTTACTCCCCAAATTCAATGAAGTGGATCCCCCGCCAATTAAAAAAGGTTTCCAATTGCCAAGTCTTCTGGTGCTCACTTTTAATAAAAGAGGGAAATTTACATAGGTCGACTTTACATCCCTTAGGGCATCCCTTTCCTCATCAAAACCGGGAAAACCTAAAGTTCTTGAGTTATAAAGCAAGCCAGGTTCAAAACGTACATCCAAAAATTCATTGATCCGCATTTCCCCGATAAGCCCAACATTGAAACCAAATGATTTATTCACCAAAACATCCTTGGCATCATTCTTATAATCAAACTTAAAATCGTACTGATTAAAGCCTAGAAAATAACCCCAATTGAGCAAGGCCTTGTCCTCATTCTCCTTATTTAGAACAGGTTTTTCGTTAAATTGAGACATAATCGGTTGGCTTAGCAAAACCAGGCCGATCAAAACTAAAAGATGATGCTTCATAAATTTATTTTGTAGCTACATAAATAGAGGCAACCCCAAAGGTTTGCGGTTTATTCACTACATCTATAAACCCGATTTTGGTCAAAATATTGTTGAAGTTGACACCATGTGGAAAAACTGATGCTGATTCGCTTAAATAGGCATATGCAGAATCATCTTTAGAGAAGATTTTACCAATTTTTGGAAGTATGTATTTTGTATACAAACGATAGCCTTGTTTGTAAGGGTTGTTTGTGGGTATAGAGGTTTCCAAAACGACAAATGTACCGCCGGATCTTAGTACACGATAAATCTCAGATAGACCTTTTTCTAGGGTCTCAAAATTTCGAACCCCAAAAGCCACGGTAATAGCATCAAAAGAACTATCTTCAAAAGGCAGGTTCTCACTATCACCAATAACTAGATCAATGGTCCCTCCCAATTGTTTTTTCAACACTTTTTTTTTGCCAACTTCGAGCATACCGACAGAAATGTCCAATCCAACGATTTTATGTGCTCCGGTTTGAACAAGGTTAATAGCCAAATCTCCGGTTCCTGTGGCGATATCAAGAATATTTCCAGGTTTTTTCTTTTTTAAGATGGCGACTACACATTTTCTCCATTTAATATCAATACCAAATGATATAACCCTATTTAAGCCATCATAGTTTTCAGAAATAGTATCGAACATTTGGGTTACCTGTTCTTTTTTCCCTAGATTGGAATCTTGATATGGAGTTACTTTATTGGCCATTGAAAAAATTTGTGCAAAGATACAATATAGTGATCAGCTATTCTTTTAATTACCAATTAAAGGGGATTGCACATTGTCTTTGCTTATTAAATTAAGGACGATCCCAAAAATTACGTAATTTTGCCTTGCATTGGTTGCAAACATTCCATCAAATGAGCTGTAAAAAAGCCGAATCGCCCTTTAAGGTATTTCTTTCTGAATATAATATAAGACTTGTTTGTCTTAACGGTGAAATCAACATAAGCGTTACATGAAAATTATAATTGCCGGAGCTGGTGAAGTGGGGTTTCACTTGGCAAAACTACTCTCGTACGAATCTCAGGATATTACCTTGATAGATACTCGTAAAGAAAGTTTGGCGTACGCCGACAATCACCTGGATATAAGGGTGCTGAGAGGTGATGCTACATCTATTTCGGTTTTGAAAGATGCCAGGGTTCAGGATTCTGAACTTGTCATAGGTGTAACTTCTTCGGAAACTACCAATATTACCTTTTGTATGTTGGCCAAACAATTGGGCTCTAAGAGAACCATTGCTAGAATTTCAAACACTGAGTTCATAGATAACAAGGATACTATCCGATTTTCTGAATTGGGCATAGATGAACTTATTTCACCCGAAGAATTGGCAGCTGAAGAAATAGGGCTGTTATTGAACAAGTCTGCATTCAATGACACTTATGAATTTGAAGGTGGTAAATTGATTATGGTGGGTGTGTCTTTGCAAAAAACAGCACCTTTTGTTGGCAAAATGGTAAAAGAGGCGGCGCGAGTATTTCCTGAGCTTCATTTTATGCCCATTGCACTACAAAGGGCAGGTACTCAATTTACGGTTATACCTCGTGGAGATACTATTTTTAAAGAAGGTGATCAAGTGTATTTTATCACAACAACTGAAGGCGTAGATGAGTTATATAAGCTTACTGATAAAAAGAAGGAGGATATCAGGAATGTCATGATTCTCGGTGGAAGCAAAGTCGGATTTAAATCAGCCCGTGATCTTTGCGCAAAGAAGTTTAATGTTAAATTAATTGAGAAGGATAAAGAAAAAGCTTTTGATTTGGCCGATGACCTTCCCAACGCCTTGGTAATTAATGGTGATGGCAGGAATGTAGAATTATTGGAAGAAGAAGGTCTTGATTTGATGGATGCCTTCATTGCCGTGACGGGAAATTCAGAAACCAATATAATGTCTTGTTTGGTGGCAAAATCCAAACACATAAAAAAGACAATTGCCCTTGTTGAGAATATGGATTATTTTCAACTCTCGCATTCAATAGGCATAGATACGCTTATCAATAAAAAGCTATTGGCGGCTAATAATATTTTCAGGCATATAAGAAAAGGTGAAGTTGTGGCCTTGATGAGACTGAACAACATAAATGCCGAAATCCTTGAATTTGTGGTGAAACCAACTTCGAAGGTTACAGGTGAATTGATTCGCGAGCTCGACTTTCCAAGATCTGCCACTATTGGTGGTGTGGTTAGGGATGGCAAGGGTATAATCGCTTTGGGGGGGTTTAAAATCCAAGCTGGCGACCGCGTTGTTGTTTGTTGTTTACCCAATGCCATTCCAAAAATAGAAAGGTTGTTCTTATAATGGACTTTAATTCCAAAATCATATTCCATTTAATGGGGCTGCTTCTGCTCTTTAATGGTCTTTTTATGCTTATAGCGGCCGTAGTAAGCGGAATATATGATGATGGAGTTACTTTGGATATAGCTTTGGCGTCTATTACCTCTATGTTTATTGGGGTGTCTTCAATGTATTTTACAAGGGAGCATAAGAAAGAGGTGAAAAGAAAGGAAGGGTATATCATAGTTACCTTTGGATGGATAGTGATGTCGTTGTCAGGAATGCTTCCATATTTGTTTTCAGGGTCAATTCCCAGTGTGACTAACGCTTTTTTTGAGACCATATCCGGGTATACAACAACAGGTGCCACAATTTTAAATGATATAGAATCACTGCCAAAAGGTATTTTATTGTGGCGGAGTTTAACCCAATGGATTGGGGGTATGGGAATTATTGTTTTGGCAATTGCCATATTACCTTTGCTCGGAATAGGAGGTATGCAGTTATTTGCGGCGGAAGCTCCCGGCCCAAGTTCGGACAAGCTCCACCCTCGCATTACAGATACGGCAAAACGTCTGTGGTACATATATGTTGGTTATACGTTGGCAGAGACATTATTGTTGAAGTTGGCAGGAATGACGTTCTTTGATGCCATAAACCACTCCTTGGCCACCTTGTCGACCGGCGGTTTTTCAACCAAAAATGCAAGTTTGGCGTACTGGAACGATCAACCTTTGATTCAATATATTGTTATATTGTTCATGTTTTTGGCCGGAAGTAACTTTGTTCTAAGTTATTTTGCTTTTAAAGGCAAAGTTCGACGGGTAATTAAAGATGAGGAATTCAAATTCTATTCGGTTTTTATTGCTGTTTTTACCATAATTGCAGCTTTAGTAGTGTATTTTCAAGCTAATGTACCAGTATCTGACTACCATCCAATGGTCAACGGAGCAGAAGAGAGTTCGTTTAGGCATGCTCTTTTTCAGGTGATGGCAGTGGTTACCACAACTGGGTTTGTTACTGCCGACTTTAGTAGTTGGACGCCTTTTTTGACGATTTTCTTTTTCGGATTGATGTTTCTTGGTGGATCAGCTGGTTCAACTGCGGGCGGTATTAAGGTTATGCGTCACCTGCTCATCATTAAAAATGGGCTATTGGAGTTTAAAAGAACCTTGCATACGAATGCGATCATACCGGTGCGTTATAATAATAAAACTGTAAAGGAACATATTGTCTACAATATCATTGGGTTTTTTGTACTGTACATGTTGTCCTTTATAATAGGCTCGATGGTATTGGGATTTCTGGGCCTTGATTTTGAATCGGCAATTGGTGGGGCAGCTTCATCTTTAGGTAATGTGGGGCCTGCTTTAGGTAGTCTGAATCCGCTTAGTAATTTTAATGACCTTCCAATGTTGGGTAAATGGTGGTGTGGATTTCTGATGCTACTGGGAAGATTGGAATTATTTACAGTCCTAATACTTTTAACCCCTTACTTTTGGAAGAAAATATAAAAAAACCCGCGTCAGCGGGTTTTTTTATTGTAAAACAGATTTGATTCTCGAAACAGCCTCCCGTAACTCTTCTTCGGAAGCTGCATATGAAATTCGAATGCAATTGGGATTGCCAAATGCCTCTCCTGTTACAGTGGCTACGTTGGCTTGCTCAAGCAAATACAGTGCAAAGTCAGAAGCATTATCTATGGTAGTTCCGTTCAACGTTTTCCCGAAGAAATAGGAAATATCGGGGAAAACGTAAAAAGCACCTTCGGGAATGTTTAGTCTAAAACCTTCAATCTCTCCTAAAAGTTGCAAGATCAAATCTCTTCTTTTGTGAAATTCATCGATCATAAACTGTATGCTGCTCACAGGAGCTTCCAATGCAGTTATAGTTGCACGTTGGGCAATGGCATTGGCTCCACTTGTATTTTGTCCTTGGAATTTAGTACATGATTTTGCAATCCAAGCAGGGGCGCCAATATAACCAATACGCCATCCAGTCATGGCGAATGCCTTGGATACTCCATTTACAGTAATAGTTCTGTCGTACATACCGTCAATCGCCGCAATGCTAACATGACCTCCTATAAAATTAATGTGTTCGTATATTTCATCGGACACTATAAAAATATTCGGGTGTTTTTTTAAGACCTCGGCCAAACCCTTCAATTCTTCTTCGCTATATACCGAACCACTGGGGTTGCATGGTGAACTGAACCAAAGCATTTTGGTATTTGGGGTTATTGCTGCTTCAAGTTGACTAGGTGTCATTTTAAAATCAGTATCGATGCTCGTAAGTACTTCTACCGGGATACCTTCAGCCAGCTTTACAATATCGCTATAACTAACCCAATAAGGTGCAGGTAGTATGACTTCATCACCTTTGTTCAACATTATCATGGCAATATTGGCCAAAGACTGTTTTGCCCCTGTGGAAACAACGATTTGGTTTAAACCATAATCAAGGTTGTTGTCTCTTTTGAATTTATTTGAGATAGCTTGTTTTAAATCTACATAACCATCGACAGGGGAATAACTACTGTAATTGTCATCAACAGCTTGTTTAGCGGCATCTTTAATAAAGTCAGGGATGTTAAAATCAGGTTCTCCTAAGCTCAATCCTATGATGTCTTTACCTTGACCCCTTAATTCTCTTGCTTTTGCGGCCATAGCTAAAGTGGCCGAAGTAGACATGCTTTTAATTCTTTCGGATAAATGGTTGTTCATAAATCGAATAAATTTACTGGTATTGCAATATGGGTTTTTTACCCAATTCCTTTAGATGTTTGAAGTGCGAAATTATAGCTTTTCTAGTAGTTTTGTATTCATTGTATGGTAAATTAAATTCCTTTGCCGTTTGTTTAACAATTTTTGAAATATTTGTGTAATGAATATGACTAATGTTAGGGAAAATATGGTGCTCTACCTGATGGTTCAAGCCTCCAGTAAACCAATTGATAATCTTGTTCTTCGTTCCAAAGTTAACTGTGGTGAACAGTTGATGAATTGCCCAAGTGTTCTTCATCGTGCCATTTTCATCCGGTAATGGAGTTTCAGCTTCATTGACCACGTGTGCCAATTGAAATACAACACTGAGAATTACACCGGCAACATAATGCATTATAAAGAAGCCCAATAAAATTTTCCACCAAGCAATATCCGAAATCAGTATGGGCAATACAATCCAAATGGTGATATAAATCATTTTAGTAACCACCAAAGTACTCCAATGTATAACGGGATTAGGTAGTTTACCAAAAGAAAGTTTTCTCTTCATGTAGCGATACGTTTGTTGAAAATCAGTGGTTATAGCCCAGTTAAATGTCAAAAGCCCATATAGAAGCACTGAATAAAAATGTTGGAATTTATGATGTTTGTACCATTTTGCATGTTTGGAAAACCTCAAAATACGTCCGGCCTCCAAATCTTCATCATGATTGGGGATATTTGTATACGTATGGTGTAAGACGTTGTGCTGCACTTGCCAATTGTAAACATTTCCTGCAAGTATATAAATACTCCCTCCCATAATCTTATTGACCCATTTCTTTGAGGAATAAGAGCCGTGATTGCCATCGTGCATTACATTCATACCTACACCGGCCATTCCTACTCCCATTACTATTGTGAGTAACAGATTGGCCCAATTCGGAAGACCTAAGGTTAAAATCAAAAAGTATGGTGTAAGGAAAACGCAGAACATTATAATTGTCTTTACATGTAATCGCCAATCTCCGGTCTTCTGCTTTTTAGTGTCCTTAAAATAATCGTTGACCCTTTTATTCACAGTTTTGAAAAATTGCGTAGAATCCTTTCTTGAAAATCGTATGGTCTTTGTATCCATCAGCTGTGGGCTTTATGTAAATATACTACAATAACGGCTTTATTTTTTTCAAAACCTCCTTTAAAGAAAGGTTATGATTGTGAATATGTTATTTTTGCGAAATACAAAGGTAAGGATGAAAGCTGAGATTATATTTAAATATTTCCCTAATTTATCTGAAAGTCAAAGAATACAGTTTACGCTACTGGAAGATTTGTATAAAGATTGGAACTTAAAAATAAATGTGGTTTCCCGAAGAGATATAGAAGAATTGTTTCTACGCCATGTTCTACATTCTTTGGGTATTGCAAAGATACAGGAATTCAACCCCAATAGTGCTATCTTGGATGTTGGCACCGGTGGTGGCTTCCCTGGAATACCTCTGGCCATCCTTTTTCCGGAATCCCAATTTACCCTAGTTGATTCTATTGGAAAAAAAATCAAGGTAGTCGAAGAGGTAGTGGAAGGATTGCAATTGAAAAACGTGACCTCGATCAATAACAGGGTTGAAGAACTGAATGGCCAATACGATTTTATAGTAAGCCGTGCAGTTGCAGCAATGCCAACTTTTGTACACTGGGTAAAAGGAAAAATAAAAAAAGAGTCGGTCCACGGCAGGCGCAATGGGATTCTCTATTTGAAGGGAGGTGATTTGTCTGAAGAGCTTAAAAACTACAGAAGGGCACAGACCTTTGACCTGACCGATTATTTTACGGAAGATTTTTTTGAGACTAAAAAAGTCGTGTATTTGCCTTTAAAATATAAGGGCTAACTGGCTATAAGCTTAGCATTGAATTAAAAGAATGCCTACAATTTTTTGCGTAGTTCTTCATATATTTTTGAACTCTGCTTAAAAAAGCGAACAAACTATTCATTGATAAGCTATAATCGTTGCTTTCTTCTTTCATTCCTAACTTTTTTTTAAATCTTTGACACTTAGTCGCCCTAAGTTTACAATTACTTAACGTTAAATTTACATAGATATTGTGTTAAAACCAAATTTGTTATTTTTAATAATAGGAAATTGAGGTGTTTATATAAATGTGTAAATTGTTTTTTACAAGAAGAATTCTCTTTTAATTTATTTCGCAAGCAAAATTATGCTTGATAAATAATCTTGGCATTCTTTATTTCATCCCTGTCAATATTAACATTTATTTGTCCAAGTGAATTTCCCTCACAGTCATATACGATTACGACCGTATTGCATGTTGGGCAGCAATTCTCATAAACCAATACGGTTTGGGAGTTGTAAGTTGCTTGTGCAATGTAAAAATATTTGGAAATATAAGATGGATTTGCTCCCCTCTGATTTATCTCGTTTTTCAACCAAGTTAAATTCTCAGTGGGATTATCTATTCCGCAAGCGTCCCCACGAACATCATCATTGTCAGCGCAAGAAAATAAAGTCAAGAAGACAAGTAGTATACAAAGGTGTTTTTTCACGAAAAGCCAAATTTTAATTCAGCCATTAGATGTAATTGACAAAATTGGTTGCGTAAAAAAGCCCTTATTCCAAAATCAGAATAAGGGCTTTTTTATTTAATTACATATGTACTAACCCAAAAACGGATATCGATAATCTTCAGGAGTCACAAAGGTCTCTTTAATTAATCTTGGGGAAACCCAGCGTAACAAATTTTGAGCTGAGCCTGCCTTGTCGTTTGTGCCTGAAGCTCTTGCGCCCCCAAAGGGCTGTTGGCCAACAACCGCCCCTGTGGGTTTGTCATTGATGTAAAAGTTTCCGGCACTGTTCTGTAAAGCCTTGGTAGCTTCGTCAATGGCATAGCGATCTGTAGATAAAACAGCTCCGGTCAAAGCGTATTCAGAGGTTTGGTCTATTAAGGTCAATGTTTTGGTCCAATCCTCATCATCATAAACATAAACTGTAACAACGGGTCCAAACAACTCAGTTTCCATAGTTGTGTATTTAGGGTCTGTGGTCAAAATTACTGTGGGCTCAATGAAGTACCCTTTTGATTTATCGTAATTACCCCCGACTACTATTTCCGCGTTCTTGTTTTTTTTGGCCTGGTCAATGTATTTTGCCAATTTGTCAAAGGAGCCTTCATGTATAACCGCAGTTATAAAATTGCCCATATCTTCTGGAGACCCTGGTTTGTTGAAGGAATTAACATCTTTCTTCACTAAATCCAAGATTTCCTTTGAGGTGGATTTTGGTAAATATACCCTTGATGCTGCACTGCATTTCTGTCCTTGGAATTCAAAGGCACCACGTGAGATTGCAGTAGCAACTTGTTGGGGTTTGGCCGTTGGATGTGCTAATATAAAGTCCTTGCCGCCTGTTTCACCTACTATCCTTGGGTACGTTTTATAGGTATGGATGTTGGTTCCTATCTGTTTCCACAATTCCTTGAACACATGGGTGGACCCAGTAAAGTGTATTCCGCTGAAATCGGGGCTATTCAAAACTGTTTCGGTAATCATTATCGGATCTCCGTATACTACATTGATTACTCCATCAGGAAGACCGGCTTCCTTGAAAACATCGACAATTACCTTAGCTGAAAATATTTGACTATCGCTTGGTTTCCAAACCACAACATTTCCCATCATGGCTGCACTGGCAGGCAAATTTCCGGCAATGGCTGTAAAATTGAAGGGCGTTATGGCATAGACAAAACCTTCCAGCGGGCGATATTCTACCCTATTCCAAATACCTTCTGAAGAATCTGGTTGTTCTTCATAAATCTGAGACATATATTCCACATTAAAACGAAGAAAATCTATAAATTCACAGGCCGCATCAATTTCGGCTTGGTGAATCGTCTTTGATTGGGCAATCATAGTAGCCGCGTTTATTTTAGCCCTATACGGTCCAGCAATCAATTCGGCAGCTTTCAGAAAAATAGCTGCTCGTTGTTCCCAAGTCAAATTTGCCCAGGCATCCCTAGAATCAAGTGCATTTTCAATGGCCTTTGTAATATGATTTTTATCGGCGAGATGATACTGGCCTACAATATGATCATGATCATGAGGGGGTGATATTGAGCGGGTATTGCCTGTCTTTATTTCTTCGTTGCCAATGTAAAAGGGAATGTCTACCTGGTCACTGAAATATGATTTATATTGCTCTAATACTTCCTTTCGTTCCGGACTTCCTGGAGCATAACTTTTTATTGGCTCATTAAGTGCAGTCGGGACTTGAAAAAAACCTTTACCCATCGCTGTATTTTTAAGATTAAAAATCTGGCCAAAGGTACTGAATTGGCAATGGATAAGAAACTAAATAAAAGGGAAAAGAAAAATCAATTCAAGGCAAATGGAGCGCTGAATTTAAAGGTAGGAATATACACTCTGAATTTTTCAGTAGAGCTAAAGTTCACCATATTGTAATAGCCCTTCATTGCGCCAATTGGAGATGCCAATAGACAGCCTGAATTATAAGTATGGGACTCGCCAGGTTTAATCACTGGTTTTTTGCCGATTACCCCTTCGCCATCAAGAATTTCAGTTTCGTTGAGTGAATCATAAATCTGCCAGTGACGAGAAGTTAACTGAACGGAATCCTTGCTTTGGTTCTCAATGGTAATGGTATAGCCAAATGCAAAATGCATTTTATAATTTTTGAAAAAAGTGCCTTCGAAACTCGTGTTTATCGAAATTTTAATGCCTTTTGTTACCTGTGTTATCATGCTTCTCCTCCTAGTCTATAAACAAACTTCCTGTAATCAACAAGAATACCGAAATGCTTGCTAAAATAAAAAAAATCGTATTAAGAAATAGATATTTAACAATTGTTTTAAAAGTTTCCTGATTATAGAATTTTTGCATGGCCTTAAATGGGCAATTCGAAAAAAACACCATCAAAATCCATCCACAATCAGCATTGGAAATTGAATGTGCTAAGAAACTTATAATGAGCAAGATAAACAACAAAGATTTATTATGAAAGCTGAAGAACAGATGATCGGTATAATCGTATCTTTTTCTGATGTACACCTCTGTAATACTGATTGTTCGGAAGGAGAGAAATGGAAATGTCGTAAAAAATAGTTTTGAAACCATAACAACCAACAAAACTGAATCTTTATATTTTATTGCATTAGCCAATACTTTGTATTCTCCGTTATTTTTAGAGAGTCAACTGTTTTGGAATTCCGCAGAATTTGATCTGGTGTCTGTGTATATGAAACTAGTTTATTTCTCTTGAATTCACCCCATTTAAAAAATGAATAGAACTAATTGCTTATATTTTGTGAGTTGGTTGAACCAACACCGATTATACTATCGTACTGGTCTCCAAAATTTCTATAGTAGACCAAAATCAGGTAACTGTTTTCCGTGAAGTGAAAATTACCAGGTATAGTATTCAAGTCAATTTGTCCATTTGCCCTTTGAATCACATATTTATAGTTATAAAAGCCTTGTTTCAATTTTAGTGAAGCCTCCATCATACCATTTCTTTCATTGTAGGTCATTTTGTTCTCCTCGGTCAGGGCATAGTTATTGTGTTTTCCAAATATATAAACCTCATCAAGTCCTAGTTCCTCTGAATATGGAAGGCTAAAATGTATGTTGGTATACTCGGCCTCTCTCGAAACATTGTCTCCCTGCAAGGTGCGTATTACAAAATCACCATTAATATCTGGATAGTAGGTATAGGGTCTGTTTGCCCTTGCCCTATCCAAAAATAGATAATGATTGTACAATTCCCCAAGTTCAATATGGGAGATTTCCGAGCTGGGTGCCCTTAAGTCTTTGGTGTCAAAATTAAAATACTCATTACCGCCAAAAAAGCTGGTTTCTTGGTCATATTTATAGACCAACTTGTTGCCTAGGGTAAATTGGGGGGTAATATTGTAAAGGGCGGTAGGCCAATGATAATTTTGTAGAATGGCTACTTTCACTTCTTTCTTGGGATTCACCAACCTAAAATTTGTGGCATTGACGTTAAATTGAACGACTTGCTTTTCATTCAAAAAAGAGAAGTCCCTAGAGCGTTTGACAATACCACCCACTTTGACCAAATCCTTGAATACAACGAACTTTCTTGAAAATTGAAGTTCATAACTACTATTGTATATTTCGAGTATGTAGTTGCCACTCACTTTGAGTCGTACATTGTTGTTGGGAATGGTTAATTTGTAGTTCGAGTAGGGCTGTAATGTGTTGTAACTATTTTCGTAATCTAGAATTCGCTGATTGTCAATACCATTAAGATATTGCGATTTCAATAATCTAGAAGGTGTCCAGTTATAATCGCAATGCACTATTTTATAGTAGTAGTCTTGTTCATTGGCCAAAAGATCATCAAATTCCAAAAAAATGGGTTCACCTATTTGAACAACCGGAAATTGATCTTCTTTTTCCCCTTTGAAAATAACCGATTTAATATTTTCAGGGGGGTCTATTTCTTCTTGGATCTGTGCATTAAGATAAGGTACAAATAGAAACAATAAAATTAGTCTAAGAAAAAAGTGCATCTAAATACTTAATTTTATGGCAAAGGTAGGCAAAAACCATACCTGACAAATTTACATCGGTGTATTACCTAAATTTATGGGCGATAATTATGAATACTTTCCATTAAGTGCTATTTTTGCCCGAAATTTCGTTAACCTAAGGTCTGCAATAATATGTCTAAAGACATCCGAATAAAAAAGGGATTGAATATTAACCTTGTAGGTGCTGCTGAACACACTACTTCAAAAGCCGTTTTGAGCAATGTTTATGCTATAAACTTGAATGATTTTCATGGCATTACTCCAAAAATGTTGGTAAAAGAAGGCGCAGAAGTGAAAGCTGGTGAGGCCCTTTTCTATAATAAGAACTGTGAGGAAATGATGTTTGTTTCACCTGTTGGTGGTGAACTCATTGAAATTAATAGAGGGGCAAGGAGAAGGATACTTTCCCTTAAAATCCTTGCAGATAAAACGCAGTCTGATAAAGATCATGGCACTCTAGATGTGACCAAGGTATCAGCACAAGAGATTAAGGGGCATTTGTTGAAATCGGGTTGTTGGCCCTTTATAAAACAAAGACCGTATGATATAATCGCTAATCCTGATACTAATCCTAAGGCTATTTTTATATCAGGATATACAACAGCACCTTTGGCTGCAGATAATGACTATGTACTTCAGGGTAAGGAAAAGGAGTTGCAGGCGGCAATATCAGCCTTAGGGAAGTTAACTCAAGGAACAGTGCATGTTTCTATTGGGAGTACGTCAAAATCACCGTTGGCTGGTCTTGATGGTATAGAATTGCACAAGGTTTCCGGACCGCATCCCGCAGGTCTTGTGGGTACACAAATCAATAAAATAGACCCCATAAATAAGGGAGAGCTTATTTGGACAGTTTCACCGCAAGATTTGATGATTATTGGAGAATTGATTCTTACGGGTAAATTCAATGCAGATCGCATTGTTGCTTTGGTCGGTTCATCAGTGAAGTCTCCAAAATATTATAAGACCAAAATCGGGACTGAAATTTCCACTTTCCTATATGGTAGTGTGGTAAACGAGGATAACTTTAGGGTAATCAATGGTGATGTGCTAACAGGAAGTAAAAGCCGTCCAGATGGTTATTTAGGATTTTATAATAATACGGTTTCCGTCATTCCTGAAGGCGATGATTATGAATTGTTTGGCTGGAGCAAGCCAATTTTCAATAAAATTTCAACGACTCGGGCATTGACTTTTTCCTGGTTACAACCTAATAAGAAGTACGATCTAAATACCAATACCAATGGTGAACATAGAGCATTTGTGGTGACAGGGCAATATGAAGAGGTTTTTCCAATGGACATTTTTCCTATGCAGTTGTTGAAAGCATGTATGGTAAAAGATTTGGATGAAATGGAGCAATTGGGATTGTACGAAGTTGCCCCTGAGGATTTTTCCTTAACTGAATTCGTTTGCATATCCAAGCAACCCCATCAGCAGATAATTCGTGAAGGATTGGATTTATTACATAAAGAAATAGGTTAAAAGATGAGTGATAAAAGACTGACTTTTAAAAAGAGACTCCATATTCTAAAACATCATTATAGAGATAAGAAAATGGCCCCGGCGTTCAACGCGTTGCATACTTTTTTGTATGCACCCGATGAAACCACACATTCTGGGTCCCATGTGAGGGGTGCCGACGATTTAAAGCGCACCATGAATACGGTGATAATGGCACTTGTGCCCGTTTTGTTGTTCTCGATGTTCAATGCCGGATACCAGCATTTTTCTGCAATAAATGATTTTCCAACAGATTTTTCTGTAATGGAGCACTTCCTTACTTGGGATAATTTCTGGATCGGGATTGTTAAAGTATTGCCTTTGTTGGCAGTGTCCTATGGCGTAGGGCTTTTGGTCGAATTTATCTTCGCCGTCATAAAGGGCCATGAAGTAGAAGAAGGCTATTTGGTGACTGGTATATTGGTACCATTGATTGTACCTATTGATACTCCACTTTGGATGTTGGCCGTTGCCGTTGTTTTTGGTGTTGTAATCGGGAAGGAAGTTTTTGGTGGTACGGGAATGAATATATTAAATCCGGCTTTGACCATTAGAGCCTTCTTGTTTTTTGCGTATCCCACCTGGATGAGTGGTGACAAGGTCTGGGTACATGAAGCCGTTGAAAGAGCGGGTACTGCAGATGCCATTTCTGGAGAGACCGTTTTAGGTTATTTGGCGCAGAATAAAGGTACAGAGATGTCTTCAATATATGACCTCTGGGATATGTTCTTCGGATTTATTCCTGGATCCGTTGGTGAGACATCTACCTTTTTGATCCTGTTGGGTGGATTGTTCTTGGTATTCAGTAAAATAGCAAGCTGGCGGATAATGTTAAGTGCCGTTATTGGATCATTGGTAATGGGCTTTATTTTCAATATGGTTGTTGATGCTGGAATAATTGGAGAAACCAGCAAGTTTTATGGTTTAATGAGTTTTGAATATTGGCAGCATTTACTTGTCGGTGGCTTGGCCTTCGGAATCGTTTATATGGCTACTGACCCCGTAACTGGGGCCCAGACGAATAGAGGCAAATGGGTATACGGATTCTTCATTGGATTTTTATCGGTTATGATTCGTGTATTCAATCCGGCTTATCCAGAAGGGGTGTTCTTGGCCATCTTATTAATGAATGTATTTGCGCCTACCATAGATCATTATGTGATTAGGGGTAATGTAAATAGGAGATTGAAACGGTTTAAGAATGCAACCATCTTACCAAAGGACTCAGATAGCAAAGCAGCAGAATTAAAAGCAGAAACAGTTTAATCATGGCAGTTAATACAGACAAGAATAGTTATACAGTGATCTTTGCAGCCGTAATGGTGGTTATTGTTGGAACGGTTTTGGCCTTTTTAGCTTCTTCTTTGAGTGATAAGATCGAAGAGAACGAAAGATTGGAAAAGCAGCAGAACATTCTTTATGCAATGGGCGTAAATGAGAATGAAGGGGAAGGAAGTGTTAGTTTTATTCCAACGGACAAGGTTGCTGGCGAATTTACCAAATATATTAAGGAGCAATTGATTATTGAAGGCGACAAGATCACCAAAGATGATCAAGCATATTTGATTGACCTTAAAAGGCAAGCTACAGCCGCCAAAAATGGTGATGTAAGGAAATTACCTCTATTCATAGGCGATAAAGATGGAAGTAAGTTTTATATCATCCCCATGAGAGGTAAAGGTCTTTGGGATGCGATATGGGGTTTTGTGGCCCTTAATGAACAAATGGTGGTTCAAGGCGTATATTTTGACCATGCGGGAGAAACACCGGGGCTAGGAGCCAATATTAAACAACGGTATTTCATGGATGATTTTGCCGGGGAGTCCATCTTGGCTGGAGCTCAATATTTAGGAATCGCAGTTGCCAAAGGTAATAACGATCCTTTGAACAAAATAAAGGATGATAACGAAGTTGACGCGCTTGCTGGAGCAACCATTACAGGTAATGGGGTTTCCGATATGATTCGGGAAAGTGTGAATTTGTACAAAGACTATTTAGAAACGATTAGAGTTAAATAATATGGCACTACTTTCAAAAAAAGATGCAAACTTAATTCTTGACCCCTTGGCGGACAATAACCCTATTACCATTCAGGTTTTAGGCATATGTTCGGCATTGGCAATTACGGCTGAGTTGAAGGCTTCGGTGGTCATGGCCATTTCAGTACTTTTTGTATTGGCAATGGGTAATGTAGTTATTTCGTTGATGCGAAATATTATTCCATCTAAAATTAGGATTATCGTTCAGCTCATTGTGGTTGCCGCTTTGGTGATTATTGTGGATCAGGTTCTTAAAGCCTATGCTTATGAATTAAGTAAAACGCTTTCGGTTTTCGTAGGTCTTATTATTACAAACTGCATTATTATGGGTCGTTTTGAGGCATTTGCCCTGGCCAATGGTCCTTGGAAATCATTTTTAGACGGAATAGGGAATTCTTTGGGTTACGGTATCATTTTGATAATTGTAGGGTTCTTTAGAGAGCTTTTAGGTTCAGGAACATTATTTGGCTTTCCAGTTTTAGGGAATCCAATTACCAAGACCGGTTTATATGCAACTGGATATGAAAACAATGGATTCATGATCATACCGCCGGCCGCATTGATAGTCGTTGGGATTATTATCTGGATACAGCGTTCAAGGAACAGGGCATTAATAGAAGACAACTAATAGTTATTTAAAAAAAATATCATGTTAGAGCATATTGAATTATTTTTTAGATCCATATTTATAGACAATATGGTATTCGCAGTTTTCTTGGGAATGTGTTCCTATTTAGCTGTATCAAAAAAGGTTGCAACAGCTGTAGGTTTGGGTGCTGCGGTTATTTTTGTATTGGCTGTGACCGTACCTTTAAATTGGTTGTTGGATCAGTATTTACTTCGTGATGGTGCTTTGGCATGGTTAGGACCGGAATATGCTGATTATAACCTTAGTTTTTTATCCTTCATTCTGTTTATCGCTACCATAGCAACAATGGTACAATTAGTAGAGATAGTAGTTGAGAAATTTTCACCAGCGTTATATAATTCCCTTGGTATATTTTTACCATTGATTGCAGTGAACTGTGCAATTTTGGGTGGTTCTTTATTTATGCAATCTAGGGAGATCGCATCCCTTGGACTTGCATTCAACTATGGAGTCAGTTCGGGAATAGGATGGTTTTTGGCCATTTTGGCCATTGCGGCAATCCGAGAGAAAATAAGATATTCAAACGTTCCGGCGCCTTTAAGAGGACTTGGGATAACCTTTATCATTACAGGTCTAATGGGTATAGGCTTTCAAAGTTTTGGCGGAATGTTGACAGGTGGCGGTGAGGAAGCAGTACCTGAAGTTGAGGAGACCACTGCAGAAAAGATAGAGAAAAACCAGCTTTTAAAACAGGATGGGGAAATTAAAAAAGAGATTGACGAAAAAGAAGTCTCATATAATGACGCTATAAACAAGTAAAAATGATTTTAGCTACAAGTACAATAGGAACAATTTTGATTACGGTAATATCGTTCCTAATTCTTTTATTGATTTTGGTAGCCCTTTTGTTATTTACAAAGGAAAAACTTTCTCCTTCAGGCCCCGTAACCATCACCATTAACGGGGAGAAAAAGATAGAAGTGGGCTCAGGAGATTCTTTACTTTCCACATTGGGTAACCAAAAGATCTTTCTTCCTTCTGCCTGTGGTGGAGGGGGTACCTGTATCCAGTGTGAATGTCATGTACTTTCAGGCGGGGGGGAAGCTCTACCAACTGAAACACCACATTTCTCCAAAAGAGAATTGAACGAAGGGGCACGGTTGGCCTGCCAGGTTAAAGTGAAACAGGACATGGATATTACTATTCCTGAGGAGGTATTTGGTATAAAAAAATGGGAAGGAACTGTTGTTCGTAATTACAATGTAGCTTCATTTATTAAGGAATTTGTTATTGAAATTCCGGAGGACATGGGATATAAGGCTGGAGGATATATCCAGATAGAGATTCCACCTTGTGAGATTAAATATGCCGATATTGATATTACCGCTCACCCGGAAGAGCATGAAACTCCCGATAAATTTAAAAATGAGTGGGACAAGTTTAACCTTTGGCCTTTGACCATGAAAAACCCTGAAACTGTTGAAAGAGCATATTCTATGGCTTCTTTCCCAGCAGAAGGAAGAGAGGTTATGTTAAATGTACGTATTGCCACTCCGCCCTGGGATAGGTCTATAAACGGCTGGATGGAGGTCAATCCAGGAGTAGCCTCTTCATACATATTCGCTCAAAAACCTGGTGACAAGGTTGTTATTTCAGGACCTTACGGTGAATTCTTTATCAATGAGTCAAAGTCAGAAATGCTGTATGTTGGTGGTGGTGCCGGAATGGCACCTATGAGGTCACACTTATACCACCTTTTCAAAACATTGAAAACCAACCGTAAGGTAACGTATTGGTACGGTGGTCGTTCTAAAAGAGAATTATTCTATTTGGACCATTTTTATCGATTGGAAAAAGAATTTCCAAATTTTAAATTCTATTTGGCACTCTCAGAGCCAATGGAAGAGGATAATTGGAAAGTTAAAGAGGATATAGATGCCCCAGGCGATGGTTTTGTAGGGTTTATACACAATTGTGTAATAGATAATTATCTAAGCAAGCACGAATCACCTGAGGATATTGAACTATATTTCTGTGGCCCGCCATTAATGAACAAAGCAGTTCAGAAAATGGGTGAGGATTACGGCATCCCAGATGAGCACATTCGTTTTGATGATTTCGGGGGATAACATATAAGATTTATTAATCTAGACCTGTCAGGTTTTTAAAACCTGACAGGTCTTTCTGGCTTATGAAATGAGAGTTTTGACGGAACAAGAATTGCATAACCTGGCAATGAACATTGTTGGTAAGCAATTACAAGCAGAAGGATATGAGTTCATGGGGGTTAATAGCAAGCCTAAGAAGAACCCGCAATTTGTCTGTTTAAGAGATAAGCAACTCCATTTTATTGTAGTGAGGAATGTGGTTTTTCCTCAAGACCCAAAAACGTACGACTCTGATTTTATGACTAAAATGAAGGATCATTCGCAAAAACAAAAGGGGAGGACGTACTATGCAGGTGTAGGTCTATACAATGCAGTAGATCAAGGTTTACCTGTTTTTTTAAATGAAGAATATATAGTGGATTATAATGGACTTATCGAGATCAAAGATGAATAAAATAGCATTCATGCTTGTAGTAGTGTTTCTGGCCTCTTGTAAATTGACCCCAGATCAGTACATTAAGAATTCTAATGCAGGTGGAGCCTTGGGTACCTCCTATAGTATTATTTATCTAGCTGACCAGGAACTGGACTTTCAGCATGAAATAGATTCTGTTTTTAGAGTCCTAAACCAATCCTTATCTACCTATATCCCAACTTCTGACATTTCTAGAATCAATCAGGGCGATTCCCAAATTAAGGTGGATCATATGTTTCAAGAGGTTTTTAAACTTTCAAGGGAAGTTTATACAGACACCAAGGGCTATTTTGATCCAACCGTAGGGAGTTTAGTAAATGCTTGGGGGTTTGGCCCAGGAAAAAAGATTGTGATGGATAGTACGAAGGTCGACAGCCTTTTGAATCTAGTAGGTTTTAGCAAAGTCAAGATCAACGAAAAACAGCAGGTCGTAAAAGTAAATCCCAATATTTATTTTGATTTTAATGCTATTGCGAAAGGGTATGCCGTAGATCGCCTAGCTAAAATGATGGATGAAAAAGGAATCGACGATTACCTACTCGAAGTAGGGGGCGAGCTGGTTTCCAAGGGTATTAACCAAATAAAAAAGAAACCATGGGTTGTGGGAATCGACGACCCCCAAATAGAACAAGGTAGGCGATTAAAGATATTAATAGAATTGAAGGATCAGGCGCTGGCCTCTTCGGGCAACTATCGAAAGTTTCGAATAGACTCCCTTACTGGGAAAAAATACGTTCATACCATTGACCCTATAACAGGGTATACCAAAAACGGAAATACGCTAGGAGCAACTGTATTGGCTAATTCCTGCGCTAAAGCCGATGCCTACGCGACGGCATTTATGGCCATGAATCTGAACTTGACCAAAGAACTTTTGTCCCAACAAAAAGAACTCGAAGCCTACATTATTTATTTGGATGAAAATGGGGAAGCAAGGGAGTTCATTACTGAAGGTTTTAAAAAAATAATCTTGGAATGATCATTTCTTGACAAAGGGAATAATTTCTCCTTTGGCGAGGCGGTACTTATCAATTTCCTTCAATGACAGGCTGGCTGTAAAGTCTACTTCATCGACTTCGAAGCCTATATTTCTTAGTTTGTCGAAATAATCACGTCCATAAATACGAACATGATCATATTGGCCAAAGATTTTGGCCCGTTCCTTTGTATCCGTAATGGTATTATCTTCAAAAGTATGCTCTCTATTCAAATCCTGTGGGATTTGAAAAACCCCCCAGCCATTCGGCTTAAGAATACGATATAATTCTTGCATGGCTTTTTTGTCGTCTGGTATATGCTCTAACACATGGTTGCAAAGAATTACATCAAAGGAATTGTCCTTAAATGGTAAATTGCAAATGTCTGCCCGTACATCAGCAAGTGGGGAATTCAAATCCGTGGTGGTATAATCCAGGTTTTGGAGATTCCTAAACCTTTTATAAAATGCCTGTTCCGGAGCAAAATGCAATACTTTTATATTTGTCTTGAAAAAATGGGTATTACTTTTAAGAAACAGCCACAATAATCTATGGCGTTCCAATGATAAGGTAGAAGGTGATAGAACATTATCTCTTGGGTTTTCGTAACCATAGGGTAAAAAGCTTCTAAATTTTTCACCATCTATTGGATCCGTATAGGTATTTCCCTTGAACCAAAAAGCCATTATAGGACTTATCCCGTAGCTTAGTTGTATAAGCAAAGGTCTTGGTACTATATTTAATATATATTTAAAAAGCCTTTTCATGATGATGCATTCCTATTAAGGTAGGAATACATAGGTGCAAGTTTTAGGTTTCTGCTTAAATGGGAATGACAATTCTACAGTTTAATTTTTTCCTGCCGAAATTCATCCTCTTCATTACTTTTTATACCTAGGGCCTCATAAATGTACTGAAAAGTGGAGAGCAACTCTGGTTTACCATTTACAATGGCAACATTATGTTCAAAATGAGCACTTGGTTGACCGTCAGCCGTCAAGATGGTCCAGCCATCTTTAAGTTGCTTAATTCTTTTGGTTCCCTTATTGATCATGGGTTCAATGGCAACTACCAGACCTTCAGCGAATTTTTTACCTCTCCCTCTTTTTCCATAATTGGGCATTTCAGGGCCTTCATGCAATTTTGTGCCTAAACCATGACCCACCAATTCGCGAACAACCCCATAACCATGACTTTCGCAGTAATTTTGGATAGCATAGGCAACGTCGCCAACGCGATTATTTGTCTTAAATTCACGAATGCCCAAGTAGAGCGATTCTTTAGTGATCCGCAATAATTTTTTGATTTCCGGAGCGACCTCACCAACTTCAAAGGTATAGGCATGGTCACCATAAAATCCATTTTTAAGGGCTCCACAATCCACGGAAATAATATCTCCATCCTTTAATGGATCTTTCGTGGGTATACCATGAACTACTTGAGCATTGGGGCTCATGTTCAAAGTATTAGGAAAATCGTACATTCCAAGAAACCCAGGTTCAGCCCCTTGTTCCCTAATAAATTCCTGCGCTAACGTATCCAGATACAACGCATTCACCCCAGGTTTGATTTCTGAGGCCAGCATCCCTAATGTTTTTGAAACTACCAAAGCGCTTTCGCGCATTAGTTCAATTTCTTCAGGAGTTTTAATCTTTATCATAGCCCGCAAAGGTAAAATAATCTAGAAATATCCTATACCAAAGATTTTTGTGTCATCAATTCTGGCTGGGCTACACCGATTAGTTTCAGAATAGTTGGGGCAATGTCACCCAAAACACCATCTCTTATTTCTTTAATTTCCTTGTCAACTAAAATTAATGGAACTGGATTAGTAGTGTGGGCAGTATTCGGAGATCCATCTGGATTTATCATTGTATCACAATTTCCGTGATCTGCAATGACTATGGTTGAATAACCGTTTTCCAAGCCCGTCGTAATAACTGATTTTGCACAACTGTCTACAGTTTCGCAAGCTTTTATTGCGGCCTTCATATCGCCAGTATGACCAACCATATCTGGATTGGCAAAGTTTAGGCAGACAAAATCGGCGTCGCCTTTTTCTAATTCCGGAATAATCGCATCCCTAATCTCATAAGCACTCATTTCTGGCTTTAAATCATAGGTGGCTACCTTTGGTGAAGGGCACAATATTCGCTCTTCCCCTTCGAAAGGAACCTCTCGCCCTCCATTGAAAAAGAAGGTAACATGTGGATATTTCTCGGTCTCCGCGATACGAATTTGTTTTTTGTTATTTCTGGATAGAACTTCGCCCAATGTATCCTTGATGTTTTCTTTGTTATACACAACTTGGATGTTTTTGAATGAATCATCATAATTGGTCAGGGTAACATAGTACAGATTCAATGGATACATGTTCAATTCATGCATATATTCTTGACTGAGTACATGTGTCAATTCCCTTCCCCTGTCCGTTCTGAAATTAAAAAAGATGACCACATCATCTTCTTTTATTTGAGTCAATGGCTCGCCATTTGCATTGGTCATGACCATTGGATCAATGAACTCATCTGTTACATTATTGTCATAACTGCGCTGCATGGCCATGGAAATATCTTGGATTTTTTCGCCCACATTATTTACCAATACATCATAGGCCTTTTTTACCCGTTCCCAACGTTTGTCCCTGTCCATTGCATAATACCTACCAACAATCGTGGCCAATTTTGCATTTTTGTTGGAACAGAATTGTGTAAGGTCTTCCAAAAATCCCTTTCCGCTTTTTGGGTCTACATCGCGACCATCCGTAAAGGCATGGACAAACATGTTTTTAAGTCCGTAATTTTCACCCGCATCTATCAAACCCTTAAGATGAGAGGTATGGCTGTGAACACCTCCATTACTGACCAATCCCAAGAAATGGACATCCTTGTTGTGCTTTTTGGCATACTCAAAAGTGTCTATTAGGACTTGTTCGTCTTTTAAAGTATTTTCCTTTACAGCGAGGTTTATTTTGGCCAAATCTTGATACACAATTCTGCCGGCACCTAAATTCATATGGCCAACTTCACTGTTTCCCATCTGTCCTTCAGGTAATCCTACGTTCATACCATCGGTAAGTAAATTTGCATTTGGGTATTTTGTATATAGCGAATCCACAAAAGGAGTATTTGCATTATCGATGGCCGAAATCTTTGGGTCTGGAGATTTGCCCCAACCATCTAAAATCATTAAAATTACTTTCTTATTCATGGTTATATTGTTACTTGGACGCAAAAATACTGCGATCTAGTTAGTATAACTATTTATTGATAATGCTTTTTAATGAATCTTAAATTGTTCGAGCTGCTTATTGCTAAAATCACATGTGAAGTTGTTAAAATTTAGTTATTTAACTGTTAAAATTGAAACATTTTCACATATACGTAGTCTATATTTATAGAATCAAAAATTATTCATCAATCTAAATTCAATCATCATGAGAAAAACAATGTTATTTGTAATGGCCACCGTTATGTTGGGGGTTACTGGCGTTTCAGCCGAAAGCAACAATGAAGTTAATTTACTTGAAAATTCTGCTTATGTGGAAATGGCGGAAATCAATTCTTTTTGCAAAGCAATAATCCAAGGGGATATTACAACTGTGAAAAAGTTAATTGAGTTAGGTGAGGACGTGAACCAAAAATCGTTAGGTATGACCCCGGCCATATTTGCTGCACGCTACAACAAGGCGGAAATTTTGAAATTGCTTATTAAACATGGGGCAGATTTAAGAATTAAAAGTGAAAGGGGATACTCCATTGCCAAGTATGCGGAGTCTGCCAATGCTGCCGACGCCTTAGCTGTTATAAATGCCGAAATGAGAAGTTAAACGTATATTCTCATCAATCAAAAAAAACCGTCTCAAACTTGAGACGGTTTTTTTATTTATCCACTTCAAATAGTGTTCAAGCAAAAGAGTGAATACGTAAAATCTAAAATTCGAAACCTGTAAACGCTCTATACATAAATGCATAAACCGCCATAGCGAGCATTAAAACGCAGAAAATAGAATACGCCTTTAGGAGTAATACTACAAAACTTGGTTTGCAATTCTCGAATGCAGCGTTGTAAATGTCTTTAAAATGTAATAGCGTTCCCATATAGTTTTGTTTAAATAACTGTAAATCAAAGCTATAAGGGTTAAATCTGAGGCGATTAAAAGACTTGGTGGAACACCAAATGTAGTGAATTAAAATGGAAATCACAATAATTACATTAAATGTAATTATTGCTTGCCCCTGTATTTCAGTATGGCTTCCTTGATTTTCTCTATCCTGTTTTCAGGATCTGGATGTGATCTTTGAAATTCCGGCACACGATTTGGCCCTGCTGCGGCTTTCAATATTTGCATGACCTTGATCATTTCTGTTGGTTCGTATCCAGATTGAATCATAAATAATACGCCAAGTTCATCACTTTCCAATTCGTCGCCGCGCCCATTTTTTAAAAGGGTGTTTTGGCCAATACTTCCAACGATTCCGCCAGCATCTGCTCCTACGGTCGCACCCATGGCAACCGTTTGCCAAAAATTGCTATCAGCGATACGTTCGGCTGAATGCCTACCAATTACATGGCCAATTTCATGACCCAAAACTCCGGCCAACTGGGCTTCGTTTAGTTTTGAAAATAGGGCATAGGTAATAAAAATTTGCCCACCCGGTAAGGCAAAGGCATTTATGGTACGGTCATCGGCCAATAAATGAAAATCGTATGTATAGGGAGTCTCTCTAGCTAAACTGTTTTCAACCAATGTATTTCCAACTACATCAACAAAAGATTGTAGGTGTTCATCTGGATAGAGGCCTCCATGCAATTGCGCCATTTCTGGGGCACTTTGCAAGCCTATGGCAATTTCTTGCTCTGAGGTCATATTGATATTCTGAACTCTTCCTGTATATGGATTTTCCTCTTTGTTGTTACAGCGTTGTATAAAGGCAAAAGCCACAATTGCAATGCCTATGAATATTCTGATTTTCCAACTTCCTCTTGTCATGGTTAATGATTATCAGTGTTGGTTCAAGTTACAAAAAGGCTTATAAAAGCACTGTATTAATGTCCAGAACATTGTTTCGCACATAGTTCTTGATAAACCCCGTAGTGAAGTGCTCACTTCCATAAAATTCTTCTTGTCGAAGTAATTGTAGAATATTAATTCGCCTAAAAGCGGTTAACATTGGTATTGAAATAGGGGCATAGCTGTAGTGCCAAGGTTCGTATTTAAACCCTCTTCTTTTAGGCTCATCCGTATAGACTAAAAAGAACCCAAATTCCTTGGAGTTTTCATCCATCCACTTTTTAAAATCGGCATAGGGTCCGCCACTTCCAAATTTTTCTGGAACCAATACATCACCTTCAACCTTTCTGTAGCCGTCGACGATATCAATATCGGAACCCCAATGATGTCTACTCGTACCTGGAACCGTTGAATATTCAATAATTTTATCTATGGCTTTTAAAGGTGGCATGCCCTCATCTTCAGTGTATCGCATATATTTTCTTTCCCATATTATTTCCTGTCTTTCAAAACTTCGATAACTCGAAATGACCTTTAAATCGATACCATCACTATAGGCTGCTTTTTTCATTTTTAGAAAGGCATCATGGGCTTCCAATCTTAAATTAATGCCCTCACCATAAAGTTCTATATCTTCTTTGCCCATGAGTTCCATCACCGAATACTCAATATCTTTTTCTTTGGGAAATGCCAAGGCAGGTATCATGGTCAATGCCATTCCTGAAACACTACTTTTCTTTATAAAAGACCTTCGTTTCATAGTATTGAATTTTTATTTTCTATTGTGAAATTTCAAAAATGTTGCCAAAATTGCTCTTTTCAGATTTTAATTGAGATTGATTCAAAAGATAGCAGGCCATAGCAAATTTCGGATGACTTCTTGAAATTGTAACCCTTCATCAAAGATATGAAGTATTTATTCTACTCATTCAAAGAAATATACATATAACCTTGATGTTTTTGTCTCAGGTCATTGAAAGTAATTAAATAAAAATAGATGCCTGAATCCAATCCCGAACCCTTACTGATAACCGAATTCCTGTTCGATACTCCATTGAAATCATTTTGATAGTTATTCTTTGAATATACCATTACGCCATAACGGTTAAAAATTTGAATGGAATTATTTGGAGATTTTTCGAGACCTTCAAGTTCTAGAAAATCATTTTGACCGTCGCCATTTGGGGTAAGAAAATAATTGTCCAATTCGATGGTGGTGAAGTTCTCCATTTTGTCATCATTACCCCCGAGTGTAATAATTTCATATTCATCGGGAATAAACACTTCCGAAGTTACCGATCCGTAAATCATTGCGCCTTCGACATTTGTATTTCCCAGATTGACCCACTCTTTTTGCTTTTTGTGCCACCCAACAACTTTCATGTCACTTACATATTCTGCCAAAACGCCAATATTACTCCATTCATCCCAGGTAAGGGTGACAGTGGAGGGTAAGTCACCTTCCAAGTGCCAAAACTCTTTTTTACTCACGGAAAGATATTTCGAAGCTTTTTTGTTCGTTTGATAGTTTTTTCCATTGATTGATGTTGTATTCGGATTCTCATAGAAATACGCACATTTTACGAAGGAGTTCATTTCCGTTGAACTAATACTCAAAGGTCTTAACCTTTCATCATCGCCTACAGGGAAAGTGAAGATATCCTTATTGGTCATAGCCGCATAACCGTCTACCATGGAAACATCGTTTTCACCAATGTAAAAAGCATCGTTCATAAAATTTGGGAAAACAGAAGTATGATTTCTTGGTGTAACTACATGTCCTGAGATTAAATTACCATTATTTAGGACTCCTATCGATGTATCAAGAAATAGACCTTTATCCACTACTATTTCGGTATCATAAAATATTGGACTGAAGGCTCCGGAAACTTTGATCGACGTATTTTCTCCATAAAACCCGACCAATCCTAAGTTTTGGTCAAAACTACCATTATTGATTAAATCCATATGAAAACCAACCATAGCATCATTATGTATTTGAATAGTGCCATAGTTGTGGACTGCCTCCTGGGCAATACATGCCATCGAAACCAGTAAGGTGGTTAAACATATTTTATATTTTAAACCGCTCATGTTTTCAATATGATTTGCTGATTTGTGAGCTCCAATCTTCATTTAAAAAGCGTTCACTTAGGATGTTCCATGGGATATGTGATGGAATTATTGAATTTTTTAAAGAGGACATGACTTATGTTTTATTAATTAGTTGCCAGTTTGTGCCATCACTTTGTAACCAAACAATTTTCTCCTTTTTCAATTTAGTTGCCGTATCACCATTTTGTTTAATATAGTTTGTGTTGGTGAAATTACTTGAAGAACTTGTGTTTTTCAAAACGTAGATTCTTCCGGTACATGTGCTTGCAGCAGGCAAGGTAATTGTTAGCCCTCCTGCTGACATAATCAAAGTAAAATCGTTTTTATCTAAAGTGGTGTTCCCTGAAGTACTTCTTATGGGTGAGGAAAAAGATCCTACGATTTGCAGCGTTGAGGTCGGGGTAGTAGTGCCAACACCGATTTTACCATTAGTGAAGCCTAGATTCTGGTTATTTAAATTGTAGGTCCTGGTTTCTGCATCTTGGATAAGATTGTCCGTTGCTAAGTTTGGTCCATTGGTTCCATCTACACCATCGGCACCTGAGGGTCCAGTCAATCCAATAGGGCCCTGTGGTCCTGTAGCTCCGTCAGCTCCTGCTGGTCCTGTCGCTCCGTCTGCGCCATCGGCACCTGCGGTTCCTGTCAGTCCAATGGGACCCTGCGGTCCTGTTGCTCCGTCCGCTCCATCAGAGCCTGCGGTTCCTGTCAGTCCAATGGGACCCTGCGGTCCTGTTGCTCCGGTATCCCCT
>JAJRRO010000017.1 GCA_024279425.1 Bacteroidota bacterium | reverse complement strand
GTTTTTCGCTTTAGCTCACTGATCAGTGAGCTGGCATTCTTCTTTTTAGGCATTTGTTTTGCTTTTAAAGGTTATTGAATATATTAAATCTGTCTCTTAGATTTAACCCTTTAAAAGTTCACTTTTTGCTGACACTATACACCCTTGATGTGCAACATAACATCAGTATGCCAACATGCATCTTACTCTTGCATTTTTAATGGGTTTGAACCTATTACGTTGTCCAGATAATCCAATGGGTAGATTGTTCCTTAATAAACAATCTACCAAGTCTTGTTTCCGTACAGTCTGGCGGGTTGCAAATCGTAATCAAAAAGTAATCGTAGACAAAGTTTCTAAATAGGACTGAATCAATATAGATTACAAAAAAAGCCTTGTCAAACGACAAGGCTTATATTTTGGGTGGAAGACCGGGTTCGAACCGGCGACCCTCGGTACCACAAACCGATGCTCTAACCAGCTGAGCTACAACCACCATTTTAGCGGTGGCAAAGTTAATTTTTTTTAAGTGATCTTTCAAACAAAAACACACTATATTTTTTAAAGTTTTCTTTGCTGCTTTCAGTATGAAATTCCTCCTCGTAATTCTGCCACATTTATTATACAGCGCAAACATCGATAAAATACATGCTTTTATGATAAAACACACATAAAATAGCGTTTCACAACATTAATTAGTTTGAGTTTTAATGAGGAGGTAGTTTTATAAAACAATAACGCCAACAATTAATGCATCAAGTAAAAATCCTCGCCTCGAACACTTTTAATAGTCCAAGAACGCATTTTTTGTGTTTTGTGCTAGTCTTGCTATCGACCCATACCATTTATAGTCAAAAAAGTTCAAGAGATAGTCTTGAAATGGTTTTAAAAGGGGTCAAGGCCCAAACTGACTTTAATGTTCAAGACACCGTTCATATAAATTTGCTCAATGCCTTGGGTAGCGAATTGCGCTACTATAAAACCGATAGTCTACTACTACTCTCTGGGCAAGCTCTAAATTACAGCAGGTTGGCCAACCATAAAAAAGGAGAGTGCAAGGCTCTTTTGGGCATTGGTAATTACTACTCGGACAAGGGCGAAAATACCAAGGGAATCGCATATTACAAAAAGGCTTTGACCCTTGCGAAGGAAATAGAAAATTCAACTCTAATTCTTAGAATACAGAATAATCTGGCCGGGGAATATGGATATAAGGGAGATTATGCAGAAGCCCTAAGCGGATATCTTGAGTGCATTGAAATTGCTACAAAAGTAGATGACCAGCACTTGCTTTCCATTATAAATGAAAACATTGGCAATCTTTACGCTTCCCAAAAAGATTATAGACAGGCACTTGATTTTTTTAAAATAGTTAAAAAAATCAACAATAAAATTGGAAACAATATCTATTCGGCTGAGACCATGAGCAATATGGCTTCTGTTTATGCAGATATGGGCGAACTCGAATACGCCATGTTCAACATAAATAGCAGTATTGCGACCTTTGAAAAACATGAAATCATGGATTGGTTGGCATTTGCCTATGAAGTCAAGGGAAAGACCTATTTAAAAGATAACAAGTTCAAATGGGCCCTTTATTGGTACAACCAAAGCGAAATGCTACATAACAATTTAGAGGATGATCGAGGCAAAATAGATTTAATGAACGGAATGGCCGAAGCACAATTGGCACTGCAAAGAGATAGCATCTCCAAAGATTATGCCTTACGAGCATTTGATATATCCAAAAAGTTGCAATTTAAGGAGGGTATGCAGAAATGTGCCCTAACCCTATACAAAGTCTATAAAAATAAAAATGACTTTGATACGGCCCTTGAATACCATGAGCTTTACCAAAGTCTATCTGATACGTTGTCTAGAAACGAAAACAAGAAAAGCCTTACTATGCTTAAGACGAAAATCGAGCATGAAAAGCAAAAAGAAAACTTGATCAACCAGAATGAAATGGCCTTGGCCAAACAGAAGAACTATGTAAATGCGGCATTGTCTATTCTCCTTGTTTTTCTTGTCGTCACATTATTAATGCGTCGAAGCGAAAGAATTCAAAAGAAACTGAACATTGAACTCTACAATAAAACCACCGAGTTGGTGAAAAACGAACAGGAACTTAGAGATATCAATGAAACCAAGGACAAGTTGTTTTCTATAATAGGCCACGATCTTAGGGGCCCTATTGGGGCATTTCAAGGCCTAGTGAAGCTCTATAGGGACAAAGAAATCGGAAAGGAAGAGTTTTTAGATTTTATACCAAAACTAGGTGCTGATATAGATCACATTTCATTTACCCTCAATAACCTACTTTCTTGGGGCCAGACCCAAATGAACGGATCGGTTACCAAGCCAACGATTGTTTCATTGGAAAACATAGTTGATGATAATATTAATCTTCTCACAGAAATCGCAACCAGTAAATCTATCAATATGGTCAATAAATTACCGGAAAACACATTGGTATGGTCCGATAGCGATCAAATAGATATTGTGCTACGAAATCTGATAAGTAACGCACTTAAATTTACACCCAACAAGGGTTTGATTACCATCAATGCGGAAGAAAGGGCCAACGATTGGGAGATTTCGGTACGGGATACGGGCGTTGGTATGAACAGGGAGACCCTGAACAAGATTTTTTCAGAAAATGCCAATATAACCACTTATGGTACCAATAATGAAAAAGGTACCGGATTGGGACTTTCGTTATGTAAAGAGATGGTTGAGAAGAACGGCGGAGCCATATGGGTAGAGAGTATTCTAAACCGGGGAACGTCTTTTTATTTTACCATTCCCAGGGCCACTCCCCCAAAAAACTATCAACAGGCAAGCTAAATCAGGTCGCTCAAACTATTGACTGCAGCAAAACGTTCTGTCGTAAAACCTTCGGCATGGCTTGCCCCGATCAGTCTTCCTAAATCCCTTGCTCTATATTCAACACTTTCCAAAAAGTTTTTACTGCTTATCGGCGTTTCCGGGTCTTCGCTTTTAGGGTCATGAAACTGCGAGGCATAGGCTAAGATAGCTTCTGTCTTTTTATCTATAAATCCAGATACATCAACAACGAAATCCGGTTCCAAATTCTTCCATTGGATATAATGATATACATGCTTGGGGCGCCAAGGTTTCTGCCATTGGTCATCCCCTATTTCCTTGGAATCAATTTTTACCAATCCACTTAAAAAACAGGAATCACTTATCAGTTTACTACCTTTGGGATGGTCAATATGACGATCATCAATGGCGTTGCACAAAACGATTTCAGGTCGGTATTTACGTATGATGCTAATAACGGCCATTTGATGTTTTCTATCATTTACAAAGAACCCATCGGCCAATTCAAGGTTTTCCCGAATTTCAATGCCTAATATCTTGGCTGCCCGGGCGGCTTCTTTGTCTCTTATTTCAGCGGACCCTCTTGTGCCCAATTCTCCGCGGGTCAAGTCCACGATGCCCACCTTTTTACCATTGGCAACTTCTTTGGCTATGGTAGCTCCTGCACCAAGTTCGGCATCATCGGGGTGCGCCCCAAAAACGAGTATATCTAGTTTCATATTGTAATCAATTAATGCGTTGCCGCCATTTTATTAGACCTTACACTTTTCAGGGCTTGCTCTATATCAGCGATTAAATCTTCAGGCTCCTCAATACCCACGGAGAATCGAATCAATCCATCGGCGATTCCTTGGCTTTTTCGTTCTTCCGGACTTAATAAGGCATGTGAGGCCAAAGTCGGGGAAATCACAGTACTCTCAACACTTGCCAAACTCATTGAGGGTTTTATCAATTGTAAGGATTTTTGGAATAGCGAAGCATCATAATCAGCTTTGAGCTCAAAAGATAGCATTCCTCCAAAACCTTTCATCTGTGCCTTTGCCAATATATGATCGGGATGGTTGGGCAATCCCGGATAATAAACACGGTCTATTTCTGAATGGGCCTCTAAATACTCCGCCATATGTTGGGCATTGCTATTCTGGGCTTTGACCCGTATGCCCATGGTCTTGATACTACGTTCTAAAAGCCAAACGGTATGATCACTTAAACTGCCCCCCAGATTCTTGGCCAACTGGGAAATACGCTCCATATTTTCCTGGGTCGATGCTACTGCCCCAGCACAAATATCGGAGTGACCGCCCATATATTTTGTGGCACTGTGAATAATAACGTCTATTCCAAAATCAATTGGATTCTGATTCACAGGACTCGCAAATGTATTATCGATCATAGAGACCAGACCGTGTTTTTTTGCTATTTGGGCAATGGCCTTCAAGTCGGTAATGGTCAATAATGGGTTGGAAGGTGTTTCTATAAAAACCACTTTGGTGTTCCCTTGTATTTCTGCTTCAAAATCATGGGCTTCCAATCCATCGGTAAAAGAATATTCAATACCATATTTCGAAAACTCCTCATTTATGAAGTTGTAGGTACCTCCGTATAAGGTTTTTTGCAAAACAACATGGTCCCCAGCTCCTAAAAAAGCCAATAATGACGTACTTATGGCCGCCATACCGCTGCCAAATATCATCGCAGCCTCAGCATGCTCCAAAGCAGCTATTTTTTGAGACAGTGCCACTTGGTTGGGGGTGTTGAAATATCGCGGATACCGTTTTACTTCCACATCTTCAAAGGCATAGGAGGTACTCATATAAAGAGGTGAAATAGCCCCTTTAAACTGTTCATCCTTTATTTCCCCTACATGGGTGCAAATGGTATTGATTCCCTTTTTTCTAGAACTCATCGCTTATTTTTAGAACGTTAAAGTTATGAAATTCAACCAACCAAACATCAATAATTATTTTGGTTTTTTTGAGTTGGAACAACAATTGCAAACCTTTTCATTAGTACCACAGTGCTTCAAGCTAAAATTTATGGATATGCCATATAACCTAAAAAATAGGATGGGCTTACCCATCGCCCACGCGTTCGGAACAACAAAGACTACACTACACTTGAACCTTCTTCCAACTTCCTTTTCTAAACCAAACAATGGCAATGACCGCAAGCAATACTTCAGCCAAAGTAATGGCAAGAAATACCCCAAGAGGACCCATTTTAAAAGTAATAGCCGCTAAATAGGCAAAGGGCAATTGGAACATCCAAAAGGCAATCAGATTTATTTTGGTCGGAGTTTTGGTATCCCCTGAACCATTAAAAGCCTGGGTGACCACCATACCATAGGCATAGAAAACATAACCCGCCGCAATTATCTGTAGACAAAGTCCCCCATTTTCGATAACTACGGGATTGTCATTGAACCAGCCCACAATATCCTTGGCGAAAAGCAAATAAATTACTGAGACCACTCCCATAAAATAAGCATTGTAGCGTCCCGTTTTCCACACCGATATTTCGGCGCGGTCGGGTTGTTTGGCTCCTAAATTCTGCCCTACCAAGGTCGCGGCGGCATTACTCATACCCCAAGAGGGCATTAACGTAAAGAGTATGACCCGAATGGCAATAGTATATCCTGCAAGTACCTCACTACCAAATTCGGACATCATACGCATTAAAAACACCCAACTGGAAGTCCCAATGAGAAACTGGGCGATACCACCCAAGGAGACCTTGATCAGATTGACCATTACACCAATGCGTACTATGACGTCTTTAATGCCAATCTTTATCCGGCTCCACCCAAAAAAGAGAATACCCAACTGAAAAAGGACTGCAGTTCCCCTTCCAATATTGGTTGCAATTGCCGCCCCCATAACCCCAAATTCTGGAACTGGCCCCCAGCCAAAAATAAAAATAGGATCCAGAATAATATTGAGTCCGTTGGAGAGTACTAATGTCCACATGGCGATGGAAGCATCCCCTGCTCCCCTAAATATAGCATTGATCAAAAACAATAAAAGGATGGTGATATTCCCGCCGATCAAGAGCTGGGTATACCCATACCCCTCATTGATCAGATCTTGTTCCGCACCCATAAGACCCAGAATTTCCCTGGCGTATAAAAAACCAAGTATACCAACGATAATGGCAACTACAATACCCAAGAGAATCGCCTGAACGGCCGACTCGCGTGCCCCCTTAAGGTCCTTCTCCCCTATTCTACGGGCAACTACGGCAGTTGCTGCCATACTAAGACCTATGGCCACAGCGTAAATCAAAGTGATAACCGATTCGGTGAGCCCTATGGTGGCTACCGCATTTACACTGATCTGGGATACATAGGCAATATCAACAATGGCGAAAATGGATTCCATCATCATTTCCAAGATCATGGGAATGGAAAGCATAAAAATGGCCTTACGAATACTCCCGGTCGTAAATTCGGTTTCCTTGCCCGTTATGGCAATGATAAAATAATTGAATAATTGTTTAAACGTGAGTTTATTGTGGTGTGTCATTAGCATTGAATTATGTTAAAAAGAAGAATAAAGATGTCTTGCGAAGTACAACCGAACCTGGTTACTTCGTGGGCACTACCCAAATGACATCTATTGCTAACATAATTCCACTACTTCATGATGGTGTAAAGATGCAAAAAATATCTTAATGGTGAAAATCACGATGCAGATCTCATATAAGTAGTACTCACCGTTTACCGTTTACCAAAAAGACAACCTTTCTGGACATTTCTGATCTAATCGCAGTATACATTAATTCAGTATCTTGGTAAGATAACCCACTACTCTATTCATTAAATGATAAAATTCTTTAGAAAAATTCGCCAAAAACTTCTGACCGAAAATAAATTCAGCAAATATCTGATTTATGCCATTGGAGAAATAGTTTTAGTGGTCATAGGTATTTTGATTGCCTTACAAATCAATAATTGGAGTGAACAACAGAAAGAAAAAACAAAAATGAGCGCATATCTTAGCAATCTTGTGGAAGACATGAAAGAAAATAACAGGAACTTTGATGTAAACATTAATAAACAAGTATTTCGCTACTATTCCTTGCAATATTTATATCAGTTATCCGGACGGAGATCCTTTGAATTATCTAAAGACCGTCAAGACATACGGTCATTTTCCAGAAATTCGGTTTGGAAAAAACCATTACCTAAGGAATACGATAAAGTTTTCATTGAGCAAATTTTTATTTGGTCAACTCGATTAGGTAATCAAGAGTTCATTCAATCAACATTGGAGGAAATGAAGAGTACAGGTTCATTTTCACTTTTGGACGAACAACTAAAGAACGCAATCAACAATTATCATACTGAATGGAAATGGAGATTAGGGCCTGACAACTGTAAAACTAGTTCCATGTATGTTGAAAAATAGCGAGAGTCGCTAATGCAGGAAGGAATTATTAAAACCATCCCATTTGAAACTACAGACCCCGTAAAATTACTAAAAGATGATCCATATAAGACGGCATTAATTGGTCAAATGATTCAAGATTGTGCATGGTTGATTTCCAATGGGACTTACTTGGAAGGATTAGCAGAGAAGTTAATTATTGAAATAGAGAAAGATATAATAAAGTAATAGAAAACGACCACCATTGTATCCCATTAAAAGCCTAGTTCAGTTTTCTAAAGTCACTATTTTGTATTTACTTAATCCACTCTTTTTGCTCCGCATCCTTGTAGACAACAGACATACTTTATATAGATCTCAAAACCAGAACAAAAAAACCCAAATAAGTCTACACCTATTTGGGTCAAATATTTATTTGATATGCACCCTATTTTAAAGGAGAAAAAGAGGTCGGTATCAATAACTCTGCGGTTAGTGAATCCACCAATTTCCCATCTTTTATAGAGTTTGCATAGGCGGTTTTCCATGCCTCATCTTGCCTAAAACTATCCCAGCTAGCTTTTCGGGCCGTAGTATCGGGAAAAGTGATTATGTACGTTAACACATTCTTGGATTCTTCATGACTTGGGTCCATGTTAAAATAGGCAATATTGCTTATGCCACTGTTCTTGAAAATTTCCAAGGTGTGGTTTTCAAAACGATCATGAAGATTATTAAGTTTCCCTTCATTGGTATAGTATGTCCGTAATGAAAATATCCTTGATCCTGCATCTTCCTTTTTAAGTTTTGGGGAATAGCCCGTATAGGTATAGAATTTGTTTACGACCGAGGCAACAATAGGGCCATTGACTTTAGAGGCCTCCCAGGCCTTTTGCCAATCCGGGTCATTCATAAATGCCTCCCAGGCACTATCGCGATGATCACGACTCTCATACCCCATTAGATAGACCAATTTATTGTCGGTATTATCAATAGGTACCCAATAGCCCATATTCACCATACCATATTTTTCGAATAATTTTACCGTATGGTCATTGAATCGTTTTAGTAGATCAGGCAATTTGCCGGGATGGCAATAATACGTACGTATTTCAAAAAATTGGGGTTCACTTATTTTGACTTCCGCCATTTCTTTTGTGCTTTCTTCGGTTTCTTTTTTCTGTTTTTGACCGCATGACACTAATGTTAATACGAAAATCAGACATATTATATTTCTCATCTTGATTGGTTTAAGAGTGTAATATAAGGAATAAGTATGGTTTCAAAACAAATTAAAGAGGCCTTCATGATTTACGAGTCCTTTATTCCTTGGATAGAACGAAGAAGTTTTTTAAATAGGAAAATCAAAAACGTGCTTATTTCCTATAATATAAGTTATACCTCCAATAACTGATGGCTCCCAAGGCCAACACTCCAAATACCGTATACCAAATAAATATGGGTGTAATTACCTGTGTACCATTGGCATAACTATGTAGCCCCGCCAAATAGAAATTGACTCCGAAATAGGTCATCATAATGCTGCCAAAGGCGACTACACTCATAAAATTAAACGTCCACCTACTTCTTAGACCAGGAACCAGACGGGCATGTATTACAAAAGCGTACACCATTATCGAAATCAAGGCCCAAGTTTCCTTAGGGTCCCAGCCCCAGTATCGACCCCAACTTTCATTGGCCCACTGTCCGCCTAAAAAGTTGCCAATGGTCAACATAACCAGACCCACGGTTAGGGCAAGTTCGTTGATTATGGTCAGTTCCTTAAGGTTGAGCTTCATGCGTTTCTTATTCTTTTTCGTGGTGAGTATCATAAGGATGAGTGATACGACCCCAAGGATCATACCCACAGTCAAAGGACCGTAACTGCCTACAATAACGGCAACATGGATCATAAGCCAATAACTATCCAAGACAGGCACTAAATTTGCAATGGCAGGGTCTACCCAACTCTGATGGGCTATCCATAACAACATTGCGGTTACAAAAGCTGTGGCAGCAATCGTCATATCGTTCTTTCGGCCCAAAAGCAATCCCATACCCATGGTCGCCCAAGAAACGTAAATAATACTCTCATAGGCGTCACTCCAAGGGGCATGCCCAGAAATATACCAACGTAAAATTAGACCTGCAGTATGCCAAATAAATAAAATGATAATTGTGCCCTTAAAGAAATAGGTTCCTATACGCCAAATTCCACGTTCCTTGAAAATCTGGAAAATCAATAAAAAGAACATGAATATCCCGACCAATGCGTAACATTTATAAAGTAAGTTGAAGATGTCCAGCTTATTGTAGATGACCTCGGTATTTACCCGTGCTTCCGATGGTAAAACCTCACTACCATGGTTGATCTGATTTTTCTTGAAAGCCTCTAATAATTTGTTGGCCTCGGAATAATCACCACTTTTCTTGGCATTTTGAAGCGACATCAGATAATACGGAATCGCATTCTTTATAAAATTGGCATAGAGCGAATCGGTAACCTGATATTGCCCACCCCGATATTCGACCGCGGATATCCATTTGTTGTTCTCATCATTGAGCAGCGGGAATATTTTTACGATCTGCCCACCCAATGCCTGATTTAGTAGCATCAGACGAACGTTTGCATCTTTAAAATCCTGCTCAAACTTATTTGGATTATTGGTGGCCGTGGCTGCCCTTAAATAGGGTTCTAATTTATATTTTGCCTTTTCGTCAAAGAAATCCGTGGCCTTTACAAATTTCTGCCCCTCGGGAATACCAATAATTTTTCGAATACTATCATTCATGCCTTTTTTGTCCAAGGCTATAAATTGGGTATTGTACCAGATTGACGGATTCATCATCATGGATAGGAATACCTGATCGGAATTGAGGCTTTTGTATGAATCTTTCAGACTAAGCTTTCGTAGTAGTTCGGAAGAAAAGGTATTAATGGGCTTCATTCGCCCTCCTTGATCTTGGACCACCAATTTCCCGAATTTTTCAGCATGCTCTGCGGGTACCAAGTTCGCCAGTATCAATGAATCAACCTGCTCTGCAGTTGGCATTTGGGTATGATTATGACCATCATCCTTGGAATGTTCTTGGCCCAATGTATTTAGGGTAAGGCCAAAAACAAGTAGTACGGTCAAGGCGGCTTTTTTCGATTTTAACTTGCCCAATGATTTGGTAAGCTTCTTGAACCGGGTTTTTCCAAAGAACATTATCCCCAACAAACCAATGTACAACATAGTGTAGCCGAAATAAGTAATCCAAGTACCCCAGAAATCATGGTTTACCGATAGTACCGTACCCTTTTCATCAGGATGAAAACTGGACTGAAAAAAACGATAGCCTTTATGGTCCAAAATGTTGTTCATGAATATATCGTAATCAAAAGGTCGTTCATCCTCCACCGTTACCCTACTCATAAATGAGGCATATGCTTTTTCGGTTCCTGGATATTTCTCCGCAATAAAGTCATTCAACTTAATACTAAAGGGCAGTTCATACACTTTAGAGCCATAGGCCATGGAAATATCCAAACCACCAACATTTATCTTATTCGAAAAGCTAGACGTTCCTGCACCGCCCAAAAGCTTTTGTTGCACTGTTTCACCTTTACTACTCACCTCAACGACCAGCGCATCTTGGGTTTCCTGGGTTATTTCATTCTCGGGTACCTTTACAACTCCGTAAGAGCCCTTTATCACCGGTTCTGGAATTACAAATTGCATTCCTGCCATAATATACAAGGATCGTAATTGAAAGGTTTGCAAGCTATCCTTAATGACATTACCACGATGCTGATCGGCCATTCGGAGAAAACTGCCTTGAAAAGGTGTTTTTATTTGGTAGGTGCTGTCTGCGGCAAAAATATTGATAGCCCCTTCAGTTTCATTATTCAATGAAAAAAATACGTTATGAATGTTGGCCAATTTTCCGGCTTCCAAATAATGCTCGTGACGTTGGCCATCCCCGGCCTCAACAATTTTCAAATATTCATTCCCATTGGCATCTGGAATCAATCCCTTTTTCGCCCCATAAATAAAATCAACATAGGAAATGGTAATGGGTTGTCCGTTAAAGTCATCGTTCCAAGGCAGGTCTGATCGTAAGCCCTCTTCTGTAACTAGAATGCCGCTTTCCAATATCTTTCTTCTGGGTTCTCCATCAATTTCCCCATCAACATAAGCTGTTAAAAATGTTTTGGAAGAATAGAATACCTTTTCAGAATTGCCTTCTCTAATAGGCATCATTCCCTCAAAACTTATGTATCTCGTTACAAAAGCACCAATAATAATCAAAATCCAAGAAAGATGAAGGAGCAGAACGGGCCATTTTTCCTTTCTAAACAGTTTGTACTTGAACATATTTCCGGCAAAGTTGATAACAAAAAATACCATAATCGCCTCAAACCAAGTGGTGTTGTAAATCCATATTCTAGCCGTTTCCGTACTATACCAACTTTCTATGAACGTGCCAAAGGCCATGGCAGTTGCAAAAGTGATAAAAAGCATTGCCGTTAAACGCGTGGAGAAGAAGATTTTCTTGAACAGATCTTTCATTGAAAAAGTGTGCCTACTGATTTCAGAGTGCAAAAATACAGTATTTCAGGGGAAAATGATTTGTATTAACATACATAATATGCTTTATCATAAACTGCCATGAAATTCAATCACCTTCCCTATTTTCTGAAAGGTATTATCATTTTACCTACTAATAATTAGTAACTTAATGGATTGAAAAAGAATTTTAACTTAAAAAATTGTGACATGGACAGAAAAACTTTTATCCAAAAAACAGCTGGTGCTATGCTAGTAGCTATACCAGCATATTCATTATTGGGATGTTCCAGTTCTGATGATGGCGGAGGTGAAACCCCAACCCCAAATGGCAATGCTGATTGTGCGGCCAACGGAACCGCTGTTTCAATAGGAAGCAACCACGGACATACTCTAACGGTTTCCAAGGCCGATGTTACTGCTGGTACTGAAAAGACCTATACAATTCAAGGCTCTTCGCCACACGATCACAGCGTTACGCTTAGCTCAGCTAACTTCACTTCGCTACAAAGCAATAGTTCTATTTCTGTTACCTCTTCGAATGGTGACTCCCACACCCATTCGGTGCAGGTGTCCTGTGCCTAAGACAGAGTAAACGTACTCCTAAAAAAGAGCTGCATGCTATGTGGTTCTTTTTCTTTTTTAAGATGTAAACAAAGTGCCCTGTGATACTCACTTATTTTCTTCAGCACCATTAATTATATCACTATTTTCGCAGTATGTTAAGCATCGTCATACTGGGAACGGGGAATGTCGCCAAACATTTGTTTGATGCTTTCCTTGTCCAAAAGAGTGTGAAAATTACCCAAGTCTATGGTCGTAACCCTGAGTCCTTATCTTATTTTGAAGGTAACACCAAGGTAACCTCGGACATTTCCCAGATTAAGGATGCCGATGTTCTTCTTATTGCCATAAGTGATGATGCTATAGTCGAGATTTCAAAAAGGTTACAAGATAAGAAAGGGCTTATCGTACATACTTCGGGTAGTGTACCCCTAGACGCCCTTCCCAAAGATAGCAGATGTGGTGTTTTTTACCCGTTACAAACCTTCAGCAAGGAGCGAGCCGTTAATTTTAAGGAAATCCCTCTATGTATTGAAGCCCTGACCGAAGAGGATCACGAGTTATTGAAGCAATTGGCGAAGTCGATCAGCGACAACGTTCATCGTATTGATTCGAATCAAAGAAAATCGCTTCATTTAGCCGCGGTCTTTGCCAATAATTTCACCAATCATATGTATCATGCAGCTCAAGAGATTTGTGAACAGAACAAGGTTCGTTTTGAATTGCTGTCCCCCCTAATCAAGGAAACGGCAGCCAAGGCCCTGGCAATATCGCCCTATGAAGCCCAAACAGGACCGGCTCGGCGTAACAATAGGGGTACCATTGGGAAACAATTGAATCAGTTGCACAACGAAAAATTAAAAACAATATATTCGCTATTGAGCAAATCTATCCAAAAAACCTATGGAGAAAAGTTATAAGCAATATCTAAAGGACATTACCACTTTTGTATTCGATGTTGATGGCGTCTTCACAGATGGGACCGTTCTGGTTACAACTGAAGGTGAATTATTGCGAAAAATGAGCGTCAAAGATGGTTATGCCCTAAAAACAGCTATTACAAAAGGTTATAATGTCTGTATAATTACCGGAGGCACCAATGTAGGGGTAAAAGAGCGTCTAAAGGGATTGGGGGTAACCACTTTTTATATGGGAGCCCATCATAAGGCAGACTCTCTTGATGAATATATGGATGTATACGACATTGCTCCTGAAAACATACTGTATATGGGAGATGACCTACCCGATATCCCTCCCATGAGCAGGATTACCTTACCCACATGTCCGCAGAACGCGGCCCAAGAAGTAAAGGCTGTTTCTAAGTATATATCCCACAAAAATGGTGGTGAAGGTTGCGTACGCGATGTTATTGAACAGGTTTTAAAAGTAAGGGGCGATTGGTTGGATAATTTTAGCGCTGCCAATGACTGATCTATGTGGAACGATAAACTAAAGGGGGTTAACATAATTCTTGCGTCTGGCTCGCCACGTAGAAAGCAGTTCTTTACCGAGATGGGGCTTGATTTTGAAATACGTTTAAAACAGGTCAATGAAGTATATCCCGAAACATTGAAGGGAAGTGAAATTTCAGATTATCTGGCCAAGTTGAAGGCCTCTGCGTTCAAAGGAACACTCTCAAATAGCGAAATTTTAATTACTTCAGACACCGTGGTATGGTATAAAGGAAAATCATTGGCAAAACCTGCCAATGTCCAGGAAGCGGTTCAAATGCTTCAAGAACTATCTGATGACTGGCACGATGTTATAACATCGGTATCATTTACCACCAATACTGATCAAACCACTGTGAACCATACGACCAAGGTTAAATTCAAAGCACTTTCCAAGGAAGAAATCAATTATTATGTTGAAAAATACAAACCCTTTGACAAAGCTGGTGGTTATGGCATTCAGGAATGGATTGGACTAATAGGTATTGAACAGATTCACGGAGCGTATACAAATGTGGTTGGGCTGCCCACCCAATTGGTTTACAAAACGTTAATGCGTATGGTCAACTAATTGATTTTAAGTAGTTTTATATAAAAGAATGGACATTATGAAAAAATGGATCAGGTTTGAATTTACGTTCATATTTTTTGCAGCACTAATGGGCACTATAGGTTCTTGCAAGAAAAATAAAATAGAAGACAAGAAAGAGATCGCCCTAAATGAAAAAATAGCCATTGAAATACCCGAAAGGCCATTATCCAAAGAATTCAAGGACTATTGGTACGCTGGCAATGCCGAGATTACCTCCTACAAATTAGACCAGGCAAGGTATGGGGAAATTAGGGAAGGTAGTTCGGTTCTAATCTATGTAACCGAGCACTTTGTGAGCGACAAACAGGTAAAGGCTGACAAAAGTAACCCGAGTAATATTCCCATCCTTAAATTAAATAGCACCAAAAAGTACCTAACGGGAATATATCCCTATTCCATAATGAGCAGTAGTTTCTATCCCGTATATGATAATGAACATGCCCTTAAGCTTACATTTTCTGCACAGGAATGGTGTGGACAGGTTTTTGCCCAATTGAACAATCGTGAAAAGTTTGAGCTAAAGTCCTTTTCCTATTTTGAAAGCCAAGGGGATAAAGATGTTGATCTGGACAAAAATATTTTAGAAAATGAATTATGGAACAAGATTCGAATCAACCCTGATGACCTACCCATTGGGGAACTTAAAATCATTCCTTCCTTGGAATATGTTCGTCTATCGCACAAGCCTTTAAAAGCGTATGCTGCAATAGTTAGTTTGGATACTTCAGAAGGAATGAGTTCCTATACCATATCATATCCGGAATTGGAGAGGACTTTGGAAATCAATTTTAAAGCTACTTTTCCCTATACTATTGAAGGTTGGTCGGAAACCTTTAAAAGTGGATTTGGGGACAAGGCCCGGACCATGACCTCAAAAGCCACCAAGATCAGGACTTTAAAAACACCTTACTGGCGACAAAACGGAAATAGCAGTTTAGCTTTGCGCGATACCTTGGGATTATAAGAGCCTGTTGATCATCAAATATGTTTCCATTGGCCTTTTCTTTTTGGGCACAGGAGCCATAATCTTCATTTGGGAAGTACACTTTAAAGAGCTCGGGCTTTTGTTCTTATCGGTATTCGCTGTTATTGGTGTTGCCCTATTCGCTTCTTGGTTTATTTTGAGTAACGTAACGGCTGGGGGTTATCTTATTTTTCTCTTTCCCCTTTAAGATAGGGGATAGAATTAGACTTTTAAATGGCGGGTTTTCTGAAGAAGTAGATATTTTGAATATCAAGGCATTTCATCTGTACTTAAAAAAGATAATGACAAATTGGTTACTTACCCCAATAATCCAATACTACAAAAAGTGATGACCCTTATTACAAAAAAATAGCCTTCCAGGTAACGACAATGGATAGGTTAACTCCCCTGTTAAAGAAAATGTAAATATTATTCTTTGCATGGGTTTCTTTATATCTTTGGTGACCAACTAAAACATCATTATGCGAAATTTTCTGGTATCCTTGATTGGAGTGCTATTGGTTTTTAATGTCTCTCTAGCGCAAGCACCCAAGAAAAGTTCCTCATCAGATATTTTACATTCCATCCAAAAATTGAATTTCCTGGGATCCGCCCTATATATTGCGGCACACCCAGATGATGAGAATACAAGGTTGATTTCGTACCTATCTAACGAGGTGAAAGCGAGAACGGCCTATTTATCCCTTACACGTGGTGATGGAGGACAAAATCTGATAGGTCCTGAACTACGGGAACTTTTAGGTGTACTGAGAACTCAAGAACTTTTAGCGGCAAGAAGGATTGACGGTGGGGAACAGTTTTTTACAAGGGCCAACGATTTTGGATATTCAAAGCACCCGAATGAAACCCTTAAGATTTGGAATAAGGATTCTGTATTGGGTGACGTTGTGCGTATCATACGAAAGTTTAAACCCGATGTAATCATAAACCGATTTGATCATAGGAGCCCAGGTTCAACACATGGGCACCATACTTCATCAGCTATGTTAAGTGTTGAGGCTTTTGATTTGGCTGGAAATCTTTCCGCCTACACTAATCAGTTTGACAAATTGGATGCCTGGCAGCCCAAACGACTATTTTTTAATACGTCTTGGTGGTTTTATGGTAGCGAAGAGAAATTCAAGGCAGCTGATAAATCAAATATGTTGAGTTTTGATGTGGGCGTTTACTACCCCTTGCTTGGAGTTTCCAACAATGAGATAGCTTCTTTGGCCAGCAACCAGCATTTGTGTCAAGGTTTTGGTCGATTGACTTCTAGAGGGAGCCAAAATGAGTACGTAGAATTCCTTAAAGGAGATTTGCCACAAGACAAAAACAATATATTCGATGGTATTGATACTTCATGGTCCCGAGTTAAAGGCGGGGAGGCAGTAGGTGCTATTCTTTATGGGATTGAAAAGAATTTCAACTTTCAAAACCCCTCTTCCCATTTATCAAGTTTATTAGAAGCGCATAAACTGATCCACCAAATCCAGGACGACCATTGGAGAAGGTTAAAATCCAAAGAGTTGGAGGATATTATTACTGCCATCACTGGGTTGTACTTAGAGGCATCGGCAAAAAACGCTTTTGCAAACCCGGGTAACGAAGTACAAATCAATATCGAGGCCTTAAATAGAAGTGATGCTTCCATTATACTTAAATCCGTTTCCATTTCCAAGGCCAAAGCCAATGCAACTGATTTGGAGTTGACACAGAACAAAAAAATAAACCTTACTATCGATTTAAGCATTCCCCAAACTACTTCATATAGTAGTCCATATTGGTTAAACAAAAAGGGGACATTGGGGATGTACACTGTTGAAGACCCTAATTTAATAGGAAAGCCAGAGACACCGTCTGCCTTTTATGCCCATTTTGTTTTGGATTTTGACGGTTATCCAGTAACCATCAAAAGACCAGTAATACATAGATATTCCAGACCTGACAAAGGAGAGTTGTATCGCCCTTTTGATATTTTACCTGAGGCCACAGCGAGCTTTAAAGACAAGGTCATGATTTTCGCTGACGGTAAATCAAAGAAAATTCCAGTTTCAATTAAGGCCCATCGGGACAGTATAAAAGGAGAAATCGTTTTATGTTATTCCAAAGGCTGGAGGGTTGATCAAGAAAGCAAGCCTTTTGAAATTGCAAAAAAAGGAGATGAGCAAATTATTATGTTTAAGTTGACTCCTCCTACAAACGAGGATGAAAGTTATATTTCGCCCATTGTCAAATTAAATGGAAAGGAGCTGACAAAAGAATTGGTTACCATTGCATACGACCACGTTCCTATACAATCGGTCTTACTACCTGCTGAAGCTAAAGTTGTGCGTTTGAATATCCAAAAGGTCGGAGAACATATTGGATATATTGTAGGAGCTGGTGACAAAGTCCCTGAAAGCCTGGAGCAAATTGGCTATCAGGTACATATCATTGACCCCAATTCAATAAACGTGGGAACATTGCAAAAGTATGATGCAGTTGTTGTAGGTATCAGGGCTTACAATGTGGTTAAAGAGCTGAAATTCAAACAGAAATATTTATTTGACTATGTTGAAAATGGTGGTAATTTGGTGTTACAATATAATACCGCTGGAAGGTGGGCAGCTCAATTCGATAATCTAGCCCCATACCCCATGAAACTATCAAGAGATCGGGTTACCGATGAAAATGCCCCGGTACAAATAATTGCAAAAAACCACGAATTGGTCAACTTTCCCAATAAAATAACAGCATCAGATTTTGAGGGTTGGGTTCAGGAACGGGGGCTTTATTTTCCTAATGAATGGGACAAGGCCTTTACTCCTATCCTTTCTATGAACGATAAGGAGGAATCAGCTAAGTCAGGTAGTTTACTCGTTGCCCCATACGGAAAAGGCCATTACATTTACTCAGGACTTAGTTTTTTTAGAGAGCTTCCTGCCGGGGTTTCAGGGGCCTATAAAATATTTGCCAATATGTTGTCCATAGGTAAAGAGAATATAAATAATGAAACCAATATAAAAGGCTAGATATGCACGAAAGGTTTGTTTGGAAAAAAGAATATTCTTTGGTACTGATCTTGAACATCATCTATGTTTTGATTTTCGGGTATTTAATGACCGCTTTTACTTGATATGGAGACTTTAGATTGGATCATACTTTCGGGAACATTGCTATTTATTGTTGGTTTTGGTGTCTGGAAAACAAGGGGAAGCAAAGATGTCAACGACTATGTTCGTGGTGGCAATGAATCTAAATGGTGGACCATTGGGCTATCTGTAATGGCCACACAGGCCAGTGCCATAACTTTTCTATCAACTCCAGGACAGGCCTTTCACGACGGAATGGGTTTCGTTCAGTTCTATTTCGGATTGCCAATTGCCATGATCATCATTTGTCTGGTCTTTATACCCATATATCATAAACTTAAGGTATACACGGCCTACGAATTTTTAGAAACCCGATTTGATCTTAAAACTAGATCATTAGCGGCAATTCTTTTCTTGATTCAGCGTGGTCTTGCTGCTGGCATTACCATTTTCGCTCCCTCGATCATACTTTCGGCCGTACTCGGTTGGGATCTGAGAACATTGAATGTCGTCATCGGGACCCTGGTGATAATTTACACGGTATCGGGAGGTACCAAAGCTGTTAGCGTTACCCAAAAACAACAGATGTTCATTATTATAACCGGGATGTTCATCGCGTTCTTTTTCATTCTAGGATATCTGCCAGAGGATATTAGTTTTGGTAAGGCACTTAAAATCGCAGGAGCAAGTGGCAAATTGAATATTTTGGATTTTAGCCTAGATACTAGAAGTAGATATACGTTCTGGAGTGGTATTACAGGTGGACTCTTTTTAGCATTGGCTTATTTTGGCACGGACCAAAGCCAAGTACAACGTTATTTATCAGGCAAATCAGTTCGAGAAAGTCAATTAGGGTTGATATTCAATGCGATATTCAAAATTCCTATGCAATTTTTCATTTTATTGGTGGGCGTTATGGTATTTGTTTTTTATCAATACAATCCGTCACCAGTGAATTTTAATCCATCTGCCACGAAAGGTGTCTTACAGTCACCATATGCCGATGACTACAAATTACTTCAGGATCGGCAAATCGTTTTGGAAACTGAAAAGACCATTGCCCAAAATAAATTCTCTACGGCCTTGGATCTTAAGGAATACACTGCCATTGAGTCTGCAAAAATGCAGATTATCAATATCAACAAAAAGGATAGTACCAATAGGGTTGCTGCCAAGGCGTTGATCAAACAGGCAGATAGTTCCCTAGAGACCAATGATAAGGATTATGTGTTTATTCATTTTATACTGCATAATTTACCTAAAGGTCTTATCGGGCTACTTTTGGCCGTAATACTCTCTGCCGCCATGTCCTCCACTGCCTCTGAACTCAATGCCTTAGGCACCATTACGGCATTGGATTTGTATAAACGCAATAAAGTAGGGGTGTTTACAGAAAAACATTATGTGAACATGTCAAAGGTTTTTACACTTTTATGGGGAGTGATTGCGATACTCATTGCCTGTGTAGCCAATCTATTTGACAACTTGATCCAGTTGGTTAATATTATTGGGAGTATATTCTATGGTAATGTTTTAGGAATATTTCTTTTGGCATTCTTTTTCAAATACGTTAAAGGTAATGCTGTATTCTTTGCTGCGATTTTGACGCAGGTTTTGGTCTGTATTATCTACTACAACTTAATACATATATATCCGTCCGGTCAGGAGAAATTGGGCTATTTGTGGCTCAATTTTATTGGTTCGGCCTTGGTCATTATCATTGCGATTGCTTTTGAAGGATTTGATAGATTGCTCAGGCACTCTCCCATTGAAAGATAATTAAGGTTTGAACACTTTAAACCGCAATGAGAATATTTGAAGTAAAATTATTTATATAGCTTTAGCGCAAATAGTCTAATATCTTGGGCAGATTTAATATGGATATCAAAAAATATACAATTAAAGACGTTGCAGAACTTGCCGGTGTATCAAAAGGTACCGTAGATAGAGTATTGCATAAACGTGGAAAAGTTTCCCAAAAAGCATTTGAAAAGGTAAATAAGGTTTTAAAACAGTTAGATTTTCAGCCCAACCTCATGGCCAGGAACCTTAGAAAAAATAAACTCTATAAAATTTGTGCCCTATTGCCCGATCCAAAATACGATTCTTATTGGATTCCTGCACGAAAGGGTATTAGATCTGGTGCCAAGGAGTATAAGCGTTTTGGTGTTATAGTCGAGCAGTATCTTTACAATCCTGTTGAGAATATCTCATTTCAAGAAAAATCTAGAGAAGCACTTTCAGCGGAACCAAATGCAATTTTAATAGCTCCTTCGTTTGAATACGAATCAACTGAATTGTTTAGAAAATGTAGAGAACAAGATATTTTAATAGCATTGTTTGATAATCATATTGATACAATCAAGGGAGAATTTTTCATTGGCCAAGATTTGGTTCAATGTGGCCGAATTGGAGCAAATTTGATCGACAAAATGGTCAAGAAAGCTAAAATTGCCATAGTACATATAAACAAGGAGCCCCACATGCAATTAAAAGAAAACGGCTTTAAAAATTACTTTGAAAGGAATATTAAAGGTGAAAACCAGCTAATTACACAAAACTTCAATACGAGGATCGCAAAGAATGATTTTTCGTTTGAAATTTCGAAATTTATACGAAGTAATCCTGACATTAAGGCAATTTTTGTTACCAATTCCAAAACGTATCTAATAGCCAAAGAGTTAGAAAAACTTAATTTTGAATGTACTCTAATCGGTTTTGATTTACTAGATGAGAACATTGAATATCTCGAAGAAGGAAAAATTGATTTTTTAATTCATCAAAAACCAAAAAGACAGGCCTATTTGGGAATTGGATATTTGGCGGAATACTTTCTTTTTGGCAAACCAATGCCCTCTCAAAAACTTTTACCTATTGATATTATTACTTCGGAAAATGTAAAATATCATTTGAAGTGAAAGTGGTTTTCAAAATGCAACGCTACGAAAACGTTGTAGTAAATGCCTATATTTAGTGACTTCGAGACACAATCCCATTTGAAAACGAGGCTGTTTAGAATAGTTTTAAATTGCTGAATCAATAATGTGCTCGAACACAATGTTAGGACAATAACTTGTATTATTGAAAAAATATATTAAATTCACTAAATATTTAATGAATCATTCCGATTTGGTCAAGATTGCAAACTGTAGTTTCAAATGAAAATTGCTTGTTTTTTAGGAAATATAAAGAAGCATTTCATTTCCTACTTAAACCTTAGTTTAAGCTGGCAGGGATATTTACAAAAAAGGTGAAAACAAGGTATGGGTAAGTCGAATTTATCGTCGTTTAGCTTTCAAGAAGTGTCATTGGTCGATTCTTTATCTACGGTTCCGATTTTTATTAAAAAATTTAACTCAACTATATTAACTAAACTAAATAAATATGAAAAGAAAATTTCATTACTTTTTAACATTTATGGCACTTCTCTGTATTCAGGGAATGATTGCCCAGAACAAGACAGTCACGGGTACTGTTACAGATGCGTCCGATGATTCTCCTTTACCGGGAGCAAACGTTTTGGTTCAAGGCACTACTACAGGTGCCCAAACCGATTTTGATGGAAATTATTCAATCCAAGCTTCAGAAGGTGATGTATTGATATTTACATATATAGGTATGAAAAGCCAAACGGCAACAGTTGGTTCTTCCGATACCATTAATATATTTATGGCAGAGGATGCCAGTCAGTTAGACGAGGTAGTGGTTACCGCTTTAGGTATTACACGAAAGAAAAAGTCATTGACCTATGCCGCTGAAATTGTAAGCACAGAAGAGCTTACCGAGGCTAGATCATTAAATGTATTGGATGGTATTTCGGGCAAGGTTTCCGGGATTTCCGTTACCAGAACTGGAGGCGGTGTTGGGGCCGAGTCCAAAGTTCTTTTAAGGGGTAACCGTTCTATCAACGGTAGTAGCCAACCACTTTATGTAGTGGATGGGGTGCCGATGAACAGTGATATCTCCAACATTAGTCCAGATGACATAGAGTCCATTACGGTGCTGAAAGGAGCTAACGCAGCTGCTTTGTACGGAAGCCGTGCAAACAATGGTGTTATTGTTGTAACTACTAAACTAGGGAAAATCGGTGGAAAAGCATTTTCAATCGATATAAATACCGGTTATACTATGGCTACACCAATTTATTTGAACAATTTTCAAAATGAATATGGTCAAGGTTTTGATGGGGTGTACTTGCAGGGAGCCAATCGTTCATGGGGCCCTCAATTTGACGGTAGTTCAGTAGCCCATTGGTCCAATGATCCGGAATTCCCTTCGGCCACAACAACATATTCGGGCAATCCGAACAATAAGACCTCCGATTTTTTCCGTACAGGTCATGTTACAGCCACAAATGTAGGTGTAACTACAAACTCGGAGACGACCAATGCTTATTTCTCCTATACCTTTACGGATGCCGGTGGTATTGTTCCCGGCAATGACTTGTCTTCAAATAATTTCAATATACGTATTAGATCTAAATTGTTGGACAAACTCACTTTGGATACCAAACTAAATTATATACGCGAAGAGACCGATTATGCTTTGGAAGGTGGGGAAGGGTATCAAAACCCCATACGGGCGCTTTACAAAGTCCCCAGCAATATTAAAAGCGAGGATGCGAAGCAATTTGAATTTACTGATGCCGGAGGACTTGTAAAACAGCATTTTTGGACACCAAACAACAATGCCCCCGGAAATCCATATTGGAACTTAAACAATATAGTAAACGACATCGTAGAAGAAAGAGTGATTGGATTGGTTTCTTTGGGTTATGAGATTACGCCCAACTTAAATTTGTTGGTACGTACTTCTTTGGATAGGTTTAATTTTACCCAGCAGTACAGATGGTCCACCGATTCGTACATTATTGCGGATAATGGATGGTACAGGGTAGTAGATCGTAAAGGATTTGAGTGGAATTCTGATTTCTTACTAAATTACAACAACACTTTTAGTGATGATTTTTCTTTGAATGCAAGTGTTGGAGGTAATATTCGAAAAAATGAAAATAGCAGAGTCACAGTAAACCCGAGCAGGTCAAATTCGCTCAATGTACCCAATCTTTTTTCACTGGGAAATACCTCGGTGATTGGAGCTTCAGAGGCTTTCGCGCAAAAAGAAGTGCACTCGCTCTATGGCGTGGCCACCTTTGGTTATAAAGATGCCATATTCTTAGATGTTACCGCACGTAATGATTGGAGCTCGGCATTGACCAGTGAAAATCGTTCATTTTTCTATCCATCGGTTGGTTTAACGGTGGTAGCTTCGGATCTAATGGAATCTACACCCGATTGGCTTTCGTTGTTTAAACTGAGAGGTTCTTACGCTGAAGTGGGTAATGATACCAATCCTTATCAGACCGTTAGGGCAGCCAGGATTACAGGGGGGGGGAACAATGGTTTCTTACAGCCTTCTACTACCATCCCTAATGAAAATCTTTTGCCAGAGTCAACCACATCAACAGAGATTGGTCTTGATGCCCGTTTTTTTGGCAACCGACTTGGTGTGGACTTTACGTATTATAAGTCCAACAGTAGGGATCAACTTTTTAGCGTTTCGTTGCCTATAGCTTCTGGAGCAACAAGTTTATTCGTAAATGGTGCCGATATTGAGAACAAGGGTGTTGAACTTACGCTTACAGGCTCACCGATACGTACACAGAACTTTAATTGGGACGTAACCTTCAACTTTGCCAAAAACACCAGTGAAGTTCTTGAAATAGCAGAAGGTTTGGATGAATTGAATATTGGGGGAGCAAGTTTCCTCAGTCAATTTAAACTAGTAGTCGGTAATCCTTTTGGCGATATATATTCACGTGGTTTTGCTAGAGATGAGCAAGGAAGAGTGCTCGTTGGGGACGACGGTATTCCAAAAGTGACCTCTGGATTAGATGTACAGGTTGGCAATTTCAACCCTGATTGGATGGGAGGAATTCGAAATTCGTTTACCTATAAGAACCTTAACCTCAGCTTCCTGATCGATATCAGGCAAGGAGGTACCATCGTAAATAACACCAATGCCATTATGTTTGCGGACGGACAAACAGAAGAAACACTGATTGGTAGAGGCGGTGGCCTAATATTTGGGGATAACTTTTTCCCAGGTGAGATAGCAGTACAAGAAAATGGTGGAGCTGCTAATACCGTTGGCACCAACGCCGAAAAAATGTGGTCGGCACTGGGAGGTAGGAACGCTCCTGTTGGAGAAGCTTTTACAAGTGATGCCTCCAATGTTAGATTACGGGAATTGATTTTAGGTTATTCCGTACCACAATCGATAATTGACCATACAGGGCTTAACAGTGTTAAGCTTTCATTAGTAGGAAGGAATTTATTCTTCTTTTCCAATAAGGCTGGTAATGTGGATCCTGAGGTTTTTGCCTCTACTGCCACAAATAGACAAGGGTTGCAACAATTTGGCCCTCCTACACAAAGAGAAATTGGATTAAACATTAAGTTTGGTTTTTAATTTATAATATCTATACATTAGACCAATTTATTAGGTCTTTTATTTAACTATATATAATAACAACATTGACTATGAAATATTTTAAATTTTATTCGTTGATCATCATTCTATCCGCCTTTGCAACCGTTGGTTGTACAAGTGATTTTGATGAAATCAATACCAACCCCAAGGAACTTACCACAGATGTGGTCGATGGTTCCTTGATTGGTCTGGCATTTGCACATGCGCAGTACAATACTGTAAATGGTGTGCATTGGAGGTTTCAGATTTCCCAGAACCTATTTTCAGATCTATATTGCCAGTATTTTGCGACCACTCAGTCTAATTTCGATTCAGATCGGTACGTCCAAGTGGGGCGTTGGTCCGATTTATGCTGGGGATCTTTCTATGGACAAGCAGCGCCCAATATTAAGTTCGTGGAAGATTTTACGGCTGAGAATGGCCTTACTTTGCAGAATGCAATCGCCAAAGTATGGCGGGCCTATGGATACCACAGGATTACGGATTACTACGGTTCAGTACCCTATAGTGAATTCGGTAACGGAGAAGTTAACGGGGTATCATATGACACTCAAGATGTCATTTATACAGACTTGTTCAGGCTGCTCAATGAAGCCATCGCCGTCCTAAAAGGAGGTGGTAACGGATTTGGCAGTAATGATCAAATTTATGCTGGTGATGCGGCCCTTTGGCTAAAATTTGCCAACTCCTTAAAACTCCGTTTGGCAATGCGTGTAAAATACGTGGATCCGGGAATGGCAAAAACAATGGCCGAACAGGCTGTTGCTGATGGTGTTATGCTTGCAGTGTCCGATAACGCCACAATACTTACGACCGCAACTTCTCCCAACCCGATCAATACCATTACCAACTGGGGGGAATATCGAATGAGCGCGGCCATGGAAAGTGTGTTAAAAGGATATGATGATCCTAGAATGCCTGTCTATTTTAGCCCAGCTGCGGATGGCGACACCGATGGGGACGGTATACCCTATGAAGGTTTAAGAAACGGACAATCCAAAGTGGATCTTGGGAACAACAAGAATAATAACCATTCAGATCTTGGTTCTAATTTCTTGCCACCAAATTTGGGAGGAAATCCTAGAATTGTCGTAATTAGATCAGGAGAAGTATACTTTCTTAGAGCTGAAGGAGCCTTGGAAGGTTGGAACATGGGAGGAACTACACAAGAACTGTACGAGGAAGGCATCCGGCAATCTATTATGGAGTGGACGGGTACCGATGCGGGTACTATAGATGCTTATATTGCAAGTCCAAATTTACCCCTACCAACTTTGGATGTACACAATACCCCCGCTTTGACAGACATTCCGGTAGCTTTTGAGGCCGCTGCCGCCAAAGAAAGACAATTGGAGCAGATCATAACCCAGAAATGGCTGGCCCTATATCCCGATGGTTGGGAGGCCTGGGCAGAATTAAGGAGAACTGGTTATCCCAAACAATATGATCGCCTAAATTCAGAAAATGGTAATGTTGGTGTAAGCGACATTATGAGGAGAATGAAATATGTGACAAGTGAATACACGGTAAATACGGAGGCCGTAAATGCAGCTGTATCCACACTAGGTGGCCCAGATCTCGGGTCCACAAAACTTTGGTGGGATAAGAAGTAATCCAACATCAAATTTCTAATGCCAAAAAGCACCAATGAATTCTTTTTTATTGGTGCTTTTTGTTTTTTTAATTACCTTACTATAGGTTCCAAGGAATTATAAAATCTCCCTTACCAATATATTTTTATTTGGTTTACTATAACAGATACAAGGATGTCAAAAATTAAATTTTTCGTTTTCAGTACGCTATTTCTACTTTTTTCATGTACCCAAAGGGATACACATAAAATGTTTACGCTACTTTCCCCAACGGAAACAGGTGTCAAATTCAAAAACATTATAAAAGAAACAGAAGAATTCAACGTCTTCGAATATGGATATCTATACAACGGTGGCGGTGTTGCGGTTGGAGACCTTAATAATGACGGTCTACCGGACATTTATTTTACAGGGAATATGGTGGGAAGCCGCCTATACATTAATGAAGGTGACTGGCATTTTAAAGAAATAGCGGAAGAAGCAGGTGTCTTTGCCGAAGGTCTATGGAATACTGGTGTGACCATGGCCGATGTAAATGCCGATGGCTTGTTGGATATTTATGTATGTAGATCGGCTGCAAAAGATTCGAACAAAAGAAAAAATTTGTTATTTATTAATAATGGCGATCTAACGTTTACTGAAAAAGCAGCTATCTATGGAGTGGCCGATTCCGGATATTCAACGCAAGCTTCCTTTTTTGATTATGATAAAGATGGAGACCTAGATTTATATGTGCTCAATCATTCTACTCAGGAGTATGCAGGATTTGGTCAAATAACCGCTTCGTTAAAAAAACGCAAAAATACTGCTTATTCGGACAAACTCTATAAAAACGAGAACGGGAAATTTAAGGACGTAAGTGATGAGGCTGGGTTAATTTCCAATGTTTTAGGCTTTGGACTCGGAATAGCCATTTCTGATATCAATAATGATAATTGGCCAGATATTTATGTTTCCAACGACTATAATGAACAAGATTATCTCTACATCAACAATCAAGACGGGACATTTTCAGAAAGTTTGGAGCAATTTATGGGACATACACCCCTTTTCTCTATGGGTTCCGATATAGCCGATATTAATAATGATGGTTATACCGATATGATGACCTTGGATATGCTACCAGAAGGAAATTACCGACAAAAAATGGTTTCTGGATCAGATAATTATGACAAATATAGCCTATTGGTCAAATCTGGATTTTATAACCAAACCATGCGAAATATGATGCAACTGAACAATCAAGGGCAGTCATTTTCCGAAATTGGTCAATTTTCCGGCGTTTCCAATACCGATTGGAGTTGGACATCCCTCTTTGCAGATTTTGATAATGATGGGCATAAAGACCTTTTTATTACCAACGGCTATAAACGTGATTATACCAATATGGATTTTATGAATTATGCCGTTCAAGAAAAACTTAATGAAAACAAAACAGGGCAACGGACTGCAGTACTAGAGCTTTTGGATAATATACCATCTACTGTTGAAGAAAATTACACCTACCAAAACAATGGGGATTTAACCTTTAACAAGGTGAATTCAGAATGGGGATTAGATCAAAAATCGTTATCCAATGGAGCTGCTTACGCTGATCTGGATAATGATGGCGATTTGGACCTTGTGGTCAACAATATTGATGAAGAGGCCTTTATCTATCGAAATAATAGTGAAACACTAACGAATCATAACTTCCTGAAAATAATACTTAAAGGAGAAGGTGGAAATACCTTTGGCATAGGTTCCAAAGTAAAATTGACCCTGACGAACAAGGTATTGCTCCAAGAAATGATGCCCACTAGGGGATATCAATCCTCTGTGGACTATAATTTGGTCTTCGGTTTGGGGGAAACCACTGAAATAAAGGAACTAAAGGTTACTTGGCCAAATTCTAAGGTTCAGATACTTCAAAACATACGGTCCGGACAAACCCTCACATTAAATCAAAAGGATGCCATTGCAAATGATAAAGTCAAAGAAGCGCCATCTCCAACGTATTTTGTGGATGTATCTTTAGACAGCGTAATACCATATATCCATTCCGAAAATAATTATACCGATTTTAAGCGGGAGCAATTATTGCCCCATAAATTATCTACCCAGGGGCCCAAAATAGCCAAAGCGGATATCAACAACGATGGCTTAGAGGATATTTTCATCGGAGGTGCAAAGGGGAGTGCCGGAAAGCTGTTTATGCAAACCAAATCTGGAAATTTTATACCCACCAATAAAGCCCTATTCGACAATGATAAAATAATGGAGGATATCGGGGCTTTGTTTTTTGATGCGGACAATGATGGTGATGCGGATTTATATGTGGTCAGCGGGGGGAATGAGTATGAGGTGAATTCCCCAGAGCTTCAAGACAGGCTGTATTTTAACGATGGCAGAGGAAATTTTGAAAGGCATAAAGGGGCGGTTCCCACAATGTTGACTAGTGGTTCCTGTGTTAATTCAAGTGATTTTGACCAAGACGGGGATATAGACCTATTCGTTGGGGGAAGGCTCATCCCAGGACAATACCCAACAACGCCCAGAAGTTATATTTTGGAGAACGATGGGAAAGGGAATTTTAAGGACGTAACCAAGGTGATAAATCCATCCTTGGAGTATCTTGGTATGGTGACCGATGCTCTTTGGAGTGATTTCAATGGAGATGATCGGGCCGATTTAATAGTTGTCGGGGAATGGATGGGCATTCGCATTTTTAAAAATTCCGATGGAAAACTTATCGAGACTTCAGAAAACTCAGGCGTTCAAAATTCAGAAGGATGGTGGAACAAAATAGTTTCTGGCGATTTTGACGCCGATGGTGATTTAGATTATGTACTTGGCAATTTCGGTCTCAATTCTCAATTAAAAGCATCTATTTCGGAACCTGTTACAATGTATGCTAAAGATTTTGACAACAATGGATCTCTAGACCCCATTATGTGCTCTTATATTATGGGTGAGAGTTACCCCGTCTTTTCCAAAGATGATTTGGTTGGGCAACTGAGCGGTCTCAAGAGCAGATACTTAAATTATTCGGATTATGCCGACCAAAAGATCACGGATATTTTTACGGTAGAAGAATTATCCGAAGCTGTTGTTTTAAAGGCCAAGAATTTTGCAACAAGTTATTTGGAAAATTTGGGGAATAATCAATTTAAGTTATCCCCTCTGCCCCATGTTACCCAATTTTCACCTATCTATGGAATACTTCCAGGAGACTTCAACAAAGATGGGAACCTAGATATCTTAATGGGTGGTAATTTCTTTGGAACACGTGTAAAATATGGTCGTTATGATGCCAACAAGGGTACCTATCTTCTGGGAGATGGAAATGGAAAATTTACCCCTGTCAACAATATCAATAGCGGCCTTAGTGTGGATGGCGAAGTTAGGGACATCATGCTTCTTGAACAAGCGGATAAAAGCCAACTACTAGTGTTCGTAAAAAACAATATGGCCCTTCAAGTTTATAAAATCAACGAACAACAGGAACAATAAATGATTGGGAATATTAACTGTACCAAAAATAGGATACAAGGATATTTCCATGTTTTTCCGTAGAAAAACATGCACAAATTAAATTGACAACCACCGTTTTACAGATAGATAATAACAAGACTGAAACATATGTTCAGATTAAATCATAAATATATTGCCCTTTCCTTAATAGTATCCTTAATTATATACCATGACGGAAAGACGCAAGTACCCCCTAGCAAAGAGAAACCAAATATTCTTTTTATAGCAGTAGATGATATGAATGATTGGGTAGGATATCTGGGAGGTCACAAAGGAATGAAAATCCATACGCCCAATATTGATCGGTTAGCCGCCTCTTCAATGATTTTCACTAATGCCCATACCCCGTCACCAGCATGTGCCCCAGCTCGGGCCGCTATTCTTACAGGAGTACATCACGCTCGATCCGGAGTGGAAAACGTACATTGGGGAGACGGTCCCGAATGGCGAAAGTTCCCTGGCCTTGAAAATGTGGAGACTATAGAGCAGTTTTTTAAAAACCGGGGATATAAGACCTTAGGAGCGGGAAAAATATACCACAGCCAAGCTCCACCCTGGACACCAACCAGCCAAGTGGAGCCAGATAATTGGGATTTTTATTACCCAAGTCCGTACATCTCACATCCCTACCAAATACGAGCTCCTAAAGAGGTCATCTACCCTGAAAATGTTGACAACAAGAGTAGACCAGGTGGGAAGATCAGTGGAGAAAATAGCTGGTGGACATGGGGTCCGATTCCTGTGCCCGACGAAAAAATGGCAGACTATCATGTGGTGGACTGGGCAAATTATCAATTGGGCTTAGCGCATAGTCAACCTTTTTTCTTAGCAGTAGGAGTATGGAAACCTCACGATCCTTGGGAGGTTCCACAAAAATATTTTGATATGTATCCTCTTGAGAATATTGTGCTACCGGTTCATAAAGAGAATGATCTTGAGGATGCTTTTGACCATGGCAGACGTTGGATCCATAAATGGGTAGAAGATAACCAACAGTGGGAAAAAGTGGTTCAGTCCTATGCAGCGGCCATCACTTTTTCAGATGCTATGGTGGGTAGATTGCTAGAGACTATAAAAAATTCCAAATATGCCAAAAACACTATTATCGTATTATGGTCCGATCACGGTATGCATATGGGCGAAAAGGAAAATTTTGAGAAATTTACCCTTTGGGAACGATCTACCCGTGTTCCATTGATCATTTATGCTCCTGGTCTTACCCAAGCGGGATCGAGTTGTAATCAACCGGTCAGCCTAATGGATATTTACCCTACCTTGGTGGATTTGACCGGGTTTGATAAGCCCGAACATTTAGATGGGAACAGTCTTGTTCCTCAAATTAAAGACCCCAGTGTTAAGACTTCACCCGTTATTAGCAGCTATCGGTTTTCTTGGACCAAAAAACCTTTTACAGGCCATGCCGTAAGAAGCGAGCACTATCGTTATATATATTACCCTGATATTGGCCTTGAAGAGCTTTATAATCATCAGACCGACCCTTATGAATGGGAAAACATTGCCTATAAAAAGGGAAATAGAAAAATCATTGAAAACCATAAAAAAGTTCTCTTGGAAATGTTACCAGGGCTTACATGGAACAAGAAAACCCCTGACGGATATACCATTGATAAAAAAGGGAACGTGCACAGAAAAATCAATAATTGAAAATTCATGCAGAACGACAATTGACCATGGGCATTGTAGTAATGCCCAAAGAATTGGTACAGGTAGTGGTATGCCGATAGAAATGAGAGCATTTACTAAAAAATGGGATTGAATTCTCTTAAAAATGAACTAATTAGGAAAAACAAAATTATTTTTATTACAATGAAAACAACATATAAGTCTTCGATAATTCAACGGGTACGATTATATCTATTTTTCTTTACCTTCTTATTGTCGGTTTTTCATTTACACGCCCAATCTGTGACAATTAAAGAAGAAATACAATCTTTGGACACCTACGGATTTGGGAAACCCAACCCCGTTCCTATTTTATCTGACAACCCTAAGATATTCCCATATTTTAAATTTGAAGAATATGATCACACTTCAAAAAAGAAAAACTGGAAGGTGGTTACCTTGGAGAACGATTACATAAAAGTGTTCGTTTTACCAGAAATTGGTGGTAAGGTATGGGGCGCCATCGAAAAAAGTACAGGGGAGGAATTTCTTTATAAAAATGAAGTCATAAAATTCAGAAATATTGCCATGCGGGGCCCTTGGACATCAGGAGGTATTGAGTTCAATTTTGGTATTATTGGCCATCATCCTTCTACAGCGACGGCAGTGGACTATATAACAAAAACCAATGAGGATGGTAGTGTAAGTTGCATTGTTAGTAATACCGACTTGCCTTCAAATACTACATGGACCGTTGAAATACGCCTAGAAAATGATAAGGCATATTTTGAGACCAATGCATCTTGGTACAATGCATCGCCCATAACAGAATCTTATTATAATTGGATGACGGCAGCAGCTGAAGCCACTTACGACCTAGAATTTTTCATTCCAGGAAATACGTATGTAGAACACAATGGCACCCCACGTGCATGGCCCATAGATCCTAAGGGAAGAGATTTGTCTTTTTATAAGAATAATACCTTCGGGCCTTCAAAATCGTATCACATAGTTGGTGAGTATAATGACTTTTTTGGCGGATACTATCATGATAAGAAATTTGGATTTGGTCAGTGGGCACCTTACGAAGAAATGCCAGGACAAAAATTATGGCTTTGGAATTTATCCAGGGCTGGTGGAATTTGGGAAGATTTACTTACCGACTCTGATGGGCAATACATAGAGTTTCAGGCAGGTAGACTATTTGATCAATATTCCCCTGGTGATGCCACCAATCCTATTAGTCAAGTAGGTTTTGATCCATATGTAATGGATCGGTGGAGCGAACTGTGGTTTCCATATAAGGAAATTGGCGGGATGGTCGATGCCAGTGAACATGGTGTACTTAATGTCGAGACTACGGATAATGAAGCCTATATTGGCCTAAATGCGCTTCAAAAATTGGACAATGAAATACAAATCAAAATTAATGGCCAGATAGTGTTTACAGAAAAACTGGAATTAAGTCCCATGGAAATATTTTCCAAATCTTTGTCTATTAGTCCAGCCGATGAAATAGAAGTCGTTCTGAACGATACGGAGCTAGCTTATAAAAGCGGCCCTGTTAAAAATCAAATAAAAAGACCCTTTGAGCAAGACACACAGCTAAATGTTTCTGAATCTCAACGCTTACTGTTTGAAGGCATTGAAGCCTTGGAATTCCGGGAATATAAACTAGCTCACGAAAAGTTTTCCGAGTTGATTCAAAAAGACCCATCCCATCAAATTGGTCTGATTAAACTGGCTGAACTTGAATACCGTAAATCTAACTATGAACTTGCTCTGCAACATGCCAACGCTGTTCTCAGAATGGACACTTACAATACCGCAGCAAATTACATAGCAGGAATTGCCTATAGAGCAATACAGGATTACCTTAATGCCCTGGAATCTTTAGGCTGGGCTGCTCGAGATATTAAATTTAGATCTGTTGCGTATGCCCAAATGGCAGAAATACATTTGGCAACAAACAATCAGGCTAGGGCTCAAACGTATGCTGAAAAAGCCTTGGATTTTAACACCTACAATTTAAATGCTAGAAAGGTTTTACTAGTAATTCAACGAATGCAGGAAAACAAGGATGGATTTAAGAGGCAGTTAGAAGCGCTTTTAGATATGGCACCTCTTGACCATTTTGCCATTCATGAATTGACAATAATAAACAATGAGCTTAGTCTCGGGTCAGAATATCATAATGAATTCAAGGAGGAAACAGTTTTACAAGTGGCATTGGATTATTATTCCCTGGGCCTTGTTAATGATGCGACCTCTACCCTATCTAAAGGCCCCAAAAGTTCGAAAAACAAACTTTGGTCGGCTTATTTATTCAAAGATTCGGAACCATCAAAAAGTATTTCGATAATGGAGGAAGTTGTTTCTGATTCTATAGATTTTGTCTTCCCATATCGACAGGAAACAATTCCTGTATTGGAATGGGCTGTACAACAAAACACTAATTGGAAATTAAATTATTTATTGGCTCAGAATTACTTGGCTGTCGGTCTTGAAGGCCAAGGAAAATCAATTTTAAAAACCCTTGGTGAACTCCCTGATTCTGGTACTTTTTACAGATTTAGGGCCGAAATACTGAGTGAAAACAGTTATTCCCAAAAATTGAAAGACATTCAAAAAGCTATGTCCTTAAACAATGGGGATTGGAAAGTTTGGGAAGAAACGATTCATTTTTATCTTAAAAACAAAAAGTATGCAGCGGCGTATACCACATCAAAAAAAGCATATAAAAAATTCCAGTCAAATTATAGTATCGGCTTGGCGCATGCCAAATCGCTATTAAATGTTGGAGAGTTTGACAAAGTAATCCAAGTACTCAAAAACATTCGCATCCTGCCCTTTGAACATGCCAGTGAAAGTCGCAAAATTTATGAGCAAGCCCATATTGGTTCAGCCTTGAAACAAATAAGCAAAAAGAATTTTGCTAAAGCCATAAAAGTTTTGGAGCAGTGCAAACAATGGCCAGAGAACATTGGGGTTGGCAAACCCTACAACCCGGATGAAAGGATGCAGGATTATTTGCTGGCCAAAAGTTATGCCGCAACTAAGCGCGATATAGATCAAAACAAGTTGCTGAACGGTATTGTAGATTATACCAACAGTTCCAAAAAGCGTCCAAATATTAATAATTTGTACTCACTTTTGACTCTAAAAGAATTGGGTAAAGAAGAGGCTTTAGGTCAAATGATAAAACGTCTCTCTGTATCTGAACAAAGATTGGATACCTTGGTTTTGGCTTTTTTCAACAATGAAAAACAGAAACTTGTTACGCTAAAAAACACGTCCAATATCACTGATAATCAATGGAATGCAATGAAATTAAGTATGGAGTAAATATCCTATTCTAAAGGTTTGATGACGTAACTGTAAGACATATCCTCCGGTAGAATTTGGTATTGGTCCAGAGCCATGTATCCCCAACTATTGTCTCCACCAACGCCCATTTGCCTATAATCGATATTGATGTTTACCAAGTCTCTCTTTTTAATATCAAAGGTGTGTCGTTGTTGTTTCGTTTCCCCCGAATCAAAATCACTGTTGTATTGGTGATGTGCACTGAATTCAAACACATCCTGAGCAAATATCTCAATGCCATGTCCTTCTAGGTTCGTGAAGCTTACCCACCGTACATCCGCCCTATTTCCATTTTCTTGGGGTCTTATATACGGATAATATAAATCGGTAACTTGAGCCTCATAATTTCCTACCAATGCCGAGGTTTTTCTGTCCTGATAGTTTTCATGTGGCCCTCTACCATACCAATGCACCTGTTGATATTCGTTCTTAATGATAAAGTTGCTTCCAAAACGGGGAAGTACTGGCAAATCATCACCGAGATTACCTAGCTGGGTGGTTACCCTGATTTCTCCCTTATCATTAATATCGTAGGTTATTCCAACCTGACCATTTACCCCCGCCAAATTATAGGTTGACACTATCTTCAATGCATCTCCTTCAACCCTAAACGGATTCTCAGCAATTTTCAATACATCAATGGCTTGTTTATTTTTTCCCGATTCAAACTTAAAATCGGACAATTCCTGACCATCTGTTGCCTCTTTCCAGACTTTCAATCTTTTGGGCATATTGTAGCCAAAGTCATTATCTGTTGTAGCTCGCCAGAAATTGGCCTCAATCCCTTTTATCAAAATATTTCCATGACCATAATCTATTGAAGTAATAGCACCTTTATCAGCATTGAACTTGACCTCAAATCCCTTACCCCTAATTACTACCAAATCGTCTTTTTGTGTGATTTCAAGTCCGTCTTGGGAATCAGCTTTTGAAAAAATAGTAGACGTGTAATCCGTAAGTTTAAATTGTTCATACGCTACCATATGACCTTGAGGTACCAGCGGTGCCTCTTCCCTACTTCTTGCATAAATATTCAAAAAATACTCAGCCTCAACCTCAGTTAATTCTGGGACATCGATTTTAACGGTTTTGGAAGCTCCCGGGGCAACATTCAAGGCTGGTATTTCACCAGCTGCAGATTCCGCACCATTTTTAAACAATTTCCAGCTAAAATCGAATCTGTCCAGGTTGATGAAATCATATTTGTTTGTAATAGAGATTTTTCCCGTCTTGGCATTTTCGGTAGTAAATTTGACATATTGGTAAACCTTTTTAACCTCATGGAGTGAGGGGTGTGCCGATCTATCGGGGTTTACGACCCCGTTCAGGCAAAAGTTGACATCATTTTGATAATCAGCCGCTCCCAAATCGCCTCCATAGGCCCAAAAATCTTCACCCGTTTCGGTCTTGGTCAATACGCCTTGATCGACCCAGTCCCAGATAAATCCACCTTGCAGCACATCATACTTTTCAATAACATCCCAATACTCCTGAAGGTTACCTACACTATTGCCCATGGCATGGGCGTATTCGCATTGTATCAAAGGTCGTTTAGGGTCATTTTCCGCATACTTGATCATATCGGGTATGCGCATATACATGGGCGCCTGTATATCCGTATTTTCATATTGGGTGGCTCCTTCGTACTGCACGGGGCGAGAGCTATCATGCTCTTTTAACCAATTGTAGGTAGCCTGAAAATTGTCTCCATTTCCTGCTTCATTTCCCAAAGACCAAGTTACAATACTTGTGAAATTCTTATCCCTTTCGAACATTCTTATAGTTCGGTCCAAATGCATGGCCTTCCATTCCGACCGATAAGCAGGGTGTATCTTTTGGGCCTCTGTGTTTCCGTCCAAACCTTGATTGGTCGTTCCCAAACCATGGGTCTCGATATTGGCTTCATCAATCACATAAAAACCGTAGGCATCACACATTCTATAAAAATGGGGATTCTTGGGATAATGGCTACAACGTATGGCATTTAAATTGTTTAGCTTCATGACCGTAAGATCCTTCAGTGTTAGCTCCTCAGTAATCACATGGCCCGTTGTCTCGTCATGATCATGTAAATTTGCACCCTTTAGCAAAACAGGCATCCCATTGACCAAAAATTGATTGTTCTTGATTTCAATTTTTCTAAACCCAACCTTGACACTTGTCGCCTCTACAATACTGCCATCACCTTTTTTTAGACTAATGAGCAATGCATATAGGTTAGGTTCTTCTGCGTTCCAAGTCTTAACGGCAGGTAGGTTTTTTTCAAAATCGATTGTTGAAATTCCATTTTTGGAATTAATTCCCTTGGATTCACTGTACAACTCAGTTTTACCATCCAACAATTTCACCTCGACTGCTGACACACCGTCACCCGATACATTATTGACTTCCAATTCAAGCTTGAACAATCCATCTTTATAATCATTTTCCAAATCCGCTGTTACCGTAAAATCTTTTATTGTGGTTTTATTGGTCGCATACACATAAACATCCCGATCAATGCCACTCAACCTCCAAAAATCCTGATCTTCCATATAACTGGCATCCGACCATCGAAGCACTTGAACGGCTACCGTGTTTTCTCCTTTTTTTATATACTTTGAAATTGCGTATTCAGCAGGGGTTTTACTTCCTTCATTGTAGCCGACCTTTTCGCCATTGACCCATATGTACATAGCGCCACTAACACCTTCAAAATGTAAATACACCTCCTTATCTCCCCAAGCATCAGGGATATTGAATTCGCGCTTATAACTACCTACAGGATTCTGCTCATGAGGTATATGGGGTGGATTAGGCGGAAACATATAAATGATGTTGGTGTAAAAAGGGATTCCATACCCTTCTATCTCCCAATTTGATGGAACTTGTAATTGGTCCCAACCAGTTATGTCAAAATCATTTTTATAGAAATCCGCAGGTCTTTTTTGTGGATTTTCAGCATAGTAGAAATTCCAGGTCCCGTTTAAGGATTGATATAATGGAGAGTTCTCCCAACTATCATTCTTTAATGCATTTTCTTCATCCTCATACCTATAGAAAGATGCTGTTGGTTCTTCTCTATTGATTTGAAATATCTCAGGATTTTCCCATTCCGGATTCTCCCATTTCTCAGCGGTGTAAACGGGTCTTTCTACTTTAGTAGTACAAGAAATCAAAAAAAGGAAAACAGCTAAGGAAAGAATGGATTTAAGCATGCATTTGGTTATTTATTGAACTATCAAATATAGTGCAAAAGGCAATGTTAATGGCTTATTTAACTAAAAAAGCCCGGACATATCTGTCTGGGCTTTTTAATTTATTCGCAAGAGGTTTTTACATGGCACCCCACTCCTTCAAGGAGTCCTTGTTCATTTTTACATAATCCGTATTGCCAGCTTCCTCAGCAGCGACCAAAGATTTTTTAGCTGTTGCAATAGCAGCTTTTTTGTCCCCAGCCTTGGCCTGGATAAGCGATTGTTGTCTCAATTGCCAAAATGCAGGTTTATCAGACATTGCCATGGCTTTATCCATCCACTCTTTTGCCTTATTGATGTCTTTACCAGCACTCGAATAATAAACGGCTGCAGCGTAGTAATCTCCTGCTCCCGGACCATTCAATACCCTATCAATATTCTTTGCTACAGCAGCATCTGTCGGAACTTCAAACTTTACTCCTACATAGGTTTTTTCCCATAGCATACCTATAGTAGCTCCGTTGGCACTTAAGTCGTCAATATCAATTGTAAATGACTGAATATCCATAGGTAAGGTGTAAACTTGGGCAGTTGTTTTGGCAGCAACTTTGCTATCATCCCAGTTTTGAGGTATTGCACCACCAGTTGTTTCAGCATAAAAATAAACTTCCCAAGATTGAGCGCTTGGTTTGGTGAAAATAGCATAGGAGCCAGCCTTAAGCTCTTGTCCGTCTATAGTCACATCCTCACTAAAGGTGATTTTGGTCCTGGAATTAGCACCAGTTCTCCAAAGTTTACCATAAGGAACCAAATCCCCGAAAATGGTCCTACCACGCATAGAAGGTCTTGAATATTCAATGGTAACATCAGTTAAACCAACCTTTTGTATCAATTTTGAAGATGGGCTGGGTTGTGGCGTATTTATTTGGGCCTCCATTGAAAAGGAAACCAAAGCCACACATACAAGTAAGAGAATTTTTTTCATTTGTGTAATCGATTTTTAGTTTTAGCAAAGCTAGATATAAACCCGGGTCAAGCTTGTTAAGAAATTCTTAAATATAAGCTATGTTCTAAAAATCATCTACGCACAAATGACTTGGAAATAATGCTGCCCTCTAGATAGAAGGAAAGATAATACAGCCCTGATTTAAAGGTAGTTAAATCAATTTCATCACTTTCGATTTCGGATCCCAAACGAAATTTGACCATTCTGCCTGAAGTATCGAAAATGGCTTGGGCCAAAACCGTGTTCTTGGTTGTAAGCTCGTATTCCACACTATTTGGTTCATTACCCGAAAAGAGTATTAACTTATTTTCGTTCTCTTCGGGTTCGGGGATGACCTCCTCCTCGTTTACTTCTTCTTCAACTTCGTTGTCATTTCCCAATTGAAAGCCGTATAAAAGAGAGTTCAAGGTTATAGATGGTATATTTCTTGTAAAATATTCTGAAGAAATTAGATAACGGTCCTCCTTAACATAAGTAATTCCTTCGGTTTGGGCAAAACCAACATCCAAGGGTATTTTTTCAATGTTTCCTTCGAAAATTGAAGTCTCGCTTATACCTTCCACTTTTAAGACAAAAGGCACTAGAATATTTGAATGTCCCAATACCACCAAATCGGTGGACAATGGATTGTAAGTAGCTCCCGTAACCAACCCATTTACCGGATAATACCCTATGTTCTTAGCCAAGTGGATACCTGGAGTCTTTTCAAGGGAATAGGCCACGGTGCCACCATCCAACCATTGTTTAGTTAGGATTACCAGTTGATCGTTAAAGGAGAACAAAGCTTCCGCATCCCAATTACTTCTACCGTTATCGGTGAACTCATTCTGATCTTCATAAGAGAAATCGATTTTCTCAGCTGTAACAATTTCAGATTGGTCGTACTCCTGCTTGGAAATCTTATATATGGTCAAATCTTCACGGGTACCCTTGTAATTGCCAAAATCACCAATATAAATATGTGTGTCATCTTGGGTCATATCTTCCCAATCTATATTTTCAGCATTTGTGATGGTTACCTTTCGAACGACTTGCATTGAAACGGTATCAATTTCAAAAAGTTCCGGGGCGTTTCCTGAATCATTATGGGTGATTAGCTTGTCCTTATAAAAAATAAGCCCAGAAGTTTCAGAAACCTCGGCTGGCAAAGCACCTATTTCTCCAATATTCTCCTGGGCCAGGAGAAAGGAAGGAAGCAACAAAAAAATACAATACATTGAATTTATGCTCATTGGCATTGCTAATTGGCATTGCTAATTGGGTAAAGTACAAAATTGGAGCTTATTCCCATAAGATTTTAGATAAGCTACCGAATAATCCTTTTTTAGTATATTTAGGTCAAAGCAATTCTCCTCAATGTCCGAGAACAAAACTAGACCAAATAATACCTCTGTAACTTGCTTTCAGATCTTGATATTGACGTGCTTACCCGATTAAAATGGTTTCCCTATGAACATTACGGCAAGAAATACAATAGCTAATCAAATAATACAATGAAAAAAACACTCTTTGGAATTCTGATGCTAGTGGCAATAACCACGTCGGCACAAAAAATAAAAAGCAACAAAAAAGCATTGGTTGTGTCTGTTGAAAATCACAAGTCTGAATTGATAAAAATCAGCGATTCTATCTGGGCTTTGGCAGAAACGGCCTTCGAGGAACACAAATCGTCAAAAATTCTAGCAGATTATGCCGAGAAAAACGGAATGACCGTAGAGCGTGGGGTTGCCGGAATGCCAACTGCATTTATCGCCACGTTCGGCTCTGGAAAGCCCGTCATAAGTATTTTGGGGGAGTTCGACGCGCTTCCCGGCATCTCGCAAAAAACACAACCAACCAAGGAGCCTCTTAACCTAGGTGCTGCTGGTCATGGTTGCGGCCATAACCTTTTTGGTGCGGCAAGCCTTGGAGCGGCAATAGCAACCAAAGAACTTATTGAACAAGGAAAATTAAAAGGCACCATCAAATTTTTTGGGACACCATCCGAAGAGAAATTTTTTGGAAAAATTTGGATGGTACGTGATGGCTTATGGGATGATGTTGATGTAAACCTCAGTTGGCATCCGTCTGCCAAAACAGAAGCCGATGTGCAAAGTACATTGGCCTTGGTTGATTTTAAAGTGGAGTTTTATGGACAAGCGGCCCATGCCTCCGGTGACCCTTGGAATGGCCGGAGTGCCTCCGATGCCCTTGAACTTTACACTACTGGAATTAATTATTATAGAGAACACATAAAACCAACCGTCCGTATTCATTATCATATACAGGACGGTGGACAAGTAGTTAATGTAGTTCCCGACTATTCCAAGCTTTGGGTCCGAGTTCGTGATTCAAAACGTACTGGGATGTTCCCCGTTTATGAACAAGTCAAAAAAATGGCCGAAGGTGCAGCGATTATGGCCAATGTTGACTATAAGATTTCCTTGATTTCGGGAATCTATGAGGTATTGGTAAATCGTGCGGGGGGCGAAATCATGCAAAATAATCTAGAGCTGTTGGGGCCATTATCCTATACAGCAGAAGAAACGGCTTTTGGTAAAAAAATACAGGAAGCCACTGGTAAACCGCAAGTGGGTATGGACAGCGCTATAAGCCCATTGGAAGAAACCAAGGAAAATCCAGGAGGCGGATCAACAGATGTTGGAGATGTAAGCTGGAATGTCCCAAATATAAACCTTGGTGTTACTGTAGCACCCAAAGACACACCTTGGCACTCCTGGGCGGTAGTCGCCTGCGGCGGAATGAGTATTGGACATAAAGGAATGGTCTATGCCGCAAAGGCCTTGGGAATGACAGCAGTTGATTTATTGGAAAATCCCAAACTGGTCGAAAAAGTAAAAGCAGAATACATACAACGCAAAGGTGATGAGAAGTATAAACCCATAATCCCAGACGGACCACCACCTATAATCGGAAACTAAAATCTAATTTAAAAAAAGAAAATGGAAAGAGAGATAGTCAAAGAATATGAAAATGGGGACATGACCATTATATGGAAACCCAAAACATGTATACATGCCACTACTTGTGTAAAAACATTGCCGCAGGTATACGACCCCGAAGGAAAGCCATGGATTAAGCCAGAGAATGCAAGTATTGAAGAATTAAAATCACAAATAAACAATTGCCCTTCAGGAGCCTTGAGCTATCGTATGAAGGGTGAAGGCAGTGGGGTAATAGCGTCTAATAAGCCAACCTCAGTAGATGTCAAAGCGAATGGTCCACTACTTGTACATGGTACATTGCTAATTACCGACCAAGAAGGCGTTGTACACAAAAAAGAGAAAATTACGGCCTTTTGTCGTTGTGGAGCTTCTGAAAACAAACCCTATTGCGATGGTAGACACAATAAAATTGGTTTTAAGGGATAGTTGATACGAATGACCAAAAGACAGTTTAAACCGACTTATTTCCTTTCCATATTTGTTTTTTTGGTTCTTTTGGACATGATTGCTGGAAGCTCTGATTATTCATTACTACGGCATTTCACCAAACCCTCTATTCTACTTGCACTTTTTATCTATTTCGCCATGAACGGCAAAAGTTTGAAAAGACCCACTTACATTCTTATGCTGGCTGCACTTTTCTTTTCATGGTTGGGTGATGTTTTTCTCATGTACGATACTATTTCACCCAACTACTTTATATTGGGCTTGATTGCATTTTTGACAGCGCATCTGCTATATTGTGTTATATTCGCCAAACGATTTGGCAAACAGCTTACACTATCATTTTGGGTTGTTTTGGTTTTACTCATTGTCTACGGCGGTATACTGTTCCTGCAATTGCAAGATGGACTTGGTAAATTACAAATACCTGTAATCATTTATATAACTGCTATTCTTCTGATGGCCTTAACCGCATTTGGAAGAAAACGTTGGGTAAACGTCGAAAGTTTTAAACTTGTATTTTTAGGGGCCTTGTTCTTTATTATTTCTGATAGCATATTGGCGGTAAATAAGTTTTTATTTAGTGTCCCCTATTCGCATATTTTGGTCATGGGAACCTATGCCACAGCACAATTTTTAATTACCAAAGGAGTATTGCTCCAAAATTCAAAATAATCAACTTATAAATCCAACATCATTAAATCCAATATGAAAAAGTTGGTATTTGCACTTCTATTTACATTCACAATCTCAAATGTCTCTTCTCAATCCTTTGATTTTCAATATGACCATTATTCGTTCATTGTAAAGGATTTGGAGAAAGTCGGAGCGTTTTATGCAACTATTTTAAAACTGGAGGGAATTCCACATCCATCGGCCTCATCAGGATTTAGGTGGTTCAAAATCAACGGAAATTCGCAATTACATCTTATAGGCAAGAAACAGGTAGCCTTGAAACATAGCAAAAGTGTACATCTGTGTTTGGCTAAGCAAAATCTCGATGCCTTTATTGCCCATTTGAAGAAAAACGAAATCACGTATTCAGACTGGCCAGGAAAAGAAAATACGGTTACCAATAGGGCGGACGGTGTAAAACAGATTTACATTCAAGATCCTGAAAACAATTGGATAGAAATCAATACGGCCAAACATTAGCGCAACTTTGCATTAACAATTGTGTATTCTTTTACCGTAACTTTAGCTTCTTAAATTTAAGGATATGGATTCATCTATACATCACGTTTTTACACTTGGGTTTCCCTGGCAAACCCAGAATCCATTTTTATTTTGTGTATATCATCTGGATCATTACCCTAAAGGGAATGACGAAATGGGGCCAACCGATGCTTTGGAAGGTCGTGTTTTAGGAAACGATTTTGTAATTAAGGATGGTTGGCGTATGTATCATGGGCGAACTATACCCGGTTTTCCGGCACACCCTCACCGGGGGTTCGAAACCATTACAATAGTCGACAAAGGCTATTGCGATCATTCTGATTCTTTAGGGGCTTCCGGTAGGTTTGGGGAAGGTGATGTACAATGGATGACAGCTGGTCGTGGAGTGCAGCATTCCGAAATGTTTCCTTTATTGAATACGGATAAAGAAAATCCTTTGGAACTTTTTCAGATATGGTTGAATTTACCTAAGAAAAACAAATTTACAAACCCCCATTTTGCCATGCTTTGGCATGAGGATATACCGGTTATTGAATCCGATGAAGCTTCAGTCAAAATCATTGCGGGAAACTATAGGGGCTACAAAGCACTAGAACCAGCCCCAAATTCGTGGGCCTCGGATAGTGGCAATGATGTTGCCATATGGAATATCCATATCAATGCAAATTCCAACTACACATTACCAGCTTCAATGAAAGGAGTCAATAGAACACTTTATTTCTATGAAGGCTCAGAAATAGCAATAGAAGGACAAACCATCACTTCGAATCATGGGATTGAATTAAATGGCTCCGGGAACATTGAGATTAAAACTGGTGATACTACGTGCCATCTTCTTCTTTTGCAAGGCAAGCCCATCACCGAACCTGTAGTTCAACACGGACCCTTTGTCATGAATACACAGTTGGAAATACAAAATGCTATGGACGAATATCGCATTGATCAATTTGGTGGCTGGCCTTGGCCCCATCCTGATAACGTACATCCCAAGGAAAAAGGGCGATTTGCAAAATATCCTAACGGAACCTTAGAGGAAAAATAAATTACACTCTTGTTATTCTAGCGCCAATGGCTCTTAAACGGGTATCAATATCCTCATACCCCCTATCAATCTGCTCAATATTATGAATGGTTGAGGTACCTTTAGCAGATAATGCAGCAATTAGTAAAGAAACCCCTGCCCTAATATCTGGAGAAACCATGGTAGTTGCCTTTAACGTTGACTTAAAGTCATGTCCGATTACTGTGGCTCTATGGGGGTCACAAAGAATAATCTTAGCACCCATATCAATTAACTTATCTACAAAGAACAATCTACTTTCAAACATCTTTTGATGAATGAGTACCTCACCCTTTGCCTGGGTAGCCAAGACCAGGATAATACTTAATAAGTCAGGTGTAAGTCCAGGCCATGGAGCGTCGGCAATGGTCAAAATAGACCCATCGATAAAGTTCTGTATTTCATACCCATCCTTATGTCTTGGTATATGTATGTCATCACCCCGTTTTTCGATGGTAATTCCCAATTTTCGAAATACAGTAGGTATTTGACCCAAGTCGTCCCAACTTACATTCTTCACAGTAAGCTCACTTTTGGTCATAGCCGCCAGACCTATCCAACTTCCTATTTCAATCATATCGGGCAACATGGTATGCTCTGTGCCTCTTAATTCCTCAACACCTTCTATAAGCAGCATATTGGAAGCAATACCAGAAATTTTAGCCCCCATGCGATTCAGCATTTTGCACAATTGCTGCAAATAGGGTTCACAGGCCGCATTGTAAATGGTGGTTTTACCTTCAGCCAAAACCGATGCCATCAAAATATTGGCGGTTCCCGTAACCGAGGCCTCATCGAGCAACATATAGGTTCCCTTGAGCTTTTTGGCCTCAACGCCGTAAAAATGTTCTTCTTTATTGTATCTGAACTTGGCTCCGAGGTTTATAAAGCCTTCAAAATGGGTATCGAGCCTACGGCGCCCAATCTTATCCCCTCCTGGTTTGGGAATGTATCCTTTTCCAAATCTCGCTAATAAGGGGCCAACCAACATTATTGAACCTCTTAAACTACGACCATCTTCTTTGAACTTGTCCGATTGCAGGTACTCCATGTTCACGTCATCGGCTTTGAAGGTGTATGACCCTTTTCCTTTCTTCTGGATTTTTACCCCCAAATCCTCTAAAAGAGAAATCAGCCTATTGACATCAACGATATCGGGTATATTGTTTATGGTGACTTGCTCTGGTGTCAAAAGCACAGCACAGAGAATCTGTAATGCTTCATTTTTGGCGCCTTGTGGAGTTATTTCCCCAGATAATTGGTGGCCGCCTTCAATTTTAAAAGTTCCCATTGTAGGATTGAGAATATTAGAATCGCTTTTTGCCGCGATTACTGTTTCTTTGATTTTTCTTGCCTGAATTGCTTCGTTGTGTCTTGGCAATCCTGTTTTTTAAGAATTGACCACTATCGGTAAGGTTTTCACCTTTTTTGGCAAAATCTATTTCTCCATCGCTAAGTTCAAACAAGTGGCCAAAAATGGCTTTGTCATCAACCGTATCCTTGTTCCAGTTCAAATAGCATTTTTTCATATGATTGGCAATGGCGTATTCCAAACCATCTCTCATATCTCCTTTTTCCCATTGAACGGCCACATCTATCATTCGCTTTATGTTATTGCCATAGAAACGATATTTAGGGTAGTTTTGAGGATATTCAAGAGGTGCTGGCCTTTGCTGAAGTACTTCTTTGGCAGTAATGGGAAAAGGTGATTCCACCTCCAGTTTAAAATCGGACATGATGAATAATTGATCCCATAATTTATGCTGAAAATCAGGCACATCCCTTAAATGAGGCTGTAGATTTCCCATAACACTTATAATTGCTTTGGCAACCTTGTTCCGTTCTACGGCATCCTCAATAGAAACGGCATGATTAACCATTTTTTGGAAATGACGCCCATATTCAGGTATAATAAGTTTGGGTCGCTCAGTATTGTACTCTAAGTTTTCTACTAAATTCAAATCTTAAATTTTAATGCTTACTAACGTATAGGAAGTATTTCTATAACGGCCGCAAAATAAGAAAATTATGCCTCAAAAGCTATTTTATAACGATATTACACCTTCTATCATTCCCACCTCCTTGTATTTTGCAATTACCTCATCAGGGTTCTTAAGGTTAACGGTAATAGAAAGGCTGGTGTATTTACCATTTTTGGATTGCTTTGAACCTATGACCGCTCCTGTATTATCAAAAACGTCATGTACTTGCCTGATCTTTTCCTTATCTGTTAATACAATGAACTTATACAGATAATTTGACGGCCATTTGCTGCTATCTTCAAGTTGAACTCTTAAACGTTCATAGAACTCCTCTGCCTTTTCAGTATTCATAAGTAAATTTTACTGCAAATATACAGGTTAACCCCAAATTTTTTAATCCTCGTACATTCCTTACTTTTGCTTGAAGAAAGTAACACTATTGAAGATAAGAAAAATTGTGGTCACGGGCGGACCCAGTACAGGAAAAACCTCGGTTATTGAGGAACTTGAGCGGCGTGGGTTCCATTGTCTGCACGAGGTCATACGAAGTATGACCCTGGCTGAAAAAACCCAGGGTGAAAAAACAAAAATAGTCTCCAACCCAATAGTCTCGGTTTCAGACCCCAAGAAATTCAATATGAAAATATTGAATGCGCGAATTGCACAATTCAATACTGCCAAAGGATACAATGACGATTCCATTGTGTTTTTTGATAGGGGAATCCCTGATGTACTGGCCTATATGGATTGTTTTCATCAAGCTTATGAATCTATTTTCAATGAATCTTGTCAGCATATGAGGTACGATCAAGTATTTTTAATGCCCCCATGGAAAGAAATACATGTATCCGATAATGAGCGTTTTGAAAGTTTTGATGAGTCGCTCCGTATTTATGATTGCCTTAAAAACACCTATGAGACTTTCTCCTATGAGGTAACTATAGTACCTACGGAAAGTATTTTAGAACGGGTTGAATTTATCTTGGACCATATAAAAGCCTCCTAATGCAAAATGACCCAAAATCCATTTTGGAACAGTATTGGGGTTTCAACGCCTTCAAGGGGTCCCAAGAAAAGATTATTGATGCTATCCTGGATGAAAGGGATGTCCTTGCACTTTTACCCACTGGTGGCGGTAAATCGCTTTGTTTTCAAATTCCGGCCATGGCCAAAGAGGGTATCTGCATTGTCATATCCCCTTTGATCGCTTTAATACATAATCAAGTGGAAAGCCTTAAGGAAAAGGGCATCAAAGCCATTGCCCTAACTGGAGGAATCCCCTTTGATGAAGTTAACGATCTATTGGATAATTGTCTTTATGGCAACTATAAGTTTCTATACCTATCCCCTGAACGATTACTACAGGAAATCGTTAGGGACAGGATTCGGCAGATGAACGTTAATCTGATAGCCATAGATGAAGCGCATTGCATTTCGCAATGGGGACATGATTTTCGCCCTGCCTATTTGAAATGTTCCCAACTCAGGGAAATTATCCCAGGTGCCCCAATGATTGCCCTTACGGCGACTGCTACTAAAATTGTTGCCAATGACATTGTCGAAAACCTCAATTTTATCAATCCATTAGTCATAAAGGATTCATTTTCAAGAGACAATATCGCTTTCTCCGTTCAATGGAAAGAGGACAAACGTTATCGATTAAAACAGCTATGCGCTAAAACCACCAAAAGTTCAATTGTCTATGTACGTACCAGACGCTTGGCGCAAGACCTTGCGAATTACCTGAACCAAAATGATTGTTCGGCCTCTTTTTATCATGGGGGGTTGTCAAAAAAAGAAAAAAAAGTTGGGCTTTCACAATGGCTTGAAAACAAGGTCAAAACCATGGTGGCGACCAACGCATTTGGCATGGGAATTGACAAACCTGATGTGGAGTTGGTCATACATTACCAAATACCGGATTGTTTGGAAAATTATTTTCAAGAGGCAGGAAGGGCCGGTAGAAACGGAGAGCCAGCAAGAGCTATTCTACTTACCAATACAATGGATGAGGAACAGGTTAAAAATCAATTTTTAAGTGTTCTTCCTGATATTCCATTTATAAAACTGATTTACAATAAGTTGAACAACTATTTCCAGATTCCGTTTGGTGAAGGTAATGACCAGCATTTTCAATTAAATTTCAATGGATTTTGTGAGACCTATAAACTCAATCCTCTGATTACCTATAATGCCTTTAGGGTGCTAGATCAAAATTCGGTTTTCGCTCTTTCAGAATCGTTTTCAAAGAAAACATCGCTTCAATTTTCAACGACTAAGGAACGGTTATTTTCATATCTGGCCAAGAACAGGGGTTTGGCTCCCATTGTGCAGACCATCTTAAGAACTTATGGCGGTGTTTTAGAATTCAATACCAAGATAAACACCTTTTTGGTGGCCAAGAAAGCTGGAGTTTTAGAGACAATGGTCTTTAAAACCTTACAACAGCTTCTTACTGACGATATCATAACCTATCAAGAGCAGAATAGCGATTTAGAACTTACTTTTTTGGTGCCTCGTGAAGATGACAGTACCATCAATATTTTCGCAAAAAAAGTAAAGGACCTGAATGCCAATAAAATAAGGAATATTGAGAACATGCTTGCCTATATCAATACTGATAAAACATGTCGAAGCAAACAGTTGTTGAACTACTTTGGTGAAAAAGTAGCGAGAAATTGTGGTAAGTGCGATATTTGCAGTGCCAAGAAATCGAAAGATCCAAATTTGGACGCATCGATCATTACCAAAATCACTGGTATTCTAAAAGTAAGAAAACAGACTTCTAGACAATTGATTGACGCCCTGAATTACGATGAAAATGCCATATTAAACAGTATTAGAACAATGTTGGAAGAGGGGGAAATCAGAATTAACATGAAAAATGAGTATGAGCTTAGCTAAGAACGAAAGACCAAGAATCGTTTTTATGGGAACCCCTGAATTTGCCGTTGCGATTTTGGATAAATTGGTCCAGAACAATTATGATATCGTGGGAGTCATAACTTCTCCTGATAAGCCAGCCGGAAGAGGTAGAAAATTAAATAAATCGGCGATCAAGATATACGCAGAGGAAAAAGGATTAAAGGTGTTACAACCCACGAATCTAAAAAATGAGGGATTTCTAAGTGAATTGGCACATTTGAATGCCAACCTACAAATAGTCGTGGCTTTTAGAATGTTGCCCAAAGTAGTTTGGGAAATGCCCATGTATGGCACGTTTAATCTACATGCATCACTATTACCCAATTACAGGGGTGCCGCTCCGATTAATTGGGCCATAATCAATGGTGAAACAGAAACCGGGGTCACCAGCTTCTTTATAGATGACAAAATAGACACTGGCGAGATGATCTTGCAAGATTCGGTAGCCATTACAAGTGATGATACGGCTGGAACATTGCATGATAAACTCATGGGCAAAGGGGCCAACCTGGTTTTAAATACGGTGGTTCAAATTGAAAAGGGCACTGTCAAAAGAAAAAAGCAAGAGTTTAGCGAAGTCCTGAAGGCCGCTCCCAAAATACATAAGGATACCTGCAGAATAGATTGGAACAAAACCATAAATGAAGTTTTTGATCATATACGGGGGCTTAGCCCCTACCCCGCTGCTTGGACAACATTGATTAATGGAGAGGATGAAATTTTTGTGAAAATTTATGAGGCATCCATGAAAAAAGAAAAACATAATCATACAAGCGGCCACCTGGTCTTCACTAAAAAAGAAATGCAGGTTGCTGTTGAAGGAGGGTATATTAGTCTTTTGAAAATTCAATTGCCAGGAAAGCGAAAAATGGAAACACGAGAGGTACTTAATGGTCTAAAATTGGCCAAAACTGCCCTCATGGTCTAAAGTCCCACTCTCATTGGGCTGCGAGAAGCGTAAAAAAACCCCTACTTTATTAACAAACGATCCGAGTTATCAACAAAAATAGGGATTTCACCCTATTTTACTTGCGTTCAAGGCAAATCCGTATAAATTTGTTAAGAGGTTTAAAATTATTTTAAAAACAATTAATTTAATTACATTATGAACAAAACAGAATTAATCGATGCTATGGCAGCTGACGCTGGCATCACAAAAGCCGCGGCTAAAAAGTCATTGGAATCTTTCCTAGGAAACGTTGAAGGCTCTCTTAAAAATGGTAATCGTGTATCATTAGTTGGTTTCGGATCTTGGTCTGTATCCAGAAGAAATGCAAGGGAAGGTAGAAATCCTTCTACCGGAAAAACTATTCAAATCGCAGCTAAAAACGTTGTGAAGTTTAAAGCTGGTGCTGATTTGGGCAAAGCAGTTAACTAGTCTATATTACAATAATACCTAAAGCCTTGACACTATTGTCAGGGCTTTTTTGTTTTATGTCTTTTGGTTTTCATTGGAATTGTCTTATTTTAGATATACTAAGAAAAGTAACCATGGTCGATTTAAATCCAAAAAAAGGGAAACTATTGATCGCAGAACCTTCATTATCAGGGGATGTTTCCTTTAATAGGTCTGTGGTTCTTCTGGCAGAGCACAACGAAGAAGGGTCTGTAGGTTTTATTCTCAATAAGCCCTTGGAATACCATATCAGCGATTTGGTTACCGAAATATTCATTCCCTTACAAGTTTATAATGGCGGTCCTGTTGAACAGGATAATCTTTATTTCATTCATAAGGTTCCTCATTTAATCGATAACAGTATTGAGATTTCAGACGGAATCTACTGGGGTGGTGATTTTGAAAAGACCGTTCATCTCATTAATAAAGAGGTTATTTCTGAACGAGACATTCGTTTCTTTTTAGGATACTCAGGTTGGTCATCATTACAGTTGGACGAAGAACTATCTTCGAAATCATGGGTCGTAGTACCCAACGATTATGAAAGTTCTATTATCCAGAAGTCTTCCGTGGCCTTCTGGAAAGAAAAAATGGTTGAACTCGGTGGTAACTATCTGTTATGGTCCAACGCCCCTGAAAATCCTAGCTTGAACTAGTTCTATGCCAGATTCAGCCGAGCAACGGCATTTAATTTACCTAATAGGTTTTGGGCAACCGAATTTCCAAATTCCTTTTTCCGATATTTGTTTATAGGCTGTATCCCTATAATTGAATTGGTAATAAAAAGTTCGTCTGCCTTTTGCAGTTCAAAAGGAGAGATGGATTCCTCCAAAATCCTGAAATCATCAATCTTATCCAAAATCCCCATTAATTTGTTTCGAATAATACCATTTAGACAGCCATCTTTAAGTGGTGGCGTTTTTATGATATTATCTTTGACCAAGAATAGATTTCCGTTCAGTGCTTCAACAACACTCTTATTTGTATTCAATAATAAGCAATTATCATAATCGTTTTCCTTTGCATAAACGCTCCCAACAACGTTAATGATCCTATTATTGGTCTTTAAGGTCGAAAGCATGTCGGGGTTGACATAAAAATCCTTGAAAAGCTCCACTTTATAAACCTTCTCATCAAGGGTATAAAACGAAGACATTAACTCTTTTACCTCGAATATGAATGAAACCTCATTGGTTTGTGGAGTGTAAAGCCCCCCATTGTTCCTAAATATGGTCAGGCGTACCCTTGCTGGTTTCTGCATAAGCTGATTGGCCTTCAGGGTCTTTATTATTTGATCTTCAAGAAATTCCATAGTAAAATCCATGGGAATTTCCATTCTAAGAATCCGCATAGAGGACATTAGTCTCAGGTAATGGTCTTCCCAAAAAAAAGGAATACCATTACTAACCCTAATTGTTTCAAAAAGGGCATCGCCATAGCGCAATCCGCGATTGCTATGGTTTAAGAATTGTTTGTCTTGGGCCGTGATTTCCCCGTTAAAATTAACCATAAAAAAAGCCTTGAAAATCAAGGCCAAATATACTTTAAATAAACGAAGGTTTTATTTAGAACCCAAAACCTGTTTTAAATCTGAAACTTGATTTTCCCAGAGCATTTTTGCTTCATCGATTTCATCCTCTTCGGCAAAGTCTGTAATAAATAATGAAACATCTTTGGTAATCTCATCAACAATGATCCTCATTTCAAAAAATGAATCGTCATCGTTTTCCTCCCAAGCAAATTTCACAAACTCATCGTTCTTTCTTTTCAATAATTTTGCATCTTCTTCGGAACCGTCCCATATAAAACTGAATAGCTCGCCGCGGGAGTTCACATTGTCCGCAAACCACTCCGAAAGGCCAGATGGCGTTGACAGATACTGATAGAGTAACTGCGGAGATGATTGTATAACAAACTCAATTTCAAACTTAATCTTATCGCTCATTACAATTGGTATTTATTATGGGCAATATATATATTTCTAAATGATAAAAAAATTAAATGAGTTATAATATTTTTAGCGATTGAATGTTGATGAACAGAAAATTAAACTTTATATTTGCAGCCGTTTTAATAGATATGGCGAGGTAGCTCAGCTGGTTAGAGCGTCGGATTCATAACCCGGAGGTCGGGGGATCGTGCCCCCCTCTCGCTACAAAGGTCAAGGCCAACAAAATCAACGGTTTGTGTACGCACAAACCGTTTTTTTATGTCTTTTATTTCCATACTTTTACCTACCGTATACGATAACGTATACGGTTTGAACATGAAACTGAACTATTCAGAGCCCAAATTCTATACCGGAGGTGTCAAAATCAATGGTTGGTCAAAGCTGTCCCGTAAACAACAAAAGGAGGCTCTTTCGAAGGATTGGTATGTTTATTTTTCATACAGGGATACCGAATCGAATAAACTGATAAGGCAAACTCCCATCAAAGGTGGGGTAAACCGTTTCAAGACCAAAAGGGAACGTTTGATATTCATGAAGATCATTAAAAGATCTCTTATAAAATATTTGGAAAATGGATTTATTCCGAATTCCGATAATTCGGAACATATATCATTGTTGACCGGATCTACGGAGATACCCAAAGAGCATGTCAAAAAAGAACTAAAAGAGGAAAAACCGATTCCCAATTCAGTAGAACCACCCATACACACCTCGACCCTACCCTCTATTGTAGAAGAAAAATTCATGACCGTCCAAGAAGCATTCGATTTTGGACTAAAAATAAAGAAGCAAACACTTAGCCCGAACTCTTATTCAGGGTACGTAAGTCCTGTTCGACAATTTCAAAAATGGCTGGACCAGAATGAAATCAAGAATATTAGGACGATCAAAAAGAAAACCGTGGTTCAATATCTGAATGCTGTACTGGAAAGGACATCGGCCAGGACCCGCAACAACGCCCGGACCAGTCTAAGTTCAATTTTCACCACATTGGAGGACAATGAGATTATTGAAGACAATTTTATCCTTAAAACAAATGTCCTATCGACTAAACCAGAAAGAAATAAAACCTTCACGCCTGAACAAGAATCAAAACTAGAGATATATATGAAGGAGAATGATCCTTTACTCCTATTTTTTGTTCAGTTTCTTTCCCTTAATTTTTTAAGGCCAATAGAGGTCTGCCGTTTAAAAATCAAGGATATTGATGTATCAGACAAAAAAAATATATCAAGGCCAAGAATAAAAAAGTTAAAATTAAAATCATACCCGAGATATTAATCGATTTACTACCGGAATTTTCCAATTTTGAACCCGAACATTATCTTTTCACCCCATATGAAATTGGCGGAATTTGGGATATTCCCGAAAGGGATAAAAGAAATTACTTTTCTAAAAGGTTTAAAAGAGTCAAGGACCATTTTAAACTTGGAAAAGATTATGGACTGTATAGTTATAGACATACGTACATAACCAAATTGTATAGGGAAATGTGCAAGGAGCTATCACCAAATGAGACAAAGAGCAAACTAATGGGAATTACCGGACATACCACTTTAGCCGCTTTGGAAAAATACCTAAGGGATATTGATGCCGAGCTCCCATCTGATTATTCAGAGTTCCTTCAACCTTCATCAGATAATAAAAACTGAACGAGCTATGAATTATTTTGGATATTTAAAAAAAGAAAATCTTAGTACATTATCCCCTGATGATAAAATATCCTTGTTCCTTTCAAAAAACCTGTATACCTCGTCAAAGGTTTTGAATTTACCAACCAATACCCCTGTCAACCTGTTAGACCCAGTGAATTTCAAAATAGTGAGAGAACCAATCAAGGAATTGTTGAATGATTACTATGAGTACATTACCTCTAAATACCAAGAACATATAGAGCACCTATTAATTGATTTTTTCCATTCGTTCAATGACCTCGTCTTTGCTATGGAAGATTTGGAAGCAAAGAAAATTGGCCGACTCCATTACCTGAGAATCGCAAATAGTATACAATCCCCAAATTTGGATATAGTAAGAATGTACGAAAATGCAACTGGTATTGCAAAAGTAAAAAATGCTTCCAAATTGGAATTATATTCAATAAGAGAGGATGTTTTAAAAATTAGAGCCATTCAGGAATATCCAAAGGGGTTGGATCAATTTTTAATGGGAAATTCGAAACATTTCAATAATGAGTTGATCAGCGAAATTCCAATCCTAGAGGAAATCATACAATTCAAGGGTGATTTAAAAATCCTATTGGCATTGAACGATGAATTCCTATTTGAAGAATTCGATTTTAATTATGCTCCAAAAATTGAAAATAACAATTCCATCAAAACCAAAACTAATAATACCTTACCCCTATCGCAAATACCAGATACAAGCTTACCAATGCCTACGGAAGAAGAAATGGATCAATACTTGTTAGAATATGTTTTCAGTAAAAAAGACTAAAGAAATACCATTAGAGTTACAATTAGGGTTGTTAGGGTGTGCTATTACCACCCTTACCACCCTAACAATAACCCGCTTTACAAACCATATAAATTATTATAACTATCTGAATTACAGTTAATTTAATAAAGTATAAAAACAAAAACTCTCATTCTACCCTAAAAAGCCCTACCATACACTACTAGGGTAGGGTTATTGCCAACCCTATGAATTAAACCTTTAAAGGTTTTATCCTAAACGCAAAACATATATGAACTTTTTGAAAGTTCAATTATGGGTGGGTTTAAGTATACCAATGAATTTCAAATATTGTCCCATATACGTTCCTCGTTATGAAACTAGATTAGAGTTTTTCATTAGGCAGATGGTTACATTAGTTATCTATTTACTCTATGTAATAGATAAATATAATTTCTATTAAAATTCTACCGATCAGTCTTCCAATTCTCCTAATAGTTGAATGATTTCTTTACAAATAATATCTGCATTTTCCTTTTTTGTAAAAATGCTGATATGATTTCCTTCAATTAGAGTTAGCTTGCTGTTTGTTGATAGGTTGATAAGTTCTTCTTGCATTTTCATACTTTTAATTTGCGTCTTCCTAAGGTCTATGCCTCTTTCAAGATACTCTTTGTAAACTTCTTCTGGAATTTCTCCAATAGCATCGGTAAATACTCTAAGTGGTAAGGAGCCAAAGTCATTTGTTTTACCCGCCCTTTCTAATGTGGTATGGTATTGTTCGATTTCTTTTCCAATGGCTCGAATATATTTCCCGTCATTCAAAAAGTCTATTGTACGATTGTTGATTTCATCAGGTAACCCTTCCATTTCTCTTTGTAGTATAGGCCCCGTGAACTTATCATAAAGCATCATAATACCGAGATCACCTAAAACGCCTTGAAAGTTATACATCCAAACTATTGATTTAGACTTCAAAGATGATTTCTTAGGTATGGATGGTATTCTTGCAACTCGGTCGGGATGCGTGGAATCTAATAGAAACATACCGACCACTTCATTTGGGTAAAGTTCAGTAAATACGCGGATATAAGGTCCTCCAAGCGAATGACCAACCATGATGTACGGGGGTAATTCTCCAGCTTTTTCCAATAGTGTGTGTAACTCACGGGCAATTGTCTCTGGGTCGCGTGTAGTATTACTTGCATCGCTATAACCGATTCCAGCTCGGTCGTAACGGACAACTCTCATACTATCCTTGAGACCTTCACTCAACCAATGGTAGTATTCACTCGCCATACCACTACCTCCCTCAATTATAAGAGTTGGCTTCTCATTTTTTTCTCCAGTACTATTTATATGAAGTTTGAAATCCCCAATATCAACGAGTTTACCTAAAGGTTCATGTGGTTCAGGTCCAAACATACGTAGGCATAAGCCAGCCATAATAATCAGCAACAGCAGCGATGCGATCGACAGGCCAATCCACTTTAAGACCTTTAAGATGATTCTCATTATAATTCGGCGTTTAGTTAATTCCATCCAAACATAAATTCATTTACAGGCACCTTGAAATTATTTTGATGAATCACATTAAAAATAGCACACATACCTATTAATCTTGGTCGAATACAATTGGACCCAAAAAATATGATGTTTAACCCAAAATCGATAGCGTTGGTCAAAAAGATGGAAAGTCTATAGTAAGAATCCTATTTTTGAGCTATGAACAGTTTTTTTCAAAAATATTACACGGCTTTAATCAAAGGAGGAATCATTACCATTTTCCTAGCTGTAGTGCTTGTTATTATTGGCTTGATTATTAGTAATCATGCTGATGCCGCTACACCACTTTTCATCTTTATAAGTGTCCTCAGTTTTATTTTTTGTTGGATAGTCCTTTCTTTTTTAATCCATAAGTTTCGCGTTTATAAGGTATTGGCAGTACTTGCTTTCCTCGTTGTGCACCTTGTTATACCACATTATACGGGCATTTGGGATAATCCTATTACCATTCCGCTTTTGATTCTATTCTGGTTGGGAATAGCTTACATTGTTTTACCCGAATTTTTCAGAAAATATAGGGTAGCTATTCTTTCTGTGTATGGATCAGTTATAGCCTATAATTTTTTCTTTTTTAATATGACACCTGATCAAGCAGAAAATCATCGCATGATTTTGAGGAATTTTATGTTTATTCCGATTCCAGTTTTTACTGCTTTGTGGGTTTATGAACAATGGCGTTGGCTCAAGACTTTACAAGCAGATAAAGCAAAGGCAGAATTAGCTTTACTGAAAAGTCAAATCAATCCCCATTTCTTCTTTAATACGTTGAATAATCTTTATGGCCTAGTAGTGGAGAAATCAGATAAAGCTCCAGAAGTAGTCTTAAAATTGTCGGATATGATGCGATATACTATCTACGAGGGAAAAGAAGATTTAGTACCACTAAAGGATGAAATCAGCTATCTCGAAAATTACATTGAACTACATAGAATCCGCTATCAAAAAAAAGTGGAAATTCTGTTCATCCATGATGTTCAAGAAGGTTTAAAAGTGGCCCCGTTGCTATTTATTATTTTATTAGAAAATGCTTTTAAGCACGGTGTAGAAAAAATGAGTGAGAGCGCTTTTATTCATCTTCGAATGCAATCTCAAGGAAAGCAGCTCTTTTTTACGATTGAAAATAGTTTTGATATATCAGCATCTAATCTCAATAATGGCATTGGTTTACAAAATTTGAAAAAAAGATTAGAGTATTTATATCCTAAAAAACATGAATTGATTGAGGAAGTAAAAGAATCTATCTATAAAGTCCGGCTAAATCTTGAGATCTTATGAAATATTGTATCATCGATGATGAACCGATTGCGCATCGAATTATAGAAGGGTATTGCGAAAACCTATCGTACCTCAAAAAGATAGGAAACTGCTATGATGTGTTTGAAGCTATGCAGCTGTTGAACAATCAGGCTGTGGATTTAATTTTTCTAGATATCAATATGCCCAAACTCTCTGGATTTGATCTATTAAAAACGATTCAACAATCGCCAAAAGTAATCGTGACTTCGGCACATAAAGAATTTGCATTGGAAGGATATGAACTGAATGTTTCTGATTACTTGTTAAAACCTTTTTCATTTGAACGTTTTTTAAAAGCAATGAACAAGGTTATGGATAATCAAAACCCAACTTTAAGCCCTTCTCCTGAAAAAAAGAAGAGTAGTTTTTTCCTTAAAGGGGATAAAAAAACGCACCAAATACATACTGACGATATTCTATTTATTGAAGCATATGGGAATTATACGAAGGTATTTTTAGCTAAAGAAATGATAATTAGTCATGAAAAAATCTCCTCTTTGGAAGAGTTGTTACCCGCTTCAGATTTTTTAAGAGTACATAAATCGTTTATCATTGCTACCAATAAAATAAAGATGATAGAAGGAAATCGAATAAGGATTGGAGAGCACTTAGTGCCTATTGGTCAAACCTACAGGCATAACTTAAAACAACTCTTTCGCAGTGAATAGATTTTTCTAGTCCAATAAAACGGCCGTTTTACGGGGCAATATTCAGAAAGCACAAAATATTTTTCCAGAGTGTCCCATTCTTGATCTCTTTTAGTTGTCTCGTTATTTCACCTTTTATGGGACAAGGTGAGTGTATATAAACGACCTTTATAAGTAAACTAATTGGGCTTTTTGGAAAGTTCAATTATGGGTGGGATTAAGTAGACCAATTAAATGTGCAAATTAAAGTGTGCACAACTTACTATTTAGAAAGTTAAAATTCGAGTAGTTTCAATTCTTCCAATCGAATGGCCATGGCATCAATTGAAACACTAAAAAGGCCTGCCAACGATACAAATGGATTTCCGTTATAAAATTCTGCTCCTGCAAGTTTTTTGGCTAGTCCGTGTAAATCCTTACTTTTCTTTCTAAGGTTTGAGGTACTAGCTTCATTAAAAGCGAAAGCAGATTCTTCGTTTATGACGAAATGGTTCGCAAGAAACCTTTCTTGGAAGGCCGATTTCATTAAATTCTCCGGCATTAAGAAGTAAGATGCAAACTTGTCCGCTTGTTTTTCCTTGGCATCTCGTTCCACTAATGAGGTCCCATTTTTGGGCCGGTCACGGTGGAGCACCATATCCTTGTGCAGTAGGGCGTGCCCCAATTCATGTGCCGTAGTAAAATTTCGGATTGCTGGTGGAAATTGATCTGAAATGGAGACTATTTTTTCCTCTTTGTCAATTATCCCGGCAATCTCAAAAAGGCTGCCTTGAATGGTATGCTGGCCAAGTGAGGTTTGAAGATTATAGAAGTATCCTAAAGCGGATAGTGCCTTTTCTGGATTCAAAACCTCCAAGGGGGCTTTCGGCACTCTTTTTTTCCAGGCATTTTTACGATACTTCCATAAGGTATTTTGAAGGCTCTTGGCTATCTCTTCAATATTCTTGCTTGCAATACGTGATTTATTCTGTGCATCGTGTAGTATGGCATTGATAGCTTCGTGGTATTCCTGGTGTTGATCGACCTCACGTTTGAGTGAATCCAGTCTTTTGGATGAATCTGACGACAGTACTTCGAAAACCTCCCTTAATTCATTTATTTCTTTCCTAATAGCAATGGTCCATGCATTCGACCCAAAGGACAAGAGGTTCAGGTCCCCAATGGCAACGCATCCTCCGATTGCTGACACTGCCAGTGTCATGGCCACACCTGAATCTCCCCTTACGGCATGGAACGCCTTATCGAATATGAACAGGGAAAACCCAGCCAATTCCCGACAATGTTTCGCAATCTCAATCGGGATTTCGGTTGCCGGTGCAAGCTCCATAAGTGCTTTTTCTCCCAGTTCTTTTCTATGGATAGGGTCTTTCTCGTCTTTTTTGGCCAATCGAAAGACCATATGTTTATGAAATTGTTCCGAGTCCTTTTGAAAGAGATTTTCCAGCTCGGGATAGATCCGGTCATTGATGACCTTTTGGATTTCCAAAAGCCTTGTCTTTCGTCCCGCATATTGCGGTTTATCAAGAGTACGGTCGATAACGGTCAATATTAATTGTGCCGAAAGCATCCCCCCTAGTGCTGCCGCACTTCCGGAACCAGGTTTATGGCTACCGGCTCCGAATTTTTTCAAAAGCTCCCTTGTGGGATAATCCAAATACTTTTCGTCCATGAGTACAAAGATACACCCTAGGATTTAACATACTGGTGTTTTCAAGTTGAACAACCTGAATTTCAGGTCACTTCTCTGACTATCTGTTCTTATGACCCATTATGAGCAAAGTCCAATTAAACGTGGGTTTAAGTATACAATTTTAATTAAAGGTAAATGGGTTATTCTATAAATTCAATCTTACTCCATTTTGAGGGCATATGGGTGTCATAAATACCATGGCTATTCAATGCCATAGCTGGGTGCGGTTGCACTTCTTTCCCACTTAATACCAATTTCTGAAACCTTCCCAGAAACATACTCCATATATCACCATTTGTGGGTGGAATGGTTCTGCCGTCGCCTAATAATTTTAGGCCCTCCCAAGGAATTCCAATTTCAAGACTCCAACCCTTATCTATATCACTATTATCATTTAAGGTACCATCGAGTTTAACTGCAGTTTCAAGGCCTTCCATATCAAAATCGGTAAAGGCCCACCGAATTCCGCGAGGGTGGGTACCTTTCCAAAACGATGCCCCAGTGCGGTCGTAATCCCCACCAAAGGTGTAGGCCTCTTTTTGGTGCACGTCAAACTGTGGGATATCAAATTTACTGCCCTTTAGATAAGCATCCTTCCAAATAAAAAATACTTCATAGATGGTATTGGCGGCGTTGACCTCAAGTTCATAATAACAATCTCCCCCATCAATAAAAACTTCCAAATCATTCTCTTGAAAAATGATGCTGTCGCGTTCGGTCAGCTGTGCATTCAAGAAGGGTTCTTCTGCCCTAAAGGCGATGTACAAATGGCTGTTATTCCAAATAATGGCAGACTGTGTGTTATACATGCCCAAATCACCCGAAGCCATATCTACAAACCGTTTGCTCCAATTAGCATTTTGCCATATTGGTTTGTCAACCTTCCCGTCTATGGTAATAGGTTCATTTATTTTGCGAGCTTTATAATCTGCTTTCTTGGCCATCTTTTAAATTTTTACAGGTTTCTAAGTTTAAGGTCTACTTCTTAGGCTAGGAGACAATTGTTTGGCAAAGACCATAATCATTAAAAACATCTATGCTACTCTAGTCTACTTTCAAATATATAAAAATATGCTAGAATAATGAAGTTGTGAATAATAAGCGAACTTCTGATTACTCTAATGAAGAAATAGTATTAGTTTAATTAAACGACCCTTGAAAGTAAACTAATTGTGGTTTTCGGAAAGTCTAGTTAAAGGTGGGTTTAAGTATACCAATGAATTTCAGATATTGTCCCTTAAAAGAACGTTTTATGGGACAATATGCACCTAACTACTGACCTCTAAAAATTGTTATGTAAGTTGATTTAAAAGCCCATTAAAAGCACGAAAAACAAAAATTTATCATCTTTAAAACCCTCTCGTATTTTTTTAAAGGCAACACCTAATTGAGCCTCCACGGTCTTAATAGATATTCCCAGTTTTTCCGCGATTTCCCTGTTTTTATAACCTTCTTGCTTGCTTAACAGCACTATTTCCTTGCAACGTTTGGGTAAACCGTCTATTAGGTTCTTTGTTTTTGCTATTCTCTGCTGTAGCAAGGTATCGTCTTCTTCCAATTGGCTGGATAATGCTTCATACTTAAGGGTTTCCAACAATGTGCTCTCCTTTTTGCTTTTTCGAAATTTATCAATATAGGCATTATGGGCCGAGCGATATAAATAAGCCTTAGGAGAAGCAACATTGGTAAGGGTCTCACGACTTGCCCAAAGTCTAACAAAAATGCCTTGGACTATATCTTCCGCCTCGGGCATAGATTTCGTAAATTGAACTACATAAGTGCATAACGGCTTGTAATGCAGGTGAAAAAGTCTTTTCAATGCCTGGGCATTGCCTTGCTTTATTTGGTCATATAAAGTCTTCTCGTTCATTTACTTTGGTCGGTCGGCACAAGAGCACCAAATATTGTACCACATAAAGATCAAAAAAATATCCAGATGAACTAAGGGTATCTCTTCTTTTTTGCGTCACATAGAAAAGATAATCGCTAAAATCCAATAATTTGAAACAACTGGTAATCAAATTCCTAACAGATACACTTTCAAAGGAAGAACTTAAAGCATTACAAGATTGGTTGCGGCTCCCAAAGAACCAGGAATATTTTAAGAATGCGGTCCAAGCTAACCAAATTTTGGATTTTTCTTATACTTCCATTGATGTGGAGGAGGCCTATCAAAAGGCTCTTGGTCTTTCTAAAGCCAATAATACCCCCATCCGCAAGATTTTCAGGAACCTCCATAAATATGCAGCGGTCGCGATTGTAGTGGTGGTGCTGTCAATAGGAATCTATTCCCTTGTAAAAAGGAACAATCCCGACCTACCCGATTCAATTACGGAAATTGCCTCCCCGGTAACCTTGGAATTTGAAGATGGGACTTTTGAGGTTTTGGATGAAAACACCCGCAAATCGATTACGAACACCCTTGGGGAAAAAGTGGCAGAGCAAGAATTCGGGAAACTCGTATATGAACCATCCGGTAAAACCCATCCGAAATTGGCCTATGACCGCTTAAAAGTTCCTTTTGGGAAGCGCTTTGAATTAAGGCTTGCTGATGGCAGTTCTATTTTACTCAATGCTGGTAGCGAGTTAAGATACCCCCAATCGTTTGCTGGTTTGGACAACAGAAACGTATTTTTAGAAGGGGAAGCTTATTTTAAGGTTGAAGAAAACCCCAATCAACCGTTCATTGTGCATACCGAGCAGATGAACGTGCGGGTTTTTGGAACAAAATTCAACGTGTCAAACTACCGAAATGAAGATAACCCTACAGCAGTGCTGACCGAAGGGAGTATTGCGGTCTATGATCCTTCAAAGACTTTTGATGAGCAAGATTATCTACTTATAAAGCCTGGTCAACAAGTTACAGCCCAAAAAGACGGGTTTGTCGTTCGTGAGGTGCATACCGAAAAACATATTGCCTGGTCAAATGACAAACTTTATTTTGTAAATGACCGCTTTGGGGATATTATTAAAGAACTGGAACGGCATTTTGACATTCGCATTGTAAACAGGTCCCCAGAACTTGACGACATGAGGTATACGGGAACATTTACCACTGAAACCTTAAATCAGGTTTTGGATACATTTAAAAGTACTACCCATTTTGAATATCATGTGGAAACCGATAAAATAATAATCAAGGCAGGGGCATAAAAACAATGACCTTGAATATATAAAAGTAATAGGCCATGTTTTGGGTCGATTAGAGTTATTTGAAAATGATAAGAGCATGAAAAAAGCAATGGTTTATTCCGACAAAATTGCACGAAGATCTGAACTGAAAATGAAATTCATCTTACTTTTTCTGCTTATGGGTGCTTTTATGGCAAAAGCAAATTATGGTTATTCCCCAAATGTAAAAATAAGCCTTAACCTTAATGAGGTTACTTTATTGGAAGTGTTCAATGAAATAGAGGATAAGACCAAATTTACATTCTTCTATAAAAATGATGGAATAAATCTTGACCGCAAGGTCACTATCAAGATAATCCGGAAATCCGTTCCTGTAATTTTGGACCAACTTTTTGAAGACAATGACGTGGTCTATGAAATAATAGGGAAACAGATTATCATCAAAAAAAATCAAGAAGCCCAAATCAGTGGCATTGTCATTGATAATGCCACTGGCGAACCCATACCCTATTGCAATATAGCCGTAGAATCATCGTTCACGGGCACTGCAAGCAATGAATTGGGGGGATTCGTCATAAATGTGGACGCATTGCCCGCCAAACTTGTCTTTTCACATCTCAACTATGAGAAACAGCAATTGGAGGTTTCCGAGACTTCGGATTTGATAATCGAACTTGTGCCCTTGACCAATATTCTTGATGAGGTGGTGGTCGTGGACTCCAAAAGGGGCAGATATGGCCTTGAACTGGCTAGAAAAGTGTTTAAAAAGGCCGATCATAATTCATACAGGCGTAAACATGCCAAAGCCTTTTACAGGCAGAAATCAAAGAACGGCGATGCCTATTCCGAGTTTTCCGAGATTATCTATGATATTCACTATACTTCAAGGGAACCATGGGATTGGGAAATTTTGGAAGGCCGGTACGCCTTGAAGCCCGGGGGTGCCCACAATATAAACTATACGCTGCTATCCCGTTTGTTGACCCCATTGCAACCAGCTGTCCATGATATTATTTTTCCCCTACATCATAATTTTGAATCCTTTTATGATATTAAGGTCGTGGAACATATTGCATCTGGGGATGATGAAATCGCGGTGCTCTGGTTCAAGCCCAAGAAAAATCTTCAAAGGAAAATTTTCGACGCAGAGATGTATGTCAATACGACCAGCCATGATATCCTGAAAATTGTCGGGAACATAACCCATGACAATCTGAAATTGGTAAAGCTTACGGAAAAAAACACTTCATGGAAAGACTATTCCATTTCCTATGAAATTGCCTATAAACAGGATAGCGTGCTCAAATCGGTCATCGACTATGTCAAGATCGAACAGGAATTCGATTATTACAAGAATGACGACTTTGAGTCCCATACCTCTTCCACCTCCAACCTTACTTTTTTTGAGTACTATACCCCTACCACAAGAAAAAAATTGGGGCGGCAATTCAGAAAAAATAAAAACGACTGGCAAAAGCTTGATGAAATTGGGTATAATCAGAAGTTCTGGGAAGACAATCCCATTGTAAAACGTACTCCCGTCGAGGAAGAGGTCATTGAGTCCTTTGAAAAAAATGAGGCATTTGGTTCTATTTTCCTGAACAGCAAAAACCAGTTGGTCATTATGCAATCCGATAATGAAAGTGATCCTTTTTTAAGAGAATTGGATTCCAATGTTGCTAAGTACAATTATCACAATCCAGTAGAAAAGGTATATCTGCATACAGATAGGGACCTGTTCTCCCCTGGGGAAAATCTATGGTATAAAGCGTATACCGTTCTAGGGGAGCGTCACCAATTTTCATTGGCCAGTAAGGTCCTACATGTTGATCTTATTGGCCCGAACAATAAAATCTTGGTTTCTCAGACACACGGACTCTTTGATGGCAAGGCCATTGGTTCCATAGTGCTTCCCAAAAACCTCTTTTCAGGGAATTATCAGTTACGGGCCTATACCAATTGGATGCGGAACTTTGACGATAATTTCTTTTTCACAAAAATGGTAAAGGTAATCGGGGCAACGGATATGCCCCTTCCTACTCAGAATATTTCGGACACAATCGACCTGCAGTTCTTCCCCGAGGGAGGACATGCCGTGGCAGGCCTTATGGGGCAGGTAGCCTTTAAAGCCATAGGAAGTGATGGTCTTGACAGAAAAATCCGGGGCTATGTCAAGGATTCGCGGGGGAAACCCGTAGTTCATCTGGGTACAATAACAAGAGGGAGTGGTTTTTTCTACCTCCAACCCAAATTGGGTGAAGCCTATTCCGCCATCTTGAACGATGGTTCGGAATATCCGCTTCCTAAAATTATGGGGCAAGGGTACGCCATGACCATAAATAATACCGGCCTAAAAAACATCAAGATAAAAATACAGGCAACGGAGCACTTAAGGAAGAGACCCTTCTATATCATTGGGCATTCAAATAATAAAAAGTATTATCAGGGCGAGTTCGAATTCAAAAATCAGGAAACTCTTAGTTTTGAGATTCCAAAAAATGGGATTCCAAGTGGGGTACTGGTCCTTACCCTCTTTGATCAGGACAAAAACCCTTGGTGTGAAAGAGCCGTTTTTATCAACAACCAACAAGAGCTGGTAATAAATGCAAGAATCAGCCCAGAAAAAATATCGAATAGAAATGAGATTGCGGTCGATATTAATGTTACCGATACTTATGGACAGCCCATTTCGACTGAACTTTCCCTGGCCGTGACCGACGAAGGTCAAGTTGTAAAAAACCCTGATTCAGGGAATATCTTGACCCACCTTTTATTACAATCCGATATCAAAGGGCATATAAGCAATCCAGGGCTTCTTTTTAAAGATCAACATAGATTGACTCTACATGCACTGGATTTGGTAATGCTGACCCATGGCTGGCGTAAGTTCCCATGGCAGGAGATTCATGAAGGCAACCTCCCTGCTAAGGAATTCGACTTCGCAAAAGGGCTCACCATATCGGGACAGGCCAGAGGCGGGTTTGATAAACGTATGAAAAATGTAGATCTTAACGTAATTGCCAAATCAGGGGACATTGTGGGTATGTTCTCCACAAAAACGGAGCGGGATGGAAAATTCATAATACCCGATTTTAATTTCAACGGTACCACCCGAATCGTGTTCAATGCGATTAGTTCAGTAAAAAAAACCCTAAATGTAAAAGTGGTCTTGGATACCAACAAAATTACAGTGCCTTTGTCTCATTTCAAAAGTATGCCTACAGTCAAGGATACAGAAGCAGTTAAGGAATATTCCGATTTTTCGGCAACACGAAAAAATATGCGTCTTATATATGATTCTCAGAACGCTACCGAGTTGGAAGAGGTCGTTGTGACAAAAATAATTGAGAAAAAGATAGAGCCCTCAAGGCCTTCCTCCCTTGGGCAAACCCCGGATGCGACCCTCTACACAAAGGGTCTTCGTGCAACTAGTATAACACTAGTAGATTATATCAGGAGGTTCGCAAGTGTAATGGTCTATGGGTCCTTTCCTAGATTTAGGGTGAGTATACGCCGCCGTGGCACTCCTTTATGGGTGCTAAATGGTGTTCCTATCAGTAAAGGTGCCCCACAAAAAGTTGGGTTTGTAGGAAGTATAACCCCAGGGCCAGTGCCACTCCAAATCGCCACGATGGACCTCTCCAATGTGGAAAGGGTAGAGATTCTGAAAGGGCCTGCTGCTGCCATTTGGGGTTCAAGGGGTGCCAACGGTGTCTTCTTGGTCTATACCAAATTAGGCGGCGGAAGTGAACCTGTACTCGCTCCAGAATTTGACATTGCGGGGCATGCGACAGAGAGGGAGTTTTATTCCCCTAACTATAGCATAAAGTTGGATAGACACAGTTTACCCGACTATCGTGCCACTCTCTATTGGAACCCTTCCTTTAGGACAGATAACAATGGGAATGCGAGGCTCTTGTTCTATAATTCGGACAATGCCGAACAGATACAAGTGGCTATTGAGGGTCTATCTATGCAGGGTGTACCGGGAGCTTATCTAAAGACCTTTGGTGAAAAGGAGGAAAAGCTATGATATAATAATAAGAGCATGAAAAAAGCAATGGTATATTCCGACAAAACTGTATCGAGATTTGAACTGAAACTAAAATTCACTTTATTTTTTCTGCTTATAGGATTTTTTATAGGAAAGGCGAATTATGACCATTCCCTGAATACAAGAATAAGCCTGAACCTGAATGGGGCCACCTTGTTGAGCATTTTCAATGAAATAGAGGATAAAACCGAATTTACATTCTTTTATAGGAATGATGAAATAAATCTTGACCGCAAGGTCACCATCAAAATAGTTCGGAAATCCGTTCCCGCGATTTTGGCCCGGCTTTTTGAAAATAATGACCTGGTCTATGAAATAAATGGTAAACAGATTATCATCAAAAAAAACCAAGAGGCCCAAATCAATGGAATCGTCATTGACAAGGCCACGGGCGAGCCCATACCCTATTGCAACATCGCCTTGGTCTCCTCTTACGTAGGCACGGCGAGCAATGAGTTGGGGGAATTCGTCATAGATGTGGATGCATTGCCCACCAAACTTGTTTTTTCACATCTCAACTATGAAAAACAGCAATTGGAAATATCGGGGACGTCGGATTTGATCATCAAACTTGTGCCCTTGACCAATATTCTGGACGAGGTGGTGGTCGTGGACTCCAAACGGGACAAATATGCCTTTGAGCTGGCTAGAAAAGCATTTAAAAAGGCCGATCAAAATGCGAACAAACGTAAATACGGCAGGGCCTTTTACAGGCAAAAATCAAAAAACGGCGATGCCTATTCCGAGTTTTCCGAAATCATCTATGACATTCACTACACTTCAAAAGGGATCGGGGATTGGGAAATTTTGGAAGGCCGGTATGCCCTAAAACCCGGAGGTGTCCACAATAAAAACTATACACTTCTATCTCGTTTGTTGACCCCTTTGCAACCAGAGACC
>JAJRRO010000016.1 GCA_024279425.1 Bacteroidota bacterium | reverse complement strand
TGGCAGTGGCACCTCGGGCAACCCCTTGACCTTGCAGTTTTCTGTCGTGGCGGGCAATCAACCGCCGGTCGCGGTGGCCAATGCGACCCCTTTGAGCGGAGATGCTCCCCTGGACGTGTCCTTTACGGGCAGCGGTTCCACGGACGATGTTGGTGTGACCAGTTATCTATGGGACTTTAAGGACGGCAATACCTCTACGGTGGCCGACCCCAGCCATACCTTTGCCGCAGTAGGCACTTATGCAGTAGACCTGACGGTAGGGGATGTTGAAGGGCTGACCCATACCACATCGGTATCCATTACGGCATCGTCCACCAACCTACCGCCCAATGTAACGAATCCAGGAACGCAGACCAATGAGGAAGGAGAGGTGGTTTCCCTACAAATTATAGCAACCGATGCAAGTACTAATTTACTTTATGTAGCTACCGGTTTACCGCCTACCTTGACTATTGACTCAAATTCTGGGTTAATATCTGGAACCATTAATGACGGTTCGGGAGGGAATGATGCCTTTTTGGAGCAGGATGGATTGGTGATCATAGAAGCAGAATCTGGAACGATCATACCTACCTGGACCCAGACCAATACGGGTGGAGCAACAGGAATCATTGCTGGGTCCAATCATTTTACCACCCAGGCAGGAGGCAGTATACCCTATGAAATTAGTATAACAAACCCTGGAGTATATCGTTTTAATTGGCGCAGTCTTTTTAGTGGTTCCAATTCAACGGATCAAAATGATAACTGGCTACGATTTGCCAATAATAATGGGGTATGGTTCTTTGGATTTAAAGGGACTCCCACAAGTGAAGCTGCCTTGATCACTGCATTGGAAGGTGTGCAAAATAATATTGTTTTTCCGGTGGGAAGTGGGCGGGAAACTACTACAACCACTCCTAATGGGGATAGTAGTAATGGTTATTTTAAAATATTCAAAAATGGAGGGACTTCCCAGGTGTATGCTTGGCAGGCCGTGACCAGTGATAATGATAATCATGATATCTATGTGCGGTTTGAAAACTCAGGAACCTACACTATGGAGATTTCAGAACGTTCGTCTGGCCATGCCATTGATAAAATTGCCCTTTACAAAGTAGACGGTACAACTTATACGAACGCTCAATTGACTGCTGCTGCGGAATCTCCGAAAGGTTCGGACGGTGGCTCAATTAATAGTCCATATAATGTGGAGGTCACGGTTAAAGATGATGAAGTTATACCTGCTTCATCTTCCATTCAGTTTACCTGGAACGTACTACCTATTGGAAATCAAGCACCCGTGGCCATTGCCATTGCAACGCCCTTGAGCGGGGATATTCCCTTGGAGGTGTCTTTTACAGGCAGCGGTTCCACGGACGATGTTGGGGTGACCAGCTATCTATGGGACTTTAAGGACGGCAATACGTCCACCCTGGCCGATCCCAGCCATACCTTTTCGGTGGTGGGCAACTATATGGTTGACTTGACAGTAGGGGATGCTGGGGGACTTTTCAATACCACATCGATCAGTATTGTGGCAAATGACCCAACACAGAATGGAGTTGTTGGTTTCACACTGGTAAATGCTGATACTGATACGGATCTTTTAAGCCTTTCACAGGGTATGCAGATTGACATTAACAATATCCAGGGTATTGGACTGAACATCAGGGCGAATACCAGTCCAACAATAGTAGGTAGCGTATTCCTTTCCCTAACGGGCCCTGTGAGTAATACCAGAACGGAAGGTGTTGCACCTTACGCACTCTTTGGTGACAATGGAGGAAATTATTTTGGCAATCAGTTCCCATTGGGCAATTATACTATGAGTGCCACGGCCTATAGCGGTTCCGGACAAGGGGGAACGGTGTTGGGCACACTTACCATTCAGTTTTCAGTTGTTGACCCTAGCGCAGCTAAGGGTGTAACATTGGAAGATTTGGGTAAGGAGGTAATAGACGACCCATCAGGTTTTGATGAATTATACTCGGACAGATTGAACATTATTTCCTATCCAAATCCAACATATAATGAAACCCAAATAAGTATCTCAAATCCAAATGTGAATATAACTGATATTTATGTGTATGACATTAGTGGGCGCTTGGTCAAATCATTTGATGCAAGACAATTGAAAGTAGGGGAAGGTCTCTACCGCATTAATGGATCGGGATTGGAAGAAGGAATTTATTTTGTGAATCTAAAGAACAATGGAGCGACTATTTTTGGATATGAGTTAGTAATAAAAAAATAGGCTTAAGGACTTAATTCAATAAAAAGTTTTAATCGTATTGTTTATAATTGGAAGGAGTAATTTCAATGTTTTATTTGAAATCATTGATTCTTTTAAATAGTTAAGTTGTCTTAGATTATGTACATCAGAGGCCACAAAATCGACAAGGTCTTTTTCCAATAGTTTAAAGGCAATTTTAGACACTTCGTTACCATAAAAACCCGCAAGGGATAGAAGGTTCATTTGAAATAAAATTCCTTGTTCTTTATACTTATAATAATTACGCATTCGATTATAAAGGAACTTATAGCGCTCAGGATGTGCAAGAATAGGGTAGAATTGATTACTCACGGTTGTTATTATTGCCTCATCAAAATTAATTGGAGGTTGTAGATAGCTCATTTCAACAAGTAGATAATCAAGTCTCATTGGCATAATTTCTTCTCGTCTTAGAATAGCCTCAAAATTATCATCGATCATATGTTCGGCTGAGGCTTGGATGGAAACATCCTTCATGCCATTTTTCAACAACTCATTTTTAAGAAGTATGAGCGCATTATTAATTGTTTCGGGAGTATTAGGATAGTAATTATTCATTATATGGGGCGTAGCAATAAAATTTTTCACACCGAATTGGAAAAAGGTTTTAATGAGCTCAACAGATTCTTCGACCGTTTTTGCCCCATCATCAATTCCAGGAAGAATGTGGTTATGAATATCTATAAATCCCTCTAAATAATCAATCAAAAATGTTTTGCGACTAAAAAAATGGAACATAGATATTTGTTAAAAAGTACAATTTAACCTCCAAAGATAAGATTTAAACCCTGCATGCTAAACAACACCATCTATTTTTACTTGATTGAAAATTGATCATTGTCAATAGCATAACAAATGTAGGCTCGACAACAAGTTGTCGAGCCTACTCATAAAACTACCGATATTGTATTGCGGTACAAGGTTAAACCATTTGCTTAATAGCGGCTTGGGCAGATGCGATACGCGCAATTGGGACTCTAAATGGAGAGCAACTAACGTAATTCATATCTAGACTATGGCAGAATTCAATAGAACTTGGTTCCCCACCATGCTCACCACAAATACCTACTTTTAGCTGTGGTTTGGTACTTCTGCCTCTTTCTATACCCATTCTCACTAATTGGCCAACGCCTTCTTGGTCCAATACCTCGAAAGGATCTTCGGTCAGAATACCCTTTTCAAGATAGACGGACAAGAACTTCCCTGCATCATCCCTTGAATAACCAAAGGTCATTTGGGTTAGGTCATTGGTGCCGAAGGAAAAGAAGTCTGCCCTTTGGGCAATTTTATCTGCCATTAATGTGGCTCGTGGTATCTCGATCATTGTACCTACCAAATAATCAATGCTATCGCCTCTTTCTTTAAAGACTTGATTTGCGGTAGTCCTGATTATTTTTTCCTGTTCCGTAAATTCATTCAAGGTACTAATAAGAGGCACCATAATCTCCGGTTTGGTTTCAATCCCTTTTTCCTTAAGATTAAGCGAAGCTTCAATAATGGCCCTAGTTTGCATTTCTGTAATTTCGGGGTAGGTATTTCCTAATCTACACCCTCTATGCCCCAACATAGGATTGAATTCCTGAAGCTCGGAAACTTTATTCTTAACAGCCGATAATGAAATATGCATATCTTCTGCCAATTCTTTTTGGGTGGCCAACTGATGGGGGACAAATTCATGTAAGGGCGGATCTAACAAGCGAACTGTAACTGGTAACCCCTGCATGGCTTCGAAAATACCTTCAAAATCACTTCGTTGCATGGGTAACAATTCCTCCAATGCGTGTTTTCTTCCTTTTATAGTATCGGAAAGAATCATTTCGCGCATGGCCCTAATTCGGTCAATTTCAAAGAACATATGTTCGGTTCTTGTAAGACCAATGCCTTGTGCCCCAAAACTTCGAGCTATTTTGGCATCTTTAGGGGTATCGGCATTTGTTCTTACCTGCATTGTGGCATATGTATTCGAAAGCTCCATGATTTCTCCAAATTCCCCACTTAATTCAGGTTTCATGGTAGCCACCTTACCTTCTATTATATTTCCGGTAGAGCCATTTAAGGAAATCCAATCGCCTTCATGGTACTCCTTATCATCAACTCTTAATACTCTGTTCTTATAATCAATTTTTAGGGCACCTGCTCCAGATACACAGCATTTGCCCATTCCTCGGGCAACTACCGCTGCATGTGAGGTCATGCCGCCTCGTGCCGTTAATATACCTCTAGCAATGTTCATTCCTTCCAGGTCTTCAGGAGAGGTTTCTATTCTTGTTAAAATGGTATTTTTATATTTATTGGCCTCGTCGGCAAAGAATACGATTTGACCTGTGGCGGCCCCTGGAGAAGCTGGAAGGCCTTGGGCGATTACATGTGCCCTTTTCAATGCATTAGTGTCAAAAACAGGGTGCAATAATTCATCGAGCTTATTGGGTTCAATTCTCAATAAAGCCTCTTGTTCGTTAATTTCGCCTTCTTTTAATAAATCCACTGCGATTTTAACCATGGCCGCACCAGTTCGCTTACCATTTCTGGTTTGAAGTATCCATAACTTTCCTTCTTGCATGGTAAATTCCATATCTTGCATATCAGAATAATGGTCCTCAAGGGTTTGTTGATACTCGTTTAGTTCCCCATAGATTGAAGGCATTAACTCTTCTAGAGATGGATAATTCTCTTTTCGGTCAGATTCCTCAACCTTTGCCAGTTCAGCCCATCGTTGTGACCCTAATTTCGTAATTTGCTGCGGAGTTCTAACACCAGCCACAACATCCTCACCTTGTGCATCGATCAAGTATTCCCCGTTAAAGACATTCTCTCCGGTTCCAGCATCTCGGGTAAAACAGACCCCAGTCCCTGAATTTTCGCCCATATTACCATACACCATGGCTTGCACGTTTACTGCAGTTCCCCAATCGGCAGGATATCCGTTCATTTTGCGGTAATAAATGGCACGATTTCCGTTCCAACTATCAAAAACTGCCATAACGGCGCCCCAAAGTTGATCCCAAGGATCTGCTGGGAAATCATGTCCCGTTCTTTTCTTGACAGCATCTTTGAAATCATATACCAAATCCTGAAGATCTTGTACGGAAAACTCTGTATCTAAAGAGATACCTCTTTTATCTTTAAGGTGTTCCATAATCTCCTCGAAAGGATCTATATCTTCTTTGGTTTCTGGCTTCATACCTAGAACGACGCTACCATACATTTGTATAAATCGACGGTATGAATCCCAGGCAAAACGTTCGTTATTGGTTTTTTCGATTAATCCAAGTACTGCCTCATCATTGAGTCCCAAATTTAAGACGGTGTCCATCATACCTGGCATAGAGACCCTTGCTCCTGAGCGAACTGATATCAACAATGGATTTTCCTTGTCTCCGTACTTAGTACCCATGGTACTTTCTATGGATTCTATGGCTTGCTCAACCTCTTCTTTTATAGTTTCAATAACATTTTCCCTTCCAAGTTCATTGTATTCGGTACAAACCTCTGTTGTAATCGTGAATCCTGGAGGAACCGGTATTCCGATAGAACTCATCTCTGCTAAATTGGCCCCCTTACCTCCAAGAAGGTTTTTCATTTCACTATTACCATCCGCAGATTTGTTGCCAAATTTGTAAACTCTTGCTTTGATTTCTGTCAATGTGTCCATAACGATCATTATTAATTTGATAACGAAATTATGGATAGACATGTCCTTAATTTATGACATATGTCATGTATAGGCTCTTATGTAACTTAAGTTACAAAATTGGATTTCCTAAAAAAACAATATGATTCAACACAGGAATTTAACAAAATAAAATTTATTCAAGAATCATTGTTTAATCAATCTTGATGACAATTGATTTATAGGCAGTAAGTGCATAAATAAAAATAATGACTCCAAGCATTTCGAGATATTCTTCGCATGTGTACAATAAAACATATTATAAATTGGAACTCTCGAACAATTCAAATTGATAGATTTTATAGGAAATTGGCCTTATGTGATCACAAATAAATTAAACTAGCCCTTTATAACAGATTTTTTAAGGGAATTAACCAATAATGATGAAACATCGGAAACTTTGTTTACGATAAGGGGTAACCTCAAAGCCTTTGGATAGACACTTTTCTAAATCATTGCCTTTATATTCTATGATGTCAGGGTTTGCATATACATTTGTTGTTCCACTGGGATTCCAGTATTTTGAAATACAAATTATAGGAAGATTATGTTCCCACATTGCTGATACGACCCCGCTTTTCGCCGATAATTGCAAAGGTCTTATACTTATATCGATTGTAGCATCCTGTAAAACCTAAGATATCACCTCTTCAGATAGATTACCTAAAAGAGTAACAGTAAGATTGTTAAATTCCCAAGCCGAAATCCACTTTTCCATTTCCGGTCCGTTACGGCCAATCATAACCAAGAAATCGATATTCTTTTCAATGGATTGAGGTATATTCGAAAACAACGGAAGATATTTAGATTTATATCCTATTTTATCCAGTAGTTCCATATATAAATGAGTTTGGTGCGCAACTAATTCTTAGTAGTCGTTTTATTAAAATGGATGTTCACCGTCTAAAACGAAAACGTATGTCAATAGATACCTTTTATATGAATCACATGTCATGGATGGACTTATCCCTAATCATACTATCAAAATAGGAGATAGTATTTACCAAACCTTCTCTTAATGCTATTTTTGGAGTCCATCCATTCAATTTTTCTATAGCCAAACTAATATCAGGTTGTCTTTGGGTTGGGTCATCAGCAGGTAACGGCATATGGATTATTTTGGAATTACTTCCGGTAAGATCAATAATATTTTCTGCAAGTTCCAACATTGTAAATTCGACGGGGTTTCCTATGTTGATAGGGCCAATAAAATCATTTTCGGTACTCATCATTTTTATCATACCCTCCACCAAATCACTTACATATTGAAAACTTCTGGTCTGCATACCATCCCCAAAAATGGTGATGTCCTTGCCTTGTAATGCTTGCATGATAAAATTGGAAACCACACGGCCGTCATCCGGTTCCATTTTAGGACCGTAGGTATTAAAAATGCGTATAATTTTCACCTTTACGCCGTTTGATTCATGATAGTTTACAAATAAAGATTCCGCACACCGTTTGCCTTCATCGTAGCAGGAACGGAGACCAATTGGATTTACATGGCCCCAATAATGCTCTGGTTGTGGATGAATTTCAGGGTCGCCATATACCTCACTGGTCGAGGCCTGCAATATTTTAGCTCCAACACGTTTGGCAAGCCCTAACATATTTATAGCTCCTAAAACCGAAGTTTTAATTGTTTTGATAGGATTGTGTTGGTAGTGTACCGGTGAAGCTGGGCAGGCTAAGTTATAGATTTCGTCGACCTCAATGAAATATGGCATTGTCACATCATGGCGAATGATTTCAAAATAAGGGTTGTCCATTAAATGGGCAATTTTGCTTTTTCTTCCCGTGAAGTAATTATCCATACAAATTACCTCATTGCCTTCGTTCAAAAGACGTTCGCAAAGATGGGAGCCAACAAATCCAGCACCTCCAGTAACCAATATTCTTTTCATAGTTTTCTTTTTGATTAGTATATTATGATCCTTCTAAGGCGTTTTTTTGCTATGGACATTAATTACTGCTCTGCCTATGCTGAAATAGGTAAACCCTAAGTCTTTCATTTCTTCCAAATAATAAATATTTCTTCCATCAAAAATCAATTTGTTATTCATAATCTTTTCTAAAATTATGAAGTTTGGTATTCTAAACTCTGACCATTCTGTACTGAATTCTTAATAATGGAAATATACAATTTGATTTTTATTAATAGTAATGAATGTTATATTATGGCAATGGCGTAAAATTATGGAATAAAGTGAGTGGGCAACTATAAATCTTTGAAAGGTGAATTTACTCGTTGAAATAAGAATTTTCTATATCTAATTTAGAGGTGAATTATGACTTTTATAGTCTAACTAAAGCTAAAGTTACCCTATTCTTTTTTATTGTCAAACTTCTACTTTTAAATCTTAAGGCTAAAGCTGACTTTTGATGCTACATGCTACGCACTCCTACCCCAAAAGAAATGTGTTACAATGTCCTGCTAAACCAAATTGACCTTAGTACATCTACTCACTTACATCTTTAACCAGGTGTAACCTTCCCATCTGCCATGTTGTTGCCAAATTTGTAAACTCTTGCCTTGATTTCTGTCAATGTGTTCATAATCAACCCACCCCAAACATTTTGACCTAAAATCCAAGAGTGTACATATCTGGTTTGCTGATTTAAATAATACAGTTGGCAAACGAAGTGATTACTATGCATTACTGTCAGATGAAGAAAAAAAAGAGCTGATAAATTCCATTTCCCTAAAGATCAAAATCAATTTATTGTTTCTAAAGGAATTTTAAGGTTGTTGTCCGGTCAGTATTTGGATCAAAACCCCAAACGTATCGTTTTTGAACAGGGCCAATATGGCAAGCCTGCCTTTGCTGATGAAAAAAATCTAAAGTTCAATATTTCCCATTCTGGGGACATGATTGTTTTAGGCTTTGTTAAAGACATTGAAATTGGAGTTGATGTTGAAAAAGTTAAAAATGATTTCGATGTTATGGATATTGCCAATAATTTCTTTTCACCTAAAGAGATTGCATCGTTAACGGCCCTTCCGAAAGATATACAGTCCCTGGCTTTTTATTGCTGTTGGACACGAAAAGAATCTATTATCAAGGCGGAAGGAAGTGGACTTTCTTTTCCGCTTGACTCATTTACGGTTTCTTTGGACGATGATGGGAGAGCCGAGTTACTGGAAACAAAATGGGATTCTTCCGAAAAACTTAAATGGTCCTTTATTTACGTTTAACCCCGCCGCAGATTATATTTGTGCTACGGCGATTAGGGGAAAAGTACATTCTATTGAGTATTTTGATTGTGAAGAGTATATTTAGTTCAATAGCATATTATAATTAATATTCTTAAGGGGCTCTTTTGATGGAAAGAACCTTTAGTATTTTCCCAAACAAATCGCTGTTTTCATAAACCCCTTGAAATTCTTGTGAATGAGGGCCGCAAGCAAAAATTGGAACCATAGCCCCAGTATGGTCGTGAGTGGTAAAGTCCCCTTCTATCAAGTGATTTTTAAGATTCCCTTGTGGAATACTAAATCCTGAAGTTTCATGATCAGCAGTTATAATGACCAATGTATTTCCGGTTTTGTCAGCATAGTTGATGGCCTCCGTTATGGCTTGGTCAAAATCTATTCCTTCGGAAACGATTCCTGAAACGTTATTTTTGTGACCATAACTATCAATTTGGGCCCCTTCAACCAATAAAAAGAAAGGTTTGTTTTTATTATGTAAAAATTGCAAACCATTTTTAGTAGCCTCGGACAACACATCTCCTCGGCCTTCTAAAATGCTGGGAACACCAGCCTCTGATATAAAATGTCCTATCTTATCTTTATTACTTCTCCCGATTGAAACAAGGTCGTTCAAAATATCAAATTCATTGGATATCCCAATACCTTGAAAATCTTTGGAGCCTCCTCCAACAAATAGGGAAAGTTTACTTTTTAATAAATCTTTGGCAATTTCTAAAGTATCTGATCGATCTTTTTGATGGGCGTAAAAAGATGCAGGAGTTGCTCCGGTTATCTTATCGGTAGTAATGCATCCTGATAAAAAACCATGTTCAGAAAGAAGCTCAGGGATATTTTGCAATGGCCTTTGGGACGTATCAACCCCAATTGCCCGATTGTTAGTTTTCTCCCCGGTTGCAAGAGCGGTGCCAGCAGCAGCAGAGTCAGTGGTGAAATCATCGGCCGATTGTGTTTTCAAAAGCCCTATACTCTTTAATTGTGTTAAAGTTAAATTTCCTTCATTGGCCAGGGTGGCTGATGAAATTTGTGTCAATCCATTGCCGTCCCCAATAAGTAAAATGACATTTTGAATTGGAATTCTCTTTTGGTCGGATGCAAAGGTAGGGGAGTAGACTTTTGAACTATTTTTATGGTAATAAACTCGTTGGTCAAGGGTTTTGAGATAGGTAGATGCCCTACTGGGCATATCTGTGTTTATGAAATCAACTCCTAAATCCCCAAAAGCTTTCCAAGCAGTTTTGGAATCGGGAGCTCCCCAAAACCTAAAGGGCTTTCCGTAACTATGTGCCTGTTTAATAACCGAATTTACCCTGTCATAATCTGTTGCTGTAAATCTTCCCTTTCCATTCCAAACAGAAAACGTTTTGAAATTTAAACTGATCAATGCTACTTTATTCCACACTTTGGCATCTTCAATATCCTCAAGACTCTGATAATCAAAAAGTATATAATCAGGATAATTCACATATTCATTAAGATTGGGTCTATTTCCAGAAATAACAATCGAGATATTTTTACTCTTGATAATGTCAGGATACCTTTCTAGAATTAAAATCAATTTTTTAAGGGAGGAACGTGCTTCAGACTTTATATCTATAAGTAATTGTAATTTTGGTTGGCTTCCCAACTCCAAGGACAATACGGTTTGAATTGGCTGTAAGTATAGATTCTCAATCGTACGGTCTTTAATTATCTCACGCTCACCATGAGTAGCGAATAACGTATCATTTTTTAAAAAAACATCCACTTCAATAGAATTTAATCCATTTGCATAGGCATTCCAGAAGGGAACATTTTGATGATAGTCATTGTGTGAGTGTATCTGGAATTGTTTTTTTTCTTGGGAAGTAGCTAATTGCACCACTGTCAGAAAAAAGTAGAAAAATAGCGTACTTGGTCTTGACATATTCTGAGCTAATAATACTATGAATATAGTTATTAAATGGCTTTCCTGGAATTGCCATGTAAACCAAAACAACAATTTATTATTGATAGGTCAAAAAATAAAGTATTTAAATGTTATGCAAACCTTTGCACAGGTTTTTGGCCTTACATAAGTCAAAATCTCGATTTTTGCACCGTTTTAGGAATCTGAAGCCTATGCACTGACAAAAAAATGTCATGGACTATAGAAAAAAGCGTCAAGAATTATTTTCATTAAAACCACAATCAATGGTAACAAAATTTTGTTGTAATTTGTTTTTGAAATTTAATTTTTACCCGTTACCATTTGTTGCTGGCATATAGAGATAAATTGGCATTTGAAATTGTTTTCGGTATGCACTTATGCTGCCGATTGCAAAGGTTGGTAAATGACTGAATATGAAAAAAACCCGAGTTACTATCAAGGACATTGCCCGAGAGCTTAAGATTTCAGCTTCTACGGTTTCTCGAGCCTTACAGGATCACCCAGCCCTAAAAAAGGAAACGAAAGAGGCGGTCAAAACCTTGGCAGAAAAATGGAATTATCGACCCAATGCCATGGCATTGAATTTATTGAGACAAACCTCCACGACCATTGCCGTTATTGTACCTGATATAACAAGTCATTTTTTCTCTGCAGCGGTAACAGGTATTCAAGATATTTTTGTTTCTTCTGAGTACAATATTATGATATGTATCTCCAATGAATCTTATGAGGAGGAAGCATTGATCATTGAAAACCTGTCAAAAGTGCAAATAGCAGGTGTTTTGGTGGCACCCGCATCAACCACCCTTGATTTTGACCATTTTAGAAAGCTTCAAAAAAATGATATTCCCTTGATTATTTTTGATAGGGATTGCGAAGGATTTGAAGCACATAAAGTACTTGTCGATGACTATTCAGGAGCTTTTGAAGCAGTGGAGTATCTTATTAAATCTGGCTGTCGGAAGATTGCCCATATTACAGGAGCTTCGAATCTATCAACAAATAACCATAGGCTTCAAGGATATATCGACGCTTTAAAAAAGAATAATATCCCGATACTAGAGGAACACATTATTCAGGCCAGTGGGTTTACCCATGAGGATGGTATACAGCCAACAGAATTACTTTTAAGGTCTAACAACATTCCTGATGCCATTTTTGCAGTGAATGACCGGCTTGCCGTTTCGGCAATGCGTACCGCAAAAAAACTCAAGTTTAGAATCCCCGAGGATATTGCCATCATTGGTTTTGATGACGAGCCGCATTCTTCATATTTTACTCCGGCACTTTCCACGGTTTGGCAACCAGTGTATAGTATGGGAATGCTATCTGCACGAATTTTGTTGCACGAAATTGAAAAAGAAGAGGAGAGCAAAGAGTTTCGTCATGAAGTTTTTAAAACAGAGTTGGTATTAAGAGGTACATCAAAAAAAATACAAGGCGACTTTTAAGAGCTTTGTAAGCTTCATATTCGTGCAAACGTTTGCATAGAGATTTAAAGTGAAACCCCTAAAACTATGGATTTTTTATTGTTGTTTTATCCATTAGATTTTTGCTTTGAATTTTTGTGGCTCGACTAGATGATGATGATTTCACCTAAAATTTTGTATGAAAAATGTTATGGTAAATATGCCATTGCCGCGGTTAACGTATTTACTATGGAACAGGTTCATGGTTTATTTAGGGCAGGACAAAAGGCCAATGCCCCTTTTTTGGTGCAAATGACACCGGTTGCTAGAAATTATGCACATTCAGATATGTTGCTGGCCATGATAGATGCTGCAGCAAAAATTTACCCCAAGGCCACGTACGGCATTCATTTGGACCATGGTACCGAATCGCACGCTTTTGATGCCATTACCTCAGGGAAGTACAATTCAGTAATGATAGATGCCTCGCATTACGATTTTAATGAAAATGTGCGAAGAACGAAAGCTGTAGTGGATAAGGCCCATGAAAAGAAAGTTTTTGTTGAGGCGGAACTGGGTGTACTAAGCGGCGTTGAAGATGATATTTCAATTGACGAAAAACTGGCAAAATATACCCAGCCAGACGAAGTCGAATTATTTATTGAAGAAACCCATTGTGATAGCCTTGCAGTTGCCGTGGGAACCAGCCATGGTGCCTATAAGTTCTCAGGAGGTCAGGGGATACAGTTTGGTATCTTGGAAGAAATACAACAGCGACTTCCAAAGTTCCCCATAGTTTTACATGGCGGTTCTGCAGTAAACCAAAAAGAAATAGAAAGAATCAACAAAAGTGGAGGCAATCTAAATGAAGGAGCGGCCGGGGTATCCCCGGATGAAATAATAAAATCAATCTCATACGGAGTCTGTAAAATCAATATCGCTACGGACACCCGAATTTTATGGGCTCGGGTACATCGCGAATTTTTTAGGGATACGCCTGAACAGTTCGACCCGATAATACCAGGAAAGGAATATATGGATGCCTATGAAAAATTTATGCTGGAGAAGTTCGACCTTTTGGGGGCTACCGGCAAGGCAAGTCAATTTGTTTAATGAAATAAGATTTTTATGAGTACAGAATCACATTTACTGAAAAAGCCCAATGCAACTTCCAAAATATATCATCGGGTTACCCCAGAATCGGCCCAATGGGAATATTTAAGTTTTGAGGCCCGTGAAATGGAATTGGACGAGACTTGGGAACATGACACAAAAGATAACGAAATGGTCATTGTATTGCTAAGCGGAAACTTCAAAGTATCCTGCAACCATGGGGATTGGGAAACGGTCAATGGTCGCAAGGACGTTTTCAGTGGCGTGGCCCATACCTTATATTTACCCAGGAATTCTCAATTTAAACTGACTGCAACAAGCAAGGTTTTGGATATAGCCTATGGTTGGTGTACATCTGATGAAGATTTCCCGGCCAAGTTCGTAACACCTGAAGAAACCCCTGTAGTCATATTCGGAGGCGATAATGCAACAAGACAATTCAATGATTTGGTTCCACCTGGTTTTGGCTGTAGTAAAATTGTTTCTCGTGAGGTGTACACTCCTTCTGGGAATTGGAGTTCTTTCCCGGCACATAAACATGACGAACGAAAGTTAGATGATCAAGGAAATGTGCTTGAGCCCATTCAGGAGGAAACCTATTTCTACAAATTTCAAAAACCAGGGGCTTATGCCATTCAACAGGTATATACCCAAGATCGTTCCTTGGATGAAATTGTAAGACCCAGACACAATGATGTCGTTTTGATACCCAAAGGATTCCATCCAGTTGTAGCAGAACACGGTTTCCATTGTTATTATCTTAATTTTTTGGCCGGCACTGATCAATGTTTGGCCAATACCACGGATCCAGATCATGAATGGATTTACGATTCTTGGTCATCACAAGACGACAGATTACCATTGGTAACGGCTAAAATGAACAAATAAAAACGTATGGCAGAAAGAAAATATGATGTGATAACCATGGGAAGGTCTTCCATCGACTTATATTCCCAAGACATTGGATCACCATTCAACGATATAAAGGGATTCGATGCCTTTGTGGGCGGTTCACCGCTCAACATCGCCGTGGGTTGTGCACGATTAGGAGTTAATGCCAGTTTGCTTACAGGAGTTGGTAATGATAAAGTAGGGGAGTTTATTGTAAATTTCTTGAACAATGAGGGTGTAAATACCCATTGCATACCTGTAAAAAACCAATCAAGAAGTAGCGCCGTGGTATTGGGAATAGAACCACCAGATAAATTCCCCTTGGTGTATTATAGAGACAATGCAGCCGATAGCCAAGTTTCTATAGATGACGTAATTAAGGCCAATGTACAGGATTATAAAATACTTCTAATCAATGGTACGGCTTTGAATATAGAACCCAGCAGAAGTGCTACATTTTTTGCCACCGAAGTGGCCCAGAAAAATAAGGTTGATGTTGTATTGGATTTGGATTTTCGGGCCGATCAATGGCATGATTATCGCGCTTTTGGGTTAACGGTAAGGGCGATTCTTCCTAAAGTGAAAATTGCAATAGGTACTGAGGAGGAGATATTAGCTGCTACCATGAGTAGTGCCTCTCAGGTAACCATAAAAGACCAGCAAATATCAGCTCCAGAGATTACCGGGGATATTGATGCATCTATTGAGCGATTGCTTTCTTCAGGTATAGAAGTTTTGATTGTAAAAAGAGGTGAAGATGGGGCAAGTATTTATAAGTCCAATGGTTCTAGGGAAGATGTTCCAGGTTTTCCTGTTGAGGTATTGAATGTTCTTGGTGCCGGAGATGCTTTCGCCAGTGGTTTCTTATACGGAATACTGCAGGGATGGGGTTTATTTAAAGCTTGTAGAATGGGTAACGCCAGTGGGGCCCAAGTAGTTACCAGAAAAGGTTGTGCTAACTTTATGCCTTACTTGAAAGAATCCTTGGAGTTTATAGAAGAACGCGGAGGCTTTTAATCGAAAAGGAAATGAATTGATTGTTGAAGCAGTACTGCTGCCAAAACCAAAAAATAAATTTAAGAAAATAGTTAAGTAATTAAAAAAATGGAAATTCAAAAAAATTATATAAATGGCACTTGGATTGATAGTGTATCAACACAGACTATCGATGTGTTAAACCCCGCAAGTCAAGAGGTTTTGGCCAAAGTACCCTATGGGGCCGATACGGCAAAAGATATTGCCACAGCAACAGAATCGGCATTTACAGCTTATAAAGAATGGAGTAAGGTACCTGTTATAAGAAGGGTACAGGTACTTTACAAACTAAAATCGCTCTTTGAGGAGAACAAATCGGAAATAGCCGAAATCATAACTAAGGAATCAGGGAAGACCAAAGGTGAGTCTTTTGGAGAAATCGAAAGGGCCATTGAAAATATAGAAGTCGCCTGCGGAACACCAATGCTCATGGCCGGAGATGTGATAGAGGACATTGCCACGGGGGTTGATGAAATGATGATAAGACAACCGGTTGGGGTAGCGGCCTGTATTACCCCGTTCAACTTCCCAAGTATGATTGTTTTTTGGTTCTTACCCTATGCCATTGCCACGGGTAATTCATTTATCGTGAAACCTTCAGAAAAAGTGCCTTTGACCATGATGAAGATTTTTGAACTCATTGACCAACTCGACGTTCCCAAAGGATTGATAAGCTTGGTACATGGAGGTAAAGAATCTGTTGATGCAATTTTGGAGCATTCTACTATTAAAGCCATAAGTTTTGTTGGAAGTACCCCCGTTGCTAGATATATTTATTCGAAAGGGACAGCAAACGGAAAGAGGGTTCAAGCACAAGGCGGGGCCAAAAATCCGGTTATAGTTTTACCGGATGCGGATATTGAAATGTCGTCCAAAATTATTGCAGATTCAGTGTATGGTTGTGCTGGTCAACGTTGTTTGGCAGCTTCCACCATCATTACCGTTGGGGATGATAAAGGAGAAATTAAAGATTCCCTATATGAAACCGTAAAATCCAGAACAACCGGTTATGGTTGGGATGATGGGGTTAGTATGGGCCCGGTTATCACCCCTGAAAGCAAGAGTAGGATTGCCGATTTGATTCAACAGGGATTGAATGAAGGTGCCACGGCTCTTTTGGATGGTAGAAATACCTCGGTTTCACGATATGAAAATGGTAATTTCCTTGCCCCTACCATTTTGGAAAACGTGGCCTTGGACAAGGATTTGATCAAAACCGAAATTTTTGGACCTGTCATGAGTCTTATTTCAATGAAAAATATTGAAGAAGCATTGGAATTCATAAATAGTGGTACATATGGAAACATGGCCTGTTTATTTACCAGCAGTGGCGCAAGTGCCCGAAAATTCAGGAATGAAGCCGATGCAGGAAATATTGGTATCAATATTGGAGTAGCCGCCCCTATGGCACAATTTCCCTTTAGTGGTTGGAAAGATAGTTTCTTCGGAGACTTACACGGTCAGGGAAAACATGCGATAGAGTTTTTCACCCAAACAAAAGTAATTATAGAACGCTGGCCGAACATTTGGTCTCGCAAATTTTAATACGAACATATGATCAAGATAGCCAATGCTCCTTGCTCATGGGGAGCCTTAGAATTTGATTTGGAAGAAAAATCGGAGGAAATCGGTTTTGAACAGGTATTGGATGAAATAAAGGAAACCGGTTATATAGGAACCGAACTGGGAGATTGGGGTTATATGCCTACCGATCCTGTCGGATTACGTGAAGAAGTTCAAAAAAGAGGGCTGGAGTTGTTGGGGGCTTTTGTTCCCGTAGCACTGGCAGATGTGACCAAACATAATGAAGGTATCTCCGCGGCTTTAAAAGTAGCTGGACTAATGCATGCTGGAGGTTACGAAAAAGCATTCATTGTTCTAGCTGATGATAATGGAACCATTCCTGAACGCACCAAAAATGCAGGAAGAATTGGACCTGATATGGGGCTAACCGATACCCAATGGACAGATTATGCCCGAGGTGCCGAAAAAATTGCAAAAGCTGTAAAAGACGCCTATGGCATCCGAACGGTTTTTCATCATCATTGTGCAGGTTATGTTGAGACCCCGGAGGAAATAGACAAATTGTTATCATTGACGGATCCAAATCTTTTGGGGCTTTGTCTTGATATGGGACATTATGCTTTTGGAGGAGGTGATCCAATAGATGCACTCAAGGCATATTCCAATCGAATATGGCATGTGCATTTTAAAGATTTCGATCCCGAAATTGCAAAGGCATCCAAAGCGGTACATGGGGATTATTTTGACGCTATAAAAAGAGGGGTATTTTGCGAACTTGGAAAGGGTGGTGTTGATTTTGAGACCATTGTTGCACTCCTACATCAATTTAAGTACGATGATTGGATTGTAGTGGAACAAGACATATTACCAGGTATGGGGCATCCTAAGATTTGTGCTCAGGCCAATAGGGATTACATAAAAACGTTAGGTTTATAAATAATTAGATACGAATGACAAAAATAAAATTTGCAGTTGCTGGCCTAGGAAGAATTGGAAAAATTCATCTAGAGAACCTACTTCAAATGAGCAGGGTAAAAATTGTTGCCGTGATGGATACTATGGAAGAATCCAAGCAATATGCAAGGGACAAAGGCATCTCCAATGTCACCTCGACATATGAAGCCATGTTGGCCTCTACAGACATTGATGTAGTGGTAATATGCTCCCCTACAGATACCCACGCAGATTATGTGGAAATGGCGGCTAAAGCGGGTAAACATATTTTCTGTGAAAAACCACTCGACCTTTCTTTGGATAGAGTAGTGGAAGTATTGGATGTTGTAAAGGATACCAACATAAAGCTAATGATAGGTTTTAATAGAAGATTCGATAAGGAATTCAAAAAAATCAAGGCCTTGGTCAGTGAAGGAGCCATTGGAGAGCACCATTTGGTGAAAATAACCAGTAGGGATCCAGGGGCACCTCCGGTAAGTTATATTGAAAAATCTGGAGGCCTATTTTTAGATATGACCATTCACGATTTTGATATGGCGCGGTTTATTGTGGGGAAAGAGGTTGTTGAGGTATACGCAAAAGGTGCAGTACTTGTAGATCCTGCAATTGGGGAAGCTGGTGATATTGATACTGCTGTAATTACTCTGACCTATGCCGATGGTACTATGGCCATCATAGACAACAGTAGGGAGGCAGCGTATGGATATGATCAAAGAGTGGAAGTGTTCGGTTCAAAGGGTATGGTAAAGACAGAAAATAATTTGCACGATTCACACCAATTATTTACCAGTCAAGGCAGTCAAGGGTCCCTTCCGTTACATTTCTTTTTGGAACGTTATGCAGAGGCTTATAAGAATGAAATGAGCGATTATATAAAGAGCTTGGAAAATGGAGGCGAAATCCCTGCCACTGGAAATGATGGACTACAATCCCTTAAAATAGGATTGGCGGCCATAAAATCGCTTAAGGAAAATCGACCCATAAAACTATCTGATATCGATCAGTCTCATGATGTGAAAATGTTAAAATGATGCGACATTGACACTTTGGATTTTCCTTTAATGGGCATACAATTAAAAAGCCCAAGAATATGTAGCGCAATAAACAGAAAGGTAGTATTCAGATTGGTATAAAATTCAGAAATGCCTTTTTAAGAATAATAAATAAAGTAGAAATGAAAACAATAAGACTTACCGTTGCCCAAGCCGTTGTAAAATATTTAAATCAACAATATGTAGAACGTGATGGGGTCGAAAACAAGTTTTTTGCAGGTTGTTTTGGTATTTTGGGGCATGGCAATGTTGCAGGGATGGGGCAAGCCATACAGCAGCAAGACGGACTAAAGTATTATCAGTGCCGTAATGAGCAAGCCATGGTGCATACCTCCGCGGCATATACCAAAATGAAGAATAGACTAAGTGCTTTTGCCTGTGTTACTTCCATTGGGCCAGGAGCCACCAATATGTTGACGGCAGCAGCAGGGGCGACCATAAATCGCCTACCGGTATTATTGATTCCTAGTGATATTTTTGCACGAAGAAATGTTGCCCCCGTTTTACAACAGTTAGAATCGGCCAATTCCCAAGATATCTCCGTTAATGACTGTTTTAAGCCTATCTCAAAATATTGGGACCGAATCAATAGGCCCGAACAAATATTATTTGCCCTTCCCGAAGTTATGAGGGTATTGACTTCCCCTTCCGAAACAGGTGCTGTTACATTGGCAATACCACAAGACGTTCAGGCAGAGGCCTTTGACTACCCTATAGACTTCTTTGAGAAGAAAACCTGGAGAATTATGAGGCAACGACCCGATGTTTCTCAAATCAAAAGAGCGGTTGACCTTATTAAAAAAAGTAAAAAACCTTTGATAATTGCTGGTGGAGGTGCCCATTACAGTGAGGCCCTTGACCTTTTGAAAACTTTTGTCCATAAAACCCATATCCCCGTTGCGGAAACTTTCGCAGGAAAAGGGGCTTTGAGATATGACGACCCCCATCAATTGGGTGCGGTCGGGGCAACAGGGACTCCTGGTGCCAATAAAATTTCGGAAGAAGCGGATTTGGTTATAGGCCTGGGGACACGTTATAGTGATTTTACTACCGCCTCTAAAACGGCTTTTCAAAACCCGGATGTGAAATTTGTGAATATCAACGTTACCGAATTTGATGCGGCCAAACATGGCGGCCTTATGTTACAAGGAGATGCGAAAGCCACGTTGGAAGAATTATTGGGATTATTGGAGGATTATCAAGTGGGTGAGGACTATAGCAAGAGTGTTAGAGAATTCAATCGTACATGGGAGGAAAAAGTTTCGGAAATATATGCTTACAGACACGATAATCTTTTGAGTCAGGGGGAAATAATCGGGGCGGTAAACGAATTTGCAGATGATAATGACGTGGTGCTTTGCGCTGCAGGAAGTTTACCAGGAGATTTACATAAGTTATGGCGAACCAAGAGCAACAAGAGTTTTCACCTAGAATATGGATATTCCTGTATGGGCTATGAAATTGCCGGTGGGCTTGGGGCAAAGATGGCCGATCCTAGTCGTGAGATTTATGTGATGGTCGGCGATGGTAGTTATCTGATGCTTTGCCAGGAAATCGTTACCTCCATCCAAGAAAGGTATAAAATAACTATTGTTTTGATAGACAATGATGGCTATAAAAGTATTGGTTCCTTATCGCGGAGTTTAGGCAGTGAGGGCTTTGGCACAAGATATTTATATCGCAATCCCGAATCTCAAAAGATTGATGGCGATGATGTTGTCTCTAATGCTGTTCTACCAATCAACTTGGCAGATAATGCACGTAGTTTGGGAGCCCATGTCATTGAGTGTACAGATTATGAAAGTCTTACCGATGCTCTTGCGGAAGCGAAAAAGATAGATAGAACTACAGTCATATATGCCACTTGCGACAGATATCAAGGTACTGACGGCTATGGTTGGTGGGAAGTTCCCATTTCAGAAGTGTCCGAGATGGAAACCGTTCAAAAAGCATATGCAGATGCCTTGGAACATAAAAAGAAGCAAAGGTTCCATCACTAATATATAATCAGGCGGCAATCTAAAAATATAGGTTTGTCGTCTGAACGATTTATGTTCAATAACAACCAAAATTAATCAACCATGTATACTGCTTTAACTTTTATTGGCTTCATAGCTTTTGTTGCCATTTATTCTTGGTATAAACTCAGGAACGAAGAACTCGATTCCAAAGATGGATATTTCTTAGGGGGACGAAGCTTGACCGGAGTTGTCATCGCAGGATCCATGCTACTGACCAATATTTCAACCGAGCACCTTATAGGAATGAACGGTTCCTCCTATAAAAATGGTTTTATCATTATTGGATGGGAAGTTACCTCGGCCTTAGCCTTGGTCGCTGCAGCAATATATTTTGTGCCCAAATATTTGAAAATGGGACTTACTACCATTCCTCAATATTTGGAAAAACGTTTTGACGGCACCACACGGACGTTGGTTGCCCTATTCTTAATGGTTTCTTTTGTTGTCACCTTGTTACCAATTGTACTATACACAGGAGCCATCAACTTGGAAAGCATCTTCAATATCTCAGAAGTATTGGGCATATCCCAAAAAGAAGGCCTTTGGTTGACTGTTGTTGGTATTGGTGTAATCGGGTCCATTTACGCTATTTTTGGAGGCTTAAAAGCTGTAGCCATATCAGATACGATCAACGGTTATGGGTTGTTGATTGGGGGACTGGCCATTCCTTTAATTGCTCTTATCAGTATTGGGGATGGCAATCCTCTGGCAGGTTTGAGTAAGATTTATCAGCACAGTCCTGAGAAATTCAATGTCATTGGAGCAAAGGATTCGGTAATGCCCTTTGGAGTGCTTTTTACCGGATTGATCATAAACCAACTGTATTTCTGGAGTATGAATCAGACCATTATCCAGCGGGCACTTGGGGCCAAAAACTTGGTGGAAGCACAGAAAGGACTTTTATATACAGGGGTTTTAAAAATACTCGTACCCATTATCATTATTTTGCCCGGAGTTATAGGCTTCTATTATTATGGGGATTCTCTTTTTGACAATCAAGATATGATTTATCCTGAGCTTATTAAAAAAGTACTTCCCGTTGGCCTTGTAGGCTTGTTTGCTGCAATAGTGATGGGGGCTGTATTAAGTACCTTTAATAGTGTGCTTAACAGTGCAGCGACTATATTTAGTATTGATGTATACAAAAGGCACCTTGGCAAGGACAGTACAGATAAAAAATTGGTAAAAGTAGGGAAATTGACCTCTACCGTTTTGGCTATTTTTGCAATTATGGCAGCGCCTATGGTAGCTAATGCGCCAGACGGTTTGTACCAAATGTTGCAACAACTGAATGGTATTTTCTTTATTCCCATTGCCTCTATTATGTTGGCAGGTTTTTTCCTAAAGAGAATATCGGCAGCTGGGGCCAAAGCGGCATTGTTCGTGGGATTGGCTTTTTATATCACAACTACTTTTATACTGAAAACCGACATCCATTTTATTCATATTTGGGGGATTGAATTCATACTTAACTTGGTAGTGATGTTTGCAGTATCTTACTTTTATCCACCGGAAAGGGAGTTTAAGGCCGAGGACCTGCATATTTTGGATTTGAAGGAATGGAAGTATACCAAGCATATGTCCATTGCACTTTGTTTGGTTACCCTTTTGATTTATGTGCTATTGGGGCAAAACTAATGAAACGAGCATTGAGAAACTTTAAAAATTGCTTCACAAAAAAAAATGTTTAAAATTTTTAATGTAAGAGAATAGCGTTTACATGCGTTCTTAATTTTTTAATTAATTTCCAGATAATTAAAAAGATTTAAACGCATGAAATATAAATGTGTCATTTTTGATTGTGATGGTGTATTGGTAGATAGTGAGTCTATTTCAAGTAAAGTCTTGGTTGAAATGGCTGGGGATTTAGGCTTAAATCTTAGTTTTAATGAGGCAGTAGCAGAATTTTCGGGAAAGTCCTTCAAAGGTATCTTAGAATATATCGACCTTCGAATCGATGGAGATATTCCGCCAAATTTTGAAATGAATTTTAGGCAAAAAACCTTCAAGGCATTTAAAAGAAACCTGAAACCCATAAAGGGTATTCATGGGTTACTTAATGGATTAAAGGTGCCATTTTGTGTGGCCTCAAGTGGCCCAAGGGAGAAAATCACCCTGAATTTAACAAAGGTAGATCTCATCGATAAATTTTCGACCGACAGTATTTTTAGCTCTTACGAAATAGGAAGCTGGAAACCAGATCCAGAAATTTATTTATTTGCCGCAAAAAAAATGGGTTGTAAACCAAACGAGTGCGCAGTAGTTGAGGATAGCATGTATGGTGTAACAGCGGCAATTGCTGGTGGTTTTGATACTTTTGCCTATGCCAAAAGCCATAACAAAGGGGCATTTGAAGATATGGGTGCCGTTGTTTTTGACAGTATGGAAGATCTAAATGACCTGCTGGGTACATAGACAAATCTTCAGAAGACTCAGGCTTTCCCATCAAAGAATTGCATCCGGCTAAGGATGCGGTCGATGAAACCCAACTTTATGAAGGTCGATTTTCTTTGCTGTAGGGTAAAGGCAAATGCATGGGTTAATAGGTATGACACCAATGAATAAAGTATATTTTAAGTTAAAGACAATATGGTTTTAGGTATAAATAAACTTCTCTTAATAGTTTCCCTTCTATTGATTTCCTGTAAAGGAAATAATAAAACTAAACAGCTGGAAAATATTAAAATTGCATTTATGTCAGATGTCCATTTACAGGATATTTACGCTACTTTTTCAGATACTGACTATAAGGGCATTAAAAATCCGTTGACGGGAAAATACAATACCATTCGCACAATGGAGTCCCAATTGCATTCTACCCGATTGTTCAATGAAAACTATTTTGCATTCTTGGCCGCTTTGGAAGATGCCGTACATAAAGGAATCAAAATCATTGCCCTTCCCGGCGATTTCTCTGATGATGGCCAGCCTATGAATGTTAGGGCTTTGCGCAAGATTCTCGATACGTATTCCAAAAAATACAATATTACCTTTTTGGTCATTACAGGAAATCATGATCCGGGACGACCATTTGCTCAAGATGCTGGAAAAAAGGACTTTTTGGGAGAAGGAGGCCAACCCCAGGCTATACTGAGCAAACAAGGTAATATAGAAAATAATGGTTTACAGCCCATTATTACACAAGATGTTAAGGAATGGGGATATGCTGGTATTTTAAACCAATTATCCGATTTTGGATTCTTTCCCCAAGAAAAATTCCAGTATTGGGAAACTCCATTTTCAAGTTATGACTATGAAAACTATACGTTAGAAAAGGCACTTGTAGTATCGAGATTAAACCAAAGGCAGTATCCCATTTCCGAAAATTTAGTGGTTCCAGATGTGAGTTATTTAGTGGGACCACAAGAAGGAGTGTGGTTGTTGGCTTTGGATGCAAATGTATATGTGCCAGTTAAAGGGGCAGATAGTGATTCCCAGAATCCAAAAAACTATAGTGGAGCCAGTACCGGGTACAATAATGTCCTTACCCATAAACAACATCTGATATCATGGGTTGGTAAAGTAGTCAAAGAGGCACAAAAAAGAGGAAAAACACTGATTGCTTTCAGCCACTATCCCATGGTGGAGTTTAACGATGGCACCTCGGAATTGAAAAAAGCACTTTTTGGGAGTGATAAGATGCAGTTGCATAGGGTCCCAAAAGAAGATGTGGCGAAAGCCTTTGCGGATGCTGGACTCAAAGTACATTTTGGGGGACATATGCATATTAATGATACAGGAATCCATAAGACCAAAAAAGGAAATGTTCTGATTAATGTACAGACGCCTTCTTTGGCCGCTTATCCAGCAGCCTATAAAATACTGACCGTACAATCCAAGAATATCTTGGATGTGGAAACGGTTCCTTTGGTTTCTGTTCCAAGATTTAGGGAATTATTTCCTTTATATGAGAAAGAGCATGAGTATCTGATTGAAAATAAGAAAGAGCAAATTTGGAGTCAAGAAATACTTAATACCAATAACTATCAGGAATATGTTACATGGCACTTGAGGGAATTGGTTCGACTTCGATTTATCCCTGATGATTGGCCATCCGTATTAAAAGAACATTTGCTGAAACAAAGTGGTAAGGAATTATTGGTAACAGCAACCGATTCTAACGGAATGTCTCAAATTCAATCCTTGTTGGCCCAGCAAAATTTGACATTCCTAGATTTTGAAGATTGGGATGGGTATGATTTGGTATTTGATTTCTACCGCTTGCACAATGCGGATCATTTGGCCTTGAATGATATCGGATCCAAACGAATAAAGCAATATAAAATTCTTTTAGGCCATTTGTCCCAAATGGAGGAATCAAAAATGAGCGATCAACTAAGGGATTTTGCCAAAATGTTTCAAAAACATTTTGAAGGGGCTCCCTCAGGTCATTTTAGGATAGATCTTAACGAAGGTACGGTTCAAACTTTGTTGAACAATTAATAGCACCTTGTTTAATAAGATTCTTAGCTAGAAAAAGAATAGATCGAACAAGATTTTTGAAGCCAAGGATAGAACGTATACCACTTTCACATAGCTAGTATATGGTCCATTATAAGCACATAAATCGTTATGTTTTTTGACTTAATTTCTATGAATTTATGATTCAATGGCTTCATTTTCACGAAAACCTTTGCGTAATACTGCCCAAAATGTCATTTATGCAAACCTTTGCATAGAATTTACATGCCATTCCTTTTAAAAATCAATATATTATTTGTTGTTTTGAATATGCCGGCATAGCGGATATGTCATCGTAATTTCGATTTTTTGTTTGTTTTTCTAGCGAAATGTTAGAAAATGCTATTGAAAATGAGGATATGAAATTGCAATAATTAGAAGAATTAAGAGGATTGGAAGATTGTAATATACATATAGAAGGAATTCTTAACGATCTCAAAAAAGGAGATACAGCCGCCTTTAGAACTATTTTCAATACGTACAGTAAAAAACTGTACCCATTTGTTTTTTCTATGACCAAATCTAGACATGCTACCGAAGATATTATTCAGGAGGTATTTATAAAGATCTGGGTAAATAGGGAAACCATAGATTCCCAAAATTCGTTCAACTCATTTATTTATACCATTGCCAGAAATCTTACCTATAACTATTTAAGAAACGTGGCCAACAGTGAATATTTGAAACAGGAAATGTGGAAAAATATTTCAGTATTGAATTCCGAGACCGAAAACTTGTTGCAACTCAGGGAATATGAAAACATACTAAGTACCATTTTAAAAAAGTTGCCAGAACAAAAAAAGAAAATATTTGTCCTTTCTAAAAAACAAGGAAAAAGCAATCAAGAAATTGCTGAGTTACTGGAAATTTCCCCTAAGACTGTAAAAAACCACCTTTGGAAAACACTTCAACTTATTAAAACCCAATTACAACCTTATATCTCAGATACTGTATTAATAGGCCTGATTTTTTTCTCATAGCACACTTCTTCTTAGAGCCCGTTTAAATTTCATCCTTCGGTTTTGTTATGGCTCTTTTTTCGCCGCTTTTCGTTAACAAAATACTCATTTGACACTGCCAACTCCGTTTTTGAAGCCTTAATTGACGAAAAAGTACCGTATAACAAATTTCAAAAACGAAATTTAAACGGGCTCTTAATAATTTTTAAAAAAAATTAACTTTTATTTGGGACTTTTCCTTATTCCAGGTGTATTAGTATATAGTAGGGCCAAATAAATAAAGCACCCACAAATGGCGAGGCAAACCGAAATCGAAAAATTATTTCAAAATTTTGTAGACAATACGCTTACTAAGGCCGAGTACAATGTACTAATGGAGTATATAAAGGATTCCAAGTACGAGAGGAAATGGGAAGAAATGCTGGATGGACATCTATTTGGCACAAAGAATTCCTCCAATTTGGAAGAAAAGAAAACCAATGACCGGACAAAAGCGTTTTATGAAAAAGTCATTGCCCAATTAGAACATCAGGACAAAACGGGAACTTCACCAAGTCAAAGATTTCCTAAGAACAAGATACGAAGAGGTTTGTTCTACAAAGTGGCCGCATCCATTGTAGTGATAGTGGGATTGTTTTTTGGTTACCAAAAAGGGTTTTTATCTAACGATGAAGGGATTCCAACGGTGGTCAACACCATTGACCCAAATGCGATTATCCTCAAACAAGGCAATGGAAAAGTCAAAGTGGTCAGAGAGAATGACCAACAGAATATCGTTGATGCCAAGGGAAATATTATTGGGTCACAAAAAGGGAATCAATTGACCTATAAAACCGATAAAGGCAGCACTTTGAAAGAGCTGGTCTATAATGAATTGACTGTACCTTACGGCAAGCGTTTCGATCTGGTCTTGTCCGATGGCACCCATGTTAAACTCAATGCTGGAACATCATTAAGATACCCGGTTCAATTTATCAATGGGAAAAAGAGGAAGGTATATTTAAAGGGTGAAGCCTACTTTGATGTGGCCAAGGATGAAGCCCACCCGTTTGTCGTAAATGCAAACGAAGTCAATGTGCAGGTATTGGGTACTGAATTCAACATATCCTTTTATCCTGAAGATTCCAATATAAATACCGTTCTGGTTAAAGGAGCAATCAATTTGTACGAAGAAAACAAAGAAAATGACCAAAATGCAATTATTCCTTTGACCCCTGGACATATGGCTTCTTGGAATAAGACGAAAAAGAAAATGTCTGTGAAAAAAGTGGACGTAGATCTCTATACGGCTTGGAAAGATGGTATACTCTTGTTTAGAGGAACACCATTCAATAGTATTCGCAAAAAACTGGAGCGCCATTTTGATATCTCTATAGAAAATCAGAACTATTTTTTGGAGAACCAGGTGTACACCGCCTCCTTTATGGAAGAAAGCATAGATGAAATACTAGATGCTTTTAAGGAAGATACTCCATTTTCCTATGAAATGGGGAATGACAAGATAATCTTATTAAATACTGATCAATCCTACTAACTAAAATTCGTAATGCCTATGAAGTGAACAAATTTAAATTAGAAAAAACGAATCATCTTTATATAAAAAAGCCGGAAAATGTTGGAGCATTTCCCGACCTCTAATGAAGATTCAACTAAAACGTAGTCAAATAAACAAACTAAACGAAAATATGAAAAAAATTAACTCTTGTGGAACTTTGCTATATGAAAGGTTTTGCAAACACAACTTGAAGATGAAACTTACTACGATCTTGATGATAGTTTCTCTATTTCAAATTCAGGCTAATACCTATTCCCAAAACACCAAGGTAACCTTGAATTTGGAGAATGTAACAGTAGAAGAGGTATTTTCTGAAATAGAGGCGCAATCAAAATTTAGGTTTTTATACAACCATGAAAAAGTGGATGTAAACAAAAAAGTATCTGTGAAAGTAGAGAAAATGGCTATCTCAGACGTTCTTGAAACTCTTTTTAAGAACACGGATATCTATTTTCTTGTAAAAAGAAAACAGATTATTCTAAAAACAGGCAAAATCAAAAGCCCTGTTCCAGTTCGTGTTGAAGAAATTCAGGAACTAAATGTTACTGGTACAATAACGGATGCCGATGGAGTGCCTTTGCCAGGGGCAAATATCTTGGAAAAAGGGACTACCAATGGTACACAAACGAATTTTGACGGTAATTTCTCCATGACCATTGCCGATGCAAATGCCACTTTGGTAGTTTCGTATATTGGTTTTGCCTCGCAGGAAGTAGCTGTAAATGGAAGAGAAACGATTGCTATTCAAATGCAAACGGATGCCAGCAGTTTGGAAGAAGTAGTGGTTGTGGGTTATGGGGTTCAAAAAAAGTCGGATGTAACAGGTGCTATTGGATCTTTAAAGAGTGAAAACTTTAACCAAGGCGTTGTTACCAACCCAGGACAGCTTATACAGGGTAAGATATCAGGTGTTAATGTTTCCTCTGTTAGTGGGGAGCCAGGAGCCGCACAGAACATTATTATTCGTGGTGTAGGAAGTTTAAGGTCGGGAACAACACCGCTTTTTGTGGTAGATGGCTTTGTTATTGATAACAGTCCTACTGGTGTATCCTCAAATCCTTTAAACTTCATCAATCCCCAGGACATTGCATCGATCGATGTCTTAAAGGATGCTTCCTCAGCAGCCATTTACGGTGCTAGGGCAGCCAATGGGGTAATTGTTATTACCACCAAAAAAGGGAAAGTCGGTAAAACAGAAATGAATTTATCGGTGTCCACTGCTATATCGTCCCTAGCGAATGGCATGGACGTTTTTAACGCCAGTGAGTTTAGACAACAAGTACCCGCTGTTGGTGGTACTTTATTCGACGCAGGTGCAAATACTAGTTGGGAAGATGCATTGACAAGAACAGGTATATCAAAAAATGTCAACTTCTCAATGAGTGGGAGTGCCAATGAAAAATCCTCTTATTTTGTGTCTGCAGGTATGGATGACCAAGAAGGGATTTACAATAACAGTTCTTTAAAAAGGTATTCCGGTAGGGTTAATTTGACCCAGAAAGCACTAGATGGCCGCTTTAATGTAGATTTCAACCTTACGGCATCGAGAACCGTAAACGAAAGGCCTGATATCGGTTCAATTGTGGTCGATATGTTGCAGCTGAACCCTACAATTCCCGTGTTCACTAATGGTGAACCAACTTTATTGGACGAACGTTTAAATCCGATTGAGCGCAATCGGTTATACACGGATGAAGCCAACAGCAATAGGATCTTAGCAAATATTGCCCCGTCTTATGAAATTATTGACGGTCTTACTTATAAAGTAAGTCTAGGGGTAGACTATTCTTCTACCGATCGGGATATACAGCGTGAGCCTTTCGCCTTACTAGAAGGTTCGGAATTTGGTGAATTGAGTTCTAGAATCATCACAAACAGCAACACCTTGATAGAAAACACCTTAACCTATATCTTCAGCATTGATGACCACAATGTGACACTGTTAGCAGGACACTCGTATCAAGAGACAATTTTCAAGCAGAAGAGATTTGATTTGGAAGGATTTGCCCTTAATGGTATTGAGCCGAGGTATCAAGACCAGATAAGCACCGAGGTGCTTCCCACCACATTGGAGTCTGTAGCTTTTGAAAATGAGCAACAGTCGTTTTTTGGTAGGCTCAACTATGGGTATAAAAGCAGGTATTTGTTAACGGCAACCCTACGTGCGGATGGTTCCTCAAAATTTGGTTCTAACAACAAATATGGATATTTCCCTTCAGTGGCTTTAGGTTGGAATATCAACAATGAAGACTTTATGGCTGATAATGAATTGTTCAGTAACCTGAAATTGCGTGCAAGTTGGGGGCAAACCGGTAACCAAGATGGTATTCCCAGTAAGGTAAGTTTAGCTAGTTTTATAGATTCAAAGACAGAGAATGACACCTATCCCGTAGCTGGAAATGAAGTTAGCCTGAGTGATTACCCCTTCGGTACCGTGCCTGTTCGTACCGCTTTCCCAGACCTTAAATGGGAGGTTTCTACGCAGACCAATATCGGTTTGGATTTTGGATTGTTCGGTAATCAGTTGACTGGTACATTGGACTACTTCAATAAGGTTGCCAGCGATGTGGTACTATTTTCCAATAGGGTAGATCCAATACAGCCTACCGAAAAAATTTGGACAAATATTGCCGAAATGGAAATCAAAAACACCGGAGTTGAAATTACACTGGATTATAGAGGTAGTATCGGTGAGGATTTTACGTATAATATTGGTGGTAATTTGTCGCACATAGATAATAAGGTTGTCGATTCCCAGTTTGAGGTAATAACCACGGGTGCTGCCACAGGTGCTGGCCAAACAGGCGCTACCATCAACGGCTACATAAATAATGAACCTATTGGTGCGTTCTTCATGAAAGATTTTATTGGCATCGGTGCTGATGGGTTAAACCAGTTTAGAGACGTTGTTGCAGATGGTGAATCTTTGGATAATGACCGAACTGTGGTCGGCAGTGCATTACCGGATATACTTTATGCCTTTTACCTAAACTTTAATTATAAAAAGTTTGATTTGGGTCTGAACTTTAATGGAGTCTCTGGTAATAAGCTATACAATCATACGGCAATGTCCCTGTTCAGTAAAAGTCAACTTAGCAGAAACCTGAACACGACAGCTTTTGCAGCTGAGTTTCCAAACGAGGACGTTAGCAATTCAAATGAAGTTTCTACACGTTATTTGGAAGATGGCAGTTTCTTACGGTTGAACAATGCCACATTAGGATATCGTTTAAATCCTAAAAATTTAGGATTCGGAGATTTGGTCGACAACATACGTTTGACGGTAACAGGTCAAAACCTATTTGTAATTACCGATTACTCGGGCTTTGACCCAGAAGTAAATACAGGCGGTGACATAGATGGTATACAAACTTTCGGTATCGACCGCTTTACATATCCATCTCCAAGAACAGTTGTGTTTGGCTTAAACGTATCATTTTAATTAAAAAATTGTATCAAATGAAAAATAAAATCTTAATTGTAACACTAGTATTAAGTTCGCTGTTCAACTGGAATTGTACGGACTTAGATGAAGTAAGACTGGATGAGGCAGAATTTGGAGGACAAGCAGAAATAATAAGTGGAGCTATAGCACCTGCTTATGGTTTTGTTTCTTGGACCTGGAGGCACACCAATTATTATGGATTACAGCTGCTTGCCTCAGATGAGGCGATACTTCCCTTTCGTGGGGGAACCGATTGGTTCGATGGTGGTAAATTTATTGCAACACACGCCCATACCATTACCCCAACGAACGATTTGGTCGGTGCTGGCTGGAATCAGCTTACTACCAATATTTCAAGAACATTGGCTGCCATTGAAGTATTGACACCTTTAGTAGATGAGGGGAATGCTGAAGCGACCGGGGCCTTATACGAAATGAAGGCTTTAAGGGCTTATTTGAATATGTTAATGTTGGATAGCTGGGGTATTGTTCTTAAAAAGGAAGTTTCTAGTGAACTTTCCCAGGTGCTTAGGACCCAAGAAGCCATCGATTATATTGAAAGTGAGCTGATGTCTGTGGTAGATGTAATCAATCAGGATAAAGGACCTGGTAGAATAACACAAGCCGCCGTTTGGGGCTTTTTGGCAAGGTTGCACTTGAATGCGGCTGTATACCGAGATCCTTATGGCACCCCGAACTTTACTCCTGAAGATATGGGTAGTGTGGTCCAATACACAGATAATATCATCAATTCGGGCATGTTTTCATTATCCCCTGAGTATTTTGACCTGTTCAACGATGATAACAATAGTAATCCTGAACTTATATTCGCTTTGGACCAACGCGGTGTACTGAAAAGGGAGCATAGCCGTTGGGCCTATTGGTCGATTGCAGGTTCCTTGTTTCCTAGACCTGAGTTCCCCAGCGCTGATGGCACAGATGGCCCAGCCTTTACTACTGATTTTATCCAAACTTGGGTGGATGCTTATGGTTCAGTTGATCCAGCCGATGCTGATGCCAGGTTCTATCAAAAGAATACGATAATCCCTGACGCTCAGTTACTTGACTTTGAAGGTCGTGTACAAGAAATCGCTACTGAAACGGAAAATAGCTATTACTGTATTGAACCTACTGAATTTGAGATAGACAGGGGTATTTTAAGAGGTATTCTATGGGGACCTAGAAAAGGAGATGATGGGGCATTTTTGACCTGCGATGATGGGGTCAGAATTTATCCAGTAAAGCAAAGAAAAGGAAATGGACCTGACAGGGATGTAGGCTATGTAGACCATGTCTTGAATGTTGACTTTACCAACCAAGGTTCTTTGCACAATACAGGTCACCGTTGTTCAAAATACCAGTTTAGTCGTACATCGCCGAATGGTAACAACTTCAGTAGTGTTGACCTTGTGATGATGCGCTTGGCTGAAATTTATTTGATGAGGGCAGAGGCAAAATTGAGAAATGGCGATGCAGCCGGAGCATTGGCAGACGTTAATACCGCTAGAACATCAAGGACAGCGCGCCCTGATCAAACTCCAGAGGCTTTGGCTTCAGTAGATTTGGATAATATGTTCCGTGAGCGTGGTTTTGAGTTATATTGGGAAGGGTTTAGACGTGTTGACCAAATACGTTTTGGTAAATACGAAGATTCTTGGACAGGTAAGACTGATACTGATGCAAACCATAGATTATTTCCCATTCCGCAAAGCGCCGTTGATGCCGCTTCGGGTATTGATGGATTCCTGGAACAAAACCAAGGATATTAAGAAGAAGTTAGTTTGAGTTAGTTTAAGTTTTATTACTAAAAGCGGGCAGTAAATTGCCCGCTTTTACTTTTTACAGGATAAATAAAAATCCTTTTTATGAAAAAGAATGTACTACTAGTTTTGCAAATGTTGATGTTTATATCTTTTTCATTTGCCCAAAAAGATGAGGTCATAAACACGATGTCTTTCAATATTAGATACGATAATCCTGAAGATGGCAAACAAAATTGGCACCATCGAAAAGAAAATGTCGTAAGGATGATCAATTTTTACGATTTGGACATTATTGGGATGCAGGAGGTTTTGATTAACCAACTGGACTATTTAGAAGAAAACCTAAGGCAATATAAAACTATAGGTGTCGGACGTGAGGATGGTAAGAAAAAAGGAGAGTTTTCCCCAATTTTTTACAGAGATGACAGATTTAAGGAAATAAAAAGTGGAACCTTTTGGTTAAATGAAACACCAGAAAAGATAAGTAAGGGCTGGGATGCGGCCTTGGAAAGAATTGTAACTTGGGCCCTGCTATTAGATAAAACTACTAGAAAGCAGTTTATCTTTATGAATACGCATTTTGATCACAGAGGAAAACAAGCACGCATTGAAAGTGCCAAATTATTAAAAGAAAAATCCAATAAATTGGCTGGGGGTCTTCCCTTGATCCTAACCGGCGATTTTAACCTTGTTCCAGAATCCCAAGGAATAAAAACCTTGATCGAGCCTGATGGGAAGAATACAATAATCAATTCCAGTAGTGTAGCTACTTTGAGCTATGGACCCCATTGGACCACATGCGGCTTTGACAATCGGCCATTTGAGAACCGGAGGGTAATCGATTATATTTTTGTGAGAAACATTAAAAAGGTAAACAAATATGCGGTTTTTGCAGAAATGCTGAATGATATGTATTTATCGGACCATTGTCCAGTATTCGCTCAAATTGAACTATAATTTTCTTCAAAGAACGTATCGTTACTTCGGATTTAGCTATTTAAATCTGTAAAACAAATTCTTAAGTTGTTTACGGTAGTATTGAAATGGCTAGGCCGTACTTTCCTCGGATGTTGTCAATTGTTTTTCTGGACTTTTAAAATTCCATTTCAGGGCTGCAATACCGCCGCCAATTAAAGATATTATAACAAAGAAGTTGAATAAGTTGTCCCAGCCATATTTGACATTAATGTACATAACAACAAAACCGGAAACCATTTGACCAATTGAGCCCATTCCATTGATAATACCAGCAGCCATTGCAGCGCCTTTTTTACCTCCAACATCCATAGACCCTGCCGTACAAATAAGTGAGTCGGGGCCGTAAGTGGCTATTCCTATCAAAGCAATACTTATAATGGTGCCCATTTTACCAAAGGTTACCAGATACGGATGCATTAAACACACTACACCGAGTGCCAGCATCATGATTGAAACTGTACTAAAGCGTTTTGAACCGAATAATTTGTCAGAACTATATCCGGCCAAAATAACACCAAAAAAACCGATAAGCTCGTAAATAGAAGACATATACCCAGCCTCACTTACATTGTAATTCAATGCTTTTTCCAAATAAATCGGCAACCAGAATAAGAAGGCATATCGGGTCAACTTAAGAATCATATAGCATGCGGAATAGATCCATAAGGCCTCGTTCTTTAGTAATAACCCCAATATTTTTAATTTTTCCGATTTTCCGTCGGATTCAAATTCATATCGGCTTTCCACAATAACTGGAACATTGATCTCCTCGGGATTGTTTCTGGTAAATAAAAGGTAGAGGAATGCGATAACAAGTAGCACTAATGATGGGAAGATAAAGCCTCTTTTCCAGCCCAATTCTGAAAGAAATTCCATGTCAAATGCAATATAGGTAGCGAACACAGTTGCTAAAAAGCCACCAGTAACGTAACAGGTAGACCACCACGACATTACTATTCCTCTTTCATTGGCCCTATACCAGGGTGTCATGTTCTTTACCAGACCACTCCACCCAGTAGATTGGCCATAACCATTCAGGGAAATCAAGAATATGATAATCCCCACGGAAAATGACATCCCCAAAAGGAAATTGGCAATTGCAGCTAAAAACAATCCTACGGAAACTACTTTGCGAGGTCCGTAAGTATCGGACAAATATCCATTTACAAATTGACCAATGGTGTATATCAGGCTATAGATAAAGATAATATTTGCATAGTCCGCATTTGTGAAACCCAGATCCGTTTCCATGGAACTCCAGGTAACGGAAAGGTTTTTTCTCCCAAAATAGAAACCGGCATATCCTAGCCATGTCAATATAAATATTCTCTTTCTCCAGTAGCTTTGTTCTCTGGTAATGGCGGTCATTAATAGTTTTGTTTTTGTATCATATACATTTTTAGCATACTTGCAGAGGCATCATAATTATTTTGAACGGCATGGGGAGCCGAGCCGTCAAAAAATAATAAATCGCCTTCCTCTATAATGAGAGTCTCCCCATTGATAATATAATTGACTTTTCCTTCAATAACGTAGATAAGCTCAATAGCATCTGTAGAGATTGGTTCTCGGTACACACCTATATTTACTTTGACAATGTAGGTTCTTAAATTGCTTTCCGATAAATCATTGGAAAACAAAAAGGTGTATTCCAACCCTTGTGAATCGTCCCGTTCCTCCACTGTTCCCTGACCCTTTCTAATTAGGATATAGGGTTCCGTATTTCTGGAAGTTAAATTTAATTCGGACAGATTAATTTGTAAGGATTGCATAATCTTTAAAAGAACAGGAAGGGATGGTGTAGTCCTAAAATTTTCGATTTTTGAAATTAGCCCAGTACTTACATCGCTCATTTCGGCAACTTGCTTTAGGCTTAACCCTTTTTGTTGCCTAATGCGCTTCAATTGCTTTCCTAAATTTACCAGTATATCTTGCATGGGCTTGTTTTATAAATAATCTATCTCAACAAGATACGTTTTTAGAACTTCCAAAAATGCTGTTATATCCGTATGGTCTATTTGTCCAATGTTGGAAATCCTAAAGGTGTTATAGTTGTTGATTTTACCTGGATAAATGGTAAACCCCTTCTCAAAGAAAAAGTCATGCATTTCATCAAAGTCATATTTAGCTGTATTGGGTTCTATTATGGAGGTGATAATTCTTGAATGATGTTCTTTATCCACTAAATATTCCAATCCTAATGCTCCGACCCCCTCCAACAAGGTTTCCCAAGACCTGCTATATCGCTCAAAACGTTTTTCAATAGTTTCTGCTTTGGTTTCAACAATTGCCTGTTTTAAGGCGTAAAAAGTTTGGACAGGAGGTGTAAACCGAGTTTGGTGCGTTTTTTCAAAATAGACATATTGGGCATAAAGATTCAGATATAAATTTCGAGGGGCAATGGATTTAATATTTTCCAATGCTGTTTTAGCACAAATGGCAAAACCAATACCCGCCATTCCTTGTATGTTCTTATTAGAGCTAGCCGCTAAATAATCAATGTTCATAGCCTTCATGTCCACTGGAATAGCTGCAAATCCGCTCATAGAATCTACGATAAAACTCAATTTGTATTGGGCACATAGCTTTCCTACCGCGGTTATATCGTTCAATAATCCTGTTGTAGTTTCATGATGAATCATGGCCAGATGGGTAAGCCCTTCCCCATTGTTAAGAACTTCTTCAAGTGCTGCCATATCCAGAGCTTGAATTGAGGAAGATTTAAAGACCACTGTGTTTATTTTGTAAACGGCGGTTATTTGGCACATTCGCTTGCCATAGGCCCCATTATCGATGATCAGGATTTTGCCTTCTTCGGGAATTACGGAGCTTAATATGGCCTCTACCGTTGCAGTTCCCGAACCTCCAAACAAAACCGTTGCATAATGTTCCGGGTCTCCTACAAAGCGTGTGATTTCGGTGGCACAAAATTCCATTAGGTCACCGAATTCCTTTTCCCGAGGGCAAATGTCAGGTACTACTTGTGCCCATTTTACGGAATCTGTTGTGGTAGCAGGACCAGGATTTAATAATACGTTTCTTTGTACGTTTTTCATTTTCTTTATTTATTATGCGATATCCCAGGGTAGGGAATATGTTTTGACATAGGTGTAACCTTTCATGGTTTCGATGACTCCTTCTTTGTATCCGAGACCGGAATCTTTTACACCGCCAAACGGAGTCCATTCCAATCGATAACTTGGAGCTTCGTTTACATTTACGGTTCCCGTGTCCAATTCGGTGATTACTCGTTGAATGGAAGGCCAGTGGTTACTTACCACACCGCCCGAAAGTCCGTAAGGAGTATCATTGGCAATTTCAATGGCTTCATCCAAGGTGGAGAAACGAATGATTGGAGCAACAGGGCCAAAGGTTTCTTTGGCTACCACTTCATGTGAGTTTTGTACATGATCAATCACAGTAGGGGCGTAAAGTGCCCCGTCTCTTTTGTGGCCAGCTAAGAGAACGGCTCCATTATCCAAAGCATTCTGCACCCGGCTTTCCATCTCCATGGCGGATGCTTCCGTAATAACCGTTCCCATATCGTTCTCCGCATTATAGGGATCACCATATTTCAAGGCTTTTACACGATCGGCCAATTTAGAGGCATAGGCATCAGCGATGCTTTTATGTACCAATATTCTTCGAATGGCCGTACAGCGTTGCGCCGAGTTTTTAAAGGTACCGGACATAGTAACTTCAACCGCTTCATCAATGTCCGCATCTTCCAAAACCAATAAGGCTGAACTACCTCCCAACTCTAAAACCAATTTTTTATATCCTGCTTTCGAGGCTATGATTTTGCCCACTTTACTGCCACCGGTAAAAGAGACCATTGTAATTTCGGGATGTACCGTCATCATTTCTGCAATTGCCTGAACATCGGCTCCATTGATTACATTCAACATATTAGGCGGCAAACCACAATCAAGAGCCAGTTGGGCAAAATAGTAGGCAGATAAAGGCGTCCTTTCTGAAGGTTTTAATACCACCGTATTATTGGTGGCAATGGCAGGAGCTATCTTATGGACCACTTGGTTCATAGGGTGGTTAAAAGGCGTAATGGCACTTATTAACCCCAAAGGAACCCGAGTGGTATAAATCCTTCTTGGTTTTCCGTTTTTGGATACATCACAAGGAAATACCTGCGAATCGTCATCCAATGCCTTCATGGCCGAAAATCGCAATACATCCGAAACCCTACTCGCTTCGTAGCGGGTGTCTTTTAGACATAATCCTGTTTCATCTGTAATCATCTGGCTCACTTCATCCACTCTTTCTTCGAGGGCATCGGCTATTTTATTCAAAATAGCATAGCGCTCGTATCGCGTAAGCGTAATTTTGGTATTTTTGGTATCTCGCAATACTTGATCTAAATCCACTGTATGTATAGAGGAAACCCTGCCTACTTTCTTTTTGGTATATGGATTGTAAACATCGATCCATTCTAATCCCTTTACCTGTTTTCCATTGATTATACTTCCAAATTCTATCATAACACGTGTATATTAAAATCCGTTGGTTAAAAAATGGAACAAGTCAAAGTTTCTGCAAGTGCCCGATTCCAATTTTTGGCCGTATTCCTCGTTCAATTTTTTGTTAAAAATCATGGGTACTTCTTGTGAATGTTCTCCGCCATGCGATCGAAGACCTTCCTTAACCTTATCTAGATCATGCCAATCGGGTGTTCTTCCAATTGTTGTTGTGGCATCTGATAATACAACTAAGTCACCGATTCTGTCTCCTGGGAGTTCATGTTTTTCAACGGCTTCTTCGTTGGTAAGTACAGTTTCAATACCGTCTAGACTTGATAAATAAGCCTTGGCTTGGGCTAATTGTGATTTATCATCAAGATATAAAGTGCCATATCCACCTAGAGCTCCATGATGTACTACATATGGATCGGTAATGGGAAGAATCACCCTAGTTTTTATTCCTTGGGCATTAAGCAGGTCTTCAATGAACTGTACTTTAGGGGAGCCATCTGCATTCGTTTTAGGCTGCATTCCATGATCGGCAGTTACACCAATGATGGCACCCAATTTATCCAACTCTCCCAGCCAATAATCAATTTTTGACAAAAAATCGTTGGCATCCGCACTTCCTGGGGCATATTTATGCTGTACAAAATCGGTAGTGGTCAAGTACATAACATCAAAATGTTCTTTCTGTAATAATTTTGCACCGGCTTCAATACAATAGACCGAAATATAGGGGTCATAAATACCCGGTCTTTCTTTGCCCATTAAGCCTTCTTCCACATCGGCTATTCCGTTTTCTTCCAAAGTAGCCTGATTGGCAAATTCAGCAGAAAAACAAATACCGTCCAAATTGTGGGCCAGCATTTTCCGCAATTTATCTTTAGCCGTTACAACCGCCACTTTATGATTGTTTTGGCTTAGTTGGGACAAAATCGTAGGGACCTTTAGGTATTTTGGGTCGTTCATCATCACCTCTTCCTGCAGCTCGGTATCCCAATAAAAATTTCCACAGATACCATTCACTTTGGGGGGTACACCAGTTACAATGGCCATATTATTGGGGTTTGTAAATGAAGGGATAACACTTTTTACCATTCCAAAAGAACCTTCTTTGATAAAACGTTGAAGATTGGGCATTACCTCCTTGGCCTGTTCGTAATACGGGTAGGAGGTACCGTCCATACATATCCCTATGATGGTTTTCGGTTGTCCGGGGTAATTTCTGTTGTTGATTTCCATTATTATTTGTAATAAAAGTTCTTGTACGATAATTTTAACAAAAGTAAAATATTTTTACAAATAGTATAATTTTTTTACTAAAAAAGTTTACTTAAACTATAATTATTTTACTATTTATAAACGTATTTGCAAAGGAATTTTAAAAAGTGCTTGGGAATGTCCAGTTTATTTTTTGACTTCAAAAATAGACATAGGAACCTCTCCTGTCCATGAGAGTGGTACATTCTCGCAGCCAAGCAGAAAGGAAATGGTCTTTGATGTATTTACCGAATTATTGGGTTCTTCCATTATTTGTCCTTTTTTCCAACCATTGCCCAATACGCCGTGTTGTTCTGGACCACTTCCTGTTAAATGGGTTGTCCAATTGGGTAGAGTAACTGAAGGCATCATATTTATTGTATTGAAAGATATAACACCATTGCCATAAGTTGGTCTAAATTTGGATGTTTAGCTGTTTGATAACCATTAACACTAATGCCATCAAGACCAATGGCGACAACACGCTTGGCCAATACTTCTTTATTAGGTACTTCTTTTGATGGATTACAGCTGGCTAAAAGCAATACAAAAGTGAATAAGATTAAAAAAGGTTGCTTTTTCATTAGTAAATGGTTTTAAAAAATCAGATTATAATTTGACCTATTCCTTTTTTGGAATTAATTCCAGATTGTTTACGTGGAGGTCAACGCCGTACGAATAAAATAATAAAGGCACTAAAAAAACACATTACGGACGTAACAATGAACACTGTATTTTCCTGCCCGGTTACATCGGACATGTATCCAATAAAAGGTTCTCCAATTCCGGCAAAACCGTATGCGAAAGTGTTCATTACCCCAACTCCGGTACCTGATCTTTTAACGCCCAATAAATCAGGACTTAAAGGCCAGTAACACGATTGGGGGCCATAGACCAAAAAACCGGACAAGAACATAAGTAATAAGCCTCCGAGTATATTTTCCTTGGGAACTATGTATACCAATAAGATTACAAGGCCTGCCAAACCCAATGAAAGGGCAATGGGCTTTGAACGGTTGGATTTAAATACCCTATCTGAAAGTTGACCGAAGAATATTGTTCCCAAGGCCATGCCAATCGGAAGCGCCAAGGCAATCCATAAATTTGAGGATTCTTTAATATTTGTTCCTAAATAGTAAAGTGGCACCCAAACCAAAAGACCATAACGGGCCATGTTTTGAAAACCAATGGACATACAGGCCAAAATGAATTTTTTGTTTTTTAAAACCTTTTTATAGCGTTCAATAGAACTTTCCCTTCTTTCTTCCTTTTTAATATCTAGAGAAGTAGCTTCATTTTCTAAATTGGAAAACCCAAGATCTTCCGGCTTATCGCGTGCCATGTAATAAAAAAATAAACATCCAATAAGCAACAACAACACAGGTAAGCGGAAAAGCCATCTCCAATCCAATTCGTACATATCCAACATGACTATGGATAACAGATAAATAAGGACAGAGGAACATCCAGCGGCAAAAACATAAAATCCAAAAGCCTTACCCCTTTCCTTGCCCCCCCACCAATTGCTCACAAGGCGGCTGCCCGGGGCCCAGCCCAAAGATTGGCTAAAACCGTTCAAGGCCCAAAAAACAACAATCATCCAATAAGTTGTAGCAAAGCTTGTTGCCCAGTTCATTACAACGGAAAGAAGCCCGCCTAGTACCATCATACGACGGGCACCATATTTGTCTGCCAGATTGCCATTAATAAATTGCCCTATCCCATAGGCCCAAAGCATTGCAGCTCCGGCCCAGCCTATATATTGCTTTGTAACATTGAATTCGAATTCTATGCCTTGAATCGCCCAACCAAAATTCTGCCTGCCCGTATAGAAAAAAAGGTAGCAGAACATTACGGTAAATAGCATCCTCCATTGTGCCTTTCTAAATTCAGATTTGTTGGTATCCAAAGGATTCATGTTTTGTATGGTTTTACGGAGACCCGCATCCATTTTTGTTTTTGCGCCTCATGAACGGCTTCTTGTATTTCGTTCAACTTAAAAGGAGGACGAACAAGTTCGTCAAAAGGAAAACGGCCAATGTTGCGTTCAAGAAACGCAATGGATTCATCTAAATGCCATGGCGCATAATTATGGACGCCCTTGATTCGGATACATTTTCGTATGATCTGTTCTGCAGTGATTCCCATTTCGGAATCTGGATGTACCAGTCCTACTAAAATGTAATCTCCTCCTGGCCTAAGCAAGGCCAATCCCTGGGAAATCAATTCTTTTATTCCAGCCACTTCAAATACGGCATCAACCCCGTCCCCTGTTCGGTCTAAAATAAACTGTACGGCTTTTTGGCCATCCTTGGCATCAACAGGAATGGCTCCAAAATCTTCTATTAATTGAAAACGATTTTCATTGACCTCTAAACAAAATATCTGCGAAACGCCGGCTTCCTTAAGGAGTCCACAGGCGTACACACCTAATAATCCTCCACCCTGTACTACTGCCTTTTTAGGTATTGCCTTTGTTTGGGAGACTGCATTCACCATGGTTGCCAAAGCGCAATTGGCAGGTGCGGCAGCCTTATCGCTCACGGAATTTGGAACCTTTACCATATGTGTGCCTTTTCTAATATGGATATGTGAGGCGTAACACCCATTTAAACCGCTGCCATTATGAATGGAGCCATGGCCGTATTTAAATAGTTCGTAACACTTTTCCGGAAGCCCATATTCTGTACAGGCTGGGCATTTACCGCAACTGTCGGCAATTGTCCAGGTTACGCGATCGCCTAATGAAAAGCCTTCCCTGGAGTTTATTGCGATAATCTCGCCAACAGCTTCATGTCCAAGAATACACGGGATATCTTCTTTTCTTTTGCCTTCAATGGTATTGATATCCGACCCACAAATAGTAGACAAAATAATTTTCACCATAGCTTCTCCAGGGCCTAGTGTTGTTTGGAATTCTTTATTTTTAAATTGAAAAGGTTTGCCTGTTTCTTCAAAAACCTGAAATTGTGCCTGTATGGTGGTACCCATTTTTATATACTATTTGTTAGCTCAATGAATTTTAGCAAAAGTAAATTTATTTTACAAATAGTATAATTTTTTCACTAAAAAGTTTACTTTAGCTATAATTATTGTACTATTTATAAAACGTATATTTATTTTGAGAAGATGGATTTCTTCGAAAGGACGCCCAGGGCTGACAAGCTATGAATAGCTTCATGACCTATTAATACCCAATGAATATCGGACTGAAAAAGTGGGGTGGCACAGTTTTGTACGCTAACTAAAAAGTTAAGATTACTTTCTAATAAGTGATAGAAATTTACCGAATTGTAAAAAGTGAATCAAAAAGTTGTAGTTATTGGAGGAGGGACCATCGGAACCGCAGTTGCTTACTATATTAGTAAGTTGGGCAATGCTGAAGTAATTTTGATTGAAAGGGATGCAGTTGGTAGTGGCAACACCTCTGCAGCAGCATCTTTAATAACCTTGGCACGATCTAAAAAAGCGATTATTCCACTGGTAAAAGAGACTTTGCGGGCCATAGAAGATATGGAAGTTGTCTTGGGGGAGTCTTCTGGAGTAATGAAGGTGGGCAGTATTCATGTTGCTGCTTCGGAAGCTTCAGAAAAGAGCATTCTCAATTTAATAGAGATTGCGGACGAATATGATCTCAATTGTGAATGGCTCTCCGCAGATGGGATAAAGGAAAAATTACCTTGGATAAATGTGGATAAGGTAATCGGTGGTGCTTTTATGAAAGATGACTGCTATATGGAATCCACGGTTTTGGCAAATAATTTCGCAAAGGCCGCAAAAAAGAATGATGCCGAAATAAGACAATATACCAATGTCAGGGAATTACTACACGAAGGTGGACAAATAACCGGGGTCAAAACAGATGAAGAGACTATTCCCTGTGACATAGTTGTTGATGCTGCCGGGGCTTGGAGCAACTTACTAGCCACGCAAGTAGATGAACCCATTCCCATGGCTCCGGTTAGAAGCATTTATTGGATCACGGGAAGTAGACCAGATTTATTTCATCCGAAACAGCCTATGGCTATTTTTCCAGATGCTTCTGCCTATTGTAGGCCTGAAGGAGAAGCCATGTTGTTTGGTATTAGGGATAAGGCTGGAAATCAGGTAAACCCTAAAGATCTTCCTCAACATATGCATGGATTTCATCTTATAAAAGAAGAAGAACATTGGGATATTTTGATGAACGAGGGCGAAAAATTTCAGGAATTTTTCCCAGAACTGGCTGAAATAGGGGTTGCACATTGTATTTCTGGAATTTCCACATACACACCAGATGCCTCATTGACAATAGGAAATGCGCGTCATATGAAAGGGTTTTATATTGCCACAGGTTGTTCGGGTGCTGGTGTAGCTACGGCAGGAGGATTTGGAAGGGCAATAGCTGAAATGATTTATGGGATTCCTGTATTTACTGATATTGCACCTTTTCATATTGACCGATTTGGACCGATTGACCCCTTTGATACGGTCTTTAGGCAACGTTGCGCAGATGCAAGATCTAATAAAAAAGAGGGTTAAGGATAAATAAATATATTTAAGATATTATAAAAGGGACTTTGTTTATTTTATTGAGCAGAGCCAGAACTAACAAATGTCGTTCACGATGACCAAAAATAAGGAAAACTCAGTATGGGCTGATTTTGTAGGTGGGGATAAGAAGGCTTTTGCCTCCATCTATAATGAGCACATTGATGCATTATTTCTTTATGGTTCCAAAATATGTCCTGACCGGGATTTGACAATGGATTGCATTCAGGATGTGTTCATTGATTTGTTTCAACGTAGGGAAAAACTATCGGTACCCTATAATCTTAAATTCTATTTATTTAAGGTGTTGAAACATGCTTTGATCAAGAAATTAAGGAAAGAGAGAAAGTTTGGTGATTTATCGGAGCGGGAAGACGAACTTTTTCAGACGGAATACAGTATCGAGAAAAAGACCATAAACGAGGAGACGGAGAGAAATACCAAGCAATTGCTGTATAAAACTTTAAATAGCCTTACTTCAAAACAACAAGAGATTTTATATCTAAGGTTTACACTAGGATTCAATTATGCTGAGATTTCGGGAATTACAAAGACCGATCATAACTCTGTGCGTAAGCAAGTATATAGGACTATTAAAAAACTCAGGGAAAGTGAATATTTCAGAATTGGGGGAGGCTGTAAATTAGACAACGTACTTTAGCCTTCAGGCTATAAACTCTTTTACTTACCTTCTCTAGTAATTTATTAAACAAATCTTTCCCAGATTAAATTAGTACATGATGAAGATGCTTCATTGTCAGTGCCCAATTTGGTGCGAGTATTGTTTCTTTTTTACTTTGTTGACCCCAAAAATGTTTTTTCTATTGGTTTAGGACACAGACCTATGCAAACGTTTGCATAGATTTTTAATACTATTTTTTCTTATCTCTTTCCATTTCATTTAAAATCAAAAAATTAAATTAAAATATTGATAACCAGTATATTGTATTGAGAATGATAAACAATTTCTTGCTTTGCCGTATTTGTGACCCGAGGTATTGATGTTTTTGGGAAATAGTTGTCGATTTTAAAAAAGAAAGAAAAATATGTCCACATTTTTTGATTGCCCCTCCCTATAAGTTGAATACATAAGCAAATGGATCAATTTTCGAAATACATAAAAAATAGACGTTTTTTGGATTGGGTAAATAATCCAAATGATGAGAACAACCGATATTGGAAGGCATATATAGCCGATCATCCTGAGGAGGAAGAAACCATCTGTACATTAAAGAGTATACTGCTGTCTTTAAGACCGGACGATATAAAAGGGCTTGACAGCATGGAAAAGGAAGAGCTGTTCTCAAAGATTTTGTTGGTTCTTGAAAACCATGAAGGGAACGCTAAGGTTCGTAGATTAATCCCAAGATTTTATAAATATGCGGCTATATTGGTTATGGCTCTTGGTCTTGGATATTATTTCATAAGGCCTTTCCAGGGAACGGACGAGTTTCCAATTGAAAATATGCCAAATGCTGCAATTGAATCTATATCCGAGACTCAACTCATTCTTGATTCAGGTGAACAATTTTTAATAAGTAACAACCAATCTACTATAGAATATACCGCTTCTGGTAATGTTGTTGTAAACACCAATGATACGCTTAATACTGCTTCAAAAACCGCAATCAAAGATGAATTCTTAAATCAATTGATTGTACCCTATGGGAGAAGGAGTAAAATTTCATTGGAGGATGGAACCATTGTTCATTTAAATGCCGGTTCACGATTCATTTTTCCTAAGGTATTTACTGGAAAAGAGAGAAAAGTTTTTTTGGAAGGAGAAGCTTTTTTTGAGGTTGCTACGAATAAGAATAGACCTTTTATTGTTAAAACCTTGGAGAAGGACTTTGAAATTCAAGTCGTAGGAACCAAGTTCAATGTGTCTTCATACGCTACGGATGATGAGATTTTAACTGTGCTTACGGAAGGCGAAGTACATATTAATAAAGAGATCAATCCTTTTTACTCAGAGAAGACAAAATTGAAGCCTGGTGAATTGGCCAGTTGGAGCAAATCAGATAAAAAGGTTGGAGTTAAAACGGTCAATACAGATAACTACACACTTTGGGTAGAAGGTATCCTTCAATTTAAGAGCTTATCCGTTTTTGATGTTGCCAAAAAAATAGAACGATTTTATAATATAGAAATCTTAATGGAAGAGACCTTGTCTAAGAACATCCGTATTAGTGGAAAATTGGATTTGCATAATGATCTGGTGAAAACTATGGAAAACTTCGCCATGGTCTCAACCTTGGAATTTAAGAAAATAAACGAGAAAAAATATGTATTTGAATGAAAAAAAACAGGGAATGCGCTAACATTCCCTGATAACCAAACCTGTTAGTGGTTAACAGGAATAATGTTTAATTAAAACTAACACAAATTTATGAAATTAAATGAACTCAATTACCATTGTCCCCTGAATATTAGGGATAAAATCAGTCAAATTATGAAGTGTACAACAATAATGTTGGTGATTTTCACCTTTTATTCTTTTACAGATTCTTACGCTCAAAATACCAAATTAAATCTTGAACTTAAAGATGCTTCCATTATGGATATCATTGGAAGCATAGAAAATCAAAGTGAATTTATATTTGTTTATAATGATGAGCTATTACCTGTTTTAAAAAGTAAAACAGGTACCGTTCGTTTTAAGCGGGCAACTATTCAAAAAGTATTGGACGACATGTTGGAGAAAAACAATATTCTCTACATTATAGAAGGGCGGCAAATAATTTTGAAAAAAGAAATCTTACAACCTGCTAATATTCTCCCTACCAATACCAATATAGAGGAGGTAGACGTACAGAATAAAATATCCGGGGTGGTCACAGACGAAAGCGGTGTGCCCTTGCCCGGGGTAAATATTTTGGTTCATGGCACTATTTCGGGAACGCAAACGGACTTTGATGGAAATTTTAACATAGAAGCCAATGAAGGCGATGTGTTGGTCTTTTCCTATATAGGTATGAAAACCACACGAGTTACGGTTGGTACAAGTGCTACAATTAATGTAAGCATGAAAGAAGATGCCGCCGCTCTTGATGAGGTGGTAGTTACCGCTCTTGGTATTTCCAGGGACAAGAAAGGCCTTGGATATGCAGTACAAGAATTACAGGGCGATGATCTAAATGAGGCTAGAGAGAGTAATTTTGTCAATTCCCTATCCGGAAAAGTGGCCGGGGTCAATATTACGACTTCTAGTGCTGTGGGCTCTTCTTCCAGAGTGGTGATCAGGGGAGAAAGTTCTCTTAATTTTGGAGGTAACGAACCCTTGTATATTATTGATGGAATTCCTGTAGGAAATATTGGGACCAACAATAGAACAAGTGTTGATTATGGTAACAGTGCGTCCGAAATTAACCCTGCCGATGTAGAATCCATGACCATTTTAAAAGGACCTGCTGCTGCAGCCCTTTATGGATCTAGAGCTGCAAATGGGGTTATTGTTATCACCACAAAATCAGGAAAGGCCAATCAGGGCCTAGGTGTCTCGTTTACTTCCGGAACCACAATGGAAACCATTCTAAGACTTCCAAAGTTTCAAAATGAATTTGGTCAAGGAAAGAATGGGAATTATGAAGGTTCCAATTTTGGCGCCAGTTCATCCATATACCCAGATGGTATTAGGGATGGTTATGATGAAAGTTGGGGCCCTAGATTGAATGTTGGAACACTTGAAAGACAATTTCAATCACCAACACTTGGGGGAATGAGAGGAAGTGACGTTGCCAACCCAAACAGAGGAGAAGTAATCCCTACACCTTGGATCGCTTACCCCGATAATTTTAAGGACTTTTTTAATACCGGTTATACTTTTTTCAACAATATAGCATTAACGGGATCTAATGAGTACGGTACTTTTAGGTTGTCCTATACCAATATGGATCAAACGGGAGTTGTTCCCAATAATGATTTACAACGGAATACGATCTCATTTAAATCTAGTTATAAACTTTCGGACAAATTCACTGTAAATACCACTGCCAGTTATATTAAGTCTACCAGTGAAAACAGACCGGAAACAGGATATGGGAGACACTCTATCATGTATTTTATGAACTGGTCCGTTAGGAACATGGATATAAATGCATTACGAGACTATTGGCAAGAAGGTTTTGAGGGCACAAAACAGTTCCAGTACAACTATGGGGAAAATCATAACAACCCCTTCTTTTATCAATTCGAAAATACTAGAGGACAGGACAAGAACCGTATGTTTGGAAATATAAGCCTTACTTATGATTTTACGGACCATTTATCACTTTCTACAAAGGCGGGTACTGATTTTTACAATGATTTCCGTCCACTGAAATGGGCAGTAAGTACCGTAGGTAGGGAACAAGGTAGTTATTGGGAAGATTCCCGTTATTTTCAGGAAAGTAATTATGACTTCCTTTTAAGGTATAAAAACAAAATAGGAGATAAGTTTAATTATGTCATTTCGGGTGGCGGTAACCATATGAAACAGGACTATAGGGAAAGAAGGGCGATTGCTCCGGAATTATTGATTCCTGGCATTTATTCTATTGCCAATAGTGCCACAAATCCTGTCGTGGAATCATTTACCAGCGAAAAAGCCATTAATAGCTTGTACGCCTTTACACAATTGGATTATGACAATAAATTCTTTATGGACCTAACGGCAAGAAATGACTGGTCCAGTACCCTGCCGGCGGATAATAACTCTTATTTTTATCCATCCATATCCTTTAGTACTTTGGTGGATCAGCTTATTCCCATGCCAGAATGGGTAAACCGGGCCAAGATAAGATTGGGAGCCGCACAGGTAGGTAGTGACACGGGTGCCTATAACCTTAACAGTACTTTCAACTTTGCTTCAACATGGGGACCATACTCTTCATTGGCCAGTGGTGCCGATCTAAAGAACAATAACTTAAGGCCAGAGAGCATTACTACTTATGAAATAGGTACGGATATCAAACTTTTTAATAATCGATTTGGTTTGGATATCACCTATTACGATACTAGGTCAAAGGATCAGATTATAAATGTTCCCTTGGCATCTTCAACAAGTTATTCCGCAAGGGTCATCAATGCCGGGGAGATTCAAAATACAGGTTTTGAGATTATGTTGAATGCAACGCCTATTAAATTTGAGGATGGATTTGAATGGAAAACGTTCATTAATTATTCTCAAAACAAAGGAAAAGTATTGGAACTGGCAGAGGGCATAACCTCCATAACCCAGTCGGCACCTGGCGAGGATGCATCCATCCAATCTAGGGTTGGTGAAGAAATGGGAGCCATTTGGGGTCCTGGATATCAGCGTGTAGAAAGTGGCCCAATGCAGGGCGAAATAATAATATTCGATAACGGGCGACCCAAACCAACTTCTGAAGACATCTATCTAGGAAATTTTAACCCAGATTGGTTAGGTAGTTGGGGAAACACCTTTACCTATAAAAATTTCAGCTTGTCGGCCTTGATCGATGTGCATTGGGGCGGTGAATTCATTTCTAGGTTTTACAACAAAGGAATAGGTGCCGGACAATTAATTGAAACTGCAGTGGGAAGATCGGCAAGAGCTGTAGGGACGGAGTACGATGACCCATATTATGCCGTGGGAGCTGCACTGGTAAATGGTGGTTACGTTCCAAACTCTACCAGTACCGATGGTACTTATAGCGAGGGTGTAAATGGTGTTGATGCTAGATATTTCCACAAAGGGATAGATCACATTAGTGAAGCCCAACTGTTTGATGGTACCTATGCAAAACTTCGTGAATTAAAATTTGGATATAGATTCCCGAACAAATGGTTCAATAATGTTGTTAGGGATGTTCATTTATCCATAGTTGGTAGAAACCTGTTCTTATGGACACCGGATAGCAACCAACATTTTGATCCGGAAGTCGCTACGGCTACATCAGGGGGTGGATTGATACCTGGTTTTGAAAATATGAGCCTCCCATCAACAAAAAATGTTGGGTTTAACCTAAACATGAAATTCTAATACATAAAATTTAAAAGATGAAAAAAATACATAAATTTTTAATTTTAGGGTTAAGTGCGGTATTCATTGCTATTTCGTGTACGGATAACTTTGACGAGATCAATACGAATCCCAATCAACCAGATAGATTATCTGATCCAAGTTTATTGTTACCAGAAATTATTTGGGGAATCGCAAACCGCAATTGGGACAACTCCTTTGATCGCGGTTCCATAGTGGCGGATCAGGTATCCAACCTGTTCGTAGGTTCTTTTAACGATTGGACCCGATCGGACGCCAATAGGTTTGGATGGGTTTATTACGATAAATTAAAGGATATCGATTTTATGATCCAAATTGCCGAAGAGCAAGGATTGGACAATTACAAGGGCATTGGATTGGTTCTAAGGGCATTTATCTTTCAAACGATTACCGATAACTTTGGCCCTGCTCCATATAGTGAGGCAGGAAATGCGAAAGAGGATGTTAATTTCCCCAAATATGATTCCCAAGAAGCAATTTATACTGGGATTCTAGAGGAGCTGGCCATGGCCAATGGTCTTTTGGGAGGTACAACAGAAGCCGTAGTTGGAGATATCCTATATGATGGCGATGTACAGAACTGGAGGAAATTTGCCAATGGGCTTCGTCTAAGAATACTCTTAAGACAATCGGATAGAAAAGACCCTTCAGCGGCCATGCAAGCAATTGTTGGCAATCCTACAGCAAATCCTTTGTTCACTTCATACGCTGATCAAGCTGCACTTGAATATTTGAACGAGACCTCCAATGCACATCCGGCCTATACCGGAAATGTAAGTGATTGGTCCTCGTCGTCATCTACTAGATTGTCCTATAATATGGAGGTTATTCTAAAATCTATGAACGATCCCCGTATTTCGGCTTTCGCTTTACCTACTTCAGCTACGGCAAACACAGGATTTCCAGAATATTTTGGGGTACCCAACGGCTTGTTGGATGTTGGAAGTTGGAACGGTGGTGTCATAAATCAATCTCTTATTGGATTATTATGGGCCCCTAGACAGTATGATGAGAGTTTGGTAACTCCCAATGCGCCTCAAAGTGTTTTTATGCCCTATTCAGAAGTTCAGTTTATCCTTGCAGAAGCTAGGGAAAAAGGTTTTATCTCCGTTGGCAATGCAGGTACTTATTATTTAAATGGTATAAAGGATCAATTTGATTATTATGCCAGTAGAGTACCGGATCATTGGACACTTCCAACAGCTGCGCAGTTAGTGCCAGACCCTAGTTATTACGTTCAAGAAACTGTTACTTATACAGGAACGCAAGTAGAGAAATTAAACAAGATATATACCCAAAAATGGTTATCGTTGTTTATGGTCGGTTTTGAAGCCTGGTCCGAGTGGAGAAGAGTTGGTGTACCCGAAATTGTTGCAGGTGAGGCTACTAGTGGATTTATTCCAGTAAGGTATATTTATCCTGCCGATGAAGTAAGGTTAAATGTCGATAGTTATAGCGAAGCCGTAAACATGCTCGGTGGATCTGGGGATGAAATCACAACCCGAGTTTGGTGGGATGTAGCTGATAATTAAATCGACTACCTCGATGCAAGCATCGCAGTATTAAACCCACAAGTGGGAATCAAAAAACATTAATATTAATAATTCAAGAATTATGAAAAGTATAAAATCAAATTTTTTCTATTACATTTTTACAGTGACCTCATTGTTGTTGTTTGCAGTCACTATATCCTGTGAAGAAGAAGATGAAATGACCGGAGATATAGTAAATCCTTACGTGATAAGTTACAATCCTGTTTCAGGTGTTGGCGGGGTAGATTTAAGTGCCAATTTGGTACTTACCTTTGATGATATAGTTGAAAAGGGAATCGGGAACATTACCATTTCGGTAGCAGATGTCCCTTCCGCCACACAGGTAATAGACGTGACTTCAGAGAAAGTTGAGATCAGTAACGTAGGCAGAATCATGACCATTAATCCTCAAGATTTCTTATCAGGAAGGATATATACTGTAGTTGTTGATGCAGGGATCGTTAAGGATCAGGCTGGAAATTTATTTTTCGGAATGCCCGATAATGAAGCTTGGTCGTTTACCTCTGGAGGCAACCCTGGAGATTTGGATGCTCCTGAAATTGCAGAACTTTCTCCAGCAGCTGGAAGTGCCGATGCTGCTATAACTTCCTTAGGCTTAACGTTCAATGAAGATGTTAAACAAGGTGTTGGTAATATTACCGTTTACAATAGCGGAGGTGTTGCTGTTGCAACCATCGACGTTGAAGGAGGGTTACTATCCATAGATGGTGCATCTATTTCAATTCCTTTGGCAACCCCACTAGACTTTGGAGAAGCCTATTATGTTAATGTAGACAGCGGTGCTATCAAGGACATTGCTGGAAATCCGTTCACAGGATATACCAATAGCGGTGACTGGACCTTTACAACCACTCCAGGTAGTGGGTCTGAGTTGGTATTGCATTTACCAATGGACACGGATTTGAATGATGATAGTGGCAACAAGTTTGATGCTGTATTGGGACCAACAGCCACAGCAGTTGTTGATTTTGTAGAAGACGCCACAAGAGGATCGGTTGCAAGATTTAATGCAGGTGCTTATGCCATATTCCCAAGACACGATTTGTTAAGACCTGATGCAACCCAAGACTTTAGCGTTAACCTTTGGATGAAATTAGCCGGAACAGATTCAGATCCAGGGGTTATCGGAAATAAAAACTGGGGCAGTGGAGGAAATCCAGGATGGTTGCTTGCTACTGATGATGGGCATGAATATCAGCCTGGCAACGGTACGGACCATGGTTGGTTGGTAAATGTTGCTGGCAATCCAAAAATGGACGGCAATAGAATTGATTGGAGAGCGGCTAGCTGCGATCCCCAGGCACCTGCTTTATCTGATGATATATGGCATATGGTTACCTTGGTTTTTGATAGAACCAACTCCGAGTTGTCCGTATACATTGATGGTGCGGAATTTAATGATCCTACCAATCCGGGCAGAACGGATTTAGGTGCTTTGACTGCATCGTTGTACGATGAGGTGAACGACTACCCACTTACCTTATGGGAAGATGGTACAGGCGCCTATAATGCAGGAGATGATAGACGTGCGGCAATGACCGGACTAGTGGATGAGTTGAGTTATTACAACAAAGTACTTACTCCAGATGATATAACTGTCTTATTCAACAACTAAGAAGAACAATGCGATACGCCGTTACAATATTTGGCGTATTGAAAATAAAAGAGGTTCGTAGTTTCTTTTTTTGAGTTAGTTTTAAATGCCCCGCGTAAGTGGGGCATTTAGTTTAACTTAATTAGTAATTTAACTTTAAACATTTTGTACAAATGAAAATTATCACAAAAAAAACAAGCTATTTGAGTGCAGTACTTGCATTGATATTAAGTTCCATTGCGTGTATGGATGGAGGAAATAAAACTACTCCTTCCAAAGTAAAACATGTAATTGTCATAGGTGTTGATGCCATGAGCCCCAATGGAATTGTTAATGCCGAAACTCCAGTAATGGATGATATGATGGCCAATGGTGCCTATACCTTAAACGCACGGGGCGTTTTACCTACTAGTAGTAGTACCAACTGGGCTTCAATGGTTTCAGGTTCTGGCCCTGAACAACATGGAGTAACATCCAATGGTTGGGAGCGGGATGACCATTCCTTGCCTCCAGTTCTAACTGGAATGGAGGACATATTTCCTACCATTTTTGGAATTGCCAGAGAGCAACGACCCGATTTGGAAATGGGAGCTATTTATACCTGGGGCGGATTTGGACGTTTGATTGAAAGGAGTGCACTTAGCTATGATACAACTGAGGAAACAGATGAATTGACCTTGGAAAAAGCCACATCCTATATCAAGGAAAAAAAGCCTGATTTTTTGTTCATACATTTTGACGATCTAGATCATGTTGGGCATAGTTTAGGACACAAAACCACGGCTTTTTACGAAGCGGTTTCCCATGTGGATCAGCAGATCGGTGAGATAATTCAGGCTACCAAGGATGCCGGAACTTTTGAAGAAACTGCCTTTATTGTTTCAGCAGATCATGGTGGTATCGGTTGTGGACATGGAGGTGAGACCATGGATGAAATTGAGATTCCCTTTATTCTTTACGGAAAAGGGGTTAAGAAAGGGTATTTGATTAAAAACAAAGTCTATACCTATGACAATGCGGCAACAGTGGCCAAATTGCTCGGGATTCAACAGCCCTATGCTTGGATTGGAAAACCGGTGATCTCGGCTTTTGAAGGAGCTCCGGAACCAAACCTTAAAAACCAAAAAGTATTGATCGCTTCACCGGTCATCCATCCTAAAGCCAATTTATACGATTCGGCTGGAGGTTTATATATAGATGAGGAAGCTGAGGTTACCATGGAAAACAATGGAGATGCAGAAATCAGATATACCACGGATGGATCTGTACCCAACAAAAATTCTTCACTTTATAGTGGCCCTTTCAAGTTATCGGAAAGCACGGTCTTGACGGCGAAGGCATTTTTGGGAGATAACCAAGAAAGTAATACTTCCATTGCCTTTTACAGATTGGTAAAAAAGAATGCTAAGAACGGTGTTCGTTACAAATACTATGAGAGCAATAAGGAATGGCAATTTCTTCCTGTTTTTGAATCCCTAAGACCTTTGAAAACAGGAACTACCTATGAGTTTCGAATAGATAATATCAATGAACAGGACGGACAATACGGAATCCAATATACATCATACATCCAAATAGATACGGCCGGGGACTATCGGTTTTACATCAACTCGGACGACGGTAGTAAGCTGTATATCAATGGAAATTTGGTAGTGGACAATGATGGTGGACATGGGACCATTGAACGTATGGGAAGCGTTACTTTAGAACCCGGTAAGCACAAAATCAGGGTAGATTACCACAATCAAGCTGGTGGTGCCTGGTTGGACGCTTTTTACAAAGGCCCCGGGGTACCTAAACAGATAATTCCAGCGGATAAGTTGTTCAGGGATTAATTGTTTCAATAAATAAATAAATAAATGGATTTCACACAGAGAATCAAGGTTTCCTTCTGTGGGTCTTTTAATGCAAACCTTTGCATTGGATATTGTGTTTGAAAATGATGAATAAGAATTGATATGTTGTAAATTTTCATCGAATTCAATTCTAAAAAGAAAACAAAGCATGAAGCTAAAACAAATTGCAGCGCTGGTTTTATTTACTATTTCACTCTTTACGGGTTTAAGTGCCAATGCACAAAATAAAGAAGCCGTGGACTATGTCAATCCGTTGATAGGTACCCCTGAAGCTGGTTTTAAAGACGGCATCGACGGTGGGGGAACCATGCCTTGCGTGGGGCCACCCTTTGCCATGACCAATTTTGTGGCACAGACCAGCGAAAATAAAATTAGCAGGATGCCCTATGTATATGAAGATACCTCAGTATTGGGCTTTATGGCCACCCATCAACCTACGGTTTGGATGGGTGATTATGGTAATGTTTCCATAATGCCACAAATTGGAGAACTGAAATTGCTTCCCAAAGAAAGAGCCCTATCATATTCCCACGATGAGGAGATTTCCAAGCCACATTATTATTCAGTAACCATGGATGCTGGAGATAAACAAATAAAAGGTGAAATAGCCGCCGCTTCAAGAACCGGCCTTTTCAGATTTACCTATCCCGAGTCTGAGCAAGCACATATGGTTATCCAAGGCATAAACATCACCGAAAATAAAAAGCCTTTTCAAGGTTACTTGCAAGTGGATGCAGAAAATGGAGAGATAACGGGGTACAATCCACAGCGTATGTCTTCCCATTTGGGGCCGGACATCCCAAATTTCAAAGGATATTTTGTAATTCAGATTGATCGAGAAATTAAAGATTTCGGCACCTGGAATTCCTTTCGAAATGAACCTCAGATTACGGTTTCGGGAACGGAACAAAAAGGCGCCCGTATAGGAGCCTATATTAGTTTTAAGACTAGGGAAAAGGAACAGGTAAAAGTAAAGATCGCCACCTCCTTTATCAGTATCGAACAGGCTAGAATAAATTTGAAAAATGAAATTCCCCATTGGGATTTTGATAAAGTAATAAAGGCTACCCGAGATGTTTGGCAGGACAACCTAAGCCGAATAGAGGTAAAAGGAGCCACTGAAGATCAAAAAAGTATTTTTTATACGGCCTTGTTCCATACCATGCTGTTTCCACGTGAGTTTTCGGAATACGGCCGTTATTATAGTGCTTTTGATGACCAAATCCACAAAGGGGTAGCCTACAATGATTATTCTCTTTGGGACACTTTTAGGGCTTTGCAGCCCTTATTGCATTTTACCAATCCGGAACGTGTGGGCCCAATGATTCAATCGCTTCTACAAATGTATAAAGAAGGAGGATGGCTGCCCAAATGGCCCAATCCCACCTATTCGAACATAATGATCAGCACCCATGCAGATGCGGTGATTGCCGATGCCTACATCAAAGGATTTAGGGATTATGATATTGATTTGGCTTATGAGGCCATTCGAAAAGATGCTATGCATCCCCCTTATAGAGATACGGAATATCATTGGGGTGATCGGGATGAAGGTAGGTTATACGAAGCACGTGGCGGACTTACCTACTATCACTCTTTGGGTTATGTGCCATCAGACAAAACAAGAGAGGCGGTGACCCGAACCATTGAATTTGGAATTGATGATTTTGCCATAGCCCAAATGGCCAAGGAGTTGGGGAAAACAGAAGACTACGAGAGATTGATGAACTGGAGTAAAAACTATAAAAACTTGTTCAATCAAGAAATTGGTTTTATGAATGCCCGATTGTTTAATGGAGATTGGGCCAAAAACACTCAGGAAGGATTTACAGAAGGTGGCCGTTGGACCTATTTGTTCGGGGCAATGCACGATATTAAGGGTTCCATGGAACTTTTTGGTGGAAAGGAAGCATTTGCTTCCAAACTGGACGAAAATTTTGAAGATCAACATTACCGCCATGACAATGAGCCCGGACATCATTATGCCTATTTGTTCAATTATGCAGGACAGCCATGGAAAACTCAGGAATTGATCCGCAAACATACCTCGGAGGAAAACTATAGAAACGCACCCCTTGGAATCAATGGAAACGATGATTGTGGACAAATGTCTGCCTGGTATGTTTTTGGAGTCATGGGATTCTATCCCGTAACGCCCGGAACGGAAGTTTTCGCTATTGGGGCACCACAATTCCCTGAACTTACGTTGAAATTGAACCATAAAGGAAAGGCCAAAGACTTTATCATCTTGGCCAACAACCTTTCAGATGAAAATAAATACATTCAATCGGTGAAATTGGATGGCAAAAGAATAAATGAACCCTTTATTACCTATACCCAGATAATGAATGGAAGCAAACTCGTATTTGAAATGGGTAAACTACCCAATGTCAAAGCATTTAAAAACAACTAAACAAGGAATGGAAAAGACAGTATCCCGAGAACAAGGAGATAACAATGCAACCCAAAACAGAAAAACCTACAACCAAAATTTAGATTCAGAGACCCAACGATGGATTAATGAAGATGCTCAATATTTTTTACACCAGGCACTTTCTACTCCGGTAATGAATGTACTTTCCAAAACAGAAGGTGCGTACATCGAAGACATGAACGGGAAAAGATATCTGGATCTTCATGGGAATGGGGTACATAATGCAGGATTCAATAACCCAAGAGTGGTTGAGGCCGTAAAGGCGCAGTTGGATGCTAGTTTGGCATTTACGCCAAGACGGTATACGAACTTACCGGCTATACGGCTGGCCAAAAAAGTTATCGAAATCACCCCGGAGGGATTGGATAGGGTCCTTTTCTGCCCGGGCGGATCGGAAGCGGTTGAAATGGCCATTATGCTGGCCAAACAAGTTACTGGGAAATGGAAGACCATTTCGTATTGGGACTCTTACCATGGCACCGGTTTTCAGGCGTCGAGTGTCGGGGGTGAGGAACATTTTACCGTGGGCCAAGGTCCCATGATACCTGGAGCTTTTCATGTGGAGTTTCCAAACTATTATAGAAATCCTTGGGGATTCACCGATCAAGATCAGATCAATAATGAATATATAAGACAGATCAAAAATATTTTACACCATAATCCGGATGTGGCGGCTATTATTGCCGAGCCTATTTCAGCTACTCCCGTAGTCCCATCTGTGGAATACTGGCAACAAATCCAGGACCTTTGCGAAGAATATAATATTCTATTGATTTTTGACGAGATTATCGAAGGTTTTGGAAGAACGGGAAAAATGTTTGCCTGTGAGCACTTCGTTATTCCAGATGTATTAGTGCTCGGAAAATCCTTAGGAGGTGGGGTGGTGCCTTTTGCAGGTATTGTGACCAAAGAGAAATACAATGTGTTGCAACACCGTTCTATTGGGCATTTTACCCACGAGAAAAATCCGCTTTGCGCTGCGGCAGGTCTTGCGGAGATAGAATACATTGAGGAACACAAACTGGTGGAAAATTCAGCAAACTTAGGCGATTATATCATGGATCAATTGCAAGAATTAAAGGATATCTATCCTTTAATTGGAAATATTGCAGGTAAGGGTTTCCATATAGGGGTCGATTTGGTCAAAGATAGAAGTACCAAAGAAAGGGCAGTGGAAGAGGCCGAACAGATTATGTATCATTGTATGGATCAAGGGGTGGCCTTTAAAATCATTGAAGGCAATATTATTACAATGCGCCCTTCCCTGATATTGACTAAGGATGATTGTGATTTAATCATCAGTTCTTTAAAAGATGCCTTGGAAATAATAAATTAGTGGCCTAAAAGCAAATATTTAAGAATGGAGCAGAAAGTATTAAGGACGGAAGGGGATGTTAATTTAACCGAAGAACGAGCAAAATGGCAGGAGAAAAACAGTTCCGATGTTGAGACACAGGGGCTGTTGGAGAGAGATTCCCGCTCGTTTTTGCATCAGGCCATGTCTACCCCTTGTCTGGATGTATTGGGTGGTTGTTCAGGTCCGTCCATTCAAAATTTACAAGGAAAAGATTACCTCGATTTTCATGGGAACAATGTACATCAGGTAGGATTTGCCAACCCCTATGTAATAGATCAAATCAAAAAACAATTGGATGAGCTTTCCTTTTGTACAAGGCGGTTTACCAATAAAAAGGCTATTACATTTGCTGAAAAGCTAACCTCATTACTACCAGAAGGTTTGAATAGGGTGTTGTTTGCTCCAGGAGGAACTTCTGTAGTGAGTATTGCTCTTAAATTAGCTCGTGTGGTAACGGGCAAGCATAAAGTGGTCTCGTATTGGGATTCGTTCCACGGAGCATCCTTGGATGCAATCAGTGCAGGAGGTGAAGCCGTTTTTCGTCAACACATGGGCCCCATGATGCCGGGAGTAATTCGTATTCCTCCGCCCATGAACAAGGGTGGATTTTTTGAGGATGAAATGAAGTATGCCGATTATTTGGAATACGTCATTGAAAAGGAAGGAGAAATTGGTGCCTTTATTGCAGAGACGGTTAGAAATACAGATGTACAAATTCCTTCCAAAAAGTATTGGAAGCGAATCAGGGAAATCTGTACCAAGCACAATGTATTACTTATTTTGGACGAAATACCCATTGCATTGGGACGAACCGGGAAAATGTTCACCTTTGAGAACTTTGATATAGCACCTGATATTTTATGTTTAGGCAAAGGTTTGGGAGGCGGAATCATTCCCTTTGCGGCTATGGTCTGTAGGGACGAGTACAACGTTGCACAAGATGTTTCCCTTGGTCATTTTACCCACGAAAAAAGTCCCGTTGGCTGTACTGCCGCTCAGGCTACAATCGATTTTATAGAAAACGAAAACATTTTGAAAAAAGTTAAAGAAGATGCAGTATGGATGCGCAATGAACTTCACCTGCTTAAAGAGAAATATGCAATCATTGGCCATATCAGGGGTATTGGTCTTTTGTGGGGGGTGGAATTAAGAGATCCGAAAACCAAAGAGCCCGCCATAGATGAAGCCGAAAAAATAATGTACAATTGTCTTCAGAACGGAATGAGCTTTAAAGTGTCGCAAGGTAATGTTTTGCAATTGTCGCCTGTTTTGACCATTAAACGAAGCGAACTTGAGAAGGCAATTGGAATTCTGGATAAGTCTTTTTCCATGCTTAAAGAGGAATAATAATGAAATCTAGGATTTAAAATATGAGCTATTGGGAAAACCATAATAACATCAATGACAGCCAAGGTTATGTAAAAACTAGTATAATTGTTTTTTATATTTTATTGGTGAATCTAGTTGTTTCCCAAGAAACAATACTGAAATTTCCATCTTGGGAAGAGGGTGTCATGGAAATTCACCATATAAATACGGGTAGGGGAGATGTGGCTTTTTTTGTTTTCCCGGATGCTACGACACTTTTGGTTGATGCCGGAGATACTTCAGAGGCCCATGCAAGGGTCCTTTCAGCAAGGAACGCCCCTCTGACTCCAAATAGGAGCAAAACAGCACCAGAATGGATTGTAGATTATATTCAACAGTTTTTTCCAATCAACCATCCAATACAATTGGATTATGCAATGATAACGCATTATCATGATGATCATTTTGGAGAGTTGGACCCCCATCGAAAAATCCACAAAGGAGGAAACTATGCCCTAACAGGGCTAATGGAAGTGGGGAGTCATCTTCCCATCAAAATGATGTTGGACAGAGGAAGCAGTTTCCCGGTTGATTTAAAAGATTCCCAGGTTCAGAAAAAATTGAACGATGATGATGAATATGGCATGATACCCACTTTGAAGCACTATTGGAGATATATTGATTATCATGCGAAAAAAAATGACCTGTTACACCAGACCTTGGAAGCAGGTGTCAACAATCAGATCGTATTGAAAAAAAAGCCTCAAAAATATCCTAAATTCAGTGTAAGGAATATTGCGGTCAACGGTCAAATATGGACCGGTATAGGAGAAGATTACTACAATTTGTTTGCTGAGGGCGAATATCCCGGAGAAAACCCATTGAGTACGTGTATTAAAATTTCATATGGCGAATTTGACTATTTCACTGGAGGGGATATCAGTGGAATCAATGCTGTAGGGGGCACCAATTTGAATTCAATGGAATCTAATATCGCACCAGTCGTAGGGGCTGTTGACGTGGCTACTTTAAATCATCATGGCAATAGAGATTCTCAAAATGCGTATTATGTGAGAACGATTAGACCCAGGGTATGGATTCAGCAAAATTGGTCTTCTGATCATCCTGGAGAAGAAGTGTTGCGAAGGATTACTTCTACAGACCTTTACCCGATGAAACGTGATATTTTTTCTACCGTAATGTTACAGGCCAATAAAGATGTAATAGGAGGTCGGGTAAACACCTATAAAAGTCAAGAAGGGCATATTGTAGTCCGTGTATACAATTCAGGGGACAATTATGAAATATACATATTAAACGATAAGTCGGAAAAAAGGGAAGTATTGGCTAAATTCGGACCTTATACATCTCTATAAACAAAAACAAACCAAAACCAGAATAACGAATGAAAATCAACCGAACTTTAGTGCTATTCCTATTGACCATATCTTTTTTCGGAACAGCCCAAAAAAAGGATGTGACCCTATTAGTACAACCGTATTTGCAGGACGCTTCACCGAATTCAATCAAAGTACTATGGGAAACATCTTCGGGCGAAGAAAGTGTGGTAGAATGGGGACTTACCCCAAAATTGGGAAAAAAGGCCAAAGGAAAAGCTTTCGACATTAATTTTAGCGAATCGAGGATTCATGAGGTGAAAATTGAAGGACTAAAACGATTTACTGAATATTATTATCGGGTTAAAACTGGAAAGGCGACATCAGATGTCTTTCAATTTAAGACACCTCCATTTGCTAAGGATAATGAATCATTCAGACTTGTGGCAATGAGCGATATGCAGTACGACCATAATGAACCCGATAAATTTTCGGAGGTGGTGAACCAGGGCATTCTAGAATATTTCAAAAAAGAATTCGAAGGAAACCTTCCCGAAAATCTTGCCATGGTATTGGTACCTGGAGATTTAGTGGAAAATGGAGCTAAATACCATCAGTGGAAGGACCATTTCTTCAACCCGGCCGAAAAGCTGTTTGCACAAGTCCCATTGTACCCGGTACCTGGTAATCACGAGCGTAATTCGGCCTTCTATTTCAAATACTTTAGCCTTCCCGAAAATGGAACGCCAGCATATGCTGAACATTGGTGGTACAAGGATTATGGAAATACAAGAATTATAGGTTTGAATTCCAATGCCCATTACAGAAATTCCAGTGAGCAAAAAAAGTGGTTGGAAGAATTATTGGAAGAGATAGCCAAGGAAGATCAAATCGATTTTGTATTTGCCCAATTACATCATCCCCATAAATCAGAATTATGGATACCAGGAGAGGAAGATTTCTCTGGAGTTGTGGTAAAGGCCTTGGAAAAATTCACTACAGAAAGTGGGAAACCAAGTATCCACTTTTTTGGACATACACATGGTTATTCACGTGGACAATCCAAGGATCACAAACATTTATGGATCAATGTAGCCTCGGCAGGTGGGGCCATTGATAATTGGGGTGAATTCGAAGGAAGAGACTATGAAGAATTTTCAGTGACCCAAGACGAATATGGTTTTGTGATGTTGGAAGTAGATGGTAGTCAGGAGAATCCAAAATTTACAGTAAAAAGAATAAGTAGAGGGAACCAAGAACATTTTAGGGCAAATGAACAACGAGACAATATTACGGTATGGAAAAACGAGCGAAAACCTGAAACGCCAAAAACGATTTCTCCCAATAATGAAAATGTTGAAATAACAGGGACACTACTAAAGGCAGGTGAGTTCAGTAGCACTTTTAAAGGTACTTTCCATGCAGCCTCCCATTGGCAAGTGGCTACTTCCAAGGATTTTGCAAAACCCATCTTTGATAGTTGGAAGCAGTATGAAAATTGGTACTACAAGGAGAACAGGCAAAAGGACGATGACCTTTCCGATGAAAAAACAAATCGTTTAAAGCCCAATACAACCTATTATTGGAGAGTGCGTTATCGCGATCAAAACCTGAATTGGAGCGATTGGTCAGATAGTGCTATTTTCACAACAGAATAGTGGTAAGACGGTCATTTGTATAAAAGAATTTTCAAAGCGGGAAGTTTTTTTATATAGGACTGTTATTTGTCCAACAAATCCTAAATTTAGACTCTAAATTCAAGAACCAACCAAAAAGAAAAATGTATGGCAACAGACGGTGTGAAGTATAAAAAAATGGATCAATCCTATTTTGAATCCCGGGAACTAAAACGTCATGCTGGGGTTTGGTCGTTATGGGCCTTGGGAGTAGGAGCGGTAATATCCGGTCATTTTTCTGGTTGGAATTTAGGCTTAGCATCTGGTGGATGGGGCGGCATGTTTCTGGCCACCGTCATAGTAGCCATAATGTATATAGGACTTACCCAGAGTGTTGCCGAAATGTCTCCAGCATTACCCCATACTGGAGGGGCCTATTCATTTGCCCGATCGGCCATGGGCCCTTGGGGCGGATTTTTCACAGGATTGGTTGAGAATCTAGAGTTTATACTGACCCCAGCGGTCATTGTCTTCTTTTTGAGCCATTATATGGCTGGAATATTTGACACCTCCCAGGAGATGTTACCGTTGTGGTGGCTTGGATTCTATACCTTATTTACCTTATTGAATATTGTTGGCGTGGAGCTTTCCTTTCGCTTTACCGTTACACTTACGCTGTTGGCATTGGCCTGTTTGATAATTTATTGGATATCATCTATTGGAAGTGTTGACTTTACCAAATATGCCCTCGATATCAAAGCAGGGGCCAATGGTGAGGCCGAACATTTAGAAGGCGGTGGTGGATCGTTATTTCCTTTTGGACTATCTGGAGCCCTGAAGGCAATGCCTTTTGCGGTTTGGTTGTTTTTGGCCATTGAACAATTACCATTGGCGGCCGAAGAATCTGTAGACCCTAAAAGAGATATGCCCAAAGGATTAACATATGGCATGATCACCTTGATTATTTCAGCTTTTTTGATATTGTGGTTAAATGCTTCCATTCCATTGGGGTCTTTTGCACTTTCACAATCTGGTGAGCCCTTGTTGGACGGTTTTAAGGTGTTATTTGGGGATAATATAGCCAAACTATTGGCCTTGGTCGCCTCTATTGGTTTAATGGCTTCCTTTCACACCATAATTTTTGCATTTGGGAGACAGATTTATTCATTGTCAAGAGCAGGATACTTCCCGGTATTTTTGTCGTTGACACATACAAAAAGAAAAACTCCCTATACCGCTTTAATACTGGGTTCTGTCATAGGATTTGTCGTATTGATGGTAACGAGATATTTGGCTGGCGAAGAAAGTGAGGTTTTTGTAGGTGGCGCTTTGTTGAACATAGCCGTGTTTAGTGCTATGTTATCGTATGTATTACAAAGCGGGTCATTTATATTATTGCGAAAAAACAAACCGGGCTTGGACAGACCATATGTCAGCCCTTTTGGAAGCACAGGAGCTTGGATAACCATTTTCCTAGCATGTGCCATTATTTATTTTCAGCTTCAAGATCAGTCCTATAGAACGGCCGTTTTTATAGCCATTGGCTATTTGGTCATAGGTTTGATGTATTTTGGACTTAAGGGAAGGCATCGTTTAATTCTTTCCCCAGAAGAAGAATTTGCAGTGGAACATCAGGACAATATGGAGGACTAGGAGTATTCTTTTAATAAACCCGTCTATGGGGTATCTTTGAAAAGGAGATTTAAAAAGAATGTTCTTCTAAGAACGAATAGAATCAAGGTTAATTTGATAAAGCTCAAAGGGACATGAAAAATGAGGAAAAATTGACAGAAGTGGCGGTCAAGAAATATATTAAGGACCATCAAATAAAAAATATAAAATTAGCTATTGTTGACATTGATGGAGTGCTCAGGGGCAAATATGTAAAAGCCAGTAAATTTTTATCCGCTTTAGATAAGGGGTTCGGATTTTGCAATGTTATTTTTGGCTGGGACTCTGATGATGTGCTGTATGATAAGGACTCATTTACCGGATGGCGGGATGGGTTCACCGATGCAACGGCTTATATTGATCCTTCGACCATGCGAATTTTGCCGACTGAGGATAAACAATCCATCATTTTTCTTGCAGATTTCTCAGAAAGTAAAGCTGCTGCAGTCTGTCCGCGGTCTATTTTGAAAAAGACTTTAGAGCGGTTGGATGGGCTAGGATATTCCGCCACGGCTGCTTGCGAGTTTGAGTTTTTTCTTTTTAATGAATCACCTAAAACTGCTAGGGACAAGAACTTTCATAATTTGGAACCCATAACCCCGGGAAACTTTGGATATTCGGTTTTAAGGAATTCAACACATGCCCATCTATATCATGAAATCATGGAACTTTCTGAGGAAATGGGAATGCCCTTGGAAGGCTTACACACCGAGACTGGGCCGGGAGTACTTGAAGGGGCCATTGAGCATTCAGGGGCTTTACGGGCTGCCGATAATGGTGTATTGTTCAAGACATTTATGAAAGTATGGGCACAACAGCGGGATATGATGGCCGGTTTTATGGCCAAATGGTCTCCCGATTACCCCGGACAATCAGGACATATCCATATTTCTTTGCAAAAGAAGGATGGTTCATCGGTATTTTATGATAAGGATAGGGAACACGGTATTTCTGATGAGATGCGATGGTTTATCGGAGGCCAGCAGAAGTTAATGCCCGAATTGTTGGCAATGGTGGCTTCTTCTTGTAATAGTTATACCCGACTTATTCCTGGATTTTGGGCACCTACCGCTGCTTCCTGGGGAATAGACAATAGAACCTGTGCCTTGAGGGCCATTCCGGGAAGTTCTAAATCCCAGCGTGTTGAATATCGGGTCTCTGCAGCAGATATCAATCCACATTTGGCATTAGCAGCTGCCATTGGCTCAGGACTTTGGGGCATTGAAAATAAAATAGAACCTTTGGAAGCTGCGAAGGGAAACGCCTATGAAATTGATTTTCCAGAAGAGCTTCAATTACCAAGAACATTAACCCAAGCAGCGGAACGACTTAAAAATTCCAAGGCAGCCCGTGATTTGTTCGGAGATGTCTTTGTAGATCATTATGCCTATACCCGTGAGTGGGAAGACCAACAGCAACGTAAGGCCATAACTGATTGGCAGCTAAACAGATATTTTGAAATCATATAATACATGAGAGATACCATTTCCCCAATTGATGGATCAGTATACTGTTCCACAGCAGAACATAATCCCCAGGATATAAAAAATACCATTGCCTCCGCTAAAAAAGCATTTCCAGTCTGGGCTGATTTGTCCATTTCTGAAAGGGCAAATTATATGACGGCATTTGTGAAGGCCATAACAGATGGTAAGGCGGAAATAGCAGAGGAAATTACCTGGCAAATGGGAAGACCTTTAAGTCAATCTCCGGGGGAGGTTGCTGGTTTTGAGGACCGTGCCGCCTATATGATTGGCATGGCTGAAGAAGCCTTGGCTCCTTATGTTTTAAAGGATCAATCCCCCGGAAAGAGATATGTGGATCGTGTTCCTTTGGGAATCATAGGAGTTTTGAGCCCATGGAACTATCCGTTTTTAACCTCCGTGAATGCCATTGTTCCGGCTTTGATGGCGGGTAATGTTGTGATTTTGAAACACTCTTTTCAAACCCCTTTGGTTGCAGAGCGGTATGCCCAAGCGGCAAAAAAAGCAGGAATACCTGAAGGTGTTTTTCAAATTTTACATCTAAACCATAAGAATACTGCCGAATTTATTGGAGACCCCAATATTGATGGTGTTTGTTTTACAGGGTCGGTCCAAGGCGGAGTTGCGGTTCAAAATGCATTGAACCACAAGTTCATTCCCTGCGGACTTGAGTTGGGAGGAAAAGATCCTGCCTATGTAAGGGCGGATGTTAATTTACAATACAGTATAGAAAACCTTGTTGATGGGGCTTTTTTTAATAGTGGACAGTCTTGTTGCGGTATAGAGCGCATTTATGTTCATGAGTCGGTGTATAATTCTTTTGTAGACGGATTTGTAGATATTACCAAAGGCTATACGTTAGGAAACCCTTTGGAAGATGGGGTCAATCTGGGCCCTATGGTAAAGACCGATGCAGCAAATTATGTAAGGGCACAAATTGGTAGGGCACTGCAAAATGGAGCCCGTTCCTTGGTAGATGAATCTTTATTTACCGGTTCCAAAACCGGAACACCTTATTTATCCCCTCATGTTTTAGTGGATGTTGATCATAGCATGAATGTGATGACCGAAGAAAGTTTTGGTCCTGTGGTCGGGATAATGAAAGTGAAAGATGATGAGGAAGCTATACGTTTGATGAACGACTCTCAATATGGACTTACAGCTTCCGTATGGACCTCGGATATGGATAAAGCCCAAAGATTAGGGAATAGAATAGAAACAGGCACCGTATTTATGAACAGATGTGATTATTTGGATCCTGCCTTGGCATGGACCGGAGTCAAAAATTCAGGCAGAGGAATAACCCTTTCCAAATTGGGCTATGATCATGTAACACGAGTGAAATCATTCCACTTTCGCAAGTTATAGAGCGATAAAGGAATATTATGAAGATTGATTGAGTTTTAATTAAAAAATAGTAATGAAATTGACGAATACAAATTGGAATTTCCCAACCCCTATTTGGTTTGGCGCAGGTAGAATTAAGGATCTGGCATTGGCTTGCCAACACATGGGAATTAAGAAACCCTTGTTTGTCACGGATGAAGGATTGGTGAAGTTGGATATTGTTGCCCAAGCCGTGGCCGTTTTGGAACAGCACGGGATAGAGTTTACCATTTATAGCGATGTACAAGGAAACCCCACTGGAGACAATGTCACCAATGGTGTTACCCATTATATTAAAAATACACATGATGGGGTTATAGCCTTTGGAGGAGGATCTGCGATCGATGCGGCCAAAACAATTGCTTTTATGTCTGGTCAGACACGAAGCTTGTGGGATTTTGAGGATGTAGGCGACAATTGGACCTATGCTAATGTGGATGGTATCGCACCCATACTTGCAGTGGCGACAACCGCCGGAACCGGATCGGAAGTAGGGAGGGCCTCGGTAATCCTGGACGAAGAAAAACATACTAAAAAAATTATTTTCCATCCTAAGATGTTACCCGGACTGGTGATTTCTGACCCAGAATTGACGATTGGGTTGCCACCGCATATCACGGCCTGGACAGGAGTGGATGCCATGGTACATGCCATAGAGGCTTATTGTGCACCGGGGTATCACCCCATGGCCGAAGGTATTGCGATAGAGGCCATTCGATTGATTGCCCAATACCTACCCAAAGCGGTTAAGGATGGAACGGATATCGAAGCTAGAGGGCAAATGTTGGTGGCAGCTTCCATGGGAGCTACAGCTTTTCAAAAAGGATTGGGTTCCGTGCATTCGGTGGCCCATCAATTGGGAGCTATTTATAACAAACAGCATGGATTGTTGAATGCTATTATTTTACCTTATGCCCTAAAACAAAATAAAACGGCAATAGAGGATCGTATGGTGTACTTAAGTACTGTCCTTGGTCTAGAGAACAAAGGTACGGATGCCATAATCGATTATCTGTTGGAACTTAGAAAAGAATTGAATATTCCCCATACCCTTAAGGAGATTGACATTGATGAGGAGAAGGCTGTGGAAATAGGGCAGATGGCATTTAAAGATCCATCTACACCATCAAATGCAAAACCCGTGGATGCTTCTGACCTGGAAAATTTATTTAGGGCAGCCGTCTCTGGTGATTTAAACGCATTATAGTATGAGGTTGCTCATCGTAGAAGGGAACAATGAAGAAACTCGCGTTCAACGGGAAGCATTTGAAATTAAACCGTACCATTTGCTTTTTAGGGAAATGCTGAACTTCTTGGTTCCAAATGCCGATACTGAATCGGTATTTCCTGCTGATGGATCTAAGGACTTGCCTTCTATTTCCCAATTAAAGGAATTCGACGGTATTTTGTGGACAGGAAGTTCACTTAGCGTAACCGACACTATTCCTGCTGTTACAAGGCAATTGGATTTTGCTGAGACTATTTTTCAAAGTGGAACTCCATTATACGGCAGTTGTTGGGGGTTGCAAGTGGCAACGGTCGCTGCTGGAGGCGAAGTAGGTCGTAGTACAAATGGTTTAGAATTTGGAATTTCTAGACCTATTGAGCTTACACAAAAAGGTGTCGAAAGTCCTTTTTTTAATGGCCGACCGTTGAATTATACAGCACTTTGTATTCATTATGATGAAGTATTGAAATTACCCCGGAATGCCTTTGTTTTGGCAAGTAATGCCCATTCACCGGTACAAGCTGTAGCCTTTGATTACAAAAAATCATCTTTTTTTGGAGTACAGTACCACCCAGAATTCAATTCGGAACAAATGGCCTTGATTACTTCCTTTTTAGAAGAAAAATTGGTTTGCAGTGATTCTTTTGCTTCCATTGAGGAAGTAAGGGTTTTTGCCAAAAGATTATTGGACCAAGATAATCTACCGCCGGAAGTTCTGGACTATTCGGTGCATACGAATGAAATTAGAGCTTGGTTGAATCATATTGCGGAGAACTAAATTTGGTTGTGAAATTCTTTTATGAACATTGAATAAGCGAAATCTGGACCCTTTCGGGCATTTTCATTTTTTTACATGTAGTTTTTGAGTTGAGCTGCAGAGCGTCGATAATTGGTTTTATGTCATTGATAATTAGAGCAATATCTCCAATCGAGATGCGTTATTAAACTGCATAGGCAGGAAAATAGCTACCAAATATCACTCATGAGGTATGCATTAATAATAGCGCTTATACTGTTTCAAAATTCTTTGGTATACGGTCAGAATTTGGTCAAAATTCCAAGTTTCGAGGAATTTAACAAATGTCCTGAAGGATCGGGAAATATGACCGAAGATGCCACGAGCTGGTCCGTTTCAACCTATGGAACCACGGACTATTTTAATGAATGTAGTGATGAGATGGGGGTGCCCAATAATTTCAGTGGTGAACAAACTACTGAATTTGGTAAGGGCTATGCGGGATTGTACATGTTGGCACCTAATGACTATCGTGAATATTTGCAGGCAGAACTCACACAACCTTTGGTCAAAGGGGAACGGTATTCAATTAGCTTCTACATAAGTCTGGCTGAAAAGTCCATGTACGCTGTGCGGGATATAGGGGTCTTGTTTTCGGAAAAGAAAATGAATGAACCAACCAGAAAGCATCTGACCAAACCAAAAGGCAAGGATTCCTTTAATCATTTAGAAATATCAGAAAGCGATTATTTTGCCGATAAATCAGGATGGATGTTAGTTACCTCTGAAATTGTTGCTCGGGGTACCGAGACATTCCTCACTATTGGGAATTTTAGAAATAATATGGCTTCCTCGCTAAAAAAAATGAAAGGGAAAAGTTAGCAGCCTATTATTACATAGATATGGTATCCGTGACGCCTTCCTATCAAGATCTTTTTAGTCGCCCTTTGAGTACAGATAAAATTTATGTTTTTGAAAATGTGTTGTTCAAAACCGATGATTACCAATTAGATGAAATAGCTAAGAGCGATTTGAAAAAGCTATATAAAGAATTAAAGAAGGATACCACATTATATGTTCATATTGATGCACATACAGATAGTGATGGTTCATTTACTCATAATGCTAAATTATCTTCAAATAGGGCGATTTCGGTCTCAACGTATTTAATCCCCTTAGGACTGTCAAAAAGAAGATTGTTTTGGATGGGGCATGGAGGTAAACGACTCGTTTCCAACAATGATTCAAATGAGGGAAAACAAAAAAATCGCCGTGTTGAATTTACTATGTCCAAAAAGAAAGGGTTGGGTACGGCTAGTAATAAATTCGAAGATGATTAAATAAAAAAACATCTAGAATCATTGATTATAAAATGTTAATTTTCTGACTTAACTCATTTATCGTTCCAATACTAAGAATAAGATCTTATTCCGTCGGTATGAAGTTTGGTGAATGGTTACTTAAGTAGAGTACGGATTAAGAGTTGTAATGAGAGCTAAGATATGGGAAAGGTATTTTTATTTTCATATTCCTTATATTCGTAAAATAATTACTACTAACTGTTTATGTCAGTCACCGTAAATCAAATTAACTCTCCAATTAGAGGCAAGAATACCTGTATGAATTGTACCAAAAGGTGCCATTCACTTTTAAATGAGTTAAGTTTTGAAGAGTTAAAGACATTAAACAGAAATAAATATACGGTTACCTATAGGGCCGATGAAACAATATGCAAAGAAGGCACTAAGTCTTTGGGGCTTATTTGTTTGAATAAAGGGAAAGTAAAAATAACACGAAGCGGAATGAGTGGTTCCGAGCAAATCCTTGCATTGAAAAAACCAGTGAATTTTATTGGTTTTAGGGCTTTGATGAACGGTAACACACATCAATCCTCGGCTATTGCAATTGATGATGTTTCTGTTTGTATTATTGATAAACAAGATTTCTTTGAAGTAATTGCTAGTAATGAACAGCTGGCTTTTAAAATTATTCGGTTTTTGGCCCACCAATTGAATGAAATGGATAACCGAATGTTCAACCTTACCCAAAAACATATTAGAGCTAGATTGGCGGATGCCTTGCTTATGATTCATGATATTTACGGGACAAATACAGAAACCGGTATTTTGAACGTTTCCTTAAAACGGGCAGATTTGGCGGCCCTTGCTAATATGACTATTGCCAATGCCATTAGGTTGCTCTCCTCTTTTACAAGAGAAAACTTGATAGAGGTGAACCGGCGTGATATAAAAATCATGGATTTGAAAGGTTTGAAAGACCTAAGTGTTTTTGGATTTTAGAAGAATCCAACTTGCTAAATAATTAGGATCTGCTTCCGATATTTTTTACAATTCCCTTTTCCACTTACCAATAAAACTGAGAGCTGCCGGTAGACTCATGAAAGTCGATATTATTTATATGTTTTATAACATACTTTCTCACACTACATAACATTGTTTTACACATTTTGCGTACGTTTCTTTGAGGGCCAACATATGAGGTATTCATATGGCTTAATTCCAATGACGGAAAATGATTGATCGTGGTTAAATCTAATTGATAAATTCAATGAAAATTCGAAAAATGAAACCCTATGAATGATGAAAATTTATTTGACAAAAGCTCTAAAAGAAGTCTAAATTATTTTATGCAGACTAAAAACTGGTGGGGACCTCTATTGTTCATTCTGATCATTAGTCTCGCTGGGGTTGGAATGATAGGATTCCAAACCTATAATGATGCTCCTCCCATGACAGGCTTTCAGACAAAATCTGGAGAAAATCTAATTACTAAGACAACGATTGAGGAAGGTCAGGAGGTATTTCACAAGTATGCATTAATGGAATACGGTTCTTTTTTTGGGGATGGTGCCCAACGGGGACCAGACTATACTGCTGAAGCGCTACATAAGGTTGTGCTAATGATGGCTGAATACCGGGCCCAGGAATTCAAAAAGGAAAATGGCCGGGAACTTTCGGAGATGGAATTAAAAATAATTGGAGAGAATATTAAAGAAGAAATAAAGGAGAATAGGTATAATGAGAATAAAAATATTGTTGTACTAACAGACGCGCAGGCATATGCCCTTAAAGGATTGAGAACCTATTATGCCAATGTTTTTATTGATGAAAACACTGATGAATCCTTTCCGCCTCCGGGGTATATTTCGGATAGACAGGAAATATCGGATTTAAGTGATTTCTTCTTTTGGGGAGCCTGGGTCTGTGGTGCAAAACGACCAGGATCCGAATTTAGTTATACCCACAATTGGCCATTTGACCCAGATGCTGGCAATAATCCCACATCCCCGGTAATCATGTGGAGTGTTCTGGGTCTTTTGGCCTTTGTACTGGCCTGTGGTGCGGTGCTTTATTTTATAGGCCAATACAATCAATTGCCCAATAAGTTTTTTAAGCAGGGGGTTTCAGGATTCTTGACCTTTGATCAGATCAATAAATTTTCACCTACTAAAACACAGCGGGCTTCCTTCAAGTTCTTCTTAGTGGCTATTCTTCTTTTCCTGCTTCAAGTATTAAGTGGTGTGGTAACCCTGAACGAGTTTATAGACTTCTTTGGCATAATAGGAATAAATATATCTACTGAAGTTCCCATTACCATAACCCGGAGCTGGCATCTCATGCTTTCGCTTTATTGGATTTCAACCTGCTGGATCGCTTCCTCCATATTCATACTGCCCATTATGGCAAAGCGCGAAGTGAAAGGGCAATTACGTTTGGTAAACATATTGTTCATACTTCTTTTTGTCTTGGTAGGAGGTTCACTAACTGGTATGGTATTGGGACCAAAAGGGCTATTGGGAGAATGGTGGTATATGTTAGGGCACCAAGGATGGGAATTTGTCGATTTTGGAAAATTATATCAGGCGTTATTGATGATTATTTTCATCCTTTGGGGTTACATTGTTTATAGAGGAGCAAAACCGGCATTTATCAAAGGGCAACCATGGAACCTTCCCAATTGGATTATGTACTCTGTCATTGGTATTCCACTATTTTTCATTTCGGGCTTTGTTGCCCAACCAGAAACAAATTTTGTGATCGCAGATTTTTGGAGATGGATGGTCATACATATGTGGGTAGAAGCATTTTTTGAAGTTTTTGTTACCGTTATTGTTAGTTATTTAATGGTGTTAATGGGCTTGGTAAGCCGTCAGGCGGCCATTCGCGTGGTCTATATTGCTACCCTCTTATTTTTAGGAACAGGACTATTGGGTATTTCCCATAATTTTTACTGGAATGCGAAACCTGTAGCGACTATGGCCTTGGGAAGTATTTTTTCTACACTGCAATTCGTACCCCTAATTTTACTGACGGTCGAGGCTTGGAGATTTAAAAATATGCCGCGAATGGCCCTGAATGGATCAAATGGCAATGGCCATTCAAAACAAAACATTAAAGAATTTGCTTTTCCAGAAGTCTTTCTGTTTTTAATTGCGATGAATTTTTGGAACTTTTTTGGCGCAGGAGTTTTGGGAATTATAATCAACCTACCCATTATGAACTTTTTTGAGCACGGCACCTATCTTACTGTAAATCACGCACATGCGGCTTTAATGGGTGTTTATGGTAATATTTCCCTTGGGGCCATGCTTTTTGCTTCTAAAATTTTGTTTCGGCCGGATCGATGGAACAGAAATGTGGTTAGGCTATCATTTTGGTCCATTAATGTAGGGTTAATGCTAATGGTAGTTTTGGATTTGTTTCCGGCAGGGGTCATTCAGTTTAAGTCAGTATTGGATCATGGGTTATGGTTTGCCAGATCCAATGATTTTATCACAGGTTCTGCCTTTGAATCGCTTACATGGTTACGAGGAATTGGTGCCAGTGTATTTCTATTCGGAGGTGTTTGTCCACTAACCTGGTTTATCGTTTCTAGAGCACGCTCCCTTAAAAAAGGTAAGAGAGAGTTCGTGGATTTCGATAAAAGGAAAATGGAAATCGTAAAAGAGGAAGAAAATATTGTCCAGGAATCATAAAAGTTAATTGAAAAATAAAAATTACATGAAAAAGAAATTAATAATAATGGCGGGTGCCATTCTTTTTGTCAGTATGGTTGGCTTTCAGATAGCTGAAGGTAATTTACATATGTTTCAAAGCCCTGGGGCTGAAATACAAGACTATCAGGATAGCGATTACGGATTGGGACCTAATTATGTAGATAAACTTGAGGAGTTCCCTGAATTGGGTAAAGGCGAAAGGACTCCCTTTGATTTATATAAATATGCAGGAAAGGACAAATCGTCATTTATGGAACGGGGATTGGGAATGGAATGGGAGGAATGGGTGGCTCTGCATAAAGAGCAAAAACCAAAGTTGATGGCCGATGTGAAATCATACATGAAGGGACGTTATAATTTTTCAAACGAGCCAATTGATGGAGCATTTATGTCTGGAAACAGAAAGCAAATAATGAAAGGCCCCATTTCAAAGTTGCCAAGAGGAATTAATTCGTATGAGGATTTGGCAAAACTCTCTGCTGAGGAGATAAAAGACAGGAATCTATTCCCCTTTGTGCCACTGGCGCACCCGTTGCACACCACTGCGCATATGGTTTTCCCCAATCAATATTTAAAGTACCATCCAGAACATGCGAGAATAGATGTGGATCATGATATTCCGGACTTGTATTTGCCAGAGTTTCCGGCACCCATGTTTCTGACTACCCATAAAGAATATGGTGATGTGACCAAAGGAAAAGAAGTAACCCTTAGTAATTATTTTGAAATGTTTAACGGTCTACTCACTCCTGAGCAGTTAGAAGGACTAAAGGAGCTGGTAAAACCGACTCCAAGTACATTCTTTAATCATACCACTCATAGGGTAACCCTAGAGCCAAGTGCAGGAGTTTCCTGTTTTTCCTGCCATGTAAACGGGCATACCAATGGGGCCTTTGAGGTGGCTCCGGATACCCGTCCTCAATTAGCACGATTAAGAATAGGGACCCCCTCTATGAGAGGAAATTACAATTTAATGCAGCTGGCTTCCAAACGTTCCATTAGAAGTATGGATCATTTTGCGGAAGTAGAGGAATATTTTGAGGCAGATCCTGGAATGCAACAAGCCATTGGCCCAAGGTCACAGCAAAGACAGGTTACGAACAGAATGGGTGATTTTAATGCCATATTGGATTTTCCACCTGCCCTTAAACTAGGGCCTTTGTACAAGCTTATTCCAAGTAAGGCCACTGATCAAGAACTACTGGGAGAGAAAATCTTTAACGGAAAAGGGCAATGTATAAGCTGCCACAGCGGACCAGCCTTTGTAGATGATTATATGCATGATCTAAAGGTGGAAAGATTTTACGTAGGGAGACCGGAAGGTCCTATCAAAACATTTCCATTACGAGGAATAAAAGATTCACCACCTTATCTTCATGACGGAAGATTAATGACCCTACATGATACCGTTGAATTTTTTAATCTGATTTTAGAACTTAAATTGAATAAAAAAGAGAAGGACGCCTTAGTATCTTATATGCTTTGTTTATAAATAGTAACGAATTCTGACCGTTTTTAAAAAAATTAAGATTCGTCAAGGCTAACCAACAATTCGGATATATAGGCTAGAAGTTCTGGTCTTTGTAATTTCCAAAATAAGACCCTATCCAAACGTACCTTCATCCTAAGTAGTGGATTGTGGGAAGGTTTATTGGGGAAAAGACCCTGATACAAAAAAGAGCAGTTACTTACCGCTTTGATGAATTCAGTTGGCAAAGGTATAGGTGTATTTCAGAAACAATACGTTGCTATTTTGCGACGGGACATTCTCAAAGGGATTAGCAATCTCGTATTGCTTGTTATGATAGTAAGCAAGATAAAAATCATGCCCGCTTTTAAGCTTGTAGCCAACGCTTGAATTTATCGTGAAACGATCTGTTTCTGAATTGTATTGAGCAAATACATCAATATACAATCTAGGGTTTACAGTGTAAAATGACTTGAAATATGGAGCTACAATCCGAATAGATTTATTGCCGGGGTAGAACCGATAGTCATGTATGTTTAGGCTGGCATTCTTCTTTTTAGGCATTTGTTTTGCTTTTAAGGGTTATTGAATATATTAAATCTGTCTCTTAGATTTAACCCTTTAAAAGTTCACTTTTTGCTGACACTATACAATACAAAAAACTTTTTCAATTGGCTAAAAAATTGCTCTTTTGTGCCCTTCTTTTGCCTTTTTTCCTTTCCGTAGCTATGCTATGCAACTCAAAAAAGTCTTCAAACGTGTAAAAAACTCTTAATTTTAGCTACAATCCAATAAGTTTAAATGAGTTCAATATATTATTCTTGGATCTTTGAATTAGCTTGAATTCTTCCATTCTGGAATAATCTATCAGGTGTTCTTTTGGTATTTTTAGACATATGAAAGATATTTCTTTAACTCGTTTATCATTTTAATTGCATATCAGCATTTTACCCCGTATTTTTAAAATCTACTTTTTTATTTATTCAAATTATATGTATAAATTCAAAACCTCTTTTTACAACATCAATTTTCTATTTTTAATTACATTTTTTCTTATGGGATGCAAAGACAAAAGTGCAAAGAATGGTCAGGAAACCACGACGGAGACCGTTCAAAAAGAAAAAACCGAGGAACTTTATCAAAGTAAAGTCCTTACGGAGTTTAAAGGCTTTCCTTCTGGAATCGAAGGCCCGGCCGTAGACGGGAATAATATTTTGTATGCCGTTAATTATGGAAAACCGGGTACCATTGGTCAGGTCACGGAAGATGGAAAGGCCTCTTTGTTTGTTACTTTGCCAGAAGGAAGTATTGGCAATGGAATCCGCTTTAATAGTAGTGGGGATATGCTTATAGCCGATTACACCATGCATAATATTTTAAAAGTGGATATGGCCACCAAGGAAATAAGTGTATTTGCCCATAACGACCAGATGAACCAGCCCAATGATATTGCCATAGCAGATAATGATATACTTTTTGCCAGTGACCCTGATTGGAAGAACTCCAAAGGGCAACTCTGGAGGATAGATACTGAAGGGAAATTCACCTTGCTCGAGGCCAATATGGGTACGACCAACGGGGTGGAGGTAAGTCCGGATAACACATTGTTGTATGTCAATGAATCTGTACAACGCAATGTCTGGGTCTATGATTTATCGCTAGAGGGCAACATTAGCAACAAGCGTTTGCTCATAAAATTTGACGATTTTGGTATGGATGGTATGCGAACAGATAATCAGGGCAATTTATATATTACCAGACATGGTAAGGGAACTATTGTGAAAGTATCGCCTAAGGGAGAAATTCTTCAAGAAATAACCCTTGCCGGAAAAACACCCTCCAATATCGCTTTTGGGGGTGAGGATGGAAAAACTGCTTTTCTGACCTTACAGGATAATGGAAATATTGAAACCTTTAAGGTAGAGCACCCAGGAAGGGAATTTCAAATGAGAAAAAACTAAGAACTCCATTTCCCGTCATTCGAAGGTGATGAAGACCAGCAATGCACCATTGGTCGATTAAATATTTTAGAGGACGGTGTTTTAAAAGATGATTGTGGAACAGAAACTATAAACAGGTTCTCTTGGTTCCTTAATGTTTACTATTAAAGGCCCAAATCTTTCCCAAAAACTTTACGCGAGGTTCCTATGCGTAACAATTTGGTTTACAGTCAAATGAAGCCAAACCATATCAAATAAAATTGACAATTATTTGCCGATACAGAAATTAGCAAAAATATTGCCTAGCAAATCATCGGAGGTAATCTCTCCTGTTATTTCACCAAAATGATACAGGGCTTGGCGGATATCTATGGCCAAAAGATCACCCGAGATTTCATCGTCCATGCCAAGCTGTACTTTTTCTATCTCTTCCAATGCTTTTAGCAAGGCATTGTAGTGTCGTGTATTAGAGACAATAGTTTCATTGTTACGTAGTGCTCCGGTATTTACAAATTCCAACAAACATGATTTTAACGCTTCTACACCTTCTCCGTTTTTTGCAGAGAGTGCTTGGAAGGTTGACCCTTCGACTGCGCTTAGGGTGACATCCAAAATGTTCCTTTGTATTTTACTTAGTTGATCAATTTTGTTTCCTACTAGGATCAATGGCTTTTGTGGGTATTTATTCCGGATCTTTCCGACTTCCGTAATAATACCTTCAAATGAAGATTGCTTACTGCCAGCTGAACTTGCGTCTAGCAAGTAAACCACTACCTGGGCCTGTTCCATCTTCTCAAAGGTTCTTTTGATGCCAATGCTTTCCACTACATCCTGGGTGTCCCGTATGCCTGCCGTATCAATAAAACGAAATCCTATACCACCAATCGATATTTCATCTTCTATGGTATCCCTGGTGGTACCGGCAATCTCTGACACAATGGCCCGCTCTTCATTCAATAGGGCATTGAGTAAAGTGGATTTCCCCACATTGGGTTCCCCGACAATAGCTACAGGAATCCCATTTTTGATAACGTTGCCTACCGCAAAGGAATCAATCAATCCTTTCAATACCCTTCGTATGCGAAGCAATAATTCTTTGAATTGGTATCTGTCGGCAAATTCCACATCTTCTTCCGCAAAATCCAATTCCAATTCAATTAAGGAGGCAAAATCCAGCAGTTCGTCTCTTAGTTTTTTAATCTCATTGCTAAAACCGCCGCGCATCTGTTGCATGGCTATTTGGTGCGACGCCTCATTCTCGCTGGCAATAAGATCGGCGACGGCTTCCGCCTGACTCAAATCCAATTTTCCGTTGAGAAAGGCGCGAAGGGTAAACTCTCCCGCATCCGCCATACGGCAACCGTTTCTGAGAAACAATTGGATGAGCTGTTGTTGGATATAAGGGGAACCATGGCAGGATATTTCGACTACATCCTCACCCGTATAGGAATTGGGACCTTTAAAGATAGAGACCAAGGTTTCGTCCAAAGTTCGGTTTCCGTCTACAATATGTCCCAAATGAATCGTATGACTTTTTTGTTGGGTCAAATCCTTGGGTCGTATGGACTTGAAAAATGGATTGACAAAATGAATGACATTGGTGCCCGAGATACGGATTACGGCAATAGCCCCCGCGCCAGATGGAGTTGCCAAAGCAATGATCATATCATTTGGAATCATTTTCAAAAGTTTGCTGCAAAAATAGGGAAATCCGTCATACCTAAGGTGCTTCCTTGGCTTGTTTTGACTTTGGTGTTCTTGTATACTGAAATATAAAAATCTTATATCTTGATTGACCATTAACTATATATAAAGTACAGCACATGAAACGATTTGCATTCTTTTTGGCCTTGGCCATTCTTGCCATGGGCACAACCTCTGCGCAATCTGAAAATCAAAGCACCGCGCCAATCAATGCTGAGGAAATCAAAGAACAAAAGAAGGTCATTAGGAAGGTAGAGAAACAAGAGAAGGCGGCAGCCAAAGTTGAAAAAGCATACAAAAAGGCTGAAAAAAAGCAAAAGAAGGAAGCGAAATTGGCCAAAGCCATCCAAACGAAAAAGAAGTCCATTTTCAAAAATCAAAAAAAATCACCAGTATTCAGGAAAAGCTGAAAAAGGGGGAAGCCAATGGAAAACACTCCCCAGTTGATATTGAGAAAATGAATGCAAAGTTGAACAAGCTTAAAGTCGGAATTGCCAAGGACAAGGAGAAACTGGCCAAATTGATGAAAAAGCAATGGTTTTTAGTTGGAGATGTAACAAATAAACCGATTTTACGTCCTATTTATAGTTATTCATCCTTAAAATCAATCAAAAATGGAAATAGTCAATCAACACATTGCAATGCGGGAGGACCGGCAACTCTTGGTCATTGCTCACCTTACACAATATTTGGACTTTGTAACAGGCTTTGGAGGGCTTATAGTGCCTTTGATTCTCTGGCTCTCGAATAGAGATTCAGTTATTGGAATGAATGAGCATGGAAAATCGATCATCAATTTTCAATTGAGTCTTATTTTATATGTAATCATTGGGATACCATCAATTTTGTTATCGGGATTGGGCATTTTACTTCTGATATTCGCTGGGATACTTTCACTGGTTATACCTGCTGTGAATGCAGTTCGGGCCAGTAATGGAGAATCTCCAACTTATTTTGGCACTATCAGATTTATTTCTTAGGACTAAGAGCCTGTTTGAATTTCGTCCTTCGGTTTTGTTATGGCTCCTTTTGCGCTACTTTTCGTTAACAAAATACTCATTTGACACTGCCAAACTGCGTTTTTGAAGCCTCGATTGACGAAAAAGTAGCATACAACAAATTTCAAAAACGAAATTTAAACAGGCTCCAAACTTTGGGCACAAAAAAAAATCATCTAAAAACAGATGGTCTTTTTCATCTAGATTGGTGGTTAATTAATTGTTTAACATTACCGGCATAACCAGCATAGTTATATTTTCGCCCTCATCCAAACCATCAACAGGGGTAAGGATCCCAGCTCTATTGGGCAAGCTCATCTCTAAGGATACTTCGTCAGAATTTAAATTGCTCAACATTTCAGTAAGAAACCTTGAGTTGAAACCAATTTGCATATCGTCTCCTTGGTATGAGCATGTTAATCGTTCCTCTGCCTTATTGCTATAATCAATATCTTCGGCGGAAATATTCAGCTCAGCACCTGCAATTTTCAATCGTATTTGATGCGTTGTCTTATTGGAGAAAATAGAAACCCTTCGTACCGAACTAAGGAGTTGATTTCTTGAAATTGACAATTGATTTGGATTCTCCTTGGGGATTACCGCTTCATAGTTGGGATACTTGCCATCTATTAATCGACAGATAAGCTCAGTGTTCTCAAAACTAAATTTGGCATTACTTTCATTATATTCAATTAATACATCAGACTCGCTCCCAGCCAATATTCCTTTTAATAGGTTCAAAGGTTTTTTGGGCATTATGAACTCCGCCACTTGAGAGGCTGCGATATCGGAACGCTGATATTTTACCAATTTGTGGGCATCTGTAGCCACAAAGGTCAAATTCTCCGGTGAAAATTGAAAGAACACCCCACTCATTACAGGTCTTAAATCATCGTTACCTGCAGCAAAAATGGTATTGTTTATGGCAGTGGCCAAAATATCACCTAGGATAGTGGTCGAACTGGGATTTGCTAATTCCACAGCCTTTGGGAATTCAGCCCCATCTGCATATGCAAGGGCGTACTTACCATGATTAGAACTTATTTCGACCGTATTATTGTCTTCGACAACAAAGGTCAAGGGCTGTTCCGGGAATGTCTTTAAGGTTTCCAGCAATAGTTTTGCAGGTACAGCTATAGTGCCTTCGCTATCAGAATCAACATTAAGTACTGAACTCATCGTAGTTTCCAAATCGGAGGCCGAAACCGTAAGTTGACCTTGATTCAAATCAAAGAGAAAATTATCTAAAATGGGTAGGGTATTGCTATTATTGATAACACCTCCCAAAACCTGTAATTGTTTAAGCAAATAAGTACTGGATACTATGAATTTCATTCGATATTCGTTTTATTGAATTACTTCTTATTTCGTTGGTTGATCAAGATATTTCAATTTAAACTTGATGAAACCCTAATATGTCAATCAAACAAAGATATTTTAATTGTCCTTTTTAAGGAAACAAACTTATCAACAGTAAAACTGAGCGAACCTGCGATTTAAAATAGAAAAAACAACTTCATGGTATTGTGCTGAAACTGCCATATATGGTATGAAACTGCCGTATATGGTATGAAATTGATTTTATAAGGGCTTTGTCGATTTTAATTTAGAGCTATCTGAAATGTCCGAAAATCCGTTTTTCCAATTGTCAATGTTTATAAGTCTATCCAATCAACTTTTTTTATGGGTGCTCCAAGCTTCAGGTTTGGCATCGAACAGTTGTTTGGTCTTGCCCCAGATTCCTTTAAAAAATTCTGAGTTCCTATAGCTATTCAAATGACTCTGGCTCTCCCAAGTACTGTAGGTAAAAAAAACGTTTGGTTCTTTTATATCTTGCAATAATTCCACGGAATTACATCCTTCAAAGTTCTGTATATATGGCTTGGTATCCTCAAATATCTGCTCAAAAAGAGTACTATTTTCGGGCTTAAAGGTCAGTTTAACTATACGGATCAACATTTATAGGAAATTTATGGTGATGGTATCCCTATAATCCAGTCCCAAAAGGGTGGAGGCACCCCCAACGGTCTTTACATTACTTTTATAAATAGCCAACTCAATATAGCCAGATGAATTAAAAAGGGCCAACAAATCCCCAGAACCTTTTCTTTGGTTCTTGTCCAGATCAAAGTTGACAATGCCACTATAACTATCTAGAATATTGGTTATTAAACTAGTCCTGGCATGTAATTCAAAAGGTCTTCCCTTTCTATAGGCCTCAAACAGACCTTTTTGAATATTAGTGACTACATTGCCATAATTATCTATGTAGATGACACTGCCCGTGATTTTCTGACCGTCATCACTGATCCTTGCTGAGAATTCTTTAAGTTCCTTAAGCTTGTCAAAAGGTTTTCCTACAACTTCAAGTGTACCGCCACGAACAATATGGCAAGCGACTTTAACGAATATATCTAAAACGGGAAAGGTACCTTTAACTGAATTGGGAAGATTTATTTCGACGACTTTTTGAGCTTTTGCTTCTGATACGACCAAGCCAATCACACCATTATTGACGGTAATAAAGTAATGACCATCTACCAGAACGATGATATGTTGGTTCTCTGGGGTCGACTCGGAATCCACGCCAACGATATGAATAGTACCCTCTGGGAAGTTTTTATAGGAGTTTTTAAGAATATATGCACATTCCTGAATGTTAAAAGCGCTTATATTATGCGAAATATCAACAATCTTGGCGTCGGCAAGTTCTTTGTAAATAGCACCCTTTAAAGTACCTACAAAATGGTCTTTGAGTCCAAAATCTGTAGTTAATGTAATGATTGCCATCCAGCAATGTTGATATGTTTTTGGTTCCCCAAACTGAAATTTTACTTAAATTTGTTAAACAAAATTAAACAAAAAAACAGCCAGGCGAAATTATTATTTCAGGCATTAATTTTAACTACCTTATTTTTGAACGAACTTATTTTAGAACTTACCGAAATTAGTCCAAGAGAGTTTTTTGGACAAGGGAATGAAAACATTGATATACTTAAAAAGTATTTTCCCAAACTGAAAATTGTTGCTCGCGGGAACAAGATAAAAGTATATGGTGATAAAGAACTTTTGGAGGAATTCGATAAGCGGTTCGATATGCTCTCTCAGCACTTCCTAAAGTATAATAAGCTAGACGAGAATATAATTGAAAGGGTTTTGACCAGCAACGGTAAAGAGGATTACGAATCTCCGGAAAACAGTGGGGAAGTATTGGTACATGGGGTGGGCGGTAAACGTATTAAGGCCCAGACGGTTAACCAGCGAAGGCTGGTTGCTGCCTCTTTTAAAAATGATATGGTCTTTGCTATAGGCCCTGCGGGTACAGGAAAGACCTATACAGGTGTGGCCCTTGCTGTTAAGGCACTGAAAGAGAGGCAGGTGAAACGAATCATCTTGACAAGGCCTGCCGTTGAGGCGGGGGAAAACCTTGGTTTTTTGCCAGGTGATCTACAGGAAAAATTGGACCCCTATATGCAACCCCTGTATGATGCCCTAAGAGATATGATTCCTGCAGAAAAGTTAGCACATTATATCGAAAACGGGACTATACAAATAGCTCCCATGGCCTTTATGCGCGGTCGAACTTTGGACAATGCCTTTGTAATATTGGATGAGGCACAGAATACCACCCATGCCCAGATGAAAATGTTTTTGACCCGAATGGGCAAGAATGCCAAGTTCTTGATAACAGGTGATCCAGGACAGATTGATTTGCCAAGAAGGGTGGTTTCTGGCCTTAAGGAAGCCTTATTGATTCTTGGGAATGTGGAGGGAATCGTAATGATTTATCTGGATGATAAGGATGTAATTCGACATAAATTGATCAAAAAGGTGATTGATGCATATAAGAATATAGAACATCAAAATTAAAAGTGCTAAATGGGTAACACGATTTCGGATACAGATTTCAATTTTCCAGGACAAAAAAGTGTTTATAAGGGCAAAGTAAGGGAAGTTTATGGCCTTCAAGATGATATTTTGGTCATGATAGCAACAGATAGGCTTTCGGCCTTCGACGTGGTTATGCCAAAAGGAATTCCGTATAAAGGACAGATATTGAATCAAATAGCCACAAAAATGATGACTGCCACGGAGGACATTGTCCCTAATTGGTTAATGGCCACTCCAGACCCCAATGTTGCGGTAGGCTATGCTTGTGAACCTTTTAAGGTTGAAATGGTGATTCGTGGTTATATGTCAGGTCATGCAGCCCGTGAATACATGGCTGGCAAAAGAACACTCTGCGGCGTAGACATGCCTGGGGGTATGAAGGAGAATGACAAATTCCCAGAACCTATTATCACTCCAGCGACCAAGGCAGAGAAAGGAGACCACGATGAGGATATTTCCCGAGAAGACATTCTTAAGCGAAAAATCGTTTCTGAAGCCGATTACGGTGTTCTTGAAAAATATACCAAGGCCTTATTTCAAAGAGGAACTGAAATAGCAGATGGGCAAGGCTTAATTTTAGTGGATACCAAATACGAGTTTGGGAAAACCCCGGATGGTACGATTGTATTGATTGATGAAATACATACTCCAGATTCTTCGCGTTATTTTTATGCTGATGGGTATCAGGAGCGACAGGATAGGGGAGAGGTCCAGAAACAGCTTTCCAAGGAGTTTGTGCGGCAATGGTTGATCAGCAATGGTTTTCAAGGGTTGGAAGGACAAACGGTGCCTGAAATGACAGATGCCTACATACAGACCGTATCAGAACGGTATATAGAACTTTTTGAAAACATTACCGGTGAAACCTTTGTAAAAGCTGATATCTCAAACATTCACGAGCGGATTGAAAAAAACGTTCTCGATTATTTGAAAGCGTAGCGCTAAGATTCTTATTCCTTTATAGCTTTCTTTAGGGCTTCAGAGCCTCCCACAATGGGTAAATTTAGTGTAGTTGCATCCAAATCAATTGTCAATTCAGTACCTGGTTCTGGCCATAATGTAAACTCTTGATCACTGGAAAATATCATAAGTCCAATTTGTTGCCCTTTGGATATAATCTGATCATCGGGCATTAAATCAAAAGATACTTCGTAGAATTTACCTGGTTTTAAGGGTTTACTTTTAGTCAATGAACTATGGTTCTGGGGATCCGCCCAACCACGGGTTATTATATTGTCAGTTATTTTGGAGTTTTTGTCCTCGCTCCAGGGTAGTGAAACCAGCCAAACCGAAAGATTTGCCGCAGGTTTGTTGCTGGCCAATTTTATAGAGATTCTTGGTGTTCCTGATATATGAATATCCTCAGTTAATTTGGCCGTTGTATAAAGTAATCGATGGTTGGTATATTCTGCTTTAGCCAACATAGTACCCGTAAAAGAGTAATTGTCGACCAATGTCTCGATACCTTGACCCCCACTCTTCATTGTACTTAATCTCCCTTTTTTTGGAGCACCTGGTTTCAAATATAGAGTAACCTGGGTTGCCATGGGGTTTGGATAGTCTTCATAGGGTGTAGGATGTTCTCTTTCGTCATTTTCGCGGACGATCCATGCCCTTGCATCATTTTCCACTCCATTTTCCACGCCATGCAAATAGCGGGTAAACCATCGGTTCATCATTTTCAGTGGAGGAGGGCCTCCATGTCCGTTTTGATGATAGAAGATTTGGGAAGGCAGGCCTTTGTCCCTTGCAGCTTTGTAAATACGATAGCTGTGTTCTGGCATTACGTTCCAATCATTAAAACCATGGGACATTAACAAAGCTGCCTTCATGGGTTTCATATCATTTAGATAATCACGATCTGCCCAAAACTCATTGTAGTCTCCCGTAATTCTATCCATACCATTTTTCATTTCCACATCCCGTACTACGGCATTGTTTCGGGCACGCTTTGATTCATCACCGCTATGTATAAAGTCGTAGAGCACGTCAATGTCCTCTCCCAAATAGCCCCCGGGTGATCGTACCAATCCATTGGATCTGTAGTAATGGTAATACGATGTATTTGGGGCAATGGGAATAATGGCCTCGAGACCTTTAACTCCAGTTGTTGCAGCGGCCAAAGGAATGGTTCCGTTATAGGAGGTTCCGGTCATGCCCACTTTGCCAGTAGACCAAAATGCCTTGACTTTTTTAGTGCCATTGGGAGTAGTGAAACCTGTTGCCCTACCACATAACCAGTCAATTACAGCTTTTGGGGCAAGAGATTCATTATCACCGCCAACGGTGGGTGACCCTTGTGAAAGTCCAGTTCCAGGAGATGAGGAGTGTACTACAATATATCCTCTTGGCACCCATGTGTTTATATGGGAATTTGAGATGATGGGTCTTTTTCCTGTCCGAACCACTTCAGGATGCACGCGTTCTTTTGTCGTATCCCCTAGTTCGTGTTTCACATCCCAGAAAAGCCCATCTACAAAAGGTGCGACTCCTGCAAAATATGGACTGGAAACATAAATAATAGGTAGTTTTAGTCTTTCGGAATCGGTTTGATAAGGCCTGGTGACTGCAACATGCATCCTATCCGGTTTTTTGTCGCCATCAGTATCAAACTCCGTTTCTACCCAAAGATCATGTCTGATCCATTTTGAGGCATCCTCAAAAGCGGATACTATCTGTGCTTCCCCATCCTTGAAAATCGGGGCAGCTTTGTTAGTGGATTGGGCGATTAACGAAAATACGTTTGTTAGTAGTGACGCTATAACAAGTGTTGAAGTTAAATGTTTTTTCATACTGCTATGTTCGTTTATTGATAAATGAATTCTTGTAGACCAATAGATTTATTTCGAGTTGAAAGCCAAAGTTATTCTCCTTTATTGGGCCGGGGCACAATACCTGTCCTTTTTCCCCAATCCTGCCACATGCTGGCCATTTTATTCACTAACTCTGGGTTGGTGGCAGCAATATCACGCATTTCGGTACGATCTTTTTCCATATTGAAAAGCTCCCAATTTGATATTTCCAATTCGTCAACTTTATCCCAAATGTATGAATGTTTTTTACTTGCTTTTGATATTAATTTCCACTTGCCCATTCTAACGGCACGATTACCCTCATGTTCCCAGTAAATGGCCTCTCCAACATCGACACAGGTCGCCATGATATCGATTAAATGGGTAGGTTCTGTTCTGAATTCCCCTCCAGAAGTCTCGGGATTTATTTTTGCTGGCCAATGAACAATCAAAGGCGTGGAAATACCCCCTTCATGTACCCAATGTTTATATTCCCTAAATGGGGTATTACTGGCATTTGCCCAATTAAGACCATAGGCAGTATAGCCATCCGGTGGACCGGGCCAACCATCCTGCATTATCTTTATCGGTTTACCATCCCTAGTGACAAAGGGAACCATTTCGGTTTGAAGATCATTAGGCTCCATTTGGACATCGGCCTTTTTATGGTCTCTATTTTTTATCCAATCCAATTCTTCGGCACAGGCGCCATTATCCTGTAAATAGATAATCAGGGTATTTTCAAGTTGTCCTTTGTCCTTAAGGGCATCCATCACCTGGCCGATACCTTCGTCCATGAGGGTGGTCATAGCCGCATAAGTTTCCATGTTTGCCAATTCCCAAGCTTTATCGGGAATGTCTTCCGACCAAGGAGCAACAAAGGAATCCCTTGGGGTCAGTAACCATTCGTCTTTGACAAGTCCCAATTTTTTCATTCGATCAAAACGATTCTCACGTACTTTATCCCAGCCTTTATCATAATGTCCCTTGTATTTATCTATAGCCCTTTTCGGCGCATGCATGGGCCAATGCGCCGCCGTATAGGCCAAATAAAGGAAAAAGGGATTGTCATCTTTATGTTCTGTGATACTTTTCACCGCATAATCGGTAAAATCAGTGGTGCAATAAAATCCTTTACGGGGAGGAACGTATTCGTTGTCTTCAGTTAAGGAACGCGGGTCATATAGACTACCGGCTCCTGAAATCATCCCGAAAAACTTGTCAAAACCTCTTTGTCTGGGCCAATTGTGCTTATCTGGATTATCTATAACATATGGGGTTACATGCCATTTTCCAGACATATAGGTGGAGTATCCCGCTCCTTTTAACACTTCTGCGATGGTGACCGCATTTTTGCTAAGGTCCCCTCTAAAGGCCGGTCTTCCCCGATCGTTGACCATATGACCAACTCCTGCTTGTTGCGGATATAATCCGGTAAGCAGGGAAGCCCTAGTGGGGCATCACCGTGCCGTATTATAAAATTGGGTAAATCGAAGTCCGTTGGAGGCCAATGCATCAAGATTGGGAGTTCTAATCTCACCTCCGTAACTACCAATATCAGAGTATCCCATGTCATCCCCCATTATTAGGATGATATTTGGAGTTCCCTGTTTCTCTACTGATTTGGCGGCAGGCTCACAACTTAAACATAATATAAGTGCCAGTGCACATACGAGCAACCCTTTAAACAAATAGTTTTTCATTGAATTTTTTAAACCTGACCGCTTTTTGGCGCTCTAGACAATTTGCCTTTTTATTTTTTAAAATTTCAGTTTTTGACATCCTTATGGTCAATGTTCGATTCCCGGAAGCATCTTGGACCAAGTAGCATCAATATTATGACCAATATCCGAATCTTTGGTAATCTCCCAATAACTGGTTTTTTTGAGTTTCAAAGCCAGCGTGGTGGTAATAAAACTTTGTGTCCACCCTGTGAGCGTGCCCCAGGCACCCCAACCATGGTCGGCATTTGAACCATAGTATTCCCAGTTTTTGTAATCAAAGGCCCTAAACCAGCAACCGTCCAAATCCCTATGTCCTGACGAACTGCTTTGAATCCTTACCAGAAATTCGGCGAGCTTATCCACGGCTTCAAGATATATTGGATTTTGGGTAGCCTGTGCAGCTTCATTTAGGGCAAAAAAAGCAAAATTGCTGGTGTAAAGCATGTCGGCTATCGGTTCGCCATTGGTATGTATAACTGGTGCTTCCGCATGACCATAGTCTTCATTGGACTTTGGTGCTCCATACCTGCCCTTACTGCCTTCACCCAACTCTTCTCTTAGGGCACCTTCTTCGACCTGGTTCTTAAGTAGGTCATCGCATATCGCATTTAACCAATTCCTGTGCTCTTTAGTATCCTCTACCCTTACCAACCATGCCAATGGCAAAATCATTCGGGCACGTTCCTGTTGAATACCGTTTGTCCATTTCCAATGGCTTGGGTAATTGGCCATAGTAATTTCAATAGCATTTTTGGCTTTGACCAATAGGGGCCGGTATCCGGTTTTATCATAAAGCCATAGGTAGGTCGCCCATAGCCAAGATTCATAATGGGGAGCTATATTTTCGAATTCTCCTTGCATTAAGATTTGCCATGTTTTTTCATCAATGTCTTTTCCGTTTAGCGCTCCTCCGCGAAAACCGTTTTCGCCTGAAGTCCGAAAATTTGCAAGAATCAACTCAAGAATTTGTGTGTCCCATTTATTGTTTTTCATCATTTGAGAAGAAAGAATAGAACCAAGCAGTATTCGGGCATTGTCGTCGCCATAGTATCTGGAAGGTCGTGTTGCCGCCCAGCCAAGCAAACCGTACGATGACATCTCTGGGTCTTTGCTGCTGCTCGTTTTGAAAGTATCGGAGTTAAATAGAAAGTTCATCAGATTATTGGCGATTTCCCCATTCTGCTTATTTTCCTTTATACTGTTTGCCATGGCAAAGGTCATGGCTGTCTCGGCCACGCAATCACCTCGCAACCAATACCGGTAGGGTTGGCTCCCATCATTATTTATGTAGGAGTAGTGTCCCTCCATTACTCCGAGGGACCCGTCTCCTGAGGGCAGATTAAGATCCATGGGCGGACCTACGGGAAGTTTTAAAGTGTCGATACCCTGCCAATGGTCTTTCCAATCGGGATGAATTAAAAAACGACCTTTCCTGTACCACTCGGCACCCCGTTCTACGGCCAATTCATAGACATTTTCAGGTAGAGGTACTCTGGCATCGTAGCTGGGTTTTACAATTGGATTCCATTGTACCGCTTCATCTGCCATTTCAATGGACAGGTACGACAGAATACCAGATATTGTAGCTTGCCATGCCTTTAATGGTGAGTAACGACTTTTATTGAAATCACTTAATTTGGTTGTTGAAACCAACATATTTCCGTCTTCAAAAAGAATCGGCGCAGTTGGTGTTTTTTCCAATCCATAAACGGCTTTGTCGAAACCTGCGACATTTGTTCCCTTTAGATGGCTATTTCTTTCTGGAACATCGGTATAGGTGTATAGTCCGGCATCCAAAATACGCATGGGCGGAAGTTTTTCTCCAAAAAAATCCGATGTAACAACAAGGCGTTCTTTTTTTGTTGATTTAATCTTCCCTGTACTGCCAGATGTGAGATAATCAGGGAACTCAATGTAGATTTTCAGGTTCTTTTGATTTGCAAGCCGGTAAAAATCGCTTGGAATCCTCGTTTTTGTTGCGGGGTAATTTTTGGCTAGAAGCAGTAGTACTTCATTTTCTCCAGCGCTTTCAAGTGCATTGTCAATGTCATTGTATCGAACACAATCAAACCCATTTGATTTTAACAATTGATAAAGATCATTATGCTCATTGCAGTATATATTGATTCTAGTGTTACCGTAGGATTTGTTTTCTTGTCCAAGGGCCGCAAACTCAAATAAAAATAATATGACAATTAGTACTACTGATTTTCTTTTCATGGGATATCTTACTTATTCTTCACCTCAAATCGATTCTTTCACTTGGTTTACCCCAAAATATCTCAATTGGACAATTCTTTTCATTTAGCGGGGAAAATCCAAAGGCTGAAATAAAAAAGTCTTGGAAAGATGCGGCTATTACTTTTCATAGAATACATTGTTACAAGTGATTCTATTCAGTTTTCGACTTTTCGATAAAATATTCATTAAAATTATATTTGGAGTACTCCGATAATGGTGCCCAGCTATGGGGAACATATTGTATCAACCCTTGTATGGTTTTTTTGTATGCTGTGTCTTTTGCCAGATTAGTCCATTCATTAGGGTCATTTTTCATATCATACAGTTCAAGCGAACCGTCCTCATATTTAGTCAGTCTGAATCGTTCATCTCTAATTGCAATGTTTCCCTCACCATAAAATGAAAGCGCAGGATATGCCCACTTTTTTTCAGGGCTTTTGATTAAATCAACAAGGGAGTGGCCTTCCAACAGTTCAGAGGGTGGTAGTTTGCACATATCTATCAAAGTGGGATAAATATCCAAAAGCTGAACAGGAGCGGTACATGTTTGCGAACTATTTCCATTTATATCTTTGAAAATCAGCAAAGTCCTTGTGTCCCGTTCCCAAAGTGCCTGTTTCGCAAACCTGTTTTTTTCGCCTAAATGGTAACCGTGATCGGCCCATAAAACGATAACGGTATTATCTGCATGTTCTGAGTTTTCCAATGCGTCAAGGACTTTGCCTACTTGGGCATCAACGAAAGCGACACAAGCCATATAGGCCTGTATGGCATTTTTCCATTCACCGGACTTTATAAGTTCCTCAGTTGTTGGCATCATGGGAGCATCGGCTACTTTTCTGGCAAAGTCTGGGATGTCGTCAAAATCGTTTTTATTGTATGGTGGTGTTTCAATGCTGTCTAAAGGAAACATATCAAACCATTTTTTAGGGGCATACCAAGGAACATGTGGGCGAACAAAACCTACAGCTAGAAAAAAGGGTTTGTCATAGGCTTGCTGAAGTTTATCAACTGCCCATTTAGCACTTTGGTAGTCGGTCATTAAACTGTCTTGTTCAGGGTAGGCCCCCCAGTCTGTTTGGGTGCTTCCGGTTTTGTGATCCATTTTTGATGGATCGTAATTGAATCTTTGCTTTGGTTTTGGTCCCATCCATGCAAATTTTCCACCATATTCATCAAAGGTCTTGGCGGCATCCCCATTGTGGTAGATTTTTCCAACAGCCATTGATTTATAGCCATTTTGTTCAAAATAATCAGGCATAAAAATGGCTTTATTCAGAGCTGCATTCCCTTTTTTGATATTTATATCTTTTAGCTGAAGATAATTACCGCTTGTTGAAGGGTAGAGCCCTGTCATGATACTAGCACGGGAAGGTCCGCATATTGGAGCTTGACAATGTGCATTGGTAAATAATGTGCCTTTCCGTGCCAATCTATCTATGTTTGGCGTAGGGATTTTTATTGAACCCCCCATACAGTTTACATAATCATTCAAATCATCAATGGCAATAAATAGAACATTGGGTTTTTCCTTACCAAAAACATTCAGAATGAATACAGTTAAACCAACGGTCAATAGTTTTTTTAATTTCATTGTGATCAGTATTTGTGGTAATCGGATAAGCTATAATTCCTAACTAGGAATCGAGCTGGTTTAAAGTTAGTAAATTCGAATCCTAAACAGTCCTGTTTTTAGGGAAGCTTGCAATAGGTAATGTGTTACACATTGAATTCTCAATTATTAAGAAATAGAGCCTTAAACTATTTTAAATTATTATTTTTCCTGTCTTCTGTATAGATTATCTGTAGCCTGCAATAGCTTTTTCTTTAGGTTACTATCAAGCGCTGGATGTGAAGTGATGTAGTCTTCGACGATAAAATAGGCATCTATTGAGGTATATCTACCTATCGTACTATTTAACCATCCCAATGGGAAAAAGATATCTCCTGTTTCCTGGATTTCTTCAAGAAGTTCTAGACTCATTCCTACAGTTTTAATTCCTTCGTTTTGTTGTAAAGGATGATGAATATACGAGCAAGCTATTTGTACCCAATTTTCTTTTTCTCTTTTCTTAGGATCTCTAAACGACTTAAAATAAGCGGTTCTTATTGCTGGATTGGAATCTAGTGCAGGCACTAAAAATTCAAAGCGTTTTATTTTATCAGGATTGGTAAGCCTTGATTTGGATTTTTCTAAAATCTCTTTTGCTTTAGGATGACCAAATAATGCTAATTGCTGTGCCAAATTGGTGTAATTATCTTTGTTCAAAATAAGATTGTCTATAGTTTCTTCTTTATTCCAAATCCTATATAGTTTTGCAATTCCCGACTTGGAATGTGCAACAGATTTATAAGCATTAAAGAGATTTTTTTTGATGTTTTTTGACTCGGACCGTTGCAGTCTATTATAGATTAGTTTTTCTAATTCTGGTTGGTATGTGAGGCGTTGTTCCGGTGTAAATGAATTCCAATAAAGATTAGTTAATTGTCCTGTGATCATTTTTAATATTAATTCATTGGACTCTGTTTCTAATCCTATTTTAAGGTTTTCAAAGGTGATAGTTTTATTAAGTGTTCCGTTAAGGGTATTTTCATAGATGTTTAGATAGGAATGTGCTCTTGATATTTCTTCTTTTATCGAAGAGGTTGGTGATACAACCGCTTCACCAACTGGAAATATACCATAACCATATCCATTACTATTATATAATACGTATATGGGCTTTGAGGCTCCAATGGCCTGAGTTATTTCGATGCTTTTCGCGCTACTTAACACAGGAATTGTGACAATTTTATCTGGGTATACGAGACTAATATCAAAAGATTGAGGCCAGAACTTTGCTGAACCATCTTCTGCTTTTTGAGTCAGCGTAAATTGTTTGATTTTATTAGTATCATCAAATCGAATATCTCCAGAAAATACTGGCCTTCCTGTAGAGTTAACCCATACATCACTCCAAGTTTTTAAATCAAAATCTGATTTTTTATCAAGAATAGTTACTAGTTCATTCCAATCTGCATTACTATTTGCATAGGTGGTAATGTATTCTCTAATACCTTCTTTAAAGCTTACTTTTCCTAATGCCAACTCTAGCTGACGCATCATAATAGGTGCTTTATTATAGATGATGCTTCCGTAAAGTGATCCCGCATTATTAAGATTGTCTAATTCTTGACGAATTGGATTTGTACCTAATGTACGATCTACCCCATAGGCCCTTGGGTAATTTGAGGTTAAAAACTGTAGGTCATGATTGATATCCGTAAAAACAGGTTTTACAATTTTATCCGCCATAAAATTGGCAAATACTTCTTTCATCCATACATCATTAAACCATTGCATAGTTACTAGATTTCCAAACCACATATGAGCCGTTTCATGAGCAATAAGTTTCGCTCTAGATAATTCTTGTGAGCGAGTAGCACTTTTATCTAAAAATAAACTAGATTCTCTGTATTGTATTGCTCCTGTATGTTCCATCCCTCCATATTGAAATCCTGGGATTACTGCAAAATCAAACTTTTGAAACGGGAAATTATATTGGGTGTAGCTTTCTAAAAAGTCTAAAGAAGATTGGTGTAATTCAAAAATAGCTGCTGTACTGGTATTGATCTTTTCTTCATTGGTTTCCCTATAGAGCATATTCATTGAACGATTTGTTTCTTGAGATGTAACTGTTGTAAACTCTCCTGCAACAAAAGAAAACAAATATGTGCTCATTTTATCAGATTTTCCAAATTGATAGGTTATCGTTTCATCATGAGTTTTTTTTGTTTGAATAGGGGATCCACATAATACCTCCCAGTTTTTTGGAGCCGTAATACTAAGCTTATAATTTGCTTTGATATTTGGTTGATCAAAACAAGGGAATAATGTCCTAGCACGATCAGGTACTAATAATGTATAGAGATAATCACTATTTCTATTTAAAGATAATTCGCCAGCAGTAAACTCAATTTCTATAGTATTCGATCCTAATTGTAATGATTCTTTAGGAATGGTAATGTGCTCTTTATCATGAGTAATAGCAATTGTTTTTTCATTGACTATTAAGTTTTGTAAAGCGGATGACTGCTCTTTAAAATCCAAATAAAGTGGGTAGAATAAATCATTTATAGTAGCTTCCAAAACAAGGCTAGCGGTTATTGGAAGTTCTTTTTCTTTTGTAATGTTAAACGATAAATGATATACAACATCTTGTACTTGTTTAGCTCGATAATCTGCCATATCTAATGGAACTCCGGTACTGTTAAGAGATAAGGATTCTTTAGAAGTTATGGAACAAGATATACAACAAAGAACCATAAGTAAGTACAATAAATGTTTTGTCATTATAATTTTTATACACGTAAGATTATTTTTTGCTCTAATCTTAACATTACTTACAACTACAGCGCTAGACCCCTCACTACTTCGGGACGGGCTCTGTGTTACGATTTCTACGGAAATATAGTGAAATCCAACAACTGTCGTTGGAAAAACTGAGTTGTACCGGTGTTTTCGATTCCTGGTGATAGGTTGTCAAGAAGGTTGCGAAGCGGCCGTATCTTGTGGGTTTCGCCTGCCCACCTCTGGTAGGGTATTGGGAGTATAAATTGCAGTACCGTCCCGAGCTATCCGGAACGTTTAGCGAACGATGTTATGCGTTTTAGCTCGAAACCGGTCAGAGGTGATACTCTAATGGGCCGGACTTCGAGTAATTCGGTTTAGTGCTGAAGATGATAATGCATTATCATTGGCTTTGATAAACGGTCGTTTTAACACCGTAAATTTTGTGTTATGCACATTTATTAAACAGGTTGCTTTACTTTTCATCATTTGGTTCAAATGAGATATCTAATTGTTGGACTTTAGGGTGTTTCTCCGGTGTAAGCGTAAAGAAGATGTTAATAACACCATTTTCAGCCTGAATTTTAAAACTTCCACGTAGTTGATTTCTGGGCTCCATCTCATTGGAATTTTGAATATCGCCAGCTTTATTCAGCACATCTTGAATTTCAGACATGCGATACTCTCGTGATTTATCCATGTAAAAATTTTCAGCTAAAATTTTTGCTTCAAGTTCTAAGTCCCAGCTCTGAATCAATTCAACTATCTGCTTTTGTCTTTCAGCTAAAATATCTGATACAGGAAGTTGTCTGGGTTGTAGATCCAGTGAATCAAAAAGCAATTTGCCAATATCTTTAAAAGGGTAGGGGCTTGTATATGTGAGGTTACAAAAAGCCATTATTCCAATACCATATTCAGGATAAAATCGATAATTACTTCCAAAACCTGGGAGTGCACCTCCATGCCCAACCTGCTTTAAATTGTTGCAAAATTCAGAAATACCAAGTCCGTATCCATATCCCGAAATTACAGCACAAGGATCTCCATTAAAGTCTGTTGCCTTTGCATACAAACCCGAGAACTGTGGTGATTGCATTTCTCTTAGTGAACTCCTTTTAATAGGGTCATTATCTTCATCACTTCTTGGAGGCCATGCGGAGAGGTGAAAACTGACATACTTGCTAAAATCCTCTATGGAAGTAATCAATCCGCCCATAGCACCATAAGCGCCATCATGAAGCATTGGTTCTAACTTCCATTGTTCGTCTTCCCAGCGATAACCAATAGCCAATTGTTCGTTAGGCACGCTGTCATATTCCCAATAGGTCTGTTCCATTCCCAAGGGTTGCAGGATGTTTGTTTTAATATAATCTTGATAGGGTATACCAGAGACGCGCGAAACGATGTTGCCGAGTAGCGCATAACCAGTATTGCTATACTCGAATCTAAATGACGGAGCATTTGAAAAAGACACTTCATTAGCAATAAGGTCAATCAGCATTTGATTTGATTCATGCAATTGACGATCCCCCCAAGGGTTGTCTTCAGGGAATCCGGCCGTCATCGTTAACAGGTTTTCAATATCAATGGTTGGACTGTCTTCAGTAAGGTACTCTACTGTAGACATCTCAGGTATGTATTGGCTAACCGGATCATTCAAGGACAGTTTTCCTTCATCCCTCAATTTCATAATAGCCATGGCTGTAAAACTCTTGGTCATGGATGCTATTCGAAAGGAAGATTTGGTCGTGGCAGAAAGTTTTTTATCCAAATTGATAAGTCCCGTTGCAGAGGCTATCACCAGTTCGTTATCCACTACAATACCATATGCAATCCCGGGTATGTTTTTGGTCTTAGCATGATTCATGATAAGGTTCTGTATTTCCGGGGCAATGTTTTTGATCTGTTCTTTTCGATCGTCATTCACAAAAACTGGAGCCTTATAGGAATCGGAAACAAGACGTGGAGAACTTGCAGTATTTGAATTTTTCGGTTTTTCGAGACTACATCCAATCAGGAATGATACAAGACAGATATAGAGAAGATTAATATTCGAGACTTTCATGATTTTGCTTTTTTTGTGCATAACTACCTGCTAAACACGACATCTGCGAAAGCGGTGGGCGAGTTGGTGATTTTAAAGGAAATATAGCAAAATCTTTTGACTATCGTTTGATAAATGCCAGTTTCAGCGCCTATTGGGAAAATGATAATTCTAACTAAAGAATCATTATTATCATATAGTCCCGTGTAGGGACTTGGGGTTGTCCGGGCGCAACAAACTACCCAGGATCATTGCCATACAACTGACTAAAGTCCCATATATCGTTGGGTGTATAAGCGTATCCATGTAATTGGATGCTATCCAGACCAAGGCACCTAATACCATGGATATCCAAGCTCCAAAAGTCGAAGACCTTTTCCAATAAAGGCCGAAAGTCAATGGAGCCAGTAGACAGACCATAATGAGAACAGAAGAAGAAACAACCAGGCCATGGATATTTGTATCATTTAGAGCAAAAAGACAAGAAATAAAGGCAATTACAATCACACTTATTCGTGTCAAACGGAGTAATTGCCCATCAGAAATGTTAGGTAGGTTGGGTTTTAATAAATTTTCTCCAATTATGGTTGCTGGCGATAACATTGCTCCACTCGATGTACTTAGGATGGCAGAAATAAGTGCCCCGAAAAAAAGCATTTGAACCGGAATACTATTATATTGAGCAACCATATCTGGAATTAAATTTTGTCCATGGTCAGCTCCCATTAATTCAGGGTGGAGCTTGGCAGCTCCCAGGCCTATTATGAGCGGTAGTATCCCAATAACAAATAATAGCAAGGCACTTAGGAATACCCCATTCCTCCCTGCATTTCCTGATTTTGCCGAGAAGACGCGTTGGTATATCTCTTGAGCTGGTATAGCTCCAATTCCAAAAGCCATCCACGTGGCCAGATAGTCGGACCAATTGTATAAACCACTTTCCGGAAAAAACTGGTAAAAACCCTCTGGTTGGTCAGCAAAGATCGGAGCCAGTCCTCCAGTTTCATCTAGAATATTCGTACAGATGATAAACAACCCAATCAGTATAAGTGTACTTTGTATTAAATCGGTAAATGTTACTGCCCACATACCGCCGATATAGGTATAAATAACCACAATGGTCGCACCTAGGAATATTCCGTTTGGGATAGAAATACCTAATATAGATTGAAAAAGATAGGCCAGGGCAACAAATTGGGCGGCAATCCAAAAGAAATAGGTGTATACATAAATTAAAGAGGTTGCGAGCTCTACAGATTTCCCATAGCGCAGCTTGAAAAAATCACTTAAAGTGACAATGTTCATTCGATATAGCTGCCGGGCATAAAAGAATCCCACTAAAATAAGACAGAGACTATTTCCAATATTATCAGTAATAATTCCCTTAAGTCCATGTTCCACAAAATGCCCCGGAACACCCATAATCAATTCTGGACCAAACCAGGTCGCAAATATTGTAACACCTACAAGTATCATGGGCAGACTCTTGCCTGCTAGGGTAAAATCTTCGGTTGTCTTTACCCGCTTAGAGGCCCAAAAACCGATAGCTAGGGTCACTGCAATGTATAAGAATATGGAAGCAACAATCATTGGTTGGTATAGTTGAAGCTAAAGATAGGAATTTGAAAATTAGGAGTACAACAGCAAAGAATTTTGCCCTGGGTCTGCTAAATCTTCCGGTGGATGTATGATTAGTCTTTAAAAATAAAGGGATGACATATTTTTATAAACTGGTCAACATCATTTGTAGATAGGAGGACCGGGTACGACATGAGCAGTAATTGCAAAGGTGATTGGCCTTTATGCGTGGGAGGGATTTCATAATAATGTTGATTTAGTTTAAATCCAATTCTTTCGTAAAATTTTATTCTTCGTTGGTTGATGCTTGAATTTGGCAATTCTACCTCCAATACAATAGGCTTGTCACTGCTACCCATAAACTTTTCAAGAATTAACTTTCCGAATCCCTTATTTCGTTGATGTGCTGATGTGGCAAAATGTTCTACGTATCTGAGTGTTTCAAAATCCCACCATAAGATAAACCCAATAAATTGGTCGTTATTGATTACAATATCAAAATTATAATTCGAGTTCTTCATAACACGGGACTGGGCAACTTTTAACCTTCGCTCTTCCAGAGGAAAAGCTAACTCATAGAGTTCCCAGGCCTTCAAGAAATACTTGTCCGAAATATTTGCCAGTTTTGCGTGTTTCATTGGACAGCTTATTGTCACGATTTGCTAAACACGACATCTACGATAGTGGTGTGCGAGTTGGGGCGTTCTGTGATTTCTACGGAAATATAGCAAAACCCTTTAACTATCGTTGGAAAAACTGACTTTCCTTGGGAACCTTGATTTCAAATAATAGTTTACCAAGAAGGCTGCGAAGCGGTCGTATATCTTGTCGATTTTGTACCTGCCTGCCTCTGGCCGGGAATTGGGAGTATAAATTGCCGTCCCGCCCCGATAGCCTATGGGAACTTAGCAGACGATGTCATGCGTTTTGGCTCGAAGCCGGTCAGAGGTGATATTCTAATGGGCTGGATTTTGAGTAATTCGGTTTTGCGCTGTAGATGATAGTATATTTTAATGAAGCTCAAAACTACAATTAATTAAAGCCCTTGGTAGCCTTTCGTTTTTCTAGTTAATTAGTTCTTCGCATCAATTCGTCATTTATTCTTTTACCCCTTCTTCACCCAATTTATCCTTAATGAGTTGAAGAACTCTAATAGTCTCTTTGAGTGCGTTTTGATATTTTTCGCCATAATATCTCCTCTGGGCTCTGCCCACAGCTACCAACCCGTTGAAGTAGTGATTATTAATTACAAAGTTAAAATCTCTTGGCACCCAATTAGAAATTCCAAGAATAAAATGTTCAACCACAAAAGAATCCCAATCGGGTCTGACCTCCATTCCCCATTGTTGCACACGGTTCAAATTCAAATAAGTGATTTCATAGAGGTCAATAATATCATTTTGTAAGTATTCATTCTGGATGATTTCAAATCCTACATTCTTTAATGACTCATAACCTGCTTGTGATAAACGAAGGTTTCCGTTGTTTAAGAGCGCGCGATGAAAATGATGCCCCAATGTATCAGTATTGACTTGAACTGCACCTAAAACAGACAAAATGATCTCGCCCGATTGATTATTGCGATGGATGGCAGTTAACTGACTCTCTATTTGATGAATATTCATCTCCAAATTCTCCTTCAAATTTTCCAATACCTTATTCTCTGTGAATCTTTCTTTCCTCCACTCATTCCAGTTATTAATACTTAAAGCAATTAAAATCCCAATAACTACGAGTACTATTTCTCCAATGGCATATTTTAAATACTTTCCAGTTTTATTTTTCTCCATAAGGTCGTATCGTATTTTTCTAAAGAATTTTATCATTGGTTCGTTGGTTGGTCCCGATAGCTATCGGGATGAAGGCTAACAATTGTATATAGTTACTGTTAAGTATATTCCTATAATAGTAATATTTTCTAAAATTCCTATAAAAAAATTGAAAATATGAGCCTGGTATTGGAAAAATGCGAGGTACTTATTTATAAGCAATTACAAATGCGTACAAACGATAATAAACTTTTAGTAAAGAGACATCTAACAATCACTCAGGTATACCCCAACAGCCAAGCCACCTTTGGAGGTTTCCTTATATTTAGCGTTCATATCCTTAGCGGTTTCCCATAGGGTCTGCACCACCTTATCTAAAGGTACCTTGGCATCTTTGGGATTAGAACCCAATGCCAATTCGGCTGCATTTATAGCTTTTAACGCACCCATGGAGTTTCGCTCTATGCAGGGTATCTGCACCAAACCACCGATGGGATCACAGGTGAGTCCCAAATGGTGTTCCATGGCAATTTCGGCTGCCATCAATACTTGTTCGGGGGTGCCTCCCAACAATTCGGTCAATGCACCAGCAGCCATGGCCGAGGAAACCCCGATTTCGGCCTGGCAGCCACCCATGGCAGCAGAAATAGTTGCCCCTTTCTTAAAAATACTGCCAATTTCCCCAGCCACTAAAAGAAACTTCTTCACTTCTTCAAAGTCCGCTTCATAGTTCTCAATGACCATATAATACATCAATACCGCGGGGATGACTCCTGCACTTCCATTGGTGGGGGCTGTAACCACGCGCCCCAAGGCAGCATTGACCTCATTGACCGCCAAAGCAAAACAACTCACCCATTTTAGGATCTCCCGAAACTTTACCTCGGTTTTGCGAATGCTCAGTAACCACTCCCCAGGATTCGAATAGGATTGCTCGCCCTTTAAATTTTGATGCATATCAAAGGCGCGTCGGCGTACATTGAGTCCACCCGGCAAATTCCCCTCGGTATGGCAGCCCGTATACATACATTCGAGCATGGTGTTCCATATTCGCTGCAATTCAAAATTTATTTGGGCATCTGTTCGTAAAGAGCGTTCATTGGCGCAGACAATCTCTGAGATATTTTTAGCTTCCTTTTTACAATACGCCAAAAGCTCATCACCCAAAGAAATGGGGTAGGGAAAGGTCTTAAAATCCTTAAGCTTGTGTTTGGCATTTTCCATAGTCTCGACCACAACGAACCCACCACCAATGGAATAGTAGGTCTCCGCCGTTTTAGTACCCGAATTTAGGGTAGCTTCAAAAGTCAATCCATTGGCATGAAAGGGTAAAAATTTACGATGGAAAAGAATGTCGTTTTCAACATCAAAAGGGAGTTGCGTTTCAGTATTGAAGTTCAGGGTCTTGCTATCCTTGATTTCTTTCACGATTGTATGGATGTCCTCTACAGGTATATATTCTGGATCAATACCAGAGAGTCCCAACATAATGGCATAGTCTGTCGCATGGCCTTTCCCGGTAAGGGATAGGGAGCCATACACCTGCACTTGTACTTTTTCTACTTTGTGAAAATGTCCAGAAGTTTTAAGTTCGGCTATCCAGCGTTCAGCGGCACGCCAAGGACCCAAGGTATGGGAGCTAGACGGACCAACACCTATTTTCAACATATCAAAAACGCTGATGCATTCCATCCTTGATTATTTTTAAATCAGGTTAAAGATAAACTTATTGTTGAACCAATTTTAAATACTTGGATTGTTAAATGTTTGGTTTTTATGATATGATTGAAGGTGCGATTTACTAAAAGTAAGATGGTCTTTTGTCCTATATCCAGTAGTGTATTGGCCTTAAAAATGACATCATGTCAGTTTTTGCCAATTGGCATATTGTTTGTCATTCATAAACCGACATATGAAATTAGCACTAATATTTTAAAATAGATATAATGAGTAAAATTATAGGTATAGATTTGGGTACGACCAATTCATGCGTTTCCGTTATGGAAGGTAACGAGCCTGTTGTAATTCCTAATGCAGAGGGCAAGCGAACCACACCATCGGTTATTGCATTTGTAGAAGGTGGAGAAATCAAAGTTGGTGATCCTGCCAAAAGACAGGCAGTGACCAACCCAACCAAAACCGTTTATTCCATCAAACGTTTTATGGGGAACATGTATTCCGAATCACAAAAAGAGGCTAATAGAGTGCCTTATACAGTGGTTAAGGGAGATAACAATACACCAAGGGTTGACATCGATGGTCGTTTATATACACCACAAGAACTTTCTGCCATGATTCTTCAGAAAATGAAGAAGACAGCCGAGGATTACTTGGGTCAAGATGTTACGCGTGCTGTAATTACGGTGCCAGCATACTTTAATGATGCGCAAAGACAAGCTACGAAAGAAGCGGGCGAGATTGCCGGACTTAAAGTGGAACGTATCATCAATGAGCCAACTGCTGCTGCATTGGCATACGGTATGGATAAAAAAAATACCGACCAAAAAATAGTTGTTTTTGACTTTGGTGGAGGTACACACGATGTTTCAATATTGGAATTGGGAGACGGTGTTTTTGAAGTATTGGCCACTGATGGCGATACCCACCTAGGGGGTGATGATGTTGATCAAAAAATCATTGATTGGTTGGCTGAAGAATTCAAAGCTGAGGAGAGTATAGACCTCCGTGATGATGCCATGGCATTGCAACGTTTACGTGAAGCCGCTGAAAAGGCAAAAATTGAATTGTCTTCTTCTTCACAGACCGAGATTAATTTGCCATATGTTACAGCAACTGCTTCAGGACCTAAGCATTTGGTACGTACATTGTCTAAATCGAAGTTTGAGCAACTGATTGCTGATTTGGTCAAAAGAACCATTAATCCTTGTCAAACTGCATTGAAAGCTGCAGGATTGTCAAAGAGTGATATTGATGAGATTATCTTAGTAGGTGGTTCTACCAGAATTCCTGCCGTACAGGAAGCTGTTGAGAAATTCTTTGGTAAGAAGCCATCAAAAGGAGTGAATCCAGATGAGGTTGTTGCCGTAGGTGCAGCAATCCAAGGGGGTGTTTTGACCGGAGATGTTAAAGATGTATTGTTATTGGATGTAACCCCACTTTCTTTGGGAATTGAGACTATGGGTGGTGTTATGACCAAGTTGATCGATGCTAATACCACAATCCCTACGAAAAAGTCACAAGTGTTCTCAACAGCAGCTGACAATCAGCCTTCTGTTGAAATACATGTACTACAGGGGGAAAGGCCTATGGCAACTGATAATAAGAATATAGGACGTTTTCACTTAGATGGAATTCCACCTGCACAAAGGGGAACTCCACAGATTGAAGTCACCTTTGATATTGATGCCAATGGTATTATTAAAGTTTCGGCTACGGATAAGGCTACGAACAAATCTCAGGACATTAGAATCGAGGCTTCCTCAGGATTGACCGATGAGGAAATCAAAAAGATGAAGGCTGAAGCAGAGGCAAATGCCGAAACTGATAAAAAGGCGAAAGAAACTGCCGATAAATTGAATGAGGCAGATGGAATGATTTTCCAGACCGAAAAGCAATTGACAGAGTTTGGCGATAAATTGTCTGATGATAAGAAAAAGCCTATCGAAGATGCTTTGGAAGAATTGAAGAAAGCCTATGAAAGCAAGGATGTAGCTGTTATCACTCCGGCTTTGGATAAAATCAACGAAGCCTGGAAAGTTGCTTCAGAGGAAATGTACAAAGCCCAAGCCGACGCACAACAAGCGGGAGCATCACCAAATGGTGAGGAGGCTGCCGGTGCAGAAGCTGCGGAAAGTGATAATGTTGAAGACGTAGACTTCGAAGAAGTCAAGTAGTTTCTGCCTCAGAAGCAAATAATAGATGAATTGTAGACCTGTCAGGTTTTAAAAACCTGACAGGTCTTTTTTTGTCTCTATTTCAATGTGTTTATAAAAAGCTAATGTAGAGTCACCTTATTTTTAAGCTTCGAGACAATTCGCGTCCATACCCTTTTACGAAAAGAGAATCTTTTCGGAAGGCAACCGTGGCAAAAGATGTAGAGTCCTTGGTATCTACCATACCTTTAAAGTTCAAATAATGTACTCCATTTTTTTCAACATAACCTCCGGCATGGTTGTGACCGTTAAAATAGAATTTGACACATTCATATCTATCAATTAGGGTGAGTAATTGCTCGTAATTCCATAGATTATGGCTATCCGATTCTGCCAATGTCGGAAAATGGCAATAAAAACCTACACGTTCATTGTTCGCTACGGCCAGATTCAATTCATTCTCGACCCAAAGAAGTTGACCCCTGCTCAGTCCACCGTTCCAAGACTTCAAGTTTGATTTGTTCTTATCGGCAAGAAGTTGATAAAGAGAATCGGTTTGTTGTTTTTTTTACAGCGTAAGAGCCCCATGAACACTCAGGTCATTTCCATCCAAGACAATAAATCGCCATTTGTTCCTTATAATACTATAATAGCGATCTTCAATATCCATTTTTTCAAAGACCAACGGCTTTAGGGAATCTACAATACTAAAATCATGATTTCCGAGTACATGGTACTTCTCCGATTTTAAGCCCTTCCAAATAGGGGTGACACTATCAAAACTTTTAAAATCCCTGTCGATAAAGTCCCCTAAGTGTATGGTATAATCCAATGGATGCTCATTAAGGATTTTGACTGCATGGCCTAATCTTGTGGGCGACTCCCTATAAAAACGAGTTCCGGAAGGATCACAATTGCAATATTGACAGTCAGAGACCACCCCAATCTCAAATTCGGGGAATTCTGGAACATTGTTTTTTTTTGGTTACAACCTATCAAAATCAAAAGAGGAACGAACAACACTATTTTTCCGGTCATGGAGAATATTTTGGTTGATTTTTAGTTTTACTGGAGTAAATATACGAGACAGATCTAGTATAATTCAGATGAATTGCTTGCTTTTTAAACAATTCATGCAATAATGTTTGTGGTATGGAATTTGTTTTAATGTTGTTGTATTATAAAGTACTTTTGATATATGGGAAAAAATTGTATTACTTCTTCTTTACAATCTATATTAATGCTGGTCATTGTTTGTACTCCTTGGTTTGCCCAGTCCCAGGAAATAAAAATATTTACAAGGGCTGATTTTGATTTGGAAGGCCCCGTTCAATCCTGTATGGTGACTACCAAATACGGAAAGGAAGTTTATGATTTCAATAAAGAAGGAATGCTGACCAAATCTGTGACGCGATATAATGATACCGATTATGATGTAACCTATTACAAGTATCGGCAAGGGGAACTGGTAGAAAAACGTTTCGAGAACTATAGGAACAATGTTTTTGATAGCAGTACCTCATACGCCAATTTTTATGCTACAGATACTATTCCAATGAGGAAGGTTATCGAAAAGATTATCTCATACGACAAAGAGTTTTTGGATCGCTACGAATATTTTTACAATGCCGATGGGATTCTAGTTAAAATCATTAGGATGAATAATGATGGCAACGACGAGACCCTAATAGAATATACTGACTATAAAGGAGAACAGACCCAAACCAATTCTTTGAACGGAACCATTCTAAAGTCCGTTCGCAACTCCACAAAAAAAGCAAAGGACAAAACCCGGCATCGTGTGGTATTGACCAAGAAGTTTCTGGAAGGAGAGCCCGATGTCGCATTGGAAGAAATCTTTGATACTGAGGGAAAATTAGTTTCAGAGACAAAATTTAATCATGACCCGGTTAGGAAACAATTTGTACCGATTGAAAAAATCACCCATGAATATGATAAAATGGGGATGCTAATCAAATCGACTGCAAAAAAAGGGAAATCTGTCGACGTCAAGAAATACATTTACCAATTCGACAACGGGGAAATAGGAAATTGGATTAAAGAGATAATTACCCCTGAAAACGCCTATACTTCCCGTAAAATAAGGTATTATGAAGTTGAGTCCTCTGAAATTAAAGAAGAATAATTGCTAGTCGGATTCGAATAGGCTTAACAAGTGAGCCTTATTGATTGATGTTAGGGCCTACTTCCCCATTCTTCCTTTAAAATACCATAGCAACAGGTGTTTCTTTTATATCCATCTAACAAAAAAACATTTTTACGGAGGACCCCTTCGAGAATTCCTCCCAATTTTTCCACGGCCTTTCTGGACCGCATATTGCGCTCATCAATACGAAACTCCACTTTTTCAAATCCCATAGGACCAAATGCATGGTTCAGCATTAAAAATTTCATTTGTGAATTGAGTCCACTTCCTTGAAACTCTCTGCCAATCCATGTAGAGCCTATTTCAAGAACTTTATGCGGCCAATTTATGTTCATGTAACGGGTGCAACCAGCATATGATCCACTCTTTTTGTCATAAATGATAAGGGGAATACTCTTATCCTCCTGTTGTTGTTCCAGTGCGGTTTGAACGTAGTTTTTTAATGCTGCGGGAGATTCAATAGCTGAAGGAGAATATTCGACCAGCTTCTTTTGAGAAGCTATCTGAATCAGATTTTTGTAATTCTCCAAAGTCAACGGGGACAATTGCACAAAATCATTTTCAAGAATTATAGGGTTGTTCATCGGATTAAACCAAGGATTAATTGTTTCTTTACTTCATGCTTGCCGTCGAAGATAATCTGTTCGGCCCTACCGCAAAATATTGTTTTGATCTTTATTGATTCTGATTGTAGCAATTCTTTAGTTATATATTCGTCCTTGTCCCCGACTAAAGTGGTTATTTTCGTGTTGTTCTTACGTAAGAAGTCAAAATCCGCTGCCTTTAGTTCGTTGGGTATTCCCCCTGCATATAATACCAAATGAGCACATTGCAATTGTTTTCTTGCCACCCACCTAGCGGCGATCGAGACCCCTTGGGAAAAGCCAAAAACAATGATGTTACAATGGTCTGGAATATTTTCAGAAGCCTGTACCTCATCTAAATAAGAAAGGACGTTTTGGGTTTCAACTTTTGTGTTTTCTTTGGTCAACCAGCTGGGGCCAACATGACGGTATTGATTGTTCAGATAGTATTTTGAAGGCGCTTGGGGAGCTATAATGTAATTTTCCGCTTGGGGTAGTTCATCAAAATATTTCAAAAAATACTTGCTTAGATATCCAATGCCATGAAAAACAATCCAAGCATTCTTGGTTTTATGGGACAGTGTATTTAGTGTGACGTAGGTATTGGTCGTTTGGTATGTAATCTGTTTTTCTTGCATGGCCTTAAATTCAATTCTAAAATAGACTCATATATTGCCCAAGTAATGCTTAATTTTACGAAAATTTTTTTGATGGACGAACACAAAGATAGAATCCTAAAAGTTTGCAATGAATCATCAAAGAACACTTTGATGGAAACTTTGGATATCGAGTATGTAGATATAGGTGAGAATTTCTTGATAGGAAAAATGCCTGTAAGTCCTAAAGTACATCAACCGGACGGGGTATTGCATGGTGGTGCAACTGTGGCATTGGCCGAAAGTGTAGGCAGTATGGCTTCCTATGTTTTTTTGGACGCACAGAATTTTTTAGTACGGGGAATTGAAATTTCGGCAAATCACATAAAAGGGGTGAAAACAGGCTATGTTTTTGCCAAGGCGACTTTTATACATAAAGGAAGAACCACGCAACTTTGGGATATTAGAATTACCGATGATGAGGATAATTTAATATCAATTTGTAAGCTTTCCACCATTGCATTACCTAAAAAGTGATATGTTTTCTGATGTAATGAAAAGGGCAGAGGCCCAGCTTTCAAACAAATTACCATTTGTGGTTTATAGCAAACCCAATTCGAATGAAGTTCATGCCATTTTTCAAAAAAATGACCAATTATACCATACCAAAGACTATATAGAAAAGGGCTTTGTATTTGCCCCTTTTAATTCTGATACGCCAGCGGTGCTTCTTCATTTGGACGAGCAATTGGTGGTCGATTTTAAACCTAGTCCAGATGCAAAGTCAATTCAGGGTTGTTCTGTTGATGCTGACCCTGGGCAAAGGCAATTCCATTTGAATTTGGTAAAAAAAGGTATTGGTGAAATTGAAAAAGGAACGTTCGGAAAAGTGGTTTTATCCCGAATATTTGAAGTAGGTTGTTCCCAGCCTCCGTTGGGTTTACTCGAGAAATTGTTGGCAGTATATACTTCAGCATTTTGTTACTTATGGTATCATCCAAAAGTAGGCATGTGGTTGGGAGCGACTCCAGAGATTTTACTCAGAGTAGAGAATAATCGCTTAACAACAATATCATTAGCAGGCACTCAGGCCATTACTGACAATGGCGACCCCAATTGGAGTCAAAAGGAGCATATAGAACAAGAAATGGTCACTGACTATATTACCCAGGCCCTCAAGGATCAAGTATCTCAAATAAAGAAGTCTAAGGTGCAGTCGGTAAAAGCCGGTAATTTGTGGCATCTAAGAACCGAGATTACCGCATTGCTCAATGACAATCTTACTGAGATTGTGAGAGCATTACACCCAACGCCCGCTGTTTGTGGTATGCCCATGCAGGCTGCCAAGAATTTTGTCCTTAAGCACGAAAATTACAATCGGGAATATTATACCGGTTTTCTGGGAGAACTGAATCTCAAAAAAGATATTGGCCGCTCAACTCATAATCAAAATTGGGAACATATGTCATATCGTTTTATAAAATCAACAACAGAACTCTTTGTTAATCTTCGCTGCATGCAACTCAAAGATAACAAGGCTATTATTTATGTTGGTGGAGGGGTTACCTCAGGGTCCAATCCTGAAGAAGAATGGGAAGAAACCAGAGCCAAAAGCAGCACAATGATGGGTGTATTGACCAATAATGAGTATTTACAATGATCATTGGTTTAAGAAGTCTAGGGATTGTATTTTTGCCTTGGTGAAACGAACAAAATTTTGTAATTGTTCTTAGGTCACATTATAAAATTTTAAACGTGTGAAATATTCCAGCATACCATCGGCCCAATCAGTGGTCTTACATTGCAAGGCAAAAGGCATACAAGATATCGTAATATCGCCAGGCTCCCGAAATGCACCCCTAACTATAAGTTTTACTGAGGATTCGTATTTTAATTGTTATAGTATTGTAGATGAGCGTTGTGCGGCATTCTTTGCGTTGGGCATGGCGCAGCAATCGCAAAAACCTGTGGCTGTTTTGTGCACTTCGGGCAGTGCATTACTGAACTACTATCCTGGTATTGCCGAAGCTTTTTATAGTAATATTCCGTTAGTGGTCATATCAGCAGATAGACCCTTGTACAAAATTGATATAGGTGACGGCCAAACCATACGCCAAGATTATGTATTTGAAAGACATATTGGCTATTCGGCCAATTTGAAACAGGATGTGGGACATGCCCCTGAAAAGGTTCTAAAATATGCCCCTGATTATATTGAGAATGACAATTGGGTAAGGACTCAGGAAAACATTCAAGCCTTTAACGATAGTGAATTGAACAAGGCCCTGAATACGGTTTTAAACAAAAAACTGCCCGTTCATATCAATGTGCCTTTTGAGGAGCCTTTATACAATACAATGGATAAGCCCACGGTTGCTCCGGAATTTATTTTTGACAACCAAGCCGAAGTAACGGAACCTGATCATTGGAATGAATTTTTGGATTGTTGGAATTCGTCAAAACGAAAAATGATTTTGGTAGGGGTCAACTACCCCAATAGTGTTGAACAGGAATATTTGAATCAACTGGGCAATGATCCTTCGGTCGTTGTTTTAACCGAGACAACTTCAAATATTCACCATCCCAACTTTTTTCCAAGCATAGACAGCATTGTGGCTCCTATCGAAAAATTGGATAAAAAAGAGGAGTTGTATGAGGCCTTACGGCCAGAAACACTTCTCACTTTTGGAGGTCTGATAGTATCAAAAAAAATAAAGGCATTTCTTAGAAAGTATAAGCCCAAAATGCATTGGCATGTTAGTGAACATAGAGCCAACAATACGTTCTATGCACTTTCACATCATTTTAAAAATAACATTAATCAGTTTTTTGACCGATTCTTGAAATCCTCTGTCCATGTTGAAAGTGATTATTTTGTGCATTGGAGTTCCATTAAAACATATTATATACAAAGACGTGAAACCTATTTAAAAACCGCCCCATATTCAGATTTGTTGGTTTTTCAAAGGATATTTGAGAGTGTACCAGATAATATCCAATTGCAAATGGCCAATAGCTCGGCGATCAGATATGCACAGTTATTCGATGTAAATCCGAATATTGAAATGTTCTGTAATAGGGGTGCAAGTGGTATTGACGGCAGTGTCTCAACAGCAATTGGTGCTTCTGTAGCCACAAGGAAGCAGATAGTATTGATTACGGGAGATTTGAGCTTTTTTTATGATAGTAATGCGCTATGGAATAATTATTTACGGCCTAATTTTAGGATAATAGTTATTAATAATGACGGTGGAGGCATTTTTAGAATCCTTCCAGGGCAGGAAGAGACTTCTAATTTCAAAACTTATTTTGAGACTACACATCATTTGAATGCAGAGCATCTTTGTAAAATGTATGGGCTGGAATATGCATGTGTAAACGAGGAAGATTCTCTCAAAAATGAATTGGAAGAATTCTTCATAGACCCCGGTATATCCAAGCTTCTAGAGATTAAGACTCCTAGATTATTGAACGATAAAATTTTGCTCGGTTATTTTGATTTTATATCTTCGAATATTATTAACCATTTTCATTAAGAACACTAACTATTATGAGTAAAAGAGACGATTTAATCGAGAAGTACGCCGAGGATATCAAAGATAAATTCGGTGAATCAGCTAACATGGATCTTTTGACAAAGGTTACAATTGGGTTAGGACCATCTATTTACAATTTAGACGCTGCCAAAGTTTCGGGTGCCGACGAAAAAGAATTGGAAACTGTAAAAAACAATTATTTAATCAAGAAATTGGGAATGGACGATAGTCCTGAACTAATGGATGGGATTAAATCGGTTTTGGATAAATATGGTTCTTCGAACAAAAACAAACATAGGGCTGTAGTATACTATATGCTTTGTCAGCATTTCAGCAAAGAATCTGCCTACTAAAGCAAGGCATTTGAATTAAATTAAAAGCTGCTCTTAAAAAGAGCGGCTTTTTTTATGCCCAATACTTTTATGCCTTACTTTTGCAGCATGATAGCATTGGGGAAATATAATACGCTTGAAATACTACGCGATACGAGTGTTGGACTTTTTTTGGGAGATGGTGATGGCAATGATATTTTATTGCCTAATAAATATGTGCCTGAAACCTATGAGATTGGAGATGAACTTTCCGTTTTCTGTTATCTAGATCATTCTGAGAGACCTGTTGCAACAACATTGCATCCGGAAACCATGGTCAATGAATTTCAATTATTGAAGGTAGTTGAGGTCAATGAGTTTGGCGCTTTTTTGGATTGGGGCCTTGAGAAACATCTTTTGGTTCCATTTCGGGAACAAAGGATCAAAATGCAGGAGGGCAATTGGTATGTCGTATTTTGTTATTTGGACCAACAAACCAATCGATTGGTTGCATCGAATAAAATAGATAAGTTTCTAAGCAACGACTCACTATCGGTACAAGAAGGGGATGTGGTTGAATTGGTAGTGACCCGAATGACCGATTTAGGATATGAGGTTATTATTAACCACAAGCACAAAGGATTGGTTTATTTGAATGAGATTTTTAAGGATATATCTGTTGGCGACAATACCAAGGGGGTTGTTAAAAAGATTAGACATGATCATAAAATAGATGTTTCGCTACAACCCATTGGTGAAAAGATATTGGAACCAGCGGCCAATAAAATCTTAGACCAGCTTATAGCCCATGGTGGATTTCTGGGTCTACACGATAAATCAGATCCAGAGCTTATCAAGGAAGAACTTCATATGAGCAAGAAGACCTTTAAAAAAGGAATTGGAACCTTGTACAAAGCTCGCAAAATTGAAATAAAAAACGACGGAATTCATTTGGTCGAGCATTGAATGTATTCAATGCGAGTTTCTTAAATCAATGTAAATCAGACTTATACCTAGGAAATAAGATGGGATGCAGTCACAACATCCAGAAATTTTTTATATTTACCACTTTAATCGAATATATTGGGTAACATTAATCATTTTTGGTTAACTTTAGCGCATTGGCCCCTTAAAACCTAATACACATGCCGTTTATTGAAGAAAGCGATTTACTGGAATTGCACAAAGATATCGATAAGGCGCAAATCATAAATGAGCGTCTTTTGGATCAAATAAAAATCAAGAACAAGGAACTTAAAAAAAGCAAGATACAGCGGAATCTTTTGGCCGGTATAACCGGACTTTTTTTAATTGGCTCTTTGGCCATAACTTCTTTTACAGCAGGTCTCAGCAGTTCTAATGATTTTGATAACAGAAATCTTTTGGTCTCAATTGATAGCCTTGAGGCGCACAAAGCCAGGATAGATAACCTGAGGCAGCAAAATGAAGAACTGAGCTTGGTAAAGGAATTTTACCTGGCGAAAAATTTTTTAGAAAAAGAGAAAATCTATTCGGTTCAAATAAAGTCGTTTGTTGATAACAATGTCACTTTGGCTTCCGAAGCCTTGACCAACACACTTTTTGTAAAGACAAATCCTTTTTATTCCTATTCCCTAGGAAATTTTGAAACTCTACAAGAGGCCCAATTATTCCGGAAACAATTGGTCGATTTAGGATTCGACGATGCCTTTGTTGCTTCCTATAGGGAAGGTAAGCGGTTACAAATAGAAGACCCTAACTAGATTGCCGAAATCATCTGCTTGGATCAACGCTGCAAGATTAAGGACACTTCCACTTTCGGTGTCCGGTGTTTTGGTAGGTACTGCACTTGCCAACTTTTATGGTAGGAGTCATATTCTCATTTTGGTACTGGCCTTATTAACCGCCATTGGTTTTCAGATCACATCGAATTTTGCCAACGATTACGGAGATGGGGTAAAGGGTACGGATAATGATGGGAGAATAGGGCCCCAAAGAGCCTTACAGAGTGGTCTGCTCACCCGGAAGGAACTAAAAAGGGGTATTGTCATTTCAATAATCATTAATATCCTTTTGGTTATCTCCCTGGTATGCTTGTCTTTTGGTATGGAAAGTATAGAATACATATTTCTTTTTATGATTTTGGGTGGTTTAAGTATATGGGCGGCCATTAAGTATACCGTAGGAGAATCAGCCTATGGTTATAGAGGTTTGGGTGATGCTTTTGTTTTTGTTTTTTTCGGATTGTTGGCTGTTCTAGGCACCTTGTTTCTTTATACTAAAAGCATAGACCCAATGGCACTTTTACCGGCTATATCTTTAGGCGTATTAAGTACAGGAGTTCTTAATTTGAACAATTTACGAGATTACCGATCGGATAAGAATGTTGGTAAAAACACGTTGGTTGTTAAAATTGGATATTCAAGCGGAATAAGATACCACATGGGACTCCTCTTTATTGGTTTTTCCAGTATGCTGTTATTCATGATTTTGAATTTTAAATCATTGATGCAATTTATACCACTACTGGCCTTTATTCCAATTTTGTTTCATGCAAATAGAGTATATAGGGTGCAAAATCCGATAGAATTGGATCCAGAACTTAAAAAATTGGCAATCAGTATTTTTATGATGGCCCTGCTCTTTTATATCAGTAATAATATTTTTTTGTAATTTTGATGTATAACTCTCTAAACTACGACCGCCTTGGAACAACCTATTAGAATACTGATTGTTGAGGATAATGTAATTATCGCCGACGATATGCAATCCATGCTAGAAGAGATTGGTTATGAGATTGTCGATAATGTAATCGTTTATGAGCAAGCCGTAAAGGTTCTGGAATCAGAACAGGTCGATCTTGTTTTGATTGACATTATTTTAGCCTCGGACAAAACAGGCATTGACCTAGGAAAGCATATCAGGGAGAATTATGACATCCCCTTTATTTTTGTAACCTCAAACTCTGACAGGGCTACCGTAGAAAATGCCAAAACGGTAAAACCCAATGGATATCTGGTTAAGCCATTTGAACAACAAGATTTATATACCTCTATCGAAATTGCACTTTCCAACTTTACGTATGGTGTCTCAAAATTAGGAGAGTCTAACAGGCAAGATGATATTCCGATGTCCAATTCAGTGCTAAAGGATTCCATTTTTGTTAAAAAACAGCATTTGTACTATAGAATCCAATTTGGTGATATTCAATTTATAAAGGCGGATAATGTCTATTTGGAGGTTAACACGGTTGACAAGAAGTTTTTGGTCCGTTCACCTTTAAAGGATTATTTAAAGAAATTGCCCCAAAATAAATTCTATAGGGCACATAAGTCATATATTGTGAATGTGGATCATATTGATGCCATTAATTCAAAGGATGTTATGATAAACAAAAATTTAATTCCCATTTCAAAAGATTTCAAGGAGTTTATTATATCCGCAATGAATTCATAGGAAACCCGATTTGGGGAAGGCGATATTAGAGGTGCATTTATGCACCTTTTTTTATGAATGAAAAATATAGTGCAAATAACTCACCACAGGTTTCACATGCTTCACAACATTCTATTTTAAAAACTTTTGATTCACTGGACATTGGTGACCGGATATACCAATATTGTTGTGCAACAATGTATCTATTGGCTAGGTACATTTTCAATGAATGTGATTTTTCTCAACGAATTTTATTTATCGAATTTTGCTCTTTTGAAAAACCCCATGAAATGCACGAAAAATCCGTTGAAATGCATGCGTATTGTGTTTACATTGATTTCACAACAAAATATGGGGGTTACACAACAATATTGTAATACCTGCTTTCCTAAATGTTACTTTTGAAATGCAAATAGCTACCCCAAAGCTTACCTGCTTCTTTCCTGATTATTCGGGTTGTTTTTACCCTTATTTTCTTTATGTTGTTATGGAGGTTTTTCCCTTGATTGTCTCTTGACAAACACATTTGTTTTTGGACAAAAGGGCAAAAAAGAGAGTACGGGAACAATTACAATTGTTAAAAAGTACTTTAATAGAAATCGAAAGCGAACGAATCCAAGGGTTCGGTTTACAACAAAAATTTAGCAAAACCATCAAATACAAGTATGTTTGGTTTTGTTTTTAAACATATATGAAAAAACTGCTTGGCAAATCATTGGTCTATTACATTTTTTGCTTTCTCATTATAGGGAATATCAAAGCCCAGGATTCGGTGCCACCGGTAGATGATGTCTATCTTAATTTTCAGAAAAAAGATAAATCATTAGATCGGTTTTCACACTTTTTCAATACACTGAATAGATATAGGGAAAACTCAGCTTACGATTGGTTGGATTCTGTAAACAAATACTTGAATGAAGCCATTAAATTAAAGGATTCGGTTGCGATGCATCATTATATGACCATGCAGTCCCAAGTGTATTACGATTTGGGTGACTATGATAGAAGCCTAGCTATTTCACAAGAACTTTACAACATAAAAGATAGTTTCGATTTAGACTTCCAGTCCAAAATACTGGGTTTGATGGATAGTACATATTCACAATTGGGCCTTTACACCGAGCAAATTGATATACGAAATGAGAAGAAAGAATTGGGCCTGACCGAGAACATCACTTTCTATGATATTTACTCGAATTTAGGAATGCACAATAAAGCAATGACGGACTATATCATTGAGGTGAGAAAAACACTTGCTGATGATGACCATTATAATCTGGCGTTATATCATAACAATATTGGCAATTATCTCAGGCTGGACAATTCTCCTGCAGTTGCCCTAAATAAATATAAAGAGTCCAAGGGACATTTGGACGTTTTTCTCAATAATATAACCTTGGTCAAAACGGAAACAGAGTTGGTCCAATCCAAAAACCTTATGGGGATTATTAAAGGCAATATTGGTAAATGTTACACCAAACTTGGGCAATACAAAATGGCGATTCCCTATTTGGAATCAAGTATAGCGGCAATTGCCAAAAATAGTAAGGGCAAGTACTCTTCCGATATTGTTGAAAACACTTTGGAAATTGCCAACTGTTACCTTCATATAGATAACTATGAAAAGGCCGTAGAATATCTGAGTTCTGATTTAAACACGAGTAAAACAGAGCATATTTTAAAAAGAAACCGATTGCTTTCAGCGTTTTACGACAAGACCGGTGATTACAAAAACACGGCTCTATACCTTAAGCGAAACGCAAGAATAAGGGACTCGATAGATGTCAATAAATCTGAGTTGAGAACGCAGCAATTAGCGACCGTAATGGGTCGGGATTTAGAAAATAAACAAGCCCAAAACGAAGAGCAAAAGAGAAACCTGGAACAGCAGAGATTGGAAATGTCCGCTCAGGATGAGAAGATAAATTTTGTATATATGTCCTTGGTGTTTACCCTTTTAGGTTTCACTGGTTTGGTTTATGCCTACCTTAAAAGTATTAAGAATCAACGCCTGATTGCCGAACAAAAACATATTATTGAAAATTCCTTAATAGAAAAGGATTCCCTTTTGAAAGAGATTCACCATAGGGTCAAGAATAACTTACAAATGGTTTCTAGCTTACTAAGCCTCCAGACCAAGAATACTAAGAGCAAAGCAGCCATTGAGGCTTTAGAAGAAGGTAAGAGTAGGGTAAAGGCCATGGCCTTGATCCATCAAAAATTATATCAGAACGATGATCTTTCGGTAATTGAAATGCAGGGTTACATTGAAAGTTTGATCAACAGCGTTCAATCTGTATATAAAAAAGGTGGACACAACATAAATATTACGATAGATGCAGAAGGTGTTGAGTTGGATATTGATCGCGCCATACCTTTTGGATTGATTTTGAATGAATTGGTATCCAATTCCTTTAAATATGCATTTCCTAATGAGAAAGAAAACGGCAAGATCTATATTCATATTAGAAAACAAAACAACCAGGAAGGCTTTTTTGAATATACCGACAATGGCATAGGTTTGCCCGAAGACACTGATGAGCGTGCACAATCTTCTATGGGGATACGGCTTATGAACCGTTTGGCCAATCAGTTGCAAACTCATTTAAATGTAGATAAAATATCTGAAGGGGTTCGTTTTTGGTTCAATTTTAAATAAATTTGAAGTACTAAATACTTCAAAAATGAAAATCACTTTTCTAGGTCACGCTTCTCTTTTGATTGAAACCGAAAACACTACGATTTTAGTAGATCCCTTTATTTCCGGGAATGAAAAAGCCTCCGGTAAAATCAACATTCAAGATTTAAACCCCGATTATATTTTGGTGACCCATGCACACCAAGACCATACATTGGATGTCGAGGAAATTGCAAAAAACTCTGGTACTGTTGTGGTAAGTAATTATGAAATTGCAACCCATTATCAAGGAAAGGAGCTAAAAACACACCCCATGAACCATGGTGGCAATTGGAAATTCAATTTCGGAAACCTAAAATACGTGAATGCCATTCATACCTCTTCTTTTGCCGATGGAACCTATGGAGGTGAGCCAGGAGGGTTTGTTATTTCTTCTGAAGGGAAGCACATTTATATCGCAGGAGATACCGCTTTGACCATGGATATGAAATTAATTCCCATGACCACTAAACTAAATTTAGCCATTTTGCCCATTGGCGATAATTTTACAATGGGAATTGATGATGCCGTTGTCGCGGCTGATTTCATCGATTGCAATGCTATTTTGGGATATCATTACGATACTTTTGGATATATTGAAATCGACCATGACCTGGCTATTAAGAAATTTGATGAAGCCGGGAAGAAATTGCATTTGCTTGAAATAGGTGCTTCTATGACTATCTAACCTGACTTTTTAATACAACCTTATGGAGGAGTTTGGGAAAAAATCGTTTCAAATAAACCCCTTTTGTTTCTCCCCGACCAATATAGGCCTCATAGCGCTTGCTTTCAATTGCCCGTATCATTTTTTGTGCAAAGACTTCTGCGGGTAATCCATTTTTAGTGGCTATGTCATTTGTATTCTGGGGACTGCCGTCTGCTATCAAAGCATTTTTGGCCAAGTTGGTACTCACGAATCCAGGGCAAATAAGGGTGACATCAACTCCATTTTTGTCATGTTCCATTCTTAAAACATCAAAAAATCCATGCAACGCATGCTTGGCCCCACAATACCCTGATCGGTAGGGCGATCCAAATTTCCCCATCAAACTTGTAACAGCGACATAGTGTCCTGCATTGTTTTTGACAAAATAGGGCAGAAGTGCTTTGGTCAATGCCACTGTTCCAAGATAATTGATATCCATTAACCTCTTATATACCTCAAAGTCGGTATCCAAAATCAGGGAACGCTGACTTATTCCAGCATTATTGACTAGAATATCCACTTTTTGAAAATGAGAGAGTGCTTGTTCAACTTTCCCTGGCATTTCATCAAAATTCGCTAGGTCTATTGGTAGTATTTTAATAGTGTCGCTATCTTGACAATTGCTTTTTACCCGCTCAAGGGCAGCCTCATCCCTTGCAGATATGATCAGTTTACAATCTTTCTTGTCCAGGGCATATGTAAGTGCTTCGCCAATTCCCGATGAGGCACCGGTAATCCAAATTACTTTACCATTTATACGTTGCATTTCTTTGGCTTTTAAATGCAAAATATAGTTAAATTTGGCAGTAACCAATGAAAGCCACAGTAAAAAAATACATTCTTGATTTTAAACGACCCAGCGGCACCTCTAGGGGAATATTCACCCAAAAGGAAACATGGTTTCTAATCCTTGAAAATGATAGAAAATTTGGGATTGGTGAATGTGGACTATTTAGAGGGTTGAGTTGTGATGACATTCCTGAATATGAGGAAAAGTTACGTTGGGTCTGTGATAATATCAAAATGGGAAAACAGCGATTGTTAAATGAGCTTAGATCATTTCCCAGTATTCAATTTGGGATAGAACAGGCTTTTTTATCTGTCACATCAGAGGACCCGTTTGTATTGTTTCCTTCTGCTTTTACCGACGGTAAAGATCATATTCCTATAAATGGACTTATTTGGATGGGTAATCAAGATTTTATGCTTGATCAGATTCAGACAAAGTTGAAAGAGGGCTTCAATTGCATTAAAATGAAAATTGGGGCCATTGATTTTCAATCAGAGATTTCACTCCTGGAATCTATTCGGAATAGATATTCAAAGGATGAAATAGAGCTGCGGATAGATGCCAATGGGGCTTTTGAACCAGGAAAAGCAGCTGGAAAACTTCAAGTCCTATCAAACTTTGATATCCACTCTATCGAGCAACCCATAAAACAAGGTAACCTATTAAAAATGAAGGAGTTATGTGAAACATCTCCAATACCCATTGCCTTGGATGAAGAATTAATCGGTATTCTGGAAGTAGCTCGTAAGGAGGAATTATTACGAACAATCCGACCACAATATATCATTCTCAAACCAAGTTTGGTGGGTGGATTCCAAGGCAGTGAGGAATGGATCTCGATTGCCAATAGGCTTGGAATAGGTTGGTGGATTACTAGTGCCCTGGAAAGTAACATAGGGCTTAACGCAATTGCACAATGGGCATACACTTTAAAAAGTGCAATGCCGCAGGGGCTGGGAACAGGCGGTCTATTTACAAATAACATTGAATGCCCGTTAAAAGTTGAAAAAGGATATATTTACAGCGACAACGAAAAAACTTGGAAATCTAATTTAATAGAAAGTTTATGTATATAGAACAAGGGTATAAGGGTAACATAGGTTTGTGGAAATATTGGATTCCCATTTTGTGTTTTTCCTCGTTGATGGTTGTTAATTATCTAATGACGATTAATTCACCTGTTGATGTGGATGTTATGATGAAGGAGATGATTGATACAATAGGGCTTAACTTATTTTTTATACTAGCACTCGGGCCATTGGTAGTTGGCTTTTTCGGAATCCTTGGTTGGGTATATCTCGTTCACGGTCAGTCTCTTGTGTCATTGACCACCTCTAGAAAGAAGGTTGATTGGAAACGAACGGTTTTCGCATTTGTACTTTGGGGCGGTATAACCGCCGTTTTGATGGGGCTCGATATAATGATGTCACCAGAGGATTATGTTTTTAATTTCAAACCAATACCATTTCTAATTCTAATGGTAATGGCCATTTTTTTGATACCCTTGCAGACCAGCTTTGAAGAATATCTTTTTAGGGGGCATTTAATGCAAGGTTTTGGTATTTTGGCCAGAAATCGCTGGGTTCCATTGCTGGTGACATCTGTACTTTTTGGGGTGATGCATATGGCAAACCCGGAAGTAGGTAAGTTGGGCTATGGCATTATGGTATTTTATATAGGAACTGGTCTCTTTCTGGGGATTTTGACATTAATGGATGAAGGTTTGGAACTTTCCCTTGGTTTTCATGCTGCAAATAATCTTATTACTGCATTGTTGGTTACTGCTGATTGGACAGCGTTCCAGACCAATTCTATTTATAAGGATGTGTCCGAACCAACCTTGGGATGGGATGTTTTCATTCCTGTTTTGATTATTTATCCGATACTACTTTGGGTATTTTCCAAAAAATATGGTTGGTCCCATTGGAAAGAACGATTGACGGGTAAAGTAATGACGAAAGATATCTATTTAGCTCGAAATGCCGATGCGACCTCCTTACCTTAAGGTACACCCAAGATTTAAATTAAATGGGTTTCCCATTTCGTTCAAGGATTTGGATGAAGTAGGTTATAGCCTTATAAAAGAGGGAGAGCCACATGAACAAATTGTAGGTCATTTTTTATTGGACTGGATAGATTACAGCCCAATATTGCGAGTTAGAACATCTGGATCTACGGGTAGGCCGAAGCTTATCTCTTTAAAAAAGCAGCTAATGGTCAATTCTGCCTTGGCCACTGGGGAATTCTTTGATTTAAAACCTGGAGATTCCACGTTGCTTTGTCTTTCCGCAGCATATATTGCCGGTAAGATGATGTTGGCAAGGGCAATGGTCTTGGGGTTGGAGTTAGATTTAGTCCTACCCGCTTCGAACCCATTGTTGGGTAATACTAAGACCTATGATTTTTGTGCCATGGTACCCTTACAACTTGAAGCTGCTCTCGAGCAAATAAACCAAATAAAAAAGCTTATCGTCGGTGGTGCGCCAATTTCAAAAAAACTAAGGGAAAAAGCTCAACTAACAAGAGCACAGATTTTTGAAACCTATGGAATGACCGAGACCATTACCCATATCGCCGTGAGAAAGATAGAACAAACTGTCTGTTCGAGCGGAGTCGAGAACTCATTTATAGTGCTTCCAGGTATTACGATAAAAAAGGACGAAAGAGATTGCTTGATAATAAATGCGCCAGAGGTAAATCCCGAAACCATAGTTACCAATGATATTGTAAAGATTATCTCGGATACTCAATTTGAATGGCTTGGGCGTTATGACAATATCATAAACTCTGGTGGTGTGAAAATAATACCAGAGCGAATTGAAGGAAAGCTAGAATCAGTTATCAATAATCGTTTTTTTATTGCAGGAATGCCCGATGAGAAACTGGGGCAAAAAATAGTACTCGTTGTTGAGGGGGAAGTTGATAAAGTAGCTTTTCTAAAGAAGCTAAAGTCTATGAAGGAGCTTGAGAAGTATGAAGTTCCCAAGGAAATAGTTTGTGTTTCTGATTTCATTGAGACTGAAAATGGTAAGGTTTCAAGGAAGTACACACTTCAACAAATATTAGGGTAATCTGACTTTTCAAACACTTTGATATTTTGTACTTTCAAATACTTAAACTAGACCCATGAAAAAATCTTTTTTCCTTTTATTGTCAGTGATTACATTTGCTGTCAATTCTCAACAAATTCTTCCGGAAAGGAAACGGGCAAGGGTTATCGATGAGATTTTGGAAGACCGTTTCAATAACCTTTTGCCCGATTTGATGGATAAAACGGATATTGACATGTGGGTTGTTATTTCCCGGGAATACAACGAAGACCCTGTCTTAAGAACCATGTTGCCCTCAACCTGGCTTAACGCTAGAAGACGTACTATTTTGATTTTCTACAGGAACAAGCCAAAGAACACGATTGAGAAATTGGCAGTTGCACGATATAATGTTGGCGATAATATAGAATCGGCATGGAACAAGGAAGAAGAACCCAACCAATGGGCAAGGTTAATTCAGTTGATTGAGGAGCGAAACCCAACCAAAATTGGACTCAATTACTCCAAGGACCATAATATTGCAGACGGACTCGACAAGACAGATTATGACGAGTTCATGAAAAACCTACCTAAAAAACTTCATAAAAAGGTGGTTTCTGCAGAGCAATTGGCTGTCGGTTGGATCGAGACTCGTACCGAACGTGAAATGGTGATCTTTAATCAATTGGTAGATGTTACCCATGATATCATAGCCGAGGCATTTTCAGAAAAAGTAATCACAGCGGGTATAACCACTACTACTGAAGTGGAATGGTGGATGCGCCAAAAGGTAACCGATTTGGGTTTGGAAACCTGGTTTCATCCAACGGTCGATGTGCAACGAACTAGTAACGAATTAGTGGGTCATTTGTATTCATTTTCTGGACGCCCGAATGATATGGTCATACTTCCCGGCGATTTGTTGCATTGCGATTTTGGCATTACCTATTTGCGTTTGAATACGGATTGTCAGGAATTGGCCTGTGTTTTACAACCTGAAGAAAAGACTGCACCAAAATTTCTTGTTGATGCTTTAAAGGATGGGAATAAGGTCCAAGATTTTTTAACTTCAAATATGATAACGGGAAGAACGGGTAATGAGATTTTGGCAAAGGCACTTCAAGATGCAAAAAAAGAAGGACTTCGACCTGCAATTTATACACATCCGTTAGGACTTTATGGACATTCGGCAGGTACAACAATTGGTATGTGGGATGCCCAAGGAGGGGTTATGAAAGATGATGGTGAAAACTACCCTTTAAACCCCAATACGGTATACGCCATAGAGTTGAACACTATGGTAACTATCCCAGAATGGAAAAGGGACATTCGTATCATGCTTGAAGAAGCTGGGTTTTACGCTGAAAATGGTTTTCGCTATGTCAATGGCAGACAAACCGAATTGTTATTGATTCCCAGAGTGAAATCCCATCAAGGGAACTAGGGTTAGGCATTATTTTTATAGGATAAAACTTAAAAACCGACCATTAAATGAAAACCTTATTTCGCTTTATTGTTTTACTTTTCTTTATAAATGTGTATACCCAGGATAATATTCAAAGGATAACCGGTGTTGTTACCAATTCCAAGAGTCCACTATCGGGTGTAAGTATCTCTGTAAAGGGAACTCAAAATGGTGTCCAAACGAATAAAAATGGAGAATACACTATTTACGCCAAACCCGAAGAAGAACTGATTTACAATCATTTGGGTATGAAGAGGGTAAAGGTCATTGTGGAAGACGTTACCCGCATTTTAAATATTCGGATGGTTCCCAACGTAAACGAGCTGGATGAAGTGGTCGTCAAGAAATATAGACGAAAAAATGCTTTGGAAAGACAATTGGAGTTTGATAACAATAAGGATTTAATCCTAACATCCACCGGAATATTGGACAAGCGTAGGTCGGCATTATCAATGACGATAATAGATGGAGTAGAATTGAATAAAGCGGCCCCCACCTTTTTGGAGGCCATGCGGGGTAAATTCATGGGAGACATATCTTATAAAGGTGACATATTTGATGAAGAAAGGACGTTCATTTATCTTAGAACGACAACTTCTTTATTAGGAGGTCAAAAGGCGGCGATATATGATGTTGATGGTGTTATAATGGATACACCGCCATTATTTCTAGCTGTTCAGGAAATAGATAGGATAGCTGTCATCCGAGGAATCGGGGCCTCTGGAAGATATGGTAGAAGAGGCCATGGCGGTATCATTGTCATAAATACAAAACGGGGAAAATATACTAATCCTAAATTGACCCAAAAATTCAAAGATTCTATAAAGCTTAGTAAGAAAAGGGTAGTGGAAGCATTTTCTACAATTGATTGGAATTCTGAAACCCCCACAAGCTTGAAATATTTATATGATTGTGATTCTGAAAAAAAGGCAATTCAGGTCTTTGAAACGAAGAAAGAGAAATTTATGGAATCTCCTTATGATGCGATCCAAGTGGGTAACTATTTTATGAGCGAATGGCAGAACAGGGAGAAGGCAGAAGAAATATGGAATTCGATTAAGAAGAAGCATTCAAACAATGCTGTGATTTTAAAAGCTTTGGCATATACGTATGAGAAAAACGAAGACTTAACAGCAGCAATGCAGATTTACCAGGCCATCTCCTCAATTCGCCCAAATCATTTACAGTCTTTCAGGGATTTGGCCAACATCAATTCTGAATTGGGGAAACATAAAAAGGCATTGAAGTTATATGCGAGATCTATATTAAATAGGATAGAAGTTCCACAAAATGGGATTGATTCTATTATCAACATTGAATCTCATAATCTTTTGACATTGAATAAAATGGAATTGTCTTCGAAGGTTAAGGATATTGAACAGGTACTTGGATATAGCCCCATTCGTGTACTATTGGAGTGGAACAATGGGGAAGCGGAATTTGATTTGCAATGCATGAATCCACCCAATTATTATACTTGGAAACATTCATTTGAAAGTAATCCCAAACGTATTGAAGATGAAAAAATACGAGGTTATTCAAGTAAACAATTCTTTCTGAATAAAGAATTAGGAGGTAAATGGCAATTTAACTTAAAATATTTTGGCAACAAATCTTTTGAACCAACATACTTGAAGGCTACCATTTATTTTGATTATAGTAAACCTTCGCAACGAAAAGAGTTAAAAGTATTCAGGTTTCAGAAGGAGAATTTAAATATGCATCTAATGACTATTGACTTAGATTCAAAATCTATATCAAGTTAAACCTGCAGTACCCCCATATTGAAACGTTTATCTATTGGTGCATGGTTCGCGGCTTCAATGCCCATTGCAATCCATTTACGGGTTTCCAAAGGGTCAATAATGGCATCTGTCCATAATCGGGCCGCAGCATAATAAGGAGATACTTGGTCATCGTAACGCTCTTTGATTTTATTGAATAATGCTTCTTCCTTGGCTTTGGTAATGGTTTTACCTTTCTTTTTCAACGAGGCTTTTTCTATTTGTAATAAGACCTTGGCGGCCGAATTGCCGCTCATAACAGCGAGTTCGGCACTTGGCCATGCAGCAATGAGCCTTGGGTCATAGGCCTTTCCGCACATGGCATAATTCCCGGCCCCATAACTATTCCCTATTATAATGGTGAACTTTGGTACAACCGAATTACTAACCGCATTTACCATTTTAGCTCCATCTTTGATTATACCTCCCTGCTCACTTTTACTTCCGACCATGAAACCTGTAACATCCTGTAAGAACACCAAGGGGATTTTCTTTTGATTACAATTGGCAATGAACCGCGTAGCCTTATCCGCTGAATCTGAATAAATAACCCCACCAAACTGCATTTCTCCCTTTTTCGTCTTAACAACTTTTCGTTGATTGGCCACAATACCGACCGCCCAACCATCGATACGGGCATAGCCGGTTAATAAAGTCTTTCCATAACCTTTTTTGTATTCCTCGAAATCAGAACCATCCACTAATCGTTTGATGATTTCCCTCATATCATACTGCTCCGTTCTTGAGCCTGGAAGAATTCCGTAGATATCCGCAATTCTTTCCTTGGGTTTTTGCGGTTTATCGCGATTGAATCCGGCTGTATCAAAATCCCCGATTTTGTCAATGATGTTTTTTATTTTATCCAATGCATCTTTATCATCCTTGGCCTTATAATCCGTAACCCCACTTATTTCACTATGTGTGGTAGCGCCTCCCAAGGTTTCATTGTCAACTTCCTCCCCAATGGCAGCTTTGACCAAATAACTTCCTGCCAAAAATATGCTTCCTGTTTTATCAACAATTATGGCCTCATCACTCATTATGGGGAGGTAGGCCCCACCTGCCACACAACTACCCATAATTGCTGCAATTTGGGTAATTCCCATACTGCTCATAATTGCATTGTTCCTAAATATGCGCCCAAAATGTTCTTTATCTGGGAATATCTCATCTTGCATAGGTAGATATACTCCTGCACTATCAACCAAATATATGATGGGCAATCGGTTTTCGATGGCAATTTCTTGCGCACGAAGGTTCTTTTTAGCCGTTATGGGAAACCAAGCACCCGCCTTAACCGTTGCATCATTGGCTACGACTACGCATAATTTTCCTTTAACGTGTCCCATTTTGACAACAACACCTCCAGACGGACATCCACCATGTTCCTCGTACATGCCCTCGCCAACCAAGGCTCCGATTTCGATGCTGTCTTCATCAGAGTCCAAAAGGTGGGCTATACGCTCCCTGGCCGTCAATTTGCCTTGTGCATGTTGTTTTTCAATCCGGGGTTTTCCCCCTCCCAATTTTACCTGGGCAAGCCTTTTTTTGAGTTGGGCCAATTGCAACGTATTATGATCTTCGTTTTTGTTGAACTTTAGGTTCATACTGTATTGGTTTTCTAGAATCAAGGCTAAAGATAAGGAGTAAAATTGATTACATTTGGAAACAATTAAAATGAATATGCAAGAAAAGATACGATGGGGTATTGTAGGCCCGGGCGGTATTGCACATAAGTTTGCGACGGACTTGGATATTGTTGGTGATGGGGAGCTAATTGCTGTCGCTTCGAGGAATATTGATAAGGCGAAGGAGTTTGGAAACCAGTATCAAGCCAAATACGCCTTTGGCAGTTATGATGAATTGTTTAAATGTAATGAAGTCGATGTCATTTATATAGCTACCCCCCATACTTTCCATAAGGAATTGAGTATACAGGCAATGAATCATGGTAAACATGTGCTTTGCGAAAAGCCTATGGGAATCAATGTTGTAGAGGTAGAAGAAATGATTATGGCGGCCAAGAGCAATAAAGTCTTTTTGATGGAAGCACTATGGTCCAGGTTTAATCCGGCGATTGTAAAGACCAAAGAGTTGATTGAGGAAGGTGTGATTGGTAATATTGGTTATTTACATGCCGATTTTGCCTTTTATGCGTTGGATAGACCAGAAGAAGGGAGGGTGCTTAATCCGAATCTTGCTGGTGGATCATTGCTTGATATTGGTATTTACCCCATTTTTCTGTCCTATCTATTATTGGGCAAACCGGAAAAAATAGGGTCGTCCTCCAAGTTTTATAAGACCGGGGCAGAGATACAGACTTCAATGATATTTGACTATGCAAATGCTCAAGCCATTCTTTATAGTGGATTCACATCAAACTCTGAGATGAAGGCTGAGATATCGGGAAGTAAAGGCTCCATTTATCTTCCTGGTAAATGGCACGAGGCCCAAGGATATTCGGTAGAGAAGGACAATGAAATAGAGCATTTTGATTTACCTACGAACGGTAAAGGGTACACACATGAAATAGATGAGGTTCATGCTTGTATAAGGTCAGGTAAATTACAAAGTGACCTGTGGAGCCATCAAAACAGTTTAGATTTGGCCCAATTGCTTGATGAGATTCGCGCCCAAAATGGAATTAACTTTCCTACAGAGCAATAAAGTTCAGGGATTGAAGAGTGATTTCTTCAAAAATGCCGATATTTGAAATTACCAAAGACCAAACCATAGAAAAATGGAAATGAATAAAAATACCGTGCTCGCATGGGCGACTTTTATTATGATAATAGTAGGACTGGGATTAATTGCACTGGGTGCTTTTAGATACGATGAAGTTGCCGGATGGGGGTTTGCCTCTGTAGGTGTCGGTTTTTTTGCCATTGCCTGGGTTTTTAACGCTTTAAAAGGCCGGGTTTGATTTAAGTTTCACTTCTTTTTAATTTAATCTTTTCTAGTATTATGTCAGACGATAAGAAAGTCATTTTCTCAATGTCTGGGGTTACCAAAACGTATAAAAATGCGAATACCCCGATATTAAAGAATATTTATCTCAGCTTTTTTTATGGGGCCAAGATTGGAATTTTGGGACTCAATGGCTCTGGTAAGTCCACTTTGCTGCGAATCATTGCCGGGGAGGATAAAAACTATCAAGGAGATGTAGTCTTCTCACCAGGTTATAACGTGGGTTATTTGGAACAGGAACCTAAACTGGACAATGAAAAAACGGTATTGGAAATTGTAAAAGAAGGGGTAGCGGAAACCGTTGCGGTGCTGGATGAATACAACAAGATCAACGATATGTTTGGTCTGCCCGAGGTTTATGAAGATGCAGATAAGATGCAAAAACTAATGGACAAGCAGGCCGTGCTCCAAGATAAGATAGATGCCTCGAATGCCTGGGAATTGGATACCAAACTTGAAATTGCCATGGATGCCCTAAGGACCCCAGATCCCAATCAGAAAATAGGAGTACTTTCAGGTGGGGAAAGAAGACGTGTTGCTCTTTGCAGACTACTGCTACAAGAACCTGAAATTTTGTTGTTGGATGAACCCACCAACCACTTGGACGCTGAATCAGTACATTGGTTAGAACACCATTTGGCACAGTACAAAGGGACTGTCATAGCAGTTACGCATGACCGTTATTTCTTGGATAATGTGGCAGGATGGATTTTGGAATTGGACCGCGGCGAGGGTATTCCTTGGAAAGGTAATTATTCGAGTTGGTTGGATCAAAAATCCAAGCGATTGGCTCAAGAAAGCAAGACTGCCTCAAAGCGTCAAAAGACTTTAGAGCGCGAGTTGGAATGGGTTCGCCAAGGTACCAAGGGAAGACAAACCAAACAAAAGGCACGTTTAAAGAGTTATGATAAGCTCATGAATCAGGACCAAAAACTGCTCGCGGAGAAGCTGGAAATATATATTCCCAATGGGCCGCGTTTAGGAACCAATGTCATAGAGGCAAAGGGTGTAAGTAAAGGATATGGGGATAAATTATTGTATGAAGACCTGAACTTTAAACTTCCCCAAGCGGGTATAGTTGGCGTTATTGGACCAAATGGTGCTGGTAAGACCACAATATTTCGGATGATAATGGGGGAGGAGACATCCGATAAAGGAGAATTTGAAGTGGGAGAGACGGCGAAAATCGCGTATGTGGATCAAAGTCATTCAAATATAGACCCAGAGAAAACAATTTGGCAGAATTTTAGTGACGAACAGGAATTAGTGATGATGGGTGGTAGACAAGTAAATTCACGCGCCTATTTAAGTCGATTTAATTTTTCAGGAAGCGAGCAAAACAAAAAGGTAAATATGCTTTCTGGTGGAGAAAGAAACCGTTTGCATTTGGCAATGACCTTAAAAGAAGAAGGTAATGTTTTGCTATTGGATGAGCCTACAAATGACCTGGACGTCAACACATTACGGGCATTGGAAGAAGGTTTGGAAAATTTTGCGGGTTGTGCTGTTGTTATTTCACACGACCGGTGGTTTTTAGATAGGGTCTGTACCCACATCCTGGCCTTTGAAGGTGACTCCCAAGTCTATTTCTTTGAAGGGTCTTTTTCTGACTATGAGGAGAACAAGAAAAAACGTTTGGGTGGTGATTTGATTCCAAAGCGCATTAAATATAAGAAACTGATCAGATAGGATACTTGACCTGTCAGGTTTTAAACTTAGCAGGTCTTTGTACATCAAAAACTGTCCTTGGGATACCAATCCAATTGCACCACTTCTATCTCTGTGCTATCCGTTTCTATCAATTCTTTGAATTTAGCAACATCGCTTACATCAGGCTTTCCCCTATAATGGTATGGATACACCTGCTTAGGCTTGAATTCAAGTACCGCATCGGCAGCACTTTCAACGGTCATGGTATAGGGTAGGTTCATACAGACAAATGCCTTATCGATATTCTGCAAAGTCCTCATTTCCGGTATATCCTCGGTATCTCCAGAGAAATATAGTCGTTGATTGTCAATATTAAGTACATACCCATTGCCACGGCCTTTTTCATGAAATTTTTTGGCTTCTTCCCTTAAATTATACATGGGTATGGCTTCAACATTAATCCCGTAGCGTTTCTTGCTTTCCCCGTTATTCAGGACATCGATTTGTGGCGTGAATACCTCTGGCATTTTATCTGCAACAGCCTGAGGGACCATTATTTTTGCCTTTGAAGTATTCAAGCCCTGGATGGTCTCCAAACTAAAATGGTCGCCATGAATATCGGTAACCAAAATCAAATCAGGGAGTTTTTGGCCTTCAAAAGCATTTACTCCCCCAACAGGGTCGATGTATATAGTTACATTTTTCCATTCCAAGATAGCAGTAGCATGTTCGATTGGAATGATTTTCAAGGAACTTTCACTTTGAATGTTGCTTTGTTGAGTTGGCGGCGGTATTTCACCGACTTCAAGCTTGGGTATGGGCTCTGAATCTAGTAAGGGAGTTACTTTTTTTTGGTCCTTACAGGCCATAAATACCAAAAAACTTGCCAATACAACATAAATAATTGTTTTCATCTCATATTTTTTTAGGGATTACAATATTAATTCCATTTTCACATCACTTCGCACATAAGGAAGGTCCTTTTCCAATGCCACACCCTTAAATCCGTATTTTCTGTAGATGTGCATGGCAGTATCTAATTTGGTACTTGAATATAGGATAATTTTTTTCCATTTTTTGGATTGGGCGAATTCTATTGCGAATTCCAATAATCGTTGACCAATTTTTAAGCCTTGATATTCCGGATCTACCGCCATTTTACCAAGTTCATAGGTCGTTTCATTTAATCTGATAAAAGAGAAACAACCTACTATATGACCATCATATTCGGCAAGATATATATGTCCGCCTTGGTCGATTATAGACTTTTTGCAATTTTCCAGAAGCAAGGTATCCTTAGGTTCCACATAGAAATACTTCTGAAGCCATGCTACGTTCAAATCACGAAATCTATTGATATACAAAGGGTTAAAAGGTATAATTTTCAACGGCATTCTTATCCATATTCAATATTCTCTTCATAAAGTTATGATTTGGATTTGGTTTATTTGGGAGAATGTTAATTTTTTTTAATCCAAAAAATCCAATTATAAAAATGAACCGTATATAGAACACGAACAAACACTTAATAAAAAGTAAAAGGTTAATTAATTTTTAACATTATGACTGAGACAAAAAATAACAATGGATTAAAAGTATTGGCAGGTTTGCTAGGTGTGGTGCTTTTAGGTACAATTATTTACACGGTTAGTCTTTACCAAGACAAGAAGAAGACTGAAACTGATCTTACGAAGGAAAAGAATTTGGTAGTTGAGGATTTGAACAGTCTTAAGTCAGAATATGACAAAGCAATCCTAGAAAGCAATGCCACGAATGAGGAATTGGTATCGGCTAGGGACAATATTGCAAGATATATTGATTCTGTAAAAACTATGAAAGCAGATATTTCCTCTTTGTCTAGATATAGAAGACAAGTTGGAGTATTGAAAGCCGAAAGAGAACAATTGCTAAAGCAGGTAGATTCACTTACCAGGTCAAATACTATGATCGCCATGCAGCGTGATAGCACCTATGTTGAATTGGAAAAACAAACTGTATTTAATGATTCATTGGTTGTACAGAATACACAATTGGCAGATGCTGTTGAAAAAGGTTCTGCTTTGAATCTTTCCAAATTCAGTGTTGATGCAGTCAGAGAACGTAGCAGTGGAAAATTGGTTTCAACATCAAGAGCCAGATCTACTGACAAGTTTAAGGTTTGTTTTACGGTTGCCGATAATGTAATCGCCGAAGCTGGTGATAGAGAATTTTTCGTGGAAGTTCTTGACCCCCAAGGTAATGTTCTTGGCGAGAGTTATTCCAAGACCAACGATGATGGTGCTTCTGTAACGTATAGTAAAGGAACCAACTTTTATTACGAGAACAAGTCTTTGGATGTTTGTGATTATATCAACAAGCCATCCGGTGATTTCCAAAAGGGAAATTACATGGTGAATGTATATGATGATAAATTAAAATTATTGGGAACTTCTAAGTTTACTTTGAAATAGGAAACACTATCCATTAACTTAAAAAAGGGACAATCTTTATCGATTGTCCCTTTTTTTATTTGGGTATATTTTCAGTGCATTATTTTAAACTGCCCACCATATCCTCTGGTTTCACCCATTCATCATAGTCCTCATCCGTGACATAGCCTAGGTTTATTGCTTCCTCCTTGAGTGTTGTCCCGTTTTTATGTGCAGTATTTGCAATTTCAGCCGCTTTGTAGTACCCAATTTTGGTATTGAGCGCGGTAACCAACATTAAAGAATTGTTCAGCAATTCCTTAATCACTTCATGGTTTGGTTCTATACCAGCTGCACAATTGACATCAAAGCTTAAGCAGGCATCACCCAATAATTGTGCAGATTGCAAAATATTGGCGGCCATTAGAGGTTTAAAGACATTGAGTTCATAATGGCCTTGGGTGCCGCCTATGGTAATGGCAACATCATTGCCCATTACTTGGGCACATACCATGGTAAGGGCCTCACATTGTGTTGGGTTCACCTTTCCGGGCATGATTGAACTACCAGGTTCGTTGGCCGGGATAATTATTTCACCAATACCTGAACGTGGTCCGGAAGCCATCATACGAATGTCATTGGCAATTTTATTCAATGATACGGCCAATTGTTTTAAAGCACCATGACTTTCAACTATGGCATCATGAGCTGCAAGAGCCTCAAATTTGTTGTTTGCCGTCTTAAAGGGTAACCCAGTAAATTTGGCAATGTACTTGGCTACAAGAACGTCATATCCATCTGGAGTATTAAGTCCGGTGCCAACGGCGGTTCCTCCTAGAGCCAGTTCACTTAGATGATCCAAGGTGTTGTCCAGGGCTTTTAAACCGTGTTCCAATTGTGATATGTACCCGGAAAATTCTTGTCCAAGGGTTAGGGGAGTGGCATCCATTAAATGGGTGCGCCCAATTTTGACGACATCTTTAAAATCCTTGGTTTTTTTTAGCAAGGTATCCTTAAGTTGCTTCACTCCTGGAATTGTGACTTCTACTATTTTTTTGTAAGCAGCAATATGCATTCCTGTGGGGAATGTATCATTTGAAGATTGTGACTTGTTTACATCATCATTGGGTTGTATGGTTTTCTCACCCTCACCAATGATTTTTCCAGCTATTTCATGCGCCCTATTGGCGATTACCTCATTCACGTTCATGTTGCTTTGGGTGCCAGATCCTGTCTGCCAGATTACCAAAGGAAATTGATCATCATGCTTTCCTGTCAAAACCTCATCACACACAGTGGCAATCAAATCCCTTTTGTCTTGGTGGAGTACTCCGAGGTCATGATTGGCAAATGCAGCCGCTTTTTTGAGATATGCAAATCCGTAAACAATATCCAAGGGCATTGATGCAGACGGGCCTATCTTAAAATTATTCCGGGAACGTTCTGTTTGTGCACCCCAATATTTGTCAGCTGGCACTTTAACTTCCCCCATCGTATCTTTTTCAATTCTAAAACTCATAACATGGTATTTTGGTTTATTGCAAAGGTACTTCATTGATGAATTATTATCCCCTGTGCCAAACCAAAATTTTAACAAAATATGATTTTTTTTTGCATTTGATTTGCTCGTTTAATTCTTTTCAAAGTATCTTTGTGCCATAAAAATAGAAACAGATGTTCGAGTTCGATCAATATTTAGGATTTTTAGCGTTTTTGACCATTATAACCATAGGGTTTTGGTTGATGATATTTTTATTGATGTTCGTAGTGCCTTATTGGCTGGGAGGTAACATAATTGAACTTTGGAAGGAAAGACGCAAAGCCAAAAGAGCTGCACGTTTAGAGGAATAAAAAAAGAAGCCATTTGGCTTCTTTTTTGTTTATAATGGTTTTGTATAACCCTTATCCTTCAAATTCGAATTCTTCACCACCACCACCGTTTCTTTGACCGTTTCTATTTCTTTGATTTTGCGGTTGGTTGAATTTATACAAAAAGGAAAGCGTAACAGAGCGCTGTCTCCATTGAAACTCACTATAGGTATTGACATTATCCGTTCTAGTGGTACTTCTTCTTTTGAACGTATTAAATAGGTCTCTTACATTCAGTGAAAGGGTGGCCTTATCCATTACCACATCTTTACTAAAAGCTAAATTGGTGCCTATCATACTCTTTCTTTTTGTTTGGGCACTTTCGCTAGGGCCCATATAAAATACGTTGGATTGAAAATCGATTTCACCCGGTAGTGGGAGCTTGGCACTGAATCTTGAGAACCAAGTGAAATTATCAGAATCAAAATTTTGAACAATCTGCTCATCTAGAAAATTAATATACGTATGGTCACCTCTAAGTTGTCGCTGGAACAGGTTTAAGTTCCAACTTAACCTCCAATTTCTTTTTGGGGTATATGACGTGGTAAACTCCATACCGTATCTACTTTCAGTAGCCAAATTGATAGGGGTACGAACCTGCACAGGAACCAGAATAGGGCTGGTAGGGTCATCAGGGTTCTCAATCTCAACAAAATCCCCTCTTTCTTGTGTGATAAATTGGAAGACTCCCGAAGAACGATTATAATATGCTGATGTATTGAAGGTAAATTTATCCCATCTTTTCAAATAGCCCAGATCAAAGGCATTGGTATATGTAGGGTCCAAATTGGGGTTACCTTGAAATAAATTGGTATTACTGGAACGAGAGGGAAATGGATTTATGAACCTTGATCGAGGCCTCCGTAATCTTTTGCTATAGCTTATAGTCAATTGTTCTTTTTCTGAAAACTCATATCCCAAAAATAAGGATGGGAACCAATCTACATATTTTTTGTTGTTCAATTCATTGGTGTTTACCAATGCTACTCCAATATCAGAAGCTTCCATTCGCAACCCTCCCAAGATATTGAACTTGTTGATTTTTGTCCCCAATTGGGAATAGGCTGAGTTCACATATTCCTTGTAGTTGAGCTCATTACTGAAATTTGGGTCACTATTTAGAATTCCGTTTTCAAGAATTCCAAAATCAAAGTCAGTATTGAAATTGTTGAAAGTCCCCCGATACCCAAGTTCAAATTGGGATGTATTATCTTTTCCAAAGGGAAGGACATAATCCATTTGGACCAATTGCCTAACTTGTTCCTCATCATTCAATGTCTGTTCGGTCGGAAAAAAAGTGTTTTCACCAACAATTATTTCATCAATAACCGAATTTTCAAATTCTGCACCTTTGGAATATTGATAGTCCATGGTCAGTTCATGCCCATCGGTTTCGAACTTTTTCTTATAGTTTACTGAATATTGAACGTTTTCATCATCTTCGGTCTCCGTAGTATATCGGTTTCTTTCAATCGTAGGGTTATTGGCAGCATCAAAATTAAAAAAGTCAATATCGGTAACATCATCCCCTATCGATTTGCTATATACAAGCGAATTGGTAATACTGCTCGTAGAATCGATAAAAAGTTCAAATCCAATATTAGTATTGAATCCATCCCTTGTTCGTTGATAGCTCCTAATTTCATCTTGAAAACTGGCGGTACTTCCGTCGCGATTAAAATTCTCCTGTTCAAAAAGTGCATTTCCAGGACCACTTCTATAGCGGTAGGAGGTATTGGTGAAAAAGTTGAATTTTTCACGTCTTAAGTTCAAGTTGACATTGGCACCATAACTTTTAGGATCTCCAACGTTTAAGCTAACTGACCCATTGACTCCTGCCGTTTTACTTTGCTTTAGTATTATATTGAGAATCCCTGCGGTACCCTCAGCATCATACCTAGCGGAAGGATTAGTGATTACCTCAACTTTTTCTATGGCTTCGGCAGGAAGTTGTTGCAAGGCCTCTGTGCTAAGCCCAGATAGAGCCGAGGGCTTGCCATTGATTAATATTCGAACACTTTCATTGCCTCTGAGACTAATATTACCTTCGACATCTACAGAAACCGAAGGCACATTATCTAAAACATCGGTGACCGATCCACCCTTAACAGTTAAATCCGTACCGACATGGTAGATTTTTTTATCTAATCTTAATTCTATAGTAGTGCGTTCTCCTGTGACTTCAACACCTTCCAATTGTTCAACATCGATGGCAAGTTTAATGCTCCCTAAATCTGTAGAAGTTCTGAAGGTCTGAGCCTCCAATGCATAGGTTTTATAGGAAATAAATTCAACCCTTACATTATATCCTCCAGGAAAGGTTTGCACATTGAATTTACCGGAAGCATCGGTAATTCCACCGGTAACCCTGTCTGGATTTCGTAAGCTCTGAAGAATCAATGTAGCATACTCCAACGGTTGACCTGTATCTTGATCTAACACTGTTCCCGTTATATGTATAGGGCTGGGTCTCTGCCCTTGAGGTCTTTGTGAATACGAAACAAATGTAATAAGCACAAATAGTAACGAGAGTGTTTTTTTCATAAAATTTTTAGTAGTTAACCTTTATCGGTTTTTTTCTTTCTCTTTTTTTTCTTTTCTTTTTTCTTTTTTTCCTTATTGGTTTTGGCTACTCCGTTTTTTTGAAGCTCAACAAAGGCCTCGTATTTATCTAATGGCAATCCAGCTTTAAGGTCGGCATCCTGTCGTTCTGTAATTTTCTCCATCCTCTCCCGCATTTTCTCGGGAGTTAATTTCAATATTTGCATTTCTATGCGTTCTTGAACGTATTTTTTGAGAGTACTGCTCAAAACAGCAATTTCGAACTCGTTCAATTCCAAGGCTTCAGCGATCGCTGGCATTTCATTGTCCACCATCTCTTCGGCTGTTAAAGGTTCAGGCTCTTTTCTTGTTTCCTGAGTCCGTGGTATTCCAGTGCGTCCCCGACCGTACCCACTTCCATAACCTCTTCCATAACCTCTTCCATAACCTCTTCCATATCCGTATTGTGCCTGTAATTCGGCTCCTGCAATCAATATCGTAAAGAGGGCTACCAAGTATTTTACGTTTGTTTTCATTGTGTTGCTGATTAATTAGATTTCAAAAATAATTTAAGGTTTAACCGTGTAAGGTTAAAAATTTGTTAAAATGAGGTATTCTCTAAAGTAAGTATAGTTGATGGTCAAAAAAAATGTCAGACACTAATTTTTTATTTCATGATTTGGCGAGAATCATCCAAAGAGTAGATGAGTAGGATAAAATTAATCCAATAGGTCATATATCCTTTCCGTTGGTCTCCCTATAATCGCTGTACTACCTTTGACTATTATTGGCCTTTCTATCAATTTAGGATATGTAATCATGGCATCTAAAATTTCCTCTTCGGTCAAAACTCGGCCCTTGAAATTCTCTTTCCAAATGGTCTCGTTTTTTCGCACCAATTGCTCCGCGGGCATGTTTAAGTATTCCAAAACCTTTCGTAGTTCATCTTTTGTGGGTACATCTTGCAAATATTTAATGACCTCGAATTCCTCACCTGATTTTTCTAGAATATCCAAACTTTGTCGAGACTTTGTACATCTGGGATTGTGATATATTTTTAGCATGTTTACTACATTTACTGTTTAGTGAATTAGGATTAAAAAGGTTGTTTAACCAACTGCCAACTGTATACTATTTACTGCTCTTCCTTCTGGCCCATCATCATTAGAAAAGCCTTTAGGAATTGGTCTATGTTACCATCCATTACGGCATCCACATTTCCTGTCTCTTCAGCAGTCCTAACATCTTTTACCAATTTATAAGGATGCATCACATAATTCCTGATTTGAGACCCCCATTCTATTTTCATTTTCGAGGATTCTATTTCTTTACGGGCCTCCATTTTCTTTCTAAGCTCGATCTCATACAATTGGGATTTAAGCATTTTCAACGCTGTAGCCCTATTGTCATGTTGTGAACGGGAATCGGAACATGAAATTTGAATACCTGAGGGCTTATGAACCAGTTGTACTTTGGTTTCTACCTTATTCACATTTTGTCCTCCAGCACCACTTGACCTAGCAGTGGTTATTTCTATATCGGCTGGGTTTACCTCAATCTCTATACTGTCGTCAACTAATGGATAGACATAGACCGACGCGAATGAAGTATGTCGCTTTGCATTACTGTCAAAAGGGGATATGCGCACCAAACGGTGCACTCCGTTTTCTCCCTTGAGCCACCCAAAGGAAAATTCTCCGTCAATTTCCAAGGTAACTGTTTTTATGCCAACGACATCTCCTTCTTGGTAGTTAAGTTCTTTGACTTTGTAGCCGTTTTTTTCGCTCCACATCATGTACATTCGCATGAGCATAGCCGCCCAATCACAACTTTCTGTACCGCCAGCCCCAGCGGTTATCTGCAAAACAGCGGTAAGTTCATCGCCCTCTTGGGAGAGCATATTTTTGAACTCGAGTTTTTCTATCAGGTCCGTGACTTCTTTGTATTGGTCGGCAACTTCATCCTCTGAAACTTCACCATCTTTTTGAAATTCCATCAACACCTCTAAGTCTCCCACTAAATTTTGAGCAGTATTGTAGTCATCAACCCAATGTTTTTTGGATTGGATAAATCTCATATGTTCTTGGGCCTTTTTGGGGTCATCCCAAAAATCTGGAGCTAATGTTTTTTCCTCTTCGTTTTCTATTTCAATACGCTTGGCATCTATGTCAAAGATACCTCCTTAACGCACCAAGGCGCTCAATAAGACCTTTGGACTGATCTACTGTAATCATTGTTGAATATTTTTAGCAAAAATAGGATTTAACTATGGTTGTGCAATCTATTTTGTATAAATTTAATCCTGACTAATCCTAGCCAAAAACCATTATGAAACACATTTATTTTTTTCTTTTGCTCTTGTTTATAGGACTAGCAAAGAGCGAAGCACAATTTACTGAAAAGAGCAAGGGTTTTCAGAAGTTCGAAGGCCTTTTTGATTTTTATTACGATGATAAGAATGATAAGATGTATCTGGAGGTCGAAAATCTGGACAAGGATTTTCTCTATGTATATTCTTTAAGTAGCGGAATAGGAAGTAATGATATAGGTCTTGATAGAGGCCAGCTTGGAAATGAACAAGTCGTTTTTTTTAGAAAAGCCGGGGGAAAGTTGCTATTAGTGCAGCCCAATTTAAAGTTCAGGGCATTGACAGATAATGAATTGGAGCGGAAATCCGTTGAGCAGGCATTTGCAAAATCCATTCTTTTCGGCTTTAAGATCGAGGAAGAAAAAGAAGGGAAATATGTTATTGATATCACAGAATTCTTGATGCAGGATGTTCATGGTGTTGCTGCAAGATTAAAGCAGTCCGAGCAGGGTTCATATAGTCTTGATACGACAAAAAGTGCATTTGCAATGGGTCGTACAAAGGCTTTTCCAAAGAACATTGAGTTTGATGTGACATTAACTTTTAAAGGCGATGCCAAGGGAAGCCATATTAGGTCAGTTACTCCAAATGCCAATTTGGTTACGGTAGCCCAACATCATTCTTTTATTGAATTGCCTGATGACAAATATCAAAAAAGAGAGTTTGACCCACGTTCAGGGTCGTATCCCACTTTATATTATGATTATTCAACCCCTGTGCAGGAACCCATATTAAAAAGATTCATTACGCGCCATAGACTAGAAAAGAAAAACCCAAAGGCAGCAGTTAGCGAAGCTGTTGAGCCCATTGTTTATTATTTGGATAATGGTACCCCGGAGCCTATACGGTCCGCATTATTGGACGGAGGCCGATGGTGGGATCAGGCATTTGAAGCAGCAGGGTATAAAAATGCTTTTCAATTGACTATGTTACCAGATGATGCCGATCCATTGGATGCACGTTATAATGTGATACAATGGGTGCACAGATCAACAAGAGGTTGGAGTTACGGTAGTAGTATCACTGACCCAAGGACAGGTGAGATTATAAAAGGTCATGTTAGTTTGGGGAGTTTACGAATTCGTCAAGATTTCTTGATAGCACAGGCATTGATGAATAGGCCATATGCAGAAAGAGATGACAATTATCAACCAATGTTGAATCTTGCATTGGCCCGAATTAGACAATTATCAGCACATGAAATAGGCCATACTTTGGGTTTTGCACATAATTTTGCGGCTTCAACAAATGACAGGTCTTCTGTAATGGACTATCCACACCCTCAATTTTCGCTGAAAAATGGCGAGGTTGATTTTTCAAATGCATATGCTAGTGGTATTGGGGAGTGGGACAAGGTTGCCGTAGCTTATTCTTATTCCGATTTCCCTGAAGGAATCAATGAGAAAGAAGGTCTGAACAAAATATTGAGCACGTCTATAGATATAGGGTTGCGATACATTACTGATCAGGATGCTCGACCATTGGGCGGTGCCCATATTAAGGCCCACCTTTGGGACAATGGGCTAAATGTTAGCGATGAGTTGAATGATATGCTAAAGCTGCGTTCTAAGGCCATAGATAACTTTTCTATCGATAATATCAGAACTGGTGAACCGAATGCAGTACTTGAAGACGTGTTTGTGCCTCTCTATTTCTTCCATAGATACCAAACTGAGGCTGTGGCAAAGATTATTGGGGGATTGGAATATAATTATGCTGTAAAAGGTGATGGGCAACAAACCGTTGAAATTGTTGCCAAGAAGATCCAGCAACAGGCATTGACCAGTATATTGAAAACCTTGGACGCAAATGAAATTGCCATTCCCAAGGAAAAATTGTCTCTTTTCCCACCTAGAGCATTTGGATATGGTAAAACAAGAGAATCCCTTAAAGGAAAAACAGGCGTTTCATTTGATGCGTTGTCTGTACCTGAGACAGCAGCAGATATGACCCTTGGGCTTTTATTACATTCTGAGCGTGCATCTCGACTAATACAACAAAAAGCACTACAACCTAATAATTTGAGTCTTGATGATGTTCTAGAGGCGGTAATAAATAGTACTATCAATAAACAGCATAAAAACGATTATATTTCCGAGGTACAACAAAACATTAATTTTAGAGTACTTTATCATATAATGAACCTTGCAGCTCATCATAAAGTGCATCCTCAAGTAAATGCCATTGCCAACGCGAAATTGATTGTGCTTAAATCACATTTAATATCTAGAAAAGATCTTAACTCGCATGAGATGATTCGTAGGATTGACAGGTTTGTAAAGTTCCCGGATAAATTCGAAATAATGCAAGCACCAAAAATCCCGGATGGCTCTCCGATAGGCATGGACTGCATGAATTAAACCCATAAATCAAAAACCTTAATGAAAATCAATTTAATAAGTGATACTGTAACCAAACCTACGGAGGCCATGTTACGGGCCATGATGTCCGCTGATGTTGGTGATGATGTTTTCAAAGCGGATCCTACAGTTAATCTTTTAGAAAAAAAGACTGCAGAGTTGTTCGGCAAGGAAGCCGCTTTGTTCTTTCCTAGTGGAAGTATGGCCAATCAGACAGCCATAAAGTTACATACGCAACCAGGAGAGCAATTAATTTGCGATACATATGCCCATGTCTATAATTATGAAGGTGGGGGAGCTAGCTTCAACAGCGGGGTTTCCTGTAAATTGGTTGATGGAAATCGGGGCATGATGACCTCCGAACAGGTTGAAGTCTCAATTAACCCTCCTGATTTTTACCATAGCCCATTAACGACGCTGGTATGTATTGAAAATACCACTAATAAGGGAGGAGGAGCTTGTTGGGACTTTGAAGAACTAAAAAAAATAGAGAAGGTTTGTAAAGCGCATAACCTTGCCTATCACCTTGATGGGGCTAGATTATGGAACGCTTTGGTTTCAAAAAACGAAACTCCAACGCAATACGGGCAATTGTTCGATACCATTAGTGTATGTTTTAGTAAAGGCCTTGGATGCCCGGTTGGATCTGTTTTGGTGAGTAGTAATGATTTGATTTACAAAGCTTTACGTATTCGTAAGATATTAGGTGGGGGAATGCGACAGGCGGGATATTTGGCCGCTGCTGCCGTGTATGCCTTGGATAACAACATTGACCGGCTGGCGAATGATCATAAAAAGGCAAAAGAAATCGGTTCTGTATTGCAAAAGCTCGATTTTATCAAAAGAGTGGAACCTATTGAAACCAACATCATCATCTTTGAAATTGATGATCAATACCTGACAGAAGATCAATTTGTTCAAAAATTGGAAGAAAAGGGTATTTCAATTATTGGAATGGGCCAAGGAAAATTAAGAATCGTAACCCATATGGATTATACCAATGCAATGCATGATTCATTTTTAAGTATCTTAAAAGACCTATAATTTTTCCAAATCATTAAGGAAGGTGATTCTGTTTTTTAAGTTCTTGATTCCATTCTCCATGCCCGCTTCAGAGTCGTAGAGTAAACTTTGGCCTATGAGTAAGCCAGCAGGGCTTTTTAGATTAAAAAGAAATTTACCATCATGATTGGTCCTTCGCTCAAAAATGGCTTGGGATTCATTCAAGGAACTGAGATACTTTACAGTTTCTTTTACTTCATCCTTGCTCGGGAATTCCACACTTTTCAGCAAGGTATGTCCCCCTTGGGATTTAAGTTCGAATTTATAAGTGTGCTTACCTTCTTTTTTAATCTCTATCATACCACGATTGTAGGTGCTTAAAGGTATTAATTTTTTTGAATTTAAACACCTCAAAACCACTGGGCCTTGAACCAAATAGTTTAGATTGTTTCGCATTTGTAGCCTTCTCATTTTTCGGGAAGGCTACATAATGATTAATCACCTTTTTTTGTTTCATTCTCTACTAATTCAGAAAGGTTGGAATAATAATTTAGAAGATCCTTTCCTTCATGTGCCCTCACACGATACCTAAATCTTCCATAACCTAATAAGTTATTGAAATATAGATTTGATAGAAGATTCGAGATTTGTTCTTGCGATATTAGATAGTTGCCTTTTCTAAAATTTCTATAACTGATTATAGAGTCTTGATCATACATCGGAATCTTCTTCCGTAATATATGGATTTAGCTCATTTTCTAAAAAACTCTCAATCGTTCTGTCTTCTTCACTATAATCTTCAAGCCTACCTGAGAGGCCAGCTATCTGTATTCTCAATTCTTGATTCTTAACTAATTTCAGTTCAACAGAACTAAGAAGCGCTTCGACTGTTCCATGTTGTGGATTGAAAGTGGTACGATCATTTACTCTAAATAGAAGGTCTATAAACCTTCTCGAATTAATCATTTTGAAATTAATAGGCCCGGAAATAGTCATAAGAGTATCAGCAGAGAAATAATTAATCGAGTCTTTACTAATTGTTCTTTCTAATTTTTGTCTTTGAGAATTAATTTCAATTAAAAGCGATGTAAGTATATTGTTTTCTTGAATCATGTTTTTTCGATTCTCGTTCCAGTTATTAATTGATAGAGCAATCAAAATACCTATCATTACAAGTACAATTTCACCAATCGCATAAAGTAGGTATTTATTGAATTTGTTTTCAGTCAACAATCTTTGCCTAATTTTTCTAAAGAATTTTATCATTGGTTTGTTGGTTGGTCCCTATAGCTATCGGGATGAAGGCTAACTACAATGCTAAATGCAGATCCGTTTTTTTCTACTTAAATATAGTTAAAACCAATAACTATGTTTTTGGGGAATCTGACTTACCTTATTTGTTAGGCTAAAATCAACCTCAACTTTCAGATTAACTGGACTAAAGACTGATGAGGTTAGTTCAAATAGGTAACTAATAATTTATGGTATTGTATCACTCATATAGTAATCCTAATGGGATACAAATTATTGGAATAAATATTTCTTGTAGAATGTGTAATAACGCTTAGTATATGAAATGTGGAGGCGTTTAGCCACTTTGATTTATACACGTTGTGCATAGTTATTTACCAATTCATTAATCCTTCCTTGATGCATGAACGAACTGGACAAGTAAATATCCAGATTGAATCAAATTTAGAATAATACTGGTAATATATAATGCATTATGTAATGATGGATAAACACCTAATATTGCAAATATTAGAGGCAATTGAATTGGGATTTCTATAAATATCCAAAAAAATAAAGCAGCCTTTAAATCCATTTGAAATTGAATTATCAAAAATTTTCTTGTGGTAGGGTGTAAAAGACTAAACCATATTAATAAAATAAATATTCCACTAGACAAACGATACAAAAGATGTTCGCCTATGCCGTATTTAGCTAAAAGAATGGGAACAAGTGAACCAGCTAAGGTTAACATTCCAATATTCACAATACCCTTAATTAGAACAGGGCTATCGTGATCATCTGAGGCAGTAATTAATGCGGCAAAACCAAGGAATATTCCAGCAATGGAAGCAAGGCCTATATATGTTGAGTAATCGAAATTCATTTTTTTATTTTAATTAAGCACAACGGTTATGTAATCGGTGGTTTTTTAGATTGCGTGCTGTCTTTGCACAAAATTACCGATAGGTGATGTTGTTTGTTATTGTCCTTTTATCCCTTTGGCAATTGTAAATAATTAAATTTTACTTAATTCCACATCGTCATTAACGCTAACCAATCCAGCACTTCCAACAACAGCATAAACTCCGGCACAAGGGAACTTTCCTGACCCCATAATATCGAGTCGATTATGATTTACAAGCGTTTTAAGAACATAATTATCCTTAGGGATGCCATTCTGTGGGAGTGTGGTCATCACACATCTTGGATCTGGCATTGTTATCATGAGTGGAACATTATTTCCTATTGTGAGTGTTTTTCCAACCCAAGTATTTTCAACAAAGCCAGGGTCAGTAGTTTTCACAACTACATTCATTCGAAATCTTCTTTCATTAAAATTTGTTTCTGGTCTAAGTTCTTGCATATAGTTAAGTGTTGAAGTCGTCATCAATGAAACTGGAAAAACATCCATAAACGATCCCGGTGGCAGTGGAGAGTCAACACCCATAGCTTTGAATAAAGCTGATCCAAGTTTTTGTTCAGTTGAAATGTTTCGATTTCCTGCAGGGTCGAGGTTTTCCAAATCTGGATGGAATTGGTCAATAGTATAGTCTTCTGGGGCTACTCGGGCAAGTGTAAGATCTCTCCCGAAAAAATCAGATAAGATTTGATCAATATCCTTGGAATCACTATCTATCGATTTTCCATCAGCTAAAGTGATTTGTACCGGAGGTAACTCTTGGCCCTGTTGTGGTTTTTTTAAATAGGATGCACTACACATTAGCAGTTTAGGGAACAATTTTACACTTTTAGCACTTACAACTTTGCCTGTCTCATTATCAATTAGGGCATATGCTCGATCACCAACAACACCTTGGCTATCAAATTCTACATAATCGAGTTTTTCACCCTGAAAGGATTTCACGGGGAATCGCCAAAGAGATTCTATTTTTCCTACATTCATGATTTTATAGATTGATTATTACTTTTCACTATTCCAATTACACATAACTAAAGGGCTAAACGTAGTGCTGTGATTTCTACTTAAATATAATGAAAACGAACAACTATATTTTGGGGGGAATCTGACTTACCTTATTTGTTAGGCTAAAATCAACCTCAACTTTTAGTTTTAGCTGAATCATAACCCGATGTGGATAGACCAGTAACATAGGCTTATTTGAACAAAGAATCCATTCCTGGAATGTTGGGCATGCCATCCTTTGCAGCGGCCGAAAGTTCTGCTTCATTGACCCTAGTGGCCGCATCGATCGCTTTGTTGATAGTCAAGACCAAATAGTCCTCGAGCTGTTCCTTATCGGTCAATAAACTATCATCTATGTTGATTTCCTTAATAGCTCTATTCCCGGTAATCGAAACTGTTAGTAAGCCATCGGATGAGGTTTCTTGAAGACTGATGGTATTCAATCTTTTCTTGGTAGCTTCAATTTTTTCTTGGGCCTCTTTGAGTTTCCCCATCATTCCCATCATATCTCCAAACATAATTTCTTATATAAATTGGTACGTCCAAAATTACTCAATTGCCGGAATAAATAAATATTTATGATACATCTGGGAAAAAGAACGTTATTTTTTATTGTAAGTCTTACTTTTGCTGCTTCTTGCCAGAATGAAAAGAATACTATGACCAAAACTCAAGCTCCTGTAGCAAAAAAAAATCCGAAAGAGCTAATTATACATGATGATATAAGAATTGATGATTATTATTGGCTCAATGACCGGGAAAATGAAGAGGTTGTTGCCCATTTAGAAAAAGAAAAAGCCTATTACAATACACTTACAGATCATACCAAAGATTTTCAGGGAACTCTTTTTGAAGAAATGAAGTCTAGAATTAAGGAAGATGATTCTTCGGTTCCTTATAAGCAAAATGGCTACTGGTATGTAACAAGGTATGAGACAGGAAAGGAATACCCTATTTATAGTAGGCACAAGGGGACTCTGGATGCTACTGAGGAAATAATGTTCAATGGAAATGAAATGGCTGAAGGCCACGAGTTTTTCAATTTGGGAGGAATAGCCATAAGCCCCGATAATAAATTGGCTTCGTTTGGGGTTGATACAGTCTCTCGAAGGCAATATACTATTCAAATCAAAAATTTGGAAACTGGGGAAATTTATGCCGATAAAATAGAAAACACCACAGGTGGTTCAGTTTGGGCCAACGACAATAAAACTTTGTTTTATAGCAAAAAGGATACTGTTACCCTTAGATCTGACAAAATCTACAGACATAAATTCGGTATGTCGGCCAAGGATGATAAAATGGTGTTCCATGAAAAAGATGAGACCTTTGGTACTTATGTCTATAAAACCAAATCAAAAAAATATATTGTAATAGGATGTTACAGTACACTTACTTCTGAATTTCAAACACTTAGCGCAGATACTCCCGATGGGGAGTTTCAGGTATTTTCCAAACGAAAAAGGGGTCTGGAGTATTCAATTACCCATTATGATGATTCCTTTTATGTTTTAACAAACAAGGATGCTGCAAAGAACTTTAAACTAATGAAGGTCAAAGAGGAAGACACCTCAGCTGATAATTGGCAGGAATTCATTAAGCACAGGGAAAATGTTTTGTTGGAAGACATTGATATTTTTAAGGACTATTATGTATTATCTGAACGTGAGCATGGTTTGAACAAACTGAAAATAGCCCGTTGGGATAAAAAAGACAGTTACTATTTACCTTTTAATAGCGAAACCTATACCGCTTACGTGGGTAGAAACCCTGAATTTGATTCAGATACCTTGAGATACGCCTACAATTCACTGACTACTCCAAGCTCGGTAATTGACTTTAACATGCGAACTAAGGAGAAGGAAATAAAAAAAGAACAGGAAGTCCTTGGTGGAAAGTTCAAAAAAGAGAATTACAGGTCAGAAAGAATTTGGACAACTGCTAGAGACGGTGTCAAGGTCCCGATGTCCATTGTATATCATAAAGACACTAAAATAAATAGTAATACGCCTATTTTGCAATATGCTTATGGTTCTTACGGCTCCACTATCGACCCTTATTTTTCGACAGTGCGATTAAGTCTGTTGGATCGTGGTTTTGTGTATGTGCTAACTCATATCCGGGGTGGTCAATATTTAGGAAGGCAGTGGTATGAAGATGGTAAGCTATTAAAAAAGAAGAACACCTTTACCGATTTCATTGACTGTTCAAAGTATCTGATTGAAAATAATTATACCAGTGCAGATCATTTATATGCCATGGGAGGTTCTGCAGGCGGTCTGTTAATGGGAGCGGTAATCAATATGGCTCCAGAATTGTATTGCGGTGTAATCGCAGCGGTACCTTTTGTAGATGTAGTGACGACGATGTTAGATGACTCCATTCCGTTGACTACGGGAGAGTATGATGAATGGGGAAACCCAAATGAGAAAAAATATTATGACTACATGAAATCCTATTCTCCCTATGACAATGTTACGGCCCAAGAATATCCCAATGTATTGGTAACAACCGGATTACATGATTCGCAGGTACAGTATTTTGAACCTGCCAAATGGGTTGCCAAATTACGGGAAGTTAAAACGGATGAAAATTTGTTGTTATTGGATATTAATATGGATGTTGGTCATGGTGGTGCTTCAGGCCGTTTTGAGTCCCTGAAAGAAGTAGCCAAAGAATATGCATTTATATTGGATTTAGAGAGAAAAATCCAATAATTCAAAAAAAATACTAAATTTGTGATTGAATTTTAACAATTTTTCAATTGTTGAAGTTGCATAACCTAGACAGCCTTTATGGAACAAAAGATAAATGCCTACCACAGTATCCTTGATTTAATAGGGAATACTCCACTTATCAGATTAAATAAAACAACAGCCAAACTATCGGGTAATTTTTATGCCAAAGTAGAGGCTTTTAACCCAGGTCATTCCTCAAAAGATAGGATAGCTTCCTATATCATTGACCAAGCCGAAAAAAAAGGAATATTGACCAAAGGCAGTACAATTATAGAGACCACCTCGGGCAATACTGGTTTCAGTATTGCAATGGTTAGTATAATCAAAGGCTATGAGTGCGTCTTAGCGGTTAGTTCCAAGTCCTCAAAAGACAAGATAGATATGTTAAGGTCTTTGGGAGCCAAGGTATATGTATGTCCGGCCCATGTCAGTGCCGATGATCCTAGATCATATTATCAAGTAGCTAAACGACTACATGAAGAAATCAAAGGTTCGGTATATATAAATCAATATTTCAATAAATTGAATATTGATGCTCACTACGCTTCGACAGGACCAGAGATTTGGGAACAGACCAATGGGAACATTACGCATTTGGTAGCCTGTAGTGGTACAGGTGGTACGATATCAGGGATAGCAAAATATTTGAAGGAAAAAAATTCTGCTGTTCAAGTAATTGGCGTGGACGCTTTTGGATCAGTATTGCAAAAATATCATGAAACAGGGGAATTTGATACCAATGAAATATACCCTTATCGTATTGAGGGGTTAGGTAAAAACTTAATTCCTTCAGCAACAGATTTTGATGTTATTGACAAGTTCATAAAAGTAAGTGATGAGGAAAGTGCCCATGCTGCTAGGGAATTGGCAAAGACCGAAGGTATTTTTGCTGGCTATACCAGTGGTGCGGTTATGCAAGCCTTAAAACAGTTGGACGAATTGGGGACTTTTGATAAAGACAGTAATGTAGTGGTGATATTTCCTGATCATGGTTCGCGTTATATGAGTAAAATCTATAGCGACAAATGGATGGAAGACCAAGGGTTCTTGAATGCCAATGTAGAAGAAGAAACGCAAAAAATACAATTTGTAAAATAACACTCGATTTATTTAACGATATAGAAAGCAATGACGACACAGTCATTGCTTTTTTTGGTTCTAAAATAAGTTATGAATGCTAATGAAAAATCTATACTTTTGCAGTCAAACCAACTAGGTGTAATGAGAGACTTGTTTGAAAGAATAATTGAGAATAAAGGTCCGTTGGGAAAATGGGCTTCTCAAGCAGAAGGATATTTTGTTTTTCCAAAATTAGAAGGGCCTATTTCCAATAGGATGAAGTTCCAGGGCAAGGAAGTAATCACTTGGAGTATTAATGATTACTTGGGACTTGCTAATTCACCAGAAGTTAAGAGGGTTGATGCTGAGGCTGCTGCTGAATATGGTTCAGCATACCCTATGGGTGCAAGAATGATGAGCGGCCATACCGAATATCATGAACAATTGGAGCAAGAATTGGCTGCATTCGTACGAAAAGAATCTGCATATTTATTGAATTTTGGTTACCAAGGAATGGTTTCGGCCATTGATGCCTTGGTATCAAAAGACGATATTATTGTATATGATGTTGATTCTCATGCCTGTATCATTGATGGTGTTCGTTTGCATATGGGTAAGCGCTTTACCTTTAAGCATAACGATATTGAAAGTCTTGAGAAAAACTTGGAACGCGCTAAAAAGATGGCGAATCAGACTGGCGGTGGAATTTTGGTCATTTCCGAAGGCGTTTTCGGTATGCGTGGCGAACAAGGCAAGCTTAAGGAAATAATTGAGCTTAAGAAAAAATACAATTTCAGATTATTTGTAGATGATGCCCACGGTTTTGGAACTTTAGGAAAGACAGGGGCAGGTGCTGGAGAAGAGCAAGGGGTTCAAGATGACATAGATGTTTATTTTGCAACTTTTGCTAAATCTATGGCAGGTATTGGAGCTTTCTTAGCTGCTGATAAAGGAATAATCGATTATTTGAAATACAATTTACGTTCTCAAATGTTCGCAAAGTCGCTACCAATGATTTATGTAAAGGGGGCTTTAAAGCGTTTGGATATGCTACGTACCATGCCAGAATTAAGGGCAAAGCTTTGGGAAAACGTAAATGCACTTCAAAACGGACTTAAGGAAAGAGGTTTCGATATTGGGACTACTACCAGCTGTGTTACCCCGGTGTATTTGAACGGTAGTATTCCTGAGGCTATGGCTTTGGTAAAGGATTTACGTGAGAATTACGAAATCTTCTGTTCTATTGTAGTATATCCTGTAATCCCGAAAGGCCTTATTTTGTTGAGACTGATACCTACTGCTACGCATACTTTGACAGATATCGAGGAAACATTGGTAGCATTTTCAGCCATTAGAGCGCGTTTGGAAAATGGAACCTACAAAAGATTATCAGCGGCTGTAGCTGCTGCAATGGGAGAATAGACAAAATCATTTGATTTTGCATATCACAATACTGAAATTCCAAATTTCAAAAATACAATTGGAGTTTGGAATTTTTTAATCAGCCCAACTCTTTCCGGAAGGTACATCGTCTTTGATAGATTTTAGGGTCAAAATGCTTCCACATTTGTTGTATTGCAATGTTTTCTTCCAATTCTGGGGTACGGTAGCACATCTCGACTTTTTTCTCCGTAAATGTTTTATGGTATTGATTAAAAATAATGGCCGTAACCCCTTTATTCTGATATTCTGGATGTATCCCGATTAAATAAAAGATGACGTCCTTATTGAATCTTTTTGCCTTCAATAAATGAAATATGCCAAACGGGAATAATTTACCATTGGCCTTTTGTAACGCTTTTGAAAAAGAGGGCATAACAATGGCGAATGCGATGAGTTTATCTTCTTTATCTACAATAAACTTAATGTATTCTGGATTTATAAAACTGATGTACTTTTTCTTAAAGTAAGCCTTTTGAACCTCGGTTATCGGAACAAAAGAAGACAACGAAGCATAAGTTTCATTAAAGAGATCAAACATTTTATCGGTCATGGCAAGCACATCCTTGGTCTTGGTAAAATTAACCTCCCTAAGTCCATAGCGCCGTTTTATTAGACTTTGGGCCTTGGAGTAAAATATGGGATCTGCATTTTTCGCTGGGAATTTATTTTCCAAATACCCTTTCTCTTTTGCAAACCCAAGACGTTCGTAATGCTTTTTGTAATAAGCATGATTATACCAGGTAATCATGGTGCCAATGTGCTTAAACCCTTCAGTAAGAACACCAACTTTGTCCAAGTTCGAAAAACCTACCGGGCCTTCCATAAACTCAAGATTTTGACTTCTGCCTATTTCTGCCACCTTATCCAAAAGAGTTTCCGAAACTTCGGTGTCATCGATAAAATCGAACCAACCAAAACGCATTTTATTGACATTCTGCTGTTTTATTTCAATCCAGTTGATGATGGCGGCAATTCTTCCAACGATTTCCCCTCCCTTATAGGCAAGGAAAAAACGGGCTTCGGCACTTTCAAAAGCGGGGTTCTTAGTTTTGTCAAATGATTCCAACTCATCATTGATAATAGGTGGCACCCAATAGGGAGACCCTTTATAAAGGGTAAAAGGAAACTTGACGAATTTTTTTAAATCGGCTTTTGAAGAAGCTTCTTTTAGCGTGACCATACGAATGTTTTGTAAGGTCAATATTAGGAATATTAATCAAATACAGAAAAAAAATACAACCCCATTTTTAAGGAATTGTCAACTATTCTTAAAAGGATGAAAACTCTATTTACCCTTTGTTCCTTTTTCGGGCTTTCTTAAGCTTGCGCAATTGTTTTTTAGATGGGCCTAAGTCGATATCCTCTGCTCCAAAACCTCTATTTTTTTTCTTTTTTTTCTTTTTCATGGAGTTCTTTTTGATTTCTCCTCCATTTTGATTGGCATTCTGATCCTCAAAGGCCTTGGGTTCGTCTGTATGGAAATCAAAACGATAGGAAGCTCCCATGCTTATAAATATTCTAGAGGGGGTATTTTTAAAGCTTGCTCCTAGATTAATATCGGCCTGGAGGTCTTCATTGAAAAGGTGTGCAATACCACTTCGAATCAGAATGTCAGAATATCGATCACTTTTAACCCCTTGGTTTTCTACAAAAACACTCCATTTGGGATTTTTGAACGCATGTGACAGGGAAATCAAATAACTCATTTCAGGAAAATCAGTTCCTATACGATCATAGGCGAGATTGGAAATAAGAACAAATCTAGGTGTTAAACGGCTTTGGGTGGCAACCATTACTCTAGGGGAAATAGTTGGCTCCCCGACATAAAAAGGATTATCACCCAGTACAAAGTTGGCTCCGGCGTACAAAGAAACAGAAGGAATTAAATTTTTCATCTGAAAAAGGTTGTTGGCCCTCCAACTGTATAAATTTGGTTTGTTTCGCTCCGCACTTTTGTAACGATCGTATATCAAGAATTTAAGCCCTAATCTATTGCGATGAAAATCAGTTCTTGAATCACTGGTTCCAAAATTTGAAAATGTGATATTCTGGTTTTGAAATGTACCCTCCCAGTTAAGTTCAAGCTGCTCGAATAAAAGTCCGTACCTCAGCGAAATATCAGTGCCCCAGATATTGGATTGGGTGTTCAATAAGTTATGGTCTTGCTGCTCATACAATAATCCAGCTTCCATTTGTAACACATTTTTTCCGATGGCATAGGCGCCAACACTTAATCCAGGCCTATTTGAATTGATTACATCTGTATATTGTGAAAATCCCAAAAAAGGAACGAGTATCGAAAGGGTATAAGCAAACTGTTTAATTTTTTTCATTTCAAAATATTTACCCATGCTCTGATTTTATTATTATTTTAAGACTTTTGCTCTGCTAATACAACGTTAGAATTGTACTTTTGATATATGATATTCAAATTATTATGGCTTTTTTAAAAACGATTTTAATAATTCTCCTGGTCTATTATCTGCTCAAAATTGTGGCAAGATGGTTTGCGCCTAGAATATTCAGCTACGCTGCCCGAAAGACCGAAGAAAGGTTTCGTGAAAATTTTGGTGGGTTTACTAACCCGAATATGAAAGAAGAACACAAAGTAGGGGATGTGATTATTGATAAGGACTCTACAAAAAAGAATCCGTCTTCAAAAAATGTTGGTGAATACATAGAATTTGAGGAAATAGATTGATTATTTTAGCTGAACCAACCCTTAGATAAGCCAATGAAATTAGCTTTAAAAGCTTTTTACACCCATTTTTTCGTTTTAGTTCTTTTTGTAATAACCGCTCTGGCATATTTTAGCCCTGTATTGCAGGGTAAGGTCATAGACCAATCTGATATTCGCCAGTATACGGGAATGGCGAAGGAACAAAATGACTTTCGAAAAAAGACAGGGGAAGAACCTTATTGGACCAATGGAGCTTTTGGAGGTATGCCAACATACCAATTGGGAGCATACTACCCCCACGATTATGTTAAAAAAACGGATAGGCTAATTCGGTTTTTGCCAAGACCGGCGGATTATCTTTTTCTCTATTTTTTAGGCTTTTATATTTTGCTTTGCTGTCTAAAAGTGGATTACAAATTGGCGGCAATAGGCGCCTTGGCCTTTGGCTTTTCAACTTATTTAATAATAATACTTGGAGTTGGGCATAATGCAAAGGCACACGCCATAGGTTATTTACCTGTGCTTTTGGGAGGTATTGTTTTAGTGTTTCGAAAAAAATACATGTGGGGTTTTGTTCTCACAGCCCTTGCCATGGCTTTGGAAATTGGAGCTAATCATTACCAAATGACCTACTATTTTATGCTGTTGGTCTTGATTTTAGGTATTGCTTATCTTGTAGATGCCTTCCGAAAGAAGAAATTAAAGCATTATTTTACTTCCATTGGAATTCTCATCCTTGCTGTGATATTGGGTATAGCCGCTAACGCCACCAGCTTGATGGCCACTAAAGAATATGCCGATTGGAGTACAAGAGGGAAATCTGAACTCACCATAAATTATGACGGCTCGCCCAAAGAAAATACCAATGGGCTCAGTAAAGCGTATATCACACAATGGAGTTATGGCATTACGGAATCATTGAACCTATTTGTACCACGTCTTTTTGGAGGTGGGAGTCAGGAAAGTATGGGCGAGGACTCCAAGACTTTTACCTATGTAATCGACAAGGATATTCCAAGAAGTACGGCACTCAAATATTTTGAAAAGCTACCGATGTACTGGGGTGACCAACCGGGCACATCTGGGCCAGCCTACATTGGTGCGATTATCTTTTTCCTTTTTATTTTAGGATTGCTTTTGGTTAAAGGAAGGGCCAAGTGGTGGCTTTTAGGAGGCACAATGATGTCATTACTTCTGTCTTGGGGTAAGAACTTTGGCGTTTTGACTGATTTTATGATCGATTATTTTCCTTTATATGATAAGTTTCGGGCAGTATCTTCGATTCAGGTAATTCTAGAGCTTTGCACTCCAATATTGGCAATATTGGCATTGAATGTGATTTTTAATGATTTCGTTTCCAAAACTAAAAAACTTAAGGCTCTTAAAGTTTCATTTTTCACTGTTCTGGGATTAGGGATTGTGCTATTTCTGGCAAAGGGAATGTTTGATTTTAGTGCACCAGGCGACGAACGTCTGAAAATGACAGGTTTGGAAGGCCTTCCAGAAGTTCTTAAAGAAGATCGTAAGGCCGTATACAACAGCGATCTATTTCGTTCATTGAGTTATGCTTTTTTAGCAGCTTTGGTGATTTGGTTCTTTCTAAAAGAAAAAATCAAACAAAATGTTGTGATTGTAATTCTTGGGGTATTGATGGTTTTGGATCTGGTAGGGGTAGATCTAAGGTATGTGAACAGCGATAATTTTGTGGCTAAAAGACGTATGGCACAGCCCTTTCAAAAGACTTCGGTACATGAAGAGATTCTTAAGGATAAAGCCATTTTTAGGGTGTTTGATCAAGTAAAAGGTTTTGAAGGGGCAGGTACATCCTATTTTCATCAAGCCATTTCTGGATATCATGCCGCTAAGCCGGCTGGGATGGAGGACTTATTCTATTATCATATTGCCCAAGGTAACATGAAGGTGCTTAATATGTTGAACGTAAAGTACGTTATACAGCAAGATGAGGAGGGTAAAAGTTACCCCGCCGTAAACCCGGAGGCCAATGGGAATGGATGGTTTGTTAACAAACTGATTGAAGTTCATAGTGCCGATGAGGAAATCAGTGCTTTGAAAGATCTTGAGGTAAAGAATGAAGCTGTGGTGAATACATCGCTTTTTTCGGGGATAAATAGATTTAATTTCCGTAAAGACTCCTTAGCTACGGTAATGTTGACTGATTATGAACCAAACCATTTAACATATAGTTCCTCCAATTCGAATGCAGGTGTTCTCGTTTTTTCTGAGATGTATTATAAAAATGGGTGGAATGCATACATTGACGGCCAACTTAAAGATCACTTCAAGGTAAACTATGTACTTCGTGCTTTGAAGGTGCCGGAAGGACAGCATACCATCGAATTTAAGTTTGAGCCAAAAGTGATTGAAACTGGAAGTCGTATCACATTGGCAAGTTCCATCATTCTGGGCTTGGTTATTTTAGGAGGCATTGGTTTTACACTTTGGAGGCCTAAAAAAAGAGAGGAGTAATGCAAAAGGTTTTAATCATTACGTACTATTGGCCCCCAGCAGGCGGTCCTGGAGTGCAGCGATGGCTGAAATTTGTAAAATACCTGCCGGATTTTGGAATCACACCTGTACTTTATATCCCTGAAAACCCCAATTACCCCATTGTTGATGAATCTTTTGTAAATGAGGTGCCCAAAGAGATTAGCATTTACAAACATCCCATTCGCGAACCTTACGACCTGGCAAGGATGTTCTCGCGTAAAAAGGCCAAGCGTATAAGCTCGGGAATTATCCAAACTGAAAATCAGTCTTTGACAGAAAAGATAATGCTGTGGATTCGGGGTAATTTTTTTGTCCCTGATGCGCGGAAAAACTGGGTCAAACCGTCGGTCAAATATGTATCGGGAATCCTTGAAAAAGAAAGTATTGATACCATAATAACAACAGGGCCGCCACATAGTGTCCATCTGATCGGGTATCATTTAAAACAACAAATCGGTATACAATGGATTGCCGATTTCAGAGACCCATGGACTTCAATAGGGTACCATACAAAGTTGAAACTTACGATTAAATCCCAACAAAAACATAAGAGGCTGGAGCATTTGGTTTTGAACACCGCCGATAAAATTGTTGTTACAAGCAAGACCACCAAAAAAGAGTTCCAGGGTATTACCGATAAATCAATCTCGGTAATTACTAATGGATATGACTCGGATCATAAAGGGAGTACAAGTTTGGATTCCAAATTTACAATTTCCCATATTGGTTCCTTACTTTCTGGAAGAAACCCTGAGAATCTTTGGAAGGTTTTAGCAGAGCTGATTCACGAAAACGAACAATTTGCACGAAATTTCAAATTGCAACTGGCCGGTGTTGTAAGCGATGATGTATTGCACAGCATATATACGTCTGGATTAAAGGATAATATGGAATTGATTGGCTATGTGTCACATAAAGAAGCGCTTAAGATTCAGCAAGAATCGCAGGTATTATTGTTGGTAGAGATCAATTCAAAGCAAACCACAGGTATTCTTCCTGGAAAACTATATGAATATATGGCAGCCAGGAGACCAATACTAGCTGTTGGTCCATCAGACTGGGACGCAAGTGCTATTATTGCCGAAACAAAATCGGGCGCTTTTTTTGACTATTTCTCCGAAACCCATTTAAAAAATGTAATTTTAGAATGGTTTGATGCCTTTCAGAACAATAGCCTTAACCCTGATTCCACGGGATTGGAAAAGTATAGTAGGAGGGAACTTACCAGGGAATTATCGAAATTGCTTTAATGGGAATAGTAAAAAAACAAGCACTGTACAATACCCTGATCACCTATTTGGGTTTTGGATTTGCGGCCATAAATACACTATTTCTATATACCAACTTTTTAACCGACGAGTACTACGGACTGGTAACGGTAATTTTATCTACTTCGGCCATTTTAATGCCGTTATTGGCCTTCGGAGTACCCAACACCTTAGTGAAATATTATAGTAGCTTTCGGGATTCCAAGGAATCGGATGGCTTTCAAACCTTGATGTTATTGTTGCCTTTGCTATTGATTCTACCGTTGGCCGTATTGTCCCATTTCTTTTATGATGGCATTGCAGGTTTTATATCCCAGGAAAATCCAATCGTCAAATATTATGTTTGGCATATATTTTTGATTGGAATGGCCATGGCCTATTTCGAGGTCTTTTATGCTTGGGCCAAAGTGCAGATGAAATCGGTTTTTGGAAACTTCATGAAAGAGGTTTTCAATAGGGTCGGGGTAATGGTGTTGTTGTTTTTGGTGTATTTTGATGTTATTTCGGTTGATTTTTTCTTAAAGGCGTTGGTGGGATTGTACCTCTTGCGCACACTTATGATGAAATTATATGCCTACAGATTGAAGAGACCCAAATTGAATTTTAATTTTCCTGCAAACAGCCGTTTCATATTGAATTATAGTGCATTGATAATTTTTGGGGGATCTGCAGCGGTTATAATTTTGGAGATTGATAAGGTAATGCTCAACCAATATATCGAAATTGAAAATGTGGCATATTATGGGGTGGCTATATATATTGCAACCAGTATAATAGTTCCTTCTAGGGCCATGCATCAGATTACCTATCCACTTACGGCAGAACTATTGAATAAGAATGATAAACTAGCTTTAAAATCGTTGTACCAAAAATCCTCTTTGACACTCTTCATTGCGTCAGGCTTATTATTTACCCTGATTATGACCAACTTGAATGACCTTTTTCTTATACTCCCTGAAGAATACCGTGGCGGATTCAACATTGTATTCTTAATAGGTTTGGCCAAGGTTTATGACTCCCTTTTAGGTAACAATAATTCCATTCTTTATAATTCTGATTATTATAGATCTTTATTGGTTATGGGTGTTTTATTGGCAGCCCTCGTCGTGCTTCTGAATCTTTGGCTTATCCCAAAATATGGATTGAATGGAGCGGCTCTGGCAACCTTCATTGCAATAGCTGTTTATAATACGATTAAACTGGTTTACGTAAAGACCAAATTTGGAATTATACCGTTTACCTCCGAGACGGTAAAGGTTTTAGGAATTCTTTTAATTTTGACCACTCCATTTTACTTTGTGGACTTACCGTTTCATCCAATAGCCAATATCATTATCAAAAGTGCTGTGATGTGCCTTTTATTTCTGGGGATTCTTTATCGATTTAAAATATCGGAAGATGTTTATGCGATGTTTTCGAAGTATCTAAAAAGAAAAGCCCCATAGGAACAACCAATTCGCTATGGGGCTTAAACAACTAACCAACCTAAAAACTATCTTACTGTCTTCTAGAGCTTCTTGATCTTGACTGAGTGGCTCTTGAGCTATTACTTCTACTACTATTGCTTCTTGTGGCAACACTTCTACTACGAGAAGGAGCTTTACTTACTGTTCTTTTACTTGTACTCCTTGTTGAAGGACGTTTTACCACCTGCTTTTGGGTTCTAGAAGTGCTTCGTTGTACGGACCTGCTGTGGTTTCTGTTTTCAGGTTTTCTATACGTGGTACTTCTAGTCACTGTTCTGCTTCGAGGTGTTTGGGTCACCGTCCTTTTACTGACTGCTTTTCGTTGTGGTGATCTTACCGTTGTTGATCTCTGGGTTACAGTTCTCTTGGCGGATGGTCTCGCATCGTTTTTACGAACAGATCTTCTTTCAATGTTCTTTGATCGATCAACTGCAGTTCTTCCCGCAACTTTTCCGTTTGAACGGTTATTTCGTATACCAGAATTTCTTATGACCTCACCCCTTCTTGTGTTGGATCTATATGATCTGTATGAATCACTCTTTCGAGCTACACTTCTGTTACTACGATAACCATCATTTCTTCTCGTTGTATAATCACGTTGAACTACCCTCTTATCATTTCGGTATACCGTAGCTCTATCATGACGAACTTTATTATATCTATGTTCTCTTCCTATCTTAGCGTAAGCCCTTCTATGGTTATTCCTATAAGGCTTATAGTAAGAATATCTATATGGGTTGTAATATCTTCTATAGGGTCTATGGAATACCAATCCGAATCCTATGATAGGTCTTATGAAAAACCTATGGAAAGGTCTATATACATAGTGCCTGTTATAGATATTGATGTAGCCAGTATGGTAATCATAAATTCCATTGTGGTTGTAATAAACATACATTCCGCCCATTCGATAAACACGACCATGTCTATACGTTATATTTACATCACCTATTTGTGATACACGACCATAATGGTCATAATAAACGGGTACATTCTCTACTTGGATCACAGCTCCATAATCATCATATTGTGTATACGGGCTATAGTCGTATCCAGAATTAAATGTAATATCCCTGCGGTGGTTTCTAACTCGATCATCCATGTGAAAATCAAATTCGCCATCAGGATATACAGAAAACGTAATGCCATTTTCAACAAAGATGAATGAGTTATTGTATCTATAAGCATTGCGTGTTGCAACCTTATCTTCGACTGTACTGGCCATAGTACCTGAGGTACCTAATATGAGGGCAGTAAATAGGAGTACTAAATTTCTCATGATATAAGGTTTTTAAGTTCCTGAATGCAACTATTCACATTCGATTAGAATATACCAAACAGCGTGCCAAAAATTTCAACAATCATATAAAGTATTGATATACAGATTAGTAAAACTTTAATTTAGTTTATAATTTCTCCCGTAAGTAATTAGCGGTAAAAGAAGATTTACTTTGAATGATACTTTCAGGAGTGCCTTGGGCCAGAAGTTGCCCACCGTTTTCCCCGCCTTCCGGACCTAGGTCAATAATGTGGTCAGCACATTTAATAAGTTCAATGTTATGTTCAATGACAATAACAGAATGACCACGGGCAATTAATTCGTCAAAAGACTTCAGTAACTTTTTAATATCATGGAAATGTAAACCCGTAGTTGGTTCATCAAAAATGAAAAGTGCCTTATCTTTAGTTGTTCCCTTCACCAAGAAGGAAGCCAGTTTTATCCGCTGTGCTTCGCCACCGGAAAGGGTAGAGGAAGATTGCCCCAAAGTAACATAACCGAGTCCTACCGCTTGTAATGGGTTTAGTTTGCCAACAATCTTGGCCTGTCCATATTTTTCAAAAAATGTTATCGCATCATCAATGGTCATATTCAAAACATCATCAATACTCGCATTCTCAAATTTTACTTCTAGAACCTCTTTTTTAAACCGTTTACCACCACAGGTATCACATTCCAAGTGCACATCGGCCATAAACTGCATTTCCACGGTAATTTCGCCCTCGCCTTTACACTTTTCACAACGACCACCATCAACATTAAACGAAAAGTGCTTCGCTTGGTAGCCTCTTATTTTACTTAATTTCTGTGAGGCAAACAAAGCCCTAATATCATCATAGGCCTTTATATAGGTGACAGGGTTTGAACGTGAGGACCTACCAATGGGGTTTTGATCAACGAACTCTACATGTTTTATAGATTGGTATTTACCATGCACCGAGGTAAATTGTCCGGCTTTTTGGCCATAGCCACCGACTTCCTTAAGTATTGTAGGATAAAGCAATTTTTTAACCAATGTACTTTTGCCGCTACCTGAAACCCCTGTGATTACCGTAAGCATATTCAAAGGAAATGTAACATCGATATTTTTCAGATTATTTTCTCTGGCACCTTTTATTTCAATATAGCTTTTGGAAGTCCGTCTTTCTTTTGGAACTTTTATTTCTTGGGTTCCGTTCAAATAACTAGCAGTCAAGGAAGTGGATTTCAGGATTTCGTCTAAAGTGCCATGTGCAACAACTTCACCACCGTGCGTACCAGCTTCTGGGCCAATGTCTATGACCTCATCAGCCGCCTTCATGATATCTTCGTCATGCTCTACCACGATAACCGTATTGCCTAAATCGCGGAGCGATTTAAGAACATCAATCAAGTTTTCGGTGTCCTTGGGGTGCAGACCAATACTTGGTTCGTCCAATATATACATAGAACCAACAAGACTACTACCCAAAGAAGTTGCCAGGTTAATACGCTGGCTCTCGCCTCCTGAGAGGGTATTTGATTTTCGATTGAGCGTTAGGTAACCAAGCCCTACTTTTTGTAAAAAGCCCAATCTTGTTGTTATCTCCTTCAATAAACGGGATGCAATTTGAAGGTCGTGGTCATTTAAAGAAATGTGGTCAAAAAAGACGATCAATTTTTTAATGGGTAACTCCACCAAATCTGAAATCGACTTTCCATCAACCTTAACATAATCCGTTTCTCTGCGCAATCGCTTGCCTTTACAGGTATTGCATTTGGTCTTTCCGCGATAGCGAGAAAGCATAACCCTATTTTGAATCTTATAGCTTTTCTCCTCGAGCATTCCGAAAAAGTCATTAAGCCCCATAAAATGGGAATTGCCTTCCCATACCATTAGTTTTTGCCTTTCGGTGAGCTCAAACCAGGGTTTATGTATCGGAAAATCAAATTTGTAAGCAGAATTTACCAGTTCATCTCTGTACCAGCCCATGCTTTCACCTCGCCAGGAGAATATTGCATTTTCAAAAACCGACAAGGAAGTATTCGGAATTACCAAATCCTCATCTATGCCAATAACATCACCATAACCTTCACATTTTGGACACGCCCCATAGGGGTTGTTGAAACTGAAAAGATGCACATTGGGCTCTAAGAAAGATATTCCGTCCTTTTCAAACTTATTATTAAAAACAGTCTGCCTATTAGTTGCCAGCTCTTCGATGACACATTCCCCTTTTCCCTCAAAAAATGCAGAATCTATGGCATTGGCCAGTCTATTGTAAAAGTCCTCATCATCCTTGGTTATTATACGATCTATGACTAGGCTGAATTCGTGACCTATGTCCTCTGGGGCCGTATCAATACGAATAACACTACCATTGTGTTTGATTCTAGCATAACCCTGTTTTGAAAATAGCTGAAGCGACTTTATGGGGTCACGGTCTTGTTTAATGACAATAGGAGCCAATAGCAGCAGTTTTTTACCTTCATCAAAAGTTTGTATATAACGGACCACATCGGTAACCGTATGCTTTTTCACCTCTTCCCCAGAAATTGGTGAGATTGTTTTACCAATACGAGCATAAAACAATTTAAGATAGTCGTAAATCTCCGTAGTTGTGCCCACTGTAGAACGCGGATTGGTAGAATTGACCTTCTGCTCGATCGCAATTGCAGGAGCAATACCTTTTATATAATCTACTTTGGGTTTGTTCAATTTACCCAAAAACTGACGTGCATATGAAGAAAGACTCTCGACATATCTGCGTTGACCCTCGGCATATAGCGTGTCGAATGCCAAACTGGATTTTCCCGAACCCGAAAGACCGGTAATCACCACCAATTTATTTCTAGGTATGACTACGTCAATATTTTTCAAATTGTGCAGCTTTGCACCCTTGATAATTATATTTTCCTTAGGATTTACGTCTGTAATTGAAAGCATAATCTTAATTAGGCCGTAAAGATACAATATGTCATATGCAATAACCAATATTCCATATTTTACATTTAAAATGGTGATAATCACTATACTATTTTTTTATAACCTAGAATTTTGTCTATATTTGAACTTAACAAAATGTTAAGACGCCTATAGCTAAACAATTACTTTTTTAAAATTAGTGAACTACCTACAGACCTCTTCCTAAGAATTGGTCCCTAGTTTTAACCCAAAAAAAGTAATTGATATGGAGCTTCAAATTGCAGATTCCCTTCTTATAAAAAAATATGTCGATGGAGACGAACGAGCACTCGAAACCTTGATAAATAGACACAATAAACGCCTGAGTAGTTTTATTTATTCCAAAATAAATGATCGAGGTATTACCGAGGATATTTTTCAGGATACCTTTATAAAGGTCATTAGAACACTTAAAAGAGGCAGATATAATGAAGAGGGTAAATTCTTGCCGTGGATTATGCGCATTGCACATAACCTTATAATTGACCATTTTAGACGGAACAGAAGAATGCCATTGTTTGAAGGCACCAATACCTTCGACATATTTTCGGTAATCTGCGATGAAAAATTGAATATTGAAAAACAACTTATTAAAAATCAGATAGATTCTGACTTGGTGGTTCTTATTGAAGAGCTACCAGTGGATCAGAAAGATGTTCTAATGATGCGTATTTATAAGGATTTGAGTTTCAGGGAAATTTCAGAGAATACGGGTGTGAGCATAAATACCGCACTAGGAAGGATGCGCTATGCTTTGATTAACTTGAGAAAGATCATTGAAGAGCATAATATTGTTTTAACGAATTAATGAGCCATAGGTCGAACGTAATCACTATATTTAACAACGTTGCGTTATCCTAGTGAAACAAAACTGAAAGGAATATGGAAAAAATTTACGTTAAAAATAAGAACAAGTGTAAGCTTGTAAAAGCAAAGCCGGAAACCATCCAATTTTTATTGAATTATTCAAAATCATTAAAAATAACGGAGGCCGATGGCATAAAGTTCGAAACTAATATGAACTAAAGCCTATTAAAAAAATAATGTTAAACCCTTATTACATGTAGTAGTAAGGGTTTTTTTTATGCTCTGAATTATAGCATTTATCAAATAATCCGGTAGTGCCAGTGCTTTATACATTACCATAAAGACATTAGGTCCAATCCCGTCGATGCAACTTTAGCAGTTCTAAAATATTGTGATAAAAAAGAAAAATGACGGTTTCACATCAAAAAAAAGGGGTTTGACAACATAGTTTTTTTCGCACACCACGATTTGTCTAGTTTTAGGTCATAATTAAAAAATAGCATCGGGATTAAAAGACGGTGTTCAACCCAAAGTAAGACCGAATAATTTAACCTAAAGCTTTAACCTAAAAAAATAATTTGTATGAAACTACAAATCGAGGATTCAATACTTGTAAGAGATTATATCAGCGGAGATGAAAAAGCTCTTGAGATACTTATCAATAGGCATAACCAACGAATAACCAGCTTTATCTATTCAAAAGTATTGGACAGGGATGTTACTGAAGATATTTTCCAAGATACCTTTATTAAAGTAATCAAGACCCTAAAGAAAGGTTTATACAGTGAAGAAGGTAAATTTTTACCATGGGTGATGCGAATAGCCCACAATCTCATCATCGACCACTTTAGGAAGAACAAAAGAATGCCAATGTTCGAAGGCAGTGAGGATTTTAATATTTTCTCTGTAATAGGTGATGATAAATTAAATGCTGAAAAACAAATAATAAAAGACCAAATAAATTCTGATTTAAAGTATCTGGTAGATGAATTGCCCGATGATCAAAAAGAAGTTTTGTTAATGCGCATTTACAAGGATATGAGTTTTAAGGAAATCTCCGAAAATACAGGGGTGAGTATTAATACGGCCTTGGGGAGAATGAGATATGCGTTGATAAACCTTAGAAAGATCATTGATAAAAACAATATTGTTTTGACAAATTCTTAGCTCTTGTATCGGTAAAAACAATATTTCCATAGTAGTCGCGTTATTCTAGCATAACAATACTATAATCAATATGGAAAAAATTTACTTTGAAAGTCAAAAAAAAGGTAGCTCTTTTACTGCCTACAGACAAACAATTCAGTTTTTAATTAGTTATTCCAAGTCATTACGTTTTGTTGAACATAATAACATACAGTTTGAAATTAGTTTAAACTGAGAATTGACCTGCTATTTGCGGGTCTTTTTAGTTTTAGAATAGTCATTTAAAACTGTTTTCCTTCCAATGGTCTTGGTTATTATGTCTTTTTCCAAATCCCATCCCCTTGCTGGGCAATACTCCCTTCCATACCAAATTATCTGTAAATGAAGGTCATTCCACAAGCGTTCGGGAAATATTCTTTTGGCATCTTTCTCTGTTTGGGTCACGTTCTTACCGTTAGAGAACCCCCATCTGTACATAAGTCTATGAATATGGGTGTCAACTGGGAAAGCAGGTATTCCAAAGGCCTGTGAAACTAGAACACTGGCGGTTTTATGTCCAACAGCAGGTAATTCTTCAAGCAATTCAATTTCTTTTGGAACCCCACCCTCATATTTATCGATTAAAATTTGCGACAAACCATGAATTCCCTTTGACTTCATGGGTGATAGACCAACAGGTTTTATGATTTCACGTATTTCCTCAACAGACATTTTAATCATGTCATACGGGTTGTCGGCTTTTGCAAACAATTTTGGAGTTATTTGATTTACCCTTACATCAGTACTCTGTGCAGATAACAATACGGCAATCAATAAACTATAAGGATCCTTGTGGTTCAAAGGAACTGGAATCGTAGGATATAATTCTTGCAGTGTTCTTATGGTAAAATCAACTTTTTCTTTTTTTGTCATTTTAAGCCTAATTTTGCCATAATTGCGGTATTGCAAATTTATATAAAAATTGACTATGAATACATTGAAAGTGGGAGACAAGGTTCCAGCATTTGAATCTAGGGACCAAGATGGAAGAGTAATAAGATTAGCGGATTATAGCGGAAAGAAATTGATTGTATTTTTCTATCCCAAGGCGAGCACACCGGGCTGCACGGTAGAAGCCTGTAACCTTAGGGACAATTTCAAGGAATTACAGGCACAGGGCTTTGAACTATTGGGTGTAAGTGCAGATTCAGAAAAAAGACAAACAAATTTCAGAAACAAATATAAATTCCCATTCCCTTTATTGGCAGATGAGGATCATTCAGTAATCAATACTTTTGGTGTCTGGGGTCGCAAAAAATTTATGGGGCGTGAGTATGATGGCATTCATAGAAAGTCATTCGTTGTGAATGAAGAGGGTGTTGTGATAAAGGTCATTGATAAGGTGAAAACCAAAAATCATGCCGCACAGTTACTCGATGAATAGATATAATATTTAAAGAAAAAGAAGGGTTACCGCATTCAGGTTTTTTTTATTTACACTTTTTCTTCGTTTTTCTCTCTGGTCTTTGGAGCAAAAAGGTTCTTTTCCTTTATTATTTCGGCAATACCTGTGGGCAGTGCATCTTCCCAGCCCTCTTCATGATTCACTATTTTTTTGAATATATCCCGAGAGAAAATGTGCATGATTTCGGGATCGTAATCAATAATGTCCATCACTTTACCATTGTATTTGAAGAACTTGTAAAGTTCCTTCATTCTAGGATGTACCTTAACATTGTTGCTCGTCATTATTTGACCAGTTTCTACATTCTTCATTGGGTACAGATATACCTGAAGCTCTTTAAAGAACAACTTTCCAAAGGCCTCTAAAATACCACCGCTAAGATGCCTATAGTATTTCTCGTCGAAAATATCGACCAAATTGTTCACTCCCATGGTCAGACCGATTTTGGCCTTGGTATAGTTGTTGAAATACTCGACCAGCTTATAATATTCCTGGAAATTGGAGATCATTACGGTGTGGCCCATAGAACATAATAATTCTGCCCGGTCCATAAAATCACGTTCGTCAATTTCCCCAGAAGCTTTTAGGTTGGACAATGTAATCTCAAAGATTACAAAGGCCTTATCCTCTTCAACTGCTTGATCACGAATGAAAATATCATAGGATTTCTCAAACATGTCCATATTAACTTTGGTCACAGGTCTAAAACTACCTCGAAGTGCCAATATGTTCTTTTTGTAGAGTTCTACAGCAGGCAAGAGATTGTTACCATCAGGACCGAACATAACAGCATCGGTCATGCCATTTCGAATCAGCTGCAAGCTCATTAATCTATTGTCAACGCTCTTGAAATTAGGCCCAGAAAAGTTCACCATATCCATTTCAATCGTATCACTATCTATATGGTCGTATAAATATTTCAGTAGTTTTCGGGGTTTATGATACTTGTAAAAGGCACCATAAATAAGATTAACGCCCATTATCCCCAATGCCTCTTGTTGTAGGCGTGCCTCGTTCTGCTTAAAGCGAACATGTAAGATTATTTCATCAAGTTCTTTTTGGGTTGGGTCCAATTGAAATCTTATACCAATCCATCCGTGTCCCTTGTAGCGTTTAGAAAAATCGATTGTGGCAACAGTGTTCGCGTACGAAAAGAACAACCTCTCCGGGTGTTTATCTCTTGTAATGCGCTCTTCCATAAGGCGCATTTCATGCGACAACATTGTTTTTAACCTAGACTGGGAAACATATCTTCCATCTTCTTCAACCCCGTAAATGGCATCACTGAATTCCTTGTCATAGGCGCTCATAGCCTTTGCAATTGTCCCGGAGGCACCACCCGACCTAAAGAAATGTCTTGCTGTTTCCTGCCCTGCGCCAATTTCTGCGAAGGTTCCGTAAATGTCTGGATTTAGGTTTATCCTCAGGGTCTTTGCCTTGATGGAAGGAATATTTTCAAAAGCAGTGTCTCTTTTAAGAACTGAAGACATATGGTGTGTTTTATAGGTACAAAGTTAATAAGATTGGATAATCTATTAAATAAATAAGTTATAAATTTGAATTAAATAGCTGAGCGGTTGAAAATTACATTTTTAGGTACTGGAACATCACAGGGAGTCCCTGTGATTGGTAGCAATCATCCGGTTTGTCTAAGTAATGACCCTAGGGATAAACGCCTTCGTGTTTCGGTACTTTTATCATGGGACAACTACAATTATGTCATTGATTGTGGCCCTGATTTTAGGCAGCAAATGCTTACCCATAACGTTTCAAAATTAGACGGGATACTTTTTACCCATGAGCATGCCGACCACACCGCTGGCATTGATGATATTCGACCTTTTTTCTTTAGACAGGGTGATATTCCCATTTATGCCCATAAGAGGGTTGTGGAATCCTTGAAAGTACGTTTTGATTATATTTTTGCAAGTGAGAATCGATATCCTGGGGCACCGGCTGTTGAGGTGAATTTTATTGAAAAGGGCTTACCTTTTACAATTGGTGATGTTTTGGCCATTCCTATAAATGCAAGTCACAATAGGTTACAAGTTTTTGGGTATCGAATACATGACTTTACATATCTAACCGATGTAAAGTCGGTAAGCAATGAAGAGATTGAAAAGATAAAGGGATCTAAGGTGTTAGTCGTCAATGCACTTCGTATAGAACCCCATCATTCACATTTTAATTTAGAGGAAGCCGTGGCATTCATTGAAAAAGTGAAGCCGCATAAGGCCTATATTACCCATATAAGTCATTTACTTGGATTTCATGAAGTTGTTGAAAAGAAATTGCCAAAAGATGTACATTTGGCCTACGATAACCTTGAAATAACGCTATAATATTTGGATAGAATGAAAAGTAGGATATTTATTTATTTATTTATTTTTGCGGCATTAATATGCCTTTTTATGTTTGTCAGCAATGGTAAAATGCAAGATAAATTGGGGGACAAAATTGAAGGTTTGCGGTCCAATATAACCACATTAAAGGATTCATTACAGTATTCACGGTTAAAAGTTTTGGATATGCAATACTTCTCTTTGGAGAACAATGATGATGCCCTGGCCTATTACGATCACTTAGAACTCGAAGATTCAAGTCGCTATATAGCCGATAAGCTCTTGGAAACTAATGAAAAGAAGGGAAGCAACCCCTTAATACCCTATGAGGGAATGGAAGGTGATTTTAAGCTGAACAAGATTAAGATATTGAACCATAAATGGATTGTGGCCGACTTTTCAGACGGCAAATTTTGGGGTGAAGTTTTAATCAAGTATGAATTAAAGGATGATTTAGGAATAGATTTTGTCTTATTGGATTATCTACTTTATACGCGTAGTAATTAAATTTTATCTTCTAGCCATTTCTTAAACGAATAGAAATTCTGGGGAGCAACTCCATGACCAACAGGAAATTCTTCGTATACATGTTCTATTCCCAACCCATTTAGGAATTCGGGTGTTTTTTGGGCCCACTCTGGTGGTATTACTTGATCCACTTGTCCGTGTGAGGCATAAATTCTAAGATTTTCATGATTTTTGGTCATGTATTCCTCGGCAATGATATTTTGATTGATATAGCCGCTCAAGGCCACAATATTTTTTATTTTCTCTGGATAGGAGAGTGCAACGGCATAGCTTAAAATAGTTCCTTGACTGAATCCCAATAATGTAATTCGGTCTTCATCCAATCCGTACGCCTCGCAGGCTTCATCAATAAACGCCATAATCTTATCCCTCGAAAGTATGGCTTGTTTATCATCACTCCATTTCCCTTTTTCCGCATCAAAATTAATAGCATACCAAGCATAGCCGAAAGGCTCCATAGGGTAGGGTGCCCGTACTGAAATTATGCATAGCTGCTCTGGAAGTTCGGGAGCAAAGGAATACAGGTCTTCTTCATTGCTGCCATATCCATGAAACATGAACAAAACAGGCGGTTTACCTTCTTGCAGGGAAGAAGGTTTTATCAAGTGTGTCAACGATAGTATAGCAGTAGTCATAATTATTGGATAAATTTAAACCACTTTTGAAAATAGGGCCCAACAATCGGGACCATTTGCTTCTTCTCGTTCAAAGCTCCTAGAAATCCGTAAACCCATAGAATAATATAACAGAGATACAATGCATAAAGCCCATATACATTAAACCAAACGCTTGAGAATAGGGCAAAAGCGTGAAACATTAGATGAAGTCCAAAAGCTTGGCGTGTATGAAAACGAGCAAACTCATTTTTGGGCTCCATATTCATGGTTATGGCTATTAAAGCTCCAACGAGCGTTAGGTAAGCAATGATTGCAGTAGTTTTTCCTTCTTTAATGGTGTTCATTATTGCGGGGCCTCTTATTTAACTTTGGTTTGATAGTGGTGTTTTAAACCTATTTAAGAATCAGTTGATTATTATTGACAATGCCATACACATTACCTTTTAAGGTCTTTTCCAGTGTCATACTGTTTTTGGAGGTTGATAAGATATTGTCCAATGTAAAAGTGTACTCTTCATCAGGGTCAAATAGCGTAAGGCACGCTTTGCTCCCTTGTTTCAATTCTTGGGATGATAGATTATATCGTTTCCTTCCATTGGTCAATAGTTCTATTGACTTCTCCGTATCAAAAAGCTGGTTTAGCAAGCCGAATGCGCTTTCCAATCCTGTTGAACCATAAGCAGCATTGTCAAACTCTACGCGTTTTTGTTCAATGTTCATGGGAATATGATCGGCCGTTACAAAATCTATAATGCCATCTTTTAACCCCTTAATTAGAGCTTTGCAGTCTTTTTCTGTACGAAGCGGTGGCATAACTTTATATGCAGTATCAAATTCGTCAAGAACTTCATCAGTAAAACATAAATTGTGAATGGCAACACTGCAGCTAACATCCAATCCCTTTTTCTTAGCATCTGAAATGAGTGTAACGGCATTTGCCGTAGAAATGGTGGGAATGTGCAATTTACCCCCTGTATACTCTAGAATAAACAAATCTCTAACAATCTGGATTTCCTCCGCGAGTGCAGGTATCCCCTTTAAACCTAATCGAGTTGAAACCGTTCCTTCATTGACCAATCCCTTGCCAGCAATCTTGTTATCTAGCGGTTGCGAATAAATCAGGCCATCAAAATTCTGTACGTATTGCAATGCAATTTTCAAAAGGTTGGAATTTTTGATTGCCGACTTAAAATCATAGAAACCAATTGCCCCAGCGTTACCCATATCATATAATTCCGCTAGGTCGTTTCCCTCAGCCTTCACGGTCATACATCCTAAAGGGTATAGATTTGTGGCATATCCCCATGACGCATTTTTTAAGAAAACGATGTCGGAGCTACTATCGGGAACAGGATTGGTATTCGGATTTAGGACAATGTCGGTAAAACCACTTTTAGCTGCGGTCGTAAGTCCGTTTGCAATAGTCTCGCGTTCCTCAAAGCCCGGTTCACCGAAGCTTACACTACTATCGAACCAACCAAGGGATACATGCAGGTTTTTTAGATCAACGATCTTTGTTGTACCAGTAGCCGTGATTTTTGAAGCGATTTTATCAATAACCCCATCTTTAATAAGAATGTCTCTTTTTTTTAAGTGCAAATCTTTGTTTGGGGCATTTACAATATGGGCAGATTTTAAAAGTATATTCATTTCCGCTTTATTTGTCTATTGTTTTAAGTATTTAATGATGAGCACTTCGATTAAAATAAACAGTACTGCTAAAATAACAAACCATTTCCAAAGCTCTGTTACTCTATTGTCGTTTTGTAAATTTTGAAACAAAGAGCTAATAGAACCTTGCTTGCTATTGAACTGTAAATTATTTATTTCAAGATAATCCAATTCACTTTCATTTCTCGGATAATTAAAACTTATGTGCATTAAAGTGTTTCCATTTTCGGAAACACCAAAGATTCCATCCGTAGCCGGATTCTCACTAAAGGTCAAGGATACTTTATTCGCTTGGGTACGTTGCTGGGGAATAAACTCATAATCTTCCTTAAAAACCTTTAGGATATGATCTTTTGACAATCTTTGGGTAACATCTATTTGAGTCAAACTTCCAATAGTACTATATAAATCAGGTAAATTTAGGCTATTGGCGCCCATTTTGTAAAAGGTGGGTACGATTAAGGGCGATTGTTTGAAATTCGAATTTTGATCAGATAAGGAAGCAGTAAATACATATATTCCATTCACTCCCGTCAGAAAAGGTTCGCCATTTTGATAGCTCAATATAGAAGGTCCGTTAGTACTGATTCTGAAGAATTGAGACACCTTAGGATATTGAAAGTTTTGTATTTTTTTTTCAAATACATTTTTATATAATGGATGCGAGAAGGAAATCTGGGTAATGTTTCGATCGGCAGCAACTTTTTCAATATAAGATCCCACTGAAAATTTGGTCAATAATTGATTGTATGAATCCAAATTTGAATCTATCCCGGGTATTACCACTAAATTACCGCCATTAACAACAAAAGAGGTTAAACTTGCAATCAACGCGTTGGAAACATGGTCTAATTCATTGAGTATGATCAGATTTTGTAAATCGATATCCCTATAGTTGAGATTTTTAGTGCCAAAGGATGAAAAGAGGAATTCATCCTCTGTATACATACGTCGTAGGTAATCTGAATCAACCTCACCAATGACCAACACCTTTGGCTTTTCCTTTACATCAATATTAAAATGAAGATGATTGTCGTAAATCAAACCCACATCAGAAATTTCAAACCTTCCATTTATCGCCTCCCTTGCCGGCAAGGTGAATATCACTGTTCCTTTATTGTCTTCAAATATAGCCGATGTTTTAGCTATTAACCTGTCTTTGTCATATAAGGAGATTGGTGTGTTTTGAATTTTGGAATAGGTTGTAAGCCCTACAGTAAGTTCAATATTGTCTGAGTCTTGTGAGCTTATAAAAACCGTATCCAATGAAATATTGTCCAAGCCATCGGGCGACAATTGTACGAGGTGCTTTTGAATGGTATTCGAAGAATCCGATACTGTGGTCGACATTGTTTTCTGAAAATCTGAAATAAGGACCAGATTTTTTATTCTATTTCCCGCTTTGGAAAACAAAGCGCTTGCCTTTAGGTATATTTCTTCGAGATCCAGTTGTTTGGGTGTGGCCTCTATGGTCAATAGATCGTTTCGAATATCTTTTAAGCTTACATTCCTGTATTCCGTCGTATTCGTGAATAGGCTAAATGTTTTATCATCCGGGACCGATTTTATCAGTTCTTGAACAGCATTGCTAAGTAAAGTACGTTGATCTGTCTTTGCCTGCATGCTAAAAGAATCGTCGAGATAGATGACCGTTTCCTTATCCTGCAATGCGATTTCCTTTGCAAAAAAGGGTTGGGCAAAAGCTATGATCAAAGCCGTGAATACTAATAGCCTTGTAGCCAGCAACAGCCATTTTTTTAAACTATTGCTTTGGCGCGATTCTGAAACGACCTTTTGCAACAATTTTACATTGGTAAATGGCGTTTTCTTAAATCTTCGAAGTTGAAAAAGATGAATGAAAATAGGAATAAGTAGTAGAAATAAGGCCCAAAGGAGTTCTGGATATTTAAACTGCATTCCCAATTTTGATTTCGCAAATATAATTAAAAGTATCAAGAACAAGTGTCAAGAAATACAATCAAATTCACTAAATTTTTTCTTGGCTACATTTAAGGCTGGACTTGAGTGCTTAACAGAAGAAAAAATAGTCTTGCATAGGTTTTTGGCCCAATTTAAAAAAGAAACTTTTTATTGCAATTTGGGCCTCTTCATTGGCTACGGTAATTATGCTTTGAGGATTCTGGATTTCACCTAATATGGAATAATGTTCCAATTGCACACCATAGATGTTTTTACCTATTTTCTTTGGATTATCACAGAACCATTTAAAATCAATTTTTTTTTTCACAAGGCTTTCGGCTATGCTCTTGCCCTTATTTCCTGCACCCCATACCGTTAATGGTCTTTTTGAACTGTACTCCAGTTTTAGGAAATAGTGGAGTTTTATATCTAAAAAATAATTTTGGGCATAATGTTCGCTTGTACGAGAGGTTCGCGTATCATAGTCACGCCAATGGTGAAGGACAACATTGCATGGAATACATTTTAATCCATTTGCATAGAACCTGAAAGTCAAATCGTAATCCTCAGGATAGCGGTCAGATTTAAACGCACCACATTGATCCAAATCTTCTTTAAAGACCATCCAGCACGGAGACGGAATTACACATTCCTTATAGATTTCTGAATAATTAGTACCCTTATCAGTTAATCCGTTTAACCAAAGCTCATAGCGTTCATAACCATTGCTTATCCCTCTGTGTGAAAAATACTTTACCTGCCCCACGGCAATATGGGTCTTACCAAAGGCCAAAAGCGATGACACCAAAGTTCCGAGTTTTTGGGTGGACATGATATCGTCCGAGTCCATTCGTGTGATTAATTCTCCACTCGAATGGGCATAAGCTGTTCTAAGACCATGGATAATTCCGGTTCCCGAATTTTTTATCACTTTAATTCTGGGATCACTTGCTGCAAATTGGTTTACAATAGTCCAACTTTCGTCTGTAGAACCATCGTCAATTGCCAAAACTTCCCAGTTTTTGTAATTCTGTCGTATTATTGATTCGATACATTCTGGAAGAAATCCAGCAGTATTTTTGAAGGGGATGAGAATGCTTACCAATGGATTTTGCATGGCACGTAAGTTAGATAAAATTGTGGTTGTGTTCTATGTTTTTAAATGATTGAAAACCCTCAACGTTTAGGTTGGGGGTTTGTACTTTAACCAATGTATATTCACTAGCGTCCGTTTTCAGTTTTACTAACATCTTTAATTGTCAACATATCCCATACTTTAGATGAGGCGCCATCATAAGATTCGCTCTTATTTTCATATTCCTTAAGATTTTTGAGTTGTTCACTGTACAGGATACAACTAATGAGTGCTATTAATGCATCAATATTTCAATTACCTATTGTTTTGCTTAAATTTAGAGCCATAACTCTCGGTTTGAGCTGTTTTTCATTTTAAAATAAAATACAATACACGTGACCCTATCAGAGCAAAGCATTCCCTTTGACCCTATCAAGACTATGTATAAAATAAGTTATTTACTGTTATTATGTTGCCTTATAGGGTGTAATTTCTCGGACAAAGAAAAAATAAAGGACGATACGTCTCAAAAAAAGCGTAACTATTTGCGTGATGAACTTTCTATTCAACACGGCTTGGAACTATTTAATCAGCATTGTGCCAGTTGCCATAATTTTGGTCAAAACGAAATCGGCCCTGATCTGAGCGGAGTCACTTCTAAGGTTGATAAAGAATGGTTGAAAACTTTTATTGACAATCCTATGCTGACCATACAAAATGGAGATGAAAGGGCCGTGGCGCTCTACGATAAATACAAGCTCTATATGCCTCCTTTTCCGAGTATCAAGGATAGAGACATGGAGGACCTTTTGGGGTTTATACATAAATTTTCAGAAGGTGAAAAGAAGAACCGTAAGAATCGCCCTGGCGGATTGATCAATCCGATATCCAAAAAAATACAAGAGTCGAATCTAGACCTTGTAATTGAAGAAATGTTTACTATACCCCAAAGCTCGGAATCGTTTCTAAAAACTCGAATCAATAAGGTCTTAACGGTAAAAATGAAGCAGAAGGAGCGCCTATTTGTGGTAGATTTACGTGGAAAGTTGTATGAAGTGGTCGACACCATCGCTGATGTGTTTTTAGATTTGAAAATAGAAATGGAGCATTTCATTGATAACCCAGGGCGTGCTTCGGGCTTTGGTAACTTTGCCTTTCATCCAGGATTTGAGGAAAACGGGCTCTTGTATACCACTCATACAGAGCCTTCAAGAACGGCAATAGCCGATTTTTTAATCCCTGATAGCATTGGTACAAAACTTCAATGGGTACTGACCGAATGGAAAGTAGATGACCCATTTGACAAGAAATTTAAAGGGAATACCCGGGAGATATTAAGGGCGGATATGGTCAGTGGAATCCATGGTTTCCAAGAACTTACATTTAACCCTTTGGCAAGATTTGGTGATGCTGAGTATGGACTTCTATATCTTGGTATCGGGGATGGTGGCGCTGCCCTTAGCGGATACCCTTCACTTTGTGATAATGATGGTAAAATATGGGGTAGTATCATACGAATTGATCCAATGGGAAGAAATAGCAACAATGGTAAATATGGAATTCCTAATGATAACCCTTATGTACATGATACTGTGAAATTAGATGAGATTTGGTGTAGAGGGTTTAGAAATCCGCATCGAATTACGTGGGATGAAAATGGTTCTGGTAAAATATTTGTTTCCAATATCGGACAGCATAGCGTGGAAGAGGTCAATTTGGGAAAAGCCGGAGCCAATTATGGTTGGCCTGAACGGGAAGGGTCATTTTTATTTGATGTGGAAGCCAATGCCGAATTGGTCTATGGGCTTCCCTTAGATGATTCCGGTTATACCTACCCGGTGATTCAATATGACCATGATGAGGGAAATGCAGTTTCCGGTGGATATGCCTATGCCGGTGAAAGGGTCCCACAATTAAAGGGCAAATATATTTTTGGGGATATCCCCCGTGGAACGCTTTTCTACTCAGAGACATCAGAATTACTAGAGGAACAGCAAGCTACTATTTATAGAATGGGTCTCGAAGTGAATGGGGCAAAAATGAGTTTGGCTTCAATTGTCAATAACGAAAGGGTAGATCTTAGATTTGGTGTAGATGGTTCTGGTGAGTTGCTCATTATTACCAAGAGTAACGGCAAGGTTTATAAAGTTGTTAGTTGTAAAACCAATGTGCAATAACCACTTCATATAAAGGAAGAAATGCGTTTTTAGAGTAGGCCTTGTACTAATTGTAAAATGTGGTCTTGTTCACTTTGAGTTGTTTCAAGGTTCTGATGACGCCTAAGTCAGATTGTTCTACCAGACGAATAATCTCGTATTTTTCTCTTTGACTGTAATGCATGTATCTCTTTCGTTTTAATCTTCCCCATTTAAGTTTTTTTTCAAGTCTCGATTATCTAACGAAAGTTCTGCAACCAGTTCCTTTA
>JAJRRO010000015.1 GCA_024279425.1 Bacteroidota bacterium | reverse complement strand
TTTGTTGCCAATCATAAAAGCTAATATTTTCTTGTTGCATGTGTCACCTTTAACCTTTGAAAACGCTAGTTTAAGCCAGTGGATTCTCAAATCATGAGAACCAAAAGCATGAAACAGGATTAATGTGTAGAGTCATGTATTCTAAAATAGAACTATTATCAGATATGAGATTTGAGAGTTTGGTAGCTAATAGAAGAATTGATGCTAGGGGTTTATTAAACGCATCGAAAAAATTATACAGTTTTCAAGACGAAATTTTAGCTTTAATAGAAAATGAATTAAATAAATAACGAAAGCACAACCACTTGTATAATTATTGCGACAGGATTCTTAAAACAGAATCCCAACAAGCGATGACCTTTAGGCAATGACAGAGAGTTTAATTGAAATAGTAAGTAACTAATCATACACAAAAGCAATAACAAATAGTATTACGAAAATATTCAATTGTGTATAATGAGTTTTTCCTATGAATTTGAAATAATTATGAAAACAAAAGCTACACTGATCATTGCAATAGTCTTTACTTTATTGTCTTGTAAGAACTATACAAAGAATAATATTGTTGCTGTTTCAGAACATGAAAAAAGTAATAATTCAGAAGAACACCCGCATTGGACATATATGGGAGAAACAGGACCAGAACATTGGGCTGAAATAGAAAAGCAATCCAGTTGTGAGGGAAAAAGACAATCTCCAGTAAATATTATTGATATAGATGCAACAAACGATACTTCATTAAACCCTATAACTATTAATTATTCTAATGACGTTAAAATCCACGATGTGACCAATAATGGACATTCAATTCAGTATTCTTTTGAAAAGGGTGACTACATAGTCGTTGATGGTAAGAAAAAAGAATTGGTACAAATCCACTTTCATGAACCATCTGAGCATACTTTGAATGGAATTAGGTTCCCTTTAGAAATGCACATGGTACACGTTGATTCAGACAATAAAATTGCCGTTTTGTCGGTCATGGCAACAGAAGGGAAAAATAGCGAACCTTTTACTTTTTTAGAAAAATATTTACCGCTAAAGACAGGGGCAACCAAACCTGTAAATGTTAAGTTTGATCTTAATTTAAACTTGCCGAAGAATAAATCTTACTATACTTATGATGGCTCATTAACGACACCACCTTGTACAGAAGGTGTCAGTTGGTTTGTTTTCAAAACACCTATAACTATTTCAGTTGGTCAAGTAAAGCAATTGCAAAAACAAATGCCATTGAATAACTATAGAAATGAACAGCCACTTAATGGCAGAATAATCAAACAATTGGCACAATAGATAAATTCCATTAAAGGTTTTATATAGGTACGACGGGCATTTCATAAATGGTTAGATGAAAAAACTGGCATTGTAACCTCAGCCTGAAAATTTTGCTGGTTTTCGTCTAGGTGAGAACCTCATCCCAAAGCCTTTAGTAATGATGAGAGTTTTTTTCAGTAATTTTGTGATACAAAGAGTTACACCGCTAATACATTTAGTATGAACAACCACAACTTATGATAAAATTTTTTAGAAAAATTAGACAAAACTTACTTATGGAAAACAAAACTGGACAGTATTTGAAATATGCTCTTGGAGAAATTATTCTTGTCGTTATTGGCATTCTTATTGCCTTGAGTATAAACAATTGGAATGAACATCGAAAAGAAAAGTTAATCGCCAAAGATTTTTTTTAAAATATACGTCTTGACTTGCAATCAGATTCGATAAAATTCACAGAATATATTGAATATATTCCAACGATAGTAGAATCTACCAAATTATTACTGAATAGTACTGAGCTTGAATCTTTATCTGCAAATGAATTATTTAATAAGTTGCCCTATACTTCCTTCACATATAAGATAAAAAACTAGGCTTATAAGAAGGTCGTCAAATCTGGAATAACCGATTTTTTTATATTTAATGCACTATTCAAAGAGATAAACATTTACTATACTACAGATATGTATAAAGCTCTTATAAATTGGGATTATAATGGAGTGAATGAAAATGGTTCATTGTGGTTAAATATGGGCTTTGAGATTGATCTTTTTAGTGATATGTCTGAAGTAAAGGGTGAAATTAAATTTATTCAAGATGAAATGACTAGGAAAAAGGTGTTTTTAGAACAGATAAATTTACCTCAAATAAGAAATTCATTAAAACTGGATATTTATCGTAAAAAACGCTTAAAAGAATTTTTAATTAAGACCAAACAAAGGGCTGATGATATTATTGAAATGATTGATGAGCAATTAAGAAAATAGCTTAGTTACTGAATATATCGTCATTGCGATGGAGGAACGACCGTGGCAATCTCATGAATTTAGCGTTGAACCCAACAGATTGCCACAGTCATTCCTCCTTCGCAATGAACTGTGCTTGTAGTCAACTATTTTAAGCATAATTTGCCGAATATTCAACATTGTTAACAGCCACTGCAAAAGCTTGTCTCAATAACTTATGAGCGATAGCAATATTGATAACCTTTGCTGGTTT
>JAJRRO010000014.1 GCA_024279425.1 Bacteroidota bacterium | reverse complement strand
CCATTTCCGCCAATCTTCTTGCCAATCAATAAAATTATGATTCAACACCAAGGCACTGACCGAAAATATAATGATGAATGGACTTATAAACAGACCAGTATGGAAATGAATCTCCTTTATTATTTTATAGTATTTTTTCATCATTTTAGTTAGATTAAGACATATCTTCGACCAGAGCATGAATCTCCATCATTATCTGTTTTTATTATGGTTTTTGCTTTTATCCATTCCCTCAGCAACAGGATTCTTATGAATTCATCCTCTTCTCCATAAAAATAGTATCCAGTTGATATTTAGTTATCAGGTGTTGGGATTTTGGAGAGGGCAGGTCTTCTGAATATTTGAAGGCCGTGTTTTCTCTATAGGTCGGATTGTCTACTTCTACTACATGGTATTCTTTTTTTGCACAGCCAATGCTAAACACCAGCGTAGTGAATATTAATATAATGTTTTTCACTTCTATTTGGTTTTATGCTATAGTATTAAATATCTCATTTTGATTTATAAACCCTCTACCCAAATCGGACTTGACCAAGCCATTTGTCCATTGGTTTGTATTATGCGTACATAATACCAACTCATATTATTGTCTGAACTGGCGATATCTATAAATTCAAATTTGGATGAATAGTTATCGGAAAATACAACTGGGTGAAAAACAAAAGACTCAGCAGGAAACTCTCCTGTAAAAAAAACCGCATTGTCTTCGATCAACTCACCCAGAAATCTGGAAACTGTCATTTCAACAGGTTCTTGTAGGGTAAGGGTTACTTTCGTTTTGGCGTTACCGGAAATACGTAGCACGACTGCATTTGTCGGATTTTCCATAAAGGCCTGTTTTCTTGACGTATAAGTTTTAAGGTTGAAACCATCTTGTGTCTTGTCGGTTATCCTGTTTCTTTTTGTTTCGGAAAAAGGACCTGACTGAAAACAAGGATAAACGTCTTCTAATCTCCCATCAGTGATTTGAACCTTAGCTTCCCAATCGCAAATACGGGCGAGATCCAAATCTTTCCATGGACCCCACCCCAATTCAATTCGAAGTAATATGGGTTTATCCCAGGAAGAAGGTTCAACAAGATTGTCTACGGGAAATTGTCTTTTAATTACATGATTATTTCTCAGGATTTCTATTCGATCTATTTTATCCCATCCAGATGCCTCAACAGTTATACTTCTTTCACTTGAAAAAGGTATTTGTTCTCCCATATAGTGACCGTTAAGCCTAAAATCAAGTGCAATACGATCTCCCGACACGGCATATGTACGGCGTTTTTTTATAGCATTAAATATTGATTCCCTTGTCAGGTCTTCAGCCATAATGGCGGCAAGCCCCTCGCCATATGCGCCTGGGTATCCAAGATGATTATCGGTGCTAGCGACTACACCAATCCTGTGTCCTAATGCGAGAGCATACTGAAGGGTGTTTTTATATGACCTTCCTCCCATAGAATGTCTGATGTAAGGAAATGAACCGTCAACACTTTCGGCATTTCCATGTTCTGAATAAATTTCCAAAACCGGAGAAACTTCGGTGTCCAAGTAATTGAAATTTGCGCCTCTGCGGTCTTGTAAATAACCCGGATGATGGGGAACAATAAGAGCTCCAATACCTCTGGCATATTTTTGCAGGGATTCTACATCCGAAAAAATATTAAGAGGAAGGCCGTCCTCTTTGGAAATAAGACAATAATCTCCATAGTAACTCGAATGCCATTCAAACCCAGAAAAAGTCACAAACGACCTTGGGTTATTATATTCTTTGACTACATCCTGGACATCTTTCCATTGATCCGCTGTTTTTTTAAAACCATTCTCCCAATGCTGATGCTTATTTCCTTCCATTTTTGGCATATCATGCCACTGGGAGTGAGGGGTTAATGCATAAAAATCAAGATGACTTTGGGCAATATCAAAAGAGCGTTGTAGAGAGCCTTTGGCATATCCTACACTGTTATGGTTATGTAGGTCTCCAAAGTAAACATTGAATTCTTTCTCAGATGCTTCTATATTAACATCCTTGTCACCACAACTCCAAAACAACGAAGACATAATGATGAGGACTATCGGGTTCACTTTGAAAAAAGTCGTGCATGAGTTGAAAATTAACTCAATGTGAGGGTTAATTAATTTCAAAAACTTGACTCTGGGATATATATTCATGTTGAATGCTTGAGAATTTCTATTGTTAGCTCTTTACTATTTTTCGCTTAAAAGTTTTTCCATCATAATTTACCTCTTCATTCCTAAGTACTATCAATTCATCACCAGGCTTCAAATCGGTATGGCCTTTACCGTATCTACCATCCGTTGCCGTAACTAATTCTACCCTTGCCCAACTCCCGAGCATATTTTGCCAACAATGCCCCTATAGACATTTCATCATCAGGATGTCCAAAAACAGCCATTATCACTTTGTTCTTAATAGTAATTGCTACTTCTGGGTTAGTGGTTTCTTTTTGCATTATGGGCTTTTTCTGATTGCAGGAAATTAAGATGATTCCCAAAAGTATCACTGAACAACCTAAGCGAGTCTTATGCTGTATTATTTTAATTGAAAAGAAGTTTCGCATTATCGATTTAATGTTTGCGAAAGTGTGTTTTTTCATTTTGTTGAATTTTTTAAAATATATAATCTTTTATCTTTCGACGATAAACAGCTCTTCTCAACAGGAATTATCCATACAATGCTCAACTTCACTATATCTATTTATCTACCGGATAGCCAAATACTTCTATCCAATCTACTCTGGAGCTCGCAATAGACCCTCCGCCCTTCATGAGATCCGTCCATCCAATTTCTTCTACTTTACTCAAATCTGGATTTTCAATCACCTTTTTCTCTGAGATTTTTTCTATATCTAATATTCTCCACTGGATATCAGAAAAATTGAATTCCCTAACTCGCCAGTCCGCGGAAGCCGGGTCGGATGAATCGCTTACTATCCAAGTGCCATCAGCTAGTTTTAGAATAATATGAAGTTGACGAAAGCCAGACTGCTTCGATCGCCATTTGATTTTCCCAAATTGAGATAGATCAACGTATTTTGATTTGTGTTTTAATGTTACCGCCCATGTGCCCTCACATAATCCTGACCACACATAATATGGATCATCAGCAGGCTTGTCGTGATGACTTTTCTTTATCACATCTGCTCCTGGACCGTATAAAGAAATAACAAGATCATAGTTCACTAGATGATTCTGCGCAATAGGTATTTCGGCAGGGCTTTCCTTAAAATCTTCTCGAAAAAAAACTTCCGGTCTTTCCTGAGCAATTGCAATACTCGGCGTTACTACAAGAACTATGAATAAGTATTTCACAAATGATGACAAAGCTCCATGTTCTGTTTTTTGTTTCATGCTATATTGATGATTTTTTACTATAATTAGTTTCTTGTTTTCTACTATCGAATTGTCGCTCAAGGATTACTGCTCAGGCCTTAACCATAACAATAAATAATCTCGGAAACCTATATTAATAAATGGGTCACTGCCATTCACAGTGGTTAATTGTCTATTATGAGCATAATCAATCACCGAATAGTTGATATCTTTCTTCAAACCACGTAGTTCAATAGTATCTGTCTTTGACCATAGGTCGGCGTAAATACCGTAAAAAATATCATCCTCTTTTTTTATTACGTGTATCTCAGGGTTATCATAGGCTAGGTCGTATAAGTTGATATACTCCGCACTGCTTAGTTTTAGCTTGGTGTAATCCTTGAACCAACGATTCCAATGGCGATGTTGTGTTGAATCTAAGTCTGTGTAAAATGTAGTAACCTGAGCACCTGTCCCGATTGCACTTTCAAATGCCTGTGGCACAGAAAATCCACTCCACTCATCATCGGGAACCTGATAACAATCGCCAACTGCGAATGAAGATCCATGAATAGCCTTTTCCACTTTAATCCTGCGCCGGGTCTGAAATAGGTTTATTGGATCAGATGCGCTGGCAATATCATAGTAGGGCATACTATATGGAGAATGTGGAGCCGCACAAATACAGACTTCATGAATTGCTTCTTTATTGTATTTTTTCAGGGTTTTATCTATGACTTCGAATACTTTCGGTACCGCTTGAAAAGATTCTAAAGGTGTCTTATGTCTGTGTTTAACGTTGTAGCAAGGAGGAACTGCTGACAATCCTCTGGTGTCGGAATACAATCCATCGTAGCCCCACTCGACTATGAAACGTTCTACCAGTTTTCGGATATGCTCCATCGCAGGACCATAGGCCGGACATAATTGATAAAGGGCTCTGGAATCCTTAGGGGAATCCCCTTCCTTATCCATTACCAGAAAATCCAGGTGTTCTTTTGCCAATTGACTTTCAGGGCTTACACCCAGTGGGTACCACCACAGGTTGGTCTTGAATCCCATTTGATGAACCTTGTTGACAAAAGCGATCATATCCGGCTGTCCGTTGGGAAATTTACCTGGTGATCGATCAAACTCCCAATCACCATAATAATCGAACCACCCGTCATCAAGATTGGCGATATTAATTCCCATTGACTTAAGCTCTGGAAGTATGCTATAAATCTCCTCCAAGGTAAAATCTAGTTCAAACCCCCAACTTTTCCAGTAGGGTTCATAAGCTTGTTTTGGCGAAGTTTTTGGAATATCGACACCACGCTTCCTCAAAAGGTTTCCATAGGTTCGAAGTGCGTCATAGTAATCAAGCTTATGAAATATTACAGCACTGAATACGGTCGTATAAGTTTCTTTTGGTTCGAGCCAACCGTTCATACCAATACTTTCATCTGGCACTTCGAGAATACTTGCCTCAACGGTATTGTCTTTACGCACTTTGACGGGTAAGGAAACCCATTGTGGTCTCGTTTCAAGATGGGCCAATGCAACACCCATCGTTTTTCCCCAAATATCAATGAAAGGCATTCCCCCTCCAATAATTTCACCATCGGCTGTGGGGTGCATTCCCTGAAAATTGTCTTGCTCAAATCCTGATATAAGAGGTATTAAAGAATAATCCTCACCCCATTTATTTATTCCACCCTGAAAGGATGTTAAAGTATATTCCTTCTCTTCTTTATGCAAGCCGTTAAGGTGATTCAATGCGATACGTTGGCTGTAAACTGAGTCTATGTGTACTCTTTTTTTACCAAGATTTTGATAGGTAGTTCGAAATAAGGCTACGTTCGGAAAGCTTTTTGGAAGAAGAACTTTTGTTTGACGCTCGATAAATAAATCATTGTTACGATAAAATCCTGTAAGTATAGTTTCTATACATGTACCAAATTCCTTATGATCTACCACGTTTTGTTTTACTTGCTTAGGATCAATTGTGAAGATTTTACAATTGATTCCATTAATTACGATATTCTCTTGAATATTTGAATTAAAATAGGTTAGGGAGTTGTCCGACGCCGATACCCATTGAATATCGCGTTTGAAATCATTATCATAATTAATTTCAATATAACCAGATTTGATTTGAATATCTTGTGTGAAAGCGGAAAGAGAGATGGACAAAAAAAACACTATCCAAGCATACCCATTTGTTTGTATTGTTATCTTCAAAATTAAAATATTTAATATGATAGTAAGGTTTTTATATTTCTACTTTAAATCCCTGATGCCATCTGCTCCAATCTGACCACTCCCCATTTGAACTTTTTTGACGCGCTCTACTAAAATAAATTTCGCCGGATAAAAGTGCTATTTCTTTGTCCAAGGAGCCTAAGAAAGCACCATTACTTTGATTTATTGTTACTTTTTCTTCTGTACCTAGCTCATTAGATTTAAATACAATATCATTACCCTCGTAGTCTGAGGCCAGTTCCACCTCCCAGCCTACCAAATTGCCCGAACCAACATAAGGCGTTTTGAACAAAGTGGGATTGGAAGGGCTAACAATCGGGCCAATTGGAATGGTCGATATTATAAAATTATCAAACCAGCGCCCCTGGGTTTTTATTGAACCCTTGTTCCAATAGGATTCTAGAAATACTGCATTGATTCCATGATTCACATAACTGCCTCTAAAATTTAGATTTTTACGTTCTGCTTCAAGCTTTCCATCAATCCAAAGCTGGTTTAGACCATCATTCTCTCCCGGAGAGTTCAATTTCACCCTGGATTCTATAAGAACCCAGTAACCCGACTCTTCGGTCGATGAAATATTAAAATTCGATGTTGGTTTATTCCCTAGCCATGATAGGTTATCAAAGTCATTGTATTTGGTCGTTTTGATTTGATCTGTTTGCTCGTCAACCCCTCGTGCCGGATCTAGGGTCAGGGTATTATCTGCACCACTCCAAACATGCGCAATCATCGCCTGTTTCCAGTTGTTGGAAACTATGCTGGTGGCCCTTGACATTTTTGAAGGTGAACCTTTCCAACCATGTTCATGTTTGACGTAAATACGCCAGTAAATTTCATCAAAATGTTGACCTTTTTTAATCTTGGTAAGATTGCCAGGGAAATCTCCAAATGCAACTTTTCGATCTCCTTTACCATCAACATCTCCTTTATTAAACCCAAAGTCAACTGAACCTCCTTTGGTACCAAAATTAACCATCGTATCGATTCCTCCCTTAGATTCCAAATAATCCTTTTTAGTTGAAAAATCATCATACCAAATTATGTTTGAATTATTTTCATGGGATTGAACTTCAGTCATCTCTACAAAATCTATATGAGGAATTTCCAAACTTATACTTACATTTCCCGATTGCCCTGCATTGTTATTCGAACCAAGATTCCTTGACTCATTTTCCTTACATCCTGAGAACGCCAAATGCACTACAAGTAGTACTACTTTCGTTATACAAATCCCGCTTTTTTTGTTGGCGATCATTTTCTTTAGTCTTGACTCAATTTGGTATTATTCCTTTTCATCAGAAAACATCTTCAACCACTTTCGGGCATTTTTAGTATATATTTTATCAACAACTTCCCTTGGCAGTTTAATTCCCTGAAATTTTTCATTTACTCTGCCACTAGTCATCCAATCATCAGTTACTAAAAACTGCCAATCTAGAAACCATGTATCATGCATTTTTTTTTGTAATTCGGAGACATCTTGTTTTCCACGATCCCCCATATCAGTGGCATAAAGCAAACGGTCTTGATATTTGATGAAAAAGTCTCTCACTTTCTCTCGGTCTTCTATAGTTTGATAAAATACCTGCCCAATACGGGCAGCCAAATCCACGGACATATTAGGAAATCTATCAAGCCTCTTTGCCAATTCATCTACATCATGTTCTAGACTACCCATGTGGGCTCCTATGAAAGTCAGGTTCGGATGTTTTGCCAACATCCTATCTCTTGCTGCAATTTGTTCTTCGTAGGAAGGCATTTCGGGATGTCTGTACATGTGGTATTGTGGGTGTTCTTTGAAATATGCGATGTCGTTGTTAACTATCATTTGATCTAATGGCAACCAACAACTCTGTGGCTCGCCCAAATGTCCGATCAATGTTTTTCCTCTTTTTTCTATATAGTTGAAAATAGAGTCCAATTTAGGGTCATCTATCATCACCAGCTCTCCATTTTTGTCTCTAAAAACCATCCCAATGTTTTTCCACACTTTTACGCCTATAGCTCCTTCATTGAAACTTTTATCTAACCATGCTATGGTATTGACTATCCAATCAGGGTCATCCCAATTTTTGATCGAAAAAGCTGTAGCGAATTCAAAGTCTTGTGGGTGCCTGGTTTTCTGATCTAGACGATGAGTGTATTCATCTTCGATGAATTGTGTCCCTTTCGATAGATCTACCACAATGTTAAGTAGCTTAAAATTATCTTTTTGAGCCTGCTCTCCAAAAGCATCTCGTGCAGTGGATATATGGATATGCACATCAATTTTTTTAACTTTGTTATAGTCGTCCCGAGAGTAAAATTCAGTATTTTTTGTACATGAAAGAAAAGTGAATATCAGTAAAATCGAGGTTATGATCTTCGTAATGTATGGGTGATAATTTGTGTTACTAAGGGTATTTTTAGATGGTGAAAAATCTAATGTTAAGTACTTGTTTGTATTACTAATTTCGTTGCACAACATATGACTACTTTTTTTTTCGATACCCAGCTGTGGTGGATACAGGTATCCCATAGATGCATCTGCCACTCCCAGTCGATATTGTCTGTTTTGCATTAATCATACTTTTTTAGTAGCTGCAGGAATATTGGTAGAATAGATTCTCAATTCCCCCTGGCACACCTGTGATTATTTCTTCACGCCAATCACCAATAATATCCGCTGCCATTATCACTTTACCTTCTACCTGAAGTTGTGTATCTACTTTATATTTGAACAGTTGATTCTTGAAATTTATTTCCTTTAAATCATCTGCATCCCACCAGACTGCTTTTGGGGCAAGTCCCCAGAGGTTTTTATCAGATAGTGGTTCTCCTTTTGCTGACATCAGGAAAAACTTATCTTCTCCTTTCGCCTCTCCCACATAGCATTCTATCTCCTCATGATCTGATCTATATCTCCTATTATGCCCTGGGAATGCACATGATGTGTTTTTTTTGCAAACCCCAGATAATTTCACCTGTTTTGGCATCTACTAGACACACACCGTTTTCCGGTGACCTACTTTCTATTCCATAAAATATTTCCATACCAGGGCGGCTAGGATCTGTATCTGCAAAGTATCTGTATCTCACATCATTGTGCCCCAAACTCGTGTACCAAAGAGGTATGCCATTGTCATCAAGAGCGGCTGTGCCGATAACCAGTTCATCTTTACCATCTGCATCAATATCTGCACTCATATTACCATGTTGACCTTTACCTTTGTATTTTTCTTATTCTCCGGTGCCTTCCCAATACCATAGTTTGTTTAAATCTTTATCCCGAGCAAGTGTTTTCTAATGGCATAAGTACCTCTTTGTTGGGTTAATGAAGGGTTTTCACCATCCAGATAGGCTACGGTAAGAAAATTTCTACTCCAAAATTTATACACCTCAAACTCCTCTTTTGAAAGCCAATCCGTTTTCTGGACTATTTTACCTGTAAGCCCATCCATTTTGACCCATCGATAACATGTCCGTTCCTTTGTCTAGGATCATCCTCTCCAGCCTTTGCATATACCTCATCCGCCGTCTCCATCTATATTATAGACCATGTATGATGAATACCATGTACTGGTTTCAATAGCCGGCCCGTTCTTTTCACCATCTGTGAGCTGTGATACAAAGTATTCGATCTTGCTACTTAAAAAAGAGCTATTTCACCAAAATAGCTCTTTTAGAGAAATACAACTAACTAACTCAAACTAACTTTATCTATAATATCTTAATTCTCGTCATAGGGAGCGGTCTGGGTCGGTAAAGGGTCTCCCACGAATGGATATGGTACATTAGGATTTGCATCCCACCACATTTTGGACAACCTGGAATCACCACCATCAAGTCTCCCCTCAGCTTCACTATTCTCAACACTGTTTATTGTTTGTTCTACATTGGGCCAAGGCATTCTCCTCGGAATCACACCCTTAAGGTCATCGTTATCCGGCCCAATTTGAAGAATCGGATAACCCGTTCTTCTCCATTCGGCCCAGTTTTGATATTCCAAGGGATATAGTGCTATGTTTTTCTGAACAATAATTTGCTCCAGTTGGTTTTCTTGTGAACCAGATAATACTGCAATCGAAGAATCTAAAAATGTGTCGCTTTCTACCATTGATATTTCCTTATGAGCCAATAACAATGCAATATCACCATCTGTCCACGTTGGGTACATTAAAGGAAGTACATCTGGTAATTGTGATTTTGAATTTTCATAGAATTCTTTTGACCAATTCATTGCATCAACCATACCTTGTTTAAAAAGCACTTGGGCATCGCCAGACTTCAAATCAAATAATGCTGCTTCCGCCAGTGCAAAATGTACTTCGGAAGACCTCAACATAGGCACTTCAATTACAGGAACATAAAAAAGATCGCTAATTCGAGAAGAGGTCTCTTGATTCCAAGGTAATTTATATTCAACCGGAACCAATCCTAAAACTGGTCTACCTCTATATCCGAAATAATCTAAATTTGGATCATTGCCAGGAAATGCTGCTTTAGCGGTATCTGCTAATATTTTAATACGAGGATCATTGAATTCTTTCATTTTAATAATTATAGCACCGACATTGTTTTTAAAAAGGTCCTCACCATTGGCCAATACGCTATTATAAAAGGAATTTTGATTATCGGCGTTATCTGTAGAAGTTTGCATAAAAGCATCATCCTCTCTGGTCATAATCAAATCAGATGGTTGCAGATCGCTCATATTAGCTGTAGCCATTGCCTCATCGGCATATCTAATACGTAAAGCTAAACGCAGTCTTAAGGAATTGGCGAACTTTCTCCATTTTGTGACATCCCCTCCGTAAACTAAATCTGCCGAGCCATAACTTTCTTTCTCTGAATTTAATGAAGCTGCCGCTTCTTTTAGTTCCTTGAAGAAATCTTCATAGATACTTTTCTGTGTATCATATTTTGGCGTTACTATTATGTCATCGGGAGCTAAACTGGATTCAAAATAAGGGATATCCCCATAAGTGTCTGTAACTTTTGCAAAAGTCCATACCCTCATTATTCGGGCTATCGCCGTTTTATTGACTAAATCCGGGTCATCTTTGGTAAGACGGATAATCTCCGAAAGGTTATTCGTATAATTATTATATGATGCATTCCATATACCTGGTGCATCACCTTCCAAAAATGGACGATTAGATCCGGAATAAGACATGCCACTATAATTTCCAATAGTTCCCACTCCTGAGGTTGTACCAGATTTTATTGAATTGAACTGAACTCGAGTAAATATTAGATTTACATCCACTAAGTCTGCTGTTACCAGATTATTTGGCGTATTCAATTCCTCAAAATCATCTGTACATGACAATATCATGAAGATAATTGCTGAAAATAGAATGCTAATTTTTATGTTTTTATGTGTTTTCATCTTTTTATTTTAAAGTTTATTAGATGCTAGTTAAAAGGTGATATTAAGGTTCACTCCCCATGTTCTGGTAGTCGGCATGGCTATTTGTTCAATACCTCTAGCTCCTGCGGCGATATTTGGTGACGATTCCGGGGATATTCCCAAACCTTGCATGTGCTCTTCGAAATAAAATAAATTTCTCCCAATTAATGAAACCCGGAGGCTATTGATACCCGTATTCCTAAGAAAACTAGGTTTAAAATTATATCCGATAATAGCTTCGCGCAACGTAATATAACTAGCATCCATTACAAACTCCTCACCTATCCCGCTCCAAGCCCTAGTAGCCCAATACGTTTGCCCGTCGACCGCAGTAGTATTTTCTTCATAACCTGTAACAATATCGTTGTCATCCAAAATTTCTACAACGCCATCAAGTACACCAAAATAGGGCAATTGATTTCCACTATCATCCGTATCACGTGGCCGTCTTCCTTCTTCGGTAAACTTGCCAAACCCTCCAGCGATTGCCCTGTATTTTGTACCCGAAGAAAGCTCGCCCCCTTGAACAAAATCAACCAAAACATTCAGAAAAAATCCTTTGTATTCAAATGAATTATGTAAACCTCCAACCCAATCTGGATTTATATTACCTAATATGCTTGTTTCGGACTCCCTAGTATAGTTACCTCCTGGACCTACAATTCTTCTACCATCTGGACTAAGTTTATATTTATATCCAATAATATTTCCAAATTCCTCTCCTACTCTAGCCTCAATATCATTTGGAAAGGTGTCAACCAATAAAAAGGTCTCGATATTTGGAGCTAGTGCAACAACCTCGGATTTGTTATTCGAGAAATTGAAGGCCAGATCCCAGTTAAAACCATTTTCTTTTTTAATAATACCAGCATTTAGTACTACTTCAAGTCCGCTATTTTTTATTTCTCCAGCGTTTATGACCGCTTGTTGAAAGCCACTACTATTAGAAATTTGAATTGGAATAATTTGGTCCTTTGTATTACCGTCATAATATGTAACATCTAAACCAAATCTATTTTTAAATAATCTGATATCTAATCCCAGTTCAATAGATTCTGTAAGTTCATTTTTCAAATTTAGATTGGGTAAGAAAGAAGACATACTTGCATATCCTTGGCCATTATACGTTGTAGTATAGGAAGTAAATCCAGCAGTTGTCAGATACGGGTCTGAGTCATTACCTACTTGTGCCCATGAAGCCCTAAGCTTACCAAAGGTGAAAATATCCGAGTTTATATTAAATGTATCCGAAAATACCAAGCTTAGTCCGGCAGAAGGGTAAAAGAATGAATAATTTTCTACGCCTAAGGTTGATGACCAATCATTTCTTCCTGTAATGTCAAGAAAAAGATAATCTTTATAGGCGAATTGACCCATAAAAAAGAGAGACTGAATTTCCTTCTCCCTTAGCGAACTAAATGGTCGTATATCTCGTGCATTGCTAATATGGTACATATCTTCAATCTTTAAATCGCGGGCATCCCATTGCATAATAGCGTTATATTGTTTCAATAAATTACCCCCTACCGAAAATGAGGTGGAAAAATCATCCGATAATTCATTGGATGCGGTCAAGAGGAAATCTGAATTCCACTCTCTAGCATTTATGTTAGTTTCAATAAATCTGCCCAAAACATTAGGAAATCTAGCTCCTACAGGCCATATTTTTTTTCTTTCGTCTGTATACCAGTCCATTCCAGATTTAACAGATAAGCTCAACCAGTCATTAAACTCATACTTGAAGGAGGCAAAGGCAATCATACGATTTCTCTCGTCATTATTTTTTAATTCATTTATGATATAATATGGATTTGTCTGAACACCGGGAAAATTCCCCCTTTCACCAGTTGCTTCATAGTGTCTTTTTAAGAAATCAAGAGGAACATATCGCCCTAAAGTGGATAAAGTCAAAACCACATTATCGAAGTTAGCCCCCAAATATGGACGGTTGTCAAATTTTGAAACCGAATAATTCACTTTGGCATCAAAAGACAATTTATTGGTTAACTTACTATTTACTCTAAGGTTAATTGTATTTCTTGTTCCTGAACTATTCGGAATTATTCCTTTGGAGGTGGTATTGCCAATAGAGAGCCTGGCGTTGGTATTTTCACTACCACCACTTAAAGCGATCATATTATTCGTTATTACCCCAGTTTCATAAAAATCCTTAATATTATCTTCAGGTTGAGCAACTAGCGCCAGTGTTCTCGGGGCTTCCCCAGGTAGTAAAAATGGGTCGGAGACTACTCGCCTGCCATCGAGAGGAGTACCCCAAGCATCCCAATGCCAAGCAGGTAGCGTTTCATAGACTGTTCCATCTATCGTTTCGGAGCCACCATAAATGTTAGTACCTTCATAGCCTGTTGCGTATTTGTTTTGATAGGTGGGAAGCAAGTTGATGGTTTCAATTGATGTTGTAGAATTGAATTCAACACCTATACCTCTTTGTGACTTACCAGATTTTGTTGTTATAACAATAACACCATTTGCACCACGAGAACCATAAAGTGCCGATGCTGCTGGGCCTTTTAAGACAGAAATTGATTTAACATCATCTGGATTGATATTGCTTATACCATCACCATAATCATTCTCTCCACTAAGACCCGAATTAGGATTTGCATTTCCGTTGTTGATAATAGGAATACCATCGACCACGTATAAGGGCTGATTGCTCCCGGTAAGGGAACTATTTCCACGAATAGTTACATTGCTCGACCCTCCTGTGCCCGAGGAAGAATTAGATACCTGAACACCTGCGATTTTACCAGTAAGATAATTCGCTATGTTCAACTCTCTGGCCGAAGTTAATTCATCATCATCCAATGCTTGGGCAGAATACGCTAAAGCTTTCTTTTTACGTTCTATTCCTAATGCCGTAACGACCACTTCATCAAGCTGGTTTGAATCTTCTGCAAGAGCTACATTAATAGTATTGGACGATTCTACGATTATACTTTGACTTTTTGTACCAAGGTAGGAGAATATCAAAACATCTCCTTCAGAGGCATGGATGGTATAGTTACCATCAAAATCAGTCTGTGTACCAGTAGTTGTTCCTTCTACCAGAACGTTTACCCCAGGAAGGGGAACTCCATCCGATGCACCGGTAACAGTACCAGATACCGATTGTTGAACGGTCGTTTCAATAATTTCCGGAGTTTCCTTTTTAGTGCGTATAGTAACCGATATAACATTGTTTATTCTTTTAAAATTAAGGGAGGCCTTTTTACTTACTTCCTCTAAAAGGCTATAAACAGAATACTTCCCTTGCTTGATGTGGAAACGTGTTTCTTTGAATACGTCCTTTTCATCATAGCTGAATTTAAACATTGATTTCACTTCAATCTCCTCAAATATATCTAATACCATTGCTTGTTGCAACTGGTCGATTTCGAGATATATATCTTTCATGCTTTGCGTATAGCCGTCATTTGCAAAGGCAAACGAACAAAAAATAGCTTGTACGACAAAAATCCTAGAAAACATACGAATAGTTTTGCATACTTTAAATTTCATACTTTTGTGTTAGTTTAATTAATACTTTGATTAAGCGATTTAGATTGAGTCAGGGTTGCGTAATGAAAGGTTCAGTTTCAATGCGTAACCCACTCTTTAAGAAGTATTGTTCATGATTTTAGTTATTTTTATTTGGTTATTAGTTGCTTATTCGAAATAGATATCAATTTTTCTCTCGTTCTTTTCATCAATATGAAATGAGAATTTTTCAACGAAAGCCATCCGCTCCAATATTCTTTCCAAGCTTTCCTTTTTGAATTTTCCGGTATATGAAATCCTCCTTTTAGGATTGTGTATTGTAATATCTACATCATACCAACGTTCAAGAGTTTCCTCAATCTCATCAAAACTAGCGGCTTTAAAAACCAAGATTCTATCGGTCCATTTATAAAAATCAAGATTGCCATACGATGAGATATCAATTTCTCTATTTGCTATGTCAAGGACTGCTTTACCCATAGGGGCGTCGATAATCATGTTATTTTCTCTATCCCATTCATGGCTTACGGCTATTTTTCCTGTTACCAGACCAACCTCTACTTTTTCATTTTTAAAGGCCCGTATATTAAAAGAAGTTCCCAAGGCCTTGGTCAACAGACCATTTGCATTAACTATAAAAAGTTTTAGGGAGTCTTTTTTAACCTCGAAAAAAGCTTCGCCCTCCAAAGTAATATTTCGTGTATTGACGAACTTGTTTGTGTAAGTGATACGACTGTCGCTATTCAACCATACGGTCGACCCATCCGGTAGCGTAATTCTAGATTTTTGCCCTTTATAGTTTTCTTTTACTATTTGTTTAATTTGAACAATGGGAAGATGTATTTCGATGGTCTTGGGGTTTATTAATTGGTATAATAAAATAGACGATACCAATAGGACCACAGAGGCCACTGCACTATAATAGACCCAATGTTTTTTTATTTTTTTATTTTTATTTTTTTCGCTCAATATCCGATTTAAAAGTTCATTCTTTTCCTCACTCTGTACAGTTTCTACCTTACGATATTGGATGGATAGAATGATTTTCCTCGCGGTCAATGCAGCGTCCCTTTTTTGTGGATTGGCATCCATCCACTTTTTCCAAAAAAAAAGTGAGGAAGTGGTAGGGTTCAAAACCCAATTCCTAAATTCGGGGTTGGCAAGAAAATCCTCCAACTTATAATCTTCGTAATCCATTTAGTTTAACGACTTCTATTATATAGAGAACAATAAATTTAAAATGACATCAAGAAAAAGCAACTTTTTTTTATATTTTCGACTTGGGGAGTATTATATACATTCTAATAGATTATAAAGTATATAATCTCCAATCGATGCGTCTTTAAGAAAAGTAAGCCCTATAAATCTTAATATTCGGGTGAATGCAGGAGTTATTGCAAACCACAATAAGGGATGAAAACCGGTTGTTGAAGAAATAAATTTAAGGAGTGGATATACTTTTTGCAAAGACCTTAAATCAATAATTATTGACTGAAAATGTATAGTGTAACAAAAAAAATTGAAACTATACTACTCTGAAAATTTTTTTAATTCCGTGAGGGACCTATAGATTAAATTCCTTGCGGCCCTAGTACTTCCAAAGCCCATAACATCTTTAATTTGGCTATAGGAAAGGCTGTGATAATAAAAATGATAAATTGCTTCACGTTGTCTGCCGGTAAGCTTATTTATTGAACGGTGCAAGCGTCGTATTTGTTCACTTGAAAATTGACGATTAATCAAAATACTTTCATGCGAAGGGACGGTTTGAAACTCTAATGCATTTTTTGAAAAATCTACGAGCATTCGTTTACCTTGTTCTTTTTGTTCGGCAATAATCCTATTTCTATAACATTTTAGTAAATATGCCTTGACGGAAACAACCTTATGCAACTTGCTCCGATTTTTTCTAATAATAATAAATACATCTTGAAGACAATCTTTAAGTAATGTGGAATCTCCCGTATATTGTTTCCCCAAACTATATAACATTTGAAAGTATTGATTGTAAATCTCTACGAATGCTGATTCACTGCCATCACAAAACAATATCCATACTGTTTGACTATCTTGCTTGCGGGCAAAATGGCCATTATACTCAAGTCTATTATACTCTTTTAATACTTTCATCTCATGTGAATCTGCATATAACTTATAAAATATGTGATCATTTAAAACTACTATTCGAGAACTATATGGGCTGTCCTATCTATAAAAACCATCAATTACTTGACACATAAATTTAATTACTATTCCTATTATAAACAGAAGTTTCAGCGTCCGTTAAAAAAACATATATATTCAAAAACTGTAGTTTTACTTAAAAAATATACTATCTCTACATTTTTCTGAAGAAATCACAGCATACGTATCTTGGTGCAAAAAGAGGTTATCTGCTCTCTTTACATCCCCTTATAACTACACAATTATCAATTTAACTCTTAAAATAATTGTTTTAATTATAAATTAGCATTGATAATAAATCAAATGTAAGTAATATTTTAGTTTTTCGAAAGGTTAAATCTTTTATTACCTTACTAAATCTTTGTTTTACCTAATTAGATATGTTTTAAACCCTTAAAACCGACTATTTCTATTTTGTTACTATTGGATAAAATTCATTAAGAACAGTGTCAACCAACTGTTTATGGAAATGCATAAGTTCTGTACCAGTACGTTTTCTAGCATTTAGAATACCTGATTCATTTGTAATATGAGATTTAAACACTCCTCCATAGTACTGCCATTCGCAATCATTTGAATATTCTTTTTAAGTTGCAGACCAGAGGGTGATAAAGAATTTAGGGGTGAAATGTGCTTTCTTAGCCTATATTTTACATTTAAAATTAGTAGTGTCTGATAAAACTTTTAAAAGCGGGATTTCTATGTTGGGATTTCCTGCTTGTTTTATATCTTGAATTTTCCACAAAACGAGATATGAATAAAAGTGCGGGTTTTAGCGGACAGCCGATTATCAAACAGTTATTGAAATTGCTTCCTTGTAATATTGTTTCCCGGATAGTCAAGGCCAATGACAGTGATAGGTATTATAAACGGTTCAAGACCTACGATTATCTTGTAACGATGCTCTAATGCCACTTTGAACGGGGTAAACTCATTACGGGAGCTATCCACGGTATTGGTATTGCTAGCCTGCGAGGGCAGGATAGGACATTTGGACCTGAGGCACTTTCCCAAGCGCAGCACCTTGTCCGATGCCAACAAGAAACGCAGTTCAAAGGTCTTTGCTGCCATCTATGGTTCTCTTTGTAAGCAGTATGCCCCATTTTTATCGGACAGCAGTCCGCTTTCCTTGCACGTAAAACACTTATAGATCGTGGATTCCACTACCATAGGCCTGCTCAGCAACATTTTGAAAGGAGTTGCCGAAATCCCGTCAATGGCAAAAAGAAAGGCGGCATCAAGATGTACACGATGGTCAATGCGCTTGGGGATGTGCCCTGTCTTGTGGGCTTTACTAGCGCTGCTATCCACGACCATACCCTTTTGAAAGACCTGCACTTGGAGAAAGGCTCTTTTGTGGTCTTTGACTCGACCTACAACGATTACACTCCTTGATGGAAAACCTTTCCTGGAACTCGAAAAGGAACAAGCTCTTGAATCTTTACTCCATTAAGTATAAGTCTATCCTTCTGGATTTAATACCTTTAATCCTAATAGAAATAAGCCTAAGTCCATTGATTTTTTAATTGGTTTCCACAAGTTCAACATCAATGATCAAAATAGAAAATGGAGGAATTTCTTGGGTTATAAGATTATTATCCAATAAATCCTCTCTTACCTCCTCAGGGAAGACTTGTAAGCTACTGTCATATGCCAAATGGGATGGAATGATAAAACTGGCCTTTTCTCCTTCTTGCATAAGTTTAATGCCTTCTTCTAGCCCTTCGATCACGGATTCATTGCCAATTGTAAAACTGAATGTCTTGCTTCCGGTTGTTTTGTCAAATACCGTACCGTCCAAATATTTGCCAACAAATTTTATTTTTACCGCATCGGATTTCTTGGGCATGTCTCCCTCTCCTGACTCATTTAGCTTGTAATAAATTCCTATGGACATTTCCTCGATATCAGTGATTTCCTCGTCTGTTATGTACGTTTTTATTAGATTTTTTTCCAATGATCTTTGATCATCTTCTTTTTCTATTTTAGCAAGCTCACATTCAATGATCATAATGGCATTACTAGGTATTTTGTTTGCATATGAATAATAGCCGTAAGCTAAATGAGAAGGGATATAAAACTTGAATGTCTCGTCTTCTTTCATTAATGTTGACCCCAACAGCAATCCTTTTGGAATCAAGGAGCTATCCACGACCTTGAATTTTTTGGGGTTTTCTGATGTTTTGGGTACTTCTGCAACTTCATTTCCATTCAACAAGCTCATTTTATAGTAAACAGATAGAATGTCGTTCTTCTTTACTTGATTTCCAGAATTATTTGATTCCACAACGGAATAATAGAATCCAGCATTTCCCTTTTCGGCTTCTATTCCTTTTTCGTCCAAGTATTCTTGTATTAACCTGTCATCCAGACTTCTTTGGTCTTCGTGGTTATCATCCGAACAGTTGGTCAACAACAATAATGATGTTAAGGCCAAAAAAAACATTAAAATCATTTCATTAAAGTTTAATTTCTTCTTTTTCATAATAAAGTTTTTTTTGAATTTTCTTATATACCCTATTACGTTGATACTCCTAATAACGCTACAATGATCGACTAAATAATTTTGGACTTGATACGAAACATTCCAAGACACAATTTTTCTTGAATATAAGTGGCTGTTTTGAAATTTATCATTTGAATTTGTTAAGCATCACTCTGACCATTGACAATTGTATAAATGCAATGCTGGAATCCGTCAACCGTTCGTAATTTTTTTGGCAGCACCTTGAACTTATGGGCATCGCTCCTTTTTACGATTTCGAGGGCCCAACCGCAGTTTCCCGCCACCCAGTCCCTTAAGGTCGCACCCCTGTAGCCCCCATCGGCGAAGACCTTTGTGATACCCCTTAGGAATTTCTTTCGCAGGTCCCGGAAGACCTCCTTGGCCGCCACACTGTCGTGGACGTTGGCCGTATGTACGACCACTACCATTAGCAGTCCCAAGGTGTCCGTTACGATATGCCGTTTTCGCTCCATTGTCTTCTTCCCCCCGTCGTAGCCGCAGTTTTCCTGTCCCAGGGCGGAACGTTTGGCACTTTGGCTGTCTATGATGCCCACTGACGGGGTGATCTTTTTGCCTTTGGCCTTGCGGATATCGGATGCCAGGGCATCGTGCACCTTTTCCAGGGCACCGTCCCGCTTCCATTTCCTGAAATAGTAGTACACACTCTGCCATAAGGGATATTCCTTGGGCAGCATCCGCCATTGACAGCCCGATTTGGTGATGTACAAAAGTGTGTTGATTACCACGCGCAGCGGATTCCTGCGCTTTCGCTTGCTGCAAAGGGTTTTTCCATTATTGCCATTGGCGATCTGTAAGGTCGCTCGGGTATAATTTTTATGCCAACAACATAATTTCAAGTGGTATTGTATTTAAAAAGCCTTTTATTCCAGTGGCATAAAAGGCTTTTTAATGTTATATGTTTAGTTCTATCAATTTCGGGGTCGGGCCTAAAACATCAACTATTTTATTTTTTAATTGGTAATCGTAACATCACAATTTTCAGCGCATACAATATCGACCAACCTGCATGATTCCTTGATCGTAAAATTAGTATTCTCTATATAGGACGCATCAAGGTCTTTAAGGACTTCTTCCAAATCAAGGATCAGCACCTTTATTTCTTTTTCGTCTTGATCGGTACAGTTGTTGGATGTGGGGTGTATATAAAGATGAGCTTGCATAGGGAAAGACTCCAGAATAGTGCCGTTCCATACAACTTCAAATTCCACATCACAATTTTTGGGTTTGGAAATATCTATTGTTAAATTATTTCCTTCCCTTTTTACTTTTACAACTTTTGTTTCTATTTGGCAAAGGGTGTCATCTCCCCTTAAGGTTTCAAGATCGGTGTATTTTTCTTTATTGGCGTAGAAAGTGAAGTCTCCCGTAGAGACCTTATAATTGGTCCCCTTTAAATCCGAATCGCCATCTGAAGAATCATTGTCACAACTTGCTAATGTAAAAAATGATATGCTGGTCAGGACCAACATGACCGTAAAGGATAATTTTAATCTGTACTTTTTCATAATTTAAATTTTTTGTTTCTCCCTATACGTACATTCGATCCCAAACGCTACAACTTTTATTAAAATATTTCAAATTCTGTCATTACAATTGTTTATTCAGAAAAAATGAGCTTCAAAGCTATTCCTGCCGTAGGAATTTTAAGATCATTGGTAGTCAATGATTTTAAGGGGTATTTATAGAAAGGCTGTATTTCATATTTTAAACGATCGGTTAATTTTGCCCTATATCCAAAGGATAAATTGATTGCGCCCAATGGGAGGAATTTTCCTGTTTTCTCTTTGGATGATTCCGTGGAGACCACCGACTCTGTAACCGTAGTTACTTCTATACCCCCCTCTATTAGTTGGAAGACCTCAATTTCACGGGTAGTTGTAGTTCTTGTTTCTTGCTTTGCCTTTAGGGTAACAAAAGAAGAGATTCCTGCCATTACAAATAGGTTTTTCTTCTTATTGGGAATCGTATAAACGATATTCAATGGAATATCGATATTCAATTGATTTATTTCCAGATCAGTTGTTTCATTTTCCAATTCACCTTCGGTCAATACCAGTAAATCTTCATTTGAAGCATTGAGAACATTAAAAATAGCACCCGTATTAATAGAAAAACCGGAAGATTTAATGGGTATGTCCATTGATACGCCTGCTCCTATATTGGACGATGCCATTGACCGGGCATTTGATTTGTCAGTTCCGAAACTGGGTGAAACCAATAAGCCCATCTGAAGCTTTGAACTTCGTTTCTCTTCTAATTCGGATTCATCATCATCGTTTTCTTCAAGTTCATTTGCAATGGCCAACAAGTCCAATTTATCTTCAGAAATCGAATCTGTTACTACCATCAATTGGCTCTTCTTATGTAGATAAACAATAGCAGAATCCAGCACTTGCTTTTCTTTGGAAACAATGTTCGCTAATTTAGTTTTGCCTAAAGGGTCTAATGATATGTCCTTTTTTGAACTTTTTTTGTTCTCAATGGGATTATTGATTATTGCTACTGGATTTTTTTTGATTTTCTCTGCTTCTTGAACCTTCTGGGAATCTTTCAAAATGCTTTCCAATGACGGTATCTCTGAAGAAGGTATTTCCTTGTCCAAAATCCGATTATTATTTTTTATGGGAATTGTTATATCCTCATTAAGGAAAAAGATGCTAAAGCTTATAATCAAAGCAACAGACGATGCAATCCCAGTCAAGTACCAATAGAATACCTTTTTCTTTTTCTTCTTTTTCTTGGACAAAAAATATTCCCATGCCCCTTCTTCGTACTGTTCTGTATGATTTAACAGCTCGTTTTTTATTTTTTTAGCTAAGTTTTTATCAAATTGATTTTTCATTCCTTTTCAATTAAAATGTTTTTTCACCAATCTTCTAAGCTTCATTTTCGCCCGCATAAGATATGTTCTGGACGAACTTTCCTGAATACCAACAAGTTTAACGATCTCTTTATGGCTATACCCTTCAATTTCATATAGATTAAAAACAATTTTCAACATTTCCGGCAACTCCCCAATAAGTTTATAAATATCATCTACGGTAAGTTGGTCTATTATAGCAGTGGCAGGAATGTCCAAAGAGTATTCCGAGACATCCAAATGGTACAAATGCTTTTTATCCCTTCTATAATGATCAATGGCCGTATTCACGGTAATTTTTCTGATCCAACTCTTAAGTACTTGTTTTTCATCGAACCTATCAATGGAGCTATAAATCTTCATGAAAGAGTCATGGGTGATTTCTTGGGCTATATCACGACTTGTACAATACGATAGACTAACGGCCATGACATACCCGTAGTACCACTTGTACAGAAGTTCTTGGTATTTTTCCGATTCTATTGCACAGCCAGCAATTATTCGCCTCTCCTCATCTTCAGAGTATCTCTTCAAATCAAGTTGGTATTTATGCACATGAACCATCTAGGTCCAATGATTTTCCGAATCAAATAGAACACACGGTATGCCATGCTTTTAAAACAGCTATTTTTCCCAGTACGTAAAGTTATCTACAAACGCTACAACTTGAAAAGAAAAAATGTAATCCCCTCTTAAAATAGATAGAACGGTCAACGATAACATCTGGGTTTTTAGAAAAAAAAGATTTTACTGACTTTATCTTACGAGAGATTTCAGAACAATAAAGTTTATACAAACGATTCTAAAAGGTGAATGAAATTATATATCTAATTTTTTGGGATAGCTGTGACAATTTGGTGTACACAAGAAATTTAAGGCTTTACGCTTATCGGCACGAACTCCAAAGAAATCCCACAGGATCCATGCGCAAAGTTATGTGTAAGTATTTGGGAGGCCTTCATCAATTATCAGATTGGAATCTAAATTGGTACCAAATGAGGCTAATTAGGCCCAATTGAAATAGATAAAGAAAATAATCAATTTGTTGTACCTATGTTGTACTTGAACAAAAAAAGCCGACTTTTAAAAGTCGGCTTTCGCTTGTTGTACGGGCGGAGAGACTCGAACTCTCACACCTTTCGGCACTAGATCCTAAGCATAAAGTTGGAAGACTTCGATCAATTGTCGATGACCAAAGGTTTCTTAATTGGTATTTTTTATGCTGGTTTAGTAAGGTGGCAACAATGTATGGCTTTCTATTTGCCATGGCCGGCTTTGGTGGATATTATTTAATTAGTTTATATCCAGATTTCAACTACGTGTTTGTCTTTATCATTATTACGATGTTCCTTCAAGTCTGGAGCACTCTACTTTTGACCTATAGGACAAAGGCATATAAATGGATGATGATTTCTTTGATCGTTGTCTCATCATTGTCCTTTGGACTTTCTAAAATCAACATTGTTGATTACAAAGCTTTTAACGAATCAGTTATTGCCAATCGTTTAGATTCTACCTATCATTTACGAGTTCCTGAGTCTAGCTCATATTATAAAAGTAGTCGCAGATTTACACATCTGCCCAGTATCGCTTTGGTCAAACCTAAAAATATCGAAACTCAAGAGCAGAATGAATTAATTTTTATTGGTGATACCCAATATGATAGTTGGACGCTCATAGATGAAGTTAAAAGGATTAAGACCACATTTCCGGAAGAACTTCATTGGAACATGCCAATGTATTTGATGATAGATGAAAATATAGTAATGAGACGTGTGAATCAGTTGACCAAGAATTTGGCCATAGCAGATATTGAAATCCTTTGGTACGTAGTGATTCCAAAAAAGGTAGAAATTGACCCAAAATATTATACACTTCACCAACGAACTTATCTTTTTACGACCAAAGAATCCCATTTTCTCTTTAACAATGACACCAATCTAGAAAGAATAAAATCATACCCAAATGCAATAAATATTGATGTTTCAACCAAAGGATATACAATCAACGATGCTATGGTCACGTTAAAACAGTTTCCAATAATCCTTCAAAAGCAAATTATGGATAACCGTAGATTACGGTATCATTATAAATTTTGATGAAAACCTCACATTCAGCTCTTATATTGGGGCTTTAAGTGCGGTACACGAGTCTGTTATAACTCTTCGGGACTAGACCGCCATTGAAACCTACGGCATTAAATTTGAGGCTTTGGAAGAACGATATGAAAGAGTTAAACTGGACAAGATTATTGAAAAATACCCGCTAAGATATATTGAGGTTTGGAATGGTAGTAGAAATTGATGAAGAAAAGTACAATGAATATTCTGGGTGGAGAAATTTGAGTGGTACGGAAGTTTTGGATTGATAATAACATAATTTCCATCTTAAGTTGTTTGGAAAAAATGCCTTATCATTTAAAACAATAGTATTTACGAATATATAGTAACAACCATAATTTAACAAAAAATATGTGCAAATTATGTGCAAATAAAAAAGGCTTCAGAATTGAAAATCTCTGAAGCCTTTTGTTTACTAGCTCCCCCTCTTGGACTCGAACCAAGGACCGTAACATCTTATATTCCAACCATTTAACACCTTACCAACTTAATGGGTATCCGAATTGTATGCCTTTTTTTTAATTTAAGAAATATATAAGCCCAAATCCTTTTTATCTATTGCCATTGGAAAGCAATAATAAATCAATTGAGCATCATTTCTAAACCTGTTTCCATGGTAAAAATTCCCAAGTAAATTCTCCTCAATTGACTTCATTTCTCCAAGAGATAAAAGGCTGTTTTTTTTACTCCAATCAACTAAATGAGAGTGATTTAATATTGTTGCAAATCTATATATATTGGCTTGGAGTCTATGAAGTTCAGAATCATTTTCATAATTCTTTAGAAAAATATTATTAATTAACTCTAACTCCAAAAAATCCAAAGTACCAGTATGAAATAAATAAAAAAGCTTTAATATAGCTCTTTGGACAATAAAATTGTTAGTTATAACCTCGACGCCATTATCAATTTTAATTGTTTCTGGATAAAATTCACTAAGTTTTTGATAAGATTCTTTGAAGTCCTTTATATTTCCAATTGCTAAGTAATCTACCAAAAGGTTATTAATAATCTGCACGACTATATATGGATATTTTTTTTGAAATCGTTCAGAAAAATCTAATATCTCATTGATTGTTATACTATATCCTAATGTTTGTCTACGGTATAATTCTAAAGTAGGATTCACCTCAATCCTTGACATCTTTGAATACATCTTATATACAAAATCAACTTGTTCTTTAGAAAGTTCAGCTGCTGACTGATCTTTTAACTCTTCTTCAATTGAACTTTTTAATAAAGCACTATAAGAAAGTATATTAAGACATATGATGTCTCTCAATGAACTATATGGAGAGTTTGTACAAAGCTTGTATGTCGTCAAATAAATCTGAACTCTTTAGGGTTAATTTATAAGAGAGTGCTTTCACGAAGTTAAATGATTTTCCCTGAACTGTTTTTTTCTTGCTTCCAGTGTTCTGTTTTTTGTCATTTTTCTTTGTTTTAACTTCT
>JAJRRO010000013.1 GCA_024279425.1 Bacteroidota bacterium | reverse complement strand
TTTTTTAATTCTGAAAAAAACAGAGTGAAGGATTCGAACAAAAATTAACGGTTAAAAGCGGCCCTTCTTATGCCTAAAATCGGTTTCAGGATTGAAAATAGACTTTAGTAATAATTCCAATAATGCACTCACTATTGCAAAATTGATATTTTTTTAGAAGTCTTTTTCCTACTTTTATAATTATTTAATGCATTTCATCGAATATTTATGAACTTTAGCGATTTATATTCAAAAAAATTTTAGTATTGTTCATAGTAATGGTAAAGCCCTTATCTATGACTCAACAACTAACCACAATTATTAGCACTATTGTGCTATCAATTTTATTCAGTTTTCAAACACTTAATGCTCAAGTTGGAATTAATACAAAGACCCCAAATGGAATTTTGGATATTAACAGCAGTACCTCAGGATTTGTTTTACCCAGGGTATCTTTAATTTCCACTATTAGTGAATCCCCTGTTGTAAATCCTAAAACCGGAAGTATTCCTATTGGCACCACTGTTTATAATACCAATACTTCAACACTTGGCGCCAATGATGTATCTCCTGGAATGTATGCCTGGGATGGCACAAAATGGAAACTAGAATTCGCTAGAAATCAATCCGTCTTGTACGAACAATCATCCTTGGATTTTCAATCTAGTTCCGGAGCGGGCTTTGAAAATGTCCCCGGGCTTACGGGACAGACCTTTGTCGCTGATTTTACGGGGACATACAGAATCAAGGTAGATGTAAATTATGCAGGGGCTTCAGCGAAAGTTCCCAAGAAATCCGGAGGAAGTCAATCTGATGGTTATCTCAATGTGGCGCGAGCATCCGGTACTTTCCGATTTACTTTCGGAGGAACAAATTACGACATTCCGGCACATGCGTTTTCCACCGCCTATGAACCATCTGTAAGTGCAACCAATTACTTTGCTATTTGGCAAGAGTATTCTATCATTCTCTACCTTTCATTAACTGCCAACAGTTCTACAAGTTTTGGTTTAACATTTGACCAAGATTTACTACCCGACTACATTAACAATGGTAATAGTGGTACGGGACTAGGCCATATTGCGTACGACATTCCGTGTACCATTGAAATTGTTTACGTTGGAGATTAAAATTATAAAAGAAATGAAAAAAATATTCACAAATATAAGTTTTGCCCTCTGTTTTCTTATGTTGTTTACAACTTTCATAACAGTAGCTCAAGTGGGAATTGGCACCAATACACCAGAAGGTGCCTTTGATGTTAACTCTACAACGATGGGGGTGGTTTTTCCCATAGTGGCTTTGGTTGATATCAATACTGAAACCATAGTAAACCCTAACGGCCCCAATATAGTTGCGGGAACAGCGGTCTACAATACAAGTACGACAATCGCTGGAGCCGATAGCCTTTATCCGGGCATCTATTTTTGGACGGGTTCGATATGGGAATCTCAAAGGGAGAAAAAAGACAATGAATTGTTTTTACAAAATACAGATGTTAGAACCGGATCCGATGACACCACAAATGGAACGGCAGGGAAACAAAGTATCACCTTTGACAGC
>JAJRRO010000012.1 GCA_024279425.1 Bacteroidota bacterium | reverse complement strand
GTTCGTCAATACCGAGTTTTGTAGTCTCGCTTCCTTCAGTCCTGACCTCACGGTCAGCAACCTTGCGACTTACTAATGGTTCGAGGCGTTACCCCCGCCCATAAGGGACTTGCACCCTCTAGATTAATTGACTACATTTCTATAGCTAAAAGATGCCCATGCTGGGCACACACAACGTATATAAAAATAGCGGAATAAGAACTAAAGCGAAAGTATAAGCATAAAATAAAGGTTAGTTATAAACGGAAAAGTCAGTGAGTGAAAATCCGCTACTTTTTATATACAAGACCGTTGTAACTAATTAAAAATAAATAAGATGACTAAAAATATAAAGGTAGCAGCTGCACAGCTTTCACCCATTTTCTTAGATAAGGAAAAAACGGTTGAAAAGGCCTGTAAAGTGATTTTAGAGGCAGGTGAAAACGGCGCTAACTTAATTGTTTTCCCAGAGGCTTTTATTTCTGGTTATCCAGATTGGGTATGGCTTATTCCAAATAGTAAAGGGGCTGATTTAAATGAGCTTTACTTAAAGCTTGTTGAAAATGCTGTTTCTGTACCTGATGATACTACAAAAAAGCTTTGTAAAGCCGCTAAAACAGCTGGTATTAATGTTGTTATTGGTATGCATGAACGTAATACTGAAACCAGTAATGCAAGTTTATTTAATAGCTTACTTTTTATAGACGACAAAGGTTTAATTCTAGGTAAACATAGAAAGTTAATACCAACAGGTGGAGAACGTCTGATATGGTCTCAAGGAGATGGCAGCACCTTGTGTTCTTATGACACTTCAGCAGGAAAAATAGCAGGATTGATCTGTTGGGAAAACCTCATGCCATTAGCAAGAAATGCTATTTACGAATTTGGAACTCAAATATTAGCATCTCCAACTTGGGACAAAAGTCCTAACTGGATTCAATCTATGCAGCATATTGCAAGAGAAGGTGGACTATTTGTAATAAGCACTTGTATGGCTTTAAAAATGGATGATATTCCTAATGAGTATGAGTTTAAAAAACTTTACCCAGAAGGAAGAGAATGGATCAATGTTGGTAATAGTTCGATAATTGCTCCAAATGGTCAGTTTTTAGCAGGACCTCTTGAGGCAAAAGAAGGTATTCTATATGCAGATATTGATCTTCAGCAAATTATTAAAGCTAAACGAATGTTTGATGTCGTTGGACACTACTCAAGACCTGATGTTTTCTCATTCAAAGTAAAGAATAACCTGGGTTAATTAAAAACTAGCTACAACAAAACCTATAAATAATACGGGTTTTGGTGTGTAATGCTAAAGCATTGTATATTTATAATGTCGCCAAATCTTTTAATATTTGGCTTTTAAAACCTATCAAACAAAATCTAAAAGCTTATGGCTTGTGTCGACACGAAAAGTAACCACTACTCTACTCCGTACTATTCATAGCTAAACGTTGTGCATAAGCAGGGAAAACTAACTAAATAGACTACAATGAAAAAAATGAAATTCAGAATTACTTTATTGTTTTCCATATTAATAGCATCGATTTTCTTTACAAGTTGCGACCAAAAAGTGACTAAAAAAAGCGCGGAAACTAAACAAACCGATTTATCAAACCTCGAAAAAGAAATTGAATTACGTCTTCGAGAATATGAAAAATATTTACAAAATGGAGATTCAATTGCTTTGGGAAATATGTATATGGTAGATGCTGAAATAATACCATCTACTGTTGGGAGGAAAAACATTATTAAGGGTTTTGGAGGTATGATTCGAGATAGTATTACAGGTTCAAGTTTTAAAACGACACATTTATGGGGCAATGACCAATTACTTGTGGAAGATGGAACAGGAACTTGGTCTCACGCAAATGGAAAAGTCGTTGGTAGTGGAAGATACTTATTGGTTTGGAAAAAAGATGAAGGAAAATGGAAAATATTGCGAGACACTTGGTTTCCTGACAAAAAGAAATAGCTTAAAAGCCTATGCACAATCGAGTAGACGGCCGTGAGCTGTAAGGCCCACGGTGCGCCTCTCACACGACCGTACGTACGGGTCTCGTATACGGCGGTTCGTGAATCATCAAACCAGAGCTCTTTTCACCCTTGGCACTATCTTCTAATTTAGGCATAGGCTACCACTAGTGCTCCTATGCGAATTTTGAAGAGAATTACGTTCAGTCC
>JAJRRO010000140.1 GCA_024279425.1 Bacteroidota bacterium | reverse complement strand
GTCGATTATTTGGCTTTCACATTCGGAGTAAATCCTGCACATAAAAGCATCTTGTTTTAGTTGAATTATTCTTGGTGCAATATCATAAACACTCCGAAAAGCAACACGACGGTTCTCCACACAGCTGCATGACTGCCAACGGTTAAGCTATGCGTAGTACGGCTTATAAGCAATAAATGTTTTCTAAGATAAGAATAGATTTTACAAGTGTGAATAATGGTGCGAAGAATAAGCCCGTATTACCGCATAGCTATTGTTAGCAGTATCTTTAGACATTTTCGAAGAATTTCACAGCATATTTGCAATACTCAACGATTTTTTCCGAATCGGTGTCAAATTCTTTTCGTTTCCCTAGATAATTTTGGGATTTAGGATTAATTTCTTTTCCTTCTTCAAGTTCCTTATATGAAATGCACTTTATATGTTTTTTAGTGACTAAAACGAATAATGCATTTTCAAAGGGGTAATCCCCATACTTTGCAATATCGTTTAATTTTAATTCACCACTAGCTCTATATTTAACTTCTATGAAGTGTGCTTGATTGTCTTTAAAAACTACAAAATCGGGCATTTGACGAATGTTTTTTGAAACGTCGCCTCTAACTCCTTTTAACAGGTCTTTAATCCCAGGAATAGAGTTTTCCATACCATAGCTAAATACCTGAAAACCGAGGGAACGGAACAGTTCTTCAACAATTGTCTCCGCAATTCTACCCTTTATAACACCAGATATCCATGGGTTTTCTTTGCTTGGTTTGGAGTTTGTTTTTTTTGTTTTTGGAATTTCTTCTACAACAACCTCTTTTGAATTATCATTTTTATAGCACTTATAACAAAGTCCATTTTCGAATTTGGTATATGCCCCGCAATTAACGCAATCTGCCATTTTTCATTATTAATAGTTATTCAACTCTTAAATTATTGTCCTGAAATTCACTTTTTATCTTTTTTATCTTTCTTTACATCCATTGACATCATAATTCTTTTGGATTTCCCCTTAGCCACAACAAGTTTTTGTTCCAGTCTTGTTTTAGCTGAAATAGTCTCTTGCGTCTTTTTGCTTCCGTCTTCATCTGACATTATAATAAAATTTGAAGTGTTATTAATATTACCATAAAAATTAGTCCAAATATTCCATATTCGCTTATCTGTAATGAACTGGCTTTTTCTGAGTTTATTTTTTGATTATTTTCAATTGAGATTATAAAATCAGCAATTCTATTTTCGTAAAAGTCGCTATCCAAATATTCATCGGTATCTGGCATTTCATTAATGTATTCTGATGGGTTAAAAGCCAAAGTGTATTTTTTTAATCTGATTGAGTCTATCAGGAATATTAGAACAATTAAAAGAATAAAGAGTAAAACGAACAATGTGATTTTTATACTTGAGTCGGTTTTAATAAATTTTTCTAGTTCGGACAAATTAACCAATAAAATAGATGACACAATTGAAATAATCGAGAGGTAAATATGTGCTTTCCTCTGTATATCTCGCATTCTTTCAATTTCCTCACTATAGCGAGTCTCAAAAAAATCGTATTTGTTCTTAGTGGACATTGAATTTAGGTTTACATTACTGCTAACGGTTCAGGCTACAATGACGTGCGCCTTTTAACTCTGATTAGATTTATAACTAAAGATAGTCATTTTCGAGTAAACAATGGTTCGAAGCGTAAGCGGAGCATGCATTTGTAGGTAGTGTTAGCAACATTTAGTCTTTATAAAAGTAATGCTGCTTTTTTGTATAAAAAATGATATCAATTCCTTTTGAGGGTGTCATCCAAACATCACCTCCACTACTTGGGACACCAAAAATCATTGGTTTCTTATAGATAGGATCATTATTATCTAATGGTAAATAGAAATTTTCCATTGTATAACGTTTATTTATTATCTCAGGAAAAGAGTTGACTTTTACACTATCAATAGCGTCATGGTAATCAAGATAACTATAGAAGTTTCCAATAACTTTATAATCTGATTCATAATGTTCATTAATGTATTCTCCGAATTGATTGTTCGGGATCACATTTTCTCCTTCGGTATTTAAGATGTAGATGTCTTTAGCGAGATGAGCCAAATGGGCAAAAAGTACTATTTTTTCACCTTTCTCCATTTCCATTATCCATTGAAGATTTTCAAACATGGATTTTTCACGAATGGAATATTTTGGAGAAGGGTTATTGAATTCAGTTAAAAATTGAATATTCTGCTTTGCGCAAATAGCCGACTGCATCCCCCATAGATAATTATCCTCACCAGTTTTATTGGTGTATACTTGTTTGTTCTTCCTTAAAGTTTCAATTAATTCATCGATCAATTCATTCAATTTGATTCTTTCTGCTTCGGGCAAGTCTGCGAATTCTGTTTTGGGATCGTCAGGATTATCATCTAAGTGTAAATAATTGAGATAAGGTTTCAGTTTTTTGCCTAAATAATTATAACCATCTGTATCAACTTCTTTAAAATATTTTAGGCAATTCGATAATGCAAACGCTGAGTTTTCAAGCATTGGATTTGGTGCATTTCCAGACATGTCAAACCCATAAAACTGCACTCTGTTTTCGTCAGTTTGGGATTCATTGAATTTCTTCAACCATGTTAGAAGTTCTCTGTTTTGTGGGAATTGACCAAATGTATATGAAATACCATTATTTAAAACTGAATCTAAATCTAATTGTTCTCCATTAATGTAGTCATTCACTATTCGTGATTCGATCAGTCCTGATTCGAAGGCAATTACCCTTATCCGGTTTTCTTTCACAAGATATTTTATCAATGAATTTCTAAAATCCAATGGTTCGTTCATTCCATGCGTTCCCTCCGTGATTCCTATGATTCTCGCATTACCTAACAGATTAATGATAGGAGCAAAAGAACTATCTGGAATATCTGAAAGATTAGAAGGGAGTTCAATTGGAGTTTTTATTTTGTTTTCAATTTTCTCCTCCTCAGCAGTATTATTTTGAGCACAGGCAACTAAAATGAGCGATAGTGAGATGATTAATAGTCGATTCATGTTTGCTGCTTTGAAGTAATACTCAACTTATATGAAAAAGTTCAATTAACAGATGGTTTTCAATTGTTGCTAACG
>JAJRRO010000139.1 GCA_024279425.1 Bacteroidota bacterium | reverse complement strand
GCTAATATGGAGATCAAAATTTATGATAATTGGGGCAGACTACTTCAAACATCTAATTATAATGGTCAATATTTAGATGTACACTCCTTACCACAAGGAACTTATTATATTTCCATCAATGGTTTTGTGGAAAGTTTTGTTAAAGAATAATGTTGTTCCCAAATATACAGGGCGGGTTGGTAAATAGACAATAAAGCTGTACTTTTGACTAATGGACAATCAACCCAGTCGAATTTTACATTTATTTGGCACTTACTTACCTAATACGGAGAATTGGGCGTACAACCTCATTCGTCATATACCCGAATCGAATATCTTTATTGCCGCCAACCAGTACAATGAAAATTTTCAAGATGAACAATTTCATTTTTATCGGCATTCGTTCAGTGCGCTTGAAGATAGATACGTTCAACTAGACAAAAAGAAGCCTATTCAGCTTGCGCAAAAAATCTATTATCGTCTTTTTAAATATCCTAGATTATTGCTTCGAGGTATTAAACGGTTTGCAAAAGAAAATAAAATAGAATTAATACATATTCACTTTGCCAATGTGGCTTGGTTTTATCATGCGATTGCATCAGACTTGAATGTGCCAATGGTCATTTCTTTTTATGGATGGGACTATGAAAAATTACCACACCTATACCCCGAATATCAGGATAGATTTAAAATCCTTTTTGCGAAAGCCAGCGCTATCATCTGTGAAGGTCCTCATGGAGCGAAAATCTTAGAAAAAGCCGGTTGCCCAAAAGAAAAAATTAAAATTGTCAGACTAGGCGTTCAAACCAATCAAATCCCTTTCGTCAAAAGAACTAAAAAAGCAGCAGAACTAAAACTCATTCAACTCGCTTCTTTTACCCAAAAGAAAGGACACATCTACAGTGTAAAAGCTTTTCATCTTGCGCTCAAAGAATGCCCCAACATGCACCTCACCTTAGTCGGTGGGGAACGAGAAGACGGCAGACAGGCCCACATCATACAATACATCAAAAAGCATCGCCTCCAAAAAAAAATTTCAATACTCAGCAGTATTGACTATTCAACACTTCATTCTTTTTTGGCTGACTTCCAAGTATTCATCCAGCCCAGTTGCTATGCAGATGACTTCGATTGCGAAGGCGGCGCACCCATTGCAATATTAGATGCACAAGCTACGGGTATGCCCATCATCGCGACCACGCATTGTGACATTCCCATGGAGGTCATAGACGATGAGACGGGTTTATTAAGTCCAGAAAAAGATGCCGCTGGCATCCGTGAAAGCATCTCTCGTTTTTATGAGATGGAACAAGTGGAATATGATGGTTTTGCGCAAGCAGCGAGGAGACACGTGGAAGCGGAATTTGAGGTAGAGAAGAATGCAGAGCAGCTAGGTCGGACTTACAAAGATATTATTCGTGAGGAAATCCAAAAATGATTTTCAAAGGGAGTTTTAAGAAAAATTTTAGGTAAAAGAACTTAAACCATTTCCCTTTACTTCTACTAAGTGACTTTTTAATCAAGCTTAAAGCTAGTTGAATTTTTCCATTTACTAAAGCGCCATTAGCATGGTTCAGGTATTTTTGGCTAACCAAATAATCCAACGTGTGACTCGGCAGATGAGGCGATAACAAGTCATGATATTTTTCAAACACATCGAACATCGCATCTACATTACTTTGAATCCTAGCTTCAGCGTCTTCTAATTGATAAATACTACGAGACCCCATCCCTGCATGCTGTACGTAAACATAGGTATGGCTGTCCAATTGCCGAAAAGGAAAAAGTGATAATAATCTTAAAATCAAATGGGTATCTTGCCAATGCCGAAAAGCTACTGGAAAATTATTTTATCTATTACACTCAAATACAATTTAATTATTGAAGCTGTTACCACACCTTTAGAGTACTTCTCAACAGCAATCGCCCTAATTCTTTCGGGATTAAAATCTTGATAGTTATCCATCATAGACTCCATTGCCCGAGCTAATCCTTTAACATCATTAATTGGTACAAGAATGCCCGATTCTTTTGTTAAGATATCAATAGGCCCAGCAGTCTGAGTCGCAATAACAGGAGTCCCTACTGACATCGCTTCAATAACAACAATACCAAAAGTCTCTGTATGACTGGTCAATAGAAAAACATCCGCTCGTTGCATTTCTTTTACAACTCTTTCATAAGACACTTCTGGCTTTATAGTAACATGATTTGTTAATCCAAGTTCTACTATCAACTCACCTAGTCTTTTTCTTTCTTTGCCCAAGCCAATGATAAGCAACTTTGCATCATATCCCTTTTCAATAATCTTGGCAAATGCCTGAAGTTGTAAATCAAAACACTTCAACGGTATCAATACACCAACACCCAAGAAACTAAATTTTTCAGGTAACACCTTTCGCTCTTTCAAGGCAAACAAATCTGTATCAATAAAATTTGGAATGATATGACACTTTCTTGTGTAATATTTTGCTTCTATTACATCCGCCAAACTTCTACTAACTGCAATTATTTCAGAAGCATTATTGCAAATATCAACATAGATTTTCTTTTGCCATTGCGGCCAGTCCCCTGAAAGGATACCAGAAAAAACCTCAGAGAAAACATAGGGAATTTCTTCTTTTTGCGAAAGTTTCATAGCCACATAGCCACCCCAAAAATTATGCGCATGGATAATATCTGGCTTGCCAAATTTAGCGACATAGCGCTCATATAACTCATATAATTTTTGGCTCCATAAATCTAAAAAAAAAATATTTATTTTAGGAAAACCACCACCTGATATTCTAAAAATAGGTACATTATCTTCCACACTAAAGGTTCTCTTCCGAAAAAAACCATCAAAATGAAGATAATACCTATAGTCTAAATCAGCCGTAATAACCGCAACATCAACACCAGCTTGATGCAAGTATTTAACTTGTTCAACATAAAAATTACCATTTTGTGGCGTATATTTTCCAGGGTACCAACCTGGTATGACTAAAACTTTCATAAAACAAAGTTAAGTATTTACCCTATCTTTGGCTTAGAAAAGTGCCACTAGCTTAACTAAATTAAAATATTGCAAGTTTCCGTAATCATTCCCGTATATAATGCAGTACACTATATCGAAGAAGCTGTTCAATCAGCATTGATACAACCAGAAACTGCCGAAATTATTTTAGTGGATGATGGCTCTACTGATGGTAGTTATGAGATTTGCCAAAAACTTTCGCAAAACCCTAAGGTAAAACTCTTTACACATCCAAACCGCCAAAATAAAAGAGCTGGAGCAACTAGAAATTTAGGAATTCGACAGGCATCTAGCGAATTTATTGCTTTTCTAGATGCGGATGACTACTACCTTGAAAATCGTTTTGCGAAAGCGAAAGAAGTGTTTCGGAAATATCCTGATGCAGATGGAACTTATGATTTACTTGGAATTCATTATGAAACGGAGAAAGGAAGAACACTTTTTAATCAACAGCAAAAAAACATAGTGACTTCTTTTTCTCTTAAAACTGCCCACCCTGATGTACTTTTTGAATCTTTTGTCAAAAACGAAACTGCTTTTTCGGTTCATACTGTAATTTTAAAGATGTCATCATTTGTAGATGAATTAATGTTTGCGGAACATCTTTATCAAGGACAAGATACTGACTTTATACTCAAGTGGATTCACAACAATAAAATATACCCTGCAAGTACAGGCAAAGCCGTAACAGTATATCGTATCCACGATAACAACACGACACATAACAAAGTTGAATCTTGCAAATTTAAATTGTTAACTTTTCAACCTTGGGTTCAAGAAATACGTCACAATCAATGGTCAAAATCTACGAATAGAGCATTGTACAGGCATCTACTTGCAGGAGTAAGTTGCCATCGTAGTAAACTTATGCGAATTGTACTCAAGCTTGCCTATTCATCTTTTTTCTTCATAAAAAACCCATGGATTTTACCTAGATTGCTATGAGTAAGTCAGCAGTAAATTTAAAAGATAAGACATGCAAAAGTTTGTTTTGCAAGTTTATCCTAAATCTCCGAGGCAATAGCTTAAATAGCTTCTTTTTCATTTTCCTTATTTTTTAGAAAGTCAAAAATAATTTCATAGAATAATGGATTGAACTTTTTATTTAAAAAGAAGATAGTTGCCAGCATAGCTATTCCATAAATCACAAATCTCAATACAAAATACTCAACTCCGAAAATAGTACACATTAAAAAGCCCAAAACTCCTCCGACAAAGGCAATAAAAAAAGGCTTTCCAATCGTATACGCGTATTCCAAAAAAGTAATATCGGACAGTTCGTTCACTAAAAAATACCATGCAGGATACATCAGCAATACCTGTAATAACAACAGACTAGAAGCCACCCCCACCAACCCCCAATGACTCCCTCCATAGATAATAAAAGGAATAAAAATAAATAAAGCTAGATTCCAATAAAAGCCTAAATCCGCTCGGCCTTTAGCCAACAACAAAGAACCAATTGGATTTCCAAAAGAAGTAAACATTCTATAGGCTGCTAATAGCTGTAAAAGTATAATTGCGTCCACCCATTTCGCTCCAAATAAATTAACAATAATATCTTCCGCTAAAAATATCACTAACACATAAATAGGAAAATTAACAGAGCATAAATAATTTATTACATTCAAAAATAACTTGCGTAAGCGACTGGTTTCATTTTGGATTTTGGACATAATCGGGAAAGTCACTTTGTTTATAATTGGATTGATAATTTGGTAAGGTTTTGAGGATATATTTTTAGCAACACTATATACCCCCAGCACCTCAGTGCCAAACAATTTACCAATCAATAAAACATCAAATTGCGCATTCAGATAGTTAACGGACCGTTCCCCCATCTGAAAAAAACCAAAAGACAACATGGATTTAATTTCCTGAAAAGAGAAAGAAAAATCAGGATGATGGATGGCCCAACCTTTATATACATTTAACAAGGCATTTATGCCGTAGGTTACCAATGTCGCATAGACCAAACTATATACACCATAACCCTGCATAGCTAAATAGATAGCCAAACCAAACCCAACAAAAACAGAAATGATATTTATAAAAGCGAGGGCTTTAAATTTTAATTCTTTTTGCAGTAAAACTGCGAATTGATTCCCAATACCTGCTATAATAAAAGTCGAAGCCAGTATTCGTATAATAGGTATTAATGCTGGCTCATCATAAAAACTTGCCACAAGAGGAGCCAAAGCAAACAAGAGTGCAAACAGTATAATACTAACCGCAATATTCAACCAATACAAACTAGACAATTGAGCTTTCGTAATGTCCTGCTTATGGACTATTGCTGCATTAATTCCAAAATCAATAAACAAAGCGCTAAAGCCAACGACCATTCCAACAATCGCCATCAAACCAAAATCTGACTTACTTAAATAATGCGCCAATACAGCAAATTGTACTAACTTAATTACAGATGTAATCACAGATGCAATACTCGTCCACTTCACCCCATTTATTGCTGTATGTCTATAACTCATTTGGGTGTAATGTTTTGATAAGCTGAGCCGGCACACCTCCTATTACACTATTATCAGGAAAGCTTTCTGTAACGACTGCTCCAGCACCAACCACACACAATTTTCCTAATTTGACACCAGCTAAAATAATGGCATTGGCACCGATCCAGCTCCCTTCTCCTACAGTAATACCATTAACTTTTCGGGCATAATATGTTGCCATCATTCGGTCACCACAATCTTGATGAGTCAAGAATTTTACTCCAGCACTAACTACACATTCCTTCCCTAGAACTACACGTGCTGGTAAGTCAAAAAATACATGCTTACCAATATAACTACCTTCTCCTATAATCAAGTTAGAAAAATCACCTTTTGCTTCTTTATCCCCGGTAACATTGTCCAGTTGTAATCCCCCTTTGAAATTAACATTTTCACCAATGGCGGCGCCAAATCTACGAAGAAGGTATGCAATTACAAAATCAGGACAAACAAATAATTGCCTAACAACGTAGTCAACCCCTATTATTTTTGCTACAAAAATAGTTTTTAGAATTAAAAAATACTTCAGCCCTTTTAATAAAAAAAAATTCATGGAATATTATTTCTGTTCTGAAAAGTAATTTTTAATGTAGCCACAAATATTTTCTACGCCATCCGAACCATAAAACAACGGCAACCTAAGTAATCGCTCACTGTGTTTCGTCGTAAACCTATCTTCGCCATAAAATTTACCATACGCTTTACCTGCTACCGAACTATGCAAAGGAATATAATGAAATACAGACTGTATTCCTTTAGAATTAAGAAAGGCTATTAGCTTAGAGCGATGTGCTATTTTTATATAAAAAATATGCCCATTATGCTGAGTTTCAACTGGAACAACTGGGATTTCAATCTCATCTATTGTTTTTAAAAGAAAATAGTATCTATTCCAGATTTGCAATCTATTTTGCGTAAGCCGATCTATGTTTTGTAGTTGCCCATACAAATACGCAGCATTCAATTCACTCATCAAATAACTAGATCCGATATCGACCCAAGAATATTTATCTACTTTCCCGTCTAACAATTGTTGTCTATTCGTTCCTTTTTCACGAATGATTTCAAGTCTTTCAACAAACTTATCATCATTTATCAACAAAGCACCGCCTTCCCCGCAATGAATATTCTTGGTCGAGTGAAAACTAATTACGCCAAAATGGCCAATCGTCCCGAGGTGCTTTTCTTTATAGTATGCACCAATACAATGTGCTGCATCTTCTATCACGTACAAATTTCGCCGCAAGGCAACCGCCATAATTTCGTCCATGGCACAAGCTATGCCACCATAATGCATGACGACAATGACTCTAGTCCGTTCTGTAATAGCCGCTTCAATCAACTGCTCATCGATATTCATCGTATCTGGACGAATATCCACAAAAATAATCTTTGCTCCCCGCAGTACGAAAGCATTACCACAAGAAACAAAAGTAAAGGAGGACATAATCACTTCATCCCCTTCTTCAATATCCAAAGCTAGTGCAGCCATTTCTAGACCATGGGTTGCAGACGGAGTAAGGAGAATGGATTTTGCCCCCGTTATTTTCTTTAACAACTGAATGGATTTATTAGAATACTGCCCATCACCTGTCAAATCACCTTTGGCTATTGCGTCAAGCACATATTTTTGCTCGTGACCACTTACAAAAGGTTTATTAAAAGGAATATCCATATTCATCTATCGTAAGATAACAATTTTACCAAAAGACTTTTCAAAAAAGGAATCGGTATTCGTTTCGTATGATTCAAAAGATTTTTGTTCCTCATCTTTTACAATGAGCCGATAGAGATACACGCCATTCGCTAACAAATCTCCATACTCATCTCGTCCGTCCCACTGATAATCTGTTAAATGCTTACCAATTCTTAGCACACCGATTTCATCTTGCGTAATTTCTCTTATCACTTTTCCATCGACCGTTAGTATTTGGATCTTGAAAATGTCTGGTGCTGCATCCCCTGTCATTGTATAGGCAAATCTTGTCGCCGTTGAAAATGGATTGGGATAGGGCAAGACATTGGAAATCATTTTTTTATTAATGATTTTAAAGCTAATTTTATATTGGACATTACCCGAAGCATTACCCGAAGCATCTTTGGCTTCAACAATCAATTCATATTC
>JAJRRO010000138.1 GCA_024279425.1 Bacteroidota bacterium | reverse complement strand
GGTCTTCTATAGAAACGTATTTTTAGGTTTCTTTGATGAAAAGAACATAAGGGATAAACAAGTATCAATAAGGTTAAGTCAAAATATGGTGTAAACTATGTCCCTTTAACTTTGTAAACCATCTGCCTTAACGAACATTATGAAATATGAAAGATATAATCAAACATTTAAAAGAAAACTGGATTAGATATGGCTTTGAAACAATCGTGGTCGTTGCAGGTATTCTAGGGGCTTTCATGCTGAATAATTGGAATGAAAATCAGAAACAAAAAATAATTGAAATCCAATACCTAAAGAGATTAAGTATAGACTTGTCTAATGACATTACGTACTACAATCGTCGTATATCAGACTCTAAAAGTCTAATTACCGTTCATCGTGAATTTATTAGTCAGCTCTATCAGAAGCAGTCGAGCTTAGATGATGTAAAGAACTTGTTTGCAAATATTTTATGGAACTCTGAGCAGCTCACCTCGCAAAATTCCACTTACATTGAGTTAACCAATTCAGGTAACCTGAATGTTTTAAGAAATCAAGAATTAAGAGGATCGGTTATTAACTATTATAGAGAAAACAACTTGGCTTCAATTCATATTAGTGAATTCAACGAAGTTTCATCCCGCTTCTTGATAGAAGTGGGGAAGCAAGTGCCGAATTTATCAAAATTTTATTCATTCCATGATGACCTGTATGATGGTGTTGATATAATCTTTGATGAACAATTTGATTTTATCAATGACCCTACATCTAAAAAATTTCAAACGATAGATAATGCAATAGCCACCTATAAGCTCAAGCATAGCGTTTTTATGGATTATTTTAGAAAATTAAAAGAAATTTCAAACCAGCTGTACAAGGATATCCAAAAGGAATTAGAATTAAGAAAATAAAAGGTAATTAAACGAACCAACAACAATGGCTATAATTCATTGTGGTTTTGTGTCACACCAAAATATATTTTATAAATTACGGCTGATTTCTACAGCGGAAAATCCTAGCGGATTTATCCACAACGAAATCATAGCCTAGCCGTTATGACCAAACATTAACCAATGATAAAATTCTTTAGAAGAATTCGCCAGAACATGCTAGCTGAAAATAAGTTTAGTAAGTATTTTCTATATGCTATTGGAGAAATAGTCCTTGTAGTTCTAGGGATTCTAATTGCTCTATCCATTAATAATTGGAATGATGATCGAAAAATAACGAACCAAGAGACTTTATATCTAAAAAGGTTATTATCTGATAACAAACAAGATCTTATCATTTTTTCAGATTTTATAAGTGATTTAAAAAAAGGTAACGAGACTATTGAGCTGTTTTCTCAAGCACTTAATACTACTACGAGTGATTCGATATTGATTGTTAGAGCCAATGAATTTATTGAATACGGCAGTACTTTTCCAATATTTTTATCTTCAAAATCTACTTTTACAGATTTATCAAGTACAGGAAATTTATCCCTTATTAAAAATGTGAGCTTACGGGATGATATTGTCAATCATTATGCACAACATGGCTATATGGAACAAAGAATTCAAATTTCTACCGAATGGACACTTCCATTGGACGGATCATTATACACGGAAAATAATGCAATGAACTTTGAAACTTCAACGGCATTTCTTTATCCTGAATCATCTACTAAAATGCTCGCGACCGAATTAAGAGATAACAAATTAGCCTATATAAATAATATTGCTGCTCATCATTGGATTAATTCAGATGCAATTAGCAAATTTGAAGCATTGAAGGAACTAACTTCTAAGTTGATAGAAAAAATAGAAATGCAATTAGACTAAAACGAAAGGCTAACAATGTATATAAGCCATCAAAACGGCTCATATACTAGACCGTTGGGGCACATTCGCCCTTCGGGCAACCGGGACATCTACATTCGCCACCCGCGCCAATCCCGCCACCACCAAAAAATGAAATATTTTTTCCAAGGCGAATTCCCGATATCCCGGATATGTGCCCCAATGCCGCGC
>JAJRRO010000137.1 GCA_024279425.1 Bacteroidota bacterium | reverse complement strand
CAATCGAATATTTGGATGCTTTTAAGGCAGACGATATGAATGTTGCACCTATTGCAAAAGGAGCTATTGGCGATGCTTTTGCACAATTAGATCAGCAAGAGGAAGCATTAAAATATTACGAAAAAGCTGCTTCAATGAGTAAAAGTGAGTTAACAGCACCACGGTTTTTATTGAAAGCAGGAATTACTGCTTTAGGTTTAGGAAAACCAGATGTTGCTTTAAAACACTTTAAAGCAATAGCAGATAACTACCCAAAATCGCCAGAAGCTACTAAAGCTACGTTATACGAAGGTAAAGCGGAAGCAATGAAGTAAAAATGGCTACAGAAAATAACAACTTATCGGTATACGATAAAACAACAATCCCAAACGCGAAAGACTTTCGGTTTGGGATTGTTGTTTCAGAATGGAATCCTAAAGTCACCGAAGGGATGTTTCAAGGTGCTTTTGATGCGATTTTAGATTGTGGAGGTATCAAAGAGAACATTGTTCGTTGGAATGTTCCTGGAAGTTTCGAGTTGGTGTATGGTTGTAAAAAAATGCAAGAAAGTTACGATATGCTCGATGCTATTATTGCGATTGGTTCTGTAATTCAAGGAGAAACTAAACACTTCGATTTTGTTTGTGAAGCGACCTCACAAGGAATAAAAGATTTGAATGTGCAAAATGATATTCCTGTAATTTTCTGTGTACTGACCGATAATAATCTACAACAAGCCATTGACCGAAGTGGAGGTAAACACGGCAACAAAGGAACCGAAGCGGCTATTGCTGCTGTAAAAATGGCACAGCTACGTAAGGAGGCTAAGTTTTAAAATTTCGAAAACTTTGTTCAATTTATTTTTCTTTAAACTTATTGCTACAAAAGAGAGGAATAAGTTTATAGTCCAGATTTCAATTTCATTAAATTTTTAATTGCTTGAAAATTGTTTATCTGTTAGTTACAACCAAATCTTTATTCTTATATCTTTTAGCGTAAAAATAGTAGATAAGTTTAGATGGATTTAAATGCCCAAAATTCGTTATTAGGCAAAGGTGCCTCGAAGGTCTGGAACTCTTTAGAATTTGAAATTTCATAGGTTAATTTCCAAGCGTGAAGGCAAATAGACAGAGGCAAATATTCTTGATCTGAGCCATATTTTTTATCTCCAATAATAGGAAGCCCTATATGAGCTAATTGGGCTCTAATTTGATGAAATCGACCCGTTTTTGGCTTTATTTCTAAAAGGTAACCAACATCATTTTTACCTATAACTTGATAGGAAAGCATGCAGTTTAGAGAGTCTTTTGATTTTGATTGGACGATATCTGCTCTTTTTTCTTTATTATTTTTTACGAGAAAATTCACTAAGTTTCCTTTGTTCTTTTGTGGCTTATTTTTAACAATTGCTACATACGTTTTTTGAACTTTACGACTGCTAAATAGCTTATTAAATTCTACAAGAACACTTTTTTTCTTGGCAAGAATCAATACTCCACTTGTTACACGATCTAATCTATGTATGATACCGATATATGGCTTCTGTTTGTATTTTAAAAGGTAATTAAGAGCTTGATTTTCAACAGTGACAGCTTCGTAAGGGCTTTTTTCACTTATAAGTCCAGCAGCTTTGTTTACGACTAGATAATTGTTGTTTTCATGTAATATTTCAAGCTTTGGCATTCGTTTTTCTTTTTCAAATTTCAAAATTTAAGAATACAATCAAACTTTCATGTGCAATTTGGTTGTCCTATAATTTAACGTCTCTTATTTCTAGATTTACGTTTGTTTTTTCGACGTGAATGACTTGAAGGAATCGCATCATCAAACGTGTTTTTCACATTTTTAGGCTTAATGCTTTTCCAAGAATTCTTTTCTTTTTCTGGCACTAACAGGTTTGCCAAATCTGTTCTACCCACTTTATTCAACGTTTTTCTAATCCAATCTTTATTTTCTTTTTTATACCAAAAGAAGAAACGATGTTGTTCATCCTTTTCTTTTTTTGATATGGGAGTTTTGGTTGGTTTTAGCGTGTAAGGGTGATACCCACTATAATAAATAACCGTTGCAACCGTCATTGGTGTTGGCGTAAAGCCTTGTACTTGTTCTAGCTGAAAACCCATATCCTTAGTTTCAGCAGCAAGGTTTGCCATATCTTCTAGTTCACAAGCTGGATGATTTGAAATAAAATAAGGAATCAACTGAAGCTTCAAGTTATTCTTTATATTGATTTTATCAAAACGTTTTTTAAACTTATGAAAATATTCAAATGAAGGTTTACGCATCAACTTTAAAACGGGATCAGACGTGTGTTCTGGCGCCACTTTTAAACGTCCAGAAATATGTTTTGTCATTACTTCTTCCGTATAATCATCTAATTCTTTTGGATCCGCATTTTTATTGAATTCTGGCACCAACATATCGTGACGAATGCCACTTCCAATAAATGATTTTTTTACTTTAGGATGTTTATCTACTGCTTGATATAATTTGGTTAACGGTTTATGAGACGTATCCAAATTACTGCAAATTATAGGCGAAATACATGAAGGTGCCACACATTGGTCACAAATGGATTGTACCTTACCTTTCATCTTGTACATATTAGCTGAAGGCCCTCCAATATCTGATAGATAGCCTTTAAAATCAGGCATGTTGGCAACTTTATCAACTTCTTTTAGAATAGATTCTTGACTACGACTTGCTATAAACTTTCCTTGATGTGCAGAAATGGTACAGAAACTACAACCTCCAAAACAACCACGATGGATGTTGATAGAAAACTTAATCATCTCAAACGCAGGAATTGGTCCACGTTTATTATATTTTGGATGTGGTAAACGAGTGAAAGGCAAATCGAAAGAGGCATCGATTTCCTCTTCTAACATTGTTGGATAGGGTGGGTTTATCACCAATGTTCTATCTTTTATACCTTGAAAAATTCTTCTTGCTGAAAGTTTATTAGATTCTTGCTCTATGACTTTAAAATTGGAGGCGAATTTTTTCTTATTTCTTAAACAGACATCATGAGAATAAATTTCTACATCCTCCCAATTTTTATTTTTAGGAATGCTTTCCTCTTTATTCAGTAAAAAAGCGGTTTGCTTAATGGTTCTTAAACTTGAAAAAGGAACTCCTTTTTGTAATAACTCAACAACTTCCCGCAAAGGTTGCTCTCCCATACCATAAACCAACATATCTGCTTTAGAAGTTTCTAAAATACTTGGCATTAGTTTGTCACTCCAATAATCGTAGTGTGTTACCCGACGCAGCGATGCTTCAATTCCTCCTATTAAAACAGGAACATCTGGAAATTTATCTTTTAAAATACTTGAATAAACGGATGTGGCGTAATCGGGTCGAAATCCTTTATCACCATTTGGTGTATAGGCATCTTTAT
>JAJRRO010000136.1 GCA_024279425.1 Bacteroidota bacterium | reverse complement strand
CGAATTCCCGATATCCCGGATATGTGCCCCAATGCCGCGCTAAACCAAATTGCCCTTCAACCCAAAGAGTGCTGCCCGAAGGACGGCATCGAGCAAAACGTGCCACAACAAAGACGCTAAACGCAATTTGGTCACGTCCCAATTGTATTTTACGATCTTATCCCTATCTTTGATAGCGAACGATCAAAATACAGAACGTAACTGCGTTTAGCGCGGCATTGTACACCATTTGAGAAAACGAAAATTTGAACCAAAAAATCAAAATATCGCGCTTGGATTTAATTGCTAAATGCAACCAATATCTGAATGGAGAAATTGGAGAAAAGGATTTTGAAAATTATGCTTGGAAATTAATAACAGAAGACAATTTTGATTGGGACGATGAAGTAATATCAGACATTATTTTTCAATGGGATAATCCAGAAATCAATTTTCCAATTACAGAAAAGAATATCAGACTATGGAAACATCAATTGGAAACTGACGAAGGCTTATTAGCGGATTATAATTTGTGGAACGTACATATCGACCGACAAAAACAGATTTGCGAAAAGTATGAATCCAAGTGGAATCCGATAAATAAAAAACTAAAAATTGGAATTGGCTCTGACCTAAATTCTGACCCAATTCACGGATTGAGACATCCAAAAGAAAAAGGAACAACAGGTTGGTTTATTTGGACAGGAGAATACTCGGAGTCTGATGACTTTTTTGAACCAATTTGTGCTGAACATTTACTTCAAATCCGACCTGATTTAATTAAATATTTTGGGCTTGATGTTGGATATCGTTTCTTAATTGACAAAAAGGAATATGAAGATGCTTGGTTTGACGAAAAACTAATAATAACAGAATAAAAAAACGGTGTACAACAACGTATAAACTCCATAAGGGTATTTTGGTTATTGAAAAGCTTTAGTTTCATTAAACACTATTCTAAACTGAAAATAACGTATGTTTATTCCCTTACAGAAGCTTATACAAACCGTTAGCACCAATTACTAATGAAATCGTTTCCAATACCTTCAATATTAATACTCTGTAAGTCAAGATTTGGCCAAACTTAATTTTTTGAAATATCGGAATATAGAATTGATGTAATTACCAAATAATCACAAAAGGAAAGAAATGTAAAGTCAACTTCCAAATCTTTATTTTCCCACTTTCTTAAAATACGTATGACAGATATAAAAGAACATTGTTGCGGTGTTGACCAGTTTTTTGATTCGAAGACAGCTAAAAAACAGTACAAAAGATATTTAAAAAATGGACCATCTAAGGTTACCAAAAAGCTCATTGGGCAATTAGAAAAAACCAACACCGGAGTATCACTCCTTGACGTAGGTGGTGGCATTGGTGCTATACAATGGTGGTTTTTAAACCATGGTGGAAAACAAACCTTTGGTGTAGACGCTTCTACGGGTTATACAGACTTGGTGCAAGAGCATGCTGTAAAAAACAACTTAAAAGAAATCACCCATTTTATGATTGGCGATTTTACAGCCAAAGCAGAAGAATTGCCTAAAGTAGACCACGTTACTTTGGACAAAGTAATTTGTTGCTATCCAGATTTTGAAACCATCATAAATCTAGCGTGCACTAAAGCTATAAATACCGTTTCGTTGAGCTACCCCATGGATGGCTTTATTGCTGATATATTTCGAAATTTAGGAGTGTTGTTTATGAAATTGACCGGAAATCCATTTAAGCCCTATGTACATCACGTGGCATCGGTTAGAGAACTTTTCGTTAAAAATGGATTTGAGCTCAAAGAAAAAGAGTTGTCTTTTCCTTGGCACATAGAAACCTATGCAAAAAGATAGAAAATTATAAATAAAAAACTGGCGCTAACAGCGGCTATAATATATTGTGGGTAAGTGATTTACCCAAAGTAAGAGATAATAAAAAAGATATAGCTAGCGGAAAATAATAGCTAGTTTAGCCACAACATACCATAGCCAAAACGTTAGCCTTCATTAGGTATGATAAAGAGACATCCTTTACAAAGTTAAAGGGACATAGTTTACACTTTTAGGATTTATAATTTGTTTGAAAAACAAATTATCATGCCTTGGAAAGTAACAACGACTATGGAACAAAAAGTAGAATTCATCTG
>JAJRRO010000135.1 GCA_024279425.1 Bacteroidota bacterium | reverse complement strand
TTCTGGAAAAGCAGAAGCGGATTCAAACAAATACTTATAGGCTCTATCATCCTTTGATTTTAGTCGCCCCGCCGCAGGTAATACATAACGGAAGTAAAGTTTAAATAATTGCTTAACAGGAAAAACTTTAGGTTTAGAGAATTCTAATACAAAAATCCGTCCATTCTCTCCCAAAACCCGCTTCATTTCAGATAGTCCCACTTCCAAATGTTCAAAATTACGGACGCCAAAAGCAACCGTAGTGGCCTCAAAAACACCGTTCTCAAAACTCAAGTCTTCGGAGTCTTCCTCTCGTAAAGTGATAATCTTACTCAAACCCGCTTTAGTGACTTTTTCTGCCCCGACTTTCAACATTCCTGGGGATAAGTCAATGCCCACAACCTGCACTCCTTCTATCTTCTTTGCCATGTTAATGGCGACATCTCCAGTCCCAGTGGCTACATCAAGGATTTTTTTAGCACCCGTTTTTCTGAGGTGTTTCAACATTGTCTTACGCCAAAGTCTATCTATCCCAAAAGAAAGCGTTTTGTTCAAAAAATCATAGGAGCCGGCGATGTTATCAAACATCTCCTTTACCTGTGCTTTCTTTCCTTTTTCAGTGCCATACGGCGTTATATCTTCTATTTTCTTTTCCATGCTTGCACAAAGGTAGGTTATTTTTGTTTCTTGGCATAAAGCCCTATACCAAATAGTTTGATGAACCAAAGTAATACGCCATGAATTTTATCCTATTTCACCATAAAGCAATCTGATGGCCAGAAATCCGACTGAAAGGAACCAAGAAGTCTTTGTTTCTTGCTTCAAAAACAATGAACCCAATCCCTCAAACGTTGTTTGTATATCGCAAAATCAAGTTTATGAAATACTCCAGCATTTACATTGTCCTCTTCCTAGCTTTCATTTCTCCTACAAAGGCTCAATATTTTGGTCGCAACAAACCGCAGTATGAAAAAAAGGATTTTAGGGTAATCGAAACACCACATTTCAGGATGTATCATTACCTAACCAAAAGAAAAACCATCGAACTTGTTGCTAATGAATTAGAAATGTGGCGAAGTTCACATTTTGCTATTTTCCAAGACACACTCCAAGGTTTAAATCCTGTTTTGGTCTATAATGATCACCCTGATTTTCAACAAACCACTGCAATTGGAGGCAGTATCGGTGTGAGCACAGGCGGAGTGACAGATGCATTCAAACAAAGAATCATCTTTCCTTTTGCTATGACAAACCAACAAACGCACCACGTAATCGGACACGAGATGGTTCATGCCTTCCAGTACAACTTAGTCATTTATGGGGACTCAACCAATCTTAAAAACTTAGGGAATATTCCGTTGTGGATGACAGAAGGTCTTGCCGAATATATGTCAATTGGTCGGTATGACGCACATACTGCCCTATGGATGCGTGCTGCTGTTTTGAATGACGACATTCCAAAATTAAAAAAGATGACCGATTATAGCAAGTACTTCCCTTATCGGTGGGGACATGCCTTTTGGTCTTTTATTACTTCAAAATATGGCGATGAAGCGATTCGCCCGTTGTATAAGAACACCGCAAAATTTGGTTTAGAGTTTGCCGTCCCGATGACACTTACTACTTCTTTAGACTCTCTATCTTTAGCATGGCAAGCAGCCATCAAATCAAATTTCAGCCCCCATATTGCGGGTAAAAAGAAAAATCATTATGGTAAAAAAATCATTACTGATAAAAATGCAGGGCACATGAATTTAGCCCCAAGCCTTAGTCCGAATGGTCGTTATTTGGTCTTCCTTTCGGAAAAAGAACTGTTTTCGATGGATTTATTCTTAGCAGATGCAAGAAGTGGCAAAATTTTACGCAAGTTAACGAGTACTGTCCGAGATGGGCATATTGATGCAATTAGTTTCATGGAGTCCTCTGGCACTTGGTCTCCCAACAGCAAACAATTTGCTTATGTTATTTATTCAAAAGGGCAAAACAAACTACTCATCAAAGATGTAGAAAGCGGCAAGACAATCAAAGAAACAAAAATATCAGGCGTTCCTGCTTTCTCTAACCCCACCTGGTCACCAGACGGAAAAACGATTGTTGTAGCAGGGCTAGTAGAGGGACAAATAGATCTCTTTGCATTCCATATTAAGTCAGGGCAAGTCACTCAGCTGACTAACGATAAATATGACGAAGTCCTACCTTCATGGTCACCAGACGGAAAAAGTATTATTTTTAGCTCTGACCAATGGAGTCAAACCCATCATCGAACACACGGAAAATGGACCTATAACCTAACCCTATTAGATGTGGATTCTGGTGCCAAAAGGGTTTTACCTATTTTTAATACTGCGGATAACCTCAACCCTATTTTTAATAAAAATAATGATATTATCTTCTTATCAAACCGAGAGGGAATGCGTAATATGTATCGATACAGTATAGATTCCAATAAGGTTTACCAAATGACAGATTTACCGGTTGGTGTGACAGGCATTACTCCTTATGCTCCAACAATTTCTGTATCTAGAAAGCGGGATAGAATCATTTATAATACTTTTGTTGAGGGAAAATATCAAATCAGACAAGGCAAGATTGAAAAATTCTTAAACAAGGAAGTCCTCTTGGACGCAGTGGATATGACGCCAACTAAGCTATTTGAACCCGGAGCAGAAGCCAAACAAATAATCGATCCTAATTTTAACCGATTTAACCAATATCATTCACTTGCCCCTAGTCAATTGGTATCCAAAAAATTCAAACCTAAATTCAAGTTAGACTATTTAGCTGGGTCTGGAGGTGCTGGTGTAAGTACGGGTAATTTTGGAGCGACAACTGGTTTAGCTGGAGGAATTCAAATGCTTTTTAGTGACATCTTGGGCCGACACCAACTTTCTTCTATCCTCGCTTTAAATGGTGAGATCCAAGATTTCGGAGGAATGGCTACATACGTTAATCAAACCAATAAATTAGCTTGGGGGGCAACGATTTCGCATATTCCGTATCGGTCAGGCAGATACCTAAGACCCAAAAGAGACACCATTCAACTCAACAACCAAACTATACCTGCGATTAAATACTCACTCGAAATGCAACGGTTGTTTGAAAATAAAATAGGTGCTTTTGTCTTTTACCCTTTCTCTACTGTGATGCGAATCGAAGCGGGTATGAATTATAATAGATATGGATACCGCATTACACGATACAATCAGTATTATGACGAATCTGGATACAGGAATTATGGGCAAGAACAGGAGCGAATTGAAGCTCCAAAAGGATTTAATCTAACAGGACTAAACGCTGCCTGGGTAGGAGATAATTCTAACTTTGGTTTAACAGCTCCTCTGAATGGATACCGGTATCGTTTTGGGGCAGAACAGAATTTTGGCAAATTCAAATTTACGAGTATAACCCTAGATTATCGCCGATATTTACGCACTAAGCCCTTCACATTTGCTTTTAGAGGAATGCATTTTGGACGCTATGGACGCAACGCAAACAACCTCTACCCAATTTATTTGGGTAACCCAACGCTCGTAAGAGGTTTTCACAAAATGGATCAAGCGACACTTCATCGAGTT
>JAJRRO010000134.1 GCA_024279425.1 Bacteroidota bacterium | reverse complement strand
AGGGGTTGAGGATAATTTTAAGTATATCATTGAAAAAGAAAATACCCTAATTAATGAACACATTGTTAAATGGCTGAAATAGTTGTATAGTTCAGGTTAAATTTTTTGGTTCTGTCGCATCTGTTCAAGATAAGTATAAAAGTTTGATTTGATCCTTGTTTTATGATGCTAATGGGATAAAGGATCTGTACGTTGAATTTTCAGGGTTCAACAGTTGATCTTTCTTTAACATTCTTACTATTTCTATTCCAGCAATTGTCCTTTTTGCCGATTCAAATTCCTTAAATCCCATACCTTGTATTATTCGCCACTTGATCATATGCAAAAAACGGTCAAAGTGGTTCTTCTTCATATTTGGGGAAACATCAACCAGTTTGAGATAATATTGGAAAGGACGGACATAGTATACCACCCCCGCCGGATTAAAGTGAGCATAGCAATATTTATTGCAAACCCTTTTATAGCCTAGTCTGAAACGATTTTTTAAGTGGTTCAAAAAAATCCGTCTTCAGTGGTATACTTTGACCGTTTTTTGCACCCAGTTCCCTTTTGATCATGACAACACATACTTAGGCGTGTATAATGGGTAATATGATCTTCTTTTTAGTACTGCTCAGTATTCTATATGGTTTATCCGCACAAAGTCTTTCGGTAATACATGCAGGCAAAAGGGCCTGATAAATTCATCATCGAATAGTACAAGCTTGTATTTTGCCCCGCCCTTTCTATAATCCTCGTCCGAAAAAGCTACTTGTTGCCCTTCTAAACTACTTATGCGATGATTTCCAATGGCGATCTTATGGGTGTACCTACCCTGATATTCCAGTACCTGCGAAGCATTGTAAAAAGGAACTTTGTAATATACCGCCCAATCCTTGGCGAACAGCCTGTCGTAAAGATCCGGGGGAGATCGAACTGTTTTCTGAGGGATTCCACGAACCTGGCCCTGAAGACCTTGCCCGAGGCCTTTACGGGAAGAAAACAGACCGAGAACTGGATGGGAAATCAACCATCATAGACCACATAATGCCTAGGGAAATCTTCCCCCAGAAAATACGCAGAAATCAATTCTATGAGCGGTACCGCTCATAGAATTAAAAATGATAATTTTGACAATTAAGCAATTCTAAACAGGGGAAGCTTCCATCTTTTTGAAAATATTGCAGATGACAACGTTTCTTTGCTCCAAGAAAGTCCGTCTTCACTTGACGATAATTCATAGGTCTTAAAAGTATTTTCATAGTAACCTTCATCGAATCCCACAATGACCATAACTTATTCATGAAAACACCAAATTTATAAAACCTGATAATTATCACCTTTATTTTGTGTTGGAACCTATAAATTTGTTTGGTATATTTAGGATTTTTTCATCTTAATTAGCATAGAAATAGTGAGATTAAAAAATAAAAAAACAATGTTGATAATTGGTGTTTTACTTTTGTTCTTTTCTTTTAATGTGAAGGCACAAGACTCCATAAATGCTGAGAAAGATCAATTTTTTGAAACTTATAGGGTTCAATGGGTAAATCAATTCCCATTGCTTAAAGAGCAAAAAAAAAAATCAAATAAAGGTTGGTTTTCCAGGCTTGTTTTTGGCAGGAAATACAACCCTCAAATAACGAAACCTGTTGGTATTCTTGCGACAAGTCCCGATGATTTTTCCGTTTTGGACCAAGGGAGTGGTACTCTTTTCAAAATAAAGAACAAAGAAAAAAGAATATCTAAAATTTTAAAAAAAAGTAAATTAAACTTTCCATCATTGGTTGACTTTTGTGCTTTTTCCAAGAGTGAAATTCTATTCACAGATTCTCGGTTAAATAAGGTTTTTAGATTAAATGAGAAGCAAAAAAATATTGATGTTTTAAACGATGACCTTCAACTACAGCAACCAACTGGAATTGCGTATTCAAAAATTTCAAATGAAATATGGGTGGTTGAGACTGGTGCCCATAGAATTTCTATTTTAGATGAAAATGGAAAGTTGATTAAGACCATAGGAAAAAGAGGCGTTGCTCCTGGAGAATTTAATTTTCCAACATCAATATGGATTGATAAATTGGACAAAGTATACGTTATTGACGCTATGAACTTTAGACTGCAAATATTAAACAAAGACGGAACGGTTATTTCGGTGTTTGGAGAACCGGGAAATGCAACTGGTTATTTTGCCAGACCTAGAGGGGTTGCTACAGATTCCTATGGCAATATATATATTACCGATGCGCTGTACCATACGGTCCAGATATTCGATATTTCAGGGAATTACTTATATAATTTTGGAAAACAAGGGAGAAGTAAAGAACAATTTTGGATGCCTTCTGGAATTTATATAGATGATAAAAACAATATTTACGTAGCAGACAGTTATAATGCTAGAATTCAAATATTTCAACTGATTAAAGGGAAATAAAATGAAAAATGTAATAATTGTAATATCGATTATTTTACTTTGGTTTCCCATTGAGATAAAGTCACAGTCCATATTAACTTCAAAACATAATTTATCTGTAAGCAGTTCTGGAACAATAAAAGCTACTTCAGAATCTGAAGTCTGTATATTTTGTCATACGCCACATAATAGTAGTCCCAGAGCTCCATTGTGGAATAAAAACGCAACTGGAACAACATATCTGTTATATAATAGTTCCACCATGGAAGCCATCCCCGGACAGCCCGATGGCAGTTCTATCTTATGCCTTTCTTGTCACGATGGAACTATAGCATTGGGCGATTTAGTTAGTCGATCTACACAGATAACCATGACCAATACAATGTCCCCAAGGGGTAATCTTACTACGGATCTATCTAATGACCATCCTATTTCGTTTACCTATGATGCTGCATTGGCTTCTGCTGACGGCCAATTAAAAACACCTCCGTTATTGAATACCGAATTAGATAATAATTCTAGGTTACAATGTACTTCTTGTCATGACCCTCATAAAGAGACTTATCCAAAATTTCTCGTGGCCTCCACTGAATTTTCTGCTTTATGTTTTACATGTCATGACAGATCTTATTGGGCTAATAGCACACATAATACTTCCTCTAAAACATGGAATGGAACAGGTACAGATCCATGGGCACATCTTGAATCGGCATATTCCAATGTCTCCCAAAATGCATGTGCAAATTGCCATGACCCTCACAATGCTGATGGTAAACCCAGACTGCTCAAGTCATTAGCTGAAGAAAACAATTGTCTTGATTGCCATAATGGAAACGTAGCCGGGAAAAACATTCAAACACAGTTGGCTAAAACGTATAGACATAACGTATTTGGCTATATAGGAGTCCATAATCCGACAGAATCTCCCTTTGTTTTAACAAAACATGTTGAATGTCAAGATTGTCATAACCCACATGCATCAAATGCCACCACTGCTGTTGCTCCTTTTGTAAATGGTTTCAACAGGGGCGTTGAAGGTATTGATCAATCGGGGAATACTGTTTTAACAAGTACTTACGAATATGAAATATGCTATAAATGCCATGCGGGAAATTCATGGACTCCAGCACCTGCATTTCCCAGGCAGATCAATCAAAATAATGTGCGACTGGAATTTGCTACTTCAAACCCTTCTTTCCATCCTGTAGTTGGTGCAAGAAATAATACCGAAATCACCCCTAATCTTATTGCTCCAAATACGGCAAGCACTGTTTTATACTGTAGCAGTTGCCATGCAAGCAATGATGCCGGTGGGCCCACCGGCCCTCACGGGTCTATTTATCCTCAGATATTAAAACTGCAGTATACGACTACGGATAATACATCAGAAACAGCAACGAATTACGCCCTTTGCTATAGTTGCCATAATAGAAATAACATTATTAACGACAATAATACTTTTAAAGAACATAAAAAACATATTGTTAAAGAGAGAACATCATGTAGCGTTTGTCATGACCCACACGGTATAAGTAGTACACAGGGCAATAGTAGCAATAATTCCAACTTGATAAATTTTAGAACGGGAATTGTGACCCCCTCATCAAGTGGTATTTTAAGATATGAGGACACAGGGGCAGGTACAGGTCGTTGCTATTTAACATGCCACGGTGAAAATCATGATCCTGAATCGTATTAAGCCAAATAATCATAAGTCTTAAACCAATAGCTTCCTAAATGATCAAAAAAAGAGAAAGGAGTTTTGTATCTCAAAGTTATCTTTGAGTTGCAGAATAAACACAACCTTGCCCTATGACCAAATTAACACTATTCTCTCAGATTATGTAGAAGTCAAACCGTTCCAAAGTTTAGAAAGTTGGTTTTGGTCCGCCAAAGATTTGATTGGCCAAAGGAAATATAAAGATGCATACATTACTTGATTATGATGGGAATTTACCATCCTATGTCAATATTACCAAAGGAAAGACCGCTGACAATAAAGGGGTTTATTCTGCTCCATTGCTAAAAGGGAGTGTTATAGGGGCCGACCGTTTTTACAATGATTCTTCATTGCTAAATACTCGCCCTAAAAGCATAATAAGCAATGGCAAAACACAAATGGCATCTCTCCAATCCAGTGGCATTTATACGATTGGACCTTTTTGTCAAGATTAACTAGATAAGATGGCCAGATCTGCTCTTCGACCTTGAGCAACCACCTCCCTCAAAAGTAAGTACATGGGGTTCTTTTTCGGATAGCTCCAATTGGGCTGAGAGTGCATTAAACAAACCTTTGTATGAAAGTTTATTTAGACTAAGAATAAAATATATTTTGTGTAATAAATGTTACCTAACATGATAAAAATCATGTTTCCCAGTTGATTCATTTTTTACTTTTATAACAAAGTTTATCGAATAAAACATTAATATTAAATTGAGTAAAATGAAAGCACAAAAATTATTATTCACATCTATCATTGCAGGGTTTATGTCAATAGTTGGTTTCGGCCAAAATATTGCTGGCTCTGCTCACGATTTTTCTGGTGAAACATGGAATCCTGGTGGAGAAATTTGCCAGGTGTGCCATACACCCCACGGTGCAGTGACCGGGTTAACAGCTCCTTTATGGAATCATGAAGTGACCACGGCTACTTTCACGCTATATACAAATGTAGTATCACCATCATTTGATGCAACCGCCAGTCAACCAGCGGGTGCTTCAAAATTATGTTTAAGTTGTCATGATGGTACTGTAGCCATGGATAATTTTGGTGGACAAACGGGAGGTACCGATTTTATAAGTGGTGGTGAGCTTCTTGGAACCGATTTAAGTAATGAACACCCTGTTTCTTTTACTTATGATGATGCTTTGGCAACTACTGATGGCGGCTTGTTTCTCCCAAGTACTGCAAACTCAGGGCTTGGAGGCACTATTGCAGCTGACTTATTACTTGGAAATCAGGTGCAATGTTCTTCTTGCCATGATGTTCATAATGCTTCAGGTATTGGCAATCTATTGGTTAAAACTAATGCCGGCAGTGCTCTTTGTTTAACCTGTCATAATAAGTAATAGTAGTATTTTATATCAATTGTAACAAAGAAGGGGCTATTTAGCTCCTTCTTTGTTAGGATACTATTTAGATTAAGCCACGAATGTCAACCAATATAAAAACCTGACTTTAATCATAGAGTAGTGCCATGATTTCTTATACCTTCACTAAGTGTTAATTACATAAAAACTTGCTGAACAAGTCTTAAATCCAATAAAAATGAAACTTAAATTTTATTCAAGTTTTTTTATAATTGTAGCTTTTTTATCAATTTTTATATCGTGTTCCCCGCGTATTTATAATAAATCTACAAAAAATACTATTATCTATCCTCCTCCACCTGATACGGCAAAAATTCAATATCTCACTCGTATCAGTAGTTCACAAGATATTGCTCGCAAACAATCGACATTTGCGCAATCGGTTGTTGGCAAAAAACAAGTGATGCCTATTTTCAAACCTTATGGGGTATTTATGCGAAATGGTAAATTATATGTTTGTGATGTTTCTTTGGGCGGAGGGCTTGAAATTATAAACCTCGAAAATAAAGAATTTACATATTTTGTTCCTAAAGGTCAATACCGATTAAAATTACCCCTTAATTGCTATGTTGACACCAATGATCAGCTATATGTTGCGGATATTGGTTTGCAGAAAATAGTTGTTTTTGATAGTTTAGGAAAATATATATCATCGTTTGGTAAACAAGAAAATGTTAAACCAACCGATGTCTTTGTTCATGGAAATAAAATATGGGTGCCGGATTCTGGCAGTAATAGAATAAATGTTTATAATAAAAATACTTATGAGTTTGAGTATTATTTTCCAAAATCTGAGAAGGGAGATAAGAGTTTTTTATATAAACCTACAAATATTTTTGTTTCAAAAGATAAGGTTTATGTAAGTGATATGGGGCATGGCAACGTTAAAATCTATACACATAAGGGAGAATATTTGAATACTATAGGAAAGTATGGTAAAAATATTGGCGAATTTGTTCGCCCAAAAGGTATAGCCGTCGATCTCGAATCAAATCTTTATGTGGTTGATGCGAGTTTTGAGAATGTCCAAATATTCAACAAAGACGGAAAATTATTACTGTTTTTTGGAGGCGGTTATAATGGTCCTGGTGATATGTGGTTGCCAACTAAAGTAATGATCGATTATGATAATCTAGAATATTTTAAGGAATATGTAGATCCAAAATTTGATTTAGTATACTTGATTTTTGTTACCAATCAGTTTGGTCCGGACAAAATAAATGTATATGGACGTATTGTACCTGTAAACCAACCTTAAATCTAGAAAAAAAAAGAGAAACATTAGTAGAAGAACTATGTAAACTAGTGACCGTGTTAGACAAAAATAAAGTGCATGCATCTGAATAAAAATAAATATATAATCTATCTATTATTCATAGTTGTCGTTTCTTTATTTTGGACCTGTTCCCCAAAATTTGGTTATGGTGTGAAATCTTTATTATTTGATGGTGTTCCAGACCCATACAAGGTCGAAGTTAGTATCATTAAAGATTCTTTACTCGTGAAAGATAGCACTTCAACCAATGAAATTTCGTCGACGGCCATCGTAAAAAACCTATTTAACCTCCATACCCCTTATAAGGAGAGAGAATGTTCAAAGTGTCATGATAGAAACAATATGGACAAGCCTAGGTTGCCTTCTCCTGAACTTTGCAATCAATGTCATGAAGACTTCAATAATACATACAAAGTTTTACACGGGCCGGTCGCATCGGGAGATTGTACAGAATGTCATAATCCACACCAATCCAAGTTAAAAAGTTTATTGAAGTGGTCTGGTCAGGATATTTGCCTTCAATGCCATAATATGGAGACCCTATTTATAGATGAGGATCATAAGGAAATTAATGATACTTCTTGTACAGAATGTCATAATCCTCATGGTGGGGATAATATTAATCTTCTTTTAGTTAAGCAGTAAAGAGTGAAAGAATTAAGCTTATCATATATTGTTATTATGTTTTCAATCTATAGTTATTCTCAAAATACAACTACGGAAACTTCATTTTGGAGGCTTAATTCATTTAATGGCGAAATAAATTTAAATGGTTCTTATTGGGATCAGGAAATCAATAGAAATAATTTTAACGAGCTCCAGGAAAGTTCATATATTTCTGGAGGCCTTTTTTTAAATTCCAACAGCTATTTCTGGCACCCGAATTTTTTATCATTAGATCTTAATGTAGGTTATAGCCCTGAAACAGGACAACGCCTTTCTTTAGTAACACCAGACCGTAATGAAGTAAATACATTGAAAAAACTATATGTAAAAGCATTATTTTTTCAACATAATTCACTCAATTTAAATGTTTTTACGAACATTAATGAAAGCTATAATAATCGAGAAAACTTAACCAATCTTAAATCATATTTTGAAAATTGGGGCAGTACTTTATCCTACGCTAATGAATATCTTCCTTTTACATTATCTTATAACCATCTAAAAGGAGAGCAAAAAGAATTACAAACAGAAAGAAGTTATATAACCGAGCAAAACAGTTTTGAAAGTAGGGCTACTAAATCGTTTGGATCGAATGATTGGCAGCAATTCATTTTTTCCCACAATGAATATACATATGACGATACCTTTTCGTTTTCTGGACAAGACCGGAATACCAACATTATAAAAAACAAGATAACCTCTTGGAGCCTTAATAATAACCTTTTCTTTGACCCTAAAAAAAAGTATAGCATAAATTCAAGGGTATCAAATGAAAATCAACGCGGAGATTTGGAATATAAAAGGTTTCAAGTATTTGAAAATATATTCTTGAAGCTGCAAAAAAAATTAAAATTTTTCGGCAACTACAATTTTTTGGACACCCAAGGGGATATTCAGGATTCCAGACAACATAATGTCAGAGGAGCATTGTCACATCAACTATATAAAAGTTTGCGTACTCGCGCATCTGCTGAATACAATACTATTGGTAATACACAGTACGAGGAAGTAATAAACAGGGCTGGTTTGGATATTAGATATGTAAAAAAAATTCCTTTAGAGGGGCTTTTGTCTTTCACTTACAGAATAAATACGAATAAACAGGAGAGGAATAGTGAAGCTGCATATTTATTTATTCAGAATGAAGAACATACTATATCAGACGGTCAAATGGAATTACTCAATAATCAAAATATCAATACTAACTCGGTAATGGTTAGAGATATAACAAGTACCGCGTTATTTCGATTAAATTTTGATTATGTATTGATCGAGAGAAATGAATTTTTAGAAATTCAAAGAATTCCAGGTGGCCAAATTACAAATAATTCAACGGTTTTAATTGATTATGGAGCTACGCAGCCACTTTCATATCAATTCAAGGCAATTAACAATTTTTTCGGCGCAAGTATTTCATTACTGCAAAATAAAATAGAATTCTATTTCAATACCTCTAAGCAAGATTATATTAATCCTGTTAACATAGATTTCCTAACATTGAATTTTTTTAATAAAAACGTTTATGGTAGCCGTTTTAGATATGGTTTTTTAAGCGGTGGAGTAGAACATGATAATTATAGGAGTGTAATAATACCTTACCGGTTAACCAGGTACTATTTGGCTTTACAAGGAAATTTAAACCAAAAGCTATTTTACACATTAAATAGCGATTTACGTGATTACCACATGATAGTTGAAGAAGGAATGAAACAAAAATACTATAATATTTCGGGGAACGTTTCTTATAATTTTAGTCCTAAAACGAAACTTAATCTTGAGGGTGCATATAGAAAACAAGAAGGCGAAGCAATTGACCTGGATTTAATAACTGCGAGACTTGAATTAACGACTAATTTTCGCCAGTTGTATATATCAACAGGTCTAGAGCTCTATAAAAATGAGATTTTTAATGAACAAATGGATTTTAGCAAGGTTACCATCCAGATTTCAAGAAAGTTTTAAAAAATACTAATGAAAACAGAATAAAATGAGAACAAACAAAAAATCACTGGCTAAAAATTTCATGTTTAATTTTATAAAGCTTTCAGGGAGAATGTTATTTACTTGTTTGTTGTTAACACAAGTACATGTTTTGGGTCAAAATAAAACAAATGAAAAAACATGTGTTGAGTGTCATAAAAGGACTGTGAAAAATAATATTCTTCACGGCCCTGTAGCGGCAGAATGTACAAATTGCCACATACCTACGGGAATGGAGCATCCTTTGGAAGATGTTGAAGGTTTTTCGCTGTTAGCGGAAGGATCAGACCTGTGTTTTACCTGCCATGAAGAAGAACAAGCAACAATTGCCAGTAATAAATATATTCACAAGCCCGTATCTCAAGGGGAATGTCTGGAATGCCATGAAGTACACAGTTCTAATGATCCTAAATTAATTTTTTCCAAATCACCGGATCTGTGTTATTTCTGCCATAATGAAATTGAGAAATCCGTTGAGAAATCTTCCGTTGTGCATCAACCTGTTAAAGAAGAAGGGGGTTGTGTTGGATGTCATTCCCCACATTCATCCCCTGAAAAAAAGATGCTGGTTTCTAACCCGAAAACCTTGTGCTTAAGTTGTCATGACAAAACACTTATAAAGGGAGATAGAAAAATCGCAAATATTGATAGCCTTCTTAAAAAGAGTAAAATGGTTCATCAAGCTCTAAATAAAAGTTGTAATTCCTGTCATGACCCACATGCCTCAGAAAATGAATATTTACTAAGCATTTACTATCCTACAGGGAATTATGCGCCAGGTACCGAAGATAATTATGAGTTATGCTTTGGATGCCACGATACGGATCTTCTGCTATTAGAAACTACAGAATATGCAACAGAGTTCAGAGATGGTGATCGTAACTTACACTATGTACATATTAATAAGGAAAAAGGAAGAACCTGCAATAATTGTCATAGCGTACATGGTTCTTCAAGAGAGCACCTTATACCAGAAACCGTGAAGTTCGGAAATTGGAATATGCCACTAGTCTTTAAAAAAACGGAAAACGGAGGTTCTTGTAAAGGGTGTCATGAAGAAAAAGCGTATGTAAGATAGAATCCTTATTTTATTCAATTTATCAATAGCGTCCTAAATGATTAAAAAAAGAGAAAGGAGTTCTGTACCTCACCTCAAAGTTATCATTGAGGTACAGAACAATCACAACTTTTCCCTATGACCAACTCAACACTATTCTTCCAGTAGTCTCCCATTTGGCCAATAAAAAACTCAAGGCGATTATTAATATGTGCGCCATTACCGCTATTCAACACAATCCGGAAATGAGGATTTACCCTACAAAAAGAGTATTGGCGGGCAAGAATAAAATGAGTATGGTGAATATCATTAGAAACAAATTGATCGCAAGTGGCTTTGTCGTGGTAAGAAGAGGAACACCTTATGCAGATCCCCTAAAATACGCAGCTTGACAATTGTTGATAAGTTTGCCGATTGGGGTTAGTTTTGATCGTAGAATACTTAGTTATTGTGTTGAGTGCTTTACTCATAAAACAAGTTCTTCACATTTTATTTATTCGTATTCCAAACTCTTTTACTTTGTCCCAATTAGTGTATTCAATTTCTGTACTGGTATTTGTTGGCCCTTTGGTCATCCACATAATAAATTGAATCATAATTCTATCGAAAAATGAATATTTCTTATAGTCTAACTTTCCTGCAAATACTTCAACTACAGTAGGTGTCCAATCAATTGTCTTAAAATATTTTATCACATAAGGGTTTGTACCAGGTGTGTTTTTTTCATCTTTCCTAGCAACAAGGTTTACAGAAAAGAAAACAGTTTTTATTGTATTAAGTTGTTTTTTTATGTGTGTTAATAATGTCAATTATTTTTTTGTTATGAACTCCGTATCTAATGCTTGATCCCAGGACAAGTTTATCATAACTATTTATATCACCCTTAAAATGATCAATTGAAAAAAGTTCAACGTTTTCCTTCTTTTGAAGTAGTTGATCTCTAAGTTTATTACAGATTTTTAGAGTTTGTCCATCTACCGAAGAATATATTATGGCAGTTTTAGAGTTCATATAATTATTGTTAAAATTCGGTATTACAAATCTTATTTGGACAACACCTAAATTATATACTATCTTAAAAGCACTGAATTTTCAATGATTAAATTATAAAAATAGCCATAACCAAAGTCCCGATTTAACAAAACTGTACCTTCTATAGTTACAATATCCCCTACATCAACTTCAGCATTAGTAGTAACTGTCAAATCAAATTCACCATTGTATTCAGTGCCATCTTGTAGATGTATCCAGTTTTTACTCATAACCTGGGAATTGAACTTTGTTACTTTACCTTTAAGTTTAACGGTTTTATCCTTATAGGACTTTTTATTCTTTAACAACTCGGCGATAGAAATCCCGCCGTCGACCGGTTCTATGGTTAGTCTTAATTTTTCTGTAGTTGATTTTTCCGTATTTTGTGATTCGATATTTGAGGAGTGCTGAAATGATAATTTTTTGTCATCAATTGGGCTTTTGTTAATTGACCCTAAAAAAAGAACGGACTCAAAGGTTCTGTTCAATTCTTTGCTCTTAAAATCAGACATCTCCATACCTCCTTTGTAATAATAGGTTTCTCCCGTCTTTGCATCAATAGTGGGAACTGCCAGCCATTTTTCATTTCTGTTTTCCTTCACTAGTAAATAAGTATACGAATTCACTTGTAGAACTTCCAGAATTTCTACTTTTTGAAAAGTCGACTTTGGTTTCTGGCAATATCCAATAGTTAAAAAAAATAATGATAAAGTTAAAGTCAAAAGTGTTTTAATTAATCTCATTTCTTTTTTTATATAGTATTGTATTAGTTTTTTATTTTACCAACACGGCATCTTCTATAATTAATTTATAAGAATAGCCATAACCAAAATCCTTATTTAAAGATACCTTGCCTTTCGCTGTAATCACATCTCCCACCTTAACTTCCATTTTTGTAGTTAGGGTTAAATCAAATTCACCATTATTATCAGTTCCGTCTTGTATATGAATCCAGTTTTTACCCATAATCGCAGGATTAAACTTAGTGACCTTCCCTCTAACCCTTATAGTTTTACTTTCATATGTCTCTCCATTTTTATACAACTCGGCAATAGTAATTATACCCTTAACAGGATCAATTTTAACGTCTTCCTTTTCCAATAATGGTTTTGTGGCCTTTTGGGATAGATCAATACTATCCCGTTTGGATAAATCTATATTATTTGGAGTAACAATTTCAGTAATTACATCCAAATTAGGCTCAATATCTATTCTATCAACAAAATAAATAGTTTCGAAATTTCTGTTTAATTCTTTGCTTTCAAAATTTGACATTTCCATACCATTCTTAAAATAATAGGTCTTACCAATTTCTGCCTGAACAGTGGGAGCTGCAATCCATTTTTCGTTACCATCTTCTAATATCCGTAAGTAAGTATATTCATTTACATGTAGAACTTCCTGAACTACAACTTTATGAACACTTGATTGATTTTCAATTTGTGCTTTTTCCTTTGATTGGCAAGCTGAAATGAAAACGATCAATGCAACCACTCCTGTTAATATTCTCATCTTAATTCATTTAAATGTTCATCCGCAATGAGCTGCAAATTTAGGTTATAGGCCAGGATTAAAATATGACAAATATCACAAATTGTACGAACTCGAATTTTTAATTTTACCCATAACATGAGATTAGATATTAGAAGAATTAATTGACTGAATTATGAAAAAATTGATAAACCTGATTTTCTCCTCCAAGACTACATTGGTGGTACTAATTATTTTCATGATCGCAATAGGGAGCGCAACTTTTATAGAAGATAAATATGATACGGTAACGGCTAAATTATTAGTATATAATGCTAAATGGTTTGAGTTTCTCTTACTGTTGCTAGCTCTTAATTTTATTGGAAGTATCAAAAGATACCATTTATTAAGAATAGGCAGATTGCCTGGACTTCTCTTTCACAGCGCATTTATCGTAGTAATCATGGGCGCAGGAATTACCAGATATATGGGTTTTGAAGGAAGTATGCATATACGCGAAGGGAAATCGTCAGATTTCATATATAGTTCGGAACCTTATTTAAGCATAAATGCAGTGGGTAATAACCTAAACTATTCGGTGGAACGGCCTTTACTTTTTGGTGCGATTACCGATAACTCATTCAATATTCGTATTGACACAAAAGAAAAGGGGCCAATTGACATTGACTATAAAGATTATGTAAAAAACGCAACAGAAACTTATGAAGAAGGAATTGAAGGCGGAATTGACATTGTGGAACTGACCCTAAGTGTAGAAGGCCATAAAGATGTTCTAATTATAAAAGATGGAGAACTTAAAGTAACCCATGGCTTTCCAATAGCCTATAATAATAATGAAAGGGATGATGCTTTAAAATTAATACGTAAGGATGGAAAACTACTTATTCAGTATCCTTCAATTATTAAAACCAGCAAAATGCCTGAAATGTTGACAGTTGAAATCGCAAAAGATTCGTTCGCAGAGATCAAAACATCACATTTATATGAGCCAGAAGGGTCAGGAATAGCTTTTGTTTTAGCAAGAACATATAATAACGCAAAAATAAAATATGTTACGGGTAATGATGAAAATAATGGCCCGGATGTATTATTAATGGATGTTACCTTTGATGGAAAAAAACAAGAAGTTCCAATACTGGGAGGCAAAGGATATGTTGATAATTTTCAAAAAGTCAAGTTAGATGATATAGATTTACAAATTGCCTACGGCGTAAAAAAAATACAACTTCCTTTTTCTCTCCACTTGAATGAGTTTATCCTGGATAGATACGCCGGTTCGGAAAGTCCCTCTTCTTATGCAAGTGAAGTTACCTTAATAGACCAGAGCAAAGACCTAAATGAAGACCATAGGATTTACATGAATAATGTATTGGATTATGGTGGATATAGATTTTTTCAATCATCATATGATCAAGATGAAAAAGGTACCGTATTGTCTGTAAATCATGATTTTTATGGTACCTGGGTTTCTTATTTTGGATACTTTCTCATGGCTTTGGGGTTTATATTTACCCTTTTTAATAAAAATTCAAGATATCGAGAATTAATTCATAAAATAAGAAACACCCGGGCAAAAAGAAAGATGATTGCTACATTGTTGATTTTTGTGTTCTCATCTATTGGTACCGCATTTCCACAGGACGCCAATACTAACCATGAACATTCTGTTAATCCCAATTCTGTTAGTGTTGAACATGCGAATAAATTCGGCCATTTACTTGTACAAACCTATAGTGGAAGATTTTCACCTATTAATACATTGGCCTATGACGTAATACATAAAATTTCTAGAAAAGATAATTTCGATATCCCTGATAGGGGGAGAATGACAGCTATTCAAGTATTTTTGGATATGCCTTTGAACGGTGAATTTTGGAAGCAACAAAAAATAATTTATGTTCGTGAAAAAGCGGTAATGTCCATTATTGGATTACAGGGCAAATATGCCTCTTTCAATGATTTTTTTAACCAAGACGGCTCGTATAAACTTAAGGCGGTTGCAGAGACCGCTTTTAGAAAAAAACAATCTGAACAGAATATTTTTGATAAAGAAATCATTAAATTAAATGAGAGAATCGAGATTTTTATGATAGGATTTCAAGGAAATTTGCTCAACCTATTTCCTGTTCAAGACTCGTCAAATCATAAATGGATCAATTGGAGTGATCCTCTTGCAAGTATTCCATTAACTGGAGCAATAAAAATGTTGAATGAAGATTTGCAATTGGAAAAGTTCAACTATGCCAACCTGATGAGGTTGTATTTAACAGAAGTATTTAATGCAACAAATTCCGGTGATTATTCAAGAGCAGATAAAATATTAGGATATATTGAAAACATTCAAAGACAAAGTAGTATTGCTGAAATATTGCCATCGAAATCAAAGGTTAACAAAGAAGTTCATTATAATGAATCCAAAGTATTTATTCAACTAAAATATACATATGCTTTATTAAGTGTAGTCCTATTGGTACTAGCTTTTATTGATAATTTAAAGGCTAAAAAAAATAAAATATTAAGTGCGGTTTTAAACTTTTTTATGGTTTTATTAGGTGTTGCTTTTCTATATCACACCTATGGCATGGGGTTAAGGTGGTATCTATCGGGCCATGCTCCTTGGAGCAACGGATATGAAGCATTAATACTGGTTGCATGGGCAAGTGTACTGGCAGGGTTTAGTTTTATTCGTTATTCCAAAATCACTCTTGCTGCTACAGCGTTGCTGGCATTTTTCACTTTAATGACAGCTAGCCATAGTAGTTATGATCCTCAATTAACAAATCTGCAACCTGTACTAAAATCATATTGGTTGATCATTCATGTAGCTACATTGACTATTAGTTATGGCTTTTTAGGCTTAGGTTTTGCCTTGGGCATTCTGAATTTGAATCTCTATTTGATTAAAAATGAAAAGAATTCCAAAAGAATAGATTTAATTATAAAAGAACTGACCCATATTAATGAAATGAATTTATCTATCGGTCTTTTTTTAGCAACCGTAGGGACCTTTCTGGGAGGCATATGGGCAAATGAATCCTGGGGCAGATATTGGGGGTGGGATGCTAAAGAAACATGGGCACTGGTCATTATCTTGGCCTATACTATTATATTACATTTTAGGCTTGTACCAAAAATGAAAAGCATGTATATTTTCAATATAGGGTCGGTTATTGGTTTCGTTAGTGTACTTATGACATTTTTTGGGGTAAATTACTATTTATCCAAAGGTTTGCATAGTTATGCAAGTGGTGAAACTCCCGTTTTTCCATTATGGGCATGGATCGCGATATTTTTAGTGTTGAGTTTGATAATTTCGGCCGGGATAAAAAATAAATCAACAAAAAGGAAAAGCCCTTTATAGTTTTACTATTTGGAAAAGAGGATGGTTTTTTGTTAAGACCCCTTTTGAATTAATTTTTCAGGGCTTTAAAAATTATTTTATACGCATCTATGCGAAAGTAGATACCAATTTATTGATCAAGACCAAAACCGTTGTATTTTTTTGATATTACAAACCTCCTTCTGTAATAAAAATTACACCTCAAAGCAACATTCGTTACATTAAATTGAGGATATTATTTTCAATGATTCTAAATATAACATATATCGTTGATTATGGGTACTATACATTTTCTTAAAAATGACTTTTGTCATATTTTGTTTATTCTTTCATTACGATATTTACAAGCGTAAAGAAGGCATTCTTTTTCAAAATTATTTCTTTAGAATAATTTATTTAAAAGTGTTCTTAGACATTAATTAACTTAAAAAATTAAAATATTTATGAAAATCCTGAAAAATATTATGCTAATTGGAGTTATTTCATTTACCCTTTATTCTTTCACCTCAACCGTTCAGGATGAATGGATAGTACCTGATGAGTATAAAACAATGAAAAATCCAACGGATCCTTCAGTTGACGTGGCCATTGAAAAATCTTTGTACAGCAAGCATTGTAAATCTTGCCATGGTAAGGAAGGGTATGGTGATGGGCCAAAAGCCGATGAGGTTGAAGGTGAAATAGGTGACTTTTCAACTTCGGAATTTCAGGCACAAACTGATGGGGCTTTATT
>JAJRRO010000133.1 GCA_024279425.1 Bacteroidota bacterium | reverse complement strand
TCCTTTGTTCCACAGCTCCAAATGAGGATTCCGATGAGTATTAAAGGAAGAATAATCGTTTGAAATTTCTTATGCATGTGAAAAATGATTTTTTAAGTGAATCGAGTTTCGAGAAAAGTCGGAACTCTATTATTTTAGGTTGCAAATACTTACTTTGATCATGAGTATAAATTTGGCTTCCATTTTGACTATTTTAAAAACAAATATTGATTGAATGATACATATATACAACATATTTGCGCCCATATTGGCCCCTTGGGGCAACTTTATTTTTTCGGGACATAATAATCATGGCTCGACAGAATTGTATAAAAGCCCATGACCGCCCCTAAATCAAAATTAACTCCCTATTTTTATTAAAAATAGAGTTGCTGAGCAGACTCCCTGCAGCCTTCCCTAAAAACAGGGCAGTTTAAAATTCGAATTTACTTTCTAAAAAATGTTTTCCTAATTTGATTCCATGGAAATCTTCTTCTCTGCTTCGCTCCTAAAATGGGAATACCTAAATTTGGATTAAATGCATCTTAAACAGCCAATCAATACCCTATTTTTGAAACTAACAATGAGACCATTGAATACATATTAATTTAGAACCTTACTTTTTCTACTGCCATAGCCCTTGTATTAGGAGCATTATGGGAAAAATCAGGAGCTTGGCAGACAAAAGTACATACTCCCATTCCAACTGATTTGAATCCCGACTATATATCGGAAAAATAAACGATTTTATTAAAACTACGATTATGCATTCTAAACAATTATCTCTTTTTATTACGGTGTTTTCGTTACTATTAGGGCTTTCCTGTAAGGAGAAGGAAAATAAAATGGCCAAAAAAGAAATCACTTCCACTCCTAATGTAATATATATTTTGGCAGATGATCTTGGTTATGGTGACCTTAGTTGTTACGGGCAGAAAAAATTCACCACTCCCAATATTGATAGGTTGGCATCGCAAGGCATGCTCTTTACCCAGCACTATTCCGGAAGTACGGTTTGTGCACCAAGTAGATCCGCTTTAATGACCGGAATGCACACTGGTCATACTGTAGTAAGGGGAAACAAGGAAATACAACCCGAGGGTCAGCATCCCATACCTGAAAATACCTATACCATTGCCGAAGCACTAAAAAAAGCAGGCTATACCACAGGGGCATTCGGTAAATGGGGATTGGGTTTCCCTGGATCGGAAGGTGACCCCAATAATCAGGGCTTCGACATTTTTTTTGGTTACAATTGCCAACGTTTGGGACATAATTATTATCCTAACCATTTATGGTCCAATAGGGATTCCATCGTCCTTGAAGAAAATAAGGGTAAACGAGATGGTGTTTATGCTCCTGAATTGATCCATACGAAAACCTTAAAATTTTTGGAAGACAATCGCAACAATCCATTTTTTCTGTATATACCTTCCATTATTCCACATGCTGAACTGGCAGCTCCTGAATCCTATATGATGAAGCATAGGGGCAAGTATCCCCCTGAAAAGGCGTACAAAGGGGTAGACGATGGGTCGGTATTCAATCAAGGGCCCTATAGATCACAAAAAGAGACCCACGCCGCATTTGCAGCAATGGTACAGCTTTTAGACAATCAAGTGGGCGAGATTATGGACAAGGTGGAAGAGCTGGGAATTGCGGATAATACCATCATCGTATTTACGTCGGACAATGGACCACATGAGGAAGGTGGTGCAGACCCTGAATATTTTGATAGTAATGGCCCATTCAAGGGTGTAAAACGAGATCTGTACGAGGGAGGAATTCGTGTACCCATGATCGTGAGTTGGCCCGGAAAGATAGAATCGAACACTCGGACGGATCATGTGTCTGCATTTTGGGATGTATTCCCCACAGTTTCCGAAATCGCTGGGGTTGATGTTCCAGACAACTTGGACGGCATTTCTTTTTTACCCACTTTATTGGGAGCTGATAAGCAATTGAACCATGAATATTTGTATTGGGAATTTCATGAGAGAGGAGGACGACAAGCGGTACGGAAAGGAAATTGGAAAGCTGTAAAATACAACGTTTTAAAAGATCCAGAAGCACCCATTGAACTTTATAATTTAATGGAAGATATTAGAGAAGAAAATAATGTAGCTGCGAAGTATCCGGATATCATAGTAGAAATGGAAACGATTTTGAAAGAGGCACGAACGCCCTCCGAAATCTTCACTTTTGGTGATGGCACCTACTTGAATGATAAATAGGAGCCTTTTTTTCACTGAATGGAATATTCTGTGGCTTTCTTCCAAGGAGAAAATAAGAATTCAAACCTTTAATTCAAAACTGATTATCAATTCTTTATATCGTTTTTTGTAAATGGGGTACACCTAAAATTGAAGACTGGCAGGCAAGATGTCACTGGTTTGACTCCGGTATTTTTCATCAATGCATAGGGCTTCCAAGAAATTGGGAGGCTTTATCATTTTCTAAAAGCATTCTTTTATTTCATCCCGGAACTTTTCCAAAGGGATTCAAATCTATTTGACTTCGAAGTATTGGTTTGCCACAACATATCTACCATCATCCGTATAACCCTCCAAAATAACCTGGTAGGTTCCCGGGACATCAGAGGTATAAAAGCTTTTTACATGTTTTTCGGTATCAAGTTTCAGGTCGGGTTCCCAAAAGAGTTGGACCCTATAATCAGGGATTCTTTGGAGCGCCTTGCTGGAATAATCCGGTGAGGAATACCTTCTGTTTGACAAAGGGCTTTCCAATTCAAATTCCTTTATGTATTCACCCCTCAACCTGGGCTTAAAATCCCTTTTTTTGGACGTAATATCAATAATGCCCCAAAATACTTCTGGACCATAGCGGTAGGGTCCCGGAAACACATGAATGCGTTCAATATCGTGGGCACTATAACCAAATACCTCATCATGGTCCTGTACCAACATACCATCCAATAAAAGCAGTGGGTCCCTTGAGCTGAAAGAGCCTTCCTTGTAAGGGTTATAGGGATCAAAGACCTCGAATACTTCCTTGCCGTCCTTCCTTCGAATTCTAGCAAATGTAACCACCTCAACAAAAGTTTCCTTTAAAGAAGAAAAACGGGTATAATCATCTAGGAGGTAATCCCTGCCAACATTACCGTAAAAACGGTTACTACCGTCTTCTTCGGAAATGATAATACTCCTTTCATTGAAGTACGCATTCTGAATCTGCAATTGAATGCTACGTTCCTGTAGCCAATCCTTAATCCCCGAATCCAACTGCAAGTCATTGGCCGGTTCTAATTCGGTTGAACTAAAAATCGTATCATCCAAAACAATTTTATACCGTTCCTTGTTCGGGCCTACTACCTGAATTATACTATTAGCTGTTTCATAGGGTTCATCAATGGAGATAAAAAACCGTCCTTGACGATTTGTTTTTGCCATTTTAAAAATATAATCCTTTCCGGGAACAGTGAATGCTACCGCTTGGTTTTCGACGGGTTTCTCTTCATTGGCTGTCAGTACTCTTCCGAAAATGAGTTCTCCGCGAAGTTCGGGAAGGTAAAAAACGTTTCTGTCCTGTATGCTGTATGTTTCGGATTTCCCCTGAGGGTCCGAAATTTGAACCGGATCTAGTCTTCGTACTGATAGCGCATAATTTCCAAATCCGTTTTCCCCATTCAAGTTTTCAACAGTAAGATTTACACCTTCCCGTAATGCATATGAAGATTTATCGGTTTTAAGCGAAATACCATTAGTTCCAGATTGAGGCTGAACATCCGTAATAGTATTGGGAAATATTCGAACTTGTTGGGCGGAATCAATTTCATTTTCCATTCGGATATTCTCCTTCATATAGGGATTGATACTATAAATGCTTTTGGAAGCAATCCCATTTTCCGGATTGTTCAATGCGAAGTTCGTATAGCCTATAAATCGGTAAACTCCGGTCTCTAAAGTGGTGGGGATAAAAAAGGATCCTTGGGCCATACCCTTTTCCAATCTTAGCTTATGCTCAAATATGACCGAATCCTTTACTCCGCGAAGTGAAACATAGGCTACCTTACTCAAAGAACTTGCGGTACCTGAATCTGTATGGTTATAGATTTTGTATTGCAGCGGTTCTCCTACCAATAATACATTAGTGTTGATGACCAACTTTGTATTCTCCCTTGGGAAAATCTGGGTACCCGCTGAAATTTGATTATTGGCAATCTGACCTTTTACAACAAAGTTGATACAAAGTAATACGAAGAGCAAATTTTTACGTTTCATAGGCTAGTCCTCCCAAAAGTCGGGTTTTATATGTGTTGAAAAAGCGGTACACTCCGAGCACTCGGATTGGACGATAAAGTATGTTGGCACAGGAGCTCCTCCGTTCACGGCTATTTCATCGAAAGCATGGATCTGATAGTTCTCGAATTCAAGCTTTCTTTTTAAGAGTTCAAAGTTCGTTACAGGAATAACGAGCCACTCGCATTCTACAAAATACGAGGGCAGATCAAATCCAAAATCGGTATGATTAAAATAGATCCTTTGGGAGGATACCGAGGAGGCCTCGAAATATCCCAGTACCTTTTCCTCGGGTTCGGTATTGGAAACAATATTGCCCGGAACATGACCTGGCTGGCCTTGGGACAACAAGTTCCCTCCACTACCCAAATCCTCAAGGATCTGATAAAAGGTATGGGCCTCAAGACTTTGAATGTATTGCCTTACCAAAATACTGTAGCGTTCCCTAAGAACGGGGTCGCCCTTATCGATAAACCGCATCGGGAAACGGACTATTCTGTCCCCTTCAAGGTCTCCCGTGGAGGTTTGGATGATTCCCTTGGAACTGATGGTAGGGTAACAAAACTGTTTGTCCGTCCATTCTCTTGGGGTAATCTCTATCTGATAACTTCGGGTAAAATTGTTTAAGCCCACAATTTCCCAATCAAATTTTGCGTTCGCAGGGAGCTTGACCTTATAGGTCTCTTCATACTCGTATCTAAAATACTCAGTGGCACCCATGGCATTATTGGAGTCGACAAAGACCTGAATACCCTCTTTTCCCACCTCGGAAACAAACTCGGGGTAGACCTGTTTTATCGTGGACCTCGGAGGAACCTCAACAACCTTGGATGTATACTCACGGTCGTCTGAGGTTTTGATCTTTAAGGTATATAAGGTATTCGTCTCTGCTTGAAATTCGATATCCGAAAGGTAGATCTGCGTTTCGGTGTCCTGCGAGAAAGTGAATACAGTGCCATTGCTATCCTCAATCCTCACCTCAGCATTGTCGACAATCTCCTGTCCAAATTCTTCCAGCCCGATCGTTCTAGACAATCTAACCACCTGCCTTTTCATCTCATCGGTGAGGGTGCTTTCCACTATCAGGATCTTTTCAAATTCAATGGTTTCGATTGGAAAAGATTCCGTACAATGTGTCTGCACCAAACAAAGAAAATAGAGCAATATGTTTTTCACTCTTTTCTTAACTATCCTGATATGTACATAGCTTAAAGTCACAGTGTCCCGTAGGAGGTTAAAATATCCGAGGTACCGTACACCTGAGCGCGATATGTATATTATTCCATTCATGGTCCGTCTTCCCAAAAGTCGGGTTTCGTTTTAGATGAAAAAGTGGTGCAATCGGCACACATTTCTTTGACAATAATGTACGTCTTTACAGGACCTTCCTCCTCCCAATTAATGATTTGATAATTCTCGTTTTGAAGCCTTTCTATTAACAACTTATTTGGTATTTGGTATATCGAGTCGCACTCGATAAAATAAGGTGGGAACTTAAATCCAAAATCTTTATAGTTAAAATATATTCTTTTGGTCGTTATGGAAGATGCCTCAAAAAAGCCCATGACCTTTTCTTCCGGCTTATCGACAGAAACCAAATTACCCTGAGCGAAACCTGGTTGTCCTTGTGACAAAAGGCTTCCAACATTGCCCAGGTCTTCCAGAATCTGGTAAAACGTATGTGCCTCTTGGCTCTGTACATATTGCTTGGCCAAAATACTATGCCGTTCCCTTAGGACACTATTTGTACTGAGAATAAATCGTATTGGGAAATGAAGCACCTTATTTTCTGCCAAAATAGATGTTGACGTCTGTAATATGCCCTTGGATCTGTTTGAGGAATAACAAACTATTTCTGGTGCTCTGTAACTGAGATCTATTTCGTAAAGCCCTGATTTTACATCATAATCCCGAATCTCCCAATTCAAACTTGAATAAATAGGAACTTCAATCTGATAGGTCTCTTCATATTCATATCTAAAATATTGGGCTTCGCCCATGGCATCATCGGAGTCGACAAAGACCTGGATACCCTCTTTTTCTTCATCTGATACACGCTGGGTATATACCCGATCAATTTCAACGACGGGCGGAACAAAAACCTCCTTTGAGGTATAGCTATTTCCATTCTCATCACTTATTTTAAGGATGTAACCAATATTTGGTATTGCCTGAAATTCTTCATTCGATAGATATACCCCTGTTGCGCTGTCTTGAGAAAAACTGAACGTATTACCATCACTGGCCTGCACTGTAACCGTTGCATTGTCCTCCACATTTTCCTCAAAATCTTCAAGGGAAATAGTTCTTGATAATTTAACGCCTTGCTGCTTCATTTCAGTTGTAATAGTGCCTTCCACAACCAGAAAATTTTCAAAATCAACAATCTCAACTACAAAAGGCTCCGTACAGCTTATCTGTAGCAACAAAAGAAAGCAGGGCAGTATGTTCTTGGTCTTGATCCTTCCCATGGGTTTCTAAAACTTGAAATTATAGGTAATGGTGGGCACTGGAATGGAGAATATAGATGTTTTAAAAGCCTTTATACGCCCTTCTTCATTCACAAAAAACACCGAATAGGGATTGTTCCTTCCCAATACGTTGTAAACGGATATATTTACAAAGCTGTGTCCTAATTTTTTCTTCTTATGATTACCTTCAATATTTATTCCAAGGTCCAAGCGGTAATAATCCGGGATCCTGAATTGGTTCCTGTCACTATACAGTACTTGTTCCTCATTGGCAAAAACAAACTTGCCTACAGGATAGGTGATCGGTCTTCCCGTTTGATAAACAAAATTGGCCGAGGCACTTATTCGTTTATTGAACCTATAGTTTCCTATTAATGACAGATCATGGGGTTTGTCGAAGTTCGCCGGAAAGAAATCCCCGTTGTTGACCTGCTCTTGCCGTATCTCACTGTTCAATTTTATCAATGCCCTGGAATAACTGTACCCTAGGTGACCATTTAATCTCCCTGCTGTCTTTTTGATCAATAACTCCACGCCGTATGCTTTCCCCTGGCCTTGCAACAACTCGGTCTCCAGATCATCGTTCAAAATCAATTGGGCACCTATTTTATAGTCCAACAGGTCATCCATCGTTTTATAATAGCCCTCTAGACTGAATTCCAAATCGTTCTCGATAATGTTCTTGAATATCCCAACGGAGTATTGATCCGCCCTTTGCGGTTTAATATTCAGGTCCGATAATTTCCAAATGTCAGTTGGGGACATCGTCGTATTGGTGGTTAACAAATGTAGGTACTGTATGGTCCTGTTAAAACCCGCCTTTAGTGAAAGGTCCCTGCCCAACAGATACCTTCCTGAAACGCGGTATTCGAACCCGCCATGGGTCTTTATAACTTGGTTGTTCCCATAACTCAGCACTTCAGCTATTGAGGTTTCGTTTCTAGGTACACCTTCAGTATATACATTTTGGGAAGCTTCTCCCAAGGCGGCGTAAAGGGAATAACGCAGCCCTATGTTCAGCAACAATTTGTCGTTCACCTCAAAAAGATCCGAAATATAAACTGCTGATTCCAGCCCCTTCTCCCTATCCACTGTCTTTTGTTGCACATCGGAATCTGGCCCAATTGGTTTAATAGTACCTGGATCCGTAACGTACAATTTACTACTTAGGCCATAGCTCAACTTATGTTTGTCGCTCAAGGCATTGTAAAGGTTCAGTTTAAACAGGCTCTCGTTCAGGACATATCCAAAATCAAAGTTATTGTTTGCCTCAGCCTTATAAAGAATGTCGTATTGATATCGACTATTTCCAAATATTAAACTGGCCCTACTCTTTTCGCTGAATTTATGGTTCCATTTTAAGGAGACCAAGTTGTTGCTGTATCCAAAAACAGAATCCGAGGTTATACTGAACTTGTCCTTGCTATAATAAATAGTACTCTGAACCGAATTGTTTTCGTTCACATCGTGAGAATATTTTACAATGGCATCATAAAACGAGGCTTCACTGTTCTTCAAAGATTCCTCATCAAGATTCTTTAGGATATAGTCAGCATAAGTGGCCCGGAATCCTGCTATAACAGAGGCCTTTTCTTTAATCAAGGGAACTTCCAACGCAAGATTGGCTGTAATAGGACCTATTGATCCTTCTCCTGAAATTTTTTCCGTATTCCCGGTCTTTGTCTCTATATCAAAGACCGAGGACAGGCGCCCACCAAATTCAGCAGGTATACTCGCCTTATAGATTTGCAGACTTTGGGTGGTAAATGGATTGATTGCCGAAAACAGTCCCAAAAAGTGTTGTGGATTATAAATCACGGCATCATCCAACAGGACCAGGTTCTGGTCCGCCCTACCGCCCCGTACATTGAACCCACTAGAACCTTCACCGGCCGTTTTGATTCCCGGCAATGTCAGGGCCACTTTCAAAATATCGCGCTCGCCCAACACCAAGGGTATGGTCTTGATGCCCTCGATATCGATTACCGATGCGCCCACAACAGCATCCCGTACATTGGCATCTCTCTTGGATTCTACGATCACTTCATCAAGCATTTCGACGTTTTCCACTACTTCCAAGTCCAAGGTGCCATCCCCATATACTATCACGTCTTGAAATTCTTTTTCAAATCCTAATAAATTAGTCTCCAATTTATTAAGGCCATATGGCAACTCAATTGCGTAAAATCCTTTTGCATCGGTAATAGCATATCTCGCCTTATCTGTCGTAGAAATCGATAAGTTCTGGGCAGGTTCATTAGCATTTATGTTTGTAACATGCCCAGAAAGGATAAAGACACTGTTTTTTGCGCTGAAATTTTGCTTGCCAACAGTAACTATACTTCTTTTTCGTTTAGTGGTTTGGGAAAAATATTCCTCTCGAAAAATAGGGGCCGAACCCTCTTGGGTCTCTTCCTCCAATTTTTTTTCTCCAAAAAAGTCGAAGGGTAGTTCAGGGTTGACCACACTATTGTTCAATAAAATAACCCGGTCATCCTTTATAAAGTAGTTGAGGTTGGTCTCTTCGAACAATTCATTTAATACCGCTCTCAATTTTTTTTTGTCATAACCTTTTGTCACCCGGTGGTCCTTAAGCCAAGTTTCATCAAAATAAAAAGAGTAGGGAACCTTTTCCTCCAACTGTAGTAATGCCTCTTTCAGAGGGGTGTTATCAAAAGTGATTGTTATCCTCTGGTCCTCTTGACCATACATGGAACAAACAGACACAAGTAGGACCAGAAAGCCCAATAGTTTCTTTTTCATGAAAGTTTTTAAAGGCAACGGATTATAAATTTTGGTTTTCATCCAGATATTTTACAAGAGCTATCATGAAACTGTCAGGATCGGTTTTATATAGACGTTTGTTTTGCTTTTTGAAATCTCGAATCTGCTTGTATGTATCCGGAACGACCTCTTTAAAATCCTTAATGTTGTATATGATGTGATATGCATCATTATAAAGAAACACATAATGATTATCCTTGAGAAAACTATACTGAAGAACATTATTTATCGTTTCCTTTTTTCTCTTTTTTACGTGCTTAATGTACAGGGAGACCACTTTTCCCAGTGTTGCGACCTCAAAAAAACCATTGCCTTCTAGCTCAGACCATGCGTCGATCAACTTGGTGAAATCACGGTTATTGATAGTGAAACCAGAAATATTTTGTGCTATCAATTCAACCTGAAAACTACTTAAATGATCATTGGACCTAATTATTACATTGTCCCCATAAAGATCATATTTCATTGAAACACTTGTGTATAACTGATTGTTGTATACCAAGGTGCCGCTTATAAATACGGAAGAATCCAGATAAATATGACTGTCATCCCACGAATCCAAGAATCGGTCCTTAAATCCAGTGCCATTATAGAGGCCAGTGTTTTCACTACTTACCAGTCCATCATACACATGGTGGGTAATATTGTCCATAACAGAGACAGGCTGTGCATAAGAAACCAATCCAAGACAAAGAAAAATTGATAGGAAAAGGAGTGATTTATGACAAAAATTATTCATTCAGATATTAATGTAAGAAGTCTAACTTTGAAATTACATAAAGATAACTCAACTTAAGACCTTTTGATTTTATTGAATCAAAGCAATTATCAATACTAAATTGACCCATACTTTAATTTACACCCATGCGACGTAGAAAAAAGGAGATACCCTTAACTAATTCGGATTTTTTTTGTTCAGTCCTTTTTTACACTTAACACCAAGACCGGAATTGGCACAGAAAATTCGGATTTAAGCACAGTGTTCTTTTCCCACAAATTTTTGAAAAAACCTCTTTTTCTTCTAAAAACGCATAATAAATCCGGGTGTTTTGATTGAAAATGTTCCATAACCCCCAAATAGGTTGTTGGGTTTTCCGTAAGGGTTAGCTGGGAACATAAGGTCATTAAGGCCGTGTTCACCTTCAAATCATCATCGGTATAACCCGGAGTTTTGACCAAGAGGAGGTCAACTTTTGATTTATGCTTCTTTTGAATGGCTACAAGGGGGTCTAAAATTCTATTTCTTTTTAGAACACCCGATTTAAAGGCAGTTAAAATACTCTTGTATGCGTCATATTTAGTCCCTTTAGGAACGATTAACGCAGGTATATCCGTTCTTTTGATTATTCTTCCCGAAGTATTTCCCAAATAGAGTTCTTCTTTAATATCGTTGCTTCTCGGGGCAAGAATAATTATGTCTATACCAAGTTCTTTATCAATTTCTTTTATTCCATCAATCAAATCACCATTATACGTTGCGATTTTTATTTCAACCTTTTTAGAATCAACCTGATTGATCACGCTCCTTAAATGCTCCTTACTACTTTTGGCAATTTTATCGGAGATATTCACCAAACTACCTGCTTTTGCGCTTACGCTGAATACCTCCATTACATAAATGTTCGATGCAAAATCAGATGCAAAATCAATCGCATATTGCAAGGTTTCATTTGCGTTGGGCGAAGTGCCAATGGGAACAAGGATATTTATCATTTCTGTAATTGTTGATTAATACTTTAAATTTACAATTAATTTAAATCCTATTATGATTCGTCGTGCAAAGATATCGGAAATTGGTGATATCCTAAATTTGACCAGAGCTTGTGCATTTCATATGATCAAAAATGGAATTCAGCAATGGAACGAAGAATATCCCTCCAAAGAAGCCTTTGAAAATGACATAGCGCGCTCAGAATTGTTTGTTCTCGAAAAAAAGGAATTGATTATAGGCACAATAGTGATCACAACCTTAATGGATGATGAATACCGACCTATTCAATGGCTCACTGCCAATTCAAAAAACATATATATCCATAGACTTTCCATACGCCCTGATCAACAAGGAAAGGGCTATGCACAAAATTTGATGGATTTCGCCGAACAATATGCCAAGGAAAATAAATTTTCCTCTATCCGTTTAGATACCTTTAGCCTAAATAAACGCAATCAAATATTCTATAAAACTAGGGGATACCATAAGCTTGGCAATATTTACTTTCCCAAACAAAGCAAACATCCCTTCCATTGTTATGAATTAGTATTATAAACTCCCTATAGGTTCCTTGAAGACAGTAATAAGTTTTAAAACCATCAATAAATTGGCCATACCTGCAACAATTGCGGGGATAGCCGAGCCTATTCTTTCAATTACAGATACGGCGATTGTCGGCAATATTCCCGTTGATGGTTTAGAATCTTTGGCAGCGGCCGGAATCGTTGGTTCTTTTTTGTCCATGCTTATTTGGATTTTGGGTCAAACAAGAAGTGCCATTTCCGCCATAATATCGCAATATTTAGGAGCTGGAAAACTCGATGAGGTCAATTCCCTACCGGCACAAGCCATATTCTTGAACATTTTTTTGAGCATTCTGATTTTACTTTCGACAATTTTCATTGTTGAAGAGATCTTCCAATTCATGAATGCTTCAGGGAAAATTCTTGACTATTGTATTTCCTATTATTCCATAAGGGTTTGGGGCTTTCCCTTAACACTTTTTGTTTTTGCGGTCATGGGAATCTTTAGAGGTCTACAAAACACTTACTACCCTATGTTGATTGCTATTGTCGGGGCCTTGTTGAACATTGTACTCGATTTTATGTTCGTTTACGGCATCGAAGGGGTTCTTGAAGCCATGTATTTAGAAGGGGCTGCCTGGGCGAGTCTGATTTCCCAAGGTGTAATGGCGGTAATGGCCTTTATATTACTTATTGCCAAAACCGATATTAGTTTAAAAATAAAGTTTCCGGTACATAAAGAGTTGAAAAGGCTGGTCATAATGAGCCTTAATTTATTCGTTAGAGCGGTTTCCCTGAACGTGGCCCTTATCTTGGCGGTCCGGGAAGCTACGGCTTTGGGCGACAAATATATTGGCGCACATACCATTGCTATAAATCTTTGGCTTTTTAGCGCCTTTTTTATCGATGGTTATGGGGCAGCCGGTAATATTATCGGAGGGCGTCTTTTCGGTGCAAAAGATTACAATGGACTTTGGAAATTGGCTAAAAAAATAATCCTCTATGGCGCAGTTGTAAGTCTCTTTTTAATGATTCTTGGATTCACTTTTTATAAGTCTATTGGCCAAGTGTTTTCCAATGAGCCCGAAGTACTCCATACCTTTTATGCCGTCTTTTTTATCTTGATTCTCGGCCTGCCCATGAATACCCTTGCCTTTGTTTTTGATGGACTGTTTAAAGGCCTCGGTGAAATGAAATACCTTAGAAATGTATTGCTTACCGCTACATTTTTAGGATTTGTTCCAACTTTGTTCCTAACCAAATTTGCCAATTGGGGGTTATACGGTATATGGATAGCGCTTACCGTTTGGATGACCATTCGCGGTACGGCACTGGTCTGGAAGTTTCGAAGAAAGTTTCGCCCGTTATTACAAAACACTTAATTTTGGATAAAATAGTAATGCATGGGCACTAGTAGGGAAAATGGAAGCCTTTATACCAAAATTGAAAACAAAGTTGCTACAGTTGAGTTTGGACATCCTGCAAGCAATTCTTTTGTCGCCGAACTTCTTGATCGCCTAACCGATGAATTGAACAAACTCTCCGAGAATAACAACATCGCTGTGATAGTCTTAAAATCTGAGGGTGATCGGGCCTTTTGCGGAGGAGCCTCTTTCAAAGAATTAATGTCCATCAAAAATTTAGAGGAGGGAAAGGTTTTCTTCAGTGGTTTTGCCAATGTTATCAATGCCATGCGAAATTGTAAAAAGTTGATTATCGGTCGTGTGCAAGGAAAAACGGTTGGGGGAGGCGTTGGTTTGGCAGCGGCATGTGATTATGTTTTTGCATCCGAAAATGCATCCGTACGACTTTCAGAACTTTCCATTGGGATTGCACCATTGGTTATCGCCCCTGCTGTTGAGCGAAAAATTGGCAAGGCCGCGTTAGCCGAAATGTCCCTTTCACCCACCGAATGGAAAAATGCCTATTGGGCTAAAGAAAAAGGATTGTTTGCCAAGGTTTTCGATTCTATAAAAGACTTGGACGATGAACTTGAATTATTTGCCCAAAAGTTGTCTTCCTACAACCCTGAAGCACTCCAAGAGTGGAAAAATGTTCTTTGGGAAGGTACTGATCATTGGAACCAGCTTTTAAGCGAACGTGCAGCCATTACAGGAGCCTTGGTGCTTTCCGAATTCACAAAAAATGCACTTTCAAAATTTAATAAGTAACTTATGGATATTCTTAATTATTTAAACAGCGATTTGGTCTTTCCCGTTTTGGCTCTTTTTGTTGTAATCATCTACGTCGTAAATAAAGTGCGAAATAAAAGGAAATTTAAGCGATAGCCATTACTATGACATCCAAAAACTGGTAAAATTAAGGGTGATGGAAGTGGCCAAACGTGTATCAAAAATAGGCCGGTTCGTAGTTTGGGATGAATTTTTCACCTCAAATTAAGCCCATATCATCTTTTTTAACATTTTTTTGGAGCTTCGGTCACGCAACCTTGGAGATATCTTACGTCTTTTCAATACTATTTTAATCCTACTAAGATGCCAAGAAAGATTTTATTTACGCAATCAATTTTATTTTTAGCACTATTTGTATCCTGTGTTAATCTTGATAATCCTACTATGGACTGTTCCGATATAGCATGTACAGAACAATTTGTCACCATCAATGTTTCTGTCAAAGACGGGTCGGGAGTAGCGATACCCTTAGATCGCTTTGAAGTCACAATTTTGGGCACGCAAGAGGATATTACGCGGGAAGTCTCCAATGAAGAATTGGAACTTTTCAGAAATAATGGTACCTATCCTCTTTTTGGAGATGAATTTTCAGGGAGATTCCAAAATGGAGTAGTGGAAATTGTGTTCAAGGGATTTATTGGGGATTCCGAGGTCGTGTCTGAAAACTACAAGGTCGGTGCCGATTGTTGCCATGTACTACTTGTTTCTGGTGATTTGGACATCATTATAGAGTAGACTAATATTCCAGCAAAAGCATTTCACAAAAAGGGTTAATGTTAATCTTAGGGGATATTCCTAATTTTCGTACTTTTCGAAATCACATAAGATTAAAAATAATGAATAATCCAAAAATCATTCTGGTCCTACTCTCTGTTGCAATTTTGGCAAGCTGCAAACAAAATACTACAGACAACAAGATTGCTCTTGAAAAAAAATGGTATAAGGGAAACCTGCATACCCATTCTTATTGGAGTGATGGAGATGAGTTTCCCGAAGTAATCATGGATTGGTACAAGTCCAAGGGGTATCAATTTTTAGCCCTGACGGATCATAACACGCTGGCCGAAGGGGAAAAGTGGGTTAAAATCAAAAAAGATTCCATATACCAAAATGCCTTTAAAAATTACTTGGACACCTATGGCTCTGACTGGGTGGAACATAAAATCGATTCGGGCAAAACTCTGGTAAAACTCAAGACATACGATGAATACAGAAGTCGGTTTGAGGAAGCTGGCAAATTTTTGGTCATTCAATCTGAAGAGATTACAGATGCTTTTGGAGACAAACCCTTACATATGAATGCCACCAATCTGGAGCGGAAAATAGATCCCCAGGGCGGAGGAAGTGTCGTTGAAGTGCTTCAAAACAATCTAAACCAAGTACTCAAACAGAGGGAAGAAACAGGAACCCCGATGTTTCCCCATGTCAACCATCCGAATTTTGGGTATGGTATTGCCTTGGAAGACATGATCGCTTTAAAAGGAGAACGCTTTTTTGAGGTCTATAACGGACATCCAAAGGTGCATAATATGGGCGATTCCATCCACATATCAACTGAAAATATGTGGGATTTGATCAACATCTCCTATCTTGAAAACAATAAACCGATTATGTATGGCCTTGCTACGGATGATTCCCATCATTATCATAGAAAGGACTCCAAATGGAGTAATGCCGGTAGAGGCTGGGTTATGGTCCAAGCCGATACACTTTCAGCCGCATCTTTAATCTCGTCGTTGGAGTCCGGTAATTTTTATTCCAGTACTGGAGTTCAACTTAAGGAGGTAAAAAGCACCAAGGACAAACTATTTGTCGAAGTGATTACAGAACCTGGAACTCTCTTTACCATAGAATTTGTCGGTTGCTTGAAAGGAGAATCTGAAACGCGGGTCTTAAAATCGGTACAAGGCCCAAAAGCCAAATTTAAGATGCCTAAAGACCTGTTATTTGTACGTTGTAAAATCACATCGTCCAAAAAGCAGGACAATCCCATTGAAGATTTAATCTATGAAATGGCATGGACGCAGCCCATAGTAGCTGCGGATTGATTCATTTGTACCTATTGATATGCGTCTGTTTTAAAGAATATCTATCTTTGCAAACTAACACACATTCATGAATAATATTCGAATCACTAAACAATTTACTTTCGAAACGGGCCATGCCCTATATGGTTATGATGGTAAGTGTAGAAACGTACATGGGCATAGCTATAAGCTTTCCGTTACTGTAGTTGGGACGCCAATTACAGATACCCAACACGTTAAATTAGGTATGGTGATAGATTTTGGCGATTTGAAGAAGATTGTGAAAGAGGAAATTGTGAATCCGTTTGATCATGCCACTGTATTTAACAAAGATACGCCACATGTTGAATTGGCAAAAGAATTGAGTGATAGGGGGCACAAAGTGATTTTAGCAGATTATCAACCCACCAGTGAAAACATGGTCATAGATTTTGCGGCAAAAATTAAGGCCAGACTTCCTAATAATATCGAATTGCATTCCTTAAAACTTCAAGAGACACAAACCTCATTTGCCGAGTGGTACGCTTCAGACAATTAAATAGGCAATGGCTTTTTCTTATATTTACAGTTAATGAAATCCATCAACATTCCAGCAGGTAAAAAAATATACTTCGCCAGCGATAACCATTTGGGAGCACCGACTATGGAGGAAAGTCAACCTCGGGAAAAAAGATTTGTAGCCTGGTTAGAGGAAATAAAACCGAATGCAGCGGCCATTTTTTTATTGGGTGACCTCTTCGATTTTTGGTTTGAATATAAAACTGTTGTCCCCAAGGGTTTCACTCGGACCTTGGGCAAATTGGCAGAACTCACAGATGCGGGTATACCTATCTACTACTTTGTGGGTAACCACGACCTTTGGATGAACGGCTATTTTGAGGAGGAATTGAACATTCCGGTATTTCATAAACCCCAACAATTTACTATTAATACTTCCTCTTTCTTAATTGGACATGGTGATGGCCTGGGGCCTGGGGATAAAGGATACAAGCGCATGAAAAAGGTATTTACCAATCCTTTGTCCAAATGGCTTTACAGATGGATACATCCGGATCTGGGGGTTAAACTGGCTCAATATCTTTCGGTAAAAAATAAGCTGATTTCCGGTGATGAGGATATCAAATTTTTAGGGGAAGATCAAGAATGGCTCGTTCAATACTCCAAACGCAAGCTCGAAAAACAGCATTATGACTATTTTGTTTTTGGACACCGACACCTCCCTTTGGAAATTGATTTGAATGGAAAATCGACCTATGTCAATCTTGGCGATTGGATTTCGTATTATACCTATGGTGAATTCGATGGTGAAACTTTATTATTGAGGAAATTCTTAGTCAATTAGATACTTCATGTAATGCAATATCCTTTCTTAAATCCAATCTTCTAAACGATGGTATTGCAATTGCGGTTACACCAACCGTACATATGGTCATACACCCGCCAAAGACGACAGCCGTGACCGTTCCCATTAACTTGGCCGTAACACCACTTTCAAAAGCCCCAAGTTCATTTGAAGATCCAACAAACATTGAGTTTACCGATGCCACTCGACCCCGCATATGATCAGGTGTTTTTAATTGTAAAATCGTCTGGCGAATAATCATTGAAATCCCGTCAACCGCTCCACTTACAAATAAGGCGGCCACCGACAGCCAAAACGAAGTAGAAAGTCCGAACACAATCATACATAATCCAAAAGCAAAAATCGATAATAGTAATTTTTTGCCTGCAAATTTATGCAATGGGAATCGGGTTGAACCCAGCATGGTCATTGCGGCTCCCACCGCAGGTGCCGCCCTTAAAACGCCAAATCCTTCTGCCCCAACATGTAAAATATCCTGGGCAAATATGGGTAAAAGTGCCACGGCTCCACCAAATAGAACGGCAATCATATCCAGGGTAAGCGCCCCAAAAATGGCCTTTGTGTTGTATACATATTGAATCCCTTCCTTTAAACTTTGAAAAATTGGTTCTCCTAATTTAGGGTTCAATATTGGTTTCCTTGAAATTTTCAAAATCCCAAATAGGGCAATTAATGTAACCATGAAAATAACACACATTGACCAATGCACCCCTATCAGACCAATTGAAATTCCTGCAACTGCAGGCCCTAAAACCGATGCCAATTGCCAAGTTGTACTACTCCATGTAGCGGCATTGGGATATAGCTTTTTTGGGACTATCAAAGCAATTAAAGAGAAAACAGTCGGGCCTAAAAAAGCCCTGACAATTCCTCCTAGAAAAACCAAAGTATATATAGACCAAAGTATTGCATTGGGTGAAACTTGATTAGATAGGTCTGGCCAACTAATAAAGAACAGACCGAGGCTAATAACTGAAAATCCCAGCAGGCATTTTACCAACAGGTTTCGCTTTTCATTCTGATCTACGATGTGCCCCGCGAACAAAGCTATAGAAACTGCAGGAACAACTTCCATAAGTCCAATTATCCCAAGAGATAATGGGTCTTTCGTTAATGAATACACCTGCCATTCAATAACTATAAACTGCATGCCCCAAGCAAAGACCATGGCAAAACGAGCACCTAAAAAAATATTGAATTCTTTATATCTTAAGGCCGCGTATGGATCCATGTAAGCTAATTTGCGATAGTTTAGAAGTTAAATCGTGATTTCTATCTTGTTTTGTTCAGGATCTAAAACCACACTCTCATAATAACCATCACCGGTAGTTCGTGGTTCCCCAATAATCTCGAATCCGGTATTTCTTAAGTTTTCGGTCAACCCATTTACTTTTTCCTTAGAGCCTACGGCAATCGCAAAATGAACAATACCGATATATTCATCGCTACCTTTAGATTTTTTGGCCACATCAGGTCGGTGCATTAATTCCAATCTTGGGCCATCCTCAAAACTCAAAAAATAGGAAGTGAAATTTTTAGTGGGATTATGGTATTTATTTCCTGATTTAGCTCCAAAATGAGTTACGTAAAATTTTCTCATCGATTCCAGGTCTTTTACCCAAATGGCTAAATGTTCAATTCTCATATCAAACTTGATTACTAATGATATTACTTTATGTCTTTAAGTTTTAATTGCAAGCTCACATTCCCATTCCATTCGTTTTCCTCAACCGAAAATGCTGCGCTAAATGTTCTGCCATTTTTAACCTTGGACAATTTATCTCCTAGATTGAAACCAATTCCTCCAATGGGCCGCGAACCATTTTGGGCAACGGCCAATTTTAAATGTTTTTCATCCTCCCCAACGCCCTTGGCATAACCAGTATCCTTTAGGCTTTCGGCCATAAATACTGGGGTCATATTTCCTGGACCAAAGGGTGCAAATTGTTTGAGAATCCGTATTAGTTTTGGAGAAATTTTATCCAAGGTAATCAGGCCATCCACCCTAATTTCGGGTATCAACAAGTTAGGGTCTATGGTTTCAGAGACCACTTTTTCAAACTGTGCCTTGAACGATTCAAACTGTTCTTCCATCAAGGTCAATCCTGCAGCATATTTATGTCCGCCAAACTGTTCAATATATTCAGAACACCCATGTAGGGCATTGTAGACATCAAAACCCTTGACAGAACGAGCGGAAGCCGCCAATTTATCTCCGCTTTTTGTAAACACCAACGTAGGTCTATAGTATGTTTCGGTAAGTCTAGATGCAACAATACCGATAACTCCCTTATGCCAAGAATCTTTGTAAACCACAGAAGTAAAGCGTTCTTCTTCCCCATTCTCGGCAATCTGTACCAAAGCTTCCTTGGTGATTTCCTGATCCAGATCCCGTCTGTCCAAATTAAACTGCTCTATTTCCTTAGCAAAGATTTCCGCTTGCTCTAGATTGGACTCAATAAGTAAATTTACCGCATGTTGTCCATGCTTCATTCTACCTGCGGCATTTATTCTAGGGGCAATTATGAAAACCACATCGGTAATAGTGAGTTCTTTTTTCTTGATTTGATCTATGATGGCTTTAAAGCCAATTCTTGGGTTAGAATTTATGACTTGTAACCCAAAATACGCCAACACCCTATTTTCTCCTGTAATAGGAACAATGTCAGCCCCAATTGCTGTCGACACCAAATCCAAATATGGAATCAAATCATCAATGGTTTCCCCATTCTTTACAGATAGTGCCTGAACCAACTTAAAGCCTACGCCACAGCCACAAAGTTCATCGTAAGGGTATGAACAATCTTCCCGTTTTGGATCCAACACGGCTATAGCATCCGGTAGTTTATCTCCAGGCCGATGGTGGTCGCAAATAATAAAATCGATCCTCTTTTCCTTGGCATAGGCTACCTTTTCAATGGCCTTTATCCCACAGTCCAAAGCAATTATCAATGAAAATCCGTTGTCTTCCGCGAAATCCACTCCTTGATATGAAACTCCATAACCTTCGTTGTACCTATCCGGTATATACGTGGCCACGTTTGGGTAATGTTGTAACAAATAGGATGAAACCAAAGCCACGGAAGTAGTCCCATCAACATCATAATCTCCGTAAATCAATATATTTTCGTGCTTGGAAATTGCTTTTTCAATTCGGGAAACGGCCAAGTCCATATCCTTCATTAAGAAAGGATCATGTAAGTCCGATAACTCTGGTCGAAAGAATTTTTTCGCTTCCGAATAATTGGTAATACCCCTTTGAACCAATAGTTGTGCCACCAAGGGGTCAACCTTTAACGCTTTGGTAAGTTGTTCTATTTGTTCTGGTTCTGGTTTGGGTTTAAGTGTCCAGCGCATAGGGTTATTTTATTTCATCATTGCGAGGCACAGAACAATCTGTGGAGTGGGTATTCCTAAGTGACAGTTTGCTTCGCTCTGCTCGCAAAGACGTCTTACTTATGATGAAAAACCGTTTTAATTTCCATTTTGGCAAATTTGCGGAACATCTCCATAACGCCACAGTATTTTTCTACGGAAAGGTCAACAGCCCTACGCAATTTCTTTTCATTTAAATTAATCCCATGAAAATGGAATTCAAAGGTAACGGCATCATAATGTTTGGGATGTTCATCTGTCATGTTTGCAATAGTCTCCATATGAAATTCATCAACGTCTAATTTCATCTTTCTAATAAGTGATACTACATCCAATCCTGAACAACCTGCCAAGGCGGAAAGCATCAAGGATTTTGGTCGTAGGCCAGTGCTATCTTCAGCGTCGTCTATTTTAAAAGTATTCCCCGAAGTATTGGTGCTCTCAAAGGCATTGCCGCCAATCCATTTGGTGGTGATATGATTTGTACTCCCCATAATTTTTCGTTACTTGTAAAGGGTAAAAATACAACTTAAAACCATAACTATGCCTCTCGTAAAACCCCTTGACCCTCACCACGATAAAGAGACCAAGGAGCTGGCCGAATTCTTTGATGAGACCCTAGGATTCTGCCCCAACTCTATTCTGACCATGCAACATCGACCAGCTATTTCCAAAGCTTTCATTACCCTAAACAAGGCGGTAATGGCCAATGAAGGCAGGGTCACCTCTGCCTTGAAACGAATGATTGCCTGGGTCAGTAGTAATGCTTCCGGCTGTCGTTATTGTCAGGCCCATGCTATACGCGCGGCCGAACGTTATGGTGCAGAGCAAGAACAGTTGGATAACATCTGGGAATTCAGGACACATTCGGCTTTTTCAGAAGCGGAACGCGCCGCTTTGGACTTCTCCTTGGCCGCCTCCCAAGTGCCCAATGCAGTGAATGCAAGAATCAAAAAACGACTTTATACCTATTGGGATGAGGGCGAAATCGTGGAGATGTTGGGGGTGATTTCGCTCTTTGGCTTTCTTAATCGTTGGAATGATTCTATGGGAACTTCTCTGGAAGATGGTGCGGTGGAGAGTGGGAAACAATATCTGGGCAAATACGGTTGGAGAAAAGGGAAGCACACCTAATTGTTGTTCCTGCGAAATAGGCAATCTAGTCCTTGATTTTTTTGTAGCCCGCAGCAGCTTATCAATGGACTCCTGCTTTTGCAGGAATGACAACCCAAGCCTTTTAGTATCCTGTGTGATTTCTCCCTTTTGGTCGAAATAACAAGTGCCTTATGGCTCACTTACTTCCCTAACCTTTTAAGATTGCAGAAACGCCCTCCTTTAAATCTAGAATAACCCTCTCTTCGAACCATGGATTTTTACTTAACCAAAACCGATTACGGGGAGATGGGTGGGGCAACGGAAAATATTTAGGCAAATACGATTTATAGGACTTTACGGTCTCTGTTAAGGTTTTTTTCATTCCCTTACCTAAATAATATTTTTGCGCATACGTTCCAATCAAGATTACCAACTCCAACTGTGTCATTGCATCAAATAAAGATTCGTGCCAAAGTGGAGCGCATTCGGTTCGTGGGGGTAAATCCCCAGACTTTCCTTTTCCAGGATAGCAAAACCCCATGGGTATCAAGGCAATTTTGGTTTCGTCATAAAATACTTCATCAGTAACACCCAGCCATTTTCTCAGTTGCTTCCCACTGGGATCATCCCAAGGCACTCCGGTTGTGTGCACCTTCGTTCCTGGGGCCTGCCCGATAATCACGATTTTAGCATTTGGGTGTGCGACAACAATAGGCCTTGGGCCTAAAGGCAAATGAGCCTTACAGACCTCGCAACCTCGTATTTTGATAAGTAGTTTATACATTTATTTCTTCCCTGAAACAACAATGACTATTTCACCCTTTGGGGGTTTATTGGTGTAGTGATCCAAAATTTCATTGACAGTTCCACGAATGGTTTCCTCATAAAGTTTGGTAAGTTCTCGAGAAACTGAAATGGGTCTATCAGCACCAAAACACTCTATAAATTGGGTAAGTGTCTTGATGAGCTTATGAGGGGATTCATAAAAGATCATGGTTCGTGTTTCCTCGGCTAAAAGCCTCAGTCGTGTCTGTCTGCCTTTTTTTACAGGAAGAAATCCCTCAAAAACAAACCTATCGTTGGGAAGGCCACTATTGACCAATGCTGGTACAAAAGCAGTAGCTCCAGGTAGACATTCAACTTCAATGCCATTTTCTAAACAGGCTCGACTCAACAAAAACCCAGGGTCGGATATAGCGGGAGTCCCCGCGTCTGAAATCAATGCGATAGTATCGGCACCTAACTTTAGTCTTTTTACAAGGGCATCAACCGTTTTATGCTCATTATGCATATGATGGCTTTGCATTCGCGTACCTATCTCATAGTGTCGAAGCAGTTTACCACTTGTTCGCGTGTCTTCGGCTAAAATAAGGTCGACTTCCTTTAATACCCTAATCGCTCGTAGAGTTATGTCCTCGAGATTACCTATTGGGGTCGGCACTATGTATAATTTGCCCATAAATTACTGTTAGGGCCTAACTTTTTTTCCTGAAAAATAAGACGTATGCAAGAAGACCAACCCCATCAACTTTAAAGTTGCGAGAGGGTAAATAATGTATGTAGGATAGCCTAAGCCTTCAAAAGCTTTTATGATTTCTTCATGATTGAAAAAATACATGCCCGCAGAAAAAAGTACAAGCAATGTTAATAGGCTTGTTGCAATCCAGTATATTATTTTTTTGGTTTTCATTCCGTTGTATTTTAATTATTAAAAAATAAAGATATAAAAATACCTCAATGCAAAATAAAAGGTCTCACCCTAAAGTGAGACCTTAAAATCTCTTGGTCTTATGACTTTTAAAAAACTATGAAAACTTACGCTCTATCAAAGCCATAAAACGACCTTCATATTCTTCTTTTCCTTTCCAATTATTATAATCCGGTTTTACCATATTTTCAATGAACGCCACAGAGCGTTCCTCGGTATCTATTGTATTTAATTGTGACAGCACGCGATTATAATCCTCGGTACTATTGCCGAAAAGGTGCTTTACAAAAGCCAACCGGTTGTTCAAATCTACTTTGATATCTTTATCGGCCAGTTTATCATTCAACGATTTGACCTTTGTTTCTTTTTGACCCAAATCTACTTTCGGAAACCCTAAAATCTCCCTGTCATTCTTCATAAGGTCCGATTTTCCCATAAATTCAGCGAATACTTCATCCACATTATTTGGCATTTCTGAAACCATATCCTTTATGGTTTGCATGCCAGGAGTGATAATATCCTCTTCGTGTGGGTTACTTTCAGGAACCGACGAATTTGCATTTAGCACCTCATTTGCCATCTTTTCAAATTTGGCGGCTATCACGCTTTTGGAAACATCGACTTGAATGTCATTCAATTTTTCCTCAATGAATTTCAATACCGCTAATTTTTCATATAAATTTTTAGATGCCTCGTACAATTCGGTGATTTCATTCAAATCCCTAGAGGTAATGATATCCGTAGACATTTTTATCAATTCCTCTTTCAATTTTCTTTTCATCTCTTTTATTTTATCCTTTCTGAAAGGTGGGTCTTTTTTAATACTTTTAATTCTGTAGTAACAAGAACGAAAAAACACCCTATTTTCGTCTAAAATTACAAAATGTTTCTCGAAAATACTGTTAATCATAAGGAACAATTCGGCTGGATAGAGGTTATCAGTGGCTCTATGTTCTCAGGGAAAACCGAGGAATTGATACGAAGGTTAAGACGGGCCCAATTTGCCAAACAAAAGGTTGAGATTTTTAAACCTATGGTAGACATTAGGTATCATGAAGAAATGGTGGTTTCCCATGATGCCAATGAAATTCGTTCGACACCGGTCCCGGCTGCCGCGAATATTCGAATTTTAGCTGACACCTGCGATGTTATTGGTATTGATGAAGCACAATTTTTCGATGATGAAATTGTTACGGTCTGTAACGATCTTGCCAATAAGGGGGTTCGTGTTATTATTGCGGGTTTGGATATGGACTTTAAGGGCAATCCCTTTGGCCCCATGCCGGCACTAATGGCAACAGCGGAATATGTTACCAAAGTGCATGCTGTTTGTACGCGAACAGGTAATTTGGCCAATTACAGTTTTAGAAAAGCCGGTAACGATGATTTAGTGCTACTCGGGGAAATAGGGGAATACGAACCTTTGAGTAGGGCCGCTTATTATAAGGCCATGCTTAAGGAACGGGTCAAGGACATAGATGTGGATGTTGAGGAGGTTATCCAAAATAAAAACGATGCTAATGCCTAAGACTTCAGAGACTGTTTTAGAATTGGATTTAAATGCTCTTGAACACAACTACCATTACTTAAGGTCGAAATTAAACGAAGACACCAAATTCTTGGCAGTCGTAAAGGCATATGCCTACGGATCCGATGCTGTTGAAATTGCCCAAAAACTAGAAACTCTGGGTATTGATTATTTTGCCGTAGCTTATGTAAATGAAGGTGTGGCATTGCGAAACGCGGGAATAAAAACCTCAATTCTTGTCCTTCATCCCCAACCCATCAATTTTGATGCACTTATAAGAAATAGTCTAGAACCTAGTCTCTATTCACCGAAAATATTACACGAATTTTTGGAAGCGTTAAAAAGAAACAATCAAAAGGACTATCCGGTACATATAAAGTTCAATACAGGTTTAAACCGACTTGGGTTTTGGGAAAATGATATCGATTACATCATAAAACAACTTAAAGGCAGGGATGAAATCAATATAACATCAATCTTCTCACATTTGGCCGCCTCCGAGGACTTTAACGAAAAACCATTTACAGCGAGGCAAATCGAATCCTTTATGAGTATTGCAAAAGAGATGGATGCTAATTTGGGTTACCAAACCCAAAAGCACCTTTTGAACACTTCAGGCATACTAAACTATCCTGAAGCCCAATTGGACATGGTTCGGAGTGGAATTGGCCTGTACGGCTTTGGGAATGATATGGACATTGATCCCGAATTGAAACCTGTGGCATCCTTAAAGACCATTATTTCGCAGATACATAAAATTGAACCCCACGAAACCGTCGGTTATAATCGCGGATTTACTTCAGATGGATACCGATTCACCGCAACGCTGCCGTTGGGTCATGCAGATGGGATTGGAAGGCAATATGGAAATGGAAAAGCTTTTGTAAACGTAAAAGGCAAAATGGCCCCGATAATCGGTAATGTCTGTATGGATATGATTATGATCGATGTAACTGGCATTGACTGTAAAGAAGGGGATGAGGTTGTCGTATTTGGCAATAATCCGACTGCGGAAACATTTGCGGCCAACGCAAATACCATTTCCTACGAACTCATAACTGCCATATCTCAACGTGTGAAGCGACTCATCAAGGAATGAAATAGTTATTTAACATTTTGTTGGGAAATCAATTTTTAAGTACATTAGTGGAGCTAAATTGTAACCACTAAATTTTAGTATATGGGTTTTTTTAAAGATTTCAAGTCCTTTTTGATGAAAGGGGATATCGTAAGCCTGGCTACAGCGGTAGTCATCGGCGGAGCTTTTAGTAAGATTGTGAATTCGGCCGTAAAGGACGTTATTATGCCTATAGTTGGCGTAATTACCGGAGGGTCTGATTTTACCCAAAAATACATTTCCTTGGATGGGGGAAGCTATGAATCACTAGCTGCCGCACAAGAAGCTGGGGCTGCTGTAATAACATATGGGAATTTAATTCAGGCGACAATCGATTTTATCATCGTAGGAATTTTTATCTATCTTTTTTTAAAATCCTATGAAAAATCCAAAAAGAAGGAAGAGGAAGCTGCACCAGCTCCACCTCCAGGGCCTACCCAGGAAGAACTGCTCACCGAAATTAGGGATCTACTAAAAAAGTAATCTTCTATTGGCCCATTTTCATGGGTCATTGAAGAGTTGCTATACTCAAATAACCAACCTAAAACCGTCAACTTGCCGAGTACCCGCTGTTGACGGTTATTTTTCGCAAGTTGTTTAAAATATAACATTTTGTTATATTTTAATTATCACTGCTTATTTGGCTTGTCCAATCCTAAAGCTTAAAGTACATTTGCCGTCTAAATTAAAAACAAATGAAAGTAGCAGTTGTTGGAGCCACTGGAATGGTAGGCGAAGTAATGCTAAAAGTACTGGCAGAACGTAATTTTCCGATTAGTGAATTGTTATTGGTGGCCTCAGAAAGGTCTGTAGGCAAAAAATTGAAATATAAGGGCGAGGAACATACTGTAATAGGCCTTGCTGAGGCCGTTGCGGCTAAACCAGAAATTGCCATCTTTTCTGCCGGAGGGGATATTTCTTTGGAATGGGCACCGAAATTTGTTGAAGCTGGTTCAACCGTGGTTGATAATTCTTCTGCATGGCGCATGGACCCAACAAAAAAATTGGTTGTCCCCGAGATCAATGCCCATGAATTGACCGCAAATGACAAGATAATCGCCAATCCCAATTGTTCGACAATACAGTTGGTAATGGCATTGGCGCCTTTACACGAAAAATACAAAATGAAACGTGTTGTGGTTTCAACTTACCAATCTGTTTCGGGAACAGGGATAAAAGCTGTTCAACAATTAGAGAACGAAATTGCCGGAGTACAAGGTGAAATGGCCTATCCATATCCAATTGGTAGAAATGCACTACCCCATTGTGATGCTTTCCTCGAGAATGGCTATACCAAGGAAGAAATGAAACTGGCCCGGGAACCCCAAAAAATATTTGACGATAGAACTTTCTCTATTTCGGCCACAGCGGTACGGATCCCAACGGCAGGTGGTCATTCTGAGTCAGTAAATGTGGAATTTGTAAATGATTTTGAATTGAATGAAGTCCGTCAACTATTGAATGAGACTTCTGGGGTAACCGTACAAGACAACCCTGATACCAACACCTATCCCATGCCTATTTATGCCCATGACAAGGATGAGGTTTTTGTAGGTCGTATTCGCCGCGATGAAACCCAGAGAAATACATTGAATATGTGGATTGTTGCCGATAACCTAAGAAAAGGTGCCGCCACCAATGCCGTGCAAATCGCAGAGTATCTCGTTGAAAATAAGCTGGTTTAATGGGGGGAACCTCCTTTTAATAGAAATAAAAACCTTTGAAGCCAATAATCTTCAAAGGTTTTATGTGGTATTTTTAGAATCTATTAATAACGGCGGGCCATGAAAAAACATGTACTGATTCCCATTGCGGCCATTCTCTTTCTAGCATGCAAACTTCACCCAAAAAAGAATCCATTCTGTGAATTATCCTAGTACTGCACAAGCCCACTCCATTGATACCTATTTCGGAAACCAAATCAAAGATCCCTATCGCTGGTTGGAGGATGATAGGAGCACGGCAACTGAGGCTTGGGTAAAAGAACAAAACAGCACTACTTTTGGGTACTTGAAAAATATTCCATTCCGTGAAGGTTTAAAAAGCCGTCTTGAAAAATTATGGAACTATGAAAAATTAGGGTCCCCCTTCAATGAAGGGGGGTATACGTACTTTTATAAAAACGACGGACTTCAAAATCAATACGTGGTGTACCGTCAAAAAGGCAAGGGTGAACCAGAAGTATTTCTGGACCCGAATACGTTCTCAGAAGACGGGACTACCTCTATGTCAAGTCTGAGTTTTACCAAAGATGGTTCCTTAGTCGCTTACCTTATTTCTGAAGGAGGCAGTGACTGGCGCAAAGCGATTGTAATAAACTCAAAGACCAAGGAAATAGTTGAGAACACCTTGGTTGATATTAAATTTAGTGGTGTTTCGTGGAAGGGGAATGAGGGTTTCTATTATTCTAGCTATGATAAGCCTAAGGGGAGCGAACTATCGGCAAAGACCGATCAGCACAAAATCTATTATCACAAATTGGGTTCCCAGCAAAAGGAAGATATGCTGGTTTTTGGAGGAAAGCCTGAAGAAAAACATCGCTATGTTTTTGGAGGGGTTACCGAAGATAATAATTATCTGGTTATTTCGGCATCAAACTCTACTTCTGGCAACAAGCTGTTTATCCAAGACTTATCAAAACCAAATAGTACGTTGGTCACTGTTTTAGACCATACTGAGACTGATAGTTATATCATTGAAAATGTAGGTTCCAAACTTTATATTGTTACCAATAGGGATGCCCCTAACCAAAAAATAGTCACCGTGGATGCATCGAATCCCGCACCGGAAAATTGGAAGGGTTTTATTCCTGAGACCGAAAATGTACTCTCACCCAATACTGGTGGCGGCTATTTTTTTGCTGAATATATAGTCGATGCTATTTCCAAAGTCTTCCAATACGATTATGAGGGGAAATTGGTTCGTGAGATAAAACTCCCCGGCGTAGGCAGTGCAAGTGGTTTTGGCGGGAAAAAAGAGGAGAAGGAATTTTATTTTTCGTTTACCAATTACAACACGCCTGGATCTTCATTCAAATACAATGTGAAAACAGGGGAATACCAACAATACTGGAAACCTGAAATAGATTTTGACCCAGAGGATTACGAATCGCATCAGGTGTTCTACAATTCAAAGGACGGAACAAAGATACCCATGATAATAACCCATAAAAAAGGCCTGGAGAAAAATGGAAAGAACCCTACCATTCTTTATGGTTATGGTGGTTTTAATATCAGCCTAACCCCTTCGTTCAGCATAGGTAATGCCGTTTGGATGGAACAGGGCGGAATTTATGCCGTACCAAACCTTCGAGGTGGTGGTGAATATGGTAAAAAATGGCATGATGCTGGAATCAAAACCAAAAAACAAAACGTATTCGATGATTTTATAGCAGCTGCGGAATACCTTATTGAAAACAAGTATACCTCAACAGACTATTTAGCGATTAGAGGAGGTAGCAATGGGGGACTTTTGGTAGGTGCCATAATGACCCAACGTCCTGATTTAATGAAGGTCGCCTTGCCTGCGGTCGGTGTATTGGATATGTTGCGATATCATACGTTTACATCTGGCGCCGGATGGGCATACGACTACGGAACTTCTGAGGAAAGTGAAGAAATGTTTGAATTTCTAAAAGGATATTCCCCTGTACACAACGTTAAAAAAGGTGTTCAATATCCCGCAACTTTGGTAACCACAGCTGATCATGATGATCGGGTAGTGCCAGCCCATAGTTTTAAGTTTGCCGCGGAATTGCAAGCAAAGCAATCGGGATCTAATCCGACCCTTATCCGCATTGAAACCAATGCCGGTCATGGAGCCGGCACCCCAATACGAAAGACCATTGAACAATATGCTGATATTTTTGGTTTCACACTGTACAATATGGGATTCGAAGAGCTTCCCAACCAAGCAGTCCTAAAAGAATTTAAAGAATAAACCAAGCTTGCATCAATATTTTAAAATAAAGTCCGTTTTTTATTGAAACGGACTTTTTTTATCCTTTTAAAGACCCATTTGTAATGTTGCATGTAAATCATGTTTCCTTTAGGTATAATAAAACTCTGGTACTCGAAGATATCAGTTTAAACGTGTCCAAAGGTGAGCATGTGTCAATTATTGGCGAAAGTGGTTGTGGAAAAAGCACTTTATTGAAAATTATCTACGGTCTTTTGCACAAGGAGGCCGGCGAAGTGTATTGGAATGAAGCCCAAGTGTTGGGCCCCAATTATAATCTGGTTCCCGGGGAGCCCTTTATGAAATACCTTTCCCAAGACTTTGACCTTATGCCCTTTACCCGGGTCGAGGAAAATGTGAGCGAATTTCTATCGGTATTCGAGCCTGAAAAATTGAAAGAGCGTACCCAAGAGTTATTGGAAATGATAGAAATGACCGATTTTGCCAAGGTCAAAGTAAAATATTTGAGTGGAGGACAACAACAACGCGTAGCACTGGCCAGAGTACTGGCGCACCAGCCTGAAATTCTGTTGTTGGACGAACCTTTTGGTCATATTGATAATTTTAGAAAAAACAGCCTTAGAAGAAACCTATTTGGTTATCTAAAAAAGAAGGGGGTTACAGTGGTTACCGCCACGCACGATCATAACGATATGTTACCCTTCGCCGATACCGTAGTTGTTTTAAAAGATCGGAAAATTATTGCAAAAGACACCCCTAAGAATTTATACGAACATCCCAGCGACCTTTATATCGCATCCCTTTTTGGTGAAGCCAATAAAATTCCAATCAATATCGTAAAATCATATGGTGATGCCGAAAGACGTATCATCGTGTATGCCCATGAATTTAAGGTTTCAGAAAAATCTGGGCTTGAGGTTCTTGTAAAACAGTCTTTTTATAAAGGAGGCTATTATATGATTGAAGGTATCTATGAAAATCACAATATTTATTTCAATCATTCAATGGCCATAGAGCCAGACAAGAAAGTGTTTTTAAATATCTCCATTGAGACCATTAACCAACGTTTAAATTTGAATTCCAGTGAATAAAAAAACGCTTGTGCAGGAGTTAAAATTAAAGGCTGTACGAAGTAGTGGAGCTGGCGGACAGCATGTAAACAAGGTTTCAACTAAGGTCGAGTTGACTTTTAATGTTGAGAGTTCACATGCTTTGTCATTGATGTAAAAGGAACGTCTCTTCGAAAAACTAGCTTCAAAGCTTACCAAGGATAATGTCTTGATATTGCAGTCTGATGGAAGTCGTAGTCAATATAGAAATAAAGAACATGCGATAAGACGTCTTTTGGAACTATTGGAAACCGCCCTTAAGGTTCCAAAAAGTCGAAAAAAATCAAAGCCTTCAAGATCATCTATTGAAAAAAGGCTGAAATCAAAGAAAAAAGACGCCCAGAAAAAAATGAATCGCAGGCGTCCTGATTTGGATTGAAACATTTAAAGCTACTTTAATCATTTTTGAGATAAATTATTGGCATATTTATAACTCAAAAAAACACAAATGAGACCATACCTGTTTTTAGTATCCTTCTTGTTCCTTTTTACAAGCTGCAAAGCGCAAAAACAAGGGAGTACCTTTAGTGTAATGGCTTGGAATGTCCTACATGGTGCCAATGATATTGAAAGTGGCCCAGAAAATGCAATTCGGATAATAAAGGAAATCGACCCTGATGTTATAGTAATGGTGGAAACCTATGGCTCCGGTAAAACAATTGCAGATGCTTTAGGTTACAATTTTCACTTGATTGCCCCGGAGGGAACGGCCTTGGATGATACGAAGGTCAATCTCTCGATTATGTCAAAATATCCATTTGGGGAACGAATTGATACAGAACACCCTTTTTATCTCGGAGGCCGGGAAATTCTCATTGATAATCAGAAAGTTCGGGTTTTTTCAAATTGGTTTCATTATCTCCCTTGGAATGACGAACCAGAGAAAATGGGCAAAACAGTCAAGGAACTATTGGAGTGGGAAAGAACCGGCAGTAAATATGAAATGATCCAAAAGGTACTACCCTATATCAAGAAATATGCAGCCCAAGCAGATTCAATACCCATGATTTTTGGAGGTGATATGAATGCCCCTTCCCATTTGGATTGGGGAACAGAAACCAGAGATTTGCACAATGGTTTGGTTGTGCCTTGGTATACCACCAAGGTTTTGGAAGATTTAAAATTGAAGGACTCCTATCGAGAACTAAATCCTGATCCCAAAACTCATCCCGGTATCACTTGGCATACCAAAGGAAAAAAGGATACGCACCGAATAGACTACATATTTTATAAAAGCCCAAAGTTGAACGCCATTACATCAAAATCGTATAAAGCATTTTTAAATGAACCTTTATCCATAAATGGTAAAGAAATTATGTATCCGTCTGATCATGGTATTGTAGTAACCGCATTTGAGCTTTACTAAAACATGGGAGCTTCGAATCAGTCTACAATACCCACCCAATACTCTTTTAGATTAACCAATTTATAATTATGTCGATCAAACCCATTTTCCCCCTAGTAACCCTATTCTTTCTAACCGCTTTCCTTTTTTCCCAGGATCAAAAAACCAAGGTGATTTTTGTGATTGCAGACGGAATTCCGGCAGATGTCATTGAAAAAATATCCACCCCAAATATAGATGCGATTTCCAAAGAAGGTGGATACACCCGGGCTTACATGGGAGGAAAAAAAGAGGGTTATTCACAGACCCCTACAATCTCTGCCGTAGGATATAATAGTTTAATTACGGGAACTTGGGCAAATAAACACAATGTCTGGGGCAATGGCATTAAAAGCCCCAATTATAGGTACTGGACCATTTTTAGGTATGCTCAAGAACAACGTCCTGAGTTAAAAACGACCATTTTTTCTACTTGGTTGGATAACCGAACTAAATTAATTGGCGAGGGATTGAACGCCTCCGGAGGTTTTAAAATGGACTATCATTTTGACGGATTTGAATTGGACACTATTAATTTTCCACATGATGAAGGTCGGTTGTATATCCACAATATTGATGAGCATGTGGTCAATGAAACCCAACGCTATATCAAAAAAGAAGGTCCAGATCTTTCATGGGTCTATTTGGAATATACGGATGACATGGGACACAAATATGGGCATAGTGAACAATTCTATGAATCTGTAAGAATACTGGATGATCAAATTGGAAAAATATGGAAGGCCATTGAGCATCGAAGGAATGTTTTAAATGAACAATGGGAAATTTATATTACTACCGATCATGGTCGTACCCAGGACACGGGAAAAGGGCATGGGGGTCAGTCGGATCGAGAGCGCCTTACGTGGATTGTTACCAATGCGAAAAACCTAAATGCTTATTTTAAGGATGGCCGACCAGGAGTTGTTGATATCATGCCCAGTATGCTACGATCTTTGGGGTTGTCTCCTTCAAAAGAACAAAACATGGAAATTGATGGTGTTCCCATTACAGGGCCAGTTTCCGTTGCCAAAGCAAAAGCAGTATTTGAAGATAATAAAATCCACTTAACCTGGAAGTCCTTTGGCGCTAATAAAAAAGTGAAAATATGGCTAAGCACATCAAATAAATTTGGGACAGGCGGGAAGGACACATATAAACTTCTAGGTAAAATTAAAGGGAGGAAAGAAGAATTTTGGATTGATATTAGCACAAACTCATCCAATCTCTTTAAAATTGTCATTGAAGGAAAACATAATATGGTCAATACCTGGGTGGTTCATCGTAAACAAGAATAATCCGAGAAATAAATTATTCCAACACCAGCATCAACTGTTAAGTTTAAACGCCATTTTTTGAGCGGTCAATGCCAGTTCGGTAGCGAGGAAGCAATGGTCCTGCGTCATGGCCGTTTCGGTACGGTTGACCACATCGCTTACCAATTGTTCGCCGTATGGCATATGCACATTACTACAATCGTAATATTTGGTTTCTTTTTGGTTCACCAGAAACAAGTGATTACCCCCTGGTCGGCCTGCAATATCAATGTACTTTCGCATCTCAATATAACCCTCCGTACCTAAAATAAAGGTTCGGCCGTCGCCCCATGTTGAAAGGCCTTTTGGGGTGAACCAATCAATACGGATATAACCGGTGGCATGACCACTACGTACGCTCATATCACCAAAATCCTGATAATTGGGATATTCAGGGATATTAAAGTTTCCCGTCTGTGCAAAACTCACCTCTGCCTGTTTGGAGTTGGTATAATAAAGAAACTGGTCACATTGATGGGAACCAATATCACATAATATACCACCTGCCTTATTGGGTTCAAAAACCAATCCGCCCGATTTTCAGGACGCATTCGGTGCGGACCAAGTCCGATAAGTTGAACAACTTTGCCAATAGCCCCCTCTTGAACCAATTTTCCTGCCACAATAGAGGTAGGATTACCCAAACGTTCGCTATACTTAATGGAATAAATACGTTCGGTTTCTTTCTGTACTTTTTGTACTTCCTTAAATTGTTCCAAAGTAACAATCCCCGGCTTATCGGCCATATAATCCTTACCTGATTGCATTACCCGAACTCCAAGTGGGCCCCGTTCTATGGGAATGGCAGCGCTTGCCACCAATTGTATAGTGTTATCTTCAATAATTTCGTCCTCGCTCTTGGCAATTTTTACATCGGGATATTGCTTGGTAAAACGTTGTAACAATTCAGGTTCCTTGGCATATACCGCGACCAAGGTTCCACCTCCTGCCAGTAGTGAGTTGACCATACCATAGATATGTCCATGATTGAGCCCTATTACAGAGAACCGAATGGCGTCTTTGGGTTTGGAACGCTTTTGGGGTTTTATAATGATCTCTTCGGGTTGGGAAGTCGTATGCAAGTCGTGCCCAAACATATGAAAGGGCACCATTGAAGTGGCCGCTATGCCTGCAGCCGAAGAAAGGCCTTTGGTTAAAAAATTACGTCTGTTAAATTCCATACATTATGTCGTTTTAGGTGGTTTCGTATTATTCGATGTAAATTAAAGAATTTAGCGGACTTAGTCTGTGACTTGTAATAGTCTCGGGCAACGTCTCAGTTAAAAAAAGGGGAGGCTAAGGTTTTTGGGTAAGAAAAAATAAATGCAACCTTAAAGAACTGACTAGTGCTTTTTATAGGACACGTTGTTAGCTGTAGTTTTGTTATAATGTTTTTCTTCGTTTCTGAAAGAGATTAAATATAGATATTTTTAGGCTGTGCTTCATGTTCCTTTATCCAATTTGGATTTTCTTGAACGTATTTATAGCCAGTCTTGGAAGAAGGAATACCATATTTTTCTTCTAGTTTTTGAATAGATGGCTCACTAGCAAAAATGATTTTTAGGAATCCCTTAAAAGCTTTCATTTTATTAGAGAAGGTAGGTTTCATTTCTGGAGATTTAGCAAATTCTCTTCTAGCAATAGTTTCAAAATCTTCGGGTTCTTTTCCTGTTATATCTTTTACAACAGTTGTTACAGCAGATGTTCCGTATGCAAATGAATTCCGTTCTAGCTCATCTTGATAATAAGGAACATTAATTAACATAAATTCTTTTTCAGCAGCAGGAGCATCCATTGAATTAAGCGATTTAAGATATTGTGATCTTGAGACTTCTGATACTTTTACTTCCTTTCCAATAATTTTACTGAAAATATTAGCTACATCAACAAGTGAAATTAGCTTTGGACCTGTCGGTCTGTAGGTTTCCCCTATATGTGGGGTAGGATTTTTTAATATGTTGGCAACAACTCTTCCTTGATCATCTTCAGATGGAGGTGCGTTTAATCCAACTTTACCCTTTGATGCATTCTTGATGGGGGTAGGCAGCATACCAAAGTGTGCTACAACCGGATTCGTAAAAAAATAGGTGTATCCAAATAAGCCTGGGTTTACTATGGTGTAATTCACATTTTTATGCATTTTAATTACCTGATCAGCTAACCAATGTTCTCTTGATAAAGAAGAGTGATGGTTTTCAGATGAAAGCCATTGTGTTAGGTAAACAACATGTTCTAAGTTTTCATCCTCAGCCGCTTTTACAAATGCTATATTTTTTGATAAATGATAATTAGTAGCTGGGGAACTATAAAATGCTCGCTGAACTCCCTTAAGCGCTCTTCTCAAATCATTTATGTTATTCTGGTCACCAACAAACAATTCTGCACCAAGTTTTTTTAATTCTTTAGCTCCAGTGCTATTTGGATTTCTCACGAATGCCTTTACCTGAAATCCAAGGCTTAATAGTTCACAGGCAGTTGGGAAACCAACATGACCATTCGCAGTCATTACTAATATTTTCTCTTTCATAATTTTGTTTTTTGTGGTTTTCTGATTTGGATTATTCCAATCAGGAATTCTTTTAACAAAATTCTGAAATTGTAGTAAGCTTGATTTGTAAATTAAGTTCGATTATTTGGATATTTTTTCCAAACGGTATTCTGAGGGCGTAGAATTATATTTTTCCTTGAATGAATTACTAAAATGGGCTATATCGCTAAAAACACATTCATCTGAAATTTCTGTAATTGATAAATCAGATATTTTCAAGAGGTCAGCGGCTCTCTCTAAACGTTTGTTTCTGATGTAATTCGCTGGTGTTGTGTCATAAAGCTTTTTAAACTGCCTTTGAAATGAAGAAATGCTGTTATTGGTTAAGCTTGCCAAATCATCAAGAGATAATTGTGAAAACAAATGAACTTCAATCGTTTGTTTAAAAGCAGCTGAAGTAGGATTGAACAAGTTCTTCAGAATTTGCTGTACCCCAGAATTACCCATCTTAGAGAGAATTAAAATAATCTCTTTCAGTTTTAAGGTTAGAATTTCCTCGTCAGCCAAGGATGGGTTTTTAAAAAGAAGCACAATCGATTCCATAAAACCGGCAAGTACTTGGTTACCGTTAATCTGAGTCATGTACTGTTTTGAATCTGATTTTTGGGATTCTACTATGAACTTTGGAGGATCATTTTTAAATATTTGCTTTAGCACATTTGGGAAAAAATGGACAGCTATCATTTCTGTGTTACCAGTTGATTCATCTGGAATTAGATCAAAGAAAAAATTGCCGCATTTCATCAAAATTCCATCTCCGGTTGTTACCGTAACTCTTTCTGATTGTGAATAATGATTATTTCCACCTTCTGAAAAGAAAAGTAAGCACGCCTCATTACTCAAGTGATTTGCTCTCTTGAAAGGAGGAGTTACCTTCGCTCGTTCAAAGAGTTTTTCACCATATAAATGAAGAGTATTCTGGTTTAATAGCATCTTTTATATTATAGCTAACGTTTTGAATAAACGCCAGTTTTAATGGCATTTATTTATTGTTGTAGGCAGTTCATTTTCATTCGTTAAGTATTAACCTATCTAGCATTTGTCCGTCAAGTTCTTGAAACTCTCTTTTTAATTGATTAAATTTTTTAGGATTAGAGTCCTTCAAATTTGTGGTTTCACCCATATCATTTTCAAGATCAAAGAGAAATTCTCCTTCATAATTTTTTAAATATTTCCAATTATCACTTCGGTACGCATCTTGAAGCTCCCAATTTGATGTTCTCCAATAAAGTTTTCGTGGTGTTATTGAACTGTTATCCTTAAAATGTGAAAGAAGACTTATGCCATCAAAAGCAATATTTTCTGGTGTGTTTGCTTTTACTATGTCAAGCATGGTCACTGTCCAATCCATCGTTATAACAACTTGTTCACTTGTGGTTTTAGGAGGAATTATTCCTGGCCATCTTACTGCCGCCGGTACCCTGATTCCTCCTTCCCAGAGAAATTCTTTGCCACCCTTAAATGGACCCATATCAGAAAATTCAGACCCACCTTGATCACTTGTGAAAATTACAAGGGTTGACTCTTTGAGACCAGTTTCTTCTAATGCCTCGAGGACTCTTCCAATATTGGAATCAAGGTTTTTAACCATTCCTGCAAAAATTTCAGGAGTTCCGCCAGCTAGTGGGTTTATACCTTCGGGTTGTGGATTGTCTCCAGGTAGCTGCCATGGCCAATGTACAGCAGTATATTGAAGACTTATGAAAAAGGGATGATCGTGTTGCCTATTGATAAAGTCAACTGTATAATCCGTTATTAAGTCTGTCAAATAACCATTTTTCTCAACAGGTCTATCATTTTCATAAAGAATGGGTTTTTTGATAAACCAACTTTCATGATCTATGTAATCCGCACCTCCGGCTAGAATACCGAAGAACTGATCAAAACCATGTTTATTTGGAAAGAATTCAGGAGCTATTCCAAGATGCCACTTACCAAAAAGTGCAGTTTCGTATCCACTTTTATTAATCATAGAGGAAAGTGTAGGTATATCTGGTGAAAGTCCCACTATACCATCTACCTCACCTCTTATAGGTTCGCGCAGACCAATTTTATTTCGAGCTGGGTACCTTCCGGTCATTAAGGCCACACGTGAAGGAGTGCAGACCGCTGCAGCAGCATAAGCCTGTGTAAACTTTACTCCTTCATCTATGAAGGCATCTAATATGGGTGTTTTATAGTCGGTTCGTCCGTAACTACTTAAATCCGCATAACCCATATCATCGACCATAATAAATATAATGTTGGGGCGGTTATCAATAGATTCATTTGATTTATAAGATACGATTGCACCAATGAAAATGGATAAAAGTAAAATAGTCGTTGCTAGTTTTAACGATTTCATATTTAGAGATTTATATGGATTCACAAATTGCCTACAACAATTGTGTATACGTACAGGTACGTATATTTCTATTTTATCTAAATGTACCTAAATTTCCTACAAAAAAGAATCACAGTTCCAAATTGCTATATAATAGGGCTGTCTAATCGTTTACAAGTGATTTTAAATGTTTAAAAACATTTAAAAATAGATATAATAGAGCCTGTTAGCAGAACGACCCAAAAAATCGTAAAGACCTGCCGATATGTTCGTGCCAATATTCCGCCGTATGACCACCCTCAAATTCCTCATACGTATGAGATATTTCCAAGGCGTTCAATTGCTGGTGTAGTTTTCGGTTATAGGCAATCAAAAGGTCTTCCGTTCCACAGTCAAAACGAAATGGGGGCAGTTTTTCGGTGTTGATTTTTAAATAGTTAAAAACAGACTCGTCTTGGTTTTGCGGGTTATAGGTCTTTAAATCCTTTGCTACAAATAGAGACATCTGGTCCACATCGGTTATGGAGGAATGCCCTGAAAAGGCTTTGAAAATATCAGGATAACGGGCGCCGATGCGTAAGGCTCCATAGCCACCCATCGAAAGGCCAGTTATAAATTTTAAAGAATCCGTACTGATTTGAGGGATGCTGGAAATTGCCGCATCCAACACATCCTCGACAATCCACTGTTCAAAATCCTTTCCAGAATGTTGCAGATATCCACTTCCCTCACCCCAAAGTCCGTCTGAGGGCATTAGCAATACCATGGGTGGAAGCACACCTTTTTCTATAAGCTTCAAAGTTATTTGGTGCACATTCATATGTCTGGTCCATGCCCAATGGCTGCCATACACCCCATGCAATAAAATAGCAATGGGTAAATGGGTTAAATTTTTGGAATTTGGAGGCACAAAAACAGTTACATCCCCTCTTCCTTTGAGATGCGAACTTTGAATATTCAGATAACGCAGATTCTCGGTTTCGTACTCCGGGTTCGATATTCCTATTCGTGTTACGGCCATGTGGTGTTTATGTTATTTAGATTCCCGTTCCTATCTGCTATTGGCAGGTTTATGGGAGTGACATTTATCAGGGGATTCTTTTCAATCAAAAAGAAGAACACCCTTGGCGTTTTTTCCGGCCAACATATCGTCAAAGGCTTGTTCCAAGTCTTCAAGGGAGTATGTTTTGGTGACCAGCTCGTCGAGCAATAGTTCCTTGTTTTGATAGTGGGCCAAGATATTGGGGAAATCAATTTCGGGATTGCATTTACCGTACAATGGATTAATATAAATCTTATCCCACTCGAACAAATTCATATCAAAGGTAATATCCTGTTCAATACCACTTACCTGGACCGCCGTACCGGCATTGCGAACCATGGCCAAGGGGGCAGCCCCTAGAGCAGGAACGCCTGTACATTCAAAGGCATAATCAGCACCTCTTTCATGGGTCAAGGCCTTGACCTGTTCTGCAGCCTTTAACAGACCTTCGTCATCTTTATCAGCCAAAATTTGATGGGTACTCCCGAATTGTTTGCTAAGTTCCAGTCGGTTTTTGGAAACGTCCACAGCGATGATTTTACCCGCTTTGGCGACTTTGGCCCCCTGGATCACATTGAGACCCACACCGCCTGTACCCAAAACCACCACACTACTGCCTTCCTTTACCTTGGCAGCGTTAATAACGGAACCATAACCGGTCATTACCCCACACCCGATAATGCAAGCTGACGAAAAAGGAATATCTTGGTCAAACTTCACCACAGCCGCTTCTTTGACGATAGAATGGGTAGACATGGTGCCCAAATTAAAGGAGCGCTCTATAGGTTTGCCTTGGTATAACGTACTTCCGCTGGCTGCATGCCCTGGCATATCTTGATTGGTGCTCGTAACTGGGGAGTTGTTTTCACAAATGCTAAAATTTCCATTTTTGCATTGAAAGCAGTTTTTACATGGGATGGCCCAATTGAGGATAACGGTGTCGCCAGGAGCAACCTTTGTGACCTTGGCACCCACTTTTTGGACAATCCCGGCACCTTCATGGCCCATGACGAATTCCTTGGTCCAAACGTGATATGAATCAAAGTCGGTGTGGCAAACACCACTGGCCATGATCTTGACCAAAACCTCATCAGCATCAGGCTCACCAATTTGAATCTCTTGTATGGAAAAGTTTCCCTTTCCGTCTGCAACAGCAGCTTTTCCCTTGATCATCTTTTTTAAAATGGATTAACCTTCAAACAATAACGGGAAAAATTTCCCGTCCATTTTACGCCCTTTGGGTATTGGTGGGACCCCTTTTAAAAGTTCATCATCCGTATTACTTACGGTTCCATCGGCAAAAACATTGAGTACAAAGGCCCTTCTACTGATTTCCGATTTATTTTCATAGGAGCCATGGACCATTAAAGGATGATGAAAAGTAGCATAACCTTTTTTCAATTCAATGGGCACGGGTTTAAATTCCGCCTTTTGTTCTTCTGTAAGGTATTGCATAAGTCCGTTCATGTCTCCTGCAATCTCCGGGGCATCCAACAGACCCCATTTATGACTTTTTGGAATGTATTGTAAACAGCCATTTTCAGTAGAGGCGTTATCCAACCCTGTCCAACAGGTTAAATGTTGCATGGCCACGGTACGGGTCCAGTAGGAGTAATCTTGGTGCCAAGCGACCACACCACCATGTTTGGCAGGTTTGCAAAACAATTGATCGTGCCAAAAACGAACCGGTTTATTTTCCAATAACTGATGCGCAGCCATTACAAAAGCTGGATTCCACAATACATCATGAAACCCGGGGCCAATACGCCAATGTCCCAAAGAATGGAACAAAACAGAATTATCATTGGTAGATTGGTTGGAATGGAACTCATAAAAAAGATGATGGGCCGGGTGTTTGGGATCTCGCAATGCCTTGAGCTCCCCACGCAATACCTCTATTTGTTCCTCTTCAAGGAGTTTAATACCCGATAAATAACCGTATTCGTGAAAATGCGCCACTTGCTCTTCACTCAATCTGTACTGATCCCATTCTTCCTTGGATTGGGGTAGCCTAAAAATATCGGAAACCCCTTGGTGATAATCCGCTAAGTCTTTTATTGCTGCCATGACGTTGACTTTTTTATATTACATTACTTGTTTTAGAGCTGCCAAAAGCATATTCACATGATTTGGGGTAGAGCTTTCGCCCATAAGTCCAATACGCCAAATTTTACCCGCATAGGGTCCAAGGCCACCACCAATTTCTATGTTGTATTCTTCCAATAAACGCTTTCGTACTAGTGCTTCATCAACACCATCGGGTATGACAACGGCATTCAACATGGGGAGTCTGTATTGTTTTTCTACCAAGAACTCAAAGCCCATGGCCTCTAAACCATCACGTAACAACTCGTGATTTTTTTGATGGCGTTTAAACCTATTTTCCAAACCTTCTTCCAAAACGATTCGAAGTGATTCGCGCATAGCGAACATGGCCGAAACGGGTGCCGTATGGTGGTAGGCCCTTTTGGCACCTGACCAATAATTTTTCACCAAGGTAAGATCCAAGAACCAACTTTGTACTTTGGTCTTTCTATTGTCCAATACATCAATGGCTGTCTGACTGAAGGTTACTGGGGAAAGTCCTGGAGGGGCACTCAAGCATTTTTGACTTCCAGAATATAGGGCGTCTATGCCCCATTCGTCAACTTTAAGGTCTGTACCGCAGTATGATGTTACTGCATCAACGACCAATAAGGCTCCTGCATTTTTGGTCATTTTACTTATTTCCTCTAAGGGTTGCAGCACACCTGTTGAGGTTTCGGCATGTACAATGGCCAATAATTTGGGATTGCAACTGGCTAAAGCCTGTTTTACATTTTCAGGGTTTATCGGGGTTCCCCACTGGGCTTCAACGGTAATGACCTTGGCCCCACAGCGTTCGGCTATATCGGCCATACGGGTTCCAAATACGCCATGGATACAAATAACAGCTTCATCCCCGGGTTCCAGTAAATTGACCAAACAGGTTTCCATCCCCGCACTGCCTGGGGCAGAGACCACAAAAGTGAGTTCGTTTTGGGTTTGCAAGGTGGCTTGGGTCATAGCCTTGATATCATCCATCACAATTAAAAACTCAGGATCCAAGTGGCCCACGAGAGGGGTAGACATGGCTTTTAAGACCCTTGGGTTGACATCACTTGGCCCAGGGCCCATAAGAATACGGGTGCTGGTATTTAATTCTTTTAAACTCTCCATATGTAAATAATTATGTTCTTTGGTTTTTAAATGGGATATGTTGGCACTGCCGTTCAGGCCAATGTGTAATTTTACGTAATATAGTTATTGCTTTGGTTTCTTCATAATGAGGTTGGCATTGAACACAAATTTCATCATTGTCCTATTTTTTTACCGCTTTGATGACTTCAACAAAATGTTTGGGCTTGGCTTCGGTAAAATGTTCTATTTGATGGCGACAGCTAAAACCACAGGCTACTAATGCCTCGCCCTTGTTCAATTTTTCGATGGCTGGGAATAGCACTTCATCCCCTATTTTTTTGGATAGCTCGTAATGCTCTTTTTCATACCCAAAGGAACCCGCCATACCACAACAGCCAGAAGGGATTTCACGTACTTCGTTTTTATGGTTTTTCAACAAGGATTTCATAGTATTGGTACCGTACAATGCCTTTTGATGGCAATGACCATGTATGGTAACCCCTTCGGATACGGGTTCAAAATCAACATCCAACCTTCCGTTTTCATATTCGTCGGCAAGGAAAACATCGATCATCATAACCCCATTTTTTAATTGTTCCGCAATTTCCTGGTTGGCAATCAGATCAGGAAGATCATCATTCAGGGCGGAGGCACAACTTGGCTCACAAACCACTATTTTCAAACCTTGGTCCAAATAGGGTTTTAGGCCCTTAATGGTCCGTGCCCCTTCTTTTTTGGCATCCCTTAAAAAACCGTGGGATATTTTTGGTCTTTGGCAACAACCCACATTGGCCAAGAGCACTTCATATCCACAGGAATTCAATAATTCCAAAGCACTTACACCGACATGGGGTTCGTGGTAATTCAAATAGGTATCGGCAAATAAGACGACCTTTTCATCACCCACATTGGTCTTTTTCGCATGTTTCTCGAACCATTTATAAAAGGGTTCTTTGGCATAGTCGGGGAGTGTTCTTCTTTTATCAAAATTTGCTGTTCGCTCCAATACGGATTTAAACAAACCGCTCTTTTGGACGGCATTTACAATTCCCGCTTTCCACCCCGAAATTTTACTAGCTGCCTTTGAAGAATCCCTGATCAATTTATCCCTTAAAGTGGGTCCGTGCTCATCGTAGTACATTTGCAACGTATCACTTTTCATTTTGGACATGTCCACATTACTTGGGCATTCAGACTTGCATGCTTTACATGAAAGGCACAGATCCATAACATCGTGCAGGCGTTTACTTGATAATCCTTTAGGCCCAAATTGATTGGACATAGCCATTCTTAAGGCATTTGCACGGCCTCGGGTGGAATGTTCCTCATCTCGGGTAGCTTTAAAACTCGGGCACATGGTACCTCCTAGAATTTTTCTACATTCGCCAACGCCAGAGCACATGTGCACCGCCGATTCAAAACGCTCTTCTTCTTTATAGTTGTATTCGGTTTTTATCTCCTCATCTTTATATGAAGTACCGTAACGCAAATTATGTTCAATGGTTTGGGATTCGATGATCTTCCCCGGATTCATCAAATTATCAGGGTCAAATACGTTTTTAACCTCTAAAAAAGCATTGTATAAGGTATCTCCAAAGAAACGTTTGTTGTAGGCACTGCGTACCAATCCGTCACCATGTTCCCCGCTCCAAGACCCCTTGTACTCCATGACCAATTCAAAAGTATCGTCGGTAATGTTCTTTAATCTTTCTATATCTTCAGCCAAACGTAAATCCAGAATAGGACGTACATGAATGACCCCTACACTGGCATGGGCGTACATGGCAGCCTCTGTGCCATGTTTTTTACAGATTTTCAAAACCCTGTCGATATATTCTGGTAAGTGTTCGGACGGGATACCAGCATCTTCAATAAACGCCAAAGGCTTTTTATTCCCCTTTAGACCCAGCATCAATCCCAACCCTTTTTTACGGATTACCCATACATCGTTGTACGCTTCTCCTTCTGGGAAAAGAGGGTAGGCATACCCAAAACCATTGGCTTTTAATTCAGCGATCATTTGTTGTGGCCTTGTCATTACATCCTCAGATGTATCCCCATAAAATTCAACGATTAAAATGGCTGCGGGGTTACCCTCAATAAAATGACAGTGGTGTTTAGTGGTTAAATTAGACCGACTAAGGTCCACCACGGTTTTATCCAAGATTTCGACGGCAGAAGGATTATAGGGCAACATGGATTCTACGGCCGAGATGGCCTCCAATAGCTCTGCAAAATGAATCACACAGACCGATTTGTGTTTGGGAAGATCTACCAAGTTCAACTTAAGTTCCAAGGTTGTGGCCAGGGTACCTTCACTACCACAGACCAATTTGCTTAAATTCCATTGGTCGGTGTAGACAAATTCATCCAGGTTATAGCCCCCAACGCGTCTCATCACCTTTGGGAAACGTTCTTTGATTTCTTTGGAATGTTGATCTATAATATTTTTGAACGAGGAGTATATTTCTCCTTCTTTATTGTTTTGACCGGCTCTTTCCAGGTATTCCTTAGGCGTACAATTTTCGAGATGTAATTCGGCACCCTCGGCGAGCAGAACATCAGCTTCCAAGACATGATCAACAGTCTTGCCGAATAGGATACTTTTTGTCCCCGAGGAGTTATTGCCCACCATACCTCCTACATTGGCCCTGCTACTCGTCGCAGGGTCTGGAGCAAAATGCAATTTATAAGGTGCCAAAACTGCATTTAAATCATCTCTGACCAACCCCGGTTGAACACGGACCCACTTTTCAGCTACATTGATTTCCAATATGGAATTCATGTGTTTGGAAAAATCCAAGATGATAGATTCCCCCACCGTTTGTCCGGCCAAACTGGTTCCTGCCCCTCGTGGAAGAATGGTAATTTTATTTTGGTAGGCTAGAGCTACGGCGGCTTTTACATCCTCACCATCTTTGGGAAGAACTACTGCAATGGGCCTTATCTGATATATACTGGCATCCGTAGCATACATGCCCAACGAATAATCATCCGTCAGTATTTCGCCTTTGATTTTTTGTTTTAGATGGGTAAATAGTTCCTCCATTATATTATATGTTCTTGGGTTTTATTCTCCCAAAAGGATATTCATTTAAAAATAAGACGAAAAGATAAATCTTTTACTTCACAGAAACACGTGCAAGCAATCATTTTCATGAACTTTTGCCCTGTGGCGCTATGACAAATATTTCATTTTAGGCCATATTTCGTTGAATTTTAGAAATTCCCCGCATTATTTATCCACAAAATCAGCCGTTTGTCCCAACTATTCTATTTCGGGCAATTCTATGAATTAAGCTGTATTTCGGTCTAAATGCCGATGAAACTTGTTTTGTCGATGAAAGTATGGGATTAATCCAAAAGCCAAATATGTTCTGTTTTCTAGGCTTAATATTGAAGAAAGGATATTTAAAACCACAATTATGAAAGCAAAATTGGATTATGTCGAAATTGGGCGGTTTCTTATTTGTCTTGGTATTTCTTGTATTGCTTGGTTATGCGTATGGCATACGGGATCCGTTTTTTAGAACAATGTAATTTAGAACGATTTTGAAATATAAGGCCGCTTCGAGCTCGAGGCGGCCTTTGTATTTGTGCGTTCCTGTTTCAGAGCACCAAAAATCACTTGAATAGTATAAGGATAGCTCCCAGAGCAGTCAAAATCAGAATCATTTTGCGATAAAACCCTTCCTTGATCATTTTGACCAGACGAACACCAACAAGAAGTCCGATGAATATCCCCGGCGCTAATTTTAAATTGATAACCAATGTTTCTGGTGTAATTGTTCCCCAAAACCAAATGTTAAAAGGCAATTTAATTACATTGATTATTAAGAACAACCAAGCGGCCGTTCCTATAAACTCGTTTTTTGGCAAACGCATGGCCAAGAAAAATATATTGCTAAATGCCCCGGCCAAATTCCCTATCATAGTTGTAATACCGGCCAAAATGCCAATAAACCCTGCAAAACCCCAATGTGAGGGAACCGTTTTCGACTTTTTGCGATCCCACCAATACATCATCACCACACTCCCCAAAATGATGACTGCCATGCATATCTTAAAGGTGTTCTCGTCCAAATCAATACCAATGAAAACCCCAATGAGTATCCCCACGATTATCCAAGGTAAAAATCGAATGATGTACTTCCATTGGGTATGGCGGTTATAATAGACAACGGCAAAGATATCGGCTAAAATCAATAACGGCACCACAAGTCCGGTCGATTCCTTAGCGCCAAAGGCCAATGCCATTAGCGTAACATTGATAATCGCCACACCTTTGATCCCCGCCTTGGAAATACCTACAACCAAAGCTGCTGTTAAGGCTAGAACCCAAGAAAAAGTCGAAATATCTGTTTGTATTGATAGAAGCACAAATGTTGTTTAGCGAACAAAGCGCAAATGTATCCCAAAAAATTTTATCTTTAGCGATCAACCAATATATAACTAATGGAACTTAGCACTCTGGACTACAGCTTAATTATTATTTTCTTTTCAATTGTTTTAGGAATCGGAATTTATGTTTCCAAAAAATCAGGGAAAAATTCTTCAGAATTTTTTCTTTCGGGGAGAACAATGCCCTGGTGGTTATTGGGTCTTTCAATGGTTGCAACTACATTTTCGACCGATACGCCTAATTTGGTCACCGATATTGTTAGAACAGATGGTGTTTCGGGGAACTGGGTATGGTGGTGTTTCCTAATTACGGGAATGTTAACCGTTTTTGTTTATGCTAAACTCTGGCGTAAATCGAATGTAAAAACCGATTTGGAATTTTATGAATTAAGATATGGCGGTAAACCGGCCAGTTTTTTAAGAAAGTTCAGGGCTATTTATTTGGGGGTTATTTTTAATGTAATTACGATGTCAGCGGTTACATTAGCAGCGATAAAGATTGGCGGAATTATGTTGGGGCTAGAACCATGGCAAACGGTTGTTGGTGCGGGCTTGATTACAGTGACCTTCAGTGCATTGGGTGGATTTAAAGGGGTCGTATATACAGATTTTCTTTTATTCTTTGTTGCAATGGCCGGTGCTATAGGCGCGGCATATTACCTAGTGAATTTACCGGAAGTAGGGGGTATTTCCGCTTTGATGGCCAACGAAAATGTCACCGACAAACTTTCTATTCTTCCTGAATTTAGCAATACAAAGGCAGTAATTACACTATTGGCAATTCCGCTTGCTGTGCAATGGTGGAGTTCTTGGTATCCTGGAGGGGAGCCGGGAGGAGGGGGCTATATTGCTCAGCGAATGCTTGCAGCTAAAGACGAAAACCATGCTATTGGTGCCACGTTCTTTTTTAATATCATGCACTATGCATTACGCCCTTGGCCATGGATTTTGGTTGCCTTGGCCTCATTGGTTGTATATCCTGATATTGCAAGTATTTCCGAAGCTTTTCCGAACGTCCCAGCAGATAAATTGGGCCATGATTTGGCGTATTCTGCCATGTTGACCAAATTGCCAAGCGGTCTTTTGGGCTTGGTATTGGCTTCATTAATTGCTGCATACATGAGTACTATTTCAACCCAGTTGAATTGGGGTTCTTCTTATATTGTGTTCGATTTTTATAAGCAACAAATCAACCCTAATGCCTCTGAAAAAAGATTGGTAGCAGTTGGGAGGATTTCAACTGTGATTCTCATGGTTTTCAGTGCCATTCTTGCCTTATTGATGCAAAACGCCATGCAAATATTCGATATGCTTTTGCTTTTTGGGGCGGGTACCGGACTCATTTTTATTCTACGTTGGTTTTGGTGGCGAATAAATGCCTGGACTGAAATTTCGGCGATGTTCGCTTCTGGAATTCTGTCTATATCGTTGAAAGCAACCTCTTTAGGGGCATTCTTATTTGCTGCAGAAACAGGTGTATTTCCAGATTGGGGTGAAATTCCTTTTGTAATGATAGTTACTACAATTATTTGGATAGTAGCAACTTTTACAACGCCGGCGGAATCTAAGGAAGTACTGCGTTCATTTTATAAAAAAATACAGCCTGGAGGGCCAGGTTGGAGTAAGGTGGTTGAAGAGGCCAATGAAGATAACATTGAAATTGACATGGGCGAAAAATGGAGCGTGCCCACAGGAATTATGGCGATGCTTATTGGGGTTGTTTTGATATACACGATTATGTTCGCTACAGGGCATTGGATTTATGGCAAGACAACTTCGGCAATTGTCTTAACAGCTGTGGCACTGGTTTCAGGATTTCTATTGATTAAGGCATGGGGTAAAATGAAAGATGATATTTTATAGATGATGTACCTACTGATCAATGTATGGGAAAGAGCTGTTTTATGTTCTAAATTATTAGAAATAACACCTTCTTTCGGATAGACAAATTATGGAACTAAGTACGCTGGATTACAGCTTTATTATTATTATTTTTTCGGCCGTTTTAGGAATTGGGGCTTATGTCTCCAAAAAAGCGGGAAAAAATACCTCAGAATTTTTTCTATCCGGTCGAAGTATGCCTTGGTGGCTTTTGGGATTCTCAATGGTGGCAACTACATTCTCTACCGATACACCAAATTTGGTAACTGATATTGTACGCTCGAACGGTGTTTCAGGAAACTGGGTATGGTGGGCTTTTTTACTAACGGGTCTTTCTACGGTTTTTATTTACGCGAAACTTTGGCGAAGGTCGAATGTTTTGACCGATATGGAATTCTACGAACTACGGTATGGCGGAAAGCCTGCAAGATTTCTTCGTGGTTTTAGGTCAATATATCTGGGATTGGTCTTTAATATCATAACCCTTGCAGCTGTGAACTTGGCTGCAATAAAAATGGGAGGAATAATGTTGGGATTGACCCCAATTGAGACTGTTTTGATTGGGGGCTTGATTACTGTAGTTTTTAGTGCGGTAGGTGGATTTAGAGGAGTTGTTTATACCGATTTCCTACTATTTTTTGTCGCAATAATTGGTGCGGTAGGAGCAGCGTACTATCTGGTGAACATTCCTGAAGTGGGAGGTGTTTCTAAATTGTTATCTCATGAAAATGTAGCAGGAAAATTATCCATTTTACCCGACTTTTCGGACACGGAGGCTTTAATATCCATTTTGATAATTCCCCTAGCTGTTCAATGGTGGAGTTCATGGTATCCAGGTGCCGAACCAGGAGGAGGTGGCTTCATAGCCCAGCGTATGCTGGCTTCAAAAAATGAGAATCATGCAATTGCTTCTACTTTCTTTTTTAATATTATGCACTACGCCTTGCGCCCTTGGCCATGGATTTTAGTAGCTTTGGCTTCCCTGGTTGTATTCCCAGATATTTCGAGTATTCAAGAAGCCTTTCCGAATATAGAGGAAAGCAAGTTGGGTAACGATTTAGCATATTCAGCCATGTTGACTAAATTACCAAGTGGATTGCTCGGATTGGTTTTGGCTTCTTTGGGTGCTGCTTATATGAGCACCATTTCAACACAATTAAACTGGGGCTCATCATATATTGTTAATGATTTTTATAAACAACAAATTAAGCCGCATGCCTCTGAGAAAGAACTTGTGGGTGTAGGAAGGATTTCTACGGTTATTTTGATGGTTTTAAGTGCGGTTATGGCTTTATCACTAACCAACGCCAAACAGCTTTTCGATATACTACTTATGTTTGGAGCGGGCACGGGATTAGTGTATATTTTGAGATGGTTTTGGTGGCGTATTAACGCATGGAGCGAGATTTCGGTAATGTTTGCTGCTGCAATAGTTAGTTTGATATTAACCTATTCTTCTTTTGGAGACTCACTTTTTGGTTTTGTCAATGAATCGGGAAGTGTTATTACAGGAGTATTCCCTTCTTGGGCCAGATTTCCTACGATTGTTTTGGTAACAAGTATAGTATGGATAGTTGTGACTTTTATTACAAAACCAGAGAAGAAGGAAGTTCTCGAAAGTTTTTATAGAAAAACCCAACCGGGAGGGCCAGGGTGGAAAAAAATCATTGATGAGGCAAAGGCGAATGGCGTGGAGCTTGAAGATTCAAAGGAGAAATGGTCTGTTCCATCGGGAATTTTAGCAATGATCTTAGGTTGTATTATGGTTTATGGCGCTATGTTCGCCACAGGGAATTGGATTTATGGGAATTATTCGTTGGCAATCTGGTTGACGGTAGCGACGGTGATATCCGGTTTTCTTTTGGCTAAAGTCTGGAATAAAATGAAAGAGAATATTTTATAAATACGAGATATGCAGAACAGGGTAATTTCAGTTGATATATTTAGAGGATTAACCATAGTTTTAATGATTCTGGTGAACACACCGGGTACTTGGGCCAATGTGTATGCGCCGTTTTTGCATGCGAAATGGCATGGTTATACGCCCACTGATTTGGTTTTTCCTTTTTTCCTTTTTATTGTAGGAACTTCAATTGCCTTTGCATATAAGAACAAAAAAGGGACGATATCTACCTATAAAAAAATCGCTGTTCGAAGCTTGAAACTAATAGGTCTAGGGCTGTTCTTGGGCGCTTTCACCATTAGTTTCCCCTTTATAAAGGACGTTGAGGTTATCCGCTTTCCAGGGGTTCTACAACGTATTGGAATTGTATTTTTCTTTGCGGCTATTTTATTTATCAATTTCAATTGGAAATCACTATTGGGTATATGTGCCGTTCTATTAGTTGGGTATTGGCTGTTAATGGGATACGTGCCAGTAGAAGGAGTGGAATCTACCTTTGAACGCGCACCTAACAATCTGGCCAATTATTTAGATGTAAATGTCTTTGGAACCCATAGTTATAAAGCGGATTATGACCCAGAAGGATTATTGAGCACCTTACCATCCATTGCCTCTGCATTATTAGGGATATTCACCGGTCTTATTTTAACTTCTCAAAAAGAAAAGAAAGAAATTACGCTTATTATATTAGGTGTTGCCATGCTTATTTTTGGCCATTTGTGGGATTTGGCATTCCCGATAAACAAGGCATTATGGTCAAGTAGTTTTGTACTCGTAACTGCAGGTTGGGCGAACATACTCTTGGCCCTCATTTATTACTTGTCCGATGTTAAGGGATTGAAGTTTGGGAGTATATTCAAATATGCCGGTGCCAATGCCATAACCGTATATTTCCTTTCCAGTTTTGTTTCCAAATTATTCTACTCGATAAAGGTTGATGGGGAAACTTCAGTGCACGGTTGGCTCTTTCAGAACGTTTACGTCCAAGACTTTATGCCAATGGAACTCTCTTCGCTATTATACGGACTTACAGTAGTGAGTTTCTATGTGCTACTTGCTTATGTAATGTATAAAAAGAAGATTTTTATTAAAGTATAACAGCTTTGTCTTTGATAGCAAAATGAAACGGATAGATTTCTTTCTCAACTTATACATCGGCACTTTCAAAGATGCATCAACCGGGCAACATATTTCCCAATAACGTCAAATTCAAGATTTACCGCACTTCCGACCTTATACGTATTAAAACGTGTATGCTCATAGGTATACGGTATGATAGCCACGCTAAAAGTGTTCTTGCCAGAATTCACAACGGTTAAACTTACCCCATCAATGGTAATAGAGCCTTTTTCAATGGTCACATTATTATGGGCTGTACCATATTCAAATGTAAAGAACCAGCTTCCGTCTTTTTCGACAACAGCGATACACTTGCCGGTTTGGTCAACATGACCTTGAACAATATGACCATCTAGACGCGACCCGAGGATCATAGCCCTTTCCAAGTTTATTTTGTCACCTACTTGCAGTTCGCCCAAATTGGTTTTCTGCAAGGTCTCTTCGATGGCTGTTACAGTGTAGGTATCACCACTGATAGAAACAACCGTTAAGCAAACACCATTGTGGGCCACACTTTGGTCAATTTTCAGCGCAGGAGTAATGGCTGAATTTATGCTAATATGAAGATTTCCACCTTCCTGATCCAATTGGTGTACTACACCCAAAGATTCGATAATTCCCGTAAACATGTGTCGTTTAAATTAAGTAGTTTTGTGCTTCTAAAGAAGATACAAAGGTAAAGATATAATGCAGCAAAGCAGAAAAATAAGAGTGGGAATATCCATTGGTGATTTAAACGGAATTGGGTGTGAAGTTGTACTCAAAAGTTTTGAGGACATACGCATGCTTGATTTTTGTACGCCCGTTATTTTTGCCTCCAACAAAACCATTTCGCACCAAAAGAACGAGCTGCATATTCCAATCAACTATAATGGAATACATGATGCAAGTAAAGCGATTGAAGGTAAGATCAATGTAGTCAATGTTTGGAAAGAAGTTCCCAAAATAGAATTTGGTCAAGAAACCAAAGAAGGGGGTATGTATGCCATTAAATCGCTTCGAGCAGCTGTCAAAGCACTAAAAGAAGACAAAATTGATGTTTTGGTAACGGCTCCAATTAACAAAAAAAACATTCAAGCAGAAGATTTTAATTTTCCGGGCCATACAGACTTTTTGGCACAAGAGCTTGATGGCGAAAGCCTTATGTTTATGGTTACCGATACACTTAAAGTTGGTTTGCTCACAGATCATGTTGCGGTAAAAGATGCACCTTCGGCCATAAATCCGATTTTGATAAGAACGAAAATAAGGATTATTGAAACATCCTTGCAAATGGATTTTGGCATTCGCCGGCCAAAGATTGCCCTTCTAGGAATAAATCCGCATAGTGGTGATAATGGTATTATCGGCAAAGAGGATGATGAGATTCTAAAACCGGTCATCAAGGAAATGTCGGAGGCAGGGCATTTGGTTTTTGGGCCGTATTCAGCGGATAGTTTCTTTGGCTCCGATGCCTATAAGAATTTCGATGCTATTTTGGCGGCCTATCATGATCAGGGGCTAATACCCTTTAAAACCTTGTCTTTTGGGAAAGGGGTTAATTTTACGGCAGGACTTTCAAAAGTAAGAACTTCGCCAGACCATGGAACAGCCTATGAGATTGCAGGCAAGGGCAAAGCTGATAACGGTTCATTCAAAGAAGCTCTTTTTAAGTCGATTTCCATTTTTAAGAACCGCCAAGAATATCTTCAATTGACTGAAAACCCATTGCGGAAACAGAAAGTAAGGCGTTGATTTATTAAGCGTATAGGTCGGAGGGCAATGCATGTGACCCTAGTTAAATAAGCTAAAAATTGCAATTACCGGTATTGGCCCAACAATCACAAAAACAATGAAAACTCTCCATTCTTTTTTTTGTTCCTTTTCGGAACGTTCCCTAATGCGGGTTTTTATTTTGGCAAGTTTTTCTTCCGATACGGTTTTGAACTTTGGACGATTCGATGGGCGGTGACCGGTTTTGTTTAGCCGATTGTTCATATCCTGAACATGTCCAGATCCACTCATTAAGCGCTTTTTTGGTTAGCTTGTACTTCATTTAATCATTGTAATGGCCGATTTATAAAAGTTTGGAAGAGTTTATTGGCAATTATCAAAAAAAAAGTATCTTTGCACCCGCCTTTATGTAGGCTGGAGTACTAAAAACAAGTGTTGGAGTGATGAAGCAAAAGGAGTTCAATATTCCTTTCTCAGGATTGAAACAAGGAAAACACGAGTTTGATTATACTATTGAAAATAAGTTCTTTGAATCTTTTGGATATAATGAGTTTAACGATGCCAGCATAAGGTTACATGTGGTCTTGAATACAATGAGCGCCACGATGGAACTTGAAATGCAGGCAGATGGCTCGGTGAATGTAGATTGTGACACTACCGGTGAACCCTATGACCAAAAAATTTCCGGGTCTTTGGAGTTGGTTGTCAAATTCGGTGATGAATACAACGATGAGAACGATGAGATATTGATTATTCCACATAGCGAACATCGATTGAACATCGCGCAATACGTTTATGAAATGCTGGTTTTGGCCGTTCCACAAAAAAGAGTTCATCCAGGGGTTCTGGATGGCACTTTGAAATCAGAGGCATTGAAGAAACTGGAAGAGCTACACCCAAAAGAGACAAGAGAAGACAAAGAAAATAATGATCCCCGTTGGGATGAATTGAAAAAGTTACGAACAGATAAATAATTTATAAATGGCACATCCTAAAAGAAAAATTTCCAAAACAAGGAGAGATAAGAGAAGAACCCATTACAAGGCAGTGGCTCCTACTATTGCCAAGGATCCTACAACAGGAGAAATGCATTTATATCACAGGGCACATTGGCACGAAGGTAAATTGTATTACAAAGGCCAAGTACTTATTGATCAGACCGAAGAAGCCGAGGCCTAATCTCGATTTTATACAATATTTTGAACCCCTGCTAAAATAGCAGGGGTTTTTGTATGCAATAACTATATGAAAAAGGGTATTTGCTTTAGGGAAATACTAAACTAGCCAATGTTTCAATAAAAGCTCTAATTGTTCAAAAAAAACGCTTTTTGAGCAAAAAGTCCCAAAAAATCATTAATTTTCCTCACTTTTGACGCATTTTTCAGGTTTTTGATACAAAAGAAATTTTAGCATGAGCAAGCTTACGGCGGCCATATCGGCTGTAGGGGGATATGTTCCCAAATTTATCTTGACCAATAAAATGCTGGAGGGCATGGTTGACACCAATGATGAATGGATTACGACTAGAACGGGAATCAAAGAAAGGCGCGTTCTAAAAGAAGACGAGGGCGAGGGCACATCTTATTTGGCTATAAAAGCAGCTAATGATTTAATAGAAAAAAGAGGGGTTGACCCTACCGAAATAGACTTGGTAATGGTTGCCACGGCTACACCAGATAGCATGGTTGCCTCTACCGCTGCATTTGTAGCATCAGAAATAGGAGCGACGAACGCATTTGGGTACGATTTATTGGCCGCATGTTCCAGTTTTCTATTCGGAATGTCTACTGCAGCAAGTTATATACAATCGGGAAGATACAAGAAAGTCCTATTAATTGGTGCTGATAAGATGTCCTCTATTATTGATTATACAGATAGGACCACCTGTATTATTTTTGGGGATGGTGCAGGAGCCGTTCTTTTTGAACCTAATACGGAAGGGTTGGGTCTACAGGATGAATATTTAAGGGCTGATGGCAGTGGCAGAAGATTTTTGGGAATGGATGCGGGGGGCTCTTTAATGCCAGCTACAGAAGAGACAGTAAAGAACAGGAAACATTTTATTTATCAAGATGGTAAATCTGTCTTTAAGTTTGCCGTTTCAAACATGGCCGACGTTGCTGCAAGGATCATGGAGTGCAATGAATTGACGGATGAAGATGTTTCATGGTTGGTTCCGCATCAGGCCAATAAGCGTATAATTGATGCCACTGCCAGAAGAATGGGTTTGGATAATTCAAAAGTAATGACGAATATTCAAAAGTATGGCAATACAACATCTGCCACACTGCCATTATTATTGCACGATTATGAAGACCAATTAAAAAAGGGAGATAATTTGGTATTTGCTGCCTTCGGTGGTGGTTTTGCCTGGGGATCCATTTATTTAAAATGGGCATATAATAAATAGACCAATCAACTAAGTTAAAATCATTTTCTATGGATATTAAGGAAATACAGAGCCTCATTAAATTTGTGGCCAAATCTGGAGCAAGCGAGGTAAAATTAGAAACGGATGATATCAAAATTACCATAAGAACAGGCTCTACCAGTGCTGGGCCGGAAACCACTTTTGTACAACAGATTCCTATGGCACAAGCCCCAATGGCTCCGGTTGCCATGCCGGTACAAGCTGAAGTAGCACCACCTGCAAATACTTCGAAAGAAGATTCGGAAGATGAATCTAAATACATCACCATCAAATCCCCGATCATCGGAACTTTTTATAGAAAACCTTCTCCAGACAAACCTACTTTTGTTGAAATTGGCTCTAACATAGGAAAAGGAGATGTGCTTTGTGTTATTGAGGCAATGAAATTGTTCAATGATATTGAGTCTGAAGTAACAGGGAGAATAGTCAAAATACTGGTTGAGGATTCCTCCCCAGTAGAATTTGATCAACCTTTGTTCTTGGTAGATCCATCTTAGTAAATTTTAAGTGTTGAAAATAGGTGCTTTATACCATTCAAAACTTAGAACTTAAAATTTAAAATTTCAGAAGATGTTCAAAAAAATACTTATTGCAAATAGGGGTGAAATAGCCTTACGGATTATAAGGACCTGCAAGGAAATGGGAATTAAGACCGTAGCTGTTTATTCAAAGGTCGATGAAGAAAGTCTACATGTTAGGTTTGCAGATGAGGCCGTTTGTATTGGTCCAGCTCCAAGTAGTGAATCATATCTTAAGATGCCCAATATCATTGCTGCCGCTGAAATTACCAATGCAGATGCAATACATCCTGGATATGGCTTTCTATCGGAAAATTCAAAATTCTCAAAAATTTGCGCCGAGCATGAAATAAAATTCATTGGCGCATCGGGGGAACATATAGATCGAATGGGTGATAAGGCTTCGGCCAAAGAAACCATGAAGAAAGCTGGAGTCCCTACTGTTCCTGGGTCAAATGGACTTTTGAAAGATGTTGCAGATGCCAAAAAGGTGGCCAAGAAGATGGGGTATCCTGTTATGATAAAGGCCACTGCAGGTGGTGGCGGAAAGGGCATGCGGGCCGTTTGGAAAGAAGATACTTTAGAAGACCTCTTTGAAAGTGCAGTGCAAGAGGCAACTGCAGCTTTTGGGAATGGGCGAATGTATATGGAAAAGCTGATTGAGGAACCACGACATATCGAGATTCAAATAGTGGGTGATCAATACGGTAAGGCCTGTCATCTTTCTGAACGGGATTGTTCAATTCAGCGAAGACATCAAAAATTGACAGAAGAAACACCTTCTCCCTTCATGACCGATAAGCTTAGGGAAGATATGGGCAATGCCGCTGTAAAGGCCGCTGAGTTTATTAAGTATGAAGGTGCGGGGACCATAGAGTTTTTAGTTGATAAGCATCGGAACTTCTACTTCATGGAAATGAATACCCGTATTCAAGTAGAGCACCCCATTACCGAACAAGTGGTTGATTATGATTTGATCAGGGAGCAAATACTGGTTGCAGGAGGTGTTCCTATATCTGGAAAGAATTATTTTCCAAAACTGCATTCCATTGAATGTAGGATCAACTCAGAAGATCCTTTTAACGACTTTAGACCGTCACCTGGACGAATTACCACCTTGCATACACCTGGAGGGCATGGCGTTCGAATGGACACCCATGTGTACAGTGGTTATACTATACCTCCCAATTATGATTCAATGATTGCCAAGTTGATTACAACGGCCCAGACACGAGAGGAAGCCATTAACAAGATGAAGCGCGCTTTGGACGAATTTGTAATCGAAGGCATAAAGACCACAATACCTTTCCATAGGCAACTAATGGATCATCCAGAATATTTGGCGGGGAATTATACCACCAAGTTTATGGAAGATTTTGAAATAGCCCCTGAACAAGAAAATCAAGATTAAGACCCCGACGACCTATTACGTTGGGTTTTTTTATCCAATGGCATGAATTTAAGTTATTGGGAATATAAGACCGGGTTATCCAATATTGATTTTACTATTGTCGGCAGTGGGCTTGCGTGATTGAATTGTGCCTTAATCTTACGAGCTAAATTTCCCATAGCCAAAATTTTGGTTTTGGAAGAATTTCAGAAACCCATGCCGAACTTTCGTTTTGAAAATTAGCATAGTATTCACTTTTCTTCCTATATTGTCAGACTTAGATAAAAGAACCTAGCTATTAGGTTTTATCTTCAACCCCAATCATCTTTACAACAACTGCACTTAGTCGAAATCGAGATTATCGTATTTGCGATTTTTTTGTAATGGGAAATTACGTTGTTAATAAAAGGTGATTTATGGCCAAAAATGTGTTTAAGTCGAATGTTCTTGGAGCGGTTTCGTTGCTGGCAGTTGTTTTAGTTGGAGGTTGCTCTTCTTCAAAAATTAACTATCAGAGGGAATATACTAGGGTATGGAAAGAATTGATAAAGACTGAAGCTTGGAAGAACTCCTTGCTTGCCAACATTGAAAAGCCCTCCAACGGAGTGGAGTATTATGTAAGTAATACCGAAACAGGAATTGTAGAAGAACCATTCAGTTCCAAGATAGATATGGAAGCCCTTTTCGATAAACGGTTCTATTCTTTGACCTCTAGGGCCTATGTGAAAATTATTTCCGAGGCTGAAAATGCCGATAAACGTCTTAAGGCTGAATACAATCGTTGGAATTCCAGGCAACAGAACCCGAATCTAAAAAAGGACAAGACTTTCAAAAAAGACTATGAAATGGTAAATAAAAAGTACCGCGCACATAGGCAGATGCTGGAAGGACTGAAATCTTGGAATATATTTAGTGAATTCAGGTCTAATGATTTGGATTTTTTCAGGGCTGAAAACAGGAATCAAATTCAGAAAATGTATCAAAATGGCAGTACTGAGGACAGCATGATCAACTATCTTGTGTACAGACTGGCCGATCTATATCATTACGAAGACCAATAAAATGGCTCTTTTATCCTTTTTAGAATTAAAACACTTTATTTAGGTATGAACCTAAAAGAACACCTACATCAGTTTTGCACTACCTATGTCGAAGAAAGAATTAATCGTATCCAATCCCAAATAAAGGAAATTCAAGTCGCCTTTGGCTCGGAGACCAAAAGCAGTGCCGGAGACAAGCATGAAACGGGAAGGGCCATGCTACAATTGGAACGTGAAAAATTGGGACAGCAATTGGCCGAAGCTGAAAAGACCAAAGAGGTATTGGCAAAGGTCAATATCAAAGGCAAATCAAAGGGGGCCAGTTTGGGAAGCTTGGTGAAAACTTCCAAAGTCAATTATTTTTTAGCGATATCAGCAGGCGAATATCAAGAAGGTAATCAATTGGTATATTGTATATCAGCAGTTACCCCGATAGGAAAACTGCTAATGGGAAAATCTGAGGGGGATACTGTTACTTTTAATGGAGAAGAAATCAAAGTCCTTGAAATTTGTTGATTCTGACGAATTTGGTTTTTTTACACAATGAGCAAAACTTACGTTTAAGAAAAGAAAATTATAGACTCGAACATTTTCTTTGTTTACTTTAGATGAATTTTTAATATGAATTTCATTCCCATTATGAAAAAAACAATATTAGTAGTATGTATTCTTGTCGCTTTTGGGATATGGAATCAATCGGTAAACGCACAAGACTCAAAAAATCCAAATATTGTTTTAATAACCTTGGATGGTCTCCGTTGGCAGGAATTGTTTACGGGAGCAGACCCTCTTTTGATCACTCACGAAGATTATGTTCATAATGTTGAAGGGTTGAAATCTAAATTTTGGAAAGACAGCCCAAAGGCAAGAAGAGAAGTACTTTTGCCATTTCTCTGGAACGAAGTGGAAAAAATCGGGCAGATCCATGGCAATAGGACCTTGGGAAGCAAGGTTGACCTGACCAATACAATGTGGTTTTCCTACCCGGGATACAATGAAATTTTATCAGGAATCGCTGATGATACCAGAATAGATAGCAACGACAAAATCAACAATCCCAATACCACAGTTCTGGAAATAGCCAATCAAAGTTCAAAATATAAAGATAAGGTGGCTGCTTTTGGGAGTTGGGATGTATTCCCTTTCATCGTTAATGAAGAACGTTCCGGGGTCCCTGTTAATGCCGGTTTTGAATCTGCAAAAGGCAGAGATTTATCAGAAAGGGAAAAATTTCTGAATCAATTGCAACGGCAAATCCCAAGTCCATGGGGCACCGTTCGCTTAGATGCATTTACCCACCATTATGCGCTGGAATTTATGAAAAAGAAACATCCAAGTCTTGTGTACATAGCTTACGGTGAGACGGATGATTTTGCCCATGATGGGGACTATGAAGCGTATTTAAATTCGGCCCATAACACCGATGGATTAATTAAGGAACTTTGGCATTTTACGCAGCAAGATGATTTTTATAAAGACAATACCGTTTTCATCATTTCTACGGATCATGGCAGGGGAACCAAGCCCTTAAAAACTTGGAAAAGCCATGGTGATGATATCAAAGGGGCTAATGAAGTATGGTTGATTGCTTTTGGCAAGGGTATACAAGCCCAAGGCGAGGTGAATAAAAAAGGACAGTTATATAGTAATTAAATTGCTCCGACCGTTTTAAAAATGATGGGATTAAAATCAGTCTCTAAAAAAATGAAGGGTAGTCCCTTAGACTTTTCATCCAAATAAATGATTACCAGTGTTTTGGTGTTTTCGTAAAAAAAGTTTCTTTTATAGGCCCTGCCCGCATTTAATAAGTGTCCGGTTACAAATTGATGAACAATACAGTATTTATCTGGTCACGGTTGGATGATTCAAAAAACTGGTTCATGTACCCCAATTCCAAACGTACCTTATTATTTATTTTATAACCAAGTCCGAAGTAAAGCCGATTTCTGTCAAATACGGAAGATTTGGCATTTAGAAATATTTCATTGTAGGCAGATCCATAAAAGGTGCCGGCGATGAGCTCTTTGTTATTCAAGGGAATATTCAAAGCCAAGAAATAACGGAAACGCCATTTGAAATCGGCTTCAACAAAACGTTGTTTTTATTCAATATCGACCCATTTTTTGTTTTATCTCATATTGGACTTACTATATTAGTGGACTTACCATAGGTTATTACAGTATTTTGGGTAGGCAACCCATCGAAATAAAGACCACCGCCTTATTCGAAAATCGCAAATGGATAAATGTCGAAAACGCAGACACCTTGGCCTTAGATCATTCCTTATTGGTATCAGAAGCCAGAAAAGTTTTGTGTACAGAACTTTTGAGCCGTCCCCTATTGCTAAGTTTCATGCCGCCCACATTTACAATCCCCGAACTGCAAAAACTATACGAATCAATTTTGGGCAGACCAGTGGATCGTGGTGATTTTAGGCAACGGATCCTGAAGTCGAACATGCTGATAAAAATTGGACTTTCAAAAGAAAAGGCCAAAAGGCGTCCGCCCATTGTGTGCCAACTCCACAAAAAAGGTATTTGGATTCGTTGAGGCAAAATATCAAGCTGGGGTTTTAACGCAGGTTTAAAAATGGTTGGCATCCCTGCTAGAATCATTTAAATACAACATGCATTTTTTGATTATCTATTTGAATATTTTGTCGATAGACCTTCTTTCAAAAACGGTTTCACATACACTCTTACCACGAAGAGTAAATTACTTCCCCACATTTTCGTTGGGGCTTCAATTGGCCACCATTTTCAATATTCAATTATTGTTTCCAATGATTGCAACTCGACAGGGTTTAAACGATATTAAAGAGGCTATACATAAAGAATCGATAATCTTGGAAACCGAAGGTGTTGCCGTTAATAAATCGATTCCGATGGGGATTATGGTCGAAATTCCAAATGTTGCCTTAATGCCCGAACTATTTGTTGACGATGTAGATTTCTTCTGGTTTGGCACCAATAATCTAGCACAGTATATGATGGCCGCTGACAGAACCAATACATCAGTCGCCAACTATCTGCCAAAGGCAATTCCAGGCATTTTAAAATTAATTGAAAAGGTTACCGAAATTGCCCATGACAGGGGCAAATGGGTGGGCATCTGTGTCGGACTTGCAGCAGACACCAATTTATATTGGGTTTGGTGTTGATGCATTGAGTATGCCCTCTGCCTTAATTCCCAATACAAAAGCGTTTATTCGCGAATTGGAATGATTTGGCAGAAAGACAAAATCCTTGGGAATCTATCTTAAATAAAGTGCGAGGATACGAGTAATATCATAAAGACAATAAAAGCACAACCTAGGGTCATTACAAAATCGATAAATGTGAATCTCTTTCTCATACCCATAAAGCTAGATACGATTTGGGCCATGACAAAATATACCTGCTAAACTGGCATTGATTTGGGATAAATGACCATTTAGACCTTAAGCTAAGTGCCTGATGTTGTGTGAGGTAAACGAATGGGGTGCTTTATGGGTTCTGAAATTGGTTTATTGGGTTTGTCTAGTTCATTTGACTTTGCCAACGAAACCAACCCACCCACGGCCCCAAGGTTCATTGAATCCAATGAGTAACGTAAAAAGGTCTGAGTTTTTGAAAGATAAACACCTGTTCCCCACTTTCATAAATTGGATTTCACTACTATGAGCGCATTCTCTAAGCGGGCATTGCAAATACCAATTCACCGATGAAATGCACGTAAAACAGGATTAAACCACAGATTTTGATGCTTTCACAACAATTTGGGGTTCCTGCCTTTGATGAAATTGTACCTTATTGTGAAAGAAAATATTAAATAAACAAGCTATGAGCAAGTATTCGAATAAAAAAGGAGTTTTAAATTCTATACTTTCGGTTTTAAATATAGGTTTAGAAGTGGTACTGGGGTTAATAGCCCTTGGGTTTTTAATTGGGCTTTGGGGAATTTTAAACTAAGCATCGGAATTATTTTAGCGATGGGCATTCTTGGCTTCCAATAAAAACCCTCACGAATAGCGCTATCAAGAATACGATTGCGATGAAAATTTCGTAAAAGGAGTCTATTCCAATTGTTTTTTGCGCTTAAACATTATTTTTTCATTTCTGATCGGACAGATTTAAGCCATGATTTGTGTAGCCCCAAGAGTTCATTTAGTTTTTGGGGATTGGAGGAAGCAAGGTTATTCTGTTCTGCAACATCCTTATCCAGATTGACAAGGAATAATGGATCCACATTGATCTTTTCTCCTGTGGGAGAAGGTTCCCTTGCATTTCCTATTAACTTCCAGGGGCCTTTACGCACTACCCATTGGGCCTTGTTGTCATCGTAACTTCCTGTCTGCCAGTGAAACACCTTATGTTGCGAGGCGGTCTTATTGTCCAAGATTACAGGCATTAGGCTTTTACCATCTACTTTTTCGGTCACTTTTGATTTGGTCAATTCGGCAATAGTAGTGAACCAATCCATTTCTATACAAGCTTGATCACGTACTTCATTTGCAGGAATTACTCCGGGAAAACGAATAATCGCCGGTACACGGATCCCTCCTTCAAACATACTAAACTTGCTTCCCCGATACGGTCCGGCATTACCACCTCCCCAAAAGGCCCGTTCCTCAAGCGAATGACCATGATCCGATTGAAAAATAACAATGGTCTCCTCGGCAAGACCCAGTTGATCGATATGGTCCAAAACGGCTCCTATTTTTTCATCGGTGTTGGATATGAAGGCAGCATATTCCTTTCTTGGGGTTGGCAAATCCTTGTAATAATCCACCCATTTTGGTGTGCCCTGATAGGGATAATGTGGTGCATTAAAGGCCCAATAAATAAAGAAGGGTTGGTTCTTTTTGTCACTGATAATATGTTTAACCTCTTCCGCCATTAAATTGGAAAAATGCTCTCCTGGATAATACACTTCTTCTGAATTCCTATATAAATCGTGCTTATTAGGCCCTTGCCAGTAAAACGTATGGGAGTAGTTGTCTATGCAGCCGCGTTGATGGCCAAAGAAATAGTCGAACCCTTGTCCATTGGGTAAATTTTCCTTTCGATGGCCCAAATGCCACTTGCCTATTAGAGCAGTATAATACCCATTTTCTTTGAGCATTTCTGCCATGGTTATCTGTTCTGTGGGCATACCGTATCTATTTCTCGCATCTGCATATTCGGGAACCGGTACGTTGCCTTCAAGACCTGCTCTTAAATTGGTCTTTCCCGAGAGTAAGGCCGCCCGGGAAGGAGAGCAAACGGGTGCTGCGGCATAAAATTGGGTGAATCGCACTCCCTCTTTTGCCAATCTGTCCATATTAGGAGTATACAGGTCCGTGGCACCATAGGCATTGGTATCTATAGATCCCTGATCATCGGTCAAAATAACGATTACATTGGGTCTGCTTTTTTGCCCAACCTGCGAAAACAGGCATACTTGGCAAAAAAGGAGAAAAACCAGATTCCCGAATTGTAAGCTCTTGTTTATTTTCATTTGGTGTTCTTTTTAAGACTAGTATTCCAATTCGCAATTTTGTTAATGTTGACCAGTATTTATCCCTATGTTTTTCCCATGAAGCCCACTTTGTTGGTACAAGAACAGAGAAGGCTTGTAAAAAATCAAGATAAACGCATGAAGATACAGATTCTGATTTAGAAGGCAAGAAGACCCCCATATATCGATGGAAATTACTTCATGAATTTTAATGCATTGGTGCAAACCACCAAATTTTGGTGTCCAGAGAAAAGAAGATCGAAAAAATGCAATTTTAGATGGTACAAAGGCGAAAATACCCAAGGATATGTGCTATATTAGGGATTACACTTAAACTTCGGTTATGACAATGAAACGTAAATCACGGCGAAAATTTATTAAAAGAACAATGGTAGCCGGGGCGGGATTTACCATTGTTCCCAGTTTTGCGGTAAGTGGTTTGGGGCACAAAGCACCTAGTGATACGATGAACATTGTCGGTGTGGGTGTCGGTGGCAAAGGCCACCCCAATCTCAAGGCGATGAATACTGAGAACATTATTGGTCTTTGTGATGTAGATTGGAAATATGCCGCGAATTGTTTTAAGTCATTTCCAGACGCCAAACGCTATTATGATTGGCGAAAAATGTTTGATGAGCTTGGAGAATCAATAGACGGGGTCATGGTAGCTACTCCTGATCATACCCATGCCATAGTTGCGGCAACTGCTTTGACCATGGACAAGCATTTGTATTGTCAAAAGCCACTGACACACTCCATCTATGAGTCTCGATTGTTGACCAAACTTGCGGCCGAACGCAAAGTAGCGACCCAAATGGGCAATCAGGGAAATTCGGGAGACGGTGTGCGTGAGCTTTGCGAATGGATATGGAACGGTGAGATAGGGGAAGTAAAAGAAGCTCACGCATGGACAGATCGCCCCATTTGGCCACAGGGATTGGAAAACCCTACCCAAGCCATGAAAGTACCTGATACGCTCAATTGGGATCTGTTCTTAGGTCCTGCACCTATGCGGTCCTTCCACGAAATTTACACCCCATGGAACTGGCGTGGCTGGTGGGATTTTGGAACTGGTGCTTTTGGGGATATGGCCTGCCACGTTTTGGACCCCATCTACAGAGCTTTAAAACTGGGGTATCCCAATGCAGTTTCGGGGAGTTCAACACTTTTTAATACAGCTAGTGCGCCCCAAGCCGAAAAAGTAAGGTTCGATTTCCCAAAAAGGGAGAGTCTCGAAAAATTGAAAATGACCCCCGTAAAGGTTCATTGGTACGATGGAGGGCTATTTCCCGACCGACCGGAACTTCTACCCGAAGGTGAAGATTTGATGAGAGATGGACTAGGCGGGTGTATGTTTGTGGGCTCGAAAGATACCTTGATTTCTGATTGTGGAGGATTAAATCCCAGACTGCTCTCGGGCCGTGTGCCAAACGTTCCACAAACGCTTCGAAGAGTGGAAGGATCCGTAGGCTATACCGATGGTCCGCATGAACAGGACTGGATCAGGGCCTGTAAAGAATCGCCTGATAATAGGGTAGAAGGTTCTGCTAATTTCGCCTATTCGGGACCCTTCAATGAAATGGTACTTTTGGGGGTTTTGGCCATACGATTACAGGGGTTGAACAGAGTTTTGAAATGGAATGGACCGCAAATGGAGTTTTCCAATATCACTGCCAATGAAACTTTGAGGGTAATTCAAACCAATGAATTTAAGATGGTCGAGGGCCTTCCGCGTTTTAATAGGACGCATGTAGATCTAAATGCCCTTGAGGCCGCCTCTGAATATATAAAGCACGCCTATAGAGCGGGGTGGAATCTACCCGATATGCCCGTGTAGTAGATAAAGTAGCAAAACAACAACACCCGGAATTCACTAATACCTTGGGGTAAAAGCAGCAAAAATAGGTTTGTACATCAAAGCCTTTGTATCGGCCGTTTACAGTTCAAGACCTATAGCTTTTAACGAATGTAATTCTTACTAAAAAAGATATAAAGCTGGGCCTAAAATGAAACTACAGTATTGTACGAATTATAAAGAAATGAGCCAATTGTCTTGCGATTCAATTATTTCTACATTGAAAAAAAAGCCCAAACCATTGATTTGTGTGGCTACCGGAAACTCTCCAACAGGTTTATATGAAGAATTGGCAAATTATTATATCAAAGAGCCTGAAGTTTTTAAGGAATTACGCATCGTAAAACTGGATGAATGGGGAGGCATAGACCCTAATGATGCGAACTCCTGTGAAAGGTATATCCGCAACAACATTCTTACGCCCTTACATATTTCCGATGATTATTTTATCTCTTTTGAAAGTAATCCAGATGCTCCAGTCGCCGAGTGCAGAAAAGTTCAGCAGGAATTGGATGATAATGGTCCTTTGGATATTTGTGTTTTGGGTTTGGGGAAAAATGGTCATATAGGTTTCAACGAACCCGCCCAAGAGCTCATTGCATGTTGCCATGTTGCCAAACTCTCCACGAATTCCCTTCAACATGAAATGACCACCACCATGAAGAATAAACCAACGTATGGCTTAACCTTAGGCATGGCAGACATTCTCAAATCAAAAAAAATAATCCTGCTTATTACCGGTGTCGGCAAGGAAGCCATATTAAAGGAATTATCAACTCGAAAAATCACTCCCTTTTTACCGGCATCTTTTTTATGGTTGCACCCCAATGTCGAATGTTATTTGGATACTGAAATTTTTAATGGAAAATTGTAGTTGCGAACTCACTAAAGATGGTATGACTGTACTATAAAAAACCCTCCACATGGGAGGGTCGTAAAAAAGGTTTGGAATTAAAGTACTCATCCTCATTACATCTGCAGCAATTAAAACAACAATTTTTATTTCTTCTTCCGAAGCACCTAAAGGTCTTGCTCCCGAAAGATGATTGGGATACCGTAATTTACACTTTGTGGCCGCGGCAGTACCTAAGGCGATTAAGTGTGCATTTTTTTCTTTAGTAGTAATCGGATACTGTGCATAGGAGAACCCTATAACACCAAGAAGTAAGTAGAATAAAATTTGTTTTCTCATTATAAGAGACTGTTTTGAATTTTTTGATTGCTATCACCATGAATGCCAAATAGTTGAACCCTTTCCAGATCTCTATTATGGTGTCGAACCTATTGAGCAACGAACGGAAACTGACCATCCATGCATTGGTATGTTCTACCGCATAACGTTCATCATATAGGTTTTGGTCGAACTACTCGTCCCTGTCCGTGTTCCCATTGCGCTTGTTGAAGCATATATTGGCGTTGATATCCTTTTTATCGCACGATTTTCGGAAGTCCTTTGAATCGAATTGGCGTCGGCGTCCAGCAATAGCCCCTCTACGGGGATATCTGCCTGTTCGAGCGTTGCCATGACGACCTCGAACTGCACTTCTATATCATAAAGGTCGTTATGGTTGCCCGCTACTGGCTCTGACATTGCCCGTGGCAGTCCTTGCCTATCGGTAAGGTAAATGGCATTGGTCGTTTTACATTTCTTCCTCCCTTGATATTCGACCGCATCACCATCCCTGATGGCGGACGTATGGCTACCGTCAAGATCTACACTGGAAAGGTCCAGTTTATGGTTCCGCAGGAACGCTATCCAACAGTTTTTCTAAGTCCCGGACAGGCACTATTTACGGTAATGATAATGGACCGACTGCCAAGTCAACACATTTTCGTCGAACAGGGCCTTGACGGGTAATTGATTCCATTGTACCCCTGATCTGAGCTTGTAGAGTATCGCATTGACGATCTCGGCCAAGGGCCCGTCAGGGGGAAACCCCGCTTTGTTCTAGAATATATGGGACAATCTCCATTTCTACCATATCTTTGTCGAGTACACTGTACATATAGGGTTGTGTTTGAATATTTTACGTGTGGTAACGCAAATATCCACAACCCTTTCTTTCGATCCAAAAAAAGTTTAAACCACTTCTTAGTATAATATGGAAATTATTCAATCTAAATTTATAATTTTGCAGCCTTAATTTAAAGCAATATCAGAGATAGGATGAGGTTTGAGGAATACAAGGGATTGGATTTACCCAAGGTGGCTAAGGACGAGCTCCAATTTTGGAAAGAACATAATATTTTTGAAAAAAGTGTTTCAACCAGAGAGGGCAATCCTAGCTATGTATTCTACGAAGGTCCGCCTTCAGCAAATGGAATGCCAGGGATTCATCATGTTATGGCACGTACCATAAAGGATATTTTCCCTCGCTATAAGACCATGAAAGGTTATCAGGTTAGGCGTAAAGCTGGCTGGGATACCCATGGTTTGCCCATTGAATTGGGAGTTGAGAAGGAATTGGGCATTACCAAAGAGGACATTGGAGTAAAAATTTCAGTCGAGGAGTATAATGCGGCTTGTAAAAAGGCGGTGATGCGTTATACTGATGTCTGGAATGAAATGACCGACAGAATAGGGTATTGGGTAGATATGGATGACCCTTATATCACCTACAAGTCCAAATATATGGAATCTGTTTGGTGGCTTTTGAAACAAATCTATGACAAAGGCCTTATTTATAAAGGCTATACAATACAGCCCTATTCCCCAAAGGCAGGAACAGGATTAAGCTCACATGAGCTTAATCAACCCGGTACATATCAAGACATTACAGATACCACAGTAGTGGCCCAGTTCAAGGTTAAAAAAGAAAGCCTATCCGTTTTTGATGGTATCGAGGGTAATATCTATTTCCTGGCGTGGACGACGACTCCATGGACACTTCCCTCGAATACCGCATTGACGGTCGGGCCTAAAATAGAATATGTTTTAGTAAAGACCATCAATCAGTATACATATGAGCCCATACAGGTCATTCTGGCAAAGAACTTAGTAGGGAAACAATTTAGTGGGAAGTTTATTGAATCTGAAAGTGATAAGGATTTCATTGATTTTTCTAAAGAGAATAAAAAGATTCCATATAAGATTATAGCGGAAGCAGTTGGAAAAGATTTGGTAGGGATAAGATATAATCAATTATTGCCATATGCCCAGCCTTACGAGAATCCAGAAAATGCTTTTCGAGTTATAGCAGGCGACTTTGTAACGACTGAAGATGGTACAGGAATAGTACATACGGCGCCTACTTTTGGAGCAGATGATGCTATGGTGGCAAAACAGGCAGTTCCCGAAGTACCGCCCATGTTGGTTTTGGATGCAAACAATAACCCGGTCCCGCTAGTAGATTTGCAAGGGAAGTTTCGACCAGAAATGAATGAGCTGGGGGGTAAATATGTCAAGAATGAATATTATGATGATGGCCAAGCTCCTGAAAAATCAGTTGATGTTGAGATTGCCATTAAACTAAAAGAAGAGAACAGGGCTTTTAAGGTCGAAAAATACGTGCACAGCTATCCTAATTGTTGGCGTACAGACAAACCTATTCTATATTATCCGTTGGACTCTTGGTTCATTAAGATAACAGATGTAAAAGACCGAATGTTCGCCTTAAACCAAACCATTAATTGGAAGCCTAAGGCCACGGGTGAAGGGAGATTTGGAAATTGGTTGGCCAATGCGAACGATTGGAACCTTTCGCGATCGCGCTATTGGGGGATTCCTTTGCCTATATGGAGGACTGAAGATGGTACAGAGGCGTTGATAATCGGTTCTGTTGAAGAGCTTAAAAATGAGATGTCCAGGGCCATTGAAGTAGGTGTTTTGGAAGAAGATATTTTCGCTGATTTTGTTGTTGGCGATATGAGTGAGGAGAACTACGAAAAAATAGATTTACATAAAAATATTGTTGATCAAATAACATTGGTTTCCAAATCTGGGAAACCCATGAAACGCGAAAGTGATTTAATAGATGTTTGGTTCGACAGTGGCTCAATGCCTTATGCGCAATGGCATTACCCTTTTGAAAAAAAGGACCTAATCGATAAGGGAGAGACTTTCCCTGCAGATTTTATTGCCGAAGGTGTTGATCAAACACGGGGATGGTTTTATACATTGCATGCCATCGCAACGATGGTCTTTGACTCCGTTTCCTATAAAAACGTAGTCTCAAATGGCTTGGTATTGGATAAAGAGGGTAAAAAAATGTCGAAACGTCTCGGCAATGCTGTTGACCCATTTGAAACTATGGATCAATATGGGCCAGATGCCACACGATGGTATATGATTTCAAATGCGAATCCGTGGGATAATTTAAAATTTGATATCGAAGGTATTGTCGAAGTAAAACGAAAGTTCTTCGGAACCTTGTACAATACCTATTCTTTTTTCGCATTGTATGCGAATATCGATGAGTTCTCGTTTACCGAAGACGATGTCCCACTCAATGAACGTCCGGAAATTGACCGTTGGATCTTGTCAGAATTACATACATTGATAAAAAAGGTAGACGGGGCATATGATGATTATGAGCCTACCCGTGCCACCCGTGCCATTTCAGATTACGTTCAGGAAAATCTTAGCAATTGGTATGTGAGATTGTGTAGAAGACGGTTTTGGAAGGGAGATTATCAAAAAGATAAAATCTCGGCCTATCAAACACTGTACACTTGCTTAATCACTGTTACAAAACTATCGGCACCTGTAGCTCCATTTTTTATGGACCGGATGTATAAGGATTTGGCCAATGCCACAGGAAAGGACACGTTTGAAAGTGTTCATTTATCACACTTCCCAGTCTGTGATGATTCGGTGATCAATAAGGAATTGGAGAGCAAAATGGCCAAGGCCCAGACCATATCGTCATTAGTGCTTTCGATACGGCAAAAAGAAAAAATTAAAGTGCGCCAACCCTTGCAGAAAATTATGATTCCGGTAATGGATGATATTCAAAGGAAGGAAATTGAGGCGGTTGCGGATTTGATTAAATCTGAGGTCAATGTCAAGGAAATTCAGCTTTTGGATGACGCATCAGGTATTTTGGTGAAAAGAATCAAGCCTAATTTTAAGGTTTTAGGACCAAAATTCGGAAAGGAAATGAAGCAAATTGCGCAAAGTATTGGTACGTTGCAACAGGAAGACATCCAAAAAATTGAGAAGGAGAGAGAAATATCACTGGAAATTGAAAATAAAATCATTAAATTACAGTTACAGGATGTAGAGATATCTTCCCAAGATATTGAAGGTTGGTTAGTTGCGAGTCAGGGACCGCTAACGGTAGCCCTTGATATAACTATCAATGATGACCTTAGAAAGGAAGGTATTGCTAGGGAACTTGTAAACAGAATTCAAAATATTAGAAAGGAATCTGGTTATGAGGTAACCGACAAAATTGACATAAAAATCCAAAAAGATGGTTTTGTTGAAAATGCCGTAGCAAGCAACTTAAAATATATTAAGGCAGAAACCTTAACGGCTGAATTGGATTTCGAGGATATTTTGGAAAATGGTACGGCAATTGCTTTCGACGAAGTCAACACTAAATTGTTTATTGAAAAACACTAATATAATGGTAGAAGATTTAAAAATCAGATATTCAGATAAAGATTTAGAAGAATTCAAATCTTTGATAGAAGAAAAAATAGAAAAGGCAAAAAGCCATTTAGACCTGTTAAAGAGTTCGTATATGAACGATGGTAATAATGGTACGGACGACACCTCGCCTACTTTTAAGGCCTTCGAAGAAGGTTCCCAGACCATGAGTAAAGAAGCGAATACCCAGTTGGCCATTCGTCAAGAAAAATTTATTCGCGATTTAAAGAACGCACTGTTGCGCATTGAGAACAAGACCTATGGTATATGTCGTGTTACAGGGAAACTCATTAATAAAGAACGACTTAAATTAGTGCCCCATGCGACGCTGAGCATAGAGGCAAAAAACATGCAAAAATAAATTTAAACGCCCAGTGGGCGTTTTTTTTGCTCTATTGAATGAAGAAGGTAAGAATTATGTTATTGTTTTTTTTGGGCCTGAACGCTATGAGTGCTCAAAAGGTTGTAAAGAAATCTATCCTCAATCCAAATACAGTTAACATACTGATAGATACCGAAAATTGTTTCAAGGTAGATTTATCAACATCGACCTCAAAGGATATTATCGTTGAGGCACTCATTGATGGGGAATATAAGAATGACCTTTTACTGAAAATTGAGGATAGGGAATCTTCAACACATATCAGTGCAGGATTTCATCCCGGTTTTATAAAGCCGAATGACAAGCTAAGTGCCCATAAGATCATATCGATTTCCTTGAAAATACAAATCCCTAAAAATATGAAAGTCAATCTTTTTGGAACGAATTGTAATGTTACAACAAAGGGGTCTTACAATGATTTAAGAATTACCATGGATGACGGCATTTGTAACCTTAAGAATGTTTCGAAATCTGCCCAAGTAATCACGCAAAGTGGGGATATTTATATTGAGAGTAGTGGAGCTATCATAAAATCAAATACTAGTTATGGGCGTATTTCAAAAGAGGTGATTCCTGAGGGAAACAATATATTTGACCTATCTAGTATTACAGGGAACATCTACTTAAGGAAAACCGAATAATATACCTATTTTTGCCTTTCTATAATTTTTATTGATGAGTATTAAGAAACCTTTGTTGATTATTCTTTTGGTCTTGATAGTGGACCAAGCCAGTAAAATCTATATAAAAACCCATTTTGCCTTAACAGATTCTTATGAGGTATTTGAATGGTTCAAGATTCATTTTATTGAGAACTCCGGAGCGGCATGGGGTGCCAAATTAAGTGATTTTTTACCGATGGCAGAATCAACAGGCAAGTTAATACTAACGATATTCAGGCTATTTGCGGTTGCCGGAATTGGGTATTGGCTTTTTGATAGTATTAAAAAACAATCTTCAAAAACCCTGATTTTGGCAGTATCACTGATTTTTGCAGGTGCTTTGGGCAACATTTTGGATTCTGTCTTTTACGGTGTTATGTTTGATGAAAGTAGAGGTCAAGTGGCAACACTATTTTCCGATGAGCCCTACGGAGGAATCTTTTTCGGAAAAGTAGTTGATATGTTATATTTTCCATTGATAGATACTACTTGGCCGGCTTGGGTGCCCTATTTCGGTGGTAATCAGTTTAGCTTTTTTGATCCCGTATTTAATGTTGCGGATACGGCTATAAGCACGGGTGTTGGTATTTTACTTGTATTTAATAAAAAGGCATTTGGAGACAAGAATGAGGCCGAACTAGAAGTAATATAGGAAGAAAATCAAGTAGTTGAGGAAAACCTATGGCACGTACTAGGAGTAACGCAATAATCAAGCGGAATATCCTTCTCAAAGGCATCGATAATTTCATCCTCGGCTTCAAAGAGCGACAATCCTATTTTTAGCACGTCGGGTTTACATTCCTTTAGAAAGCCATCATAATACCCCTTACCATACCCAACTCTATTGCCATGGATATCAAAGGCAAGTAAGGGTACAAAAACCACGTCAATTTTAAAAGGTTTTACTTCTATTCCATCAATGGGTTCAGGTACGTTCCATTTATTCTTTTTAATGGCTGTACTGTCTGTAAGTAAATAGTGAACAAGTCTTTCGTCTTGGATTTTGGGTAGAATCACATTTTTATCGCGACCCTGTAGAATTGATAGGACAAAGGAGGTGTCAATTTCCTTTTTTTCAGAAATACTCAAAAACAAATGATAATACTCAAATTTCCAAATGGGAAGCTCCAATAATTTATTTGCAATGATTAAGCTGGAATCTAGTAACTCTTTCTTGGGAAGTTTGTCTCGAAGTTCAATGTACTTTAACCGTAAATCAGATTTCAACATTTAAGAGTAGGTTGAACATTTACGACAAATCAAAATATGGAGTGTCTATTCTTTGGCCGCAACGGCGATATATACTTTGAAAAATAACATCAGTATTAAATACGTGCCTAAAGTGATAATATAACTGTCCATGCCAAACTTGATTTTAATTATCTAAATATAGATAAAAAACCCATTAAGTGCACATTTTTATCGATGAAACGCATCTTTTTATAAAAACATTAACGATTTAGTCGATGGAAGAGTTGTTGAAATATACGTTGTTGAAAGTAAAAACCTAATAATCAACCACTTATTGAATGGTTAACTGCTTTTAAGACGTATAGCACTTGCTTAGCTAAGGTAATTAATTTGGCGAAATGGGCAATTATTTTTCCGACTCCGTTAGATAAATAACAAAAAGTAAAAACCGACACAAGAAAACAAACAGTATTTTATCCAGTTCAAAAAAGAAGTTTCTAATATAATTTCAAAATGGCCAAGTTAAAAATAGCTAAAGTGCATTTGTTTATTCAAAAACATAGTAATTTAACATGGCATATTGAATACTAAAACCATTGGCCAATAAATGTCCGATTTACCTATTGAAATACAATTAAAGACCTTACCTAAAAGTCCAGGGGTATATCAGTTTTATGATGATGAGGGCCAGATTTTATATATTGGTAAGGCGAAAGACCTTAGAAAGAGGGTCATGTCCTATTTTACTAAAAACCATGAATATGGTAAAACCAGAATACTTGTAAAAAAGATAGACAGTATAAGGCATATTGTTGTGGCAACAGAGTCTGATGCCCTGTTATTGGAAAACAATCTTATAAAAAAGTACCGCCCACGATACAATGTTCTACTTAAAGATGATAAATCATATCCTTGGATCTGCATTAAAAAAGAACGTTTTCCTCGAATCTTTCCTACCAGAAAGTTAATTAAAGATGGATCGGAATACTTTGGCCCATATACCAGTATGTATACTGTTAAGACTTTGCTGGAATTGATCAGGAGTGTATATCCACTACGCACATGCAATTTTGATTTATCCGAAGAAAAGATATTGGCGGGGAAATATAAAGTATGTCTTGAATATCATTTGGGCAATTGCAAAGGTCCTTGTGAAGGTTTGCAGAGCAGTGAGGATTATAATCGTCAAGTGATGGAAATCAGAGATATAATCAAAGGTAATTTTAAATCTTCACTTCAGTATTTTAAAAACCAAATGAAATTACTGGCTGATGAAATGAAATTTGAAGAAGCCCAACAAATTAAGGACAAGGTAGACGTACTCGAAAATTATCAGGTAAAAACAACCATAGTCAATCCCAAAATCAACAATGTTGATGTTTTTTCAATTATAACAGATGACTCTTTTGCCTACGTAAATTTTCTACAGCTCTCACATGGTTCCATTATCCGTTCACATACCATGGAAATCAAGAAAAAATTGGATGAGAGAGATGAGGATTTATTGCAGCTGGCGATGGTCGAAATAAGACAGCGATTTAATTCGGAATCAAGGGAAATTTACCTGCCCTTTAAAGTTGTGGCCGAACCACATCTTAAGGTTACCGTTCCCAAATTGGGCGATAAAAGAAAGATTTTGGATCTATCTATTCGGAATGCCAAATATTTTAGACAAGAAAGGTTCAAGCAAACAAAGATTCTAGATCCCGATAGGCATACGAATAGAATCATGGCCCAAATGAAAATAGACATTCGTTTGTCGCAAGAGCCCAGACATATAGAATGTTTTGATAATAGCAACATGCAAGGCAGTTATCCGGTAGCGGCATGTGTTGTATTTAAGAATGGAAAGCCATCTAAAAAGGAATATAGACATTTCAACATTAAAACCGTTGATGGGCCAGATGACTTCGCTTCTATGGAGGAAGTGGTTTATAGAAGATATAAAAGGCTATTGGAAGAACAAAAACCCTTGCCACAGTTAATCGTAATTGATGGAGGAAAGGGACAACTGTCTTCGGCACTTAAAAGTCTGGATATTTTGGGGCTACGCGGAAAAATTGCAATTGTTGGTATCGCAAAAAGGCTTGAGGAAATTTATTTCCCTGAAGACCCGATACCATTATATTTGGATAAGAAATCGGAGAGCTTGAAAATTATTCAACAACTAAGAAATGAAGCGCATCGTTTTGGCATTACCCTTCATAGGAATAAACGAAGTAAGGCGGCCATTGGTTCAGAACTCAAAAGTATTGATGGAATAGGCGAAAAAACGGCCCAGGAGTTGCTGAAAAAATTCAAATCGGTCAAAAGAATCAAGGAAGCATCAATCAAAGACCTAGCTAATGTTGTGGGAATTGCAAAGGCAAAAAGAATTTATGAAACATTTCACTAAAAATTGCGACCTATTCTTCAAGATGAAAAAAAACGTCACGATAATTTTGTTCCTGTTTTTGGCTTTTCAAACCCAATCCCAAGATTCAGAGTATAAAGGGGCTCCGAAAATAGGCTTGGTATTAAGCGGTGGCGGGGCTAAGGGTATGGCTCATATTGGAGCGCTTAAAGTAATTGAGGAAGCTGGTGTTAAAATTGATTATATCGGGGGTACCAGTATGGGGGCTATTATTGGTGCCTTGTATGCTTCTGGCTATACCGCTTCCGAACTTGATTCTATTTTCAGGAATATAGAATTCAATAAACTGATTAGTGATAATCTTCCCCGAGGCGTGAAAACATTTTATGAAAAGGAGGATTCCGAAAGATATGCAATAAAACTACCGTTTGACAATTTCAAGATCGCGATTCCTTCTGCCTATTCCGGCGGGCAAAATATATATCACGAACTGGTTAGATATTTATACCATGTTAAAGATATCAATGACTTTAGTGAATTACCCATTCCATTTGTCTGTATAGCCACAGATGTAGAGACCGGGGAAGAAGTCGTGTTAAATAATGGATACTTGCCGGAGGCCATTATGGCTAGTGGAGCTTTGCCGTCATTGTTTGAACCTTCGACCGTAAATGGCAAAGTCCTTATTGATGGTGGGGTTGTCAATAATTATCCTATTGAAGAAGTCAAAAAAATGGGTGCTGACATAATTATTGGGGTTGATGTACAACACGGACTAAGGGATAGAAATGCATTGCTCTCGGCAACTGAGATTCTACTTCAAATAAACAACTATAGGGCGGCAGAATATATGATCGAGAAATCAAAACTGACCGATATATATATTAAACCCAATATGCAAGAGTTTTCAGTGATGGATTTTGATTTGGACAATCAAATCATAAAGAAAGGGGAAATTGCCGCAAGAGATAAATTTGAGGATTTGAAAAAAATTGCCACTCTCCAGAAAAGAGAAAAGAAAATGGTTAAGTCTATTACTTCCGTGGATAGCTTAATGGTCACAAGACTTATTTTAAGGAATGATAATAATCGGTACACAAGAGGTTATGTAAAAGGCAAACTTAGATTTAGACTGGGCGATAAGACCACTTTTGGAAAATTACAACAAGGAATAAGCAACTTGGCTGCAACTGGCAATTTTAAAACCATTAGATACCAGCTATTGTCCGATGGTGATGGTGAAGATTTGATTTTAAAATTGGATGAGACCCAGAACAAGACTTTTTTAAAATTGGGCGCACATTATGACGATTTATATAAAAGTGCCGCTATCCTGAATTTGACATACAAAAATTTAATATTTGGTGATGATGTAGCTTCTTTTGATTTGATCTTAGGAGACAATGTGCGTTATAATCTGCAATATTACATCGATAAAGGATCCTATTGGAGTTTTGGTGTAAACTCAAGATTCAATGATTTTGAAAAAGAGATTGATTTTGACTTGATCAAAAGCAACTTTCAGGTTCCAGTGGGAATTAATTTGAACCGTTTGAATTTTGATGTTCTGGATTTCACCAACCAAATGTATCTACAAACGGTTTGGCAAGAAGAGTTCGCCTTTAGTTTAGGAGTTGAACATAAGTTTTTAAGATATAGTACCAGGACTTTAACTGATTTGGTAGGGGACAATACCCAATTGGCGATAAATTCAAATAAAAAAAGGACTTATTTCGAAAAAAGTAATTATTATAGTTCTTATGGCCAATTAAAATTAGATACCTATGATGATAGGTACTTTCCCTCGAAAGGGTTATATTTTAATGGGGATTTTCATTTTTACGTTTTGTCATCAGACTTCAATGATAATTTTAAGGAATTCTCAGTGGCAAAGGGGAGGTTTGGATTTGCAATACCATTATTGGGAAATCTATCCATGAATATTGAAACAGAAGGAGGGTTTAAATTGGGAACTTCAGGTGTTACAGCCTTCGATTTTGTCCTAGGAGGTTACGGCAACAACCTTATCAACAATTTTGTACCTTTTATTGGATATGATTATCTGGCCTTGCCAGGGAACAGTTATGTCAAGGCATATGGCAGGTTAGATTTAGAATTTGCACCTAAAAACCATTTCATGTTCTCCGCAAATTTCGCAAATGTTGATGATGATCTTTTTAGAACAGGGGAATGGTTTACAGAACCCAATTATTCAGGGTATGGAATCAGTTATGGATTGGAATCCTTTATGGGGCCTTTACAAGTAATGTATTCATGGTCTCCGGAGGGCACAAGTCATTTCTTTTTTAGCCTTGGGTATTGGTTTTAGGAATCTAAAAGAAGATATATTTCTTTTTTACGATATTTGTTAAAAGGTTTCATATCATCATGACACTCAGAATTGATATAACGGCCCATCTTAGGGCGATGTGGTAGAAACGGGATAGCCTCCCTTCATGGGAATGGCGTTCGTATTCTTCAATTTTTCATTCAATTCAAAAAAAGTATCATGTCCATTTTAGATAATACATCATTACAACTACCCAAGGAAAACCCTGATGCAGAGGATTTTTTACCGCTTTTGGGTACTGATTATGTTGAACTATATGTAGGTAATGCCAAGCAGGCGGCACATTACTATATCTCGGCCTGGGGTTTCCAACCCTTGGCCTACTCCGGGTTGGAAACTGGTCAAAAAAATAAAGTGTCCTACGTACTGCAACAAGATAAAATAAAGTTGGTATTGACTTCCCCTTTAAAATCCGGTGGAGAAATCAATAATCATATAAATACTCATGGCGATGGTGTAAAGGCCATTGCTTTATGGGTAGATGATGCAACGAAAAGTTACAATGAGACAACGAGGCGTGGTGCTAAAAGTTACCTAAAACCCCAGATCGTTACCGATGAAAACGGTAAAGCAATCCTTTCGGGGATACATACCTATGGTGAAACCATCCACATCTTTGTCGAACGGCGTAATTATAAAGGTGTCTTCTTGCCCGGCTTTGTGCCTTGGAACCCCTATTATAAAGTAACTGATGTTGGCTTAAAATATATTGACCATATGGTGGGCAATGTAGGCTGGAACGAAATGGACAAATGGTGCAAATTTTATGAAGAAGTTATGGGTTTTGCCCAACTGATCTCATTTGACGATAACGATATTTCCACAGAATATACGGCACTAATGAGCAAGGTAATGAGCAATGGTAATGGGAGGATAAAATTTCCGATCAATGAACCTGCCGATGGCAGAAAAAAATCGCAAATTGAAGAATATATTGAATTTTATAATGGGGCCGGGGTACAACATATGGCAATGGCCACGGATAATATTATTGAAACCGTAGGAGCTCTTAGAGATAGAGGCGTTGAGTTTTTGACCGTTTTGCCAAGTTATTATGAAAATGTACTAGACAGAGTTGGTGAAATAGATGAGGACTTGGCACCACTTAAGGACCTAAGCATTCTCATTGATAGGGACGATGAAGGTTATTTGTTGCAGATCTTCACTAAACCCATTTTGGACAGGCCTACAATGTTCATAGAAATAATTCAAAGAAAAGGGGCAAAGTCCTTTGGGAAAGGTAATTTTAAAGCCCTTTTTGAGGCGATTGAGAGAGAGCAAGAGTTACGTGGCACACTCTAAAAAAATCATTTTTCTTAAGTATTTGCCAATTTTTCAAAGGACAAGCCTAAATATCTGTTAACGCAATAGTTAAAGTAAGTTAAAAGGGCTCTAAACACGGAGATTATATACTAAATTTGCCATAGTAAGGGGTGGTTCCCTTACAACTTTAAGTATTGGTTTTTCATAATTTAAAGTTTGGTTGGTTATTTAGGAAAAGCCCAGTTTTATGACTGGGCTTTTTTTATACAATACTTTGGAATATATTTTGTTTAAGTAATTGTGATCAATGGTATTAATTGTTCGCATTTAGAAATTTTACAAATAACCTTAGGCATGAGAGTTTTTTTTACACTACTTTTTTTAAGCATGACGTTTGCTGTAGCTGCCCAGAACAGTAAGTCAGTTTTTGAGCCTGGTGAATGGTTGAAGTTTCGATTACACTATGGATGGTTAAATGCAAGTTATGCTACTTTACAGGTAAAATCAGATTCTATCGATGGTGTTCCAGTATATCACGTTGTGGGTAAAGGCAAAACTACTGGTTTCGCCAGCATTTTCTTTAAAGTAGATGATACCTATGAAAGCTATTTTGATAAAAAGGATGGCAAGCCCTATAGATTTGTTAGAAAAATTAATGAAGGAGGTTATAAAAAAGATGTAGAAATCAATTTTGACCACAAGGAGGATAAAGCGGTACTTAATGATAAAAAGAATAAGAAAAAGATTAATTTTGCGCTTCAGGATAGTATTCAAGACCTAATATCGGCTTTTTATTATTTGAGGAATCATTATGAACCACAGAATCTAGTAAAGGGTGAGGCCATTAAACTGAAATTACTGTATGATGATGATGGTATTTACAATTTCAGATTAAAATATTTAGGCAATGAAACAATCAGGACCAAATTCGGCAAGGTAGAATGTTCTAAGTTTAGACCATTGGTTCAATCCGGAAGGGTCTTTAAAGAACAGGAAAGTCTAACGCTTTGGATTACCAAGGATAAAAATAGAATACCTATTCGTATAAAGGCCGATTTGGTAATAGGTTCGATCAAGGCTGACTTGGACGGATATAATGGGCTGAAACACCAGTTTAAAATAGTAATGGATTGACCAGGGAATGGAAAAGGAAGAGCGGATCGAATCCCAGATTTTAAAACTTAAAGAAAAATATAAGGATTCTGGCCAAGATTTAAACTCATATTTAGATGGACTCCTTTACCAGCGCTACCTTACCTATTGGGATTATATACACTTAGATACCCTATTAAGCTTACAAGTTCCGAGAACCTATTTCCCTGATGAAGAGATTTTCATCATGTATCACCAAATAACAGAACTGTATTTTAAACTTATTCTGCACGAGCAAAAACAGTTTGTTGACCATAAGGCCCAAGATGTTGATTTTTTAATTGAAAAAACCAGACGTATAAATAGTTATTTTGAAGCTTTGATCTCCTCTTTTAGCATAATGATAAAAGGTATGGAGCGCGAGCAGTTTTTAAAATATCGCATGGCATTATTGCCTGCAAGTGGTTTTCAGTCAGCGCAGTACCGAATGATCGAGGTGTACGCAACACCTTTGGAGAATTTGGTACACTATTCTGAGCGCGAGCAGTTTTCTTCAAAGAATCCGCTTGAAGACCTATATGAACATATCTATTGGAAAAGAGGGGCTACCGATAAAGAAACGGGAGAAAAAACATTGACACTTAAACAATTCGAGTACAGATATACCCCTAGATTGATCAGAATAGCCAAACAGGTAAAAGACAACACGATCTACCATAAGTATTTACGCCTTTCAGAAGATAAAAAGAAAAATAAAGAGCTTATAAAAGCATTAAAAACATTGGACATAAACGCGAATGTAAACTGGCCATTGATGCACATGGGTTCTGCCCATCGCTATTTGGGTAAGGAAAAAGGGCAATTGGATGCCACCGGGGGTACGAATTGGCGAAAATTCCTTCCTCCAAGTTTTCAGAAAGTCGTTTTTTTCCCAGATTTGCACACAAAAGAAGAGTTAAACAATTGGGGTATACAATGGGTAGACCATATCTTTAACCCAGATAAAATAAATAAAGAATGATGCATAAGTATTGGGGCATCTTTACGGCATTGATATTTCTTGTTTCTTGTAAAGAGGATAAAACAATTTCCTCGGAAAATAGTCAAGACCAGTTGGCAATTAATGAGGTACCAGCGGTTGTAGAACGATACGGATTTAATCTGAATGACTTTACGGTTAAGGAAGATACCGTTAGGGATGGCGATAGTTTTGGGGAACTGATGCTTAAGCACAAAGTGGATTATCCCATAATATACAAGATTTCAAAAGATTTCAAAGATACTTTTGATGTTCGAAGAATAAATGTGGGGAAACCTTATGTAATCCTAAAATCCAGGGATACGACCCAGGTTGTACAGGTTTTTATTTATGAGAACGATGCCATTAATTATACCGTAATAGATTTAAGGGACAGTATAGTTGCCTATAAGGATAAAAAGAAGGTAGAATATGTAGAAAGGGAAGCATCGGGGATTATTGAGACCTCCTTGTCCGAAGCCATTCTTGACCAAGGTATTGATTACAATGTCACTAATAACTTATCGGAAGTATACGCTTGGACCATTGATTTCTTTAGACTTCAAAAAGGAGATAAGTTCAAGGTCATATACAAAGAAAAGTATATTAACGATTCAATATATGCAGGGGCCGGGCCTATTGAGTCAGCGTATTTTGAGCACAATGGAAAACCCATATATGCCTTTGCTTATGAAAACGATTCGTTGAAGAATATCGTCGATTACTTTGATGAGGAAGCCAATAACCTTAGAAGAACCTTTTTAAGGGCACCTGTTAGATTTAGTAGAATATCCTCTCGCTATAATTTAAAAAGAAGAATTCGATATTACGGCTATAAATTGCGCCCGCATAAAGGCACAGATTATGCCGCACCAATTGGCACTCCAATCATGGCAACTGCAGATGGCACGGTAACTGAATCAACAAGACGCGGAGGTAATGGCAAGTATGTGAAGATTCGACATAATGGAACATATTCTACCCAATACCTTCATATGAAAAAGCAGAACGTTCGCAAAGGTCAATTTGTGCGTCAAGGAGACTTAATAGGATGGGTCGGAATGACTGGTAATACTGGAGGCCCACATGTTTGTTATCGTTTCTGGAGAAATGGTAGACAAGTGGATCCCTTAAGGGAAGAACTTCCGCAAGCTGAACCATTGGCAGAAACCTTAAGACCGGATTATTTCGAATTTATTGGACCTAAAAAGGATCAATTGGACTGCATAGAATTTGTCGAAAAGCAAAAAGAAGAAGAATTGTTAACGCTCAACTAGCAAAATGTCACTACAGAACACTGACTCAACCCAAACGCAAGCTTGGAAAAAACTTACTGAACATTATAGTACCACAAACAACCTCCATTTAAAAGAACTATTTGCCACAGACAACACAAGGGCAAATAAGTTTAGTATACGGTGGAATGATTTCTTGTTTGACTTTTCCAAGAATAGAATTACTAAAGACACAATGTCTATTTTATTGGAATTGGCCGATGAGGTAAATTTAAAAGATGCCGTTGAAAAGTACTTTAATGGGGCGGTCATAAACCAGACCGAAAATAGGGCTGTGTTGCATACCGCCCTGCGTGCCAAGAAATCTGATTCTGTGCTGGTCGATGGTAAGGATGTAATCCCGGAAGTATACCAAGTAAAGGAACACATCAAAACCTTTACCGACGCGGTTATTTCAGGTGATAAAAAAGGATTTACAGGGAAGCCCTTTACAGATATAGTGAATATAGGTATAGGGGGTTCAGACTTGGGCCCTGCAATGGTGGTTGACGCCCTGAAATTTTATAAAAATCATTTAAAGACCCATTTTGTGAGCAATGTAGATGGGGATCATGTACGTGAGGTTTTAAAGGAATTGAATCCAGAGACAACCTTATTTGTGGTAGTTTCAAAAACATTTACAACACAAGAGACTTTGAGCAATGCCACGACCATAAAAAAATGGTTTTTGCAACATGCTTCCCAAGATGATATAGCGAAACATTTCGCAGCAGTTTCGACAAATACTGAAAAAATTGCTGAATTTGGCATAGCAGATGAAAATGTATTTCCTATGTGGGATTGGGTCGGAGGTCGTTTTTCGCTCTGGAGTGCCGCTGGAATATCAATCGCTCTTGCCGTGGGATTTGAAAATTTCGATAACCTACTTAAAGGAGCCAATGAAATGGATGGTCATTTTAGGACAGCGGAATTCGATAGTAATATTCCTGTGATAATGGCCCTGCTGAGTATATGGTACAATAATTTCCAGAAAGCTGAAACCGAGGCGATTCTACCTTACACGCAATATCTTGGCAGGTTTTCAGCCTATTTACAACAAGGAATCATGGAGAGCAATGGCAAAAGTGTTGATAGAAATGGGAGAACCGTTGACTACCAGACAGGCACAATTATTTGGGGAGAGCCCGGAACCAATGCGCAACATGCCTTCTTTCAACTCATCCATCAAGGAACAAAATTGATTCCTGCAGATTTTATTGGGTATAAAGAATCATTGCATGGAGATTCGGACCATCATAATAAACTAATGGCCAACTTTTTCGCACAGACCGAGGCACTTATGAATGGTAAGACCAAAGAAGAGGTATATGTCGAACTAAAGGATGAAAACCTTTCTGACAGTGAAATCAACAAGCTGCTTCCTTTTAAGGTTTTTGTGGGCAACAATCCAACTAACACCTTTTTAATCGATAAGCTGACCCCAAAGAGTTTAGGTGCTTTGATTGCTGCCTATGAACATAAGATACTTGTTCAAGGCGTAATTTGGAACATCTTCAGTTATGATCAATGGGGTGTTGAACTCGGAAAGCAATTGGCAGGCACTATTTTAAAGGATATTGAAAACTCCGAATTATCCGATCATGATTCTTCAACCTTAAACCTTTTGCGATCTTTTAAGAATTAGACTGTATATTCCTTATTTTTTTATAAAGGTTGATAACTTCTTATTTTTCTACACTTTTTAGTGGAATTTTATGTTAAATTTAACATTGCAAAATTAGCATTGGCTTAATGCAAAAGTGTTGGCTAAAGGTCACTTTTGTAGACTGGAATTAAACCAAAAATAAACACTGAAAAATGAGAAAAACCTACATGGCAATGGTGGCTTTTTTAATGACTGTCGTTGCATTTTCACAAGGAACGATTACAGGAACGGTTGTTGACGGCGAATTGGGTGGGCCACTACCAGGGGCAAGTATCGTAGTTCAGGGAACAACAAATGGAACCTCTTCAGATTTTGATGGCAACTTTTCCATTGATGTCTCAAGCAATTCCGGGACTTTGGCTATCTCTTATATAGGATTTGTCACCCAGAATGTAAGCTTCACAAGTGCTGACAATATCGGTTCAATTGCATTACAACCTGATGCCCAAGAATTGGAGGGCGTTGTTGTGACCGGTATCATGGACATTGCCAAAGATAGGGAGACCCCCGTCGCAGTGTCGACAATAACAGCATCCACTATTCAAGAGAAATTGGGTTCTCAGGAATTCCCCGAGCTATTAAGGTCCACTCCATCGGTATATGTGACCAAATCAGGAGGTGGCTTTGGAGATGGGCGTGTTAATGTTAGGGGTTTTGATTCTCCGAATATTGCCATTATGATCAATGGTATCCCGGTGAATGATATGGAGAACGGTCGCGTTTTTTGGAGTAATTGGGCCGGATTAAGTGATGTGACTACAGCTATGCAAGTACAAAGAGGATTAGGATCTTCCAAATTGGCTATTTCCTCGGTTGGGGGCACTATCAATATTATTACCAAATCAACAGAGCAAACCGAAGGGGGGGCAATTACCCTTGGCGCTGGTAATGATGGATATTTGAAAACCAATGTGGCTTACAATACGGGTAAAATGGATAATGGCTGGGCGGCTTCCGTACTATTGGGAAGAACATCTGGTGATGGGTATGTGAACGGAACCGAGTTTCAGGGATATAACTACTTTATAGGATTGGGATATGAACCGAGTGAGAAGCATAATTTTCAGTTTATATTGACTGGAGCGCCACAGGTGCATAATCAGAGGACCACAAGCTTTTTTAATGTGGCACCATTGGAAGATTATATAGAACATGGCACCAAGTATAATTTCAATGACGGTACATTGGATGGAGAGGAATTCGGTTGGAGAAGGAACTTTTATCATAAACCGATAACTTCCCTAAACTGGGATTGGAACATGGGCGAAAAAACCACATTATCCACTGCCCTTTATGCTTCTTTTGGTAGAGGTGGTGGAACCGGTGATATTGGTGTGGGGCCTAGTTTTGGATTTGCCAGTTCCAGTAGGTATAGAAACCCTGAGAATGGTCAGGTCGATTACGATTTAATTTCCGATTTCAATGCAGGGAATCCTGTAACCTTTTATGATGGAAGGGATTATCAATTAACAGCTGGTGATAACGGTGATTACATTACCAATAGTTTTGGTACAGGACTGGCGAGGAGAGCATCGATGAATTCCCACAACTGGTTTGGTCTAATATCTAATTTACATACCGATGTCAATGATAGCTTCAGCTATGATCTTGGGGTTGACCTAAGAACGTATAAGGGCATTCACTATAGGAGAATGGATAATCTATTGGGTGCCGATGGTTATTTTGATGATGATGACATCAATAATCCAACGCACGTTATTAGGCCAAGCGATCAGGTTGAATCTGATTTCTCATCTATTGTGAATGTTTTTAAGAGCATAGATAATGAAGAAAAAATAGATTACTACAATGACGGTTTGGTAAGATGGTTGGGGGCTTTTGGACAATTGGAGTATAAGAACGAGGTCGTTTCCATGTTCATGCAAGGAGGCATTTCCCAACAAGGTTTCAAAAGAATAGATTATTTTAATTATTTGGATTCTGACCCAGCTCAAGAAACCGATTATGAGAACATTTTGGGCGGAAACATTAAAGGAGGGCTTAATATAAATTTTAACGAAGCCAATAATGTCTTTGTGAACGGAGGGTTCTATTCTAAACAGCCTAATTTTGATGCCATCTACTTGAATTTCCAAAATGACTTAAATCCCGATCATGAAAACGAAAAGATTTTTGGTTTAGAGGCCGGATATGGTCTCAATTTGGGAGATTTTAGAACTAAAGTAAATGTGTATAGAACTTCTTGGAAAGACCGATTTGTAAGGATAAGTTATGAAGCAGATGGAGGAATTGATGCCATTGCACAAATATCGGGGGTAGAGCAAATTCATAAGGGAGTAGAGATTGAAGCCGATTACCGGGCATCCGATATCGTACAGTTGAGGGGAATGATTTCAGTCGGCGATTGGGAGTATGCGGGTACCGCCAGTGGTCCCGGTTTTGATGACGAACAGAATTTGATCGAGAACAAGGAATTATTTTTGGATGGCGTTAAAGTTGGTGATGCTGCCCAGATTACTTCGTATTTAGAGTTGATCGTAAGACCTTGTGAAGGCTTAAAATTAAGTACAAGTGTATTTACGGCCTCTGACTTGTACGCTGCAATCAATCCAGAAGATTTTGACACCCCTGACCATTTAGGGTCGCTTCGGTTGCCTACGTACAATTTGTTTGATGCGGGAGCTTACTATAGATTTAGCCTAGCGAATGAAAATGCAATAAGTCTGGCCGTGAATGTGAATAACCTTTTTGATACTGAATATATAGCAGAATCATTGACGAATACCCATGGATCGACTTCAGGACCTAATGCGTACAATGGGATAGATACATCGAACAAGGCCTTCTTTGGTTTTGGAAGAACATGGAATGTTAGTTTACGATATAACTTTTAAAGGTTAAAACGTTAACGATAAAACCCTGACGGTACCGTCAGGGTTTTTTAGGTATAAAATCGTTACTTTTAACACATCAAAAAATAAATATCATGTACGAGACCATACAATTTTTACATTCCTATATAGCCTATGCCGCCTTAGCTGTTTTATTTCTAGCGGTTGCAAATGCCATAACAGGATTTGCCGGGAATAAAATGTTTTTACCTCAAAAAGACTTTCGCCTAAGTCTATTTGCATTAATACTATGTCATATCCAACTTTTGATTGGGCTCATTCTATATTTTGTATCACCCAGTGGTTTAAATGCCATTCAGGAATTGGGCATGGGAGGGTTGAATACTGCCGCTCGATTATTGGCCGTAGAGCACCCATTTGTCAATATTCTAGCATTGGTTTTAATAACCATAGGATGGTCCAAGCATAAGAAAGTAATGGAAGGTAAAAAGAAATTCAAAACAATCGCCATTTTTTATGGCCTTGGCTTGGTACTTATTTTAAGTCGTATTCCATGGACACAATGGTTTAATTAATAAAGCTTTTATTCGCAATTCATATACAATTTAATTCAAAAAACATGAAGAACCTTTTCATAGCAGTACTAGGAGTATTTCTAATTTCAACTTCGGCGGTTTTCGCACAGGAAAAATCATTGTTCAATGGTGAAGACCTTACAGGTTGGACCATTTATGGGACTGAAAAATGGTTTGTAGAAGATGGGTTATTGGTATGTGAAAGTGGCCCTGACGCAGAATATGGATATCTGGGCACCAATGAGCATTACAAGGATTTTACACTTACACTTGAATTTAAACAAGAAGCAAACGGCAATAGTGGGGTCTTTATCCGTTCGACCATTGATGGTACTAAGATAAGTGGTTGGCAGGTAGAAGTTGCTCCTCCAGGGCATGATACCGGTGGGGTATATGAGTCTTATGGTCGTGGTTGGTTAATAAAGCCCGATCCCGAAAAAGACAAAGCCTTAAAAATGGGGGAATGGAACCAAATGAAAATCAAATTGAATGGTGACACCTTGACTTCTTGGCTCAATGGTACTCAAATGGTAACGATAACCGATTCTAAAATTGGAGAAGGTGAAGGATCCATTGCATTACAAATTCACTCTGGTGGAGGAATTAGGGTAAAATGGAGAAACATTAAAGTTACAACCCCCCAATAGTTCTAGTAGGGCACTTCTTTTATCAAATATAAAAACACTGGAAAATGGTCGCTATACCCTCCCGTATAGTTACCTCCTGCATAGGTTCTAAAAGGATACCCTTTATATCTTCCTTTTTTTGAAAACAAATAGGGCGGGGTGAAAACACCTACTTTCCAAAAATGATAGGATTTTCCATCATTTTCCAAAAGGTTGGCCGTAAAATATATCTGGTCAAAAAGATTCCATTTGTCTCTGTATGCCAAGGACCCAACACCTTTTTTATAAAGCTTCTCCATGGGATTGTAGAGCTCTTGGCCTTCAATATCTTGCTTCTTTCCTTTGGTTTTCAATACTTTTTTAAGACTGTCATCTTTAGGGTCATCATTTAAGTCGCCCATGCTTATAATCTTGGCCGATGGATCTGACTTAAGTATCGAGTCGATTATTCTTTTGTTTAATTTGGCGGCTGCCAATCTGTTTGGCTTGCTTCGAGCTTCACCACCGCTTCGCGAAGGCCAATGGTTTACAATAAAATGAATGTGTTCTTGGTCCAATAAACCCGCTACGACCAGTTGATCCCTAGTGTAATCCCGTTCACCTTCTTCGTTTTGCAGTAACAATCTATGACTGATTGATGAGGTTGGGAGAAAGACATTTTTCTTATAAATAAGAGCGACGTCGATACCACGCTCATCCGGGGAATCAAAGTGAACAATACCGTAATTTTTGTATTGAAGGTTCGGGTGATTTACCAAATCTTCAAGTACTCTTTTATTTTCGACTTCGCAAAGACCTATTATATCAGGGGAGGTTTGGGAAGTATTTGAACCGATTTCCGAAAGGACCTTGGAAATGTTATTAACCTTTTGCAAATACCTTTCTTCAGTCCAGCCATCTTTCCCCTCAGGGGTACGATCATCGTCAAACGTCAAGGAATCATTTTCAATATCAAATAAATTTTCAACATTATAAAACGCGATGGTTCTTAATTTGACTTTTCTTTCTTGTTGGGCAAGCCCTAGAATAGGAATACATAGAGATAAAAATAAAACCCTGACCATCATTTTAATGCGACTTTAAAATCTAAAATACATTAAAAAAGAAGTAAAAGCCTACAATAATATAAATATTCTTAATATCTTTAGTAAGAATACTAACCATATTTTTTAGAATGCGATATTTTTTCTTTTCGTTTTCTCTGGTATTTATTTGCCAATTTTCAAATGCCCAGGAAAGAACAATCATACCAAAGAAGCTGTTTCAAATGCTATTCTATCTATCGAGGGAGAACAAATCTCTAACCGAGCAGCCAAGAATGGAAATATTGAAATATCGGTGACTCTAGTGGGAGAGCATATTCTCAATATTTCGGCCCCAGACTTTCTTACCAAGCACATACCGGTAAATTTAGAGAATCAACATTTGGACTTAGGAATCATTCTGCTTGAAAGAGATGTAACTTTTGAGAAAACAGACAATCTAATAACGCTTACGGATGCCGATCTTTCCGATGATAATAACTTTTCGGTTACTTCGGGGCTATTGCAGGCTACAAAGGATGTTTTTTTGAATCGGGCGGCGTTCGATTTCGGCCAGGCATTCTTTAGGGTAAAAGGATATGATTCCCAAAATGGTAAAGTGCTTATTAATGGCATGCCGATGAATAAATTGTTTGATGGTCGGCCTCAATGGAACCACTGGGGTTACTAATATGAATTTTGTAACTTTATGTTTTTATTGCAAAATCTATGTTAGCAGTATATATCCGCAAGAGTAGGGACAGGAAAAAGGAAAAAAGTCTTAAAGAGCAAAAGTTACTTGGTCAAGAGTTCGCCCTTGATAAGAAAATGGAATATAAATTTTATGATGAGGGCATTATTAGCGGTCAAAAGGGTGAGGAGCAACGTCCCCAATTTGCTAAACTCTTAAAAGCTATTGAAAACAAGGAAATAACAGGCGTATTCATTTGGGATAGTTCCCGAGTGGCACGAAATGAAATAGCATGGCATACATTTGCCAACCTTCTAAGGGATACAGGGGCTTTACTGTACGATAATGGGGTAGAAACTGATTTTAGGGATGAAAACACCTATTTATTTTATACTATAAAGGCTGGCATGGATGCACACTTTGCAAGGATAACAGCTAAGAAAATCAAAACCGTACTAAGACGGAACGCAATGGACGGAATTCCCCATGGTATCACCCCCTATGGATATACTACCAACAAAAAAGGGAAATGGAAAATACATAAGAATAAGGCTAAAACGGTTAAACTAATATTTGAACTATATCAAAAAGGCTATGGTTATATACGGATAGCTAACCATCTTAACGAATTGGGTATAGATACACGATATAACATCGTTTGGACTCCTGCAACCATTAGGTACATGATTTATAATAAAACCTATTCAGGAAGAGCAAGGCACAAAGATTTGCCTATACATGTACCCGAGATAATCGATAAGAATATACAAGATAATGTAATTGAAAGTATTGGCAAGAGGTACAAAAAACCAGGAGGTAAATCAAAAAAGTATATTTTAAATGAGGTTATGTTTTGTGCTAAATGTGGTACACGGTACACCGTTTCACAAAGACACAGGCATTCTTACTACAGGTGCTTGAGCGAAGTAAATAGGGGTATACCAAAATGTGGAAGTAAAGCCGTAAGAGCTTGGGCAATAGATAAGCTTGTTTTTGAGAAAATACTCCTTGGTAAAGAACTATACGAACAAGCCAAAAAAACATATCAGGCAGGGGGGAATATAGAACAAAAGAGAATACTTAAAAAAAAACAGACGTATCACTTAGGGAAGCAAGAACAGTTAAAGAAGGAAACAAAGAGAAACTATCAGCTATATGTTAAGGATGGAGATTTAGAAATGTATATGGCCGAGAAAAAAAGGATAGATAACCAAGCTTATAAAACCGATGAAAAACTAAAGGAAATGGCTATCGAACTAGAAAAGTTGGAAAATGGTAATAGGGTACTACTAGAACTAGAAAATGACTTTAAATCCAATTTGTTCGAGCAATGGATAGATTTATCAGACCCCTACAAAAAAGAGCACTTTGATATTAGCATGAATAAAATAGTACAAAACAAAGTACATGAGGAAAATAAAAAAACCATAATAGAAAACTTCCCTTTTGACGAAAAAACAGCAATGGTGGCAAAGTACATTAAAAGAATAACCATTGATTACCCCGCAGTACCTCTAAAAATAAAAATAGAGTTCAATATACCTATACCCCCAATGGAATTTATGATTGGGTCAAGATATTATGGTGCATTGGATTTAGGCACCAAAAAGGAGTACTTTTTGAAAGACTTCGGAAAACAACCATTAAAGATATATCATAGGATGAAAACGGAGTTTAGTAAGTATTCGGATGTGCAAACGTTTGATTATAACTTGGTGAAAAAACCATTTGGATTTCTTAAGAATAAATAATAGGTTAATCCCCCCTATCACATAGACTCCTTCCAATTCATCATTTAAATAATGAGTCTAACTTAAGTCTAGTGTAAAGCTTTAATAGGACATTAAATTGAACTGGTAGTATAAAACAATACCAATGTTAGACCATGCCCTATCCGTGACACACATTTGAGCACTTGAACGATGGAACTTGCAGTTGATCGAAAAGTATCAAATACACCCACCCTAAATTTGATCTAGTAAAATATTCTTCGGATCTTTATTTCAGATAAAAAAAGCCCTGTGGACTGGAACTCCACAAGGCTAAAAATCAAAAACGTTAACGCAAATTAATATTCTTGACATGACAAATTTAAACGTTTATGCGGGTACTTACAAAAAGTACAACGAAGGAAGTCTTTTTGGCAAATGGATTGACCTTTCCAATTACTCAAATCTAAGCGATTTTTACAATGACATTAGGGAACTTCACAAAGATGAGGATGACCCCGAATATATGTTTCAGGACTATGAAGCCTCTAGGCTTATAATCTCTTTAGGTCTTATTTCCGAATGCCATATTTCCAACAATATTTTTGAGATTCTGGAAACAATAGAGAATTCTGTCTATGATGAAGAAGTCATAGAAGCTTATCTGGATTGCATGGGCTATAATGATGAGGAAATTGACGAGGTAATCAAAAAAGTTGAAGAAGCTTATGCAGGGGAGTTTACCAGCGATATCGAATTTGTCCAGAACCTATTGGAGGATTGCGGGGAACTGCCAGAAAACCTTCGCGATTATATTCATATCGACTGGGAAAGTACATCAAGGGATATAATGTTCGACTATTCGGATAGCAACAACCATTATTTCAGGAACCTTTAAATATACGCCCTCTTGTGAGAGCTTTATCATTTGAATATGAAAGCAAGATATATCAGAATAAGTACACCAGACCAGAAACTTGAAAGACAGCTTATAAAACAGCACCCAGACGAAAAGCTTTACATAGATATATGTAGTGGTTCCATACCTTTTGATGAGAGACCAAAGGGAAAGGAACTTTTGGACACCACAGGATTAACCTATGTAAGTGTACATGCCATTGATAGACTCGGCAGGAACTTATTGGACATACTTACGACCTTGAAACATTTCGATGACAACCATATAGTTCTTAAAGTCGATAACCTTGGCATTGAATCCTTGATTGATAAGAAGCCCAATCCAGCTTTCAAACTCATCATAAGTGTACTGGCCAATATTGCCGAGATGGAACGCAACACGATGCTGGAACGTCAGCGGGAAGGTATAGAACTGGCAAAGGTCAAAGGTGTTTATAAAGGCCGTGTAAGGGGTTCCAAGGAGTCCAAGGATGAAGTTCTGGCAAAGTACCCCAAAGTAATCAAACGTTTGAAGGAAGGGCAATCTTTACGCAATACAGCTAAACTTTGTGATGTCAGTCTTGGGACGGTGCAGAAGGTTAAAGTGTTATTGTAAATCAAGGAATCCCATAAATTACAATACAAACAATAAAGATTACAAGCTCAATTGCAGGGAATGGTGCAGAGTTAAGCAATCTCTTTCTGTAATTTTTAGGTGGCATACATTAAAGACACCTATATTCTGGCTCAATAAGGTCAATCTTTTCGAAACACAGCTAAACTATCAGGTGCCAGCCCCAGTACCGTACAGAAAGTAAAGGATGCCTATGAACAACTCAAATAATATTAAATGATTTAGAATATATAAGAAAAATATTATATAAAATCTTGATTGCCAGGTAATTGACGGGGTACCAAAGAAAAACCATCGTTTTATATAATGACCAGGGGGTTAGGTTTACTGTGTGGATTACAATCCATTTTACTGTTCTTAGCTAAATATCTTCTATTTTGTGGCTGGCCACAGCACCAATGCGCTTAAAAAAAGCCCAGTTAGAGGTGCTTAAATGGATTCGGTCCTATCAAAATCAGGGGCTTGTACCACGGTTACCCGTGTTGTGAGTAGCCTTTTTAGTTATTCCTTGATTCAGATAATTTCAAATCAAGATGAGATACTATTTGTGAAATATCCTTAAGAATCTGCGTCCTACTTGTCTCCATATTTTTATTGCAATTTTGTAATAATATTGTAAATGAAGGATTTTCTTCTTTTTGAATAATATTTAAGAGATATTCAACCTGGACATTATAAAATTTTATCTTTCTCGAAAGATGTAATAAATTTTCAACGTCTTTTGAATTAAACAATCCACTCTTAGCACATTCGCCAATAATAATAGGTTCTACGTAAGTTATTAAAAAAGACAACTTATTTATAATAAGAACATCGCCAGAACTTAGCACTCTTTGAATATCAGACAGCTCAGCTTCAATGTTTATTTTCAATTCGGTCAATTCACGCTCATCAGTCTTTTTCTCTTGATAATTAAATATTAGAATACTTATCATGGCTCCAATAACAATGGAAACAATAGTCGAAACATAATTGGCTAAAATATCCCACTTGTTTACTTTCTTTTTCTTTTTTACTTTAAAATAAAATAGAAAAGCAATAATCAATGAAATTAGAATTGCAATAATTGGCACTAAATTATTCATCTATGGGTTGGTTATACACAACAATTGTATAAACCATATATATGGTTTATACGGACTATGTTTTTTACAAATCTAGTGGATTTTTAATGGTCGCGAACGTACTGGTGGCCACATGGGTGCAAACTTCCATTTGGCAAACCTTCTTATACTACCCATGCGTACGGTGGTGTGAGAGGTGCAGTCCGTTCCTACTTAGGGGCGGGGCTGTCTACTCGAAGAGTGCTTAGTTTTTTTCGTCCGAGTTATAAATCCGACAGACCTTTAAAATACTTGATTAATTTTAGGTTTAAAGACTTATCTTTTTATTCAAAAAGTTCCGTAATCCTTACATTCAATGCTTTTGCTATCTTTTCAAGTGTGAGTATGGTGGTATTTATCTCTGCACGTTCTATCCTGCCTATCTGTGATTTTGGGATGTCGCAGTCAATGGCAAGCTGTAGCTGTGAAAGTCCTTTGTCTGTCCTTAACTTTCTTATATTTTCCCCGACCATTTTTAGCATAGTGTTCCCCACATGCTAAAATTCCCCTTATCTCAATAATATATAGGACGCATATATGCGTTATTTTAGTATTAATCTTTATATTACGACTGAATTTAAACATACCGTTATGAAAAGAACTTTTTTGCTTTTGTCGTCCGCTGTCCTATTATCGTCTTGTGGTGCCACCATGCGTACTATGAGCGGGGCAACATCAAATCAGCTTATCAAACAGGTTTCCGTCGAGCAAGGATGTCCAAAGGACGAAATCAAGGTATTGGACAAGCAACAGGCTGCTGGTAACGCCACTTATGCCCTGGATGTCTGTGGTAAACGGATGGTCTACAAACAGGTCGGCTCCGTCTTTATGGAATCTTCCAAATCCCCTCTTTGATTGGAGAGCTTTTTTTTACACACCTAACTAAGAAATGTGGGGGTTTTGGAACACGGCTTTGTCAACCGAGAATCGAGTTTATATTTGTTTCGCCAAAAACCTCTTGAATTGGCCCGATACCTTGTCCACATATCCTGAAAAAATAGGAGCGCAGCACCAATGCCTTTAAAAAAAGACTCGGCTAGTAGGTTTATATGACTTGGGTTTTGCTAAGGTAAAGGGGTTGCGCAACGGTTACTAATGTTGTACTTAGTTTATTTCGCTATTCTTTGTAGTATCAGTGTTGATTCAGGCCATACCACAGTTCCGATAACTTTTTGAATATAAAATCTTAATCCGAATTCCATATCTGTCCAATGGTAACTATGTGGTCCTTGTTGAATTTCGGTTGGAATAGTAGGTAAATTGTTCAATCTTGATTTCCTAAATACCTCAATATTGAAAGTGAAAGGAGATTGTTCTTCTTCTAATTCAATAATGAAATTATGACCATCTTTTTTCGGTTTGTATTTTTCTAGTAATTCAATTTTCTTAGGAGCTAGAAGTAAAACTAAATTTGAGGTTTGAATATCTTTAAAAGGAATTCCCTTTATTCCATCTTTATATCTTTCACCATTTTTTCTTGTTGAATGGATATAGCCAGATTTATGGAATGTAAACTTATGCCTTATAAAACTTGAGGACACAGGATTTTTAATATCAATCTTAAATTTTTTATCATCCGTCATGGAAGTAGGATAGTGAATGAAAGGTTTATTTGATTCTTCGTAAAGATGAAAATGAAAGGAATTATCGCTAGAGGTAAAGATGCTCAGGTATTTATAAAGCTCATCTTTATATTTGAAAATAAATCGGATTTGTTGTTTTTTCAAATGTTTATAAAATTAGGTACAACGTTTTGTATAACAAACGTAGCAAGCCGATAGGTGCCTATGTTTTTATACACTTTGTGTGGCCCCAACAGGGGCATGTTTTAATTACAGAAATTTAGTCAATTAATCTAGAGGGCGCAAGTCCGTCATGCGCAGGAACAACACCCTAAGCCATTAGTAGGTCTCAAGAGTGAATACGGAGCTGGAGGAAGCTAGGCTACGAAGCTTTATCCCCGAACGGCACCTTCAAAAAACAACATGGCTCTAAATGTCTTCTTTTTTGTGGCTGGCCCACAGCACCAATGCGATTAAAAAAAGCCTCGGTAAAGAGGCTTATATGACTTCGGTTATTCAAGATTAGGGGGTTGTGCAACGGTTACCATTGTTTAGCTACAGTTTTTTTAGGTCTATTATAGCATTTGCTATGCAATCAAAATTATCGTTGTCCCAACCACTTTTTTGTGAGAATATTCTTAATTCTTTTGCATTTAATAATGTCATTGAAGCTATTAATGTTAGAAATGTAGCACCTGCTCCCCAGTTATCATTTTTCTTAACAGCAGCAGCAAAAACCTTATCAATCAACTTCTCATTTTCCTTTAATCCTAATTCGAGTTGATTTAATGATTTAAGAGATAAAATCTTGGATACAAGAATAATTTCAGAGTAATAATATTGCGTATCATCATCGTCAAGATATTCTGTTTCAGTAGATTCATCATATTCGTCAAACCCGAGTTTGTACGCTCGACTTATAATTTTTTGATAAATACTCCCTGATTTTTCCAGTGCATGTTTCAATGTGAGACTATTAATCTCTAACTGTTCTTCTTTATTCGATTTAGTAAGCTTTTCAATTGACAAATCAAGCTTTTTATGTTCATCTCTAATTTTTAAAAATTGCTCATCAGCTAGTTCAAACAAACCAGCTAGTCTAAATAGTTTTCGTTCTAGTTCTTTTGGAATTTCATATCTTTTTTTATACGAAAGTTCATGAGAAATAGAAGCCCAAGAATGTTGAAGAACAGTTCTAATTTGTATCTCTGCTTTTAAATTTGAAAAGGTTTTCCATTCAGGTAGCTTTTTGCGGAGGTTATTAAGTTGAACTATATAATGAATGGACAGATAACCGAATTGATTGCTGTCATATAATTCAGCTTTATTAATTGAATTTGGTTTGTCAACTTCGAAATTATCAGTTATTAATTTACTGACTTTATCAACATCATCTTGATAATATAGGATGATTCTAATTCCAGATATATCAGTAATTTCATTGGTTACTGATTTAATATTCTTCAATCTAATTTTTTCATTTAAACTTTCAGTTGATTTTGTCCTACATTCAACAATATGGTATTTAATGTGATTTGTTTTTAATAGTGATTTAACTAACTCATTCAGCATTGTTGTATAAGAAGAATGTTCGTTGACAAGTTTTTGAATTTCTATATTTTTCATATTGTGCCTAACTAGTTAAATCAGTTCTAAATATACTGAAATCCGTTAAATACTTCCAGATAACAGCATATTTATATTGCATTTATTTTCAATATATTCCTACATTTTTTAACTTATTTATTCTTCAAACTGCAGTTTTTTAACAAATTTCCAATACGCGCGCGTAGGAAGGCATAAGTTCAGATAAATTACTGGTGATATATGCCCCAAAATGAGGTCTAATAGGTAGGGCAAAGAAGAAAGTTTTTTAACAGAATTGCCATTAACTAATATTTAATTGCCTATTAAATTCTGGTTTATCTGACCTATTTCTTCTTTAAATTAATATTTTATCTTCTACTTGGAATCCTTAAAATAAAGTTCAATATTGAGGTTATAAATAAAATCAATGATGGATGAGATGGGCAATCAAGTAACCCAAGAACTACTTCTTGAATACATAAATAAAAAGAACCCTAGAATGCTAAAATTTGGTCCTAAATTCCTTGAAGTAAAAGATGGATTGGTCCGTTTTGGTGCAAAAAAGCACTATGGGATATTGACATTCCCAGTAGAAAATCTGTTCTCAAATTAAATACCAACCCCTGCTACTATTGGGCTGGCGTAAATTCCGTAACCAGTAAGACTATATATAGTTATTCTACATCTTAATTATTATTTATATCCCTGTTTATAATACCTTATCTATATAATCCAAAGGGCTTTTACCCCAGTAGCTTAGTAGGCTTTTGTCTGGTTCATTTATGTCGATTGCTGCCAGAAAGCCCTAGGTTGTCTTTGGCCTTTGATTTTCCTACTTTTTTCCCTTTTATAAAATGCTCGTATCCACCGTTATTATTGCGATTGGGGCATTAGCATTAACTGTGAGTTTATAGTTTTTGAGGTTCGGGAATAAAGCCCGAAATTTGCATTATCATTTTCTTCGATTAAAGAGGATTATGCTGAATATCCTACGAAAAATTTACATTAACCCCAAATTTTATCAAATTATGCCTCACAAAAACAAGGTTTATCGTAACCTCGTATTGCCCAAATCCATGAATGATGAGCTTACCCAACTAGCCAAGGGAAAGACCCTTCTCAACTGCTATTATATCCTATATGTGATTACCCAAGGGTACAATAAGCACGATTACAAGAACTTTCAGAGCTTCCGCCCCATCCCCAATAAAAGGCTCTTTACAATGCTGGGTAGTGGCTATATCAAGCCCCTCAACATATTATTGTTCAACGGGATTATAGAACGCACCGAAAAGTTCGGAGCGGGGAACTGCTTCCAGTACAGGATAGCACCTAAATATTATGATGAGCATGAAAGCGTGAAGGTCAAGTTCAGTTATTACCAAAAAACGGACGGGGCCATACAGTACGAAAAGGACAAGAAAGAGCTGGGGATGTTCATTGAGAATGTCCGCTTGCTGGACATACCCTTCGACAAGCTTTATTCCAAAATAGATAGCAAGGTAAGCAGTCTTTCCCTTGACGATTATATGACGGACGAACAGGTGGAGTGGATTTTCCCAAAAATGGACGTAACCGAAATAGACGAGAATTGGTTGTTCACAGTCCATAAGAAGCTAGATAAAAAAGAAGCTTTGCTCATTGCAGACCAAAAGGATAAGCTCATTGTCAATGATGGGAAGAAAATCTGCATGGTAGACCCCGAATATTTTATGTTGGAACAAAGGAACTTTACTAAAATGGCGTGGACAGCATCTGTGGATAACTTGGCCGATGAATCTACTTTATATGGCAAACGGAACAAGACCAATAACAGGTTGGATACCAATTTCACCAACATGAGCAAGGAACTCTTTGATACTATCCTGTTTCATAACCAAATGGAAGAATACGACCTAAAGAACTCCCAGCCAGCCTTGTTGAGCCATATTTTGAAAGAACAGGGCTTCATTGGCGGGGATGTGGAGCTTTTCCACCAATTGACCAACGATACAGGGTTCTATGAGCACTTTAGCAATATTGGACTAGATAGAGAGAATGCCAAACAGATGGTATTCAAGGTCTTCTTTGGCAAGGATAGGCCCAAGAACCTTATGACTGAACGATTCAAAGAACATTTTCCAACGGTATCCAATTACATAAGTGCCTACAAATGGGAAAATGGGGACAATGCCTTTGCCGTTATGCTTCAGCAATTCGAAAGCCGTTTGTTCATAGACAATATCTACTACAAGCTTAGTGATATGCAAATCCCAGTTTTCTCAAAGCACGACTCCATTTCTTTTTTCAAACACGACAGGCCAAAGGTCTATGAGGTCATAATGCAGGAATTCGGGAAAATAGGGTTTGAGGGTAAAATTAAACTGAACTCTCCCCGACCAAAAGCAGCATAGATATGAAAGAGCTAAATCAAATAATCAAAAAAGGCGCGAAGACCTACAGACAAATAGAAAGAAGCACTAGAGCTTACATTTATAAAATAAAGGACTTCTAAGGTGATTGGTCACATTCTCATGGAATAATATATAGTCCAGTAGAGGTGCTGTAATGTGTTATGGGATAGGATAAATAAATGTCAAATAGAACTAGATTTTAGCCTTGAGAATTGTTATAGAGGCTAGGAGTGACGCTAAAAATTTTAGACGTATTTTCAACCTTTAGATTAAGTATGACCTAATCAACAAAACAATTATGTCTCCCTATCTAATAATTATAGTTCTTGGTGCTCTTTTATCAGTATGTAGCCTTATTCTTTATGACAAAAATGGAGGTACGTCAGAGCATAACAATTTAAAAATTCAAGGCCTTTGTACTATTAGCCTACTCTTAGGTTTTGGTGGTTTCCTATATGGGCTGTTAATTTATTTCGGGTAATAGTAATTACTTAACTTAGCAGACCTACCAATAGCATAAGTACGATTATACCTAATAGAATACCAAAGAATACAAGACAACCAGTATTCAAGGTCTGTAAAAAACACCCTTCTTTTGCAACCTCTGCAACTTTGACCTCTTCTTTTACAACCTCAGGAGAGTTGATAGGATAGGCACACTTAGGGCATTCCTTTGCTTTGTCAGATACTTGTGCATTACACTCTGGGCATTTAATTAGAGCCATTTAGGATAGGTTTATAAGTTAATAATCAAAGATGTACTATTTATTCATTGAGAACCATAATGAGACAATTGATACTCCTAGAGCAAGAATTGATACCCACCAGAACCAAGCCTTCATTCTGGACACAGTTGCATCATGCTTAATCTTCTTCTTCTCTCTCTTAACATCTCTCATGTATTGCTTGTGCCATAGTTCTAAACCAAGTCTTTGAGCATGATAGAACTCATGTCTCTTCTCAATATAGCTTCTTTGGTATGGGATAAAATTTATCTCTATCAGTCCTGCAGTGGAAAGATATATAACAGCTTCCTCAAATTTCTTACCGTCACTAACACCACAGTTGCCTGCTACCGAGTTATACTCGTCCTTATCCTGTGAGACATTCCTAGCAAGGTAATTGAAAACTTTATATTCTGGTGACCCTTCTTCCATAGTGTTGCGTTTTATAATGTACCTATAATGAATATAATTAGTCCAACTATCCATCCTATTATAGTGACCCAGAAAAAGAATTGCATATTCTTACTAATTCGTTCATTTGATTTATTGATTTTATTTAAGAGGGATATACCATTCGTGTAGGACTGTAATGCCAATTCTGAATCATCGTCCAGTAAACTCTGTTTTTCCTCTGTTGCCTTTATATAATTTGAGACAAGCCTTATTGACAACCATGAGTCAATATATCTTAAACTGGTAAGTTTATTAACTCTATTACAATATTTGCTATTGGCTTCTTTTTCTTTGAACTCTTGTTCTTTAGACATGTTGTATAAGTTTTGGTTTTAGTTGAGAATAAATTTAGCACAATATTATATAAACAGGAATATTCTTACGATGATAATTGTCATATAAATTTAGTTTCTAAGGTACTGAGATTTTATCCGTTAACCCTTGTAATGCTTGACCAAAATCACTTAACATTATGACAACCACATTTGACAGAAAGACAGATGTAGTAGTGGTTGGTTCTTCCTAATATAGGGTGGGGTAGGAGATTGGTAGCTAATAATTATACCCGTTATTAGCCAATCATTGTTTAATTCACCGTATAATTATTTGTTTTTTAGAAATAATGCTCCTTTTATTTATAGACTTACAAAATTCATATAAATAACTGGGGTGGACTAAATGATGTTACCCGTAATCAAGAGTTCACGAATGCCTTGGATGCATCGGATTACACTTTCGGTGGAATCTTGGGAAGTACAAATATCGACGTGAGACCATCGGGATTTCGTCCGGGATTTCGATTTTCCACCTCATCTTCAAATAGGACCTATGCAGGTCGGGCAATGGCAACCTATACTTCCAGTAAAAAAGAAAATGGATTGGTTTATTCCTTTTCTGCTTCACGAAGATGGGCCAAAGAAGGATATATTAGTGGAACACTCTACGATGCATTTTCATTATTTGGGGCGCTGGAGTTTCAAATAAATTCTAAGAACAGCATAGGAGCTACTGCAATTTTCGCCCAGAACCGCAGAGGTCGTTCTTCGGCGATTACAAAAGAGGTTTTTGATCTGGCAGGTAAGGGTTATAATCCCTATTGGGGGTACCAAAATGGCAATATTCGAAATTCCAGAGAGCGAAAGATAGCCGAGCCGATATTTATGCTCAACCATTATTATGAGTCTGATAATTTCAATTTGAATTCAGGAGTAATGTACCAATCTGGAGCTAATTCAAGGAGCAGATTAGGCTATTACAATGCCCCCAACCCAGACCCCATATACTATAGATATTTGCCTAGTTTTTATATCAATAGCCCTATTGGGGCAAATTTTATTAGCGCTAACCTTGCCAAAGAAGGCTTTCTTAAAAATCCACAGCTCCCATGGAACAATGTGTATACAGCCAACAATCAAGATAAAGCGAGCTATGTTTTGTATGACGATATAGTTTCGGATAGTCAATTTGCTATTAATACTATAGGTAATTTAAGATTTGACAATCAATTTGATATTGATTTTGGATTGAACTTTAAAAATTTGAAATCAGAAAATTTTGCTGAAATAAATGACCTTTTGGGGGCTGATTTCCATGAAGACTTGGACCCTTTTTCCGAAACCCAAAATAATCTGGGAGTAGACTTGAGAAAAAGAGAAGGGGACAAATTCAATTACCATTATACTATAGATGCATCTCAGTTAAATGCATTTGCCCAGTTTCGGTATTCCTTAAATAAATGGAATGGCTTTGTGGCCGGCAACTATTCAAACACAAAATATCAAAGAGAAGGGCTTTTTCAAAATGAACGTTTTTTAGAAAGTTCAATGGGGAGAAGTGAACAGCTTAGTTTTACTGATTTCGGCATTAAAGGCGGACTGTCCTACAGAATTACCGGGAGGCATTGGCTAAAGGCAAATGCAGCATATATGACCAAACCCCCTGTGTTACAAAATGTATTTATTAATCCCCGAGAGAACAATGAGATTGTTCCAGTACTCCAAAGCGAAACGATTAACAGTGCAGATGTAAATTACTTTGTAAGGTTACCCAAACTTACAGGACGTCTTACAGGTTTTTATACCCGATTTCAGAATACAACCGACGTCAATTTTTTCTTTGTTGATGCGGGCGTTGGTTCTGATTTTGTTCAAGAAGTGATTACAGATTTGGATAAACTTCATATGGGGCTGGAGTTAGGGCTGGAGTATCAACTTTCATCTTCGGTGAAGCTTTCGGCAGTTGCAGCAGTGGGGAAGTACCTCTATGCAAGTGATCCTAATGTGACCATAAATTTTGATACTGCAGGGAAAGATGAGGATTTAATTAATCTCGATGGTAATATAGATTTGGGAATAGCAAAGGTAAAAGACCTTAGGTTGGCCCAAGGCCCTCAAAAGGCATTTGCATTAGGAATGGAATACAGGGACCCAAAGTATTGGTGGGTAGGTGTCACAACTAATTATCTGGCGAATAATTATGCCAATATTTCAGCCATTACCAGAACACAAAGTTTTTATTTAGACCCTGAAACTGGATTACCATTTCAGGGTGCGACCGATGAAAATGTTTCCAAATTATTGCGACAAAAACCTTTGGATAACTTTTACTTATTGAATTTGGTCGGAGGGAAATCTTGGCTAAAAAAAGGTAAATATATCAGTGTTTTTGGAAGCATAAACAATGCTTTTGACGCTGTCTTTAGGACTGGGGGTTATGAGCAAAGCAGAAATGGCAATTTTGGACAGTTACGGGAAGACAATCTAAGTGGAAATCCATCTTTTGCACCCAAATTTTGGTATGGCTATAGCCGCACTTATTTTTTGAATGTGGCTTATAGTTTTTAAGGTATTGTCATTCCTGCAAAGGCAGGAATCTAGGTTGACGAAAGTAAAATCCAATCCTTTTTAATAAGGATGGTCCGACAGCTATCAGCAAAAGGGAGATGTTTATTGACGAAATATAATAATGACAAGTTTTAGCAGCACTTTAAGAATACATCTTTTCGCAAGCTTAATGGCTGCATTGCTTCTTGTCGGTTGCGTCAAAGACCGAAATTTTAATCCACCCAAAGAGGCCTGTGCCGTTGATTTAGTTGCAAACACCTCTTTTGCAGCGATAAAAAATTTGCATTCCAAGGGGGTAGTTCAAATTCATGAAGATTTGATTTTGGAGGGTTATGTTATATCATCGGACCAAGAAGGTAATTTCTTCGGCACCCTTCATTTTCAGGATAGTCCTAGTAACCCCACGGAGGGGTTTCAAATAAATATTGATTTGAGGGATTCACATTTATTTTACCCCATGGGAAGCAAAATCTATATAAAGCTAAAAGACTTGTATTTGGGAAAGCAAAAAGGGGTATACAAACTTGGGGGAGTTTTTACTTCTTTCGGTAATCTGTCTATTGGAAGATTGCCTGCAAAGGTTGTCCCACAACATATTGTCACTTCCTGTGACATGGATATTTCAGTAGTGCCGGTTCAAATCAACCTTGGCATGTTGGATGATACTATGGTCAATACACTTGTAGAATTGAATGATGTTGAGATTCTTGAGGAAGAAATAGATTTACCTTTTGCCGAATTCCAAGAAGAAACAGAACGAAATTTGGTGGATTGCAATGACCATGAAATTACGCTTTTAAATAGTGGATACTCTAATTTTCAAGCGGAGATACTCCCCTCCGGCAGTGGTTCATTAATAGGGGTTTTGCTAAAAGACAACAAAGGGTTCCACATTGTAATACGAAGTTTGGAAGACCTAAATTTTGAAAATGAAAGATGTGAGGATTCGATAGATGAATTTACATCAACCTCGATTTTTATTTCTGAATTGGCCGACCCGGACAACAATTCTGGCGCAAGGTTTGTTGAACTTTATAATGCGGGTTCTGAAGCGTTGTCCCTCAAAGGTTGGACATTGACCCGATACACCAACGGCAATATTGAAGTGAGTTCAACATTGGATTTATCGAACCTGTTCATCGGATTGGAAAGCACAGTTGTTATTTCTCCCAATGCCAATGAATTTGAAAGGGTGTATGGTTTTGCCCCGGATTTAGGAGTGGGGACCAATAGCCCTGCTGATTCTAACGGCGATGATAATTTGCAATTGATAGACCCCTTTGGAAAGATCATAGATGTATTTGGCATTGTTGGGGAAGATGGTACCGGGACCAATCATGAATTTGAGGATGGTAGGGCCGTTAGAAATCCTGATGTTCTTCAGGCGAATGCAACCTACACCTTTGATGAATGGGTCATTTACAACGATACAGGTGCCTCAGAAACCTTGAACGAACCTCAAAATGCCCCAAATGATTTTACGCCTAGGTTAAGAAACTAATGAATGGTTATTACATAGGCTTATCAAAATAAATAAAGCAATCCTTTTGAATAAAGGGATTGCTTTATTCAATAGCGTCGTAATGTTTTAATCTCTTATTTTAATCATGGCTTGGGAAAGTCCGTATGGGCAATGGCCTCTTCCATTTGTTTGACATGGCGTTCGGTATGCCCCGACATAAACAATAATATTTGAATGCCGTCTATGGTGCCGAAAGGCGATTGGCCATAATGGTTTCTTAAATCATCGGTTGTGGTTTTTAGGTATTCAATATGTGCACCACGCTTGATCAAAAAAGTCTGTACCGTTTCTTTATGGGAGCCAAATTTGCCAGAAGGTTCAAAAGCCTCCCCGGTCTTTACCTTTTTATCACGGCTGGAAATCATGGCCAATAGGTCTTTATCGCTGATTTTGACCGAGTCACGTTTTGAAGCATCCGCTGGGGTCTTTAATGCCCCTTGGAGCATTCCATCGATCATTCCCTCAGAGATGGCCAAGTGTTCAACACATTCTGCGACCGACCACGCTTTCGGGGTTGACTTAAAATTAAGCTGAGCCTTGGTTAGTCCTTCGATGGTACTTGTTAAACGTTCTTGGGTCTTTATCAATTCTGCAACACCCATTTCCCTTTCTTTATCGGTCAATCCGGCATCTATAATACCGAAACTTACCAAGGCCAGTGCCATAATGGATAAAACTACTTTTTTCATTTTCTACTGTTTTTAGATTAGTTGTTTTAATGACGAATAGGGTCATTCGATTTTGGACAAAATCCGCCTATTTTTTTCATTTTAAAATGATTTGAAATAAACACTTAGTTGATAGTTGTCTCAAACAATTAGTACGACAAGGTATACGAAATTTACAGCTTAGATGGTATATCTTTAAGGATTTGATGAATATCGTGGCATAACCATAACGAATACCTATTTTTCAATAATTATAATATATGAAAAACCTATTTATGACCTATGGTTTTTTGTACATTTAATGAACTGAGAAACTGAGTAATCATTGCAACATTAACCTAAAATATTCAATAGTATGGAAAAAAAATCAACTACCACGGAAGGGGCATCGCATTCAAAAGGCCAATGCCCATTTATGAATGGTGCTCTAAACCAAGGTGCCGGAGGAGGTACAACAAATCGAGACTGGTGGCCAAACCAGCTAAATTTGAATGTCCTTCGCCAAAATTCTTCCTTGTCCAATCCGATGGAAACGGATTTCAACTACGCCGAGGAGTTTAAGTCCCTTGATCTTAATGCCGTGAAGAAAGACCTTTTCGATGTAATGACCGACTCCCAAGAATGGTGGCCGGCAGATTACGGTCATTACGGGCCACTGTTCATTCGAATGGCTTGGCACAGTGCAGGGACGTATCGAATTGCTGATGGCCGCGGTGGTGCCGCGTCGGGAACCCAACGTTTTGCACCCTTGAATAGCTGGCCTGACAATGCGAATCTCGACAAGGCCCGCTTGCTGCTTTGGCCCGTAAAACAGAAATATGGCAAGAAAATTTCCTGGGGGGATTTGATGATTCTGGCGGGAAATTGTGCTTTGGAATCCATGGGATTCAAGACGTTTGGTTTTGCTGGTGGACGTGAGGATGTTTGGGAACCTGAACAAGACATCTATTGGGGTTCAGAGAGTGAATGGTTGGGTGACAAACGTTACGAGGGCGACCGAGAATTGGAAAATCCACTAGGGGCTGTTCAGATGGGATTGATTTATGTGAATCCACAAGGGCCTAATGGAAATCCGGACCCGGTGGCCGCTGCCCGTGATATTCGTGAAACTTTTGGTCGCATGGCTATGAACGATGAAGAAACTGTTGCCCTTATTGCGGGCGGGCACACTTTTGGCAAGACCCATGGTGCTGCGGATCCTGATAAATATGTAGAACGGGAGCCTGCAGCTGCCGGTATTGAAGAACAGAGTTTGGGCTGGAAAAACAACTACGGTAGCGGTAATGCCGGAGATGCCATTACCAGTGGATTGGAAGGGGCTTGGACGAGCACACCAACAAAGTGGAGCAACAATTTTTTCTGGAACCTGTTTGGCTACGAATGGGAACTGACAAAAAGTCCCGCTGGTGCACATCAATGGATACCCAAACATGGTGCCGGGGCCGATAGTGTTCCAGATGCACATGATTCATCCAAACGTCATGCACCCATAATGTTGACTACGGACCTTGCCTTAAGAATGGACCCTATATATGAACCCATTTCAAGACGTTTTTATGAGGATCCCGATGAATTTGCGGAGGTTTTTGCTCGTGCATGGTTTAAGCTTACACATCGGGATATGGGCCCGATTGCACGCTACCTAGGTCCAGAAGTTCCTAGTGAAGAACTGATCTGGCAAGATCCAATCCCTGCCGTTGAACATGGGTTGATAGATGATAAGGACATTGCTGATTTGAAAGCAAATACCCTAAGCTCAGGATTATCTGTTTCTGATTTGGTCACAACGGCTTGGGCCTCGGCATCAACATTCCGTGGTTCTGATAAACGTGGCGGAGCCAATGGTGCTCGTATTCGCCTTGCTCCCCAGAAAGATTGGGAAGTTAACAACCCAGCCCAATTGGCAACAGTGTTAAAGTCGCTTGAAGGTATTCAAACAGCGTTCAACGATGCCCAGTCCCAATCTGGAGGTAAGAGGGTTTCACTTGCAGATGTGATTGTATTGGGAGGATGTGCAGGCATAGAACAGGCGGCCAAGAATTCGGGACAGGATGTCACCGTACCTTTTAAAGCGGGTCGTTCCGATGCCTCGCAAGAGCAAACAGATATTGAATCTTTCGCCGTATTGGAGCCGTGGTCTGATGGGTTCCGTAATTATGCAAATTCCAAGTATACGGTATCAGCAGAGGAGATGTTGGTTGACAAGGCACAATTAATGACGTTGACCACACCTGAAATGACAGTTCTTTTGGGAGGTATGCGTGTACTCGACACGAACTTTGACACGTCTAAACATGGTGTCTTTACCGATCGGCCAGAGGCGCTCACCAATGACTTCTTTGTGAATCTGCTCGATTTGGGTACTTCATGGAAAGCAACTTCCGAAGACCAAACACTTTTTGAGGGTCGAGATCGTACTACGGGCAAGCTTAAATGGACTGGAACCCGCGCCGATCTTATCTTTGGTTCGAATTCGGAGCTTAGGGCAATTGCCGAAGTCTATGGAAGTGGGGATTCTAAAGAAAGGTTTGTAAAAGATTTTGTATCTGTATGGAACAAGGTGATGAACCTTGACCGGTTTGACTTGGCTTAAAATCGGATACCATTAAGGGTTCACAATATTGAATGGACTAATCTGATGGAAAATGAGTAATATTGATTAATGAAGGAAAATCAAGATCTTGAATTGATCAAACGTGTAAAGGCCTTGGCCGATACAGGACTTGTTTATGCAGAAGATGAGTACAATAAGGAACGCTATGAAGAACTAAGGGAAATTAGTTTAAAACTTTTGAGCAGTGTTTCTTCCCAGCCCATGTCGGTTCTTGACAACTTCTTTATGCCAGAGAAGGACTATCCGACGGTAAAGGTTGATGTTAGGGGGTTTGTTTTGAACGATGAAAATAAGATCCTAATGGCCAAGGAAAGTTTAGATGGTAAATGGGCCATTCCTGGGGGTTGGGCCGATATCGGATATACTCCTTCCGAAGTAGTGGTAAAGGAAATCGAAGAGGAAACTGGTTTAAATTGTGAGGTCGATAGATTGTTGGCAGTTTATGATAAGCGAATGCATCCACATCCTCCTCAACCTTTTTATATTTACAAGTTGATTTTTTTATGTAAAATAAAAAGAGGCCAATTAGAGCATGGGTTTGATATGGAAGGCGCAGCTTTTTTTTCGATGGATGATTTACCTGAATTGTCGGAAGACAGAATTGTAAAGTCCCAATTGAGGCAACTCTATAAAATGACAACGGAAAATGATACGAATGTATATTTTGACTAAGTTATGGAGCAGCGAGAACTTCATATTGCGTTGATACAAAGTCAATTGGCTTGGGAAGACCCAGAACAAAACAGGTTGGATTTCTCCGAAAAGATTTCAAAGCTGACCAAGGAGGTTGATTTGATCATCTTGCCAGAAATGTTCACTACTGGCTTTACTATGACTCCGCATAATGTCCCGAAAGAGGAGGGTCAAAAAACGGTGGATTGGATGCTACGGGAAGCTAAAAAGACCAACGCGGCGATTGTAGGAAGTGTTCCGTTTTTTGAAAATGGGAATTACTCCAACCGCCTTTTTTTTATTGAGCCCAATGGAAAAATTTCACATTACGACAAACGGCATACGTTCACTTTGGCAGGTGAGGACAAAGTATACAAAGCAGGGAAGGAGAAGTTGATTGTAGAATATCAGGGGTTTAGAATATGCCCGTTGATTTGTTACGACCTTCGTTTTCCGGTTTGGGCAAGGAATGTTGATAATTATGATGTTTTAATCTATGTGGCCAACTGGCCTAATCCTAGGGTTTCGGCATGGGATTCCTTATTAAAAGCACGTGCCATAGAGAATATGGCGTACTGCATTGGTGTAAACCGATGTGGCAAGGATGAGGGAGGGTATCAATATTCAGGACATTCGGCTGTTTATGATAGCCTAGGGGAACGCCTGGTTTTTTCTGAAAAAGAAGAGGTTCTTTATATTACGTTAAGCAAGGAACATATTTCAAAAACCAGAAACAAATTAAAATTTTTGGAAGATCGAGACAGGTTTAATCTAACAACGTAAACGTTACGGGGAATTCCCAATTCGGCCTCATTTCAATCACGCCGGGGTAATAACTCACTTTTTCGGGCTGTATTTTTTTGAGGTAATTTCCGGTATCCCATTGGCCGTTACCATTCGCGTCAAAAATTACACGTATCAGATATTTCGAAGGTTCAATGTTATTGAACTCGAAGACTTGGTGTTCTTTGGCATAAATTTCTTGTTCGGTTTTTCCTTTCTCATCAGTGAGTTGAATAAGTAATGGGTAACTATCAATGGCACTGATAAGGGTCAGGCTCAGATTGCCATAATCCGCATAACTTTTCGTTCTTAATCCAAAGTTCAAAGTATCATTGACATTTCCAAAAAAATCGGTAATTGCTTCTGGGAAGATGCTAAGTTGATAAATTTCACTAGGTTCTACGCTAAAATCAAAATCCAACTTATTGCCGATACTATCTAAGCTTACCTTAAAATCTACGGCCGTCGAATCTTTATTGATCAGACTCATTTTGGTAGAATCAATATTGATAAGGGGTGTATTTGCCCGGATGTTAAAAGGTTCATTAAAACTCAAAGAACTTCTTTGGTTTGCGTTTAGCACTAAAGAATCTGGACCAATCTTGCGTTTTTTGATCGTAAAGGTATCAATGACCTTTAGGGTTTCATTCTTGACCGTAAAGATGAGTGAATCCATTTCAAAAGGGGTGAACCAATAATTCAGTGTATCCTTATCCTGTTCTTTGATAATTCTGGTTTTAACCGTATCCGGCAAAACGGATAAGGTGGATATTTCAATATCCCTTCCATCGCCAAAATAGCCAAATATGATTTTGTTACTGGCTGCAAGCTTTGGTACAGGAATCTTATAATCTTGAACTTCCCTGAACATCGTAAGTAGAAATATCGAATCTGTCGGCAGTGAAATTGTATCCTGGATAAAGGCAATTTTGTCGGTGTTTTGGTCGAACATATTGTTTTTAGACTCATCTTTAAGTCCGAACATGGCATATTTACCTTCCTTAAGGTTACTAAGTGTAAAAATCACTGCACTATCCAAAGTATTGGTAATATAGTTTGGGTTTTTTTTATAAATAGTAGAATCGGTATACGCCGAATCAATCTCATAGAGCATCACACTAATGAATTCATCGGCCTTTTTATTAAAGGCATCCTTGATCGCTCCTCTGACTTCTAGGGAATCAATATAACTTCCAGTAGAAAAGACATACGTTAAAAAGCTATTGGGATTACCTTCATTATTATCGACAATGCTTTGGCCAAAATTAAGGGTGTACGTGGTATTCTCCTGTAGGGTATCCTTTATTTTTATTTCAATGAATTTATCGGCCCCACCCTGGGGAGTTATTTCAGGTATATATTTAAGCGGTGGAGAAACTATGAGCTGTTCCTGAACGTCATTCAGTTTTACCAATTCATCAAAGTACAATCTAATTTTGGTAGCCTTAAAATTGATGGTCATATTCTCTGGTTCGGCCTTTAACCAGACGGGAGCGGTTACATCTTTGGGACCACCAGTAGGTCTACCTCTTCTTGCACATTGCATGAATGCCGCAACTATAAAAAAGAAGAAAATGTATACAAAAAGGCGTTTGAACATTCGTTTAACAATCTAAAGAACAAAGTAACAACATAATTTAGAAAATAGCTTTAAGATTTAACATTGCGTAAAGGTGAACTCTTTTAAATTTTTTGGATTGTAGCGAAAATTAGGGCTTTTGTGTCCGGTTGAAGACTTTTTCAAGTTACATAGCAGGGCTACCGAAGGAAAAAAAGACAAAAAACGGGTGCAAAAAAGAAATTTTTTAGCCAATTGAAAAAGTTTAAACGAGTTCGGTTATTCGAAAAGAATGAATAGGGAAATGGAGCGCTTAGGTCAAGGGAACGACTGCCATACTGGTTATATAAATTGTAATTCCCTTTACGTCTTTTAGGGTGTTGGCGCAAATTTCCATGGTTGCTCCTGTGGTAATGACATCATCGACCAGTAGAACATTTTTATTTTCCAATACTTTTGGATTGGAAAGTTCAAACAAAGCCTTGTTCTGATGCCAGCGTCCTATTCTTCCTTTTCTGGTCTGTGTTTTGGTATTGGATGTTTTAATGAGCGCTTCCTCTAAAAATTCCGCGTTTAAGTGGTAAGCCAGTCTTTTGCCAAATTCAGAAACTTGATTGTACCCTCTTTTTCTGCGTCTTTTCTTGTGCAAAGGCACAGGGATAACAATATCTATTGGAGCTATAAAATTGTTTTCCACAATAACCTGGCCATGCCAATCTCCCAAAAAAGTGCCAATACGTTCTTGATTTCTATATTTTAAGTGATGAATGAGGTTTTTTACGATGCCATTTTCGATAAAAAAGAGAAAGGAATTTGCTTTTTCAATGTTAATTCGTCCATAAAAAATACGGTCTACCGTGTTTTCTGCGCTGAAATTGTATTCGGTGAGTGGTAATTGATTTCGACAAACGGTACACAGCAGGTACTCTCCTCTATATAAATGGGCATTACATCCAAAACACACCTCTGGGAGCAGGATTGAGTTGATATCATTTAGTATATTTGATAGCTTAGAGTACAACGAATCTTATGTATTAATAACCTGCTTAAAGCCGACTTGTATAGATGGAGGGACAAGATAATAAATTCAATTATAAAATAATTCTTGCTGCTTTGGTTGCGGTGATCATAGGCATACTTATTGCCTTTTATTATAGTTATGTCCAATCCCAAACGGAAATCAGCTTTTTGGAGCAGGAGAAACAGATATTGGTCAAGGATCTTACCTTGATAAAAGCTGATGTTGATAGGCTTAAGGCTCAAAATGAAGTGAACGAAATTGAAATACAAGGTGCCCGATATGAAGTGCAAAAATTGTTGGACTCTGTAGGTAGGCTCACTTTTACCATAGGGAAATTAAGGGAGTTCAAATCTGAACTTCGCAGACTTGAGGCAAGAAATGACAGTCTTAAATTAAAGAACAACTTTCTTAGGTATACTAACGTGCTTCTTAATGAAAAGTATGAGAAATCTCAGGAACAGATGGAGGAATTAAGACGCACAAGCAATTCAATTGCCGAAGCTGAGGCCCTACAACGCCAAAAAATCCTTGAACTTAACCGAGAGCTTAAGACCAAAAGTTACCTAAAACTTGAAGGGGCTGAAGGTAGTGGATATAGATTACGTAACGGAAAGCCTATAAGAACCAATAAAGCTTCCGTTATTGAAAAATTGAGAGGCGCCGTTACCATAATGGAAGACCCGACCATGGTAAATAAGGCAAAGGTACTTTATTTTCAATTCCTAGGACCAAACATGGGTGTAATTGAAGATAATGCCAACACCATTATGGTGAATGGCAATGTGTACAGCAAAAGGGTAGAGTTGATTTTCATGGGTGAAAAGACCGCTGTTTTGGACTTTATTACTATTCCAGCTGGATCTTTAAAAGCCGGAAACTATACCTTGAATGTTTTTGAGAATGAAAGATTGCTAGATTCCACAGAATTTCAATTAAAATAATAACAGGCTTTTAGGGGAAAATTCTATTTTTGCCAAATGGCAAAGCAAGAAGACGATTTTAAAAAGGTAATTTCCCATGCAAAGGAGTACGGTTATGTATTCCAATCCAGCGAAATATATGATGGATTAAGTGCCGTTTACGACTACGCACAGAACGGGGCAGAACTCAAAAAGAACATTAGGGAATATTGGTGGAAGGCCATGGTACAGCTCAATGAGAATATTATTGGGATAGACGCGGCTATTCTTATGCATCCAACTACTTGGAAAGCCTCTGGCCATGTTGACGCTTTCAATGATCCTTTGATCGATAATAAGGATTCCAAAAAAAGATACCGTGCCGATGTTTTGGTTGAAGACTACGTTGCCAAAATTGAAGGTAAGATTGAAAAGGAAGTTGCTAAGGCCGCCAAACGTTTCGGGGATTCTTTTGATAAAAAGCAGTTTTTGGCTACCAACCAAAGAGTGGTTGAATATCAAGAAAAGGCAGATACCATATTAAAGAGATTGGGTAGATCTTTGGAAAATGAAGATTTGGCCGATGTAAAAAGCTTGATTGAGGAACTGGATATAGCTTGCCCAATGTCAGGTTCAAAAAATTGGACGGATGTGAAGCAGTTTAATCTTATGTTCGGGACCAAACTCGGGGCCAATGCCGAAAGTGCCATGGATCTTTACCTAAGACCAGAAACGGCACAGGGTATTTTTGTTAACTTTTTGAATGTCCAGAAAACAGGTCGAATGAAAATTCCTTTTGGGATTGCCCAGACCGGAAAGGCGTTTAGAAATGAGATAGTTGCCAGACAATTCATCTTTAGAATGCGTGAGTTTGAGCAGATGGAAATGCAGTTTTTCATCCGCCCTGGGTCACAAAAGGAATGGTACGAAAAGTGGAAGGAAAACCGATTGAAATGGCATCTATCTTTGGGAATGGGCGAGGACAATTACCGTTTTCATGACCATGAGAAATTAGCTCATTATGCAGATGCCGCGACGGATATAGAATTCAGGTTTCCTTTCGGGTTTAAGGAGTTGGAGGGCATACACTCCAGAACCGATTTTGATTTGAGTCAACACGAGAAATATTCGGGCAAAAAATTGCAATATTTTGACCCAGAACTCAAGGAAAACTATGTGCCTTATGTTGTGGAGACTTCCATTGGTCTGGATCGTATGTTCTTGGCTATTTTCTCCCATTCATTACAAGAAGAGGAATTGGAAAACAATACGACAAGAACCGTATTAAGACTCCCTGCAGTATTGGCACCCACCAAAGCAGCCGTACTGCCATTGGTTAAAAAAGATGGACTCCCAGAAGTAGCCCATAAAATCATTGATGATCTAAAATGGGATTTCAATGTAATCTATGATGAAAAAGATGCGATAGGCCGTCGTTATAGAAGGCAGGATGCGGCAGGAACGCCATTCTGTATCACTGTTGATCATCAAACGCTGGAAGACGAGACCGTGACTATTCGACACCGAGATACCATGGAACAAAACCGGGTTGCCATTACCGATTTAAGAGCGATTATTGCCAAAGAGGTTGATATGAAGTCCTGGTTGCAGAGGATGGCGTAATTATCAGATGGGTTTTTATAAAATAGAAAGACGACTTGAGTTTAATCAAGTCGTCTTTGTTTTAAACAAAGACGGTTATCAGTTGACCTAACTATTGACTACATAATAAGAGCCGTATGAATCGAGAGGTTCACGTACGGTTCTGTGAGAAGTTAGGGGTGAAATCCCCCTGGCTTACTCGACTAGCCTTTCGTTATTATAATTTTTTAATTCTTTTGATAATTTGAGTTACATTTTAATCATTCTTTGGAGTTAAAAGAAACTCCTGAATTCGTTTTGTGAAATCAGATTTGTTTGATGGGTATAAATACGGTAAGTGACCTCCATTAGGAACAATCCACAAATGTGAGTCAGAAATTGCTTTGTAAACCTCCCAAGCATAGTCAACAGGAATAATAGGGTCGTTATCTCCATGAACAATTAAGGTGCGTGCTGTTATCCTATTAAGTCTATTAGGAGTGAGTTCATGATCTCGATATTGATTTGCAATTTCTCTAAATTGCCGATTAAGAATATTAGCTTTTTCATTTCCATGAAGTTCAATGAAACCAGTAGAAATCTCGTCAGACCAACTTCTAAGAATCCAGTCACGGAATTCTTTGCTACGAAAAGGAGAACCTCCAACTATCACTAATGCCTCAAAACGTTCTGGTTGAACAGTAGCTGCATTAAGTAGTGTAGAAGCACCAGCACTTCCACCGATTGCAGATACTTTAGTGATATTCAAAGAATCTAAAAAAACAAGTAAATCAGATGCACTATTATCTATTTTCCAAGGATTGTTGGATTTTGGGTCTGTCGATTTTCCATGACCTCTTAAGTCTGGGACAATAACTTTGTAATTTTTTGCAAGTGATGGAATATAAGACGACCATCCATCTGTTCCAGTCGACATAAAATGATGCAAAAGAATAACAGGTTTTCCCTCTCCATATTCTTCATAATATATTTTCGCTTCATTTACAGTAATAAATTTCCCCTTATTTGGAGTAAATATCTGTGACTTAACAGAATTACAAATAAATATAAATCCCAATATCATTATTAAATGAAACGAAACTTTTGTTCTTAATTTCCCCATGTTTTCTTGTTTTAATGAAGGCTAACGCAGGGCTACACGTAGTTAAGCTTAGGATTTTTTTGGTGTTGTGTATCGAAGGTACACAAAAACCAAAAAATACAGTAGAGCTTGGCATCCCGATAGATATCGGGATGCTTGTAGCCGATGATGGTGGACGTTTTCACTCGATGTGTGGGAGTTGGGAGTGATAGCGGACAACGTAGCAAATTGGGTCGGCCTTTTCACCGAATGTTCCGCATCGGTCTAGGCTATGATTTCGTTGCGGGAATTTCAATTAGAAATCCCGCCCGTAATGAATTATAGGTGTTATTGTGCTTTCGTTATTTTTTATTAATTTATTACTTTGTAACCAAATAATTCATTATTCACATTATGAAAATCTTTTCTAAAATTTTTATTACAGCATTCCTTTTTGTAGCATTCTCTGCAATCGGCCAAACAAAATTTCAAGCACTTTCTAAAATTAATACAGAAGGCTTTCAGAAATCGCAAGTCATGAGTCTAATTTCTGACTTATCTGATGTTTATGGTCCTCGGTTAACAGGAACAAATCAGTATTATACTGCGGCCGAATGGGCAAAGAAAACCTTGAAAAATTGGGGAGTAGATAAGGTGTATTTCGAAAACTATTGTGATGATTGTATGGGTTGGGAAGTAAAATCATTTAATGTAGAAATGACAGAACCTGCTTATATGAAAATACAAGCCTATCCTTATGCTTGGACAGAAAGCTCTAATGGTGTGCAAATAGGTGATTTGATTTGGATTGAAAGTCATTCTGATTTAGAAAAAGTAAAAAAACAATGGAGCGGAAAATTACAAGGGAAGACCATATTAATTGGATCGGCTCCAAAACAAAATATGTTATTTGATGCACTTTCAACACGATTTACGGAAGACCAAATTGAGGAAGCTGAAAAATCAATTGTACCTGTACCGAGTAAACCTTTAGGACCATCTGCTGGAGATATTGATTTAGTTGAAGATTTAGAGGTTATTTTCGAAAGTCTTATGAGAAAGGACGATGCCTTTTTTGCATTCTTAAAAGCAGAAGGAGCTTTAAGTATTTTAGGAACTACACCTTTTTTTCCAGGTATTGTTCATCCAAGTGGTACTTATAATTTTAGAGAAAGTCATGTAAAACCAGTTCCATTTTTTGCGATTTCTCCAGAAAGTTTCGGAAAATTAAAACGCTTGATAGATAGAGAAATTAATCCAAAAATTAAATTCCATTTAGATTCAGAACTTTATTTAAAACCTGAAAATAATGTGAATATTATAGCAGAAATTACTGGTTCAGATCAAAAATTAAAAGACGAAGTTGTTATGATTGGCGCACATTTTGACTCTTGGCATCCTGCATCTGGAGCAACAGATAATGGAGCAGGTTCTGCCGTTATGATGGAAGTTATGCGAATTATTAAAGCTTCTGGATTAAAACCAAAGCGAACTATTAGAATTGCACTTTGGGGAGGCGAGGAGCAAGGGTATTTAGGTTCTATGGCATATGCAGAAAATCACTATGGAAAAGTAAAAGAAACTACTAGAAAAAAAGAGGTTGAAAAAATTTCGGCATATATAAATATGGATAATGGTGCTGGTCAAATGCGGGGTATATATTTGCAAGGAAACGAAGCGGTAAAACCTATTTTTGAAGAAATGTTAGAACCCTATGCCCATTTGGATGTTGATAATCTAACCATACAGAACACAAATTTTACAGATCATGATGTTTTCGATTATTACAAGATACCTGGATTTCAGATAATTCAAGATAAGTTAAACTATTCAACAGTAACGCATCACACTAATTTAGATACTTTAGAATATGTTCCAGAACGTGATATGATGATTAATGCAACTGTAATTGCAGCACTTGTTTATCAAATTGCAGAGAAGGATTCACGTTTGCCTAGAGAAGAGTAAAGGCTAATACCTTATGAACTTGTTTCAATAAAAGCATTATTTTTTTCATTGGTTAATGCTGGTTTTAATGAAGTACAACTTGTTTATATGTGCATGTTTTATACGCTTATTTCCCCAAATCGGGTGGCTATGTGCAGTTTATTGCTGTTTTGATCGCTCTTATTTTAGTGCCAAGATAACCAATTATTAGTGTAAGAAAAGAAGTGCTATAGCCTATAATTCAAGAGTAAGCCACCGTAAAAATTTCGATCATTCCCAGGGTAAAAATAGCGGGGTGCCCTACCGCCAAAGCTACTGGCATTGATCAACACCGATTGGGCATATTTGGTATTCGTTAGGTTGTTAACACCAAAGTCTACACCTATGGAAAAGGCATGCGACAGTTGTTTTTTGTAACCCAGTCGCGTATGCAAAAGATTGTAACCTTCACTAGAAAGGGTATTGGCATCGGTCAACGATATTCTTCCCACATGTTGGTGGGTGGTATTCCAATAAAGACCATTACGCATTTGCATTTGCAAGCCACTGTTTAAACGATGTTCGGGAACCCCGGTTAGTGGATTATCCGAGAAATCATCATCGCCATCAATGAATTCAACGAACGTATGGTTACTAAAAGAATAGGCCACAAAAGGTGTGATGTGAAATTTAGGAGCCAACTTGATTCTATAATTAAGATCCAGCTCAATCCCTTGGTGTTTGGTACGCCCGGCATTTTTGCCAATATATTCATCATCACCGACCCGTTGTGCCACTAAAAGATTTTTGATATCCATGCGGTACAAAGAGACATCGACCTTTAGGTTGTTGTTTAACAAAGATAGTTGGCTGCCCAATTCATAATTGGTTCCTGTTTCTTGTGCAATATCAGGATTTATGACTCCATCTGGAGTCAGGGATTCTTCCAAACTGGGGTTTGAGTATCCTCGGCTTATATTGGTATAGATGCTTTGTCCCGGGAAAAAGGTATAGGTCAGGTTTAAACTCGGTAAAAAGATGACATCAAAATCGCGTTCTCCACTTTTGTTGGCCGCACCAGTGTTGAACAGGTCTTGAAAGTCATAATTGGTCTTGTTGATGTTCAATCCCAATTGGGCCTTAAAATAACTGGCAAAGGGTAGGGTCAAGGTTCCAAACGCACTGAATTGGCTTCGTAATTCCTCATTATCACTGATTCGATCTCCTAAAAGACTTCCATTTCCATTATTGTCTTCGTACAGATTCTGAAAAGTACCCCAATGATACTTGTCTTTATATAATTCTGCACCAAAACTATATTGGCCGTCTTGCCCGGCAAGGTCGAAATTTCCTAAAAACCGGGTTCTAAATCCATAACCATTTGTGAATTCATCCAGAATATTAAAGGGTCTCGGTTCATAATGATCTAGATAAGTGTAGAAAATGCTGGTGGTATTCTTAAGTCTTTGATGAAAGGTATACGAATAGGAAACTCCCGCCAAGGTATATTTGTTTGCCTCATGACCTTTAGCGGCATTCCAGGTAAAAGCAGCTTGTGTTGGATCTTCATCAAAGGCAGATTGACTTAGTGAACTGGCAATTTGAGCCGTATAGTCGATATAATTCAAAAAGAATCCAATCTTGTTTTTTGCGTTGATCTTATAAGAGGTATTTAATAAAATGCCTTCACGCTCAAAACGATTGTTCTCGCGATACCCATCAATATTCATATGCCCATAGCGAAGCTCCAAAGAAAGCCTTGCATCGGCATGCGTAAACCCAAAACTGTTTTTTAAGAGCCCATAGGAACCTACCGTCAGACTATTTTTAAAAGTAGTCGATTCTTGCAAGGCTTCTTTAGGGTTTAAAATGATGGCTCCTCCTAAATTAGCACCAAAGGCAGTGCCCTTTGGGCCTTTTATGACTTCAATGGAATTCAGATTTTCTAAATCATAGGCCTCGATGGTTGAAGAACCCGTGCCATTGGTCACGGGTATTTCGTTGTAATACAAACGGAGTTTGTCCGTGCCAAATGGGGTTCTGGCTCCCACGCCGCGAATCGTGATCCGATTGGTATTCAGTGCCCCGGACAATACAAATACCCCGGGAATTTGGTTCATGGAGGAAACCATATCGGCCGGACTATAATTCTGAAAGATCTTGGTCCCAATGATTTTCGAGGGAACAATTCCCGTAGCTTGTTTTGGTTTAAGGGAGTCTAAAAGCACTACCTCATCTAATCTGGTAATGGTGTCTTTTTGAACAGCTTCTTGGGCCAATGCGAAAGAAAAGAAAAAAAGGAAAACTGAAATGTAAAAAAAGGTCTTCATTTAGGTTGATTAAAGCCGCAAAAATAGGAAATCAAACAGGAATACAAACTATCGCATCGGGATTAAAATGTTACGTAGTATTCTCATTTATCACAAATGAGACCACAGGTTTTAAAGCCTTCACAACAAAAATGGGTCAATGACCTTCATTTCAACGATCAATTTTGTCTGTTTAACGATGTTATACTTAATTTGTAGTATACACCTTACCAGATTTGAATAAGGTCTCATTTGAAAAAAGAATATGGAATACACTAGTTCATTTGCCATAAAAAAATTCATGGGCATCCTCATACTTGTTCTATGTGTTGAAACGGCAGTTTTCGCTAGGATTTCACAAAGTGGTAAATCTGTACTTCTGGAAATTTATGAACAAACAAATGGGCCAAATTGGACGATTCCGTGGGATGTGTCAAAACCGATTTCCGCATGGCGCGGAGTGGGCGTTGAGAAATGTAGTATAGTGTCCCTTAACCTGTTCAACAATAATCTTGTAGGAGAGCTTCCGCAAGCAATAGGAAAGCTAACGAACCTTCGGGTATTGAACATTGCTTTTAACTCTATTAAAGGAACGATTCCCAAGGATATTATATCATTAAAGGAACTAAGAATCCTAAGAATGGGAAAAAACCAATTTACTGGGACTATCCCAGAAAATATAGGGAACCTTAATAAATTGGAGGTGTTGGATCTATATAATAATAAATTAGCCGGTCAGTTACCCGCTGGTCTTGGAAAGTTGATTCGGTTGAGGTCACTTGTGCTTTCGAATAACAATTTTAGGGGTCAAATTCCTCAAGAAGTTGGAAACATTGAGGCTTTGGAAAATCTGGAATTGGCTAATAATAAAATAGAAGGATATGTACCAAATGCCCTTGGTAAACTGAACAATCTTCATAGCTTGATTCTTGCCGAAAATAGGTTAAAAGGAGAATTTCCGAAAAGTATCTTTTTACTCCCAAGGTTAAAATTGCTACAGGTTCAAAATAATGAATTTGATAAGGCCATGATGAAACAAAATATTCCGGATAATTTGAATTTGGCTTTTCTGGATTTTGGAAATAAGAATCTGCGATTCAAAAAAAGAAATTATAGGGATTTTGACTTGAACGCCGAGATAAAAACCGCAGATACCAAATTTGAGGATTTGGATTAGAAAGGCTACAATTTTTCAAAACCTAAAACCTAAGGAAAACCCTGCTCGGAACATAAAGGTATCCTGAAAAACTTCGGGGTTTACGTTCCTGCCTATTCCTGCACTTATTTCCAAGCTGAATTTTTGACTCTGGGTCACCCATTTATTTCCGAAACCCAATCCTAAAGCAGTAGTGTTATAATCATTGTTTCGCACCCCTAGATCATTATCAGAAACTTCGTCTTCCCCAGTGTAATAGAGGCCAAAAGCCTCGGCAAAAAAGCCACTTCTAGGGATGTACCCAAAATAGGCCCTTACATTGGGGCCAATGCCAAAGTTGCCATTATAATCAGTTGCATCATCATCAAAATATAAAGTTCCACCAATACTGGTGTCTTCGCTAAAAAAATACTCATAAGAACCTTCCACAGTGCCATTGGCCAAAAACTGACCGATGTTGAACTTTAATTCATTGTCATTGTTGAACCGCGGATAGGCCTGTGCATGTATGAGGTAGGTTCCTAACAAGGCAACAGCAATACATAGATTTTTCATCACTCGATTTTTTTTGATATTCTAGATGGAAATCAAATCTTGTTCCAAAGTGGTAAATGTAAAAATGAATTGTTGATTTAGAATCAATATCGATGAACTTTAGATAAGCCTCCATTTATTCAAAGGAACAAAAAACATTCCCTATTTTTGGTCAAAATTTGAAAAGTGAAAATAGTATCATACAACGTAAATGGTATTCGCGCTGCTATTAATAAGGGCTTTTTAGAATGGTTGAAGACCGTTGGCCCAGATGTTATATGCTTGCAAGAGATTAAGGCGATGAAAGAACAATTAGATCTTTCTTTGTTTGAAGAAGCAGGATATTCAAACAATTATTGGTATAGCGCACAAAAGAAAGGGTATAGTGGTGTGGCTATTCTTTCAAAGAGCAAGCCTGACCATGTCGAGTACGGAACGGGAATAGATTATATGGATTTTGAGGGAAGAAACCTTCGCGCTGACTTCAATGGAGTTTCCGTTATGAGCCTATATTTACCCTCTGGAACCAATTTGCAACGACTGGATTTTAAATTGAAATATATGGCCGAGTTTCAGAAGTATATCAATACGCTAAAAAAGGAGTATCCTAACCTGATAATCTTAGGGGATTATAATATTTGTCATGAAGCTATTGACATCCATGATCCGGTCCGCAATAAGAATGTTTCAGGGTTTTTACCTGTGGAACGCGAATGGATCGGGAATTTCATGAAAAATGGGTTCATAGATAGTTTCAGACATTTGAATAAAGAACCTCATAACTATACATGGTGGAGCTACCGGGCAAATGCCAGAAACAATAATAAAGGTTGGCGCTTGGATTATGGTATGGTGAGCGAACCTCTTGAGGGTAGATTAAAGCGCTCCGTAATACTATCCGATGCAAAGCATAGTGATCATTGCCCTATTCTGGTTGAATTAGGATAAGAGTGCTTCTCTCTTTTGTTAGCAATTAATATTCGTAGTTTTGAAATTTGAAAAACCATATAGTACAAATAACTGAATGAGATATACCAAATTACCACATACCGATATTGAAGTAAGTAAAATATGTTTAGGTACCATGACCTGGGGCAATCAGAATACCGAAGCTGAAGGCCATGAGCAAATGGATTACGCCCTTGACCAAGGAGTCAATTTTTTTGATACGGCTGAACTGTATTCCATTCCGCCCGATCCAGACCGTCATTCAAATACTGAGAAAATTATAGGGAACTGGTTTAAGAAGACCAGGAATAGGGACAAGGTGGTTCTTGCTTCTAAAATTGCAGGGAAAGGAGAATTTTCCAAGTTCATCCGTACGACGGGGTATAGTAGGGAATCCATTATTGATGCAGTGCATGCGAGCCTTAAAAGGTTACAGACCGATTATATTGATTTGTACCAATTGCATTGGCCGGAACGTACAACCAATTTTTTTGGAAAAAGAGACTATAAACACGATATAACCGATCACTGGGAAGATAACATACATCAAGTGTTGGAGACTTTACGTGACTTGGTCCAAGAAGGTAAAATAAGGCATGTGGGAATTTCGAATGAAACACCATGGGGCACAATGCGATTTTTGGAAGAGAGCAAGGTGCATACTAGTCTTCCCCGAGTCATAAGCATTCAAAATCCATATAGTCTTCTAAACCGCATATTTGAAACCGGTCTCAGTGAAATTTCAATGCGGGAGCATATTGGTCTTTTGGCCTACTCACCTATGGGATTTGGAGTATTAAGTGGGAAGTATTTGGGAGGAGAAATGCCCGAAAAATCAAGACTTGCCTTGTTTCCCGCTTATGTTAGATATAGTAGCGAGACAGCAACCAATGCTACTCAGAAGTATTTTGACCTAGCTCGAACACATAATCTTTCATTGACCCAAATGTCGCTTGCCTTCGTGAATTCGAGACCTTTTGTGAGTAGTAATATTATCGGGGCCACAACAATGGACCAATTGAAGGAGAATATTGCAAGTATAAATGTTGACCTTAATGATGAAGTGCTAGAAGGCATAGAAGCCATTCATAACGAAATTCCAAATCCAGCACCTTAAATAAAAACTATGTATTTTCTAAATGTAGGATTTGGGCAGCTTGTTTTGATTATAGTGGTAGTACTGGTCATTTTGGTTTTTGCACGAATCATGAGAGACAAGCGTTAACCGAATAGCCCTCTTACTACATCTTCGATTCTGGCTACAAGTTCAATATTGATTTTTGGGTTCTTAAGACTTATTTTATTGTTCTTGGAAACATAAATGGTGTTGAATCCCAATTTCTCGGCTTCTAAAATTCGTTGTTCGACCCGTTGTACAGGCCTAATTTCGCCAGCTAGGCCTACTTCAGCAGCAAAACAAACCCCTTTTTCAATGGAGATATCTTCATTGCTTGAAAGAATGGCTGCTATAACTGCCAAATCAATGGCAGGGTCATCAATGGAAATGCCTCCTGTTATATTCAAAAAGACATCTTTAGCACCTAGTTTAAAACCTGCACGTTTTTCAAGTACTGCCAAGAGCATATTCAATCTTTTGGCATTGTAACCTGTAGTAGAGCGTTGGGGAGTACCGTAAACGGCAGTGCTAACTAGAGCTTGTATCTCTATCATTAAAGGTCTCATGCCTTCTACCGTTGATGCTATGGCAGTTCCGCTGAGGCCTTCATCATTTTTTGAAATCAATATTTCGGAAGGGTTGTTCACTTCCCGAAGTCCACTTCCTTGCATTTCGTATATACCAAGTTCCGATGTTGATCCAAACCTATTTTTTAAGGCCCGGAGAATGCGGTATACATAGTTCCGATCACCTTCAAATTGTAGCACCGTATCCACCATATGCTCCAATATCTTGGGTCCGGCAATAGTACCATCCTTCGTAATATGGCCAATTAAAACGACTGGAGTATTCGTCTCTTTGGCGAATTTTATAAGTTCTGCAGTACACTCTCTAATTTGCGAAATACTACCTGCTGCAGACTCGATATAATCCGAATGTAAGGTTTGAATGGAGTCAATGACCACAATATCAGGTTCTGTGGCTTCAATTTGTTGAAATATATTCTGGGTTTTTGTCTCTGTTAGAATATAGCAGTTTTCACTATTAGGAAGAATGCGATCAGCACGCATTTTAATTTGTTTCTGACTTTCTTCACCAGAAACATAAAGTGTTTTATAAGGGATTTTCAAGGCTATTTGAAGTAATAAAGTACTCTTGCCTACACCGGGTTCCCCACCCAAAAGCACCAATGATCCGGGAACCAAACCACCGCCCAATACCCGATTGAATTCCAAGTCGTATGTACTTAAACGCAGTTCCTTGTCAGTATTTATTTCATTGACACGCAGGGGTTTTGCAATTTTCTTTGAAGTGCTTGAAGGTGTTTTCCAGCCCTTTTTCTCTTCCTTTTGAATTACCTCTTCAACAACAGTATTCCACGCTTTACATGCAGAACATTGTCCTACCCATTTGGCATACTGGGTTCCACAATTTTGACAAAAAAAAGCAGTCTTGGTCTTGGCCATTCCTTAGTTTAAGGTTTTGGCCAAAGATAAAGCAAACTTTTAAAAAAGTTTGTGGTTTGGTGGTTTTCTAACGGGAAATCTAGAATCCGAAATCGGCTTTTAAAGCATCCATTTTTTCTAGCGCCATTTCTTTGGTCAAGAAGTCGATTTCTTCCATGCCAAAAGCTTTTTCGAAAGTACGGAGTGCTTTTTTGGGTTCGCCCATTTGTTCATAGTATTCACCTTCAAAATAGAAGCCCAACATGGTATTCGGAAATTCAACCTTGCATAGATCTGAAAGGGGCTTTAAAGATTCAAAGTCCTCTTTTTTTCGGGTCCCCGCATAAATCGCCATGACATCATTAAGGTCGACGGGTTTTTTAATCCCGAAGAGGTCTTCTATATTTTTGTATTTATTTTCAAGATAATTAAAGACAGGGTCAACCGATGTTAATATTTGGGTTTTGTACTCCTTGGGACTAATAGGCTTGAACATGCCAAAGATATTATCAAAAGCCTTCCCAATACCATAAGAGACAATTGATATATGATCAGCACTGGGGTACTCGTCGAAATAATAATGCAAGGATTCTTTGTCAATGGCCTTTATGGCATTGTTTAGTGCCATGATTCTTGGGGTGTACCTACTTTTCTCACCCTCTTGAATCAATTGGTAGAAAATCTGCTTGTTCATTGCTTTTAACCTAGTCGGTATTCTTGTTTCCATTTCAGGAGCCAAGGTCGGCGATATGTTTATGTATGCATTGAAGAGTGAGCGTTCCTTGAACAACCAGTAGTTTTGAAAATTAGCTGTTATATCATATCCAACAACCATTTTAAATGGTGCTGTATTGTAGTTAAGGTCTAGATAAGGAATGATTTCCATTCCCAAAAATTCAAAGAACTTGCTTCCTTTTTCCAATGGTAATCCAGTTTCCTTGTCAAATGCACAATCATCTAATCGAATACTGCCTTCACTTTGATGAATGCCAACGATGATAGACTCTGGCATACCATGAAATTTACTATAGAATTTGGCGGTCGCAACTACTTGTTCGAACAGATAGTCACCATCTAAAACCACAATTAGCGGATGCTTTTTTTCTTTACTATAGTTTTCGGGAAAATAATAGCTTACGTCCCTTCTTTCTTGAAGTTTAAAAGATTCGAAGATTTCTTTGGTGACTTGGGCATTAAGTCCAAAACAAACGAACAATGCCAACACGATTAAAAAACGTTGCATGAAACATATTTTGAGCAGTCGAAAACTACCTATTTCTGTTCAATAACGGTAATAAGAGAAAAGATATTGCACCAAAAACAACAACCATTAAGGTTTGGGAAATCCACATGATCCAACCAAATGCATTTCCTGATACAATACTGACACCAAAAATTTCCAAGGACTTGCTAACGAATGCCGGGTATGCAATGAACCCTCCATTCGTGGTGGTCATTGCAATGGCACCACCAACAAAGGCGACAAGAAGAGCACCTAAAGAAAGATCAACAGTTTCTAAAACTGTAAATTTAATGACCCAAAACATAGCTACATAACTACCCCAAATAAAGAGTGTATGAAGGATAAAGGACCATTTACGCTTCATGCTAAAGATACTGAGAACACCTTCCAATAAATTTTTCAGAAAACCTTTTAATTTTACAGCAAATGGCAAAGTTGATTTTTTGACTAGTCTTATAGTAATGAATAGGCCTAAAATACCAAGGATTAAGACAATCATACTGCCAAAAAGGCCAATTCCACTTTCTTTGATAAATTCGATTATTAGTTCGGTCTGTAAAATTAGGGCCGCCAATATAATGAGCAGTAACATTATGACATCTATGACTCTTTCTGTTACAATAGTGCCAAATCCTTTTTCAAAAGGAACATCTTCATAGGTAGCTAGGGCCGTTGCCCTTAGAAATTCCCCTGACCTTGGAATGCCCAAATTGGTTAAATAAGCGGTAAGAATTATAAGTACATTATTACTTGTTTTGGGTTTGTATCCTAGGGGTTCCAACAAGTGGTTCCAGCGAATCGCTCTCGATATATGACTTAAGATTCCAATGCCAATTGATATGCTGATCCATAGAGGGTCCGCTTCTTTGATATAACCGAGAATTTCAGATCGTTGATCCGAAGTTGTCGAATTATAGAGGTACCAAACCAAAAAAATCCCCAACGCGATAGGGAGTACTGTTTTTAATGTTTTTTTTAGTTGATTGTTCAAAATCAATTCATGAGATTGGTCTCTTCATTAGGAAACACCAATGAAGGATTGAACTTTTTCGCTTCTTCAATATCCATTCTGGCATAGGTAATTAAAATCAAAACATCGCCGACTGCCACTCTTCGAGAAGCGGCTCCGTTTAGTGTAATTTCCCCACTACCTCTTGGACCGGGAATAGCATAGGTTTCTAATCGCTCACCGTTGTTATTGTTCACAATCTGGACCTTTTCACCTTGAATTATGTTGGCGGCATCCATTAAATCCTCGTCTATGGTAATGCTACCAATATAATTAAGATCCGCACCAGTGACTTTTACACGGTGAATTTTAGATTTTACGACTTCTATTTGCATGTGACAAAGTTAATTAATTAAGGGCGATGTTATCTATTAATCGCACACCATCAGCATAAGCAGAGATAAATGCCCTGTACTTTCTGTTTTTTTGTTTTCTAATAATGGGTTTTAATGTAGCTGCTTCGGTGATTTCAATATACTCCAGTTCAAAATCTGGGTGTTTTTTAAATTGTTTTGTTACCCAGTCCTTAACATTCTTTGCACTTTCCGTGCCAAATATTCTTTGGGCAGACGTTAGTGTCTTAAAGATAAATGCGGCTTCATTTCTAACAGTATGAGACAACCTTTCATTTCTGGAGCTTAGTGCCAATCCATTGGATTCCCTTACAATAGGGCAACCAATAATTTTCACGGGAATGTTTCGCATTTCAACCAATTTTCTGATAATCTGCAATTGTTGAAAGTCTTTTTCACCGAAATATGCTTTATCAGGTTTTACTGAATTCAAAAGTATTTCAACGATTGTTCCGACACCATCAAAATGGCCCTCCCTGAAGGCCCCTTCCATTACATTTTCAAGTCCGTCAAAATTATAATTTTCGGATTTCACCTTATTGGAATACATTTCTTTGACGGTTGGGGCAAAAACCAATATGTCTTTCGATATCTTTTCAAGAAGGTCCATATCGTTTTTTAGTGTCTGAGGATATTTCTCCAAGTCCTTCTTGTTATTGAACTGTGTAGGGTTGACAAAAATACTGACCACAACAACTTCATTCTCATGAGCGGCCCTTTGCACTAGAGCTGTATGACCACTATGTAAAGCTCCCATAGTAGGCACCAAGCCAATACTTTTCTTTTTTTCGGTAAAGGAAAGATGTTCGGTTAGTTCCTTTTTGTATTTGATCAGCACCATAAGTTTTATTTAAGGGCGAGCAAACTTACTATAAATACTGCTAATCTGCATAATTATTGTAATTTTGCAGTTACCTTTGCACGATAAATAAAATATTGCTTTTATGAATGGTAAAAAGATATTGTTCGTATCTTCAGAATTAGTCCCTTACCTCCCAGAGAACGAAGTTTCATTAATGTCATACGAAGCCCCAAGAATGGTCAACAGCAATGGTGGCCAGATAAGGATTTTTATGCCGAGATATGGAAACATCAATGAGCGCAGGCATCAGTTGCATGAAGTTATTCGTCTTTCCGGGATGAACCTTGTCATTAATGATATGGACATGCCTTTGATAATTAAGGTGGCCTCAATTCCTAAAGAGCGCATACAGGTATATTTTATTGACAATGAAGAGTACTTTAAAAGAAAAGCCACATTTACGGATGTAGATGGCAATCTTTTTGATGATAATGACCAGCGCGCAATTTTCTTTGCGAAGGGAGTTGTTGAAACGGTCAAGAAATTAAACTGGTCTCCTGATATTATCCATGTTCATGGATGGATGGCTTCACTTTTGCCCCTTTACCTGAAGAAATACTATGCAGATGAGCCCTTATTTGCCGACAGCAAGATAGTTACCTCTGTTTATGGTCAAGGATTTGAAGGTGAATTAGATAAGGGAATGATTAAGAAAATAGTTTTCGATGGCGTTTCTGAAGAGAGTGTCAGTGTTCTAAATGAACCTAACTATAATAATTTGTTAAAAATAGCGGTAAATTTCTCTGATGCTATTATTTTAGCGGCGGAAGAAATTTCAGAAGATTTACAAAACCATATATCCAACCTCCAAAAACCCGTGTTGCCATATGTTCCTTTACAAGGTTTTGAAGAAGCATATGCTAATTTTTATAACACAGAAGTTTTAAAATAATCTAAATGAGTTTTTTTAAGAGATTTAATTTTCCTGTTCTTACAGGAATTTTACTTTTTGTTGTTTTCGTTTCGTGTGAAGATGAGATTTCAACGATTGGAGCGGAGGTAATTGGAGGAGAAGCTTTCAATACAGATAAAGCGGTCTATGATGTATTTGCTTATAATAAGAAAATTGAAGCGGTAAGGACGAATAAATTGCCCCATTACCAATTGGGCATTTTCAATGACCCCGTATATGGAAAGACTGAAGCTCGTATAACATCTCAGTTACTACTGCCTTCGGCAAGACCTGTTTTCGGAAGGTTTTCCCAAGCTGTTGAAGACAGCTCGGAAGATGATGGGAACGAAAGTACCATTCAAGAGAATGAAATAGTCACGGAAGTGTTTCTTTATATTCCATATTTGACCAACCCAAGAGGAGATAAAGACGGGGATGGTTTGATTAACGAATTCGATGCAGACCCTGAGGATTCCAATAGTGATACAGATGGAGATGGTTTTACTGATAATCAGGAGCGTATAAACGGTACGAATCCGTTGGTCGATGACTCTGTTGATGATGAAGATTTCGTGGTGAATAATTTTGCCCAGAGAATAGATTTAGACAGTATTTACGTTAATAGCACTGTTTTTAAGAAAGATATGGTGGCCTCATTTAACTTGAAAGTAGAGCGGTCCACTTATTTTTTAAGGGATTTGGACCCGAATACGAATTTTCAAGAAGCCCAGGAATATTTTTCCTCACAACAATTTTCCCCAAGCTTTGTGTCCGATGTTTTGTTCGAAGGTGAAGTGGTTATTGACGATGAACAGTTTTTAATTGAGCAAGACGATGATCTTTCAACTGAAGATGTTGATGAATCGAAGACTTTCAAAAGAATCCAACCCGGTATTAGAGTGTCTCTAGACACAGACTTCTTTCAGGAAAATATAATCGACAAAGAAGGAGGGTCTGAATTTGTAAGTCAAGCTAATTTCAATGAGTTTATGCGGGGGGTCCACCTTTCCATATCTTCGATTTCTGATGATGTAATGATATTATTGGATATTAAGGAGGCTAAAATCACAGTGGTCTACGACTATGATATTTTTGATAATAATGACACGACCGATGATGCTTCTGATGATGGGGTAGAGCAAGTTGAAGCTGAATTCGAACTTTCGATGTTGCAGCAGGGGTTAGATGGATTGCTCAGAGGCAATGCGGTAAATACTTTTATCAATGATGCGTTTCCTGCAGTGATCAGTAATGCCATGAATGTTCAGGATAACGCCTCCAGGATTTATGTAAAAGGTGGGGCAGGTACGTATACTGAGATAAGGCTTTTTGCAGAAGATGAAGAAGATGGTGTTGAATTTGTAAATCAAATCAAAGCTGAAAATTGGATCATAAATGAGGCCAATCTAATTTTTTATGTAGACCGTAGTGCGCTTGACAATGCTGGGACTGTGATTGAACCTCCAAGATTATATTTGCATAATGCGGAAACCAAAGCCCCGTTGATAAATGTAAGTACAGAAAATTCCGATCAAAATTCAGTACCACTATTTGGCCTTTTTCTTAATTACGACGGAATAGTTCAAAAATCATCGGATGGTAAAGGAGAAAAATATAAGGTCAGAATTACGGACCATATCAATGACATCATTATTAGAGATTCTACAAATGCAAAATTAGGTTTGTCAATTACCCCGGATATTGAATTTATTGGAGCTTCGAATGCCATGTTCAGTGACGGTGAAATGGATATCCCGGTTACACCAACCTTAAGCCCTTTAGGAACCGTTCTTTATGGTAGTTCCGTTTCGGCTGAAGAAGAGGATTTTAAGCTAAAATTAGAAATTTTCTACACCGAAACAAATTAGTAGTTTCCCTAAGGATGATTTAGTCTTTGTCATCCTCAAATTGGTTTTTCTATGGTATTTAACCCTGCATGACATACCACTTACGGAATTTTGAGGTTTTACAGCCGAGAATTGAGTCTTTTTGAATTTATTCCTGATAAATTTGTTACCGACAAGAATTAGGAGTAATCTAACAATCAAAGTATTATGTGTGGAATTGTAGGATATATAGGATATCGTGATGCTTATCCCATTATCGTTAAAGGGTTACAGCGATTGGAGTACAGAGGTTATGACAGTGCAGGTATCGCTTTGTATGATGGTACGGATATCAACTTATCTAAAACTAAAGGAAAGGTTGAGGATTTAAGAAACAAAAGTAAATCTACCATTTCTTTAGAAGGGAATTTGGGTATAGGTCATACAAGATGGGCAACACATGGTGTTCCCAATGATGTGAATTCTCATCCCCATTATTCGAACTCCGGAGATTTGGTCATTATCCATAATGGAATCATCGAAAATTATGAGTCCATTAAAAAAGCTTTGACTGAACGCGGTTACACTTTTACTTCTGACACCGATACAGAGGTTTTGGTCAACCTTATTGAAGAGGTGCAAAAGACAGAAGATGTAATGCTGGGACAAGCAGTTCAGATTGCACTTAATCAAGTGGTAGGAGCGTATGCCATTGCTGTTTTTGACATAAAGAAGCCTGACGAAATTGTAGTTGCAAAATTGGGAAGTCCTTTAGCAATTGGGATAGGGGAAAATGAATTTTTTATTGCCTCTGATGCCTCTCCTTTTATAGAGTTTACGAACAATGCCGTTTATTTAAAGGACGAAGAGATGGCTATTATTAGATTGGGGAAAGAAATAAAGTTAAGAAAAATTCAAAATGATGCAGTAGCCTATCCCAATATCCTGGAACTTCAAATGAATCTTGAGGAGATTGAGAAAGGGGGGTATGATCATTTTATGCTGAAGGAGATCTATGAACAGCCCAGAGCAATTTTGGATACGTATAGAGGTAGACTTTTAGCCGATCAAGGACTTATTAAAATGGCAGGAGTTGATCAGAATCTGGAAAAATTCCTCAATGCAAATAGAATAATTATAGTTGCCTGTGGTACGTCATGGCATGCGGGATTGGTGGCCGAGTACATTTTTGAGGACTTGGCACGAATCCCGGTTGAGGTGGAGTATGCATCAGAATTCCGATATAGAAATCCTGTTATTACAGATAAAGACGTGATAATTGCGATTTCCCAATCAGGTGAAACAGCGGATACTTTGGCCGCTATCAAATTGGCCAAGGAAAAAGGTGCTTTTGTTTTTGGGGTCTGTAACGTTGTGGGATCCTCTATCGCCAGAGAGACAGACGCAGGTGCATATACCCATGCCGGACCGGAAATAGGTGTTGCCTCAACAAAGGCATTTACAACTCAAATTACCGTTCTAACATTGTTGGCACTTAAATTGGCCAAGGAAAAAGGGGAGTTTTCAGAATCTCAGTTCCATGAGGTTTTGACTGAACTCGAGACCATCCCTTCTAAAGTGAAAAAGGCTTTGGAGTCTAATGCATTGATCGAAATCATCGCTGATGTGTATAAAGATTCTCCAAACTGTCTTTATTTGGGGAGAGGTTATAATTTCCCAGTTGCTCTTGAGGGAGCATTAAAATTAAAGGAAATTAGTTATATCCATGCAGAAGGTTATCCTGCAGCGGAAATGAAACATGGACCAATTGCCCTGATTGATGAACAAATGCCAGTTGTTGTAATCGCTACAAAAAAAGGGCATTATGAAAAAATTGTTAGTAATATACAAGAGATAAAATCCAGAAAGGGCAAGATCATCGCCATTGTCACAGAAGGGGACGAGCAAGTGACCCAATTGGCCGACCATGTTGTTGAGATTCCGGAAACCTCGGAAAGTTTATCGCCACTAGTGACCACAATACCGTTGCAATTATTATCATATCACATAGCCGTTATGAGAAATTGTAATGTGGATCAGCCAAGAAACTTGGCGAAATCAGTGACCGTGGAGTAGTTAGTATACTAAATCAAATAAAAAGGGCCATGATTAATATCATGGCCCTTTTTATTTGATTATTAGAGATTGTGTATTTTTTATTGCAATTAATGACCAAATAATGCTATGCATGCATAGTTTTTGCTATTTTTCCATTACCGATTTAAAAAAATCTGTATCTTGTCTAATGAACTAATTTAACTCACAGCTGTAATGAGAAAACTACAATTTTTATCCTTGATGATATTGGGTACGTGTGCTTTTGCCCAAACAACGATTACTGGAAATGTCGTTGATCAAAATAATGAACCCGTGCCTGGGGCAAATGTGGTTATTGTTGGAAAAGCAATAGGTGCAGTATCTGATTTTGATGGTAATTTCACATTGCAAACTTCAGAAACTCCCCCATTTCAATTAAGAATATCCAGCATTGGCTATTCTGATGCACAAGCAGAAATCACCTCCAATAATCAAAATATTACCATTGTGATTGCAGAGGTACAGACCATCTTGGATGAAATAATACTTTCCGCTTCAAGGACGCCGGAACGTCTGTTTGAATCCCCGGTTTCTGTGGAACGTTTTGGTCTTAAAGAAATACAGAACACGGCTTCGGCTTCCTTCTATGGAGGCCTTGAAAATTTGAAAGGGGTAGATGTAAATACGAATAGTCTAACATTCCAATCCATTAATACAAGAGGTTTTGCAAGTTTTGCCAATACGCGTTTCATGCAACTGGTAGATGGTATGGACAACTCCTCGCCCGCATTGAACTTTGTATTGGGAAATTTGGTGGGAATGAACGATTTGGACGTTCTGAGCGTTGAGATTCTTCCTGGTGCCTCCTCGGCTCTTTATGGTGCAAATGCCTTCAATGGTATTCTATTTATGAGAAGTAAAAGTCCTTTTGATTTTCAAGGCATAAGCAGTTATTTTAAAACGGGAATCACCTCTCAGGAGGCTGCTGGGGATAATGACTACCATGATGTTGGAATTAGGGCTGCGCATGCTTTTAGCGATAAATTTGCAGTTAAGGCTAGTTTATCATTTATGCAAGGTACCGATTGGTATGCGGTGAATGAAGAAGATTTGAATAATCCTGGGGCAACTAGGGTTAACCCTGCATATGATGGACTCAACGTTTACGGTGACGAGGTTTCCACGGTATTGAATTTTGATGCCTTGGGGGGATTGCCTTCAGGAACTGTAGGCTCGGCATTGGTTTCACGGACAGGTTATGCTGAGCGAGATTTGAACAGTTACGACGCGGAGAGTGTTAAGTTTGATGGAGCAGTTCATTACAGACCTTTTGCCAATGATGTTGAGATTATATATAACTATAGAATTGGAATGGGATCAACTATTTATCAAGGTGCCAACAGATATTATATTGATAATTTTTCATTACAACAGCAAAAATTGGAGATTAAAAATGACAACTTCTTTGTAAGGGCCTATAAAACTACTGAAGATGCAGGGGATTCATATGACACCAGATTCGCTGCAATAAATGTAAATAGAAGTTGGAAAAGAGATGCCCCTAACCCGAACGACCCAAGTGAGGCTTCTTGGTTTGGGGATTACGCCCGCACATACATAGGTGCCAAATTAGGTGTGGGAACTGGGGTGCAATTAGATGATGCCACCGCGCATGCTGCGGCAAGGGCAGCTGCTGATCAAGGTAGATTGATACCGGGAACACCAGAGTTCCAAAGCGCATTCAATTCTGTAATTGCGAATGGTGATTTGACCACAGGTGCAAGATTCATTGACAATACCAAATTACGTCATGTAGAGGCCAATTATAATTTCAGTCATTTGACCAAAGATTTTGCGGATATACAAATAGGAGGTTCGTATCGGGAGTACGAGTTGAATTCCAGTGGAACCATATTTACGGATACTGATGGGTCTATACCTTACGAAGAGTACGGATTGTATACCCAAATCCAGAAAAAATTCATGGATGAACGTTTCAAATTTACTGGGTCCGTTCGTTATGATAAAAATGAATTATTCGAAGGTTTTGTTTCCCCTAGGGCATCATTGACCTATACCGCAGGTGAAAATAGAAACCATAATTTTAGAGGATCATTCCAAACCGGATTTAGAAATCCAACGACCCAAGATCTATACATAGGATTAAATGCCGGTAGAGCACTGTTAGTTGGGTCAGCGGAGGATAATCTTGATAGGTATGTAGTTGATGTTCCGGTGTCTACCAATGGTGCGGCCATTGTGGGCTCAGATATGGTAACTATGACAGGTAGAGCTGCATATGAAAATGCTTTTTCCCAAAGTTCGGTAGAAGCAGGTGCTCCAGAGGCAGTTAATACAGCTTTGGTCAAACCTGAGAAAGTCACAGCACTTGAATTGGGGTATAGAGGACAGATTGGGAAAGTAGTAATTGATATTAGTGGTTATTATAACGACTATGAAGATTTTATTTCTCAAAAAATTGTACTGGCACCTAAATATGGGCAAGCAGGTGATGGAGCTCTGTCTTTGCTGGCACTCCAAAACGGGGATTTTCAACCATTTAATGCGTATACCAATTCATTAGCGGATATTACTTCATACGGGGTGACCGCAGGAATTGAGGCTAGGGTATTTGGCAATTTTGATTTTGGGGTTAATTATACTTTTTCCGATTTTGACTTTGATCAGGCTTCTGATCCAGATTTTCAACCGCAGTTCAATACACCAAAGCATAAGGTTAAGGCTTCTTTTGGCAATGCGGAACTTTTCAAGAATTTCGGCTTTAACATAAACTATAGATGGACGGATGGATTTTTGTGGCAAAATTCATTTGCAACAGGGCAAATACCTTCTTTCAGCGTATTGGATGCACAAGTTAATCTTACCGTTCCCGGTATTAAGTCTATATTTAAAGTTGGTGCGGCAAACTTGTTGGGTGACGAATACACCACCGCTGTCGGGACAGGATTTATAGGGGCACAATACTATCTTTCTTGGACAATCAACAACTAGATTAAACAGGCTATAGGATACAAGAAAGGCGCATTTATATGCGTCTTTTTTCTTTTTTAAAAAAGGAGGGAAATCCATTTCAATTTAAAATTGAAAAACATATCTTTGCAGCCTGAAAAACAAAGGGCGTTAGGTCCTGATTTTTAGATATCAAAATACTAAAACATAAACACGTTAGTAATGTCGAAAATTACAGGTAAAGTTTCCCAGATAATTGGGCCAGTTGTAGATGTAGAATTTCAATCAGGATCAGATCTCCCAAAAATTTATGATTCCCTTGAAATCACCAATAAAGATGGTTCTATCCTGGTTTTGGAGGTTCAATCCCATGTTGGTGAAAATACGGTGAGAACCATTTCTATGGATTCTACAGATGGTCTAAGTAGAGGAACTGAGGTAATCGCTACAGGTAACGCCATTCAAATGCCAATTGGCGAGGATATTTACGGACGCTTGTTTAATGTGATAGGTGATGCCATTGATGGTATTGGTAACTTACCCAAAGCTGGTAAAGACGGATTGCCAATTCACCGTGAAGCTCCCAAATTTGAGGATCTTACCACTACCACGGAAGTTCTTTTTACAGGGATTAAGGTTATTGATTTGATCGAGCCCTATGCGAAAGGTGGTAAAATTGGATTGTTCGGAGGTGCAGGAGTTGGTAAGACCGTATTGATTCAAGAATTGATCAACAACATTGCAAAAGGCCACGGAGGTCTTTCGGTATTCGCAGGAGTGGGGGAGCGTACCCGTGAAGGAAATGATTTGCTTCGTGAAATGTTGGAATCTGGCATTATAAAATATGGTGATGACTTTTTGCATTCTATGGAAGAAGGCGGATGGGATTTGTCTAAAGTTGATAAGAAGGCAATGAAAGAGTCCAAGGCTACTTTCGTTTTCGGACAAATGAACGAGCCCCCAGGGGCACGTGCCCGTGTTGCACTTTCAGGATTGACCATTGCAGAATATTTCCGAGATGGTGCCGGTGAAGGTCAAGGAAAAGACGTATTATTCTTTGTAGACAATATTTTCCGTTTTACACAAGCAGGTTCTGAAGTATCGGCCCTTTTAGGTCGTATGCCTTCAGCTGTGGGTTATCAGCCAACGTTGGCTACGGAAATGGGTGCCATGCAAGAACGAATTACGTCTACCAAAAGAGGATCCATTACCTCTGTTCAGGCGGTTTACGTTCCTGCAGATGATTTAACGGATCCAGCGCCAGCTACAACATTTGCCCACTTGGATGCGACTACCGTACTATCCCGTAAAATTGCAGAGCTTGGTATTTATCCGGCTGTGGATCCGTTGGATTCTACCTCAAGGATTTTGACTGCTGAAATTTTGGGTAATGAGCATTATGCTTGTGCACAACGTGTAAAGGAACTATTGCAGCATTATAAAGAACTACAGGATATTATTGCGATTCTAGGTATGGAAGAACTGTCGGAAGAGGATAAATTGGCCGTTGGTAGGGCAAGACGTGTACAGCGTTTCCTTTCGCAACCTTTCCACGTGGCAGAGCAGTTTACGGGTATACCCGGAGTATTGGTTGATATCAAAGAAACCATTAAAGGGTTTAATATGATCATGGAGGGTGAATTGGATCACTTACCAGAATCTGCCTTTAACCTTAAAGGTACGATCGAAGAAGCTATTGAGGCGGGCGAGAAAATGTTGGCCGAAGTATAATTCAGTAGGCAGTAATCAGTTTTCAGTATTCAATTACTGCTAACACCAACTGCCAACAGCAAACTAAAAATAGAATGTATTTAGAAATCGTATCGCCAGAAGCAACCTTATTTTCAGGAGAAGTAAAATCAGTTACGGTTCCCGGTATCAATGGAGAGTTTCAAATGCTTAAAGATCACGCACCTGTAGTATCATTGCTTCAAAATGGCAATGTCATTGTTGATGGTGATGATGTTATGATTGAAGAAGAGTTTGAAAGTAAATTTTTAAAAGATGGCAAGGGTAGAACAATCTTGGCGATAAATAGTGGCACGATTGAAATGAAAGACAACAAGGTCATTGTTTTGGCGGACTAAATTAATAGATAGTAAAAACATATGTTGTAAAACGCCTTCCATTGGGAGGCGTTTTCTATTTCAGGACAATTAGGTTCCATTCTCTATTGCTTTCTTTATGGTTGTCCAGGTATAAAGGTGAATAATAGTAAAGCAATAAGAATGAATAAGGTTCTCATTTTAAAAAGGTTTATTGTCACGAATATAGCATTTAAATGAGTAAATAGTACTTTTGTTTTATGGCGCGCTTCCCAAAGAAATTACGATTGAAACTTATCGATAGGGACAAGGAAAATGCGTTAAGAGATTTGCCGATTCCCAATACTTTGGTAGACTTTTCATCTAACGATTATTTGGGGCTGTCAAAAAACCAAAAAATATTCGATAGCACTTCGGAGTTGCTTAAAAATGGAGGCTTTGATCAGAATGGTGCGACAGGATCCAGATTGTTGTCGGGGAATCATTCACTTTATGGCCAGCTCGAGAATGTGCTAAAAGAATTTCATGAAGTTACTTCGGCATTGGTATTTAATTCTGGCTACGATGCCAATATCGGTTTTTTTGGTTCAGTTCCCCAACGGGGCGATGTGGTTTTTTATGATGAATACATACACGCAAGTATTCGGGATGGCATCATCATGGGAAATGCCAAAAGCTATAAGTTCAGGCACAATGATTTGGAGGATTTGGCCCAAAAATGTAATGCTCTTGGAACTAGGAATCCCACTCATGGGGAAATCTATGTGGTCACGGAATCTATTTTTTCAATGGATGGTGATTCCCCGGATTTAAATACATTGGTCAAATACTGCAGGGTGAATGATTTTCATTTAGTAATTGATGAAGCCCATGCCGTTGGCGTTGTTGGAGAAAAGGGCAAAGGTCTTGTTCAGAAACTAGGGTTGCAAGATCATATATTTGCGAGAATCGTAACCTTTGGTAAGGCTATGGGCTGTCATGGAGCGGCCATCCTGGGAAGTGAAAGCTTGAGAAATTATTTAATCAATTTTGCTAGGAGCTTTATTTATACAACAGCCTTACCTCCACATTCAATTGCGACCATAATACAAGTTTATAGGCATTTGGGGTCGGTACCCGATAGCCAGCAAAGACTTTCGGGAAACATAAAGTTTTTTAAGGAGCAAATAAGTATATTGAATTTAGACACCAGATTTATTCCGAGTAATTCGGCAATACAGTGCTGCAAGATCCCTGGGAATGGGAATGTAAAGAAAGTTGCCCAAGTGTTTCATGAAAAAGGGTTTCATGTAAAGGCCATTTTATCACCAACCGTATCAAGAAATGAAGAACGATTGCGATTTTGTCTTCATGAGTACAACACCCCAGATGAAATCAAGGAAGTGCTGGGAATTTTACATTCAAATGTTTGAAGCCTATGGAAGATGTATTTTATACAATTGGTTCATTCGAATTTCCTACTGATGTGCAAATAATCAGAGGAAAATTGGAATCGGAAGGAATCCCGGTGTTTCTTAAAGATGAAAATACCCTGAATTCAGACCCATTGATAAGTTATGCCATCGGAGGGGTCAAGTTAAGGGTATATAGCAAGCATAAGGAAAGGGCTTTGGAAATTTACAACGAGATACGGACCTATGCTGTTGATGATAACGGAAACCCGATTGTTTGCCCAAATTGCAAATCCAAAAAATCTGAAGGCTATTATGCGCGCAAAGGCATATTTCTCAAACTATTTCCTTTTTTTGAAAAGCGAAAGTACAAATGCCTTAATTGTGGAATGATTTCTAGACCCAATTAAGACCAAATAACACCATAACCAACGTATTAAGCAGATGAAACGAATCTTTGTTACAGGAATATCCACCGAAGTGGGTAAGACCATCGCATCGGCAATAATTATGGAAGCGCTCGCAGCCGATTATTGGAAACCTGTACAAGCGGGTGAATTGAACAATACAGATAGCCACAAAGTTGCGCGTTTGATTTCTAATAATAAGTCAAAAATCCACCCATGCACTTATGAGCTCAATTCCCCAATGAGTCCTCATGCCGCTGCCGAAATCGACGATCTTACCATTGATGTGAATACGATTTTTGAACCAGAAACCAGCAATCATTTGATTATTGAAGGAGCAGGCGGACTTCTAGTGCCTCTGAACGATACCGATACGATTTTGGATTTGATCTTGCCTAATTATAAGGTAATTGTTGTTTCCCGACATTATTTAGGGAGTATAAACCATTCGCTATTGACCATAAATTGGTTGCAACTTAAAGGATATGATGTCTCTATTTTATTTAGTGGAAATGTGCACCCAACGACCGAAAGCATCATACTTAAAAAGACAAGGGTAAAATGTATTGGAAGGATAAATGAGGAAAAAACATTTGACCAGGAGATGATCAGAAAATATGCCGATTTATTTAGACCGGCCTTGGAATCACTTTAAACGTTGTAGGATATTGGCTTTTTCGATTATGGCATGAACTTTATAATGTTTAATCAAATAGGCGTCGATATACTCGTTTTCTTTCGTCTGTTTCTTGTCAAAAACCAACCTGTTCTTTCTCGTTATTATGGTTTTTGGCTGTATGGTTTCCATAATATACCGTAGTTCTTCAATAGAACTTTTCCTTGGATTTTCGTAGAAAGGGAACAATTCTTCGCGACAAATATTACTCGGATGAGTTGCCGCTTTGGTGGGAGGGGTGGCATCCAAAGCCCAATAGCCAATATGATATCCAAGGAAGAGGATGTTATGTGTGTCTAGATTATTTTCCTGAATATACTTTGGTGCTGAAATGCCTTCTCCATTAAAAAAGGTACCCCGTTCAATCCTATTTTTAATAACATTGGCATATTCTAAATACGATTCCATTGGAATTAGAAAAAGAAAAACCAGGTAATACGGCTTCCATGTAAGCTGCCTGAAAAAATGAATCTTACCCAAAACTATGACAACCAATATTACCATTATTGGATGTAACTGAATAAGATAATGCCCATTGATTCTTCCGCCTTTATAAAAGGCGTACAAAACTCCCAAAATTGCTACGAGCAAGAACTGGGCTGAGGTTTTCTTAAAATCCACTAAATTCTTTTTCCAAACAAAGAAGAAAAACACTGCCAAGAATGCAAAAACAGGAGCCAAATTCAAAAGAGACTCCCTTCTTGCCCCAACATATTCCAGAGGGGCCAGAACCACTGATTTCCACCATACTTCAGGATTGCCATTTAAATAATAAGGCAAAAAGGTACATAGAATGACCAACAAAACCCCAAGCCCAAAAAACACAAAATTAATTATGCCTAAAAACCATTTTTTATTTGGCACATTGCGATATATAATGAAAATCCCAAGGAATAAAATAGCATAGGCAATGTTCATTTTGGCCATCACGGCGGTCCCCATGAGTAATCCCGAAACTAAATGCCAATGCGGTTTATTAGACCTAATAAGTAGATATAATCCCGGCATGAAAAAGGCCATGCAAATATGCTCTGACATTACTCCTTGTAAACTTCCGAAAAGAGTCAATAAAACAACACAAATGATCGCTGACCAAAAGCCCGTTTTTTTAGAGTTGGTCTCCTCACCGATTTTATATGTAAAAAAAGCTGTTAGGGCGACCAATAAAGTGCCAAACAGGCGAATAGCAATAAAACTCTTTCCAAATACATAAATAATCCCTGCAAAAAATAAAAAGGTGATAGGGGGTTTTAAATCCCAAAGTTCGGTATAGGGCAGATTTCCATCGACCCACGATTGCCCCATGAGTATAAATGTGCTTTCGTCTCGATCAATATAATCACGAAAGAAAAAGGGTAAGCGCAAAAAGAAGGAAACACAAAAAATAAAAAGAAAAACGGTCTTATTTTTAAGATTCGAATAGTTCTGTGCAACCAAATTTATAAGACTTTTCAGCATCGGTTTTCTTAGGATTAATTCCCATCTTTGCAAGATAGATAAAAAGCTTATCTATCAAATTCATCGATGGCAAAAAATCTTTCCGAACGGGATAAAAAACATCTGTGGCATCCTTTGACACAGCACAAACTGCATCCTGATATGTTAGGGATTTCCTCAGCGAAGGGATCTTTACTTTTTGATGAGGAAGGCAAACAATACATAGATGGTATTTCTTCTTGGTATACCTGTATGTATGGCCACTGCAATGATTTTATTCTTGAAAGGGTCTATGCACAGATGCAGCGATTGGATCAAGTTGTTTTCAGTGGATTTACCCATGAACCAGTGGTTAAATTGTCTGAAGAACTTATTAAAATACTCCCAAAGAATCAAGAAAAACTATTTTTTTCGGACAATGGGTCTACTTCGACAGAGATAGGAATCAAAATGGCATTACAGTACCATTTTAACCAAGGAAATAAACGTAAGGTCCTGTTGGCTTTTGAAGATGGATTTCACGGTGATACTTTTGGTGCAATGTCAGTATCAGGTCTTTCGGTTTATAATGGTCCTTTCGAGGATTTCTTTATTGAAGTTGAGCGAATTCCTGTGCCGACCAAGGAAAATGTGGAAAACACCCTTTCCCTATTGGAAAATAGATTAAAGGAAAATACCATTGCTGGTTTCATTTACGAACCACTGGTTCAAGGTGCGGCAGCTATGAAAATGTATGGGGCTGAAGGGCTAAACAGAATACTGAATTTGCTGCAACGGCATGAGATACTAACGATAGCAGATGAGGTAATGACTGGTTTTGGTAAAACCGGAACTTATTTTGCCTCTGATCAGATTGAAGCCAAACCGGATGTAATCTGCTTGTCCAAGGCCCTTACAGCTGGTTTGATGCCAATGGCGATTACAAGTTGTACCCAAAAGGTCTATGATGCTTTTTATAGTAAAGATTTAACCAAAGGTTTGTTTCATGGACATACATATACCGCAAATCCGCTGGCATGTACAGCTGCTTTGGCTGGGATTGAGCTGTTAAAGTCCAATGAGATCCAAAATAATATTAGGCGGATAATAGCATCGCATAAAAAGTTTGGAAAGGAGATAGAACAACATCCCAAGGTTGTAGGTATTCGTCAATGTGGAGTTATCTTTGCCGTGGATTTGAACCTGAAAATGGAAAGATATGGGAATCTCCGTGATAAACTATTCCATCATTTTATGGATAACGGGGTATTTTTGCGTCCTTTGGGCAATACTATTTATATTCTGGCACCTTATGTCATTACAGACAGGCAAATGAATACGATTTATGCGGCCATCAAAGATGTACTTTCCATAGTCTGACTTTTAAATAGAACCTTTGAATAGACCAATTTCCATAACCGCCATTGCATCGATTTCTCCGTTGGGAACAACATTGGAAGAGGCATGGAACAGCTATTTGGATATTGACCATTGCTTTATTCAGAAAAAGATTGGTGGTAGTACCGATTGGATTGCTCCATTGTCGGAAAAGGTCGCAGCAGAGATAGAAGCACTCAAAAGGTCCGATGCAAATTATGGGAACCTTGATGATTCGGTTTTATATGCATTATTCGCATCAAGATTGGCCATTGAAAAAGCAGGTTGGCAGGCGGCCGATGGTTTTGGAATCAATATAGGTTCTTCTAGAGGGGCGACCTCACTTTTTGAAAAATATCACGGAGAATTTTTGAATGGAGGAAAAGTATCCACATTATCATCCCCAACCACCACTTTGGGTAATATTTCATCTTGGGTGGCGCATGACCTTGGCACACAAGGACCTGAAATTTCACACTCCATTACTTGTTCCACAGCCTTGCATGCCTTTTTAAATGGTGTGGCATGGCTTAAAAGTGGTATGGCGAACAAGTTTTTGGTTGGTGGGAGCGAAGCACCCTTGACACCTTTTACCATTGCCCAAATGAAAGCCATGCGTATTTATGCTAAAGGAAATTCTAGTTACCCATGTGGAGCAATGGATTTAAAAAAAGTGAGCAATACCATGATTTTAGGCGAAGGAGCCTCAATGGCCTGTTTAGAATTGGGAATCAAGAAGAATACATTGGCGGTCATTGAAGGTATAGGCTATGCCACCGAACCCTTGGTACATAATACTTCCATTTCAACAGATGCCGTTTGTTTTCAACGTTCTATGAATATGGCTTTGGGCAATACGGATCCAGATGATGTGGATGTAATCGTAATGCATGCCCCAGGAACGGTCAAAGGTGATTTATCAGAAAAAAATGCATTGGACAAGGTTTTTTGTAACAAACTACCATTTTGTACAACAAATAAATGGAAAGTCGGACATACCTTTGGTGCTTCCGGGATGTTAAGTGTTGAATTGGCGCTATTGATGTTGCAGCACCAAAAATTTATAGGAACGCCCTTCGATGATTACACATCAGTTCCCCCAAAAATCCAAAAAATATTGGTAAATGCAGTCGGTTTTGGAGGTAATGCGGTATCAGTGCTACTTTCTAATTAAGGAGTAGTCTATATCCTATTTAAAAGTACTACCTTTCTTTTTCCAACCTAAAACTAACACTATGGAACAATGGTTTGAAGCTTTGAATTCGTTTGAGAAAATCTATTGGATAACGGCTATTATTTCTTCGATTATTTTGCTGATTCTGATCATTATGACTTTTATTGGTGGTGATGTTGAAGACATGAGCGGTGATATCGACACCGATATTGATGGAGATTCGGGTGTTGGTTTCCAATTTTTATCCTTTAAAAATTTAATGGGCTTTTTCACCATTTTCGGATGGACAGGAATATCTTGCCTAGATAGTGGATTGTCAAAAGGACCTACCATTGCAATCTCAGTGATTTGTGGTTTGCTAATGATGCTTGCTATGGCAACATTGTTTTATTACTTAAGTAAGTTACAAAGTAATGGTACGTTGAAATTAAAAAATGCACTCAACCAAATTGGCGAAGTGTATTTGACTATTGGTGCCAATAGGTCAAAGATTGGGAAAGTAAGTATAAATGTACAAGGGACTTTACGTGAATTAGATGCATTGACTGAGGAAGAAAGGGACTTGCGTCAAGGTGATGTGGTTAAAGTCAAGGAAGTTGCCGATAACGGAATATTGATTGTTGAACTATTAAATAACTAACTAAATGTTTCTACTACCATTACAATTTGGCGGGAGTGCCTCATTACTGGCAATTGGCTTTGCAATTCTTTTCTTTTTCATCGTTATCATATCCTTTATCCGAAGGTATAAACGTTGTCCGTCTGACCGTATTTTGGTTGTGTATGGTAAAGTTGGAGGTGGAAGTTCTGCTAATTGTATACATGGTGGTGCGGCATTTATATGGCCCGTAATCCAAGATTATCAGTTTTTAGATTTGACTCCTATTTCAATCGAAGTCAATTTGGTCAATGCCCTAAGTAAACAGAATATTCGTGTAAATGTACCTTCGCGGTTTACAATCGGAGTTTCTACAGAGCCTGGAATCATGCAAAATGCAGCGGAACGCCTTTTGGGTCTCGGTCAAAATGAAATCCAAGAACTGGCTCAGGAAATTATCTTCGGACAATTACGTTTAGTTGTTGCATCTATGGATATAGAAGAAATTAATTCTGATAGGGATAAATTTTTGACTAATATTTCCAAAAGTGTTGAGTCAGAGCTTAAGAAAGTGGGTCTTAAACTCATTAACGTAAACATTACGGACATTGTTGATGAATCGGGATATATTGAGGCTTTGGGTAAAGAAGCAGCGGCTCACGCAATCAACGCTGCGCGTAAATCAGTTGCCGAAAAGAATAGAGATGGGTCTATCGGTGAGGCTAATGCGGTTCAGGATCAACGAACCCAAGTTGCAGCTGCAAATGCGAAAGCCGTTGAAGGTGAAAACTTGGCAAAAATCGATGTGGCAAATTCTGATTCCTTAAGAAGACAACGGGAAGCAGAAGCGGAACGTACAGCTATTGCCTCTGAAAAAGTACAATCAGCTAGAGCACTGGAAGAATCCTATGCTGCCGAGAAAAATGCTGAAATTGCAAGGGCTGAAAGAGAACGTAGTTCACAAATGGCAGATATTGTTGTGCCCGCTGAAATTGATAAGAAAAAAGTTGAGATTGATGCAGAGGCCGAGGCCGAAATGATTCGGCGTAAGGCTAGAGGTGAGGCAGATGCAATCTTTGCCAAGGCAGAGGCCGAGGCAAAAGGTATTTATGAAATATTGACTAAGCAGGCTGAAGGTTTGGACAAAATTGTAAAGGCAGCAGGCGATGATCCAAAAGATGCCGTTTTATTACTGATAGCAGACAAACTACCTGAATTGGTGAAAACGCAAGCAGAAGCAATTAAGAATATCAAAATAGATAAAGTTACTGTATGGGATTCTGGCAGTACATCTGCAGATGGAAAGAATTCTACAGCCAACTTTATTTCAGGAATGTATAAATCGGTACCCCCATTACAGGAAATGTTCAATATGGCAGGTATGCAATTACCAGAATATCTCAAAGGTAAAAAGATAGAAGATGAAAACGAAGCCTCATTTGAAGACAAAAAACAGAAACTCAAAAATGAAGGGGAAGAGGAATAAAAACCTAGTATAAAATTAGCAATAAGGGCCTGTGATTTAATTTTGATTGCAGGCTTTTTGTAGCAATTAGGGTTATGATTATTACATTTTTTAAGTATTATAGGTTAATTTTGAAACCTATTTTAAGTAAAGCCTATGAGTACTACAAGACACAACTGGACCAAAGAGGAAATTCTTGATATTTATAACAAACCTTTGATGGAATTGCTTTATGAGGCCGCAACAGTCCATCGCAAAAACCATGATCCGAACACGGTGCAGGTGTCCACATTAGTATCAATTAAAACCGGCGGTTGCTCCGAAGATTGTGGGTATTGTCCCCAAGCGGCAAGATATAGTACAGGTATAGAAGGTAATGATCTGATGTCTGTGCCACATGTTAAGGCCCAGGCACTTCGTGCCAAAGAATCGGGTAGTTCTCGTGTATGTATGGGAGCAGCTTGGCGTAATGTAAAGGATGGTCCCGAATTTGACCAAGTACTTGAGATGGTACGTACTATAAATAAATTGGATATGGAAGTTTGCTGTACTTTGGGTATGGTAACTGAAAATCAGGCAAAACGTCTTTCTGAAGCCGGACTTTATGCCTACAATCATAATTTGGATACTTCAGAAGATTATTATAAAGATGTTATTTCAACACGGGCATTTGAAGACCGACTGGAAACCATAAACCATGTGCGTCAGAGCAACATTACGGTTTGTAGTGGCGGTATTATAGGTATGGGTGAAAAGTTGGAAGATAGAGCAGGTATGTTGGTGGCACTTTCATCCTTGAACCCACAACCGGAATCTACCCCTATAAACGCGCTGGTTGCCGTTGAAGGCACACCCATGGAGGATATTGAGCCTATTGAGATTTGGGAAATGATTCGTATGGTAGCTGCCACCCGCATTGTTATGCCCGAAACCCAAGTAAGACTATCAGCAGGCCGAACGGAAATGAGTAGGGAAGGTCAAGCGCTTTGTTTCTTTGCAGGTGCCAATTCCATTTTTGCCGGGGATAAATTATTGACCACGCCTAATCCCGATGTAAATGAGGATATGGCAATGTTCGAAGTATTGGGATTAAATCCGCAAAAGCCATTCACAAAATCGGCTCAACCAAAGACTGTTGAGGCAGAAGATTCAAAATTTGAGTCATTAAGTGAAAAGCCCAAATGGACAAGACCTGGACATACTATTGAGCGGAATGAACTTGCTAAACAAAAAGCTAAATTGAACGGGTAGTCGTACAAGTTATATCTATTTTCTAAGATTTGTTTTCTGGATTTTTTAAATTTGATACGTAATTCAACCAGATTAAGCTTGAACTTAAACGAAATACCAAGAGTAAGAACCATTACCAAAGAGGCTTTTATCACTAAATATTTTGAGCCGCAAAAACCAGTTGTAATTGAACGGTATATAGATGACTGGCCGGCATATTCCAAATGGAATTTGGACTATATGAGGAAAATTGCGGGTGATAAGATAGTGCCACTGTATGACGACCGCCCGGTTCATCATGAAGATGGTTTTAATGAACCACATGCAAAAATGAAGATGTCTGATTATATAGACTTACTTCAAAGTGAACCAACCAAGTACAGAATATTTCTTTGGAACGTTTTAAGGGAAATTCCTGAACTGCAGCGGGACTTTAATTACCCGGACTTTGGTTTAAGATTGATGAAAAAATTGCCGATGCTCTTTTTTGGAGGAGAGAATTCCCATACTTTCATGCATTTTGATATAGACCTCGCCAATATTTTCCATTTTCATTTTGAGGGTAAAAAAGAATGCATATTGTTTCCACAGACAGAGAGCAAGTATTTATATAAAGTACCTCACTCATTGATTACCCATGAAAGCATAGATTTCACAAATCCTGATTTTGAAAAATGGCCCGCCTTAAAAAATGCTTCTGGCTATAAAACCCTTTTGAACCATGGGGAGGTTTTATATATTCCTGAGGGCTATTGGCATCATATGAAATATGTAACCCCAGGATTTTCAATGAGTTTGCGAGCTATCGCCAGAAACCCAAAGAATTTGTTCTCGGCCTTCTATAATATATTGATTATGAGAAATTATGATGGAATCATGCGTAAGGTAAAAGGGCAAAAATGGATAGATTGGAAAAATGAACAAGCCATTTTAAAAACAAATGGCTTCATAAAAAAACAGAATATAGTGTCGCAATAGGGCAAAAGGATTAGCCTCGTACATATTTCATTGACAAGGCGATAGACTGTTCAATTTTTTACCAATTCATTGACCTTGTCATATACCATATGACTTTCCCATCCCCGGTAAAGCAAATAATCGGCCAGTTTTCTTTTTCTTTTTCGAATATCGGTTTCCTTTAAATTCTCCCACCTTTTTTGAGCCAGGCGATCAAAAGTTCCTTGATATATCCCATCTTCAATTTCCCCAAGGGCCGATGTTATGTTGTATTTTGAAATATCTCGAAGTTTAAGCTCGTTTACAATTCTAATTCTCCCCCACTTTTTAATCTTGAACTTGCCACGTGCGAAACTTTGGGAAAATCGTTCCTCGTTCAAATAGTTTTCCTGAATCAAATGGACAATAATTTGATCAATGGCCTCCGGAATCATCTCCATCTCCCTTAGTTTTTTAACCACATCTTTATGACAACGTTCCTGATAGGCACAATAGCTCTCCAATTTTTTGGTGGCTTCTTTGATGGTATAACTCACTTTTTTAGGCATGGTCAAAAATAATCATTTAACAAAAAAAGCGACTCCGTTTCTGAAGTCGCTTTTAATTTTGAATATCTCTCTTTTTAAAGAGACCCTTCGTCCAAGCCTTTGCTGAGCGCAATCGAAGTACTCAGGGTTAGTTTATCCTTATTTTTTTATGCATACACACTAAAAAATGGCTTCACTAATATATGGTTTTACCGTTCTTGTCTTTAAAACGATATTCTAGATACGTATATGCATCCCTTGGCTGTATTTTGACCCATTTCTTATGTTCCATAAACCATTTGGAACGAATGGATGGGAAACCTTTGGTAATATATGCCGCAATAAAAGGATGTATGTTCAATGTAATATTGCTATCCTTTTTTGGGCCTTTCAAAAGTTTTTCAAGGTCCACATTGATTTTATCTATCAAAACAATAGGAGCCTCAACCTCCTTACCAGTCCGATTAGGGTCCTCCTCTGTGGTTTTGATATTCATTTCAGGACGTACCCGCTGTCGCGTAATCTGTATAAGGCCAAATTTGCTCGGAGGCAAAATTTTATGCTTGGCCCGATCATCTTTCATCTCATCTCGAAGATGGTCAAAAAGCTTCCTTCGGTGTGGAGCTTTGACCATGTCGATAAAATCAACAACTATGATTCCTCCCATATCCCGTAAGCGCAATTGTCTTGCAATTTCCGAAGCTGCCAAGATATTTACTTCCAAAGCGGTATCTTCTTGATTTTTGGCTTTATTGGAACGATTACCACTGTTAACGTCAACAACATGCAACGCTTCAGTGTGTTCTATTATTAAGTACGCTCCTTTACTCATTGAAGCTGTACGGCCAAAAGAAGTCTTAATTTGTCTTTCTATTCCAAATTTTTCAAAAATTGGAACGGAAGAACTATATAACTTCACAATGGATTCTTTTCCTGGTGCAATCTCTTGCACATAATCCTTAATCTGATTATAAAGCGTCTTATCGTCCACTTGAATGCCAGTAAACGAATCGTTGAAAACATCCCTTAGAATACTGGATGCCCTATTGAGCTCTACCAGAACCTTTGAAGGTGTTGGGGCTTTATACAATTTCTTACACAATGCTGACCACTTGTTCAGCAAGTTTTCTAGATCTTTATCTAGTTCTGCGACTTTTTTGCCTTCTGCAACTGTTCGGATGATAACACCAAATCCTTTTGGCTTAATGCTTTTAACAAGCCTTTTCAGCCTATCCTTTTCTTCTTTGCTATCAATCTTCTGTGAGACTGAAACGCGTTCAGAAAAAGGCACCATAACCAAATAACGTCCTGCGATTGAAAGCTCGGAGCTTATTCTTGGCCCTTTGGTGGAAATGGGTTCTTTAACAATTTGCACTAATAGAGACTGATTTGATTTAATGACATCATTTATGCTGCCATGTTTATCAATGTCTTTTTCGACCGGAAAGTTCTTTAAGGAATAATCCCTAAGCTTCCCAGTACTCACCTGTTTAATGAATTTGAGCGTTGTGGATAATTGCGGCCCTAAGTCATGATAATGCAAAAAAGCATCCTTTTCATAACCTACATTTACAAAAGCTGCATTAAGACCAGTAACTGGTTTTCTGACTTTGGCCAATAATATATCGCCAACAGAAAAATCGTTGTTGTCTTCCTCTTTGTGTAATTCAGTGAGTTTTCCTTCTTTAAGTAAGGCAAAATCGACGGCATCGGAACTAGATCTTACGATTAATTCTCTATTCACCTGATTTTATTTATACCTGTTCTTTCCCAATACGAATTGTGAATAAACAAATAGATTAAACAATAGTAATAACAGGTTGTATAACCCGTCGAAATTCTTTTTGGAATTTCTATGTCAATGAACGTAATAAAATGAAAAAGTAGTTGACTACAACTACTTTTTCTTGTGTCGGTTAGCTCTCCTGCGTTTTTTTCGCTTATGGGTAGCTACCTTATGTCTTTTTCTTTTCTTACCACTCGGCATAAAGTTCTTATTTTTAAGATTACTATTTTATTTTACTTGAACGTTGCTTTTTACTCCCTCTACAAAAACCTTTGCCGGTTTAAATGCCGGGATGTTATGTGCTGGTATTTTTATAGTGGTGTTTTTAGAAATATTTCTACCTGTTTTTTCAGCTCTGGTCTTTATAATAAAACTACCAAAACCTCTTAGGTAAACATTGTCACCACCTTCCAATGAGGTCTTTACCTCTTCCATAAAGGATTCTACCGTTGCTTGTACATCTCCTTTTTCGATTCCCAGCTTATCTGAGATTTTCGATACAATTTCCGCTTTCGTCATCTTAAGTATTATATTTTCTGTATGTTTTTTCGGCTTGCAAATATATAAATTAAATTCAATCTTTTCTTCTAATCAACTAATTTTAAGTATATAAACACCTACTTTTATCTTATAGTATTCCCGTCTATGATTTTTTCCCAGAAAATTCTTCTTTGGTATTCCAAAAACAAGCGAACCTTACCTTGGAGACAGACCAAAGATCCATACAAAATATGGCTGTCAGAAATAATACTTCAACAGACAAGAGTTACCCAAGGAACACCTTATTATTTGAAATTTATTGAACAGTTTCCCACCGTTCATGATTTGGCTAGCGCAAGTGAGGAAAGGGTCTTAAAACTTTGGCAGGGATTGGGGTATTATTCACGGGCGAGAAATTTACACACTGCCAGCAAAATGGTTGTTGACGATTATGGGGGCGACTTTCCGAATACCTATAAAGAGCTTTTAAAACTAAAGGGTGTTGGCGATTACACGGCAAGTGCAATTGCATCAATCTGTTTTGATCGACCAGAACCAGTAGTAGATGGTAATGTGTATAGGGTACTTTCCCGTTGTTATGGTGTATCGACTCCTATCAATAGTACTAAGGGAATCACTTATTTTAAACAGCTGGCCAAGGAGGTGATGGATGTTGGAGGTATACGGGATTATAACCAGGGGATTATGGAATTTGGCGCAATTCAGTGTACACCAAAAAGCCCTGATTGTTCAGTATGCCCGCTTAATGATAGTTGTGTGGCACTCCAGACAAATAAAATTAGTGCGCTTCCGGTAAAAATCAACAAGACTAAAATTAGAAATCGTTTTTTTAATTATTTAGTAGTAGTTGATCCATACAATAACACCTTAATGCGCCAAAGGAAAGGAAAAGGTATTTGGCAAAACCTCTGGGAATTTCCGCTCCTTGAAACCGAAGAGAAAATCAATGCGCAAGAGGTTGAGGATAATTATATGAAAATAGTGGATGTAAGGAATGTGGGTAAAATATTTCAGTATAATCAAAATGAAATCGTACATAAACTTTCACATCAGCATCTATGGACAAAATTCTGGATCTTGGAGACTGGATCACAATTGGACAAGGGTGTTGGGTTAAATACTTTGGATAAATATCCCGCACCTGTTTTGATTGCGGATTTTATAAAAACATTTAAAATTTAGTACTTTTGAACATTAGACGAAAATTATGAGTGGAACATTGAATAAAGTAATGCTGATTGGGCATTTGGGGGATGAGGTGAAAATGCACTATTTCGAGGGAGGTGGTAGTATTGGGAGGTTTCCCATTGCCACAAATGAGACCTATACTAGTAAACAAACAGGAGAACGTGTTACCAATACGGATTGGCATAATATTGTGGTTCGCAACAAGGCCGCTGAAATCTGCGAAAAATATCTGAGCAAAGGTGATAAGATATATGTTGAGGGTCGTCTAAAGAATAGACAATGGCAAGGTGAGGATGGCAACACTAGATATACTACTGAAGTTCATGTTCAGGATTTCACATTTTTATCTACTAAAAAAGAAAGTATGGCGAACGCCCAGGCAACAGGGCAATCCCATAATCCTGTCCAAAGGCAGGAACCTACAAAAGCCTCTGAGCCCGCCATAGCGAAAGAACCAGAGCAGGATGATGATTTACCATTTTAGAAAATTCAAAACCAAAATTTAACTATTGGACCCTGACCCCCTTAGTTTATTGCTGAATTTTATAGCCTTTGAGAGTGCTTTGGCACTCAGAATATGTATCCTTTTGCTATTATTGCTGTGTTCAGCCATGGTTTCCGGCGCTGAGGTAGCATTTTTTGGACTTTCCCCAACAGACATTAATACAATAGAGCAAGGAAAGACTACCAAAGGCAATATAGTGGTTGGATTATTGAAAAGGCCTAAAAAACTTTTAGCCACAATCTTGATAGCCAATAACACCTTAAACATAGGTGCTGTGCTCCTTTTTAATGTTATCGGAGATACCATTTTCGCCAATATCAACTATATTTTGTTCAATTTCGTATCTGTCCGATTCCTATTGGAAGTGGTCGTTGCCACGTTTTTGATTTTGATGTTCGGTGAAATATTGCCTAAGATATACGCCAACCGAAATCGCATAAGTTTTTCGCACTTTATGGCCTATCCTTTAAAAGTGCTTGATTTTTTGTTTGCACCATTAAGCATACCTATGAGGTCGGGAACCGTTTTTTTAAATAATAAATTGGGAAAGTACAAATCTAATTTAAGTGTGGACCACCTTTCACAAGCCTTGGAGTTGACTTCGGAAGGGGATACAACCAAGGAAGAACAAAAACTTTTAGAAGGGATTGTTTCTTTCGGAAATACAGACACAAAACAGGTAATGCGTCCCCGAATTGATCTCTTTGCATTGAGCGAGGACATGAAATATTTGGATGTACTGGAAGAGATAAAAAAGCATGGATATTCTCGAATACCGGTTTTTTCTGAAAATATGGATAATGTGCTTGGCGTGCTCTACGTGAAGGATTTATTGCCATATATAGATCGTAAGACGTTCAACTGGATCTCATTGGTACGAGAACCTTATTTTGTACCTGAAAACAAAAAATTGGATAATCTTTTATTGGAATTTAAAGAGAAGAAGAATCATTTGGCCATTGTGGTTGATGAATATGGAGGTACTTCCGGTATTGTAACCTTGGAGGATATAATTGAGGAAATAGTGGGTGATATCAGCGATGAATTCGACGACGAGGATTTGGTATATTCCAAACTTGATGAGCATACTTATGTTTTTGAAGGAAAAACTGCTTTGAAGGATTTTTATAGGGTAGTCAAGATTGAAGATGATGAGGCCTTTGAGAATAACAAGGGCGAATCCGAAACCATCGCGGGATTTGTACTGGAGATAGCAGGAAGCTTTCCTAAAAAAGGCGAAAAAATAGTTTTTAAGAACTATCAATTTGTTGTAGAAAGTCTGGATAGAAAGCGATTGAAACAAATAAAAGTAATCTTACCCAATGAAAATTAGGAGTTCACTTATAGTATTGGCCCTTTTGTTGTTTGTCAGTGGGTGCCAAGAACAGGTACTTCCAAAGCCCAAAGCAATGTTGAGGTTAGAATATCCGAACGCTGATTATGGGTCTCTCGATATGGGAAGTTTTGAATTTCAAATAAATAAAATTTGCGACCCCGAATTAACGGATAACGGCTCACTTACGTTAGATTATCCCTCAATAAAAGGATCTTTGTTCATAACGTATAAAAAGGTAGAAAATAACATTAAGGAACTTTTGACAGATGCCCAGAGGCTATCCGTTGAACATTCTGCCAAGGCCGACGGGATTTTTCCACATCCTTTTGTAAATGAAGATGATAAGGTCTATGGGATGTATTTTGAAGTAGTTGGCGATGCGGCTTCCCAAGCCCAATTTTACGTTACAGATAGTACCCAACACTTTTTAACCGGTTCACTTTATTTCTATACCAAACCAAATTATGACTCCATTTATCCGGCAGCGTCATATCTGCAAAATGATATTAAGAAGATAATGGAGACGCTCAGGTGGAAGAAGTAAAAGTGGAAAGAACGGAATCAGCATCCTGCCTAACTGCCATTTTGGCTTTACGGAATTTGGTTAATCCTATGATATTCAGAACTTTTAATTCCTTGATATCATTTGATTGCAAATATTTGAACGGGATATTAAAATAGGACTTTAACCGGAGGTTTTTTTTTGGATAAAAGATTGATTAAAATCCGTACACTGGTATGGGATAGTATAAAAATAAATTCGGGAATGGACCCCAATTTCCCTTCAATTGAATTAGATTACCAACGAAATAAAACCAACAAGCGATGATTTTAATAAAAATACGAATGATTTTAGGGGTAGGCCTACTGTTTCTTTTGGTGGGTTGCAGCGAACAGACCGAGACGAAAGAGTATAGTTGGGATGAGGTAACCGATCGCACTTGGGCAGGAGAACACTTTTGGGCCAACCGCTTGCAGGATTGGGAGGTGAAAGATGGAAGATTGGTTTGCATTCAAAGTTCAGCAAAGAAACCCATGCGAACGGTTCATTTAGTGAGTTCCAGATTATCAAATAAGGGAAACTTTAAAATGAGCGTGACCACAGGGAGCACAACGGGGAATGTCAATTTAAATGAAACGGCGGCTTCCGGTTTTTTAATTGGGGCAGGGGCCTCGCTAGATTATAGAGCGGCTGCACTAATACACCATAGTCCTGGAAATGAAGGAGGCTATTTTGTCGGATTAAGTGCCAATGGCATGCTATTTATCCAGGATTTTAATCATTTGGAGAAAGAAATGTTGAGCTCGGTACAACTTGATGATCTTCCTGAGAGCTACAGCATAATGGTGTCAGGAGATGTGCAAGGAACAGATTATCAAATGGTTCTTAAAGTACAAGACCTTTCAAAAAAAGAACTGGGATCGTTGACCTATACCATCAATGAAAGCGAATTAAATGGAAATGTAGCACTGGTATCCCATCCAGGAAACGGCGAAAATACAGCGACATTCTGGTTTAATAACTGGGAATTGTCTGGAGAAAAATTCAATTATAACGCTACGCATACCAGTGGGCCAATTCTTGCGGCCCAGTATACATTATCAAATGAGTTGGTTAAAATAAATGCGCAACTAATGCCTATTGGCAAAGGGGATTCCCAAAGCGTGGATTTGGAAATAGAGACAGATCAAGGCTGGAAGAATGTAGGGACATCAACTGTTCAGCCCTTATCTTATAATGCGCTTTTCAGGATTGAAAACTTTAAGCATACCACAGATGTTCCCTACCGTCTTTCATATCAGTTGAAAGATACAGGGGAAACCTATTTTTATAAAGGTGTTTTTAGGGCCGATCCTGTGGATAAGGATACTATTGTCGTCGCCGGATTTACTGGAAATCATAATTTGGCCAAAGGAGTTGAAAGAGCTCCATTCAATTGGAAGGAACAAATATGGTATCCGCATACTCAATTGTTGGACAATCTGGAAAAACAACAAGCCGATTTACTGTTCTTTAGTGGAGATCAAATTTATGAGGGGGCAAGTCCTTCTGTTCCGGATAAACAGCATATTTACAAAGACTATATGTACAAATGGTATTTATGGTGTTGGGCCTATAGTGATATTTCCAAAAGTATTCCTACCATTAGTATACCCGATGACCACGATGTATTTCAAGGCAACGTTTGGGGCAATGGCGGGGGTGATACCGACGTGGATAATAAGGGAGGGTATGTACATGGCTCGGAGTTCGTAAAAATGGTAGAGCGTACCCAAGTAAGTCATTTGCCGGACCCTTATGATCCTACGCCCATTAAAACAGGCATAGGTACATACTATACCAATATGAATTTGGGGGGAATTAGTTTTGCCATAATTGAGGACCGTAAGTTTAAATCTGGGCCAAATGGGCTAATACCTCCCACAAAATCAGGAAGACCAGATCATGTAATAGATCCCAATTACACCTATGCCATGGCCGATGTTGAAGGGGCTACCTTATTGGGAAAAAGACAATTGGACTTTCTGAATGATTGGGCTGCGGACTGGACGCATTCAGAAATGAAAGTAGTGCTCTCCCAGACTATTTTTGGAAATATGGCAACCCACCACGGTGTGGAACTGAAGCATTTATATATGGATTTTGATTCGAATGGCTGGCCTCAAACCGGTCGGAACAAAGCCCTGAGCGCGATAAGAAAAGGTTTTGGTTTTATGTTGGCAGGCGATCAACATTTGGCTTCAATAGTCCATCATGGCATTGATAGTCAAAATGATGCAGGTTGGTCTTTCTGTGTACCTTCTATTGCTAATTTCTATCCGCGTGCATGGCAACCCTTTGAAAATAAAGGCAAAAATCATATCCAAGGCTTACAGGATTATACCGGTGAATACTTGGACGGGTTTGGAAATTTCGTCAATGTATATGCGCATACCAATCCAGGGCCTAAATCAGGCGTAGCTCCGGCTGCACTTCACGATCGCATGCCAGGTTATGGTATTGTACGCTTGGCCAAGAGCACTAGGGACATTACAATGGAATGCTGGCCTAGATATGTGGACCCATCGGATGTATCAACAGGAAAACAGTACCCAGGATGGCCACGGACCATTAATATGGAGGATAATTATGGAAAGAAGGCAAAAGGGTATTTGCCCGAAATAAAGGTTAAGGGACCAAAAAATACCGTGGTGCAAGTATATGACGAGACCGATCAGGAGATTGTATATACTCTTCGCATTAAGGGAAATACGTTTAGACCAAAAATTTTCGATTTAAATCATACTTACACCTTGAAAATAGGAGCATCTTCGCATCCAAAAGCAATAAAGAACCTTAAAGCAGCTTTAAATGACCAAATAATCACCGTTGAGTTAAATTGAAGAAAAGGGATATACCTTGAAGTACATTGAATGGATAGTACATATGGGGTTCAATGCGTTATGGGCTTTCCCCTATTAATCATAAATTTCGATCAAGCGCTTGCCTGCCCGAATATCGTAGGCCCTACCTGGCCTGTCGCCAAGTACTTTCTTTACAGTGGGGATAGCTGCTATAGCCACCTCACCACCAATGATTTCCAAGCTGTTCATGGCATGCACCCTTACCATCATATTTTCTTCTTTCAATGCTTCGATTAAAATAGGGGTGGCCAGAGAGGATTCCCCCAAATTGCACAGCGCCTCTGCGGCAGTTATTCGCACATCGGGATGTTCATCTTTTAGCAATTCCTTTAGTTCGTTTATGGCAGCTGCTGCTTCTTTTCCAAGAATTAGACAGCCGGTAGATCCCCAATAGCGTATCGTAGGATTTTCATCATGCATAAAACCAATGATTTCATCCAGATTATTTTTATTGCGCATACTGGCTACATTGGCGGCATGCATAATTTCTTCTACAGCATATGCCTTGGAATAGACATAATCAAAGGAAGTTTGTTCCTTATTTCTGGTGGATAGCTCTCCCTCCGGCATTAACCCAGTATCGTGTATATCAAGCATCCATCGTCTAGTTTCTTCCCACATCCGTTGCAATACTTCAGCATATTCTGGATCTTCGGCCAGGTTATTTACTTCCCAGGGATCTAGGGTCACATCATAAAGCTCTTCCGCTGGTTTTTGTTCCCAGAAAGCGCTTTGTGCTTCATTACATTCTCCCGATTTATAGGCCTTTTCCCATGATCGACAAGATGGTGCTCTCCATAAATACTCTAAATATTGACCATAAATACGGTGGGGCATATAATTTTTTATGTACCTAAATTGGTTGTCCCTGACTGCCCTCACCATATCTATCCGTTCATCCATTCTACCCCTAAATAAATGGACGTATTCGCGGGCTTTGGTTTGCTGCTCACCTAAAAATGCCTTTCCCTGCATGTATTCCGGTATGCTGATTCCGGCAAGACTTAGTATGCTAGGGGCCAAATCAACAAAACTGACCAATCGATCTAATTTCGTATTGGGTTTTGCAGGAGAAAGATGTTGGTATTTTTCGGGAAACCTCCAAATCATGGGTACCCGGGTACCAGATTCATAAACAAATCTTTTGCTTCGGGCTAGAACACCCCCATGGTCGCCATAATAACCAACAATAGTATGTTGTGCCAATCCAGCGTCTTCCAATTCTTTTAGGATTTTGGCTACCTGCCCATCCATGTCCTCGATCTTATCGTAATACTGAGCCCAATCGTGCCGCATTTCTTCAGTATCTGGATGGTAGGGCGGCAGATTCACCTTAGCAGGGTCATGTCTTAATTCTTCTTTTGGCGTGCTTTTATGGATAGAACTTTCATGACTCACCCCTAAATTGAATATGGCAAAAAAGGGTTGTCCTGCTGCCCGGTTCTTGTAATGTGCTTCCTTTGAGGAAGCATCCCAGACACCTTCTGGTTTAATCATATTATAGTCTTCCTTGGAAGTATTGGTGGTATAATATCCAGCTTTCCTAAGGTATTGTGGGAAAAACTTAATGGACGTTGGAGTAGGATACACACTACGCATATTTTGTGTGCCCATACTTGGAGGATACATTCCGGAAATGATAGTTGACCTTGCCGGAGCACACACAGGGGCGTTGGCAAAGGCATTTAAGTATAAAACACCCTCTCGAGCCAATTTATCCAATGTTGGAGTCGTGGCCAAATCGTCTCCATAGCAACCCAAAAATGGACTATTGTCCTCACTTACAATCCATAGGATATTGGGTCTTTCCAATGGTTCACTTTGAGATTGTCCCTGATGACAAAATGTGATAAAGAAAATAAACAGAACTATTGCGGTCTTTGAAAGTTGGCAATCAAAACACATTTTTTTCATGTAACCAAAATTTGGGATATTATGCATATCAGATTAATAAGAAAGGAAGAGTTGCAGGGATATTGTCAGTAAAAAACCTCTATTTAAGAACACAAAACACAATTTTTCGGCAATAGCAAGGACATCGCATTTAGAATAGCACCTATTTTGATATTATTCTAATAGTAAAGCATATTTTCCAAGAGGTACTTTGCCTAGCAACCAATGTGAGTGACTATGATAATCGGAATCCCTTCCGTTGCTGGCCCAGCTGTGCCGTCAGATTTGTTGTCCGGCAAAGAACGGGATCCTTCAAAACAGTCTCTTAGCTTTTATCCAATAACTTTTTAGCCTCTTCAATACTAGAGTTTATTTGATTCCGTAGCGATTTTACCTTTTCTTCTTCCTCATCTAACCAAATTTGTTTTTGATCCGATAATTCCTTTCCGTTCAAGATTTCATCAGAATCAAATCGGCTACCGAATCCTTGCATCCAATCCATCATCGACTTGTGGGCCTCCTGGAGGTCTATCCTTGCATTTTTGTATTGCAGCCCCAATGCTGTACTATCTTCCTTAGTTGCCATTTCCCCTACCATATTACCTAAAATGCTCATTTTAGGCATTACCTCGTCATGAATGGCCATGACCTCTTTCATTTGATTATTCGAAACTGTATGTTCTTCTTTTTTTTCTTCCTTACAGGAGAAAATCAAAAAAATAGAGGCAATCAAAAAAATAATTTGTTTTCCGGTTTTCATGGACTTGTATTAAAGACTAGGGTAAAATTACAAAATAACGACGCAATTGTTTTGTCAAAAAACATCACTTTTACAAAAAAATAATTAAAGTGAACGAGTACAGCAAAAAATGGATATACCTGACAATACTTTCCTTGGTCTGGGGTTCTTCATTTATTTTGATAAAAAAATCCTTGCTTGGATTTACACCTGTGCAATTGGGAAGTTTACGTATTGTAATTGCCGCAATATCTCTATTTGTTTTTGGCCATCGGAGTCTTAAACAAGCCAAACTTCGAGATTGGAAATGGATTTTTATGGCTGGTTTGCTTAGCTCCTTTTTTCCGCCATTTTTGTTCGCTGTTGCGCAAACCCAACTAGATAGTGGGGTTACCTCAATATTCAATTCGGTCGTTCCGCTGCTTACGACCATTGTTGGGGTGTTGTTATTTGGAGCCATTGTTACCAAAAGACAAATTGTAGGTGTTTTAATTGGATTGTTCGGAACGCTTACCTTGATCCTAACTGGCATGGAATTGGATCTAGACCAAAATTATTGGTATTCCATTTTTATCTTGGCATCCGCTTTGGGATATGCATTGAACATTAATATTATTAAAAAACACTTGTCTCATTTAAGCCCATTGACAGTAACAACCGGAAGTTTTGCAGTTGCCTTTGTTCCTGCAATAGTAGTGATGCTTTATTCAGGATTTCTTACTGAAGTAAGGGGTAATATACAAATGCATGAAGCCATATGGTATCTATTGGCCTTGGCATTGCTAGGGACCGCAGTAGCCAATATTTACTTTAATAAATTGATTCATTTGTCGAGCCCTGTTTTTGCTGCTTCAGTAACGTATACGATACCTACTGTAGCCATCCTGTGGGGAATCTGGGACAGTGAGATTATAAATCTGTATCAGCTGCTAGGCGGTGCTATTATACTATTTGGCGTTTATTTGGTGAATAAAAAAAAGAGACCCTTATAATTTGATAAAGGCCTCTTATGGTTTATACGTTTAAAAACTTGATTATTCGAAATCTACATCGGAAACCCCTTCATTGACCTTGATTTCCTTTACAATAAATTCAAACTTTTGTGGTCCCATGGTCTGTTTGAGTAGAAAAGGGAACTTAATACCCGAAACTTCCTGGTAATCACTATAGTTGAAGATGGTGTTCATTTGCTGGCCTTGAGTCTCAATACTAACAGCATCCTGAACTTTCAACCCTGTTTCAATATCATAAAAAGAAGTTTTTTCATTGGAGATTTTAATTTTATAGGCCTTTTTGCCATCTATCACTTCAATGCCCTCAAGTACAACATCGGTATTGAGTAAATTCAACTCTGGGAAGGGGGCCGATTCTTCTTTTGCTTTCTTGAGTTCTTCTTCTCCCAAATCCTTTCGTTGACCTTGCATTACCATATAACCTTTATTGCCATCAACCACTTGCTTGCTCATTGAATTGCCCATTACTTTTAAATCTTGCATGAATTGATTTTTGGAAGTTTTCTTGACTTCTAGGTTCAATTTCATGCCTTGCATTTCAGCTTCAGCCCTAAGGGAATACGATTCTACTCCCATTAATTTGTCTGTGCCGCCAATAGCCTCAATATATTTCTCCAAAACATTTTGGGCTGTCAAGCCCTCAGGAACCGATACCTCATAATTGGGCTTCTCACTTCCTTTTGCATATTTGTCGTAGTATTTGACTGGAACCCTTTTGTTATTGAACGTAATTTTTTCTAGGTTTTCTATGACTTCGCTCCCTTTTCCAGTGACAACGACCCGAGCCTTATCAATGGTCATGTATTTTTGTGCAGCTTTTTGGACATCTTCCTTAGAAATGGCATTTATACGTTCCAAATAGGTCTTGTAATAATCCTTTGGTAAATCCTCCGTTTCTATATTCAAAGCGTATCTGGCGATAGTTTCAGGTTTTTCAAGCGCAAGAACAAAATTACCCACGTATTTGGCTTTTGCATCTTTAAGTTCATCATCTGTGACGGGTTCTTTGATTATCTTGTCAAGTTCTTTTAGAATTTCGACGACCGTGCTATCCGTAACCATATTGCGTACCTGTGCCGTGGCCTTAAATGTAGCTGGGGCATATTTGTCATTGCCTATGCTCGAATATGAGTGGTATGTATAGGCCTTATCTTCCCGAAGGTTTAAGAATAGACGGCCCTGCGCACCACCGCCCAGGATGCGATTGGCCATTAAGACATGCAAATAGTCTTCATTTTTCATGGTAAGGTCTACCAAACTTTCTACCGATACCTCAGATTGCACCGCATTGGGAACATCAACAAAATTTATTTGGGTGTATTGAGCGTTCGAGGGTCTCGAAAATTGAAAGGAAGGTGGGACTGCCTTTACCCATGGTGTAAAGTGTTCCTCTACCAATTTTTGTACACTGTCAAATTCAACATCACCAATAATGACCAAATAGGCATTGGCGGGAACAAAATAATCCTCATAAAATTGAACAACATCCAAAAGGGAAACATTATTTATGGTTTCTTCCGTAGTGAATTCTCCATAAGGGTGACTAGCACCATAGGCCAATGCCCTTTGAACCCTACTTGCAATTGCTGAAACATCTTTTTCTTGGGCTTTTAAGGCGGTAAGCAGTTTTTGCTTCTCTTTATCAAATTCGACTTCAGTGAAATTTGGGTTGATCGCCGCATCTGCCATTAACTCTAATATTCTTGGAAAATATTTGGACAATGAACTGGCAAAAGCACTTTGGGAACCAAAACGTATTCGTGCCCCCAGAAAATCGACCTCTTCATTAAAGTCATCCTTAGGGATTGTCTTTGAGCCATTTCCCAAAAGACTAGCCTCAAGGCTTGACACACCAGCTTTGTCACCTTCAAGGATAGGAGGGTTATCTATTAAAAGTTGAATAGAAACCCTAGGGAGCTTGTGGTTTTCCACTACCAAGACTTTTAGTCCGTTTTTCAATTCAAAATGCTGCGGTTCCTGTAAGTTTATTTGTGGGGCAGGCCCTGGTTTGGGTATCTGGGTTCTATCAATCTGTGCCTGTAAATTCAAGGCAATAATGCCAAAGACCAAGGTTATATAATATTTCTTCATAGCTTTTAGTTTTCAGTTGCTTCCTGGGGTAAGTATTCTAGTTCAACACGCTGGCTTGGCTTCAAATATTTATTGGCCACAACCGTAATTTCTTCCCTGGTGATAGTTCGGTAAATATCTATCTCATTATTGATTAGGCTGGTATCATCATATAACATATAATATCTAGCTAGCGAATTTGCGATACCTGAAACACTGCTATTTGAGTTGACAAAAAGATTTTCAAATTTGTTCTGTAATTTTTGATAATCCTTTTCTGTTATGGGTTCGGACTGAAGCTTTACAATTTCTGCATCGATCTCGGTTTTAATATCGTCCAATGAGGTTTCTCCTACCGGAAGGGCACCCACTACATAAGCGCCGTAATCTTCTTGAGATCCATTGAAAGCAAAGACCTGAAGCGCTTTTTTCTTTTCGTCCACCAGCTTTTTATAAAGCTTGGAGCTTTTACCATCACTCAAATAAGTCGATATCATGTCTAGCACGTAAGCATCCCTCTCCGTTTGGGCTGGGGTGCGATACCCCATAAAGATTGCAGGAATCTGTATGTTGGAATCGTGATATTTCGTCTTAATCGTTGAAGTTATGGGGTCTTCAATAAAGGTGCTGCGTTGAATATCCTCTCCTTTGGGAATGGGCCCAAAATAATCCTCAATCATTTTTTTGGTCTTATCAATGTCTATATCGCCGGCTACTACCAAAACAGCATTATTTGGGATATAGTACTTTGTATTGAAATTCTTAAAATCGTCCAAGGAGGCACTGGCCAAATGTTCTAGGGAACCTATGGTTTGCCAACGATATGGATGTTTTTTGAATAAGCTGATGAACATTTGCTCCCTCCACCTGCCATAAGGGGCATTATCATAACGCATTCTTCGTTCTTCCTGTACTACCTCACTTTGTGTGTCTACTCCAATTTTATTGATAATTGGATGCATTAGGCGTTCAGACTCCAGCCAAAGGCCCAATTCCAAGTTGTTCGAGGGAAAGACCTCATAGTAGTACGTCCTGTCCTGTGTAGTATTGGCATTGTTTTGGCCTCCATTTGAGGAAACTATTTTGAACCACTCACCCCGTTCGATATTTTTGGTACCTTCGAACAATAAATGCTCAAAAAAGTGGGCGAACCCGGTTTTTTCTGGATTCTCGTCCTTGGCACCAACATGATACATGACCGAGGTTGTCACCACAGGGGCTCTGTTGTCTTGATGTAAAATTACATGAAGGCCATTGTCAAGGTCATATTCCTCATAGGGAACCTCCTGGGCATTCATGGCGGCCATCGTTAAAAATGTCAGAATTGCATAAAGTGGTTTTAGGTTCATTCTTACAGGTGTTAGATTAGATAATTAGTAGCAAATTGGTATGAACATGCATAAAAATGTTACACGAATATAATTTTTTCATCAAATTAGAAGGGAAACACCGTTCTCTTTAACAAGAATTTAAGCCAGAATCCATTAAAATTATGTAATTTAAAGGGGAAATTTGAAATTTTGGTCCGATGAAACAGTTTGCAATACCGATTCGATTTGGAATAGCAACCAGCGGTTGTCTAATCACCTATTTTTTGGTTCTCTCATTATTCAATCTTCATATTAATGTATTCTATAGCCTGTTTAATGTTGTAATCACTGGCTTTGGAATCTATGAGGCCATCAAGTTTTTTCGGATAAGGGAAAAAGAAAGTTTCAATTATGGCAAGGGATTTATTGCGGGTGTGGTAACTGGTGCGATTGCCACATTCTTGTTCACGATTTTTTTCGCGTTTTACGCCACAGAACTCAATACGGAATTCCTTAACGAACTTTCAAGTGCCTGGGCAGAAGATTATAATAATTTTCAAGCCATTGTGTTTTTTACTGTTGCCATAATGGGTTTCACCACATCGTTGGTGTTGACCCTATCTTTTATGCAATTATTCAAATTAAGCAATAATCCCAGAAAGCAGGAATTAAGCTAACCTACATTACACCATTCCTAGGGGAACTTTTATTTTTAAAATCTCTTGTACATTAATGATTTAGCAGTATATTTGCACCCGCCTATTGAGAAAATGGTAGGTAAATTAAACTAAATATACGCTATGTATGCAATTGTAGAGATGGCAGGGCAGCAATTTAAGGTTGCGAAAGACCAAAAAGTATATGTTCACCGTTTACAGGTAGAAGAAGGTAAAAAGGTAACTTTTGACAATGTTCTTCTTTTAGATGACGGTAAGAATGTTACTATTGGCGCCCCAGCTATAGACGGAGCCACTGTTGAGGCAAAAGTCATAAAGCACCTTAAAGGTGATAAGGTTATCGTCTTTAAAAAGAAAAGACGTAAGGGATATGCAGTCAAAAATGGCCATCGCCAATCATTGACCGAGATTGTTGTTGAAGGTATTGTTACTAAAGGTGCCAAGAAAGCTGCACCGGCCAAAGCCAAGGCAGAGCCAAAATCAGCTGCACCCAAAGCAAAGGCTGAAGCACCAAAGGCAAAAGCTGAAGCACCAAAGGTTGCACCTAAAAAGGCAGCACCAAAGAAAGAAGCTGTTGATTATAGCAAGAATACGGTTGCTGAATTAAAAGAAATGGCTAAAGCCAAAGGAATTGAAGGTATCTCTTCAATGAAAAAGGCTGATTTAATTGCCGCTTTAAGTAAATAATATAATTAGACCTTGTTCGAGGTTGATAAAATAATATATCATGGCACATAAAAAAGGTGTAGGTAGTTCAAAAAACGGTAGGGAATCAGAATCGAAACGCTTAGGGGTTAAGATTTTTGGTGGCCAGGCAGCCATTGCAGGAAATATCATTGTTAGACAACGTGGTACTAAACATAATCCAGGTGACAATGTGTATGCCGGTAAAGATCACACTTTGCATGCAAGAGTAGACGGACTGGTAAAGTTTCAAAAGAAAGCCGGAGGTAAATCCTATGTTTCCATTGAGCCTTTTGAGGCTTAAGAACTAACCACTCTGCTTAAGATAATAAGGCCCTTTTCATTTTTGGAAAGGGTTTTTTATTGGCCTTGAATCAAAGTAATCTGTCGCCAATTTCAAGCCAGTTGTTCGCGCGTTCATATCCATTGCTATTGACATTATGGGGCGAAGTAAACAGAATTGTCCTACCTTGAAAGCTTTCCAGATTGTAACTTCGGTCATCAATTAGCACATCTCCGAATAAAATACGCTTGTCTCCGCATAGGATTCTTTTTTTCCAAGGTAAAAAAGGAAAATACTCATCTAACCATTCGCTTTTTTCCTCCAAGGAGTTTGGATATTCCATGGCTGCGGAAGCAATATAGACCTCATATTTTTTGGACAATTCCTTTACGATGTCTTGGCTATCTTTTATAGGCTGTAGACCTTGGAAAAACCCTCTTCTTCTTGCATGTTGGCGAATACTTTCCTGATGCTCAACCGGCACTTTTTGCCATACCTCACTTCCCAAACAGGATTGAATGTTAAGTTGTTGGTCAAATTCCGCGTTGTAGATTTCTATATGGGCTCCGTAGGTATCTGCAATTACCTCATCCATATCTATAAATATTGTCATGGTCTAAAAGTTTTTACGAAGAACCGAAAAATTTATTTAACTAAGAGTCTGTTTTGAAATATGTGATTAGTCCCGATAGCTATCGGGATTACAGGCGATTTTTGAGGCAAAACGAGGCGAAATATTTAAGCATAGCAGGGCTACGGTTCAAAATTTTAACGAAGTTGCGCAAAATGAGACATAATAAAATAATTGGCATGTTTGAAAATAGGCTCTAAGAAGGGCGATAAAAAAGTCGATGTTCCGGTAATAATGAAATAAAAACCATCACATCGCTGCAAGGGTCTTATGCTTGTTTTGGATTCCTACCTTCTCAGAAAAGGCAAAATTCTAATATCTATAATACTCCGGCTTGAATGGTCCTTCGACAGTAACACCAATATATTCAGCCTGATCTTCACGTAGTTCGGTAAGCTCTGCTCCCAATCGAGATAAGTGCAATTTGGCTACCTTCTCATCCAAATACTTTGGCAACATATACACCTTGTTCCCATAGGCATCTGTGTTTTTCCAAAGTTCTATTTGGGCCAAGGTTTGGTTGGTGAACGAGTTACTCATGACAAAACTTGGATGCCCTGTGGCGCACCCTAAATTCACCAATCTCCCTTCGGCCAATAAAATAATGTCTTTACCATCAACGGTATATTTATCGACCTGCGGTTTGATTTCGTCCTTGGTATTGCCGTAGTTTTCATTCAACCAAGCCATGTCTATCTCATTATCAAAATGGCCTATATTGCAGACAATGACCTTGTCGCGCATCGCCTTGAAATGTTTGGCCTGGATAATATCCTTGTTTCCAGTGGTTGTGATTACCACATCGGCCTTACCCACAACGTTTTCCAAGCGTTTTACCTCATACCCATCCATACAGGCTTGAAGCGCGCAAATCGGGTCAATTTCAGTAACTGTAACTATGGCTCCGGCCCCTTTGAATGAAGCAGCAGTACCTTTGCCAACATCACCATATCCTGCGACAACTACACGTTTACCGGCTAACATGGTGTCGGTGGCCCTTCGAATGGCATCAACGGCACTTTCACGACATCCATACTTATTATCGAACTTCGATTTGGTGACGGAATCGTTCACATTGATTGCGGGCATGGGCAATGTGCCATTCTTTACCCTTTCGTATAAACGGTGAACACCGGTTGTGGTCTCCTCTGAAAGGCCCCTGATACCTGCTGCAAGTTCCGGGTACTGATCCAATACCATATTGGTAAGGTCACCGCCATCATCCAAAATCATATTCAAAGGTTGGCGGTCTTCCCCAAAGAACAAAGTTTGTTCAATGCACCAGTCAAACTCCTCCTCAGTCATGCCTTTCCAAGCATAAACGGGAATGCCAGCAGCAGCTATAGCGGCAGCGGCATGGTCCTGGGTTGAGAAAATGTTACAGGAACTCCAGGTAATATCCGCTCCTAATGCGACCAAGGTCTCAATCAGTACAGCCGTTTGTATGGTCATATGCAAACAACCGGCTATACGGGTACCTTTTAGCGGCTGCTCATTCTTATACTCTTCCCTGAGTGACATAAGTCCCGGCATTTCCGCTTCGGCCAATTCAATCTCCTTTCTTCCCCAATCTGCCAGAGAAATGTCCTTTACCTTATACGGTGTATATGCAACAGTTTTGATAGCCATATCCTTTTTTATTTTTACTTTCGTTGTTTGATTATTGCAGTTCTTTTTAAAGAGTCGCAAAGTTACGAATATCCTAAATAACACCATGCCTCTTTATAAAACAATACAGGTAAACCAGACAGTTACGGTTTATATTTGGAAGATTGAAGAATCCGAGGACGAGCTTTCACAGGGGATTCATTTAACCCCGCATTGTCAAGACCGAATTGACGGTATGAAATCTGAAATGCACCGTAGGGGTTTTTTGAGTATACGGCATTTAATGGCCAAAGCCGATTATGAAGATAAGGATCTTTTCTATGACAAGGTGGGTAAGCCACATTTGATTGATGGCAGACATATTAGCATAACACACTCCCATCAATTTACCGGAATTATTGTGAGTGATACTATTGAGGTAGGCATTGATATTGAAATGCAACGTCCAAAAATCACGCGAATCGCTCATAAATTCACACAGATTGAAGCTTATAGCCATATTAAAAGCACAAAAGACCTGGTACGTAAATTCACTATAGTTTGGGGTTGTAAGGAATCACTTTATAAAATCTATGCAATCGAAGGGCTTAGCTTTATGCAGCATATCAACATTGAAGACTTTGATTTTTCAGACAGCAAAATTAGAGGGCAGGTTATTTATAAAGGCGATATATCGCGATATGATATCCAATTTTTGGAATTTGAGGGTTTTACCTGCGTATATGCTCTTCGTTTGGGTGACAGTTGATTGTTTTTAGTAGTTTTACCAACACAACCAACAACCGTATAATGAAAATTTCAGTTGAACTTACTTTTTCACCACTTCAAGATGATTTTGAACAGCATATCGTCGATTTTATAAAGAAATTGAGAGCATCGGGACTTACAATTTTAGAGAACCCTCTCAGTACCCAAGTCTTTGGTACATATGATGAAGTAATGGCGGTTTTGAACAGGCAAATCAAGGAAGCTTTTGAGCTCATGGATAAGGGTCTATTATACATGAAAGTTGTGAAATCTGACCGAAGCGAATATGAGCCACATTTTTGATGATTTGTTCAGTCAATACGCCGAGTATCAAACCTATCATATTGTACTTGAGATTGTTGCGGTAATCTTTGGGTTATTATCCGTTTGGTTTTCAAAGCAGAACAACATTCTGGTGTATCCAACAGGAATGATCAGCACATCCATTTATGTATATTTACTTTATCAGTGGGGTTTAATAGGGGACATGCTCATTAATGGGTATTATTTTATTATGAGCGTCTATGGGTGGTATATTTGGACCCGGAAAGTAGATGCCACACATTTTACTCCTATTTCCTCAACTACAAAAAAGGAACAAAGAACATCGGTTCTTATATTTATTGTAACCTTGGTTTTTGTGTACGCGGTGTATCAAATCTTTGATAAATGGACAAGTTGGACAGCTTATGTTGACACGGTGACAACGGCGATATTTTTTGTGGGTATGTGGCTTATGGCAAAACGAAAAATTGAAAATTGGATTTATTGGATTATTGGGGATATTATTTCCGTCCCTTTATATTTTTATAAAGGTTTTACGTTTACAAGTATTCAGTATCTTATATTTACGTTCATTGCCATATATGGTTACCTTGCATGGAAGAAAAATTTAGACAACAACCCTCAGATGTCGTTAAAGTAGTGTTATTTGGCCCTGAGTCTACTGGGAAAACCACCTTGTCCGAACAGCTTGCCAGGCATTATAATACAGTATGGGTGCCGGAATATGCCAGAGCGTATCTACAGGATAAATGGAACAATGAAAGAAAGACCTGTGAACCTCAGGATTTATTGCCCATTGCCGAAGGGCAAATGCGCTTGGAAAATGATTTGGCCAAAAAAGCCTCTGACTTGCTGGTATGCGATACTGATCTGTTGGAGACCAAGGTGTATTCCGAGGCTTATTATTTAGGATATTGCGATTCAAGTTTGGAGAAATATGCTTTAGCGAATTCGTATGACCTTTATTTTCTTACATATATAGATATTCCGTGGCAGGCGGATGATTTACGAGACAAACCCAATGAGCGGGAACGTATGTTTTTATATTTCAAGGAAACCTTGGAGAAACATAATAGGAATTTTGTTATCTTAAAAGGGGATAAAAAAACACGCCTTAAAACTGCTGTAGAACACATTGATAACTTATTGAACAAATGATGCAACTGACCGAAAAAGACCAAGAGTTATTAGCCGAAAAGGGTATAACCAAAGAAAAAGTAAGGAATCAGGTAGAAATTTTTAAAGAGGGAATACCCTTTGTCGATTTGGAAAATGCCGCTGTGATAGGTAATGGAATAAGCAAATTTACAGCTAAGGAACAAAAAGCCTTAATCAATACCTTTGAGGGATCCATGGACAAGTTGTCCATTCTTAAATTTGTTCCGGCTTCTGGTGCTGCCTCTAGAATGTTCAAGACGTTGTTCAATTTTTTGGATGTTTACGACCCAAGTAAGGAAAGTTTGGAAGACTACATTGATCGGACCGATGATTCCGATATACGCCTTTTTAGTCAAGGCCTTACGAATTTTTCCTTTTATGATGTAGTTCAGGAAAGAATAAAAGGAAAGGCGGCCAACAAGGACGAAGAAATCTATCTTTTTGTAAAGGAAATGATGTTGGAAGGAGGGTTGAATTACGGATTTTATCCTAAAGGCCTTTTGCCCTTCCACAATTATGGAGACCATAGTGCGACTCCCTTTGAAGAACATCTAAGGGAAGCGGCAAATTATGCTAAAATGGGTGATGAGGCTAACCTGCACTTTACTATTTCCGAACAACATATGAAGATGTTCAGCGCCCAATATAAGGAAGTGAACCCGCGCTTGTCAAAAGAGACCGAAACCTCATTTAACATAGGATACTCCTATCAAAAATCTTCCACCGATACAGTCGCCGTTGATTTGGAGAATAATTTATTTCGTAATTCTGATGGGTCTTTACTTTTTAGACCAGGAGGCCATGGGGCACTGATAGAAAATCTTAACGAAGAAGAGGCCGATATTATTTTTATAAAGAACATAGATAATGTTGTAGTACCAGACGCTCAGGAGGAATTGGCAAACAGTAAAAAAATGTTGGCGGGATTACTTTTAAATGTACAGGAGAAGGCCTTTGAATATGCCAAATTATTGGACGAAAATAATTTGTCGGCTCAGTTGATGACAGAAATCAAATCCTTTTTGGAAAATGAACTTAATGTCCGCTTTATTGATAAGTATTCCGGTTTTAGCATTGGTGAGCAGATTGAGATATTGAAAGATAAAATTAATAGGCCTATCCGAATTTGTGGAATGGTCAAAAATGAGGGCGAACCTGGCGGCGGGCCATTTTGGATAAAGAATGCACATAATCATATTGTTTTACAGATTATTGAATCGGCTCAAATAGACATGTCCAATGAAAAGCAAGTTGATATTCTCAAAAATTCGACCCATTTCAATCCGGTTGATTTGGTATGTGGAGTAAAGAACTTTAATGGAGAAAAGTACAATCTTTTGAATTTTGTGGACCACAAACAGGGTTTTATATCAAGTAAGACCAAAGAAGGCCGGGAGTTGAAAGCATTGGAATTGCCTGGGCTTTGGAATGGTGCCATGGCATTTTGGAATTCTATTTTTGTTGAAGTGCCACTTGCGACCTTTAATCCGGTTAAGACCGTCAACGATTTGTTGAAACCTACCCATCAGGTTTAACAAAGGAATACCTCAGTTTAAGAACGGCTATATCCAATTTTTTGAAAGTAATTCATTTTTTGTTATGATGAGTTATTTTTCAATAGTACATTTGTGCCATCTCAAAGGGGTGCTTGCCGATAGCTATCGGAGGGCTGAGATTATACCCAAGGAACCTGGGCGGGTAATGCTGCTAAGGGATGTGCGTTGCGCTTATTTGGAATTTCAATCGGTTTACAAGAAACCAAAAATCAATTTTTAACAAGAATAATAGCCCCTTTTATTCGTAAATATATTTTACGGATGAAATCATCTATTTTCACAACAATGGGCCTTATTGGCCTGGCCATGGGTCTATCGGCCCAAGAAACACCAATAGATTCGATAAAAGGTAAAAAAATAGACTTGGATGAAGTCTTTGTTTCTGCCATTCGGGTCACTAAAGAATCACCGGTAACATTTACAAATCTTACCAAAGAACAATTAAAGCCTAGGAATTTGGGGCAGGATATTCCCATTCTATTGAATTTTATGCCTGCAGTGGTCACCACATCCGATGCAGGGGCAGGTATAGGGTATACCGGAATACGTGTTCGAGGAAGCGACGCCACACGGGTAAACGTGACCATTAATGGAATTCCCTATAATGATTCTGAATCGCACGGCACGTTTTGGGTTAACATGCCAGACTTTGCTTCGTCGACCCAAAGTTTGCAACTACAGCGTGGTGTAGGCACATCGACCAATGGGGCGGGAGCCTTTGGGGCGAGCCTGAATATCGTGACCGATGGTGTATCCGAAGAGGCCTTTGGTCAAATTTCGACATCGGTTGGGAGTTATAACACTTTGAGAAACAATATAAGGTTTAGTACGGGTTTGCTAAAGGACAATGTTGAGATTTCAGGACGGTTATCTAAAATCAGTTCTGATGGATATATTGATAGAGCCTCTTCAAAGTTGGATTCCTATTTCTTACAAGGCGCTTTCAAAAAAGAAAATACGCTATTGAAAGCCGTACTTTTTGGCGGCCATGAAATTACTTATCAAGCTTGGTATGGTATTGATGCTGTCACTTTAGAGTCCGATCGGACTTTCAATCCATCCGGAATCTATATAGATGAAAATGGGAACACCCAATTTTACGAAAACGAAGTTGACAATTATAAGCAAAACCATGCCCAACTTCTATGGAACCAGCAATTGAATGATAGTTGGAGCACAAATCTGGCATTGCATTATACCAGAGGACGTGGTTTCTTTGAACAATTCAAGGAAGATGATGATTTTGCCACATACGGCTTTCAACCATTGACCGTTAATGGAGCTGAGGTAAATACCACAGACTTAATTCGTCGAAGATGGTTGGATAATGATTTTTACGGTACCGTTTTTTCTGCCAATTATACCAATGAAAAATTAAACGTGATTCTTGGAGGTGGATGGAACAAGTACGAGGGCGATCATTTTGGCGAGGTGATTTGGGCGGAATTCGCTCCAAATAGTAGCATTCGGGATAGATACTATGACGACTCCTCCAAAAAGACCGATTTTAATGTATTCGCAAAGGCCAATTATAAACTGAATGATAATTGGAGTCTTTTTGGGGACCTACAATACAGAGGAGTAGGTTATGAGGCCAATGGCGATGATACAGGATTGGTTGATGACACGTTCAACTTCTTTAACCCCAAGGCGGGGATTACCTATGATTTGGATTCAAACAATAAGTTCTATTTATCATATGCTGTGGCAAATCGAGAGCCCAATCGAAATGACTATGAAAACGGCAATCCTAAACCCGAAAAATTGAATGATTATGAGTTGGGGTGGCGTTACATCTCTTCAGATGTTCAATTGAACACCAATTTGTATTACATGAACTATAAGGATCAGTTGGTGCTTACAGGGGAACTGAATGATGTAGGTGCTCCATTGAGGGCCAATGTAGGTGATAGTTATCGTTTTGGATTAGAGATTGATGCTAACATCGCTTTGGGAAGTAAATTCTCCATAAGCCCTAATATGGCTCTGAGCTCAAATAAAAATAAAGAGTTCGTTTTTCAGAGGGATGGGGTGTTGCAGGATTTGGGAAATACCAATATCACATTTTCACCAGATATTGTATTAGGAAACAGAATTTCATACAACCCAAGGGAGGAATTACAGATTTCAGTGTTGAGTAAATATGTGGGCAAACAGTATATGGGCAATATAGATGCTAAAAGTTCAATACTGGACGCCTATTCTCAAACCGATTTTAACGTGCAATATATCATTAAAGCAAATTCAGTGGTCAAGAGCATTACCTTGTCTGCATTGTTAAATAATATATTTAATGCCAAGTATGTTTCAAACGGGTATTTCTATACCTATGATGATACATGGTCTATTCCAGATACAACAACGACTATTGAAGGTGCCGGGTATTACCCACAGGCTGGCGCCAACTTTTTGTTGGGGGCCACCATTGATTTTTAGTAAAGAACTGCTCTATGAGGTGTTTTTTGAGTTCCTTTTTTTTTGCATTGGCTTCAAAATTGTATTTTCACGCCGATTTTAAAAAATCAAAATCCGAACCAATTTTTAATTGATAAGGCACGTATTTAATGACCATAGGCCAAGTACTCAGAAAGAAATCGCATATTCTTGTCGCATTTTTAATAGGACTTACCGCGGTAAGTTGCGGTGAGGAAAAACAAGTTTGCTCTCCCCAAGGTCCTTCCGATACCTTTCGGCAATGGAACGATTCCCTTGTTCAATCATTGAATTGGCCATCCGATATCCAAGTGAACGGATTCGCAAGAGAAGATATAACTCCTAGTCCTGCATGTTTGGCAGTGGCACCCAATGGAGATGTTTTTGTGGGGGTCGACATGATAGGCTCCTTGGGGAAGGATCCGGGTAAAGGGAGTATTGTTAAATTGGTGGATTGCGATAATGATGGATTTATGGATTCCCACTCTATTTATGCACCCGTTGATAATCCGAGGGGAATCCTTCCAATAGGCAATAAACTTTACGTTTTACACACGCAATTCTCAGAAGAAACGGGTAAGGCCACTGGAATGGATTTAGTAGTATTTGAAGATGAAAATCAGGATGGCAAAGCTGATGGCCCATCTAAACCAATCCTGGAACACATCAGTTCCCCAAAATTTTTGCAGAGCCGGGGTACTGATCATGCTACCAACGGTATTCAAATGGGAATAGACGGCTGGATTTATATTGCAGTAGGTGATTTTGGTTTTCATGGAGCCATTGATCGCGAAGGTACTGAGCTTACCATGTTGGGTGGTGGTATTTTGAGGGTAAGACCAGATGGTACCGAAATGGAAGTGTATACTCATGGCCTTCGAAATATCTATGATGTGGCCATTGATCCCTATATGAATATTTTTACAAGAGGCAATACCAATGATGGCGGAGGTTGGAATATCCGTTTTATCCATCAGATACAATCAGGGGAATATGGGTATCCTGTATTGTTTAAGAATTTTACGGATGAAATACTTCCGGCCCTTATAGACGTAGGTGGGGGATCTGGCGCAGGATCACTCTTTATGAACGATCCCAATTGGCTGGACAAATACAACAATGTTCCCATGATGGCAGATTGGGGAAGGTCGCACTTGTATATCCATAGGGTAAGGGAAGATGGTCCCAGTTTTATACAAAAGGAGGAGGAATTTCTTGGACTGCCCCAAATCACGGATTTGGACATAGATGCATCCGGAAGAATATATATGTCGGCCTGGGATGGGGCCGGGTATTCTGGTAGTCCAGATAAGGGGTTTGTAGTAAGAGTGGTTCCCCAAGGATGGCAATACAAACCTTTTGCAGATTTGGAAGAATTATCAGAAAATAAACTGGCCACACTCTTAACCTCTGAAAGTGCAAAAATAAGATTACATGCCCAACAGGAATTGTTGACCAGAAATAAGAAAAATGCCTCAGAAGCGGTCTGGAAAATTGCTTCGGATATACGTTTGAGATTAGAAGCCCAGATTGCAGGAATATTTACATATGCTCAAATCGCTGGCATTGAAGGCATTGAAAACTTAGTGTCCCTTACTAAGAATTCCAGTACTCGTGAATTTGTATTAAGAGCCTTGGCCGACCGTAAATCAAATATTTCAGATGTTCCTTTGGAGCCATTCCTTGAGGCATTAAGAGATCCTTCTGAAAGGGTTAGAGCGATAGCGATAGTTGGGTTGGGTAGACTTGAAAACAAAGGTGCAATACGGGAATTATTGAAAGTACCTGTGCCAGTAGCTTTAAAGGCTCCAGAAAAAGGTATTGAAGGCCCGCATGCGACCCCTAACGCAAACGTGATACTTCCCCATTTGGCTGTTCGTACATTATTGAAATTGGATGGTATTGAAGAAAGTGTTGAGGCCTTGGGCTCCAGGCAATCTAAATTGGCATTGTGGACCCTTAGGCATATGCATGATACCACTGCCGTAAATGGCCTTATAAAAGCCTATAGGGAAACAGACGATGACGATTTTAAAAAAGAAATACTTACCACAATATCCCGATTATATAAAAAAGAGGCCCCCTATGATGGGTCTTGGTGGTGGAGCACGCGTCCTGATACCCACGGTCCTTATTATAAGGGAATTACCTGGGAAGGTTCCGGAATAATCAAGGAATTTTTAGTTGATGTATGGAAAAAAGCAAATACCAAAGGGAAGGACTTTTTCTCCGATTTAAATGCCAGACATCGCATGGGAATCATCGAATTTGGCGGAGATGAATCAGATGTAGAAGATGCCGATTCGGAAGCACAGGTGGATTTAGAAAAAATCAAGAACAGAAAAGGACAAATAAGAAAAAGCTCCATAGAAGATATTATGCTGGCCATGGCGAAGATCAAAGGGGACGCTGAACTTGGGGGAAAACTTTTCACACAACAAGGTTGTGTTGCCTGTCATAGTATTAAAAAAGAAGAGCTTATGAAAGGGCCGTTTATGGGACAGATAGGATCCATAATGAACCGTGAACAGATTGCAGAATCAATTCTCAAGCCCAATGCCTCTATCTCCCAAGGGTTTGCTTCAGTCCTTATCGGCACTAAAGATGGCAAGTCTTATTCGGGGTTTGTATCTGAGGAGTCCGCCGAGAAACTTGTCATTCGAAATATAGCTGGGCAAGTGTCAACTCTTAAAATAGAAGACATAGAAAAGCGAGAGGAATTGGAGAATTCAATGATGCCTGCCGGACTTGCAAATTCTTTGTCTTTTGAAGAGTTTGCCTCCCTAATAACGTTTTTGCACCAACAGAAATAGAAAATTCTTAAAGCCCGTGGATGGTGACATATTAAATTGGTATAAAACTGGTCTGTCCCTAGAATGATTTAATTTTAGAACAGCTAGTTTGGTATAACTCTAAAAAGCTCATACATTTCTCATTGCACAACGAAATCATATGGTCAAAACTGAAACAATCAAATGGGGGATTATAGGCTGTGGAAATGTAACCGAAGTTAAGAGCGGTCCTGCTTACCAAAAGGCGGAAGGTTTTGAGTTGTTGGCAGTAATGCGACGCAATAAGGAGAAGTTAAAGGACTATGCGAAACGACATAATGTCCCAAGGTTTTATACCAATCCAGATGATTTAATTTATGATAAAGATATAGATGCTATTTATATTGCTACCCCGCCAGATTCCCATAAATTCTATGGCCTTAAAGTGGCAGAGGCAGGTAAGGTATGTTGTCTAGAAAAGCCAATGGCCCCGAATTATGCGGACAGTTTGGAAATCTATAATGCTTTTAAAGCAAAGGACACCCCATTATTTATAGCCTATTATAGGCGTTCCTTGCCCCGATTCAATAAAATAAAAAGATGGCTAGACAATGGTGTAATTGGGAAAATACGTCATGTGCGATGGCATTTATCAAAGCCACCTAATCAACTGGATACAAGTCAAACGTATAATTGGAGGACGGATGCAAAGATTGCGCCCGGGGGTTATTTCGATGATTTGGCCAGTCATGGACTGGATTTATTTATCTATTTACTTGGAGATATAGTAGAAGCCCATGGTATTGTCACAAACCAAATGGGATTGTATACTGCCAAGGATACCATTATTGGTAACTGGATACATGAAAATGGAACTACAGGGCAGGGTAGCTGGAATTTCAGCTCCCATCAGCGGGAAGACAAAGTGGAAATTTTTGAAAGTAGGGGTAAAATAAGTTTTTCAATTTTTAATGAAGAACCTATAATCCTGGTCAATTCCAAGGGTAAGGAAAAACTCGAAATTCCCAATCCAACACATATTCAAGAATTTCATGTGTCTTATATAAGAGACCATTTGATAGGCAAGAAGCCCCATCCCTCGTTAGGAAGTTCAGGACTTCACACTAGTTGGGTCATGGATAAGATATTGGGAGTTCTTTAGCTATTTCACCTATTTGCTTCTCTATTGCATTGAACACTTAGAGATATCCTAAATTCCATTTTTAGGAAATTAGGATCAAAACGAATATTTTTAGGGTACTATATGAAATACAGACATTCAATGAAAACCTATCTAATCTTATTTTTTACTGTTCTAACATTCTCTTCTTGTAAAGAAAATAATGATTCAACGGCCCAAGTAATTCATGATAAAAGTTCAAAGGAATTTCTGGAGATTCCATGTGATATCATTTTGGATAAAGTAAGGGGTGGAGTTCTAGGCCAGATTATAGGCAATCTGAACGGGCTTCCGCATGAATTTAAATATGACGTTGAACCCGGAAATGTGACGGACTATGTGCCCTCATAGCCGGATGGGGCTTTTACGGATGATGATACAGATATTGAATGGGTATATATCAACCATATGCAAAGCGCCAATGAACTGTTCCTGAGTTCGGAGCAACTGGCGGACATTTGGAAAGCATCCTTCAATCAAAGAATATGGTGTTCCAATGGTTGTGTCAGGCGATTGTTGGATATTGACATACATCCTCCATATACGGGAAGTATAGCCCTTAATCCACGGGCAGAATTCAATATATCGGGCCAGTTTATTTCGGAAACCTTTGGGTTGATATGTCCTGCCATGCCACAGTCTGCTGCAAGGCTGGGTCTCAACTACACCCATGTTACGATTGGGGCCGAACCCGCACAAACTACCCAGTTTTATACTACAATGATTGCCATGTCCTATGTGGAAAACGATATTAACAAGTTGTTGGAAGCGGGATATGGGGTTTTGGATCCCAATAGTAAAATAAGAACCATTATTGACGACATAAAGAAATGGCATAAAGAAAATCCTGAAGATTGGCGCAAGACCCGAAGGCTACTTCGTGAAAAATATACGCAAGCCGGAGGATCTCGTAGAGACAATAACGGGTATGAACTGATTACGGGTGCTACAGTGGCGGCCATGCTATATGGCAAGGGAGATTTTGTCGAGACCTTGCAAACTGGTTTTAATTATGGTTGGGACTGCGATAATGTTACGGCCAGGATGGGGACTATGATTGGGACCATGATGGGGTACAAACAGATGATGGCTCAGGGATGGGATATACTTGATAGGTATCAAAATATATCAAGGGATGGAATGCCCGAAGATGAAACCATAACGTCCTTTGCTGATAGGATATATGCCAATATGGAACAAATGATTCTTAAAAACGGAGGTAAAAGAGAAATTAGGGACGGACAATGTTATTGGCTGATTCCCGTCGAGGAACCAGGAATGGTTGAAGAATTGCCCTCAATGGAAGGTGAGCAAGCCATACTTGTAGAAACGCTAAGAGCTGACATCGAGGCGGGAATTACAGATCCAATGACGAAGAAAGATCAAGCGCGGGCCGCATACTTATCAGTCTGTTTGGACATTGCCACAAAAATGAGTGAAAAATATCCTGAAAAATGGGAGCACGCAAAAGATGTGTTCAATGAAACATGGAAACTTAAACAGCAGATATTTCACGATAAGGACGGTGATTTTCCTTCCATAAAACTCCTGAGAAAGAAATTCATTGCGGCGGGTATCGTACCTGAAGAAGAGCGGATCGACCTAAAGATTGTTTGGCAAGAGGATGAGTTGTTTATGAGTCCAAAGGAGGCCATGGCCCTTGATCCAAACGATTATCAAAACCCTTACCGATTTAAAAAGGATTAAAGGTACAATTCAAAGGCCGTGTTGGGATTGTGAAATTTGGAGCCTGTAAGCTTCTTTGATAGGGAGGTACAATTGAGTTAAAATTTACCCATTGTCAATTATAAACACTGAGAATATTACCTCCGAAGCTTGTTCGATATTCCAACATATCATAATAACGTTTGCCATCATCAGGTCTGTTCAGCAATTGTCCCGTAAATAGAATGTATTCGTAATCCTCGCAAGAACAAGTAGCTGTCTGGCCATTAAGTTTCATAGTAGAACAATCATTGGGTGCATGATTGGGACAACTGGCCTCAAATGCCCTAAACTGGTTAAAGCCAGAGTTAATAACAAAAATCCCGGCTGTACCAATACCTTGGGATCCCACATAAACTGCATTTCCGGTATTGGTCAAGGGGCTGTATAAAGGCAAGTTCAAGTTCATTTCAAACCTAAAACCTATCTCTTGCAAATACGGATTACGGTTAGTGTTGTCGGTATCGCAAGATACCATCATGACCATCAAGAATAAACTACAAATACGCGCCATAGTACCTTTTCTAATTAGTGAAACTTAGACAAAATTGAGCATAAAATATGTATCTTTGTGTTAAATCCTCGTCAAAAACCTGTATTTGAACATGGTGGAAGTAGAGGATTTGCTATTTATTAAACGACTAAGTTATGAGTAACGTATCTTATTACACGGCGGAAGGGTTAAAAAAATTAAGGGATGAGTTGAGTCAACTTAAAGATGTTGATCGCCCTAATGCCTCGCAAGCAATTGCCGATGCAAGGGATAAGGGGGATTTATCTGAGAATGCGGAGTATGATGCGGCAAAGGAAGCTCAAGGATTGTTGGAATTGAAAATTTCGAAAATGGAAGAAACCCTGGCCTATGCAAGGTTGATTGATGAATCACAATTAGACACTTCCAAAGTATTGGTGCTATCAACTGTGAAGTTGAAAAACCAGGCCAATGGTATGGAAATGAAATATACGTTGGTAGCTGAAAGCGAAGCTGATTTGAAAGCGGGAAAGATTTCTGTAAGTTCACCAATAGGAAAAGGGTTGCTAGGAAAGGAAGTTGGCGACGTTGCTGAGATAACCGTGCCCAATGGAACCCTTAAATTTGATATTTTAGAAATAACAAGAGATTAGAGATCAATAAATCTTTATATTTAATCCTATCAAGAAATTGATAGGATTTTTTTGTTCAATAAATGTCTGATTCCAATGCCAAGTATTTTTACAAGAATAATAAACGGTGAAATTCCTTGTTACAAAATAGCTGAGGACGAAAGTTTTTTTGCTTTCTTGGATATTAATCCCAATGCAAAAGGGCATACTTTATGTATTCCCAAAAAAGAAGTTGACAAAATCACGGATTTGGATGAGGAGACCTATCTAGGTCTAATGGCATTCTCAAGAAAGGTAGGTAAGGCTATCGAAGCATCCATCAATTGCAAACGTGTGGGTATGACTGTAATTGGGCTTGAAGTGCCTCATGTTCATGTTCACCTGATTCCGTTAAATGAAATGAAGGAAGCTACATTTCAACACAAGGTGTCTCAATCATCAAAAGAATTTGAAGCAATAGCAAAGAAAATCCGTTCTAAAATTGAATGATTCCCATTTTGAACATATATGCGCCTACACCTGCAGATATGACCAAAGAGGTCAGTAATATGTAAAATAATGAAGTGAATTTTATGGAAGTTTTTTTAGGGATGACGATTTTTTTATAATATTCGAAAATACGTTCAATATCCTCCGTCCAATTTACTGGATAGATCAAGGAGTCGCATTTGTTGCATTTAATTTTATGGCTAACCTCATGTGTGGTCCTGTCAAAAAACCTACCGTATGTATGTTTTTGGTAAAAAGAAATTTTCAAATCCTGATTATAACATTCAGGACAATTGTTGGTTATATCCGCTTCCTTGATTACTACTAATTTTCCCTCGTCATGGTCTAACTTACTTTTAATGATATCTGCATTATAGTTCCTTCCTTTCCGGAGGAGAGCACCTTTATTTTTCCTTGATGATATTCCTCGACTATTCTTTTCACTAGTGAAAGACCTAGACCCCAACCTCTTTTTTTCGAAGTTACTCCAGGTTTGAATATGCTTTTGTAATGGCTTTTAAGGATACCGCCCCCCGTATCGGTCACTAATATGTTCACATATTTTCCAGCCGGAATAATATCTATGGCAATACTCCCTTTGCCCTTCATGGCATCGATCCCATTTTTTACAAGATTTTCAATAGTCCAATTATACAAGGAGCGATTAAGGAACACAGAAAGGTTTTCAACCTTTGAATTGAACGAAAATTGAATCAGTTTTGAACTTCTTAGCTTAAGGTATTCATAAGTTTCTTGGGTCTCTATTACAATATCGTGCTCATTGAGTTCGGGTAACGAGCCTATTTTGGAAAATCGTTCGGTTATGGTTTCCAAACGAACAATATCCTTTTCTATTTCTTTGGTTATTTCAAGACTTATATCCTCGGTTTTCAGAATTTCGTTCCACCCTAAAAGTGAGGAAAGCGGAGTTCCTATCTGGTGTGCCGTTTCCTTTGCCATACCTGCCCAAAGTTTATTTTGCTCAGATGTCTTATTGGTCTTAAAGAAAAAGAAAATGACCGTTCCGAAGAGTATAATAATAAGCAATAATGCAATGGGGTAGAACTTCAACTTATTCAACACCTCTGAGTTGCCATAGTATAAGGTGGCCAGATGTTCACCTTGTTGATCAATAGAGATGGGTGTGTTTTCGTTTTGGAACTTTCGTATACTAGTCTGGATGAATACGGAATCCTTTACTTTTTCTTCAGATATATTATTGGTCTTGATAGAACCATTTTTATTGACCAAGATCATAGGTGTTGAGGTATTGTTTCGGAGAACCTTAATGGTTAGGTTACCCATATCTACATCCTCGGAATACTGAAGAAGTTCTGATTGGGCTGTTGCCCAGATTTCCATTTTAAGACGTTCCTCTTCCTTGAATTTTTTAAAAAAGCTATTGGTGTTCCACAGGATTAGGCTTACAATTGCGAATGCGACTGCAAGCAAAATGAAGTTAGAAGTGTTCTTTTTGGGATTAAAGTTCATCCAACGGTTTTCTTGTTTTAAAGATAACGTAAAATGTCAATAAATGGTGTGCAAAGTGCTAGGGTCCCTGTTTAGAATACATAACAAATTGCCTACATTTGTAAAACTATGGCAGAGATTATTTCGATACTTCCAGGCGATATCCCGACTCAGAGATTGCATGGGTATCTTATAGGTGCGGTTGGCCCTAGGCCAATTGCGTTTGCAAGTACCATAGATGAAGAAGGCCGGCCAAATGTAGCACCTTTTAGTTTTTTTAATGTATTTAGTGCACATCCGCCAATTTTGATTTTTTCACCTGCGAGAAGAGTACGTAACAATACTGCAAAGCATACCTTGGAGAATGTGCTTAAGGTCAAGGAGGTAGTCATTAACATTGTCAATTTCGATATGGTTCAACAAATGTCCTTGTCAAGTACTGAATATCCCAGAGGAGAAAATGAATTTGTGAAAGCCGGACTTACCATGTTGGAGTCAGATTTAGTAAAACCCTTTCGCGTTGGGGAATCTCCAGTACAGTTTGAATGTAAGGTAAATAAGGTAGAACCTTTGGGGAAAGAAGGTGGCGCGGGAAATTTAATTTTTTCAGAAGTATTGAAAATACATATAAACGCCTCCGTTTTGGATGATAAGGGGGATATTGATCAACAAAAAATTGATCAAGTAGCCCGTTTGGGGAGGAATTGGTATTCAAGGGCCAATAAAGGGCTATTCGAAGTCTCCAAACCCTCGACTGGCAGGGGGATTGGAGTTGACAGCATTCCAGAAGAAATTAGGACTAGCAAAGTTCTAACCGGAAATGATTTGGGAATGTTGGGCAATGTAGAAAAACTACCATCGCAAAACGAGGTCGATACGTTTGTGAGTAGTACTAAAGATATTGGGTTTTTACTCAGAACCATGGATAAGGATAAATTACATCGTAAAGCCCAAGAATATTTAACCAAAAAAGAAATCCTTTCAGCTTGGAAGATATTGTTGGCAAAATGAAGCGTATACAATTATTTGAATTTGAAGATTTTAATTGGTTTCCTGGCTGGTTGCGGGTTTGCATGACCAACTTAATAGTTGTACTGCAGAAAATGATGGGTATTCCAGAGGTTTTGGCAGATTTGATTGCAGGTGTTTTGAAGAAAAAAGACCTTGCGAGAATTGTTGATTTAGGTTCTGGATCAGGAGGGGCTATGCCAGAAGTATTGGAGTCTCTTCACAGAAATCCGGATTCAGGGAATGTCGAACTTGTTATGACGGATTTGTTTCCCAATTCAGAAATGTTCAAAAAATTCAATGCCAATGAGGAAAATAAAATTAGATACCATGAAACCTCGATTGATGCCACTAATATTGCCACTGCCCCGGAGGGGCTAAAAACCATGGTCAATTGCTTTCATCATATGCCTCCAAAAAAAGCTAGGAACATTCTGGAATCCGCCCAAAGAGCCAATCAGCCATTATTGGTATATGAGATGGGTGAGAACAATATACCATTGTTGGTTTGGTGGTTGTTATTGCCAATTTCGTTGACCATACCTATTATAATGGTTCTTTTTATGACGCCATTTGTAAAACCCTTAACTTGGCGGCAAATTGTTTTTACGTACTTGATTCCCATAATTCCGATGTGCTATGCTTGGGATGGCCAAGCATCTTTACCCCGAATGTACACCCTAAAGGATTTGGATGAGTTGTTGGAAGGATTGGGCTCTGAAAGCTATATTTGGGAAAAAGGTTACGCCAAAAAGAAAAACGGAAAAAAACAGGGAACCTATCTTTTAGGGCTTCCAAATTAGATGAAAATAAACGTAATACATTAACATAAAGCAAATTGCACAATTATTAAAATATGGAAGTACAGGGAAAAATTAAAGTGATAGATGAAACCAAGACCTTTGGAAACAATGGTTTTAGAAAAAGGGAAGTAGTCGTAACGACTGAAGAACAATATCCACAACATATAATGGTTGAATTTGTTCAGGACAAGTGCGATTTGTTGAATAGCTACAGTGTAGGTCAATCGGTAAAAATCGGTATAAACCTTAGAGGGCGTGAATGGACCAATCCTCAGGGGGAGGTTAAGTATTTTAATTCGATTCAAGGATGGCGTATTGAAAGTCTTCAGTCTGAGGAAGCAAATCCTGGGATACCTCCAGTACCTCCAATGGATTCTTTTGAGCCTGCTGATACTATTAATGATGAAGACCATGATGACCTTCCATTCTAAATAGTGGATTTCAAAATTTTAAAAAAGACCTGATCAGGTCTTTTTTTACACCCGTAATTTATAGAATCATGCTCTTTCTCTGTATTTCAGTACTTTTAGAATAAAACAGAACCATGAAAAAGGACAATCAACATAAACCTTTGGCCTTTTTAACCAATGAGCTGTGGTTCCCTGATGTATCTGATGCGAATTTTGAGGGTTTGTTGGCTGTTGGTGGTGACCTGTCACCAAAAAGATTGATACTTGCTTATCAAAGTGGAATATTCCCTTGGTTCAATGAAGATTCCCCCATTCTTTGGTGGTGTCCGAATCCTAGAATGGTACTTTTTCCGGAACGCATCAAGATTTCAAAAAGCATGCGAAAAGTACTTAATAACAGTCATTTTACCCTAACTAAAAACACCTGTTTTGATAAGGTGATTGAACAATGTGCCTTGGTAAAAAGACAAGGGCAATCAGGTACATGGATTTCCACTGAAATGAAGAATGCCTATAGGCAGTTGCACAAGCTGGGTCTTGCGAAATCCTATGAGGTTTGGGAAGAGGGTCAATTGGTAGGAGGGTTATACGGTATGGACCTAGGTCATGTTTTCTGTGGGGAAAGTATGTTCAGCTCAACGAGTAATGCATCTAAATTTGCTTTTATAAAGCTGGCCGAAGAACTGAATAAAAAAGGGTATCACTTAATTGATTGCCAGCTCTATACAGAACACTTGGAGAGTTTGGGCGCGGAGGAAATACCAAGAGTGGAATTCATGGAATTTTTAAATGGATAACCGATTATTTCAGTAATCGTAGCGCTTCCTTTTTGCTGAGATTGGCCAGATCGTGATTGGCTACAAATTTAGTTGCCCACAGCGGATTTGTTCGGCTGTATTCTCTCAAGACCCAACCAATGGCCTTGTTGATAAAGAATTCCTTGGAACCCAAAAGTCTTTGAATTATGTGTTCGAGTCTTATGGTATCCATTTTGCCCTTGCTTTTTAATTGATAAAGCAGACAGCAACGCTGCAACCATATATTTCCTGAAGCCAACCATTTTTCAATGTAAGGATCCAATTGCTCGGGATGTAGAATAAAGTAAGCCCCAATTAATTTTACCGCAATATAATCTACAGTATCCCACCACGATTTATGGGCTACCATGTACTCTAAAAGGGCTATGTCATTCTTGGCAAACTCCTTTTTATATTTAAAGACCAATTCTTGGGCAAAGAACTGATATTCTCTTTGGGGTTTATTCCATAAAGTTTTAACGATACCTTCTACATCTGTTTTATGTGGTAAATAGCTCTTGATCAAAAAAGGCTTTTGGATTTCTCTGCGTATTGGGGTCTTAATGCCATAGAATTCGAACTGATTGCGCATATAGGCCTTTTGTTCCTTTGCGATTTTAGCATTGGAGTTACGCTTAAATTCTTGTTCCAGAGATACTATGAATTCGGTCATTTTTAACTAAAGTTGATTAGGGTTTTGATCTTGCTAAACCTCATTATATCTAAAACAGTTGACCTCATGGTCATTGACTATTCCGGTTGCTTGCATATGTGCATAGATCACGGTACTTCCCACAAATTTGAAACCCCTTTTTTTAAGGTCTTTGCTGATGGTATCGGAAAGGGCAGTATTGGCCGGACCCTCTTTATAATCTTCGATCGTATTTCTAATGGGTTGATTATCGACGAACCCCCAAATATATGCACTGAAACTACCAAACTCTTTTTGTACCCTTAAATAGGCTTGGGCATTGCTCACTGTCGCCCTTATTTTCAATCTGTTCCTAATAATCCCTTCGTTTTGCAACAATTCTCCAATCTTTGCTTCACTGTATTTTGCGATTTTTTTATAGTCAAAATTATCAAGAGCCTTTCTAAAGTTTTCCCTCTTGCGCAGAATGGTAATCCAGCTAAGACCAGCTTGGAAGGTTTCCAGAATCAAAAATTCAAATAAAGTATTGTCATCTTTGACAGGAACACCCCATTCGTTATCATGGTAGGCCTCATAGAGGTCATCACCCACGCACCATCCGCATTTGTGTTTTTTCATAGCAATCGGTTTTCAAATTAAAGATATGTAAGTTTTTTAAGATTTGCCTACCAATGTGACCTATGTTACCAAAGGGAAAAGATACCTGCGGTAACTTTGCATTTTAATGCATTAATTATGAAAACAATCGTTTTAGAAGATAAAAAGGAAACCACTGAGGAGTTGGTGCACAAAGGAATCCTAAAGGGGGTATCTTATCAGGAATATAGAGCATTGGTAAATGCTTTGGCTTTGGAAGGTAAATCAACGGGCCCTGAACAAACCGATGCCTTGATCAACTATACCTTTTTGAATGACAAACGGATGAAGCGTTTGGATAAAACCCTTACGATCAACGAGGATGCCATTGCAAAAATCAAAGATTTTGACAAAGAGATTACTTGGCTGGTACTCACTGAAAGTTGGTGTGGTGATGCAGCCCAAACTATACCGATGATCAACAAGGTGGCAGAGTTGAATGACCGTATTTCTCTTAAAGTGATTCTCCGGGATGAGAATATAGATATAATGAATCGTTTTCTGACCAATGAGGCGATGAGCATTCCCAGATTGGTAATGGTTGAAAATCAGACAGGGGAAGTTATTGGGCAATGGGGCTCTAGACCAAGCATTGCCACTCAAATGGTGGTGGACTATAAGGATGAGCATGGGAAATTAACACCTGAATTTAAACAAGACTTACAGATGTGGTATAATAAGGATAAGGGGCAAAGTACGTTGGAGGACTTATTGCGATTACTTTCCCTGGAATAAATATGTGATACTGCCTTTTTGAGAGGCTCTTGCGGAGGAATTGAATTTTGCCTTCAAAGCATAGGTTATGGCATTTTCAACCAAACACCCGTTCGATGTGCCTGAACTTTTTTGATTGAAATTGGCTTGTGTGACGTTTCCGACAGCATCAACCTCAATATTGACAACCACTACTCCACCTTTAATACAAGTATAGATCGGGGGTGGTAATTTGTAACTATTGCGATCCACCAGGGAGTATGAAACTGAAGTCTTTCTCTCGGCAAGGTTATTGGTACGTTCCTCTTTTTGGGCCTCTCGCTCACCTAGCATTTGTTTTTTCTCTTCCCTTTTTTTTGCAAGCTCTTTGATTTTGGCAGCGTATTCAGAATCCTCGTTACTAAAATCACTGATTTCATCAGATTCATTGGCCGCTTTTTCTTCCAAAATTTCCTCAAGGGTTTTTAGGGGTTCCGGATTCCCATAACTTGGTTTTGCCGTTTCATTAAGAGCCATATGGCTTTTAATGGGATCTAGTTGTTGCAGTTCTTCAAGTAGTTTTTCCTCTTCCTTGATCAATTCTTCCAAATCCTCTTCGTCCAAAACCAATTCTACCACATATTCATCTTCCTGATGCTGCCCGCCCAGATGAATATTATATAGTCCCAACACCATAATGGACATGCTGAAAAATGTAATCATTAATGATAATTGTTGGCGATTGGGATTCATGCTGTTATAACCTCTTTTTTCTAAAATTATTTTAATATCCAGCTAAAAAAGAAAGGTAAACCTCTAATTTTCAAATGATTTGCTTTTTCTTCCTAACAGGGTCTCCTCAAATAACACAGGGTCGACTGCATTATTTACGTTGTAATCACCTATTTTGGTTCTTCTGAGACTAGACAAATGAGCTCCGGAATCCAAAGCTAGACCATAATCATGTGCCAGCGACCTAATATAGGTTCCTTTACTACATACCACTCTAAAACCTACTTCGGGCAGGGTGATTTTGGTGATTTCAAATGCTGAAATAGTAACGGTTCTTTTTTTAATAGTCACTTCCTTTCCTTCGCGGGCATATTCGTACAGCCGTTTACCATCCTTTTTCAAGGCCGAAAAAACCGGGGGTATTTGTTCTATTTCTCCCTTAAAGCCATTGATTGCTTCCCGAATGGACTGCTCGGAGATATGGTCTGTTGGAAAAATTTCATTGACTTCGGTTTCCAAATCAAAAGAAGGCGTGGTAGCACCTAGGGCAAAAGTGCCTGTGTATTCCTTTATCTGTCCTTGAAGTTCACTTATTTTTTTGGTGAATTTACCGGTGCAAATAAGCAATAGCCCTGTTGCCAAGGGATCTAATGTTCCCGCATGACCGACTTTTATTTTTTTAAGGCCGAACTTCTTTCTAATGACCCATTTGATTTTATTCACTGCTTGAAAGGAAGACCAACCCAAAGGCTTATCTATCAACAGCAGCTGACCGTTTAAAAAATCTTCTTTGGAAAGTGAATTCATCCAATGATTTGTTTTGGGGTTATAATCTTGGGATTTATCCCCAAATGCTATAACCAATTGCTGCAAGACCTACAATAAGGCAATACACTGCGAAGTAAGTCAATTTACTTTTTTTCACGAGTTGGATCATCCATGTACAAGCTGCCAAACCTGCTACAAAGGCAGCAATAAATCCGGCACTCATGGCAAACGTATTTTCACTTTCAAAACTCAATTCCCCACTCATGATGTCCTTCCCCATTTTTCCAAAAATCAAGGGGACAACCATTAAGAATGAGAAACGTGCAGCCTTTGTTTTATCAACACCCAATAAAACCGAAGTGGATATTGTTGCGCCACTCCGTGAGATTCCCGGAAGTATGGCGATTGCCTGTGAAACACCAACAACAAAAGCATTTGTATAGGTAATCTTTTTATCGGTATCCTTCGCCTTATCCGCAAAATAAAGAAGTACGCCCGTTATCAAAAGCATAAAACCTACAAAGCGAATGTCGCCATCGAAAAAGGCTTCCAATTGTTCTTCAAAAATAAGACCCACAAGAACAGCTGGTAACATGGAAATAATGATTTTAATTGAAAATTGACTTTCCTCATTCCATTTAAATTGAAAGAGGCCTCGTAAAATTTCCCAAACATCCTTTCGAAAAACCACAATGGTACTTAAAGCTGTTGCAAAATGTAGTACTACGGTAAACAAAAGACTCTCTTCAGGGACAGAATTATCGCCCAAAATGGCTTTGCCCAATTCTAAATGTCCGCTTGATGATACTGGAAGAAATTCTGTAAGTCCCTGTATAATGCCCAGGATAATAGCGTCTATGGTTTCCAATTATTTTGTCTTCTTATGCGGATTCAACAAAATTGCATAAATTTCAATGCCAAGACCTATCAATACCAAGGTAGGTGCCAAACGAATTCTTCTGAAATTATAGATGTCTTCATTAAAGACGTTGGGGTCGTCACTACCCCCTCCGCTCATTAAAAGGAACCCTATTGTAATAAAGGCAATACCCAAAAACATGAACATATAGTTCTTTCTCTGAAATATGAATTCAGGTTTTTGTACTCGCCCAGTTGTATTGGTTTGTTTTTTGCCCATGCCACAAATTTAATGAAGTCATCTTAACTATCTATACTACAGCCAAAAAATCGTTTCATATAGATTAGAAATCTGTTTTTTAATACCCCTTAATGATTGGATGACTAAAATATCAAATGAAAACGAAGCACCCTCATAGTATCTGAATTTCTACGAGCGCCAGTTTAATAATACAATTCGTCCGTCCTAAGGTTCAAGAAGCGTTGCGTGGCAAAATAGGTGCTAATCAGGGATATTAATAGCCCCAAAACGAAAACGCCCATAAAAAGTAGGGTCAAAACCATTGCGTCTTGTAAAAGCAAAAGTTCTGGAAAGTTCTTGTCCAAATAGAACAAAACACCACCCAAGGCCAAAAGGGCAATCACCGATCCCAACATGCCTAGTTTGATGTTGGCCCAAATAAAAGGCCTTCGTATGAATATTTTTGTGGCACCAACCATTTGCATGGTTTTTATGATAAAACGTTTTGAGTAGATAGATAGTCGAATGGAACTATTGATCAACAATACGGCTATAAGGGTAAATATGGCACTGGCCACAAGGATCCAAAAACTGATTTTCTTAACGTTATCGCTCAAAAGGCCCACCAGGGGTTCATCATAACTCACCTCATCAACATACCCTTTTTTAGAAATTTCTGCAGCAATTTCGGCTATTTGCCCAGGGGAGACAAAATCGGCGTTCAATTGCACATCAATTGAGTTTTTAAGTGGATTGTACCCCAAAAAATCTATAAAATTCTCTCCGATTTCCTCACTGTGTTGCTCCGCGGCATCCTCTTTTGAAACGTAGGTGGCCGTTTTGGTGTACTCGGCCATAGCCAAACTTTTTTGCAGTTGATCCACTTCAACCTCCTTCGCATTTTCTTTTAAAAAGACCGATATAGTTATCTGCTCTTTAAAATGATCGGCCATTTTTTTGGTATTCAATACCAAAAGTCCCAAAACACCCAGTAAAAACAATACCAATCCAATACTCAATACTACAGAGAAGTAGGAGGAAATCAACTTTCGTCTTTGGTAGCGTTCAAAATAATTACTCATGTCTGGGATATTTATGAAGCACACCAAGTTTTTTATTCACCTACAAATTTCACTAGAGCCTAAACGCCTCCCGATAGCTATCGGGATTCGGAACTAAACAAAAAGCTTGGACTACTTCAATATGTAAAAATAGGAAAGTAAATTGAATAAACTTATTTTTGCCTCCAAGAGACAAGACCTGTCAGGTTTTAAAACCTGACAGGTCTATTTGATAACGTTGACATGATTTACGATTTCAATAGAATTGAGGCCAAATGGCAAAAATACTGGGCTGAAAACCAAACGTTCAAGGCTGAGAACAATTCAAGTAAAGAAAAGTTTTATGTACTTGACATGTTCCCGTATCCTTCCGGTGCAGGGTTGCATGTAGGGCATCCATTGGGGTATATTGCCAGTGATATCTATGCGCGTTATAAAAGACACAAAGGGTTCAATGTATTGCATCCCATGGGATATGATTCCTTTGGTCTGCCCGCAGAGCAATATGCCATACAAACTGGACAGCACCCGAGAAATACAACCGAAATAAATATCGAAGGTTGTCTAGATGATCGAGGAAATATCTTGTCTAAATATGTTAATGAAGATGGAAGTATAAAAAACCAAGCATTAATTGAGAAGAATAAGTCGACTTCAATAAATGATGAAAACTATCGAGATAACATTATAAAGGGGTATCGCCGTCAATTGGATAAAATAGGTTTCTCCTTTGATTGGAGCAGGGAAGTACGTACCTCGAATCCAAAATATTATAAGTGGACACAGTGGATTTTCATTCAACTGTTCAATTCATGGTATAATATTGATTTGGACAAGGCCGAAGACATCCAAACCTTGATCACGGCCTTTGAAAAAGAAGGAAATAGTACTATCAATGCCGTCTGTGATGAGAATACAGAAGCTTTTTCCTCAGAAGACTGGAATGCATATTCCTATAAAGAACAGCAGGAAATCCTATTACAATATCGTTTGACCTATTTAGCCGAGACCGAGGTGAACTGGTGTCCGGCTTTGGGTACTGTTTTGGCCAATGATGAAATTGTAAACGGAGTCTCAGAACGTGGTGGTCATCCTGTGGTACGCAAAAAGATGACCCAATGGAGTATGCGAATCACTGCTTATGCGCAGCGTTTATTGGATGGACTTGACAAGGTAGATTGGCCACAGCCCTTAAAGGACTCCCAGACCAATTGGATCGGCCGTTCGGAAGGGGCGACAGCAGAATTCGGAATTCGGAATTCAGAATTCAGAATTAGTGTGTTTACTACGCGCCCTGACACCATTTTTGGGGTAAGTTTTATGACTTTAGCCCCGGAACATGAGTTGGTGTCGCGAATTACAACAGCGGATCAAAAAGCTGAGGTAGAGGCCTATGTAGAGGCTACGGCAAAACGTTCAGAGCGTGACCGAATGGCCGATGTCAAGACCATTACAGGGGTATTTACGGGAGCCTTTGCCGAGCACCCTTTTACCAAAGAACCTATTCCCATTTGGATTGGCGATTATGTACTGGCAGGCTATGGTACAGGTGCGGTTATGTCGGTCCCCTGTGGAGATCAAAGGGATTACGATTTTGCGAAACATTTTAATATTCCTATACCCAATATTTTTGAAGGGGTCGATATTTCCGAAGTGGCTTTTGCTGATAAGGCAACAACAGTCATTGGAAATTCTGATTTCCTGAACGGATTATCCTATAAAAAGGCAGTCAAAAGAGCCATTTTTGAATTGGAGCAATTGGGTCGGGGCGAAGGAAAAATAAACTATCGCCTACGGGATGCGGTTTTTAGCCGTCAACGGTATTGGGGCGAGCCTTTCCCGGTCTATTATGTAGACGGGATGCCACAAATGATCGATGCAGCACATTTGCCTATTGAGCTTCCGGATGTAGAAAAATATCTGCCTACAGAAACAGGGGAGCCACCTTTGGGCAATGCAACAACTTGGGCCTGGGATACTAAGAACAACAAAGTAGTTTCGAATGACCTTGTCACCCTGAGCGCAGTCGAAGGGTCAAACAAGGATAATGGGATATACCCATTGGAATTGAACACTATGCCCGGTTGGGCAGGAAGTTCCCAATACTTTAACCGCTATATGGATTCGGGGAATACCGATGAAATCTTCTCCCAAGAAGCCATAAATTATTGGCAAGATGTAGACTTATATATTGGCGGTAACGAACATGCCACAGGGCATTTGTTGTACTCCCGTTTTTGGCAAAAATTTATGTTTGACAAAGGTCTAGTGCCCAAAGATGAATATGCGAAAAAATTGATCAATCAGGGGATGATCACCGGGACGAGTGCTTTTGTTTATAGAGAAGTAGGAACTAAAATTTTTGTAACTAAAGGATTAGTTGATGATTTTAGCAACCCTGAAAAATTTGAGTCTGCATTGATTAAAATTGTGGAGGCCACAGGCTTAGGAAAGCAAACATATGCTTTCAATCCAATTCACGCTGATGTCTCTTTAGTAAATTCTTCTGATGAGTTAGATATTGAAGGCTTCAAAAATTGGCAAACTGATTATGCCGATGCAAGATTTATTTTGGAAGATGGCAAGTACATAGTTAAGCGTGAAGTCGAAAAAATGTCTAAATCCAAATACAATGTGGTAAGCCCCGATAGTATCTGTGAGGAATATGGGGCAGATAGCTTACGTTTGTATGAGATGTTCTTAGGGCCTTTAGAGCAATCCAAACCTTGGAATACAGCAGGGATTACAGGAACGCATTCGTTCTTGAAAAAACTATGGCGTCTGTATTTAGATGAAAATGGGGCCAAATTTAATGATGCTGAACCCACCAAGGACAATTTAAAAACATTGCATAAGACCATTAAAAAAGTGGAGGAGGATATTGAGCATTTTAGTTTCAATACCTCGGTGTCTACTTTTATGATCTGTGTCAATGAACTTTCGGCCCAAAAATGTGCGAGTCGTGCAATATTGGAGCCCTTGGCCATTTTGGTTTCATCCTATGCTCCGCATATTGCTGAAGAACTTTGGGAGCAGTTGGGCTATAAAGAGTCCATTGCAAGAGCACTTTTCCCCAAATTTGATGCCTCGCACTTGGTAGAGAGCAGTAAGCAATACCCTATTTCATTCAACGGGAAAATGCGTTTTACCTTAGAACTGCCATTGGAAATGAGCAAAGAGGAGATTGAGGCCACGGTAATGGCCCATGAAAAGACCCAAAAACAGTTACAGGGGCGTACACCCAAAAAAGTAATCGTAGTGCCCGGTAAAATTGTCAATATTGTTGGCTAGACAGTACTTTTCAGACATATTATGACCTACCTAACGATTGGAAAGGTGTAACCATTAATCAAATTTAGAAATGACCATGGAAAAAATTGAAATTATAGGGATGGTGGCCGCCGTTTTAACCACAGGGTCCTTTGTGCCCCAAGTGTACAAAACGGTTATTGAAAAATCGACCAAAGATATTTCCTTGACCATGTATACGGCCATGTTCATTGGTGTAACACTTTGGTTTGTATATGGTGTTTTAATACATAGTATTTCTATGATGTTGGCCAATGGCATCACTGCACTACTTTTACTTATTATGATCGGGTTAAAACTAAAATATAAGTAGCTGGCAATTTGTCAGCCATTCTTCATCGAAAGGCCTTCAAAAGTTATTGAAAATGCTTTGGCGGGGTTTTTGTGCTACTCTTTTATCCCCGAACACGGGGGATTTCAGGTATTTTTATAAAAGCTAAAACAGAAAAGGTATGATGGGATATTATATATTGATTGGAGCAATTGCATTGGTAAGTTGGCTTGTGAGCAATAAGCTTAAAAGCAAATTCAAGCATTATTCCAAAGTGCATTTGAGAAATGGAATGAGTGGTGCCGAAATTGCTGAAAAGATGTTGGCGGACCATGGGATTCGCGATGTAAAAGTGGTTTCCACGCCCGGAATGTTGTCAGATCACTACAATCCGAAAAGCAAAACAGTAAACCTTAGTGAAGGGGTATATAGTCAGCGAAATGCATCTGCGGCTGCTGTTGCGGCCCATGAGTGTGGGCATGCCGTACAGCATGCACAGGCCTATGAATGGCTTACACTTCGTTCAAATTTGGTGCCAGTGGTCAGCATAACTTCAGGGATGTCTACCTGGGTGGTTTTTGGAGGATTAATGCTCGGTGCTGCAGCAGGGGTAGGATTTGGTTATTGGGTGGCCGTCGCAGGGTTGATTATGATGAGCTTTGCAACCTTGTTCAGTTTTATTACCCTCCCAGTGGAGTATGACGCCAGTAACAGGGCTTTGGCATGGTTAAAAGCCAAGAATATGGTAACACAAGAGGAGTACAAAGGCTCCGAAGATGCACTGAAATGGGCTGCAAGGACATATTTGGTTGCTGCCATTGGCTCCTTGGCCTCATTGGTCTACTGGGGATTACAGGTCTTGGGAGGAAGAGATTAAAAAACATATATCTAGACCTGCCCGGTTTCCCTTCAAAGACAGGCAATCAAAACGATGTAGACCTGTCAGGTTTTTAAAACCTGACAGGTCTCTATTTTTTTAGATTCAGATTGTAATCTGTCGGTCTATTTGCTGATGCAAAGAAATAAAGGTTTCAGTCCGCGAAACCCCTTCAATTTGCTGAATTTCGTGATTCAATACATGCATTAAATGCTCATTGTCCCTACAGAGTACTTTGATAAGGATCGACCAATTTCCTGTGGTATAATGGCATTCCAAGACTTCAGGAATTTTTTCCAACTGTTTTACCGCTACGGGATTACTCATCGCCTTATCCAAAAAGATGCCAATATAAGCCATTGTCGTATAGCCCATGACCTTGGGATTGATAACAAACTTTGACCCTGCCAAAAGACCCGATGCTTCCAATTTCCTGAGGCGTTGATGAATGGCGGCACCGGAGATACCAATGCTCCTGGCAATTTCCAGTACCGGTTTACGGGCATCTTGCATCAAGAATCTTAGGATTTTCTTGTCAATGCCATCAATTTTGACATTTTTAGTGTTGGATTTCATTTGTGAATTTCAATATGAAAGTAAAAATACAGAATCCTTTTGAAATTCTAACCACCAACCGAATCTGGATTATAGCCTAAATATGGAACCTCATATTCTTTGAACGAGATACCATAATTCTTCAATTCGGTTAAGATTGGGTCATATACTTCTTTGGTAATAGGTATCTGGACCCCTGGTGTTGTAATTTTTTTATTTAAGATACTCAAAGTGGCAATGGCAACAGGAAGTCCAACGGTCTTGGCCATGGCCGTATGGGTATGGTTCTCACCGATAACTACCATGTTTGCATCTATCTGTAGTTTTTTACCATGCAACTCATAACCAAATTTATGATACATAACAATCATGTCTTTGTCATCATCATCAAGTGTCCAACTATCTTCAAGAATCAATTGTAAGACCTGTGCTGGCGTCGCATTTTTCAGCTCAATGATTTTTGTTGTATCAAAAAGGTTTACTTCGGAAAGCATTTCCCACTTGCTGTCATCTTGGTCAATTTTAAGGTAATGCCTTAATTTTAGTTCCACGGAATCGGTGGGTGAATAAGGTAAAAACAGGTTGGTAAACTCACGGTATGACATTCCTTTTGAGTTTTCTATGGTATAACTATCATCGGTCATTCCCAATTGCACAAACATATTCCATGCCTTTGAAAAACCTACTCTTCGCATGGTACCCCGGAATAGGGTAAGCGCATCGTGGAGGCCGTAAGCCTCCCGATAGTTCAATGAATCGCGGTTGGCATAACCTTCAAATCTTCCATAGCCTTCTATTTCAAAAAATTCAGTGCGTCTAAAAAGCTTGTGATAAGGAATATATTTGTATAAACCTTCCTGAATAAATTTTGCGGCACCTCCTTGACCCGCGAGAACAACATTTCTGGGGTTCCAGGTAAATTTATAGTTCCATAGATTGTTGTCACTTTCCGGGGCCACCAAACCTCCGGTAAAAGACTCGAACAAAATCATTTTCCCTCCTTGGCTTCGTATGTAGTCAATAATCTGCATGGCACTCATATGGTCAATACCAGGGTCAAGGCCAATTTCGTTCATGAATACCAATCCTTTCTCCTTTACCTTTTTATCAAGCGCTTTGATTTCTTT
>JAJRRO010000132.1 GCA_024279425.1 Bacteroidota bacterium | reverse complement strand
TTCTTAATTCTACTTTTTCAAAAATGAATTTTCGTAAATGCCCGAGTTCGTACGAATCACCACTTTATAAAACCCAGTTTTTAGATTTTTTAATTCTATTTCAGTTGAAAATGGCCTATTATATACGAGCCTTCCATCTGCTGAATAAATATTAACCTGATCTGCAGGTGTAAAGTTCGAATTAGCAGAAATCCATATTTTTTCAACGCAAGGATTGGGATAAATCAACAAAGGTAAAACTTCAATATTCTCATTAGAAATGATTATAGAGTCAGGATCATATACCCATAGTTCCCGTCCATATTCAACTGTGGTCCCTATTAAAAATAAATACTTATCTGTAGCAAGAATACTTGTCGAAAGATAATCTGGCTTCGGAAGGATATCAATTAACCTCGTACCACTTTCTGTTCCATCCGTAAATATTAAATCCTTATCGTCCCCATACTCCTTATAACCATCCAAACAAAGTGAATCTCTAAAAATTTCGATCCCATCATATCCCCCACCTCCCATCTCTTCACCAATAGCAAGTGAGGTACCTGCTTGAGTTCCATCTGTCTTATAAAGTTTTAAATTTCCATTAGAATATTCATCGCCAACAAAGTATAATAAACCTTTGTATGGGGTGAAAAATTGGGGTTTCCCAGAACTGTTAGGCGCACCATCTGTATCAATCAAAAAGGTTCCACTAACGGTACCGTCAGACACAAAAAGTTCATAAGCATTACTAGGTCCTTCCTCTTTTAGACCTGCAAAAAACAATTTATCATTCCAGGAAATAATCTGCCTTTCATCATTCAAATTCTTGAAGCTTGGCTTTTTAAAAGCTTTAATTTTCTTTGTTCCAGCTGTTGTTCCATCCGTAACATATAAATAATACTTTTCATCGCTAGGTGTATAATAGAAAAAAAGTGCTAAATCACCTACTTCTACCATATAGGAATCACCAAAAAACTCATTTCCATCATTCAATAAATGATATGGAAGGGTTCCATCAGTTGTTCCATCCGATTTCAATAATTGCGTACCATCACTAGTTCTGCCTATTATAATTAATAAATCCTTATAGACACCAAAAGAACGTAAACCTATAGAAGAAGAAAAATCATATACCAACTCAGTAGTCAACTCCAGAGGATCATACTTCCATAAATCATTCTGATATCTAAAGTAGCAAGCATCCTTAAACATCGTTAGTTGACCAATATAATCATCACTTTGGAGGACAATAGTCGTATCAAGTGTATTTTTATCCATTGTAGAAAAGACAAACTTATCATTTTTCTTATAAACAAAAAATAACAATTCTGGATCAGAATTCTCCCATTCCCAATACGATTCTGTTGTTCCAAAAATCTTGTTTGTACCATTAGCGGTTCCGTCAGAGACCCATAGCTCTTTGTCATCATCAGTATTTCTTTTCAGAAAAAGAACTTTGTTTTTAAAGGCAACTTGCAGTGCATCTTCAACATCGTCATTATTGCCAAAAGTAGAGCCACTTCCAGATGTTAAATCGACCACCATTCTACCCTGTTGGGCAAATACGGACAGTGATGAAGTGAGAAGAAGAAAAAAGAAAAAAGGTTTCATCTTTAAGTTTTTGTTAAAAAAATAAATCTAGACCAAAGGTAAAGAAAGTTTGGTCAAACCAATAAATACCCGAGTGTTTTTAAAAATATCGAGCCTAAAATGGAAAAGTAGGGCAAACCAAAGCCAATCAATTGGTTGAAACAAATTTGCGTTCAGAGATAATAATAGCTTTTCATTAGCCCTTAACCCACTTTTCATAGGCGCCAATGAATATTCGCAAGGACTTAACCCCCTTGTCGTTGGAGCATTAATAATACTTATTGGTTTTAGCTTAGGAAGAACGACTGGTTTCGCCATCAATCCTGCCCGGGACTTAGGCCCTAGATTAGCACATTTCTTTTTACCTATCCATGGGAAAGGTGATTCAGATTGGGCTTATGCTCCGATACCTATTTGGGGCCCATTTTGGGCGCATTGATTGGGGTTTCTGCGTATAAAATGATGTATGAAAATGATTTCAAATTACAATATATCATCCCAATAATTATGGGTATATTTGTGCTCCTAGCAACCGCTTTACAAAGTATTAAAAATCA
>JAJRRO010000131.1 GCA_024279425.1 Bacteroidota bacterium | reverse complement strand
CTGCAATTGCAGCCCCTGTCGCCTAATCAATATAATTCTTATTTTATACTCTTTAAACATTCTTCTTTAATTAATAGGATTTCGTCACAAATATTCATTAAATTTGTGACGATATTTATATTCAAAAATGCTTATACCTACTGAAAAACTTATAAAAAAGGCAATTTCAAACCATAGACGTGGAAAAATATTTTTCCCGATTAATTTTGTGAAATTTGGCTCTTCTGCAGCAATTAGAAAGGCTCTAATACGATTGGAAGAAAAGGGCCTATTAGTTCGCTTAGCACAAGGAATTTATTTGTACCCTAAAGAGCATAAGCAATTGGGAATGCTCTATCCTTCATTGGAAGAAATTGCTTTAGCAATTTCAAAACGGGATAAGGCAAGAATAATCCCAACCGGAATACAAGCACTAAATAAACTTGGATTATCTACACAAGTCCCCATGAACCTTGTATACTTAACTGATGGCACCCCCCGAACGGTTAAAATTAAAAACAATACCATAAAGTTTAAAATTGCCTCTCCAAAAATTCTTTCAGCCAAAAGCGAAACCAATATTTTAGTTATACAGGCATTACGGGAAATAGGACAAAAAAACTTGAATGACAAAGATTTGGAAATAATTAATGCAGTATTGAAAACGGTAGATAAAGATCTTATCAAGCATGACATAAAATTGGCGCCAGTATGGATTTCAAAAATAATGAATGATGTACTAAAAGATATGGAATAAAATGGAGGAATGGTTTAAGTTGTCGGAAAACGACAGGAGGGAAGCAATCATACAAACTAGTATTGATAAAGGTTTGCCAGCCGCTGCAATAGAAAAAGATTGGTGGGTCGTAGCTGTCTTACGAGCTATTTATAGCACCAAGTATGCTGAACAACTTGTTTTTAAGGGTGGTACATCTTTAAGCAAGGCATGGGGGCTAATCGAAAGATTTTCGGAAGATATTGATTTGGCAATGGATAGGTCTTTCTTTGGATTTAAAGGTACGCTTAATCGGACTCAGGTATCAAATCTCAGAAAGGCATCCTGTAAGTTTGCAAGTGAAGTATTTCCTGCTGAATTGGCCAAAACACTTGATGTGCAAAACGTAAAGGACTTTTCTATTCATATAGGCACTTTTGAAGATTCAGATACCGATCCCATTGCTATAGAAATACGTTATGAATCCTTAGTAGAAAGAATTGAATATTTAGAACCAAGGATTCTTGTTGAGATAAGTTCAAGGTCATTAAGAGATCCTTTTGAAAACAGGGATATTATCTCATTCATCGGAGAAAAATATAAAGGACAGCCTTTTGCTGATAAGTCAATTGCCGTTCCAACAGTTCTTCCCAGTAGAACATTTTTAGAGAAACTCTTCCTTTTGCACGAAGAGTTTCAGAAACCTAAAAAAAATAAGCCGATTTTAAGCAAACGAATGACCAGGCATCTTTACGATATTTCTAAGTTGATGGATACAGAATTTGGAGAGGCTGCTTTAAAAGATAAAAAGCTTTATAGCGATATTGTAGAGCATCGAAGCATCTTGACAAGAATATCTTGGATGGATTATTCCACTCACGCTCCAAAAACATTGGATTTTATACCCCCAAGTGGAGGAGTAATGAAAGAGTGGGAAAGTGATTATAAAGATATGCAAGAAAGTATGTTCTACGGAGAAACGGAATCATTCGAAGAACTAATGAATAATTTGAGAGCCCTAAGGGATGAGGTCAATAAAATTGAATGGTCATAAATTCAGTTCTTTTATTAGGCTTTTGCATTGATTTATTCCCTAATTTAGTACTGCAAAAGACACATAAAATTTGCTTCTAAATGTGCTATTTTGAACCGAGTTTAGAGTTCGGTTAACCATTTAAAACAACACAAATTAAAATACCCTGTTGAGATGATGTCAAAAATACTTGATGTGAGTACAAGTGGATACTATAACTGGCTAAAGTCTGGTCCATCAGACCGTATTTTACTTTTTCATATTTGAACCGTTAGGAAAGAAGAACTCATAATCCTTGTATTCGTCCCAAAAACCGTCTGGTAGTCCAGCAATCATATCATTTCTTGTTTTGGTTCCAGCTCTAATAACCATATTATACTTTTCCATACCCGTTACCAAAACACTCCAACCCTCTTGAACTCCTTTCACATATGTTGAATCCTCCTCTTCTAATTTTTGAAGCTTTTCTAAATCATCCTGGTCTAAATCTTTTGGATTTATAAAAGCAGTTATAACGTACCGTTTTTTACTTGAATTAGACCTTAATCTATCATTTAGTTCATAAAGAGGAATTGAAGATCTTTTATTTTCAAATTGGTAAACTAAGCTTCTTTTTTTACGAAACAAAGCGCTATTTTCCTTAATATACATCCCTAAACTTTGGTGGACTAATCGTGAATCTTGTTCAAATAAAGCCATTATTCCATTGCTAAATAAGGATAATGTTTTCACTCGGTCATCAATATTTTGACGGCAATAGGGTCCTTCTAGCAAACAAAAAAGGTTTTCAGGAATTAACGGATACAAATTTGAAATAATATCATATTCCAAAAAAGTATCAGCATATTCATTCGTTCGCACTAAAAGTTTAGTATTGTCAAAACCATGACTTTTTTGAATAAGTTGGGTTTCTTGGATTTTACCATTCTTAATACAAACCAAATTATTTTCTATTCGCACTTTTGAGGCAGATATAAGTCGAAATAAAATGAGTTTTTCAGATAACTTGTCAAGTTTTGAAATATTATAGTCTTTGAATGATACTTCATCTTTGGTTAAGAATTCTTTGATTGAAATTTCTTCGTTCAGGTTTTCTGTCAAATTTTTCCAAATGATTTCTCCGTACTCGGTTGTAGATAGTTTGTTAATAAATAATGTATCTGCGAACCCAAGCCGGTCAAAAATGAACTCCCACAAAAATCTAGATTCTTTATTCTCAATTTCAATTTGATTTTTCGTAATATGTTCCTTTGTCACAGAAATGACCTCTTTGAGTAATAACTCAACTATTTCCTTAGCTATTAGTTCACATTCGTCTGGGTAATTAATTACCGAAGTTCTATCAACTGATAGTTGGGGTCTTATTTCGCCAGTGAAGTTTATAATTCCATCTCTTGACAAATAATCAGAATAGTAATAATCTATACCTACCGGATTCTTTTTTCCCACGCCAATACCATCAATACAAACATTCGTCCTCCCGATAATAGGCAATCCGTATAGTAATGCACTATCTTCAATATCAAAACCCGCTTTAGGAAGAGACAAGGTCGTTCTGTACTCTACCTTTTTATGTAGAATTAGTATGGGATAACATACCAATATATTTCTTAATTCTTCGTATTTGAGTTTTGTTGGGTAAAATCTACCATTATTGTTCAGGTAATCTAAAAAGTCTAAATCGACTTCGGAAATCCCTAATTCTTTTTCGCTAACAATAAAAGGTTTGTTTTTGATTTCTATTACTTTTTTATCATTAGTTCTTATCCCTACATCTATATTATCGGGGATTACCGATATAAACTGATTTAGTTTTTGGTAAAGATGTCCTTCCCAATTTTGATACAGTTTTTTATAACTCTCAAATTCTTCTGGAAAATAATTTAAACTATTCGTCATCAAAAGCCCTATCTTTTCTAGCCCCTTATTGTTGATTTTTTTTTTGGATTCATCATTTAGCAAGACTCTAATAATCGTTCCTGATTGTAGTATTCGTTCTTTGTCTAAATCTGATATTTTCTTATAATAAAATATTTCATGAGGACCATCAATGGAGCAGGAAACAAAATCATTATTATTGGTTTTTGAGATTATTTCAATTTTGTCACCTATCATAAAGCAAGACAGAATACCAATACCAAATTGCGATACTGGGCTAAAGTCTCCTCCCCAGTTTGCCTGCGCTTTATAAAAATCTGAGGACTTATAATATGAATTGCCAATATTCAGCAAGTATTTTTCAATAATCTCCTTTGACATCCCAATACCATTATCTATGCAGTAAAGGAATACTTTATTACCTTCTTCCTCCAAACCAAATTCAATAACCCCTTTTGTAATAGTATTAGAAAGGTTATTTTGTGCTATCATGCATCTGCATGCGTCTAATGAGTTTTGGTATAATTCTCTAAGACAAGCAAACTTGTCTTTATAAAGACCAACCCCCATTAATAGCTCAATTATATTTTTTTGATTAAGGGAAAAACTGAGTCCACGTTTAGGAAGAAAGAGGTCTGAATTATTAATATTTTTCCTGTTTACTTTCTCCTTAAGGGAAGAAATATAAGGTTTGCCCCAAATTCTTTCAAATTTGAAATAATTTTGAATTTCATAATCAATCCAATCGATATATTGATGAAGTTTGAAGTAGCTTTCTGGAGATTCACAATAGGCACGGTAAACTATTTCCCCATCAACAATTGAATAATTAACACCATTATTTTTAATTGCCCATTGAAGAAAACTGTATTCTGACTTACAAATTTTTGAAGAGCGTAATTCAATGGGTGCCCTGTCATAGCTAAAATGAATTATATCACCAAGTCGTAACATGACAGCAACCAATTGAAGATTTGAAGATTCTTTACCATAGTATTGTGCATCAGTACTTAATTTTTTGATGAAACTTGCACTTTCTCCGTGGGAACGGCAAATAGTCGCTAAATCAGCCGCTAATTTTTTACCCCATGCCGGTTGTTCAAAGTGGTCTCCAAAGAATTGCTCAAGGTTTTTTACATAGGTTTCTATTCGTATATGATGGGTGGCCCTAATGTAATCAGTTCGAATAAACTCGGAAAGCTTTAAAAAATCTTCTTTATTGGTGGCTCTTTTTATTTCATCAGCAAATCCATTTCGGTGGTTTTGATAATCAATTAACAAGTTCGATAAATATTTGTCTAACTCTAGTTCGCTCTTCGGAGTAAAAATCCAATTTTTCACATCCCCTTTAAAATTACGGTAAAGAATATTTTTTCTTGATTCTATGACCTTTAGAGCCTCACTCAGCTTAAATGGAGAATTTAAGTCATTATTTAAAGAATCTTTATCGATTGAGTATTCATCAGTACCTTCAGTAATTTTTAACGTATTTATTTCCCAATCCGAAGGAGCCATAGCACAATCATGGAAAAAAGCTGAAAGATGGAGAAGAAACAACTCATAAGATGTGAGGTTTTTGATTTGATTCTCACCTAACAACTGTTCAATATTTTGGATGACTTTTTCACTGTGTTTTTCATCGTGAATATCGAACTCTGGAAGAACTAGGCTTATCCTTTTCAGATGATTTCTTGCCTTTTTTTCAAGTGTGTCTGCAAGATTATACAGCTTCAATTCAATTTTCACCACATCTGATGGTGATTCACTTAATTCTTTTAGTCTTTCTATAATTTTCATTACTCTGTTGCCTCGTTTTAACTTAAGGAGCGTAAGTATTTATGTTCAAGAGGTTTGGGACATCTACAATAAATGACTTAAAGTTAAACCATTCAAAGAACAATAAAAGCTGGTAGGTAAAACCAATTACGTATTATTCTTGTTTCAAAAGGGCTTAAATTTTCTTGTAGAATGTCCTCAATCTCCCAGTTGGACTTATATGGAACTCGTAAAAATCTCCATTAAAGTACACACTTTGTTCTCCAACTCTTCTAAAATCTTTATCTGGATTATTTGTAAAATGTTCGATGATTTCTTCCTCAATATTTTTTAAAATAGTTTCAATCACTCTTTTTATATCCTTGAATTTATATTGGAATACAGTTCTGGACTCAAATCGTTCGCCTATTTGAGTTTTGCTGACATGTCTCATATAAATATGCAAAAGACTTTCATAATCCCACCAAACTGGTATTTTTCCGTGAGTTAGTCTTTCTGATCTGAAACTCGAAGAAAAATGAATTAACCAAGCCAAAGCGTCTTTATAGTTTATGCCAACCTCTTTCCATTTTTCTTGGCTCTTCTGCAACTCACTTCTCAAAATGCCAATTTTTTCGTCAACCTCTTGTTTCATGAGGTTTTCAAATTCAATTTTTTCTTCTTCCGAAAGTAGGTCTTTATAATACTTACTGTTTAAATAATGATATTTAATCTTATCCTTTATTTCCCCAGTTTCAAGGTTTTTAAAGTTTTGAAGATGTTCTTTTGGCATTTGTCCTTCGTACTTACGTAAGATTATTCCATTATGCCGATTTATTTCTTCAGGTATTAGTTTATATCCATTTCTTAATCTTTGATTATTAGTCCAAAGTGTTAGCTCTTCTTCGTCAACCTCTGAGAAATTTGATTTTATAGTTATAGGATCAGGTAAATTCTTTATATCCGATTTTGAAAATTCATTTTCCACAGGTTTTACATAAGATAGAATCTCTATGATATCGGAAGCTAAAATTCCTTCAAAACGTAAATCACCAATCTGCTCTTTTGTTAAATCGTTTAGGCCTCTACCAATTTTGAATTTGATTAATCCATCGGTTTTTTTAAAATCATCGTTTTCTATTATTTTCTCTGATGCCTCCTTTTCTTTTGGTGTGTAATAAAATGTACCAGTAATGTATGCTCCATATTTTTTTCTAGCATCAGAATCGTACCTGAATGAAACAGATACAATTTTGTCATATTGCCCAGTGTATTTATAAATTTCTTCTTGTGAATAAATCATTTTAAATTCAAAATAATATTGGAGTAAGCATAATATGGATTTCTTGAGAGAATATAATTAAATATATAGAATTCTGTAATTAGTCTATTGGTATGTTGCTTGGAAGTTTCTAATTAGGAGGGCTAATTAAGTTTTGTAAAAAGGTTAATGCATATCCAACAATTAAACCTAGTAAAAATGTAAAAGTGGAACCGTCTATTTTTCCAATGTAGGTAAGCCAAGCGGCGGAGCCAACAATTAACCCGACCGTTAGAAAAGCAAAGATTGCCATTTTTAAACTAAAGCCTAAGTTTGTTTTTTTTATTGCTAACCAATTTTCCGCTGTTTCTTTAATTAAAGAAATCATATTATCAGCATTATCTGACAGTAGACTTATTGGATTATTTCTGCTTTCCAATTCGTTTTCTAATTGTTTAATTTGTGTGGAGTAATTATAAATAAGATTAGTTTTTTCATTATCGGATAGTTTATCAACATTAATCTTAGTGGTTTCCAACGATTCTGACTCTTTCGTTCTTTTAGTTTTACTCATGATAATTTACATCGTTAATATGTAATTGTTTGGTTCATTATAATACCTGTTTCAAGGTAAGAATAATTTTAACATTTGTAGGTAAATTCAATCGAAATATAAATTATAGATTTCTTTGAATCCTATTGGTTTTCTAAGTATTTTTAGAATGGTAAAAACGCATAAAATTTGCGTTTAAAAGTTGCTTTTTGATAAATGTGTCCGTTAAGGGGCACGGCAACAAATAACAGTGTTTAAAATACTGATATTCAATTACTTGAAAAATTAAAGTGGATGCTGTCATCCCGACGAACTGCCTTTTTGGCAATATCAAAGCACTGTTAATCATATGATTTTCAGTGCTTTCCATTTTTTCTGCACTCATATGATATCAATTAATAGCACATTATAGGTGTGCAATTCGGTGTGCACACCGGTATAGTGTTTGTTGTACTTTTAAGTAGCAATAAGGTGATTTGGCTTTCGTCTTTACCAACCTTAATTATTAATTTAAAGACGTACAACATGCAGATTAACAGTAGATTATCTATTAATTTCTTCACTAGAAAATGTAGAAGGGAACCCGAAAATTTAATTATTTATGCTCGTATCACACATGATAAATCTAGGGCAGAATTCAGTCTAAATCGGGAGCTGCCCGCCTCTTTATGGGACAATAGCCGCAAAAGAGGCAAGGGATTTTCTAGATACGTTCAATCCTTAAACAAGTATTTAGATCAAGTTTTCACGCAATTGCATGAAGCTCATCGGCAATTATTAGAAGAAAATAAACTGATAACCTCAAGTGCTATCAAGGCAAGATATCTGGGAGTGGATGAGGATGGAAAGATTTTTCTTGAATTAATTACCTATCACAATACTACGATGCATACTTCCCTCAAAAAGGGAACTATGAAAAACTATTACAGCACAGGTCAACTTGAAGTGAAAATGGAAGGGTTCATAAAGTATTACAACTATCAGAGATACCACGAATCGTTAGATAACCTTACTCGAGCAGATATCTATTTTGGAACAGGGTAAAAGAAGTTGAAACAAAGAAAAATGACAAAAAACAGAACACTGGAAGCAAGAAAAAAACAGTTCAGGGAAAATCATTTAACTTCGTGAAAGCACTCTCTTAAATTTTAACTCAAAAAGTTCAGATTTATTTGACGACATACAATCCGAAAAATTAGCGTCTTTTTGCACGCTACGTTTCATACACAAACCGTTAGCCACAAGTAAAAAACTAAATGAAAAGAATGAAATCAACAATATTACTATCTCTTTTACTGTGTTTTGTTTTAGCCTGTACAACAAAGCAACCTCCATCTTATCAAGCCAGTATTACAATTAATACAGATACACCTACCAAAACTTACAACCCAATGATTTTTGGTGGATTCATTGAACATTTTGGGAGACAAGTATACGGTGGCTTCTTTGAACCGGGTTCTCCTTTATCGGATGAGAAAGGATTTCGTCTTGACGTAATTGATGCATTAAATGAATTGAAAGTGCCCGTTATTCGTTGGCCCGGTGGATGTTTTGTAGATTCCTACCACTGGCAAAAAGGGGTTGGAAAAAACAGAGAGGCTCATGGCGATTTCCGATGGGGTGTTATGGAACCTAATACTTTTGGAACAGACGAGTTTGTTGAGCTATGTTGTCGTTTAGGAGCTGAACCCTATATCTGTCACAACGGATTAGCAAACGTGCAAGAAATGGCTAGTTGGGTGGAATACTGTAATGCAACAGAAGGTGAATTTGCTGAAATGCGAAAGAAAAATGGTCACATTGAACCTTTCGATGTTAAATATTGGAGCGTTGGAAATGAACGCTACGACACAGCTTATATCCATCGGGTTCGTGATGGAGCAAAACTCATGAAAGAAGTAGATTCAGATATATTGGTAACGTGTTCTGGAACACAAAGTGGGGCTGCAGTATCTTCTTTCTTATTAGAAACAGCTGGTCAGTATTTGGATTACATATCGGTTCACGACTACTGGTTAGACCGAGAGTATGAATTGCCCAAATATGATTACTTAACGGCTATTTTAAAATCGGAACGTCCAGAGGCATACATAAAACTCGTGATAGAATCATTGGATGAACAAGACAAAGGGAAGCAACTTAAAATAGCCTTTGATGAATGGAACCTACGCGCATGGCAACACCCTGGTTTCCCGAGAAGTGACGTAGACGATTATGAAGATCCTGAAGTTCTTGAGTTAGTAGAAAAGAGAATTCAAGGTAATGACCTGAACAGTCAATACACCCTAGCAGACGCCCTTTTTTCAGCTTCATTCTTTAATGCTTGTTTACGTAATTCTGAACATGTAACCATGGCCAACATTGCTCCACTGGTAAATACTCGTGGACCGCTTTATGTGCATCCGAAAGGAATAGTTAAGCGATCACATTTTCATACCATGGCTATGTACGCCAACTTATTAGAAAAAAAGGTGGGCTCTTTAAAAATTGAATCAGATTCGCTTTCAAACAACACAGACAAAGTTGCAATTATCGATGCCATTGCCACAGTTGACGAAAATGGAGAAAACTGGTCTGTTTCAATTGTTAATCGCCATCCAACAGAAACAATATCAAGCATATTGAAATTTGACGACAAACCACTAAATGGCAAGTTTAAAGCAACTATCTTAACTGGAGACTCTCCAGATGCCTACAATGATATTGATTATCCTTATCAGGTTATTCCACAAGAAATAACCATGCTATTTAATAATGGTGTTGTACAACTACCTCCTCACTCGTTAGTGATTGTTGATATCAAAGAAAAAAACAAATAAATTAAACTCAAAAAAGTTAGCTTTAATATAACCAGTGGCCACAACATTGGCTGGTTCTGTCGCATCTGTGAATATTTGCAACAAATTTCAATTAATGAGAAAAACATATGTGTTGATATTCAGTCGCCTACCTGTTTCATGACTGCTATTATTGTCTAAAAATAGCCCTAATTTTATCAGATGCGACAGAACCATTTTTATAGCATGCCTCGGTATATTCGGGTTGGCAACACTAATGGCAGTAAGAAGAACAAAAGAGATTGGTGTCCGTAAGGTAAATGGAGCCACCATTAATGGAGTCATGTTAATGCTTAATAAAAACTTTGTAAATAGAGTATTGTTGGCATTCACAATCGCTTGTCCTATTGGTTATTATTTTATGCAGAGGTGGTTGGAGAATTTTGCTTATAGAACAACATTGAGTTGGTGGGTTTTTGCTTTGGCGGGTGGTTTTACATTGGTTATTGCCCTATTGACCGTTAGTTGGCAAAGTTGGAAGGCAGCAACTAGCAATCCTGTCGAAGCATTACGGAATGAGTAGCACTTCATAGTTCGGATGGAGCCAATGTTTGATGTCGCCTCCAATGTTAAATAAGTCTCTTTCCAGCTTTTGGGCCAATTGAAAGAAAGTAATTAACGAACATAAAATAGTAAGACATGAAAAGGATAAGATATTTTCTCAACTCACTGGTACTAATGATGTTTATTGTCCCATTTTCACTAGCTCAGGTATCCCCAGATACGGATAAAAAGCCTTGTATGCCGTGTGAGGAATTAAAAAATCTCAAGTTCCCGGATGTGATTGTTTCAGAAGCAACTCAATGGGAAGAACCCGTGGCTCATTGCAGGGTTGTTGGAGTCATAGGAAAGGAAATTAATTTCGAATTATTACTTCCCATGGATTGGAATTCCCGTTTTGTCATGGGTGGCGGAGGTGGATTCGTCGGTTCAATTCAAAATGAGGCTCGTTCAAGTTTTAAGGATGGTTATGCGACAGCAGGAACGGATACTGGTCACAAAGGCAATGGTTTAAAAGCAGATTGGGCATTGAATAATATGGAAAGACAGGTGAATTTTGGACATTTGGCAGTTCATCGCACAGCAGTTGTATCCAAAGAGATCATACGGCGATTTTATGGTTCGGGTTCTGAGTATAACTACTTTTTAGGATGTTCCCGAGGGGGAGGACAAGCAATGATGGAAGCACAACGATACCCAGATGATTTTGATGGTATTGTAACTGGTGCTCCTGCTTTCAACTGGCCGGCAATCGCTGCGGAATTAATCCAGAATACTAAAATAATATATCCGGACCCTTCTAATCTTGATGAGCCGGTTATAACCTTGGCTAATTTGAAATTGCTTCAAAAAATTATTTTGGAACATTGTGATGCGCTCGATGGAGTTGAAGATCAAATCCTGAACGATCCCAGAGCATGTGGTTTTGATCTTGACTTACTTCCCCAATGTCTAGGGAATTCTGTTGGTGATGATTGTTTTACTTCTGAACAAATTAAGGCAATAAAGATGGTTTATGCGGGTGTCACCGACCAGCAAAATGAGATTTACCCTGGCTATCCTTTTGGAGGGGAAAACGAACCGGGAGGATGGAAGGACTGGATTACTGGTCCCAATGAGGGAACCATGGCATTGAATTTCCCTTCGCTACACTTTGCATTCGGGACAGAAATGTTCAAATACTTGGTGTTTCAAAATCGTAATTGGGATTATAGTTCATATGATTTCTCAAATTTTTCGAATACTACGCGTTATGCTTCATCATATCTTGATGCAACTTCAACGGATTACAGTGAGTTTAAAAATCGTGGAGGTAAGATGGTTATTTATCACGGTTGGAATGATCCGGCACTTTCTGCATTTGCCACAATCAATCATTATGAAGCTGTCGAAAAAGAAGATGGTGAAATTAGAGAATACATACGGCTTTTTTTGCTTCCTGGCGTATTGCATTGTGGTGATGGCCCTGGTCCAAGTAAAGCAGATTGGATCGAATTGGTTAGGGACTGGGTTGAGAAAGGAATTGCCCCAGATAGAGTGGTCCTTTCTAAAACAGTAGACGAAAAAATATCTATGACACGACCAGTTTTCCCTTATCCGAATAAAGCGGTCTATGATGGGAAGGGTGATACTAACAAAGAAAGTAGTTTCAATAAATCAACGACCAACAACAAAAAATAAACGGTATTAAAACGAACGTTTTATGGGACTCTTCCAATTTTCTTCATCTGTTCTTTTTAACGGCCGTCATATAAGTTGAATATGATTATTAACTATATGTCCCTATATTAGTTAATAACTATATCCGAGGTTCTGTCGCATCTGTTCAAGATAAGTATAAAAGTTTGATTTGGACCTTGTTCTATGATGCCAATGGGATAAAGGATCTGTAAATTGAATTTTTAGGGTCCAACAGTTGATCTTTCTTTAACATTCTTACTATTTCTATT
>JAJRRO010000130.1 GCA_024279425.1 Bacteroidota bacterium | reverse complement strand
TATTATTGGTGCTTAACCGTAAGGATGTAATGGGCGAATACAAGAACTCGACTTTTCAAAATATATTGGCCATAGTGGGGTTTGTATTGATTTGCGTTTTGGTGTATCTTATGTACGGTAAATTAATAGGATATTTTACTACTATGTAAATTGGTTAAAGGGTATTTGAACCTATTTAAAAATACTTTTTAAGATAACTGAAATGGAGAGGGCTAAAATTAGGATTAGGCAAATGCAGGTTAACGACCTAAACGCTGCAATGCAAATTAAGAATACCGACAATTGGAATCAGACTGAAGAAGATTGGCTTTTTTTGCTACATTCTAATCCCGAATATTGCTTGGTGGCCATTCTTGAAAATCAAGTGATAGGAACGGTTACCGCTATAAATTATCAAAATAAGGTGGCATGGATCGGCATGATGCTGGTTTCTACCGATTTTCGAGGAATAGGGGTCAGCAAGCTTCTATTAAATACCATTATTCATAAATTAAAAGACTGTGCATCTATCAAACTCGATGCAACACCGGCAGGAATACCCGTGTACAAGAAACTGGGTTTCCTAAAGGAATATGAAATAGACAGGATGGTCTCTACAAGGTTACATACTATGGATAATAACCAACAAGACGAAACTATTTCATGTCTGTCGCCACTATTGGAAAGTGATATTTCAAATATCGCTAGTCTTGACAAGTCTCTTTTTGGAGTGAACAGAACAGATTTGATTAGGTTTCTATTAAGCAGCCGAAAAGAAATTTGTCTACAAATAAAAGAAGGAAATCAATTAAAAGGCTACGTGCTTGGCCGCAATGGAAGCAATTATATTCAAATAGGCCCGGTTATGACCTATTCTACTCCATTGGCCCAAAAATTACTTTATGAGGTTTTTAGAAGGTTAAAAGGTCAACCTTTGGTACTAGACGTCTTGTCTGACAAATTAGAACTTAAAGAATGGTTGCATTCCAATGGATTTACCAGCCAACGGAACTTTACCCGCATGTACTTAAAATCAAATAGCAGCGCAGGAAAAATAGAGAATCAATATATCATCAGTGGTCCCGAGCTAGGATAATTAGAATATGTTCTGATTGCCCCCAAGGGTTGTCTAAAAGGGTCAATACTACTTGTCCAACACCCTTGCCAGAATTTTTTGACCCTCTGGATAGGGTTGCTCTTTTGCCTTATCTATTTTGAAGCTCCTGTCAAGCTAAACACAAGAGAAAACCTCTCGCCTACAATTCATGGATACGGATGATATTATAGGCTGCAAATTCATGAACAAATGCTTGGAATAGAAGATTTGGGCAATGCATTCAAAGGTGCAATAATACCTCACTTGGTAACCCCAGAAATAATTTCATTAAATACTATAACAATAACGGCCCACATTTTTAGGTTCGCAAAAAACCCAATACTTGTCACTTTCCATTTGGTAGTATTCCAAAAAACGCGCAAGTTTAAGGTGCAGATTTTCATAGAATTGACCTAGAATCCCCGAAGTTTATAAATGCGTCCATTGGCCTTTGTGAGTATATATATGTCGCCGTTGCAGCTTAGCCCGAATCTAAGGTCAACACGATTGCTACCTGTCATTTTTGTAAGTGTGGTTTCTTTGTTTTCAAAACTTATTTTCAGTTCTTCAATAAAAGGGATCGATGCCGTCAAATCACTCATGAAAACCTTTCCTGTTGAGATATCCCCAAAAATATACTTACCGCGAAAGAGTTCTCCCTTTGACACAAAACCACCACTGATGGCGGGCCCCTCATCGTGGTCGTATTGTAAAATGGGATAGGTGACCGCAAGGTTCGCGTCATCTTCGGGCAGGGGATAAATATTGTTTAGGTTGCCATTCGGGTTAAACAAAAAAGTGCCTTCTCTGTTGGGCCACCCGTAAAATTTTCCTGGTTCTACTTCATTAAGTTCTTCTATGTTGGATTGGCCTATGTCACTGGCCAACATTCTTCCGGAACCGTCCCATGTAAATCGGTTGGGATTGCGAAAACCGTACGCCCAAATTTCATTTTTCAATGTGGATGAGCCTGCAAATGGGTTGTTATTGGGGATGCCATAATTATGGTTAAAACTATTATTTCCCATAGGGTCAATACGTAAAATACTCGCCCAGATATCGGTACCGTGATGATCCGCGATTTTTGGATACCCCAACTGTACAGACCCTCCATCACCAAGACCAATATAAAGCATTCCGAAATCATCGTCACTTTCCTTCGCATTCAGGTTGAACGCTATTTCTTGTACACCGTGAGAATTCGCAATAAAGTCAAACCTCATAAGCTCCCTTGAGGATCCCGAAAATTTATCGGCATCGGGTTCAACTTTCCACTCGGTCACCACCCATTGAAATTTGACCTTTACACTATCGGGCAGTATAAAGTCCGCAGGTTTTGAGCTTTCCGATTCGGTATGGGTCGTATAAAACAATCTATTTTCGGCAAACTCAGGATGAAAAGCAAAACTACCAAACCCAGTACCCAAGCCGGTTTGATGAATGAAGTTCGGTTTAAAATTCTTAATGGGCAAATACAAATGGGGCTCGCCATCTTTCAGCTCATAGAGAAACCCTCTAAGGTCATTGACAAAAAGCCGCCCGGAATTAGTTTCACAAGCCAATTTATTTATTCTGGCGGTTGGGGCCTCATTTTGCGATGCGGGAATCTGGGCAAAGAACTCGATTTGCGCCACATGCCCGGAAAATGGTACAGTATCCTTAATAGGGTCCTTGATGGATTCTAAGGTGTCATTTTTCGTTGAATGGGCTTGCTTTTGCGTATGTAAATACGCAAGTAATGCATCTATTTCTTGATTGGATAGGTTTGAAAAATCGGGCATTAGAGCTTTGTACTTTTTCATCAATTCAGTGGCCCTCTCGTCCTTGGCGACTAACATTTTTTGCGGACCTTTGATGAAATTTTTGATCCAGATCGTTTCAACGCTGTGTGTAAGTTCGCTCAGGTTAGGGCCAATGGCATCTTGCTTAAAATTGTGGCAAGAACTACATAAAAGCTCAAATGATTTTTTTCCGGCAGCGATTTTCGCTAGGTCGGTACTGATAGTGGCACCGAGCATTTTATTTTCCTTTGTTCCACAGCTCCAAATGAGGATTCCGATGAGTATTAAAGGAAGAATAATCGTTTGAAATTTCTTATGCATGTGAAAAATGATTTTTTAAGTGAATCGAGTTTCGAGAAAAGTCGGAACTCTATTATTTTAGGTT
>JAJRRO010000129.1 GCA_024279425.1 Bacteroidota bacterium | reverse complement strand
GCGTTGCAGGCGTCCAAATGTTGAGATAAAGGCAGTCTTCGCTAACCCCGCTAGATCGTGATTTCATATCGCCAAAGACCATGGTTTGCATGGGTCTTGGGCCAAAAGCCTTAGTTTTTTTAATACCCTCCCAAGATTCGATTGGCTGCGGAGCCTTCCACCTTAATTCTCCTTGGCCTCCTGACTTCTGTCGTATAGGTAATCCTTAGTAGAAGGTTGGGATGTCCGCGACCCTTTAGATCTTGATTTTGCTTTTGCAATGATTTCAGCAGAAAGTATTTGCCTGTAGCCTCCTTCTGCTTGAGAAAGCCTTTGATACGATTCTTTTAGATTATGAAGGTATAATTGATAATCCGGGTTATGCTCGCCCAGTAATCGATATATATTATCGAATCCGTCCGGAGAGAATTTCTTTTTGGCATTGATCTCTGCAATTAACTGCTTAACCAATTTGCGCTGTTTTTCTTTTTCAACGGCAATTTTATCGAGATTTTCATTTTGGGAATAGACAACATCTGGATGGCCAAGACAAAGGACCAACATACCAAGAATGACCCAGAACTGTTTCTTTAAGAAATTCTTTTTCATGACCCCCGTTTTTGAATAGAATAGGTAGTTTTCCGTTTGGGCAACTTTCAAAGGTTTTATGCGCCTAGATTTTCGCCCAAAGGCATACTGGATCTTTATCAAAAAACCCCATCCATGTCATTTTTGTTATAACAAGAATGAATGTCAGTGTTTAGTCAGGGAACCGATAGTTATGGTATTCTTCTAAATATACTAAGTATTGTCTACTTAATCAAATAAATCGGGGTCTGGAAATTCAATAAATGGTCTGGTATATAGACAACTACTATTTTTGACTATACCCATAAAGTTGTAGACATTGGAACGAATGTTTATACTCCCCTACTCAATTCTTAGAACGAATTCAATAGAACGTAAGCCGTTTTGACCGTAGTAATTTCATCAGACAAATCAGTCCAAGCGAAATATACTTTATCTCCGACAAGTTCCATTTGCGGGAAACCAGTCTTTCTAGACGAATCTAATCTACAAATGGTTATCGGCTCCGATTTTTTGCCTGATGTATGAACCTTTACCGCTTTTATCTGGGCCTCATCTTCTAGAGTCTCCATCCAACTGACAATAGCATTTTCATGGTCCAACAATAAAACATCTACTCTTCCCATGGCGTCAGCTTCATTAATCTGTATCGGGACATCGAAATTTTCACCGCCATCCGCAGAAAAAGTTACATTGACCTTCGGTTGATTATTAGCGGCGGTAAACCAAGCTACGGCCAAATCATTGTCTAAAGCATCTGCTTTTGGTCCATTTACAGGACATCCTTTTATTTTCCAATTATCATTATAAATGGCTTTCGGCTCAGTCCAACTACCATTCACCATTCTAACGATGGAAATATCCCTGGTTTCATCTTCCAATCGATCTCGATAAAGCACGACCGGGCCGTTAGAGGTAATAGCTGCCGTGGTCTGACAGCAGTCACAAGTGCGATCATCCAATAAACTTTCAGCATTTACTTCTCCATTCGAGGATACCTCAGCTGCCCTAATAGTCATGGCTCCCCCATGTTCATGACCATTGGATACGGTATTTCTACCATCTAACCAGGTTACAAAAAACGAGTCTGATTTTATGGGCAATGCCGTTACAAATCCATGCTCTGTTGCCGTTGAATCGTTATGCAAGGGTAAATTCGTTGTCCATCGGGATTGGCCCTTGGGCAAGACATTTAATTTAACATCATAAGAAAAGGTGCCACTCGAAGATTTTTTTAAAACGTGTGAAAACAAATGACCATTGTTCTCGGCAATCATAGGAAAATCTGCCCAATTTACAAACCAATCCTTACCATTGATTATTTCTTTGGGTTCTTTCCATTCCCCATCAACTAAATCGGCATATTTTAATTTCACTAGGGAATCACCGCTCTTTTCTACCCAAGACATCATAGTCTTTTCGGTATTGGAGAACAAGTAAGGCAACGAACTTTCGCCTATGGCAGGAGCTTCGATATAATGAACTATCTTTTTTTCTTCTTTGGGATTTTCAGCACAAGAACTTAAAAGCGCCAATGCGATTGCGGCCAAGACCTGCACGTAATTCTTCATTTACTGAACTTTTAGTAGTCTATTCATTATTTCTTCAGAATCCCATTCGACTCCTCCTGTAATCTCATCGACTTTTTCCCCTTCTCTATTGTAAACAAATGTGGTAGGAAGTGCCTGAATTTTTAGTTGGGCCAAAGATCCGGTAAGTCTTATAAAATTAAAATCGAACTTCTTCTTGTTCTTAAAAGCTTCTATAGTTTTAATAGATTGATCTGATGCCAACAAAAAAACGTAATCTTCTTTTTGCAATATGTTCTGGGCATTTAGTAGCGAGGGCATTTCCTCAATACAGGGTCGGCACCAAGTGGCCCAAAAATTAAGCAGTATTCTTTTTCCTTTATAATCACTAAGCTCTATGGGATTTCCTTCCAAATCAATATATAGACTTGTCGCTTTCTCTGTTTTGGCTATCCTAACCCCGTTTGCCTGTTCCTTTGTGATTTCTTTACCTGAATCTTTGCAAGACAAAGAAAAAATCAGGATAACGGCCAATGTATATAGCTTTGATTTCATGTGTTCCTATGGTGTGATTCAACGCAAAGTAAAGAAATTTATCTGCTTAAAAGGCCTCTACTTTAAAAAAAGACCAAGGACCTTCAATAGGTCAATTGAGCTAAAATTTCGAGTTTCAAGTATTTTTTTTAAGTGAAAGGTCACTAGCGGTTTCGATACCGACCCATATTTTAATTGGCATAGTTTCTTTTTACAATCTCCTATTTAAAACTATAAAGGTAAGGGGCTTTATGGGCCCCGCCCGAAAACAATTTCTCATGTCGGGATAAAATATCAAGGCCCAATATTTTACGTTGAAAAGTAGTTCTCCGTAGTTTTTCTCCCAACACAGCTTCGTAGACCTGCTGCAATTCGCGCATGGTAAATTTGGCCGGCAACAAATTCATTCCCACCAATTTTTTTTCCAAATTATCTTTTAATGTCTGTACGGCTGTCTTGACTATAACCGAATGATCCATAATCAAAGGAGGAAGTTCTTCGATGGAATACCAATTGATTGAATCTGAAAGTGCATCAGGCATGGGCTGAACCTCATCATAATTAATGAGGGCGTAATATGCGACCGTAATAAATCGCTGCAATAACCAGTAATCTTCAGGTACTTCGTAACCATTTGCCTTTAAAAGGGTTTTCATTACCTCTGGGCGTGAACGGAGCGTATCTCCAAAAGCATGAAACTGCTCCAGATAAATATGGTCCAAACCAGTACGTTCGCGTAATCCGCGGGCCACGGCCGAATCCAGATTTTCATTTCTTTTGACAAATCCACCTGGCAGGGCAAATAAGTTGGTATTATGATATTCCAGAATCAGAATTTTTAATTGCTCCCCGTTACATCCAAAAATAACAGAATCATAGGCCAAATGAGGGATATAATCCTTCACTAAGGGCAAGTTCAAGTCTCCATTTTTATTCATATCACTCATTATTTTCCAAAGAAATAGCAAATAATCAAAAAAAACAAAGTATTATTGTAATAAATTGAGACAATAAACATAAACTATTCAAAACAATGAAAAAGTTCTGGCTTATTCCTATGGTCATATTGATTGCAGTGGGCAATACCATAGCACAGGATGTCAATGCCTTTCCTGTACAAGTAAAACTAAAAAAGGGCATTATTGAAGGTAATTACAATACCCATACGGGGATGCAAACGTACTTTGGGGTTCCATTTGCCAAGCCCCCCATAGGAGAATTAAGGTGGAAGGCTCCGCAGCCACTCGAATCTTGGGAGGGTATTAAAAAAACTAAGGCTTTTGGCCCAAGACCCATGCAAACCATGGTCTTTGGCGATATGAAATCACGATCTAGCGGGGTTAGCGAAGACTGCCTTTATCTCAACATTTGGACGCCTGCAACGC
>JAJRRO010000011.1 GCA_024279425.1 Bacteroidota bacterium | reverse complement strand
CAGCCGATAGTCAAGCAGCAAGTAATTAGCTTAAAGAAGATGGATGACTACAACCAGCATTCAACTGAATTTGTAATGCCATCACTTCCTTTGGGACAATACTATTTGAAAGTAGAACATGAGCAATCCGAAATAAGAACTTTTATTCCTTTTCAAGTGTCCAACTTAGCCGTGATAAAATTGGAGGATGATAAAGCGGAAACCATGTTTCAAGTTTTAGATAGAACAGCGGGAATGCCTGTTGTGAACGCTAAGCTTAAACTTTTCAAAATCAAGCGATATGATGAGCCTAGGTATCAAAATCCTAAAAAATATAGAACGAATACTAAAGGCCAAGTTTCCGTTGCAGCTAGCGATGATCGTAATTATAGCATCATTGTAGAGAAAGGATCAGATTTATTACTGTTCGATAGAAATATTTATTTTGGTCAACATTATCGAAATGATAATAAGAAAACTGTCTATACTCGTTTCTTTTTGGATAGAGGTATTTATCGCCCAGGTCAAACGGTTTATTTTAAAGGCTTGGTTTATGAGGAAGATTTGGATAGGATTCCGCATATTCAAAAGAATAAGAAAATTACTATTGCTTTGCATAATGCAAATGGACAAAAAGTAAAAGATATAGCCCTCATGACTAATGAATATGGCACCGTAAATGGACAATTCAAGTTGCCTCAAAGTGGAATGAACGGCTCCTTTAGCATTCGATCTTCGGAACGGGGATCACAATATTTTAAGGTAGAAGAGTATAAGCGACCACGTTTTGAAGTGAAAATAAATGCGCCTACAAAAGCGTATGCCATCGGAGAAAAAGTGTTGTTAACCGGAATGGCAAAAAATTATTCTGCTGCGCCATTAGATGGCGCAACGGTGAAGTATGTCATCACGCGTCAAACTCATTTTCCTTATTGGAGAAGGCATTGGGGATATTGGTACAACCCACCCGCACCCACTCAGGTAGCCGTAGGAGAAGCAACGACTAAACCAGATGGTTCTTTTGAAGTGACCTTTGAGGCTCTGCCCGATCGGTCTGTAGATAAAAAGAGCAAGCCTAGTTTTAATTTTAATATTAATGTGACGGTGACTGATGTGACAGGTGAGGTGCATGAGGCGCAATCTAACGTGCAAGTTGGATATATTGCCTTGTCTGTTAATGTGCCCCTTGCGGGAAAAATGAATGCAACCGATTTGCAGAGCATTCATATTTTGACGACGAATTTGAATGGTTCGTTTGAACCAGCAAAGGGAACCATTAAGATTTCTAAACTAAAAGTACCCAATCACTTTTTTATAAAAAGATATTGGAATAAGCCAGAATATCAATTGCTGAGTAAGGCTGAGTTTACAAAAACCTTTCCTTATTTTGCTTATGAAGATGAGGATGAAAAGGAGAATTGGGCAACGACTAGTGTTGTGCTAAATACCTCATTTGATACAAAAATAGCAGATTCCGTTTCTGTTGGTCATTTAGAGGAAGGGTATTATAAAGTAGTAGTTGCAACCCAAGATAAGCACGGAGAGAAGATTGATATTACGAAATATGTTCAACTCGAAGGCAAGTCTGGTCAGCCTGTACCCACTCTTTTTAGTGTGACAGAAAAAAAGGTAACTAGCGAACCCGGCGAATCCGTTGAAATTAAATTAGCGTCCTCAGGGAAAGTGAATTATTATATTTCAACAAATAGATATAAAAAGCCTAGAGTTGATAATGCTTACTTAGTCGATAATACCCAAAAAGCAATTTATTTTGGTGTATCGGAAAGGGATCGAGGTGGATTTAGTGCAGAAATTTTTGCCGTAAGGCACAACCGATTCTTTAATCAAAGCGTATCCTTTTTTGTGCCTTGGTCTAATAAAGATTTAAAAATAACTTATGAATCCTTTCGGGAAAAATTATACCCTGGGCAGGATGAAAAGTGGCGAATAAAAATTTCTGGCCCCAAAGCTGATGCTGCTACTGCTGAGGTTGTCGCCTCGTTGTATGATGCTTCTTTGGATGCTTTTGCTCCGAATAATTGGATAAATAGTTTTTATCCAAGTCGCTATACCCGAGGCGGATGGGATGAAATAGGAAGCTTTGGAGTGAATCATGACAGCGATCGCCACAAGAATTATGACTCTAACAATTTCAATAAAAGGTATGATCGATTAGTTTCTTTTCAGAACCTATATTTTAATTCTTTTAGAAGTCTTGAACATTCTGAAGTTGTTGTTAGAAGCTCTGGGTTGAAAATGAAACGTATGGCTGAACCCATTCAGGAAGAAGATGCAATGGGTAGTATGGGCGACAAGGCTATGATGAAACCTACTCCACAGGGCGCGCCGCCACCCCCAAAGCCAGAACAAAAAGCTCAAGCTAATGAACCGCCTGCCCCTAGAACGAACTTAGATGAAACGGTTTTCTTTAAGCCAGATTTAAAAACGGACGCAGAGGGAAATGTGATAATAGAATTCACGATGAATGAGGCATTGACTAGATGGAAATTGATGTTATTTGCGCATGATCAGGACTTTAGATATGTGTATGACAACAAGGAAGTTATTACCCAAAAGGAAATAATGGTCATTCCTAATCCACCTAGATTTTTGCGTGAATTTGACGAAATTGAATTTTCTGCCAAGGTGGTGAATATGTCAGATAAGGACTTACGTCCAAATGTTGAATTGCAATTATTAGATGAACTGAATACCCTACCAGTATATAAATGGTTGGATAATCCGCAATTTAATAAAGTAATTGATGTGCCAAAGGGACGAAGTACAGCCGTAAGTTTTAGGTTTAAAGTACCTTCTGTCGGGCAGACTCCATTAATTAAATGGACCTTAATGGCAGTGGCAGGTGATTATTCTGATGGCGAATCTAGTTATTTGCCTGTTGTAACTAATCGAATGTTGGTGACCGAAACGATGCCTTTACCCGTTAAAGCAAAACAAAGTAAAACTTTTACTTTTAATGCAATGGACAAGGCTAGTCAGTCCGCAACACTTGAAAATCATAGCCTTACACTGGAGTTTACCGCAAAT
>JAJRRO010000128.1 GCA_024279425.1 Bacteroidota bacterium | reverse complement strand
AGATCCATACAGATCCAACTTTTTTTCAAAGTATATTTTTTCAATGGATCACAAGATGATTGCTAAGCAATTTCTGATTACAGGAATGTTTTGGGCAGTTATTGGTGCTGCCATGTCTGTGATTTTTAGAATGCAGCTTGGGTTTCCAGAGGAGTCAATGACTTGGATTAAGCCTTTATTGGGTAAGTGGATCGTTATTGATAGTTCGGGTGTTGGACATTTAGCCGCAGACTTTTATTACGCATTGGTAACGATGCACGGTACGATAATAGTGTTTTTTGTATTGACAGCAGGACTAAGCGGTACATTCAGTAACTTATTGATTCCCTTGCAGATAGGCGCTAGAGATATGGCTTCGCCACTTTTGAATATGTTATCATTTTGGTTCTTTGCCTTGGCAGGTATCATTATGTTTATGTCTTTATTTGTGAGTACAGGGCCTTTTTCAGGTGGTTGGGTAGCTTATCCACCATTAAGTGCTTTGCCCCAAGCCTCATCAGGCTCGGGAATGGGTATGACATTATGGTTGATTAGTTTGACCTTCTTTGTCGTTTCGGTGCTCCTGGGGGGTATTAATTATATTACAACAGTATTGAACTTGCGTACAAAAGGAATGAGCATGTGGCGTTTGCCTTTGACTATATGGTCATTTTTTATCACGGCAATCATTGGATTGTTATCGTTTCCAGTATTGGTTTCAGGTTTCTTATTGTTGATGGCAGATAGAAGCTTAGGTACTAGTTTTTACTTGAGCGAGATATTTATTAATGGTCAAGCATTAGATAATGTGGGCGGTAGTCCAGTTTTATACCAGCATTTATTCTGGTTCTTGGGACATCCCGAAGTATATATCATCATTTTACCAGCAATGGGTATCGCATCAGAAGTATTATCAACGAATGCACGTAAGCCCATTTTTGGTTATAAAGCGATGGTGATATCTATTGCGTCGATTGCATTTTTGTCCTTCTTAGTATGGGCGCATCATATGTTTGTGTCCGGGTTAAATCCCTTTATTTCCAATTTCTTTATCTTCTTCACATTGATAATCGCGATACCTTCATCGGTCAAGGTCTTTAACTGGATCTCTACTTTGTATGGAGGAAATATTCGATTAAATACAGCCATGCTTTTTGCGATTGGCTTTGTGTCTATGTTTATCTCTGGAGGATTGACGGGTATTTATCTAGGAAATGCAGCATTAGACGTTCAAATGCACGATACTTATTTTGTGGTGGCTCACTTCCACATTGTGATGGGTGTAGCGGCTTTCTTTGGGATGTTTGCAGGTATTTATCACTGGTTTCCAAAGATGTATGGACGTTTTATGAACGAGACTTTGGGTAAGTTGCACTTTTGGGGAACCATGATCGGTGCCTACTTGATTTTCTGGCCGATGCATTATATGGGTCTAGCCGGTGTGCCAAGAAGATATTACTCATTTGATGTGTTTGAGAGTTTTTCTCAATTTGCAGAATTGAATCAGTTTATTACGATAATCGCTATTTTTACTTTCTTCTTGCAGTTAGTTTTCATTGCGAATTTCTTCCACAGTATATTTTATGGT
>JAJRRO010000010.1 GCA_024279425.1 Bacteroidota bacterium | reverse complement strand
TAATCAATCTGTAGGTCATGTTTTAGAATAATAAATTTGAATTAAAAGACAAAAAATCACGCTGTCCATTTAAAAGATAGTGTGATTTTTTTTACTAGACACAATTGATATTTGTACGTGTTTTGGGTAATGCTTTACAACAATTGTATATACGTACCAGTACGTATATTTATATTTTGTCAATACCACTAATCTAGTGGGTTTTTATTTAAATAAAGGTCTTGAAACCAAAAACAACTATTGATTGTCCTTGGCTTTAAATTTTTGTTCTATGTGTTTCCCTTTAAGATTTGTACCTATCTACAAAGCGCCTAAGAATCTCATTGGGAACAGGTGCTTGGGAATCCCTAATTGTATCTATCAACTCTTCTGCCTGTTCAGAAGGGAAATAACCTGCGTACTTGTATGTTTTGATTCGTAAAATGAACTCTTTGGCATCGGCTTCCGGGTGAAATTGTGTAGCATAAATGTTTTTTTTAATCCGGAACATTTGAATGGGGCATGCCTTGGAAGTAATCAAAAGCTTGGCCCCAGGTGGTGTTTGGTCACAGGCTTCTTTGTGACCTACAAATGCAGAAAAAATCGAAGGTAGGTTTTTGAGCAATGGATCTTCCATTCCCGCATTCGTTAGGGTAAGGGGAACAATGCTAAGAGTTTCGGCATAGGTATTTGAAATGGTGGCCCCGCAGTATTTTCCCAAATGGCCATTCCCAGAGCAAGCCCCTAAGAAAGGGAAATCCTCGGCAATCACTTGGTCGAATAATCTAATAAAAAATTGTTCTATCCTCTTTTGTATTGGACTCTTTTTTTCTTCGGGAGTGCTTACATCAAACGGACTACCTCCTGCAATGATTGCCGAATAGTCATGGATGTCAATTTCTGGGGTGGGTTCTTTTTCAAGACGAATACGATGTACCTGTTCTGGCAATAATTGGCCAACTCCTAAAAAAGCCTCGAATTCACTTTGGGTAGTCTCATCTTCCGGCCGCATTTGGAGCATTAGAAACTTTTTCAAGGTATCTCGTCTTTAATCTGTTAATTTTATTTCTTTAACCCTTTAACCCTTTAACCCTAGGACGATCTGTACTTAATACATGGAATTACCATTAGCGGAACTTTCCGGGATTTTCTGCATGGCATCCCAATGTTCCACAATTTTTCCATTTTCATCAAATCTAAAAAAGTCCATGGTCACATATTCATCATTCTCGGGCCAAGTTTGGTGGGTATGGAGGGCAACGAGATCTTTTTCTGCTATGACACGAACAAATTCAATGGATTTGTCTGGATATTTATTTGCCATACGGTTGAAATAGGTGATAAAAGGTTCTTTACCATCCCCGACCAAGGGGTTATGTTGAATATACATTGCCCCAACATATAATTCCATAGCCTTTTTGGGATCGCCCTCATAAGCCATTTTGTAGAATGCTATTGCACTTTGTTTGTTTTGTTCAAGATCCATTTAAAAAAACTAAAAAATATGGAATCAGCGCCTATTGGCCTAACTATTCAAAACCTCCAATACTCGGTCTGGGGTAAATGGCAAATGTCGTAATCGCTTACCTGTTAGGCTAAAAAAGGCATTGGCAATGGCTCCGGCCACTAGTGGTGTCCCGGATTCTCCGACCCCCTGTGGTGATTCTGTAGATTCGATGATGACTGTTTCAACACTTTCAGGAATGTCTTCCATCCGAAGCAATTGATAATCATGATAATTGGATTGTTGTATCCTTCCATCAACTATTGTGATTTGTTCCTTAAGCACACTGCCCATACCCATTAAGATACCACCTTCCATTTGGGCCTTCACATTGTCTGGTTGTACCACAACACCAGCATCGAGAGCACTCCAGAAATGATGTACTTTAATTTTGCCAGTTTGTCTATTGACCGATATTTCACAAATACCTGTACTTAATGTGCCGCTTCGTTGCAGAAAAGCGACGCCTTTGGCACGGCCTTCTATGCTTGTTTCATCCCATTTGGAGATTTCGGCTGCCTTTTCCAGCGTTGCAAGAGCCCTTGGAGCTTTGACCATTAGCTTTCTTCTTAACGCAACGGGGTCTACTCCGTGGTCCATAGCTATTTCATCGAGCATACACTCAATGGCAAACTTATTTGGAGCGTGGCCTACAGAGCGCCAATGTTTTAATCGAATGCCATGTGATGTTTCCCGCCATTCAGCAAACTGGTTGGGAATATCATAGTAATCATTCCAAATACCACTGGCCGCTAAATTGCCTCCGTCACCTACCACACAATGCGAGAACCCGCTAATTCGCCCTTTCTGATCGGTACTGGCCTTTAGCCGTTGCAGAGTCAATGGGCGATACGCACCATAGGTAACATCATCTTCCCGGGTCCATATTAATTTTACAGGAAGAGGGGCCATCTCTTTGGCAAGAAGCGCGCATTCAGTAACGAAATCGGTCATGGATCTTCTCCCAAAGCCACCTCCCAAATACTGTAAATGAACATTTACTTTGTTTGCAGGTATTCCCAAGGCCTGGGGCACTCCTACTTTTCCATCACCACCTTGTTGGCTTCCTACCCATACCTCAGCGCTTTGTAGGTCTTCAGCAACCTTAACGACTGAATTAAGCGGTTCCATTTGAGCGTGATATACATAGTCATTCTTAAAGTCTATACTGTAGGTTTTGGATGCAGATTTCCATGCCTTTTGAACATTTCCAATATCAAATATAATTTTTCCTTTTGCGCTTTTTGAAGCTATTTTTCCATAATCTATATAAGCTTCTTGAGAATTAAAGCCAGTGGGAGGAGCATCGCTCCAATCAATTTTTAATTGTTTCTTGGCGGCCAAGGCTTGTTCCAACGTGGATGCTACTATACCGACAGCATAATTAAACGGGACTACTTTTAAAACACCATCCAAAACTAGAATATCAGCCTTGTTCTGCAAAGTCGGTTTGGCACCATGAAGGTTGCCTCTTTCCAATACCCCATAGACCATATTGGGCAGCCGGATATCAATGGCAAATTTTGCGCTACCATCTACTTTTGAAGGAATTTCTACGCGCGGCATATGCTTCCCTACAAGTCTGTACTTTTCAGGATCCTTTAGTTGCTCTTCGGTAAAATCCGGTATGTTTTCAGGTATTTCAAGGAACGGTACCAAAGCGCCATATGAAATTTTTTCACCCTCTTTCTCGTGAATAACAAACCCTTGATCGGTGGCCAATTCGGTTCTGGGAACGGCCCAATGCATTGCCGCAGTATGCATAAGTGCATAGCGCGCTTGTGCCCCGGCCTTTCTCATTACGGGATAATACCCCTTGGTCGCACGACTTCCTGCAGTAATCAGGACCTTTGTGTTTGGGTTCCAAGCTATCGATCCATAAACAGATGCTTCTTGGGGAGAAAATTCTACACTTACCATGGACCAATCGGCATCCATTTCTTCAGCAAATAATACAGGCAGAGCGGTCATAGACCCTTGGCCCATTTCAGCTGCTGGATTATAAATGGTTATATGACCATCTTCAGAAATTTGTACCCAAGCTGTTAGCTGATGCTTTTTCAGTTGCTTTTGAATTTCTTTTTCGTTAGTACAGGAAACAACCATGGGTAGCAGGCCAGAAGCACCAATAAAAAGCATAGCACCACTCGATGATTTTAAGAATTTCCTACGACTAATTGATCTATCAACGTTCATTTTTAGTGCTTTTAAGGAGGCTGTCTAAAAAATAACTCTTTCTGTCAGTTCGAGCGGAGTCGAGAACTTCATCTTTCTGAAAGACAATAGGTTTCGACTGCGCTCAACCTGACAATATAATGACCCTTGTACTTTTTAGACACTCTCGGTGATGTTTTTAGACGCCAGTTCAATGGCATCTAAAATTCGCATGTAGGTCCCACAACGGCACAGATTTCCATTCATATAGACCTTGATTTCCTCACGAGTGGGATTTGGATTTTCCTCAAGCAATGCTACTGCCTGCATAATTTGCCCGGATTGGCAATAACCACATTGTGGTGCTTGGGCCTCAATCCAAGCTTTTTGCACTGGATGGTTACCACCCTCTGACAATCCTTCAATCGTTGTTATTTTTTGCCCGTTCACAAAATCATCAACAGGAAGCAGACATGATCGCATGGGTTGACCGTCAACATGAATGGTACATGCCCCACATTGTGAGATACCACATCCAAATTTTGTGCCCGTAAGACCTAGGTGTTCCCGCAAAACCCAGAGCAAGGAAGTGCCTTCGTCTACTTCAACATCCAACTTCTTAGTATTGATATTCAATCTGTATTTGGCCATGCCGACAAAAATGATTTGTGTGTTAAGGATCTGTAAAGAAATAACTTTTACATTTTAACTTGTTATTTTGCCCTTGTTCTTCGTTAAAAAATAGAACCGTAGCCAAGGCTATGCTTAGATTTTTTGCCTAAAACAAGAACAAAATTCCTGTGTTGATTCTGTTAACCTTATTTTTTTACAGATCCTAAGTTAAGAAAAAAGGCAACGCTACCGACCTAAAAGTGTTCCTGCGGAGTTTTACTAACGCACTCCATTGACATTCATATCAAGAGTGTATACAGAATTCATCGCGGTGATGAATAACTTGCTTTGATTTTTTCCGCCAAAAGTTACATTGGCCGTCCATTTTTGATCGATGGGTATGTGATGTATTTGCTCTCCTTGTTTGCTAAAAACGGTCACTCCATTTCCGGTAAGGTAGAGGTTACCTCTGTTATCCAAGGTCATACCATCCGAGCCCATTTCCGTAAAAATGGTTCGATCGGTCAGACTTGCATCTGCATTAATTGTAAAAGAATAGGTTTTTTTGTCACCAATATCGGCAACGTACAACGTTTTACCATCTGGGCTTCCAATAATTCCATTGGGTTGTACGAGGTCATCGGCCACCATGATTATATCGTTCATGTCCGGTGTTAGGTAATACACATTCCGTTTTTCAATATCACCTTGGGTACGTTCCCAGTACGGGCGTTGGTAGTAAGGGTCGGTAAAATAAATACCGCCTTTTGCATCGACCCAAAGATCATTGGGGCCATTAAGTTTTTTGCCTTTAAAATCATCGATTAGAACCGTAACATTTTTGTTCGAATCGATTTTCCAAAGTTGGAATTTTTCATCGGCACAGGCCAAAAGGTTACCATCGTGGTCAAAATATAATCCGTTGGCCCGTCCTGAGGGTTCCATATAAACGGAAACCGTATTATCATCGGCAGACCATTTGATTATCTTATCATTGGGCTGATCGGTGAAGAACACATTTCCGTTTGTATCTACAGCTGGCCCTTCTGTAAATTCATAGTCGGCAGCAACCAAGGTAACCTGAGCTCCCTCGGCCACAATGGGGTCTTCCTGGGCCTTACAGGAAAAGGCAAGTATGGAAATGAGTACTATTAGCGAGAGGATACTTTGTTTAAAAGTTGATTTCATTGGTGTATGTTTTTAAAGTTGTTATTTTCTTTTCCATCCAGGACCGCGAACCACTTTACCCGGAAATGCCCCTGTATGTTCTCCGTTTTTTAAAACCTGTGTTCCGTTTACAAATACATGTTTCATGCCTATTGCATATTGGTGGGGTTTCTCAAAAGTAGCAATATCTTGGATTTCATCTGCATCAAATACAGTGATGTCTGCATAAAAACCTTCTTTTAAAGTACCTCGTTTTTTGAGTTTCATATTTGTTGCCGGTAGAGCGGTCAGTTTGTAAATCGCATCTTCCAATGCTATTACCTTTTCTTCTCGAACATATTTACCCAACAATCTGGCAAATGAACCATAGGCTCTAGGGTGTGTGCTTTGTTCTAAAAAAACACCCTCGTTGGTGTAGGAACCTGCATCTGAGCAAATGGACATATATGGAAGTGCCAATTTCTTTTTGATATTGTCTTCGGACATGGAAAAATACACCACTTGTATTCTGCTATCGTCTTCAAGAATAAGATCGACTATTGCCTCTTCTGGGGTGATGTTTCTTTCTCGGGCAACATCTGCCAGCGTTTTTCCGATGAGGTTTCTCAAGGCCTTGTTTCTAAAACCTACAAGAAGGATTTTCTCTGGTGGAACATGAAAACCTACCTCTTGCATCATTTTTTTTCTTTTGTTGGGTTGCTGTATCAACTTTATAGTTGCGTTATGCCCACCTTCCTTGGCCCATGCCGGAAGCAACACGTTAAGACCGGTTGAACTTGCATTGTACATGTACATATCGGTAGTTATGGGTAGGCCCTTGGTCCGGGCACTATCTACCAATTGAATAGCTTTATCCAATACATCCCAATTTTCATTTCCTGAGGCTTTAAAATGATAAATCTCTGAACGTATGTTGGCTGCTTGACTGATGGTGATCAATTCCTTGACCGCATCCAATAAACCACCCTCTTCGTCCCGAATATGGGAAATATACATACCATCGTATTCCTTTACAACCTTCGCAAGTTCAATGAGTTCATTGGTTTTGGCGTGTCCACTGGGAACATATATCAAAGAAGAAGACATACCAATCGCTCCTTCTTCCATTGCCTGACGCGTGAGTTCCTTCATTGTATCCAATTCCTCGTTCGAAGGAGGTCTATTTTCATACTTCATGGTGAATTCCCGTAATGTTCCGTTCCCTACAAAAGAGGCAATATTAGTAGAAACACCCTTGTTTTCAAGAAACTCTAAATATTCACCAAGCGTGGTCCATGTAATGTCGTAGGTAATATTTTGTTGACCATCTTTCATTTCCCTTTTCATTTCCTCATTTAAAGGCCCCATGGAATGCCCTTCCCCTAATACTTCCAATGTTACTCCCTGCCGAATATCACCTTGAGATCGGCCATCTTCAATTAAGGAGACATTGGCCCAGCTCAACATATTAATGAATCCCGGGGCAACCGATAGGCCTCTGGCATCAATTTCCAGGATGCCCTTTGCTTTTTGAAGATTACCTATAGATGCAATAGTATCGGCATTTATGCCAACATCACCGATAAAGGAGGTTTTACCCGATCCATCGATTATTTGCCCATTTTTAATGAGTACATCATAAGTTTCCGAAGAAGAACATCCGAAGAGTAAACCAAGTGATAAGAATATAAATAGTATTGTTTTGAATTTCATGATTCAATGTATTGGCATTATATGGTTTGATATTTTAACCGAAAAATTTAAGAATACCCAGCACTCCAACAGCTATAATACTTAGGATACTAATCCATAAGACAACATCATAATAAGTACCAGGCTTAAATGAGGGATTTAGCCTTACATATCTAAAATGTAGTACTGCATAAACGACCAAAAACAGTAAGAAAGAGCCTATGATGCCACCAGTGATGACCATCAAAACAGGCAATTTTATAAAGACAAATACCAATGCCCACAATAATGATATGATCCATGCAAGAATGGCCACGGTTCTTTTCCGCACATGGTAATCGTTAAAATTAATGAAACCTATCTGCCCAAAAATATCTGAAATCTGCCTTGTCCAGGCAGCAAGAGCGGCAAAAAGAGTAGAAAATAGAGTGATGAACGACCCAATTAGAAATGCAGTTTTGGCATGCGGTCCTAAAGATTCTGTGTACATTGCAGATAAGGTTTCAATCATCGCATATCCTTCTGGAATGCTGCCTTGCGCATGTAGGACCGCTGCACCCAGCAAATAAAAAGCTGCGGTAACAGAAGTATACACGCACATTGCGACTATGGCATCCAGTTTCATAACCCTAATCCAGCCATTTGCTCTATCGCGCCATTCTTCTGAGTTGTCATTTTCGCCTACAAATGTGGCATAACCCTTTTCCAAACACCAATAGTTGTAATGTATAATTTCATCTCCACCCACACCTGTAATTCCAAAGGCCCCAAAAGCCACCACCACAGCTTCTTTAGGTAGATTAAATTGCAGACCGCTCCATATATCCTCCAATGAGATTTGATAGGAGGTGAACTTCAAAAAATATAGGGAAGCAAAAGTGAATAGCGTAAAAAAACCAATCATAACCAAAGAGAATCGCTCTATGAAGTTGTAGTACCCTTTGTATACCATTAAAGCAACAACTACAGCAATACCGAAGGCGAAAAATGGAATGCCTATTTGAGGGGATATAATATTAAGAATGATGGCCACACCTCCTATAATACCACCTACCTGCAATAATTTTATGATCATTACGCCTAAAACGGTCCAAACCGTCCATTTTGCCTTACCAAATCGGGGACCCGGCAACTTATTAAAAGCCTGCATGGCTGTTTCCCCTGTGAGAATGGTATGCTTTCCAAACTCCAATTGCACAGCCACTTTAACTAGACAACTAACGATAATGACCCAAAATGTAATGAAACCTGCTTCTGCGCCCAAGGTAGTGGTGGCAATCAATTCACCCGAGCCTACAATGGAAGCGGAGAGAACAAAACTGGGTCCAAGAAATTTCAAACGTCCTCTAAAAGTCGTTGGAGGTGATTTTATCTTATCGGGCGATAAAATATAGGGATCTACGATTTCAGACATTGACGAAGTTCATTATAGGATGTTAGATAGCGGTTGGCTATATCCTTTTTAAGTAGGCCATATTGTGTTTCATGCTTTCCAAAGGAGTATTGGCATATTCTTCCTGTTCTATGAAAATATGTTTTACGCCAGAAGCTTTTTGGTTCTGCATCATTAAGGCAATATCCAATCCTCCTTTACCGAATTCGGTACTTTCTTTTTTCTCCATGTCCATATCCTTAAGATGCCAAAGCGGGAAACGTCCGGGATATGCCTTAAAATAATCTAAAGGGTCCTTACCGCCCATAATGACCCAACCCAAGTCAAGTTCCATGTGGACAAAATTCGAATCAGTGTTGTCTAACAATACATCATACAGAACCTGATTATTTTCAGATTCAAATTCATAGGCATGATTGTGGTACCCGAATTTAAGTCCGAGCTTTTTACACGCTTCCCCGGCCTCATTGAACTTTTCAGCAACTTTCATATAGTTGTCAACGGTTTGCCCTCTTGAGGGCATTGAAGAACAGATTAAATACTCTTGTCCAGATTCAACGGCCTCGTCCATTGTTCGTTGCCAGTTCGTATCCAGACCAACATGTCCGCTTTTTAGATTCATTCCCAAATCATCGCAGACAGATTTCATTTCTTTGGGGCTGAGTCCGTAATAATGTCCTTTTTTACTTCGGGCCGTTTCGATTTCCTTAATACCTATGGCTGCTATTTGCTCTAAGGTTCCAATAGCATCTTTGGCCATTTCGTTTCTAAATGAATACAGTTGAACTCCGAATTTCTGACTAACATTATTAGCTAATGTAATAGAGGGGATAAGCACTGTACCTAAGGTCAAGGCACTTGATTGAAGCAAAAATTTTCTGCGTGTTTTCATATATTTTATTTTAGACGGTAACTGACAAAGGCAATACGCTGGCTATCTGGAGACCAAGAAGGAACATTGATGGTTCCTTGCCCGCCAAAGAGCTTTGCCATTACCTTAATTTCTTTTGTTTCTAAATTCATAAGCCGCAGCATTACATCTTTATTGGGAGGGTGGGAACCTGCAGGTACATCAGTGCCAAAAGTGACATAAACAAGCCATTTGCCATCTGGTGAAGGGTGGGCAAACCAGTCATTGTACTTATCTGTGGTTATCTGTTCCTGATCTGAGCCATCTACTTTCATTCGCCAGATTTGCATGGTCCCCGTACGGGTCGAATTAAAATAAATGTATTTTCCATCAAGGGAATAGTCAGGACCATCATCAAGTCCTTCGGTAGTGGTCAATCTGATTTCTTCACCGCCTTTTAAGGGAATGGTATAAATGTCATAATTCCCGTTCCGTTCTGCGCAATAGGCCAACGTTTTACCGTCAGGGGACCATCCATGCCAGTAGGAGGGACCTAGTGGAGTTATTTTTTTAGGGATTCCGCCTTCAATCGGAAAGGAATAAATCAGGGATTTACCTGTTTCGGTCTGGTCACTTATCACCATTTGGGTGCCATCAGGGGAAATGCCATGATCGTTATTTATTCTTTTGGCGAAATCAGTCGGAATTAATTCTGGTGTTCCACCTTCCACAGGTATTTTATATAGTAATCCTTTACTATTGTAAATCAATGCTTTTCCATCGGGAGACCAATTGGGAGCCTCAAAATGACTGTTCGTGTGATATACCACTCTTCTATCAAAAGAAGATATGGTTATTGTCTCCAATGTGCTTTCTATCTGCTTCAATGCGTCTGGTTTTTTCGGAATGCTTTCAACTACCACATTTGAGAATTTTGCTGTTTCGACGACCTCATTATTATGGGAGCAAACCCCCAAACCTACATAATAGGGTTCGGAAAATTGCATTTTAAAAGAACCACCGGAATATTTTAAATTCTCATTTTCGAAGGCAACCGACATTGAAATGTAATCCCTCTCTTTTTCTATCCGGACTCTTTTCGGAGCTGAAATATTGGATTGCACCTCTCTGGTCATAGCTCCTGCAACCTCTCTATATTGAATAGATGTTAATCCATCCCCGTGCACTGCTACATCTGCATAAGCCGAGTTAGATTCTAAAGTTTGTCTTATAACAAGGCAGGCTTTCCTATGTGGGTCCGATCCTTGACTCAACCATTCAATGTTAGCAGCCAAAGACATGTCGCCGGACATTTTTTTCCAGACGAAATGAAATTCATCGGTATCAAACCACATATTCGTTCCACTACCAGAAATTGTATAGGTATTTTCACTGGAATTAAACTGTACCGAACCCGCATGCTTTACATTTCCAATATCAGTATTTCCCTCAAAAATACCTAAATCGGGATTTGGTGAAATATGCCATAGGAGCGCAAAAACTGTACAGGTTACATATACTATGTGAATTAGGATTGACTTCATAATTTTCAGGTTGATTTTGACCGACTTAAGATAACTAAAATAAGCCAATAACGGTTCGTACTTATATTATTTGTATTTGTACTTTTGGGCAAATTGCAATTTATGGATAATAGAGAGCTCCAACTAAAAGCATTTGATCGTTTACTTACCATAATGGACCAACTTCGGGAACAGTGCCCATGGGACAAAAAACAGACCATGCAGACTCTGCGCCATCTAACTATTGAAGAAACCTATGAATTGGGAGATGCTATACTAGAGAATGACTTGACCGAAGTGAAAAATGAACTTGGAGATCTCTTGCTGCATATTGTTTTTTATGCCAAAATTGGCTCTGAGACAGGGGATTTTGATATAGCAGAAGTCTGTAATGCCATTTGTGAAAAATTAATCAATAGGCATCCTCATATCTATGGTGATGTAAAAGTGAAAGATGAAGATGAGGTTAAACGGAATTGGGAAAATCTGAAGCTAAAAGAAGGTAAGAAAAGTGTTTTGGAAGGGGTGCCCAATGGTTTACCTGCCTTGGTAAAAGCCAATCGTATACAGGACAAAGTGGCTGGAGTTGGATTTGATTGGGAAAGGCCTGAACAAGTTTTTGAAAAAGTACAAGAAGAGCTTGCCGAATTGCAAGAAGAGATTAAAGTAGGCAATCCAAGCAGAATGGAAGCCGAATTTGGAGATGTACTCTTCTCAATGATCAATTATGCCCGTTTTCTTAAAGTTGATCCCGAAAATGCCTTGGAACGGACCAATAAAAAATTCATCAATCGATTTCAATATTTAGAATCAAAAGCAAAGGAAGCGGGCAAAACCTTAAAGGAAATGACCTTAGAAGAAATGGACGTCTTCTGGGAGGAAGCAAAATCACTTTAGTTAATAGTCCGGAAAAATATAATCCACCAACTTTATAGTTTTTACACTTTCAATATAAAGTAAGAACTTATCTTTGTCCCCATTAAATTAACCAACCTTGTTACATAAGTACACCAAAGAATTCAGGTACAACATTACGCTATCAGTTCCCGTGATATTGGGTATGCTGGGGCATACCTTTGTTGCTTTTGCCGATAATATCATGGTAGGTCAATTGGGTACGGCCGAGCTTGCAGCTGTGTCTTTGGGAAATAGCTTCGTGTTTATTGCGATGTCGTTGGGTATAGGATTCTCAACGGCGATTACCCCTTTGGTCGCTGAGGCCGACGGTGCTGGTAATAAGGCCGATGCGAAAAGTGCCCTTAAACATGGTTTGGTGTTATGTACGGTATTGGGACTGTCACTCTTTGTGATAATCCTGTTGTTGAAACCGCTAATGTATTTAATGAAACAACCTCCTGAGGTGGTTGAGTTGGCAATGCCATATTTGGATTTGGTGGCCTTTTCGTTGGTTCCTTTGATAGTATTCCAGGCATTCAAGCAGTTTTCAGAAGGCTTGTCACAGACAAAATACCCCATGTATGCAACGGTTGTCGCCAATGTAGTGAATATAATATTGAACTATTTGTTGATATTTGGTTCATTCGGATTCCCGAAATTAGGTATTGTCGGTGCCGCTTGGGGCACCTTGATTTCCCGTTTTATCATGGTAGGCCATATATGGTACTTGCTAAGGGGTAAAGAGAAATTTCACGACTATGTTACCGGATTTAAATTTAAGTTGATAGAGAAAAAAGTAATACAAAAAATAATTAGCTTAGGCTTTCCATCGGCATTGCAAATGTTTTTTGAAGTGGCCATATTTACGGCGGCCATTTGGGTAAGTGGGGTCTTGGGAAAAAATGCACAGGCCGCCAATCAAATTGCCCTAAATCTCAGTAGTATGACATTTATGTTCGGAATGGGGCTTGGGGTCGCTGCAATGATTAGGGTGGGAAACCAAAAGGGACTCCAAAATTTCAAGGAGTTGAGGCGTATTGCCCAATCTATCTTTTTCCTGACCTTATTGATAGAGATCGTATTCGCGATTTTGTTTTTATGGGGTAGGGACTGGTTTCCAACTTTGTATTTAGATGTAAATGATGCCAAGAATATGGCAGATAATACTGAAGTGATCCTACTGGCGGGACAATTGCTGTTTGTTGCGGCATTTTTTCAGATTTCTGATGGTATACAAGTGGTAGTGTTGGGTGCATTGAGAGGTCTACAGGATGTTAAGATTCCAACCTTGATAACATTTATTGCCTATTGGCTCATAGGTTTTCCTATATCTTATTATTTAGGATTGCATACCCATTTACAAAGTACGGGAATATGGATTGGCCTGCTTACCGGGCTTACCGCATCGGCCATTATGTTGTACATTCGGTTCAATTATTTGACTAAAAGACTAATCATCAACAAAAACTAATATGGAACTACCAAAATTTATATTGGGTGACAATACGGATTTACCTTCAGCAATCTTTGTCATACATACAGAGTATCCTAGATTTATTATTAACCTTGAGGATGATGAGGTTGAATGGTTGGAGGATTTTTCAAAAGAGGATGAAAAGGATCTTGAATCGGAAACGCAAAGTCTTATCGAACAGGCTACTGCTTTTTATGATAGGGAAGTATCCCGATATGAAGAGTGATTACAATGGTGGAAGAACTGATACAACTGGATAAGGACCTTTTTCTTTTTCTCAATAATCTGGGAACCCCAAATTGGGATGGGTTTTGGATGCTTCTCACCAACAAGTTCAGTGCCTTTCCTTTGTATGCATTTCTATTGTTAATGTCGTACAGACAGTTTGGGACAAAGAAAACGCTCGTGATTTTGGTTTCAGTCGCTCTGCTTATCACGGCCACTAACGGACTTGCGGATTTTTTTAAAAATGGAGTGCAACGTTTGCGGCCCTGTTATGATCCAGAGATCAATGAAATTATGCGATTGGTCAAAAAATCATGTGGGGGTACATTCGGATACTTCTCGGCACATGCCGCAAACTCCTTCGCCGTTGCCTTTTTCTTTGCCTTTTTGTTGAGGCATACATTCAAATACATTGGATTTTTATTGATATTCTGGGCAATTTTGGTATCCTATAGCCGAATTTATATTGGCGTCCATTTTCCATTGGATATTCTAACTGGTGCTGTGGTCGGGCTGATATTCAGTTGGGTATTTGCAAAGTTGTATATATTTGCAATTCACAAATTCCACCTATGATTTCAAATACCAGATATTGGTTTTTGTTGCTTCTGGTTATCCTGGTCTATATCACCGGGATGTTCGTTACACTTTTCGAAAATGATTCTGCGCAGTTTGCCGTCATGGCTATGCGAATGGTTCAAGAGAATGACTTTTTAAACCTATTTAAAGGCCCGGAAGAATATTTGGACAAGCCGCATATGCATTATTGGCTCGCGGCACTTTCTTTTAAGATCTTTGGGTTACACGATTGGGCATATCGCATTCCAGGTATTTTGGCCACACTATTGGGGGCATATAGTTGTTTCGGATTGGGAAAATTGCTTAATAATAAAAAAGTAGGCAAGTTGGCAGCCTTGATTTTTATCACTTCCCAAACCATTGTTTTGGGAGCGATTGACGTTAGAACCGATGCAATTCTTACCGGATTCGCCATTTTTGCCATTTGGCACTTAGCGGCTTATATCGAAAAAAAATCCCTAATGCATGTTGTACTTGGTGCTCTAGGGGCAGGTATCGCCTTTTCGACCAAAGGGCAAATTGCTCTTTTGGTTATTGGGTTGCCCATACTATGTCATTTGGGCTATACCCGCCAATGGAAAATGTTCCTGAACTGGAGGGTAATTATTGGTCTTTTGGTTTTTGCCCTCGTAATTACGCCAATGCTTTACGCATACTATCATCAGTTTGACATGCATCCTGAAAAAATAATTAGGGGAAAAGGGGGCAGGAGCGGGATATTCTTCATTTTTTGGGAGCAGAGCTTTGAGCGTTTAAGTGGTGAAGGTGTTGGGAAGAATAGCAGCGATTACTTCTTCTTTTTCCACACTTTTTTATGGGTTTTCCTGCCTTGGACGGTTCTAGGGCTTGTGGCCTATTATAAGAAGGCAAAAGAGATGGTCACATCTAGATTCAAGTTCAATTCCAATACCGAGTTTTTGACTTTAGGAGGAATCACTCTTGTTTTTATCATTATTAGTTTTGCACAATTTAAATTGCCGCATTATCTCAATGTGGTAATGCCCTTGTTTTCGGTTTTAACAGCTTCGTACTTATATCGTTTGTTCAAAGAAGGAAGCACACCAACTAAAAAAGTTTTCTTGGGATTCCAGTATTTTATTCTTTCACTGGTGTTTATCGTCTGCGCGTTTACTTGCTTTCTTGTTTTTAAAACCGACTCCTATTCCAACTACATCTGGAAGATGGCTCTGGGAATATTAATCGCTTATTACTGTCTGAAACGCGAAGATTATTATTATCGGATCATTACCTTAGGCGCTTTGAGTTCTGTTTTATTAAATGGTGTATTGAACGCCCATTTCTATCCCTCACTTCTGGAATATCAGGCGGGTTCAACCATGGCTGCCACAATCAAAGAGCACAATATTTCGGTTGATACTATTTATAAGATTTCAACGAACCATACATGGGCGCTTGATTTTTACAATAAAAAACCAGTGAAAATTAGTTCTATCGAAGCGCTTGAGAACAAGAAAGACGTTTGGGTCTACGTTAATCAAAAGGAATTAAAGGAACTTAGCGCTTCCGGCTTGGATTGGGACAGACAGTTGACCAAAAAACAGTTTAGAATAACCAGGCTTCAGGGAAGGTTTTTAAATCCCAATACTCGAAATAAAGTGATCAAGGAAATGCATCTAATCCATCTTTATTAAGTATCGGTAGTGAAGGTGATTTTTTTAAAGTGGTACATAATTCCAAATAAGGAAACCACCGCAGTAATTAAAAAGAACACCATGCTTATACTTATTGATGTGTTTTCATCCAAAGCAAAGAGGGTCGCCCCATAAAGAAAAGTCACTTCCCTGCTCCCAATGCCACCTATGGTCAATGGAAGTACCGAAACTATTGATGAAATAAGGAAGATAAAGAGATAGGCTGTCAAATCCAAGGCTATTGAGAGGGATTGTAAAATAAAAAACACACTTAGTAATTGTGCCAATTGTACAAGGGCTGAAAGTGAAAATGACTTCCAGAAAACAGGGAGCGTAAATGCGAAGAACTTTTTGTTTAGATACCAAAAGACAACCACTGAAAGTGCCCCCAAAATAGCAATGACAATTTCAAATTGATCAAGCCATGGGTTGTTCAATGCTATCGCCAATATGCATGCATATATAAACAGCAGGAGTAATCCACTAAGCCTATCCAAGACCAAAACCGAAACTACTTTTTTGGTATCGACTTCAAACTTCTTCTTAATGAGATACCCTTTATAGGCATCCCCACCAATACCTCCCGGGAGAAAAAGATTGTAGAACATACCTAATAGATAGAGCTTTAAATTACTTTTTTGGGTAAGTTTCGCTCCAAGTTGATGAAAATAGAGATTAAGTCGAACCGAAGCGATGACCTTTGACACTATAAACAACAAAATAGATAGAACCAAATAAACCGGATTGGTCTTTGTAATGATTTCCAAGACCTCCTTAAAATTTACTTTGGTGAATATAAAATAGATAAGAACTGCACTTACGGCAATTTTGGCTATTGTGATAAGTTTTTTACGCAACCCTGCCTCCAACTGTTGTTTTTTTGATTCTGTATGGTCTTTTCTTTTGCGATTCGTAGTACGTTCTAATGAGTAGTTCCATTACAATGCCAATGGTAAATAATTGAATCCCGGCTAAAATGAACATCAATCCAAAAATCAATAAAGGCCTGGCACCAATATCTTCCCCAAAGCCCCATTTTACAATGAGGAGATAGATGTTGATCAATACGCCCAACATGATCAATAAGAATCCTAATATCCCAAATAGGTGAATTGGTCGTTGAAAATACTTGCGAATAAACAATAGCAGCATCATGTCGGCCACAACCTTGAAAACCCGCTCCAGGCCGTATTTGGACACGCCTGCATTACGCGCATGGTGTTTAACGGGTACTTGCTTTATCTGTGCTCCTTCCAAGTGTGCCAAAAGCGTAATAAAACGGTGCATCTCACCATATAGATTTAAATCCTTGGCAATGTCTCTTGTAAAGATTTTTAAGGCACAACCATTATCCTTAATATCCAGTTTGGTCACACGCCGGACCAAAAAATTGGCGATTTTAGAAGGAATCTTTTTTACCAAGGAATCCTTTCTTTTCTGGCGAATACCGGTAACTACATCGTATTCTTCATTTATGACATACTCAAGCATTTGAGGAATATCACTGGGGTCATTTTGTAAGTCCCCGTCCATCGTAATGATATATTCCCCCTCTGCATAATCAATCCCTGCAGCCAAGGCCAGACTCTGACCATAGTTTTTTTTGAGTTCGATAAGGTGAACCCTATCATCGTTCATTTCTTTGATTACTTTTCGGGTGTTATCCGTAGAAAAATCGTCTATATAAATTATCTGGTAATTGTAACCCATAAGACTTTCGTGAATTTTTTGGGTCAATAAAACCGCATTTTCTTCTTCGTTATAAAGAGGTACGACGATTGAAAGTAAGGAATCTGTAATCTGATGCATTCAGTTGAATTATGGTTTGGCAAAGTTATGTATTTTATTGATATGCTTTTGCCTTGCGATGTTTGGTCAGGGCCTTAGATTTGGGCCATCGGATCATCCGTTTTTGCGGTATATTTCCAACAGCCTTTCCGCGGCCCTAAAGGGAGAGGTTTTACCCATCGTAATCTCGTTGATAACGGAAGGTAAAAGGCGATTGATATTCGCGTTTTGATAGAAATCATATTTTACTTGGTCGTCAATATGCTGTAACAGCCAATGCTTATTCTGATTGCTGCGATTGGTTTGCAAAGTTCCAATGGTCCTGGCATGATTGATAAACTCTATAACCATTTCCCAAACTTCCGTTATACCTGAATCTTCCAAGGCTGAACAGCTGAGCACTTTGGGAACCCAGCCACTTTCTTTTGGTGGATATAGTTGCAAAGCCCTTGTAAACTCTATTTTGGCTTTTTTTGCCTGTTTTATATTTTCCCTATCCGCCTTATTGATGACCAATGCATCGGCCATTTCTATGATGCCCCGCTTTATGCCTTGTAGTTCATCTCCGGCGCCAGCGAGTTTCAGCAAGAGAAAGAAGTCTACCATACTGTGAACGGCGGTTTCGCTTTGTCCTACTCCTACGGTTTCGATCAAGACTACATTATAACCGGCGGCCTCACATAAAATAATGGTTTCCCTGGTCTTTCGGGCTACGCCCCCTAAAGTATCCCCGGAAGGGGAGGGGCGTATAAAGGCGTTTGAATCCTTTACCAATTCTTGCATTCGCGTTTTGTCCCCTAGAATACTGCCCTTACTTTTTGTACTTGTAGGGTCAACGGCAAGAACGGCAACTTTGTTACCAAGTGCGGTTAATTTTTTGCCCAAAGTCTCAATAAAAGTGCTTTTACCAACACCAGGTACTCCGGTTATTCCCAATCGAATGCTCTCCTTTTTTTGGGCCAAGCAAATTTCAATGATTGTATTGGCCTTTTGAAGATGTTCCCGGTTGGTACTTTCAACCACTGTAATTGCCCTACTCAAGGCAGTTTTATCCCCTTTGAGAATACCTTGTGTAAGTTCATCGATAGAAGGAAATAGTTTTCTCTTATCTTGAACTTTAGAAATACTTTTTGGATCGGTGTTCTTTGATGAGCTCAAGTCTATTTGTTGATAGGTACCTTTATTTTGGTCTGGTCCCAAGATAGCGTTAGGTATAGTTGTTCTCCATCTTCAAAGCCAATATCCAGTTTTTCCTGCACGGCCGAAATTTGTTCAGAAGGTACTTCAACGCTGATTACATCAGTTTCCGGGTTTCTGGTGGTTTCCTTACCTCCGCTCAGCATGGTGGCACCCCAATCAGGAATTTCACTATTGAATATAACTTCCCAAACATCTTTTCCTGGTTTTGTCCAAAAAGAGTAAGTACCCGAGGGAAGATCTTTGTCGATTATCTTGATGTTTGATACCGTAGTAAACGTGGTAGGTTCATTAGCCCCTGTCCTCCATACAAGATCGTAAGGAACCAATTCGCCAAAAATAACACGATCTTTTTTTGAAGGACTTGAAAAATTGACCGACAAATCGATTCCATTTTTGGTATAGGTTTTCGTTACTTCAGGACTATGCTTTTTAGTTTGTTCTTGCATATAGGGCATACCCACAAACATGACCAAAACAATCAATGCAACCAGTCCTATCAATATCCATTTTAGTTTTTTCATCCTAAGTTTTTTAGAGTTGTCAGGTCTAAGTTACTAAATCGAATTTAAAAACCGAGGCATTGCGATAGGTTTCCTTTGGTCGAAGAATACTACTTGGAAAATGGGTATTGTTTGGGGCGTCAGGAAAATTTTGGGTCTCAAAACAAATAGCCGGAAAGTTGGCTGGCGTATAGACCACCAAACCTGGTTGATTTGTACTCACCTCCATTGAAATTCCAGATTTTTTTGAGGATAACATGGCCGCAAAACTACTATAATCGTCAGTAGCAAATGGCGTGTCTAATCGGGTCAAACCTATTTGTTGTTCTGATAGAAAATCATACTTCGTGCCTTTAACAGAGGTTAATTTACCCGTTGGCAATAGATTTGTCTTTGTCTCTACAATTTCAGGACAATTTAATTTTAAGTAATAGTGGTCAATACTATTTTCGTCATCCAACCTAAAATAGGAATGATTCGTCAAATTGACAACAGTTGTCATATCTGTAATCGCCTCATGGGTTATATGCAGCTCATTGTTACTTAATTTATAGGTTATAGTGGCTTTTAGGTTTCCAGGATAACCTTCCTCCAAATGCTTGCTTAGATAGGAAAGTCTCACAAAAGGTTCGTCACCATGATTCACCTCTTCAATGGTCCATTTTTTTCTGTTAAAACCCACCTTCCCACCATGTAAATGAATACCTCCTTCTGCATATAGGGAATAGTTTTTTTGATCCAGGACAAAACCGCCGTTGGATATGCGCCCTGCGAATCTTCCACAACATGCTCCTAAACTTTTGGTATCATCAGGGTACTGGCTTGGATAGTCATAACCAACGACGACATTGGTATATATCCCTTCGTGGTCTTTTACCAATAATTTTTGGATTATGGCTCCATAATCCAAAACAATTAGGGTAATGAATGGGTTGCTTATTGTAACTTGTTTCAAAGGAATTGAATTGATTGGGCATAAAAATAATCGTTTTTTGCAACATTGAACTATTTATATCGTCCTTAGAAAAACAAAACAGCTGAAACCAACAACGAAACTGATCAATGTTTCAAATTGATGTCGTAGAACAATGTAAGGCCAACGACCGAAAGGCCCAAATGCAGCTTTATAAGCAGTATTGCGAAGGTATGTTCTGTGTCGCCATGCGATATGTTCAAAATTCGGATGATGCCGAAGATGTGATTCAGGAATCATTTATTAAAGCCTTTCAAAGAATATATCAATTTAAGGGTGAAGTGACCTTTGGGGCATGGTTGAAAAGAATAGTCATAAATAAGAGTATTGACTTTCTTAAGACAAAAAAGAAAAAGTTGGTTGAATTGGATGAAAATTATTTACACATATCCGAGGACGAAGATTGGACGGTTGAAGCCGATATCACCATAAACCAAGTAAAAAGTGCAATTGAGGAGTTACCGGAAAAGTATAGATATGTAGTTATGATGTTCCTTATCGAGGGCTATGACCATCGCGAAATATCCCAAGTTCTAAAACTTACGGAAACTACAAGTAGAACAAGACTGTTAAGGGGCAAGGGCTATTTAAAAGAATTGTTAAAAGAGAAAGTATATGGCACAGGATCTTAGAAAATTATTCAAAGAAGAGCAAAAAGGGGAGCAGTTTGTGATGACCGAAGGGCATGAGAAAAGATTCATGGGCCGTTTGGACAAAGAACTACCCAAACAACGGAAATTTCCATTTTTTATCTTGAAAATTGCTGCTACCATTTTAGTTTTGATCGGTATTGGTGCGTTCTATATAATGAATGGGGATGCAAATGAAATTCCACCCGTTATTGTGGATAAAAATCCGAGTGTAGAAACCCAAAATGAGATTTCCCTTGGGGATCTTTCCCCAGACCTGAAGAAAATCGAGAACTATTACGTGGCGAATATCAATTTGGAACTTTCCAAATTAAATGTGTCTGGGGAGAATAAGGCGTTGGTAGATAGTTATATGGACCGTTTGGCGGAATTGAATCTTGAATACCAAAATTTGAATGCCGAACTCAACCAAATTGGTCCCAATGACCAGACCATATCCGCGCTTATCAAGAATTTACAACTGCGGTTGCAATTATTACAGAAATTAAAAGAGAAATTAAACGAAGTACAATCATCAAAAAACGAACAGTATGAAACTAATGCGATTTAAATTAATCACCTTGATCGTGTCTCTATTGGTAGTAGGGGCCTACGGACAAAAACAGAGCAAATCCTATAATGAGGTTTTCAATGTAAATGCCGAAACGATCTTGGATATCAATACCAGTAATACCGATATTGAATTTGAAACCTGGGATAAAAATCAGATATCTGTCGAGGCCATAGTTGAAATCGAAGGGGCAACCCCTGAAGAAGCCGAGAAATATTTTGAGGACAGAAGTATTGAGATTGTGGGGAATAGTCAAAAGGTTGAAATCTCAACAAGAACAAACAATACATGGTTGTTTGGTCAAACAATGGAGGGATTGCAGGATTTACAGGATTTGAACATTGTGATTCCGGATTTTCATTTTGAAATGCCAGAGATTCCCGAAATGCCGGATATGGAGGATTTTATTATTGATTTGAGAGATATGCCCATGCCACCAGTGCCAGCTATAGATTTTGATTATGAGGCCTATAAGAAGGATGGTGAAAAATACCTGGAAAAGTGGCAGAAAAAATTCCAAAAAGGGTTTAATAAGGATTATGAAAAGAAAATGGAAGCATGGAGCAAAAGAATGGAGCTTCGCGGAGCGGAGATAGAAAAAAGACAGGAGGAAAGACAGTCGAGGCGCACTGAAATGATGAAAAAAAGAATGGAGGGCCAAGAGAGAAGAATGGAAAAACAGGCCGAAGCTATGGAAAAACGTGCTGCTGAAATGGAAAAACGCGTGGAAGAGCGTGAAAAGCAGAGGGAACTTTTAGAAAAACAGCATGAAATGCATGAAAAAGAGGCCAACATTTTTTACTATTCCCACGATGGGCAAAACAAGAATTACAAAGTTAAGAAGACCATTAAGATAAAAATGCCCAAGGGGACTAAAATCAAAATGAATGTGCGGCATGGCGAGGTGAAATTGGCCGAAAACACCAAAAATATAAATGCCAAACTATCGTACTCTTCCTTGGAGGCCTATACTATAGATGGTGACAAGACTATAATCAAAACTTCATATTCCCCGGTAAGTGTTCAAAAATGGAACTATGGACTTTTGCAAGCCGATTATTCGGAAAATGTAGATCTTAGAGAGGTGCTCAACTTAAGGTTGAGTGCCACTTCTTCTGACGTGACCATTGACAAGCTTTTGAAAAGTCTGGTTGTAAACAATAAAATGGGACCGCTTAAAATCAATTCAGTTTCCAAAGATTTCAAAGAAATGGATATTTCACTCCAAAATGGCGAATTCATGTGCAACTTACCTGCCACTGCTTTTGTTATTGAGGTAGATGGAACGTTGTCAGAGTTAAAGGTCCCTTCTAGCTTACATTTGGATAAGACCAAAAATCACAATACTACCGTTTATAAAGGATATAATATTAGTAGGAATACTGATAAGTCTATTTTGATCAATTCAAAATATAGTGAAGTCGTGTTGAAAGATTAATGCATAAAATCAGAGTCCCCAAAGAACCTTTGCCTACTATTCCTTCGCTACCTTCCTTTCAAGTACAATCCTTTAGTATCAAGTAAAAGGTTAAAACCCTACAATTTCATTGCCGCTACTTTAGAACCTGTTTAAATTTCATCCTTCGGTTTTGTTATGACTCTTTTTTCGCCACTTTTCGTTATCAAAATACTCATTTGACTCTGCCAAACTGTGTTTTTGAAGCTTCAATTGACAAAAAAGTAGTGTATAACAAATTTCAAAAACGAAATTTAAACAGGCTCTTAGTTTCCACAAATATTTTGGATGTCTGAATATCGCAGAAACTCACATTCAATACGCTTTATATCGAGCTCACGCTAGTTACGTATTAATGGAGATTTTTTTGTGGGCACGGGAAGACTTGTAAATGGCTTCGATAATGGCAACAGATTGCATAGCTTTCTTCGCAGCGACCGGAGGAGTTTTGCCTTGTCTGATGCTATTTATAATTTCCCTTAATTGCTTCTTATGTAATGTATTGTCTATAGCCATGGGATCATCAGCTCCTGAAGTGGATTTTTCAGCCTTTATTTCCAGTTTACCATCCTCCTCGGTGTTCCAATGGGTGATTTTCCCACCTTCCATGATGATACTTCCCTTTTCACCATGTATCTCAATTTTCTCTGGGAAGGCCCTGTACAATGATGTACTTCCTTCGATGGTACCTAGAGCTCCACTTTCAAACTCTACGTTGGCTACAGCGACATCTTCACCTTCAATATTATGGGTTAAGGTTCTAATGCTTCCAGAAACCATTTTTGCGTTTCCCATCAAATCCATCAGAAGGTCAATAGTGTGTATGCCTTGATTTATGAGTACCGCTCCACCATCACCCTTTAAGGTTCCCCGCCAAGGGGAGCTATCATAATAGTTTTGATCCCTTTTCCATTTAATGTAGGCATTTCCCAGTAGTAATTTTCCCAGTTTCCCGGCAGCAATGGCTTCTTTGATTTTAAGGTAGTCCGAGGCAAATCTATTTTGAAATATACACGTTAGACTTACTTTCGATGCTATACTGGCCTCTATCATTTTTTCACACCGGGCAGTACTAATTTCCAATGGTTTTTCGACCACCACATGTTTGCCTGCTTTCATTGCTAAAAGTGCGGGCTCTAGGTGAAAGCCACTTGGTGTACAAATGATTATCAACTGAATCTGTTCTAGACTGATTAGCTCTTGATAAGTATCAAAGCACTGGACATCATATTTTTCTTGAATCGTTGCCCTTTTTTCCGCGTTGCTACTCTGCACGGCAATAAGATGACAATGGTCCAATTCAACAATGCTATGTATATGAAAGGGTGTTATAGATCCATAACCGATTATTCCAACTCCAATTTTGTCAGTTTTCATGTATACCAAATCATTAAATATAAGCACGACCAACTAGGGCCTAATAACATTTAGTGCTATGCCGTGCAAAAGCTTAGATCAAAAGCGTGTTACAAGGTAGCTGTTTATAATTTAGGTTCCCAGCCAGACTGATATTCGCGTGACCATAATTTCATGGCTTCCCTATCAAAAATGCGTCCCGTTGTGTCATCAACTTCAAAAGATTTTCCTATTCTAGAGGCAATATTTGCATAATGTGTCAACATTTGGGTTACGGCACCCTGCTCAATGGGCGAGGTTAATTTTGATTTGCCACGGATGGTGTCAAAAAAGTTAAGGGTGTGCCTTGTTGTAAGATCACCACCTCCGCCAAGGGCCATACCACCTTCTGAGCCTCCAGACTTACTGTCCTTGATTAATTTTCCTTTGATATCAAATAATTGATAACCGCCACGGTCGATAAATGCAGAACCTTCAGAGCCATACACTATGGTACCTCTCCCTTTTCCGTATTTATTGAATCCATTTCTACTTTGTCCGTCCCATTCAATAATCTGACCGTCAGAAAACTTAAAAGTTGCCTCCATTGAATCATACATTTCCCATCCATCATTTTCGTAATGGTGGTTTCCGGATCGCACTTCGACACGTTCTGGATATTTGACATCCAATGCCCAACGCGCCACATCAAGTTCATGGGTTGCATTATTTCCCATTTCCGCCGTACCGTAGTCCCATCCATACCAATGCCAGTTATAATTCCAAGTGTCATGCATGTAGTCTTTTCTAGGCGCAGGTCCTTGAAAAAGTTCCCAATCCAAACCTTCAGGTGGTGCAGCTTTGACCGGAACCGGAACGGCACCCCTAGAATTAATGTAAAAGGCTGTGGCCTTGTATGTTTTACCAATAGCACCGCTATGAATATCTTTGATAATTTGAGTTGATTCCACGGAAGATCGTTGTTGATTACCCATTTGAACAACTTTATTGTACTTTTTTTGGAATGCGACAACGAGTTCGTTCTCATTCGGATTGTGACTACAGGGCTTTTCCAAATAGACATGTTTCCCCGCCTGCATTGCCATACAAGCTCCTGGTGTATGCCAGTGATCTGGTGTTGCCATAAAAACGGCATCCAATTTTGTATCCTCCAAGATTTTGCGAATATCGTTTTCCAATGTAGGTTTATAATTGATTTCCTTCGCAAAATTAGCGGCAGCTTTTTCTTGCTGACTTTTCATCACATCACACAAGTATAGTAACCGCACATTGTTTTTCTTATTCGTTATGGGTTCTTTATACGCACCGTATCTTCTCCCCAAACCTTGGATAGCAACATGTATTCTATCATTTGCGCCAATGATATTTGAATAGCTCTGTGCGGTCATGGCGTTGGCAGTTCCGCTAATTGCAACCCCTGCGGCCCCTACGGATACCTTTTTAATAAAATCTCTTCTGTTAGAACTCATTATTTTAGATTTATAGTGTTGTTAAAATACCTTTTACATATCCGATGGACTCGGCCATTCCTGGTAATGGGTCATTGGCTTCAGCTTCATATTCAAGTGCTAAAGTTCCTTTATATCCTTTTTTCACAACCGATTTTAAAAAAGCAGGAAAATCAATTACCCCTCTTCCGATTATACAGGTTTTACCCTCGGCAAAAGCTCCAGTAACATCTTTTAAATGAATATCGAAAACCCTATCAAAAAAATCCTTGACATCTTGTTCTGGGTTTCTGTCAATACGTTTGGTATGACCAATATCAATACATAGCCCCATTCGTTTATCCCTGTTTTTTATTCTGGAATATGCGCTTTCCGCGCTTGGATATAATTTATCGCCTGGCCCATGATTGTGAATGGCAAGTTTAATGTCATATTGTTTGACCTTCTCTTCAACATATGCCAATAATTCATGATTTGGCACCCCAATTATCATTTTCATTTCAGCGGTTTTGGCGTATTCAAATGCCTGGTCCACCTCTTCTTTGGTCTTCATATAAATGACTCCCCCACCATAAAGTTCTACCCCCTTCTGCTTGCAAAGTGCGACTGCTTTTGTAATGGTCTCCCTATCTGAGTCAAGCGGAAGGTGCATGCTCTTGAAAGAAATGCGATTCATACCACAACGTAAGGTCATATCAAGTGCTTCCTCCATAGAGAATTTTCGTAGGGTATAGGAAGCAACCCCCAAATGAATGGCTGTCTTATTTCTTTTAATCGGTTCACCCTGGACGCTTGATGCATTTGCAATCCCGGGAATTGCAGTTGCGGCAATCCCAAGGGCTCCTACCGATGTTTTTTTTAGAAAATTCCTTCTATTTGACCCCATATATTTAGTTTTTTGCAGCAATGCTGCGGATTTCTTTATTTCGAAAGGAAACATGGTCCCCATGGCATTGCTGGAATATGGCCAATATTAGATTCACCAAAATTGAGCCATTTCACACACTTGGTTTCGGAAACCAATTTATTAAAGGCATTGGTCATACTCAAACCAACCAAATTTTCGTGTACGTTAACGCGAATATATGAAATACTCCTTTAACTCTAGAGTTTTCATATAAAAAACCCGTTTAAAGTAATTTCACATCACAGTCTACAAGGGTTTTAATTGTTAATGTTTGGACTTAATGGGCGTTTTTTTTTAACAATTCTGAGTATTTTGCCTTAAATCTTTTGTATCGGGGAATAGAAATATTAATGATGTACGGATTGTTGGGATTTAACTTTTCATAATCTTGATGATAATCCTCTGCGTCATAGAATTTGGTGATTTTTTCAACTTGGGTCACAATAGGACTGTCATAGATGTTATCTTTTTCTAGTTGGGCAATATATCTTTTTATTATTTCTTTTTCCGCTTCGTTGGTATAAAAGGCAATTGAACGGTATTGTGGACCGCGATCTGGTCCTTGCCTGTTCAAGGTCGTGGGGTCATGTGACCCAAAAAACACCTTGACCAAAGTTTCGAAAGATATTTCCTTGGAATCATAATATACCTTTACCGTTTCGGCATGGCTGGTCAATCCTCTACCCACTTGTTCATAAGTGGGATTCTTCTCAGTGCCGCCTGCATAACCAGAAATTACTTCCTTGACCCCGATAATGTCCTCATAGATGGCTTCGACACACCAAAAACAACCACTGGCAAAGTAGGCGACATTGTACTTTTGCAGTTTTTTAGTAGAAGGCTTAACCTTTTTTTTGGTTATATGCTCCGAAATTTCTTGACCCCTCTTTGTTTTAGGTTCGCAATGTACCGAGAACAGTACGGCCAATATCAGAAATGTGAATTTGAATGCTTTCATTTTTTAGTTTAGGTTTTTGTAGCCTCTTTTTAGGGCTACTTACAATTATCGACGTTAAAATATGTTAATTCAATGCTTTTAAATAATCAATTGAATAGCGAATTAAAAAAATAGACCATTGAATTCCATGCCCTTCTATTCGATTTTGGCTCAAAGAACAATCCTTTTTCAGGAAATTTGGCGTTGTGATTGGTAAAAGCATGTCCGGTATGTCCATACACATGAATATTCCAATCGGCCTTGAGTTCATTTAGTTCTTGGGACAGTTTTACCATATCGCCAGGAAGTGCCATTGGGTCTTCCCACCCATGCAGAACCAAAATTGAACTTTTTATTTCGACATTCGGATGTTTAAGCGGAGGGTCTAATAATCCGTGAAAACTAACAACTCCCATAATGTTTAGTCCCGAACGCGCCAAATCAAGCACACACTTGCCCCCAAAACAAAATCCAATAGCTCCTATTTTTGAAGCATCGACCTCTTTATGCCCTTCAAGCGTTTTTACTGCAAGGAGCATTCTTTCAAGGAGTAATGGTCTATTGTTATCCAGCTCGTCCATTAATTGTTGGGCCTCCTCTGGGGAATTGGCCCTACGGCCTTTGCCGTAGTTGTCTATGGCGAAACCCACATACCCTAATTTTGCCAATTCGGTAGCCTTGCCTGTCTCGAAATCAGATTGGCCACTCCACATATGCGAAACCAGGATTCCTGGTTTAGGTTTGCCATTGGCATCATCCCAAACCACAACACTTTCAAATTCGTTATTGCCGGTATCTCTGTATACCAATATTTCCTCTCTGATCATATAACAAATCCTTGAAGCATAAAATTAGCAAAGTCAAGATTAACCAATGGCATAAACTAGATTTATGATTAGGGTTCTTATTAGATCGCACCATGATAAACTTGCGTTTTCGTTATATACGTTTAGTAAACCAAATGTTAAAATCTATAGTTTTTGGGTTGAGTCATCAAGGTTAAAAAGCACCTATTTCAGAAAATAACCCTAAAATTTGCAAAGATGGCGTTAAATGTTCATGAATACTTTATAAATATTTGGTCAATTGTTATGTTTTAAACACTTTTTGCTGTAGGTTTCGGGCATATTTTTACGACTACCAAATGTAGTATTAAAAATTAAGGCAAAAAACACACAAACATTAACATATATTGAAATTATAATTATGGGTAGACCCGCAACAAAGCCGACTGAATTGAGAGACGGATTTTATATTGAGATTAGAAATAGAGGTTCTAAGGCAGGCGTTAAAATAAGAAGAGATACTGAAGCTCAAATGCTTTTGGCCATTAAGGAATATGAGCCGTCCAAGGATGTTGTAGTAATTGGAGAGGTAAGTAAAGGGAAAATCTTGAGTGGCACAAAATAACAATGAACCTTAACCAAATTACGGTGCCCTCCTTGGATTTGGAAAAGTCAATCCCTTTCTATCAAAAATTAGGTCTTACGTTAATTGTTGAGGCCTTGCCCCACTATGCACGTTTTGAATGCCCAGAGGGAGATGCTACTTTTTCAATCCATCACGTTGAAGAATTACCAAGGGGAGAGGGTATCTATGTTTATTTTGAATGCAAAGACTTGGATTCCCATGTTCAAGGTTTGGTCGAGCTCGATATTGAGTTCAATGAAATGCCCAATGACAAAAGATGGCTTTGGAGAGAAGCCTGTCTAAAAGATTTGGATGGTAATAACCTAATCCTTTTCAATGCAGGAATACATCGAAAGAATCCTCCTTGGAGAATATAGACCGCCTTCTAGTCACCATTTAAAAGAAATGGACAAAATCTACTAAGAGTTTCGAAGCAGTGGGATGGTATGTCTCGATGAAATGCACGAACCTTCGGTAAGGTGTTTTAGAGGCTCGGCACGTTCGTCGAGCATTTTTTACACTTTATCCTGATTATTGTCAGTTACCGAAAAATAAGGGGTTTTGGGCGATTTGCGACCCTGTGGGATACGTCATACTGCGTTTTTATTATATAAAAACGCAAGTCATGAAAACTATCTTTACTTTAATTTTTGTTCTTACGATCGGAGTAACTGCCCAAGCCCAAGATACCAAGTCAGATGTTAAGGTTGAAACTGTTGAAATGACCATCGTTACTTCTACCTCTAACGAGAACACCGTAGCTCGTTTATATAAGTTTCAGAATGCTAGAGTAAAGAAAGCTTTATCTTTTACCACTAAAAGAAACAAGGCTAAATTGGCTTAGTCACAGTTAAGGTTTCTATTCGATTGGCATACTATCATATTCTGGATTCCTTTCCATCGGAATGGGCGCATTTGTTCCTTTCCACCAAGTTTTTAATTGTTCTAAGAGTTCCTCTACTTTTTTGGGATGGATTTCAGCCAAATTTTTCCTTTCACTGATATCATCGGCAAGGTTGTATAATTCCATTTCATTATTTTCAAAATAGAAATGTAATTTCCAATTCCCTTTACGGATTACCGATCCTGGACGCGTTCTGAAGAGTGAATCCCTATTTTCGTTGTCATGGACATTGTAGGCCTGTAAATAAATAGGGAAATGCCAAAAGAGTGGTCGTTCTATATCGGTGACTTTTTGCTGAAGGAGCGGTACAAGGTTTATTCCATCAGTGGCATGGATTTCTGTTTCAATTTCAGCAACCTGCAGCAAGGTTGGGAATAAATCCAAATGAGTAATTGGGACATCATTCTTTGAACTGGCTTTTATATTTCCTTCCCACACAAAAAAGAAAGGTTCTCGAATACCCCCTTCATAATAGCTACCCTTTCCAGCACGCAATGGATGTTGTTTTGTAATTCCGTACAGTCCACCATTGTCCGATGTAAAAACAATAAAGGTATTATCTAATAGTTCGTTTCTCTTTAAGGTCGACACCAACATCCCTATATTTCTATCCAAATTCTCGATCATGGTGGCATATTTGGGATTGTTCTGACCCTTCCAAGCCGTTTTGTTAGCATACTTGACCAATAAACTGTCAACTGGGTGAATGGGCGTGTGCACGGCATAAGGTGCATAGTTTAGGAAAAATGGCCGATCTATAGAATCTAACGATTCAATAGTATATTCCATAATTAAATCAGTTAGATATTCCCTACCCGAATTTTTTAACTGTACATTACCATAGGGTGGATAATAACTCTTGGGATGCCCATTGTGCCCACCACCAATATTGATGTCAAATCCATAATCCAAAGGTGAATCACTCAAATGCCACTTGCCAGCGTGAATAGTTTGGTACCCATTTCTTTGTAATATTCCAGGTAATACACTGTGGTTTTTTGTTAAGGTTACGGTATTGACCGTTGAGATTAATTTTCTGTATTTTGATTCCCCCCTTTCCGAGGAACCTACGGTGTATATACCGTGGCGTGTAGTCCATTTTCCAGTCATTATCGAGGCCCTACTTGGTGCACAATTGGCTGCAGCTGCATAACCATTGGTAAAGATCATTCCGGATTTTGCCAAAGCATCAATATGGGGGGTGTTATAGTATTCGCTACCCATAAAGCCCAAATCCTTATACCCAAGATCATCTATATTGATTAGTATGATATTGGGTTTGGCTATCGTTTCCTTATCAATTTTGCAAGCATTGAAAAAGACAAATAGCGATAGTAACGCAAGGTATTTCATAATAGGTTCAACTAATTGGATAACTTCATTGGGTTTAGTATAGCCTTTAGAGGGCATAGCTGCTCTTGTTCAATTCAGGCTCCAGAGTCTTGTAATCCTCCGATAATTCCTTCAGTTTTTCCGGATGGGATTTTGAGAGATTATTGAGTTCTGTTGGATCTTGTCGTAAATTGTATAACTCCCAATTTCCTCCATTTAATCGAACTATTTTATAATCTCCTTTTCTGAACATTCTAAATTTATCCAAACCTGAGATAAAGTACTCGGGCTCTTTCCGTTTTTCGCCCTTTAAAATTGGAAGCAATGAATTGCCCGCAAGTGGTATGGTCTTATGTCCATTGATACTATCGGGATATTGCGTTTGTAGAATATCCAAGAATGTGGGGGCAACGTCTACGACATGACCGGGTTGATCGGTTATGGTGCCAGGCTCGATAACACCCGGCCAATAGGCAATAAATGGAGTATGACTTCCACCTTCATGACCACATTGCTTAAATTGTCTATAGGGTGTATTTGCCAAATTTGCCCAGCTAGAGCGTAAACTCCAATACGAATTGGCAGGTCCGGGTCCTACATCCTTAATTTTGTTCGAATAAAAAGGGCAGGAACCATTATCGACCAAAAACATGATAATGGTATTTTCCAATTCACCCTTATCTCTTAATTTGTCCAAAACACGACCAATGTTCTGATCCATTCTGTCTATGATCGCTGCATATACGGCCATTTCCAAATCGAGCGAATCTTTTTTGCTATTTGAAAGACTTTCCCAAGGATGATAATCGGTATAATCGAGTATCAAAGGTCCTCTGAAAGTATTCAAATTCCCTTCAGGCGGACTTAATAGCGCATTTTTGGGCAGTACTTCAAGTTCTTTCATTTTTTTAAAACGCTCTTGGCGCAAAGAGTCCCATCCTTTTAAATATATTCCTCTATATTTTGCAATATCATCTGGTCTTGCTTGTAGTGGGTAATGGGCGGCATGATAGGGTAAATAAAGGAAAAATGGATTTTCTTGTTCGAAGGTATCATCCAACCAACTCAGTGCATAATCAGTGATAAAATCGGTTTTGTACATCGGAGATTGCTCATGCTGAATTTCGCTGGCATCGATTTCTTGTCCCTCTAAATAAAAAGGCCTTTCAAATTTTCCGGAAGGAGGTAAAAAATATTCTGTAGTGGCCCAAAAAGTGAACGAATGGTCAAACACATTCTCGGCCTTACAATAATCGGGCACCCATTTGTCAAAATGTTCCTTGCCACTCATAATATTGTAATACCCTGCTTTTTTTGTAAGATGCGCCAAATGAACGGCTCCACTTCCACCCCTATATAGTCCGGTCAGCATTGAGGAACGTGTGGGATTGCATTTGGCCATATTATAGAAGGTCTTGAATCTCAACCCTTCATTCGCCAAAAAATCAATATTTGGAGTTTTTATCTCCCCGCCGTAACTACCGATGTCTGATATGCCGATATCGTCGGCCATGATCAATACGATATTTGGTTTTTTGGCTACTGGTTTTTCGGTATCGCAGGCATATAAAATACTTAGTAGTAGTATGGCAATCAACAATTGTTTTTTCATGGATCAATAGTATAATGAGTCTTGGTCACGTATCCATTAAAGGTAATACTATAGTTAAAAAGTTTAGCGCGAATGAGTTGGATACCTTGCTCTGAACAAAAAAAAGGTGTTTCCTCGAGAAATTAAGATAGAAATTTACGACGAAATGCACAAACCTTCGGTAAGGTGTTTTTAGCGTTGGTTACGTTCGTCGAGCATTTTTTACGCTTTATCCGGATTATTGTCAGTTACCGAAAAATAAGGGGTTTTGAGCGATTTACAACCCCGTGGGATACACCATGCTGCGTTTTTATTATATAAAAACGCAAGTCATGAAAACTATCTTAACTTTAATTTTTGTTCTTACAATCGGAGTAACTGCCCAGGCCCAAGATACCAAGGCCGATGTTAAGGTAGAAACTGTTGAAATGACCATCGTTACTTCTACCTCTAATGAGAATACGGTGGCTCGTTTGTACAAGTTCCAGAATGCTAGAGTAAAGAAAGCGTTATCTTTTACCACTAAAAGAAACAAAGCTAAATTGGCTTAAGAAAACTTCAACACCTTTATTTCGTAACAACCTCCTTTAAAATTTCCCAAACATTATTTGCCACGATTTTTTGTCCTTCGGTAGTAGGGTGAATACCATCTCCTTGATTTAATTCTGGAATCCCGGCAACATCTTCCAGCAAAAAAGGAATAAGGTGTGTAGTGTTCTTTTCGGATAATATTGGAAAGATTTCCCGAAATTCAGTGGTATAGTCTTTTCCCATATTAGGTGGAATCTGCATTCCGGCCAATATTATCTTTGTATCTTGATTTTTCTCAAGTACTGCGGTAATGATTGCCTGAAGGTTGTTTCGGGTTTCTTCAAGTGGTATACCCCGTAACCCATCATTGGCGCCAAGTTCTAAAATAAAAACGTCGACTTTTTGGTTTAGCACCCAGTTCAACCTGTTTTTTCCACTTGCAGTGGTTTCACCACTTAGTCCAGCATTGATTACCTCATAATCAAACTGCAATGAATCCAATTTTTTCTGGATGACCGCTGGAAATGCCTCCTCCGGGTCTAATCCCATCCCCGCTGTAAGGCTATTGCCAAAGAACAAGATGATTTTTTGCGCTGTTTCTACTAAAGGTGTTTTTTCATCTCCTATAACTTCGGTCGTTTTGCTTTCAACCTGTTTATCGACTTTCTCCCCGCAAGAAAGCAAAAAAAGAAACATCAATAAATAACTAAACTTTAAGATTGTATGCATAGGTATAGGGTCAAAATATCAAAATCATTTCCTTAAATTGCCTCTTTGGCCAATGTAAACTATAAAAATGGAATATGGCAAAGATATTAAACGTTCGTAATCTGAAGAAAACATATACGAGCGGTTCCAAGGCACTGACGGTATTGGATGATATTTCTTTTGATATAGAAGAAGGAGATACCTTTGCCATTGTGGGTCCATCAGGCAGTGGAAAAACCACCTTATTGGGGCTTTGTGCAGGGCTTGACCAACCTGATTTTGGCACCATTGAACTCTGTGGTTCTGAGCTAAGTGCTATGGATGAGGATGAGCGTGCGTTACTTAGAAACAACAATGTGGGTTTTATTTTTCAGGACTTTCAATTGCTGTCTACATTAACGGCTTTAGAAAATGTGAGTGTTCCTTTAGAATTGCAAGGTGCGAAAAACGCCGGTGCTAAGGCCAAGGAATTGTTAGGCAAGGTAGGGTTGGCAGATCGAATGCACCATTATCCTTCCCAACTTTCTGGTGGAGAACAACAACGTGTTGCTTTGGCCCGCGCTTTTTCAAATGGCCCTTCGATACTGTTTGCTGATGAACCGACAGGAAACCTTGACGAGGAAACAGGACAAAAAGTAGTACAATTGCTTTTTGATTTAAACCAAGAAGCTGGTACGACCCTGGTCATAGTGACCCATGATCTTGATTTGGCCAAAAGAAACCAACATATACTTCGATTAAAGGGAGGAAAAATAATGGCTAACGAAAGCACCATACCTTTGTGAGCAAGACTTCAAAAAATACTACTAAAGCAGGCTTTAGTTGGCTTTTAAAAATGGCTTGGCGAGATGGCAAGGCCAGTGGCAGGAGATTGATGCTTTTTATGGCCTCAATTATTTTGGGAATTGCGGCTGTAGTTTCGATACAGTCTTTTAGTGAAAATTTAAAGCAAAATATCACATTGCAATCCAAGGCACTTATGGGTGCTGATTATCTTATTGATAGTGATCAATTGCCCAATGAAAGGGTACAGGGAATCATTGACTCCTTGGGTGGGGCAGAAGGTATGGAAGTTAAATTTGTCTCCATGGCCGCTTTTTCAAAAGGAAAAGCCACAAAATTAGTGCAAGTACGGGGAATAGAAGGTGATTTTCCTATATACGGTAAGCTGGAGACCGAACCCGCTTCTGCCGCAAAAGAGTACCATAACGCTGAAGGAGCCTTGGTCGATGCTACCGTGATGCTACAATTTGACCTACAACTTGGGGATAGCGTCAAGATTGGAGAATTAACCTTTCCCATTATTGGATCATTAAAATCCGCACCTGGAAGTACTGCCATATCCGCTTCGATTGCTCCACCCATAATAATTCCATATCGTTTTATTGAAAACACAGGGCTCTTACAAAAAGGAAGTAGGGTAGGGTACAATTATTATTTCAGGGTAGACGCCACTACAGATTTAGAAAAAATTTACAAGGAAATTGACCCGGTGCTCGATGTTGAAAATGCTGATATGGATACCCATACCCAAACCAGTCAGCGACTAGGTCGTCGTTATGAAAATGTGGGTAAGTTTATGAATCTAGTGGCTTTTATCGCCCTCTTATTGGGTTGTGTGGGCATAGCCAGTTCAGTACATATTTACATTAAAGAAAAATTGCGTGCTGTGGCCGTTCTTAAGTGCATTGGGGCCACCCGAAAACAGACATTCTCAATATATCTTATCCAAATAGCTGGAATGGGTTTATTGGGAGGACTCCTTGGTACCTTTGCTGGAGTATCTCTACAACAGCTTTTCCCATTTATCCTTCAGGATTTTCTACCCTTTGAAGTTCAGATTACACTGTCGGCACAACCCATCTTGTTAGGCCTGCTGCTTGGAGTCTTTATGTCGGTCTTATTTGCGCTTTCACCCTTACTGGGTACGTGGTATGTTTCGCCTTTACAAGTGTTGCGCATTCAGGAAGTGGATAATACCAAGTCGCGAAAAGCTTCTATTTTGGTGCTAATCGTCATTCTTCTGTTTATCTTTTTGTTTTCACTTTGGTTACTTGAAAATTGGAAAATTGCCTTGGCTTTTGTTATGGGTATCTTAGTAACTTTTTCGATATTGTCAGGAATCGCTACTTTATTCATGAAAGGAATAAAAAAGTATTTCCCAACCTCATGGGGCTTTATCGCACGTCAAAGCTTACTGAATCTTTTCAGGCCGAATAATCAGACAATGGTTCTAATCTTGGCCATTGGAGTGGGGACCTTTCTTATTAGTACACTATATTTCACAAAGGATATCTTATTGGCAAAAACGGCCTTGGACAACAGTGAGCAAAAGGCCAATATTATTTTGCTCGACGTACAGACCCATCAAAAGGATGCCGTTCTAAACAGTATAACTCTCAAAGGTTTGCCGGTCATTGACAATATACCCATTGTGACCATGAGGGTTCATAGTATTAAGGGTAGACCGGTGAACGATATGCGTTTAGATACGCTAACCACCATAAACAAATGGATATTGTATCACGAATTTAGGGCCACGTATCGCGGGGCATTGATTGCTACAGAAACTTTGACCGAAGGGAATTGGGTTCCTGAGGTTACAACCAACGAAAAACCTTATCCTATTTCATTGTCAGACAATGTGGCCAGAGATGCGCAAGTTGTAATTGGGGACAGTATGGTCTTTAATGTGCAAGGGGTGCTTATGGAAACTGTTGTAGGTAGTATTCGTGAGGTGGATTGGAGCCGTATGCAAATGAATTTTTCTATTATATTTCCCAAAGGGGTATTGGAGAATGCCCCGCAGTTTAATGTATTGTCTACCAACGTGCCCAATGAAAGGGCTTCGGCAGAATTGCAGCAAGAATTGGTGCGTAAATTCCCCAATGTCTCCATTATCGATTTAAGGCAGGTCATAACCATTATAGAAAGTATCTTGGATAAAATCTCTTGGGCAATCAATTTTATGGCTTTTTTTAGTATTCTAACGGGTATTATTGTTTTGATAGGCTCCGTACGTAATAGTAAATATCAGCGTATCAAGGAAAGCGTACTCCTCCGGACCATTGGAGCACGTAGTCGACAGATTTTGAAAATCACAGCTTTAGAATATTTGTATTTGGGAGTTTTGGGAAGTGGTATTGGCATTTTACTTTCGTTGTTCGGTAGTCAATTGCTGGCTGTATTTGTTTTTAAAACTCCGTTCGTTCCTACTATGGAACCTTTTTTGATTCTCTTACCAGGGATAACCCTATTGGTGTTGGTCATTGGTTTGGTAAACAGCAGAAGTGTAATAAGTAGCCCACCACTACAAGTACTTCGTAAAGAAGTAAGGTAGAGGAGGCTTGATCTGTATCCCTTATTAAGTGTCAGGGTTATGGTAAGGTTATTATAATTCTTGAAATTGCGCCATTGATTATTCTGATTTCTTATCAGCGGATTGAACCCCGACTGTTGGAAAACATTCCTTAAACAATCTCATTTTCGAATTTTAGGATACTTTGAATATTTACAATTATCGATGAACTACTAAAAAAAACCGATAAAGTGTGTTAATGAAAAATGGAGTTCCTCGATGAAACTATGTATTTCATCGGTAAAAGTACAGTTTAACGGTAAAATAATACTTTTTATCGAATAATTATAAAGGAAAACAGACCATCGTCAGTTATCAAAGGGAACCAAACGAACTAAAGCTATGCGAACCTTTTTCTTGCTGACAGTATTTTTATGTATAGGAGCTATTTCCCATGCCCAGGACAAAAGCCACCAAAAGAAAATACACCTACAGGAAAAGGGTTTTGTATTGACTACCCCGTTATACAAATCTTCCTTGAAAAGCAAAAATAACCTGACTGGTATTTATAAGTTTAAACATTCTAAAATAAAAAGCGCCTTGGCATTTAGTACCAAGAAGGGACGTTTGAAGCTGGCTTAGGGTCAAGTATCTCTTTTTAACATCCAGTACATTTTTTTGTTATCAATTGACTTTATGCGGATAAAGTGATTCCTATTACCACCAATCTATAATGGCTTTGTTTGTCAATTTTTACCCCCAAAGTCAACTCGGAAGATATTCATCCAAACTTCTTTTTCGTCTTTCTTCATGGAAATAGAAATATACCGATATTTGAATTTTGGGTGATGCTGCAGGATATGCCCGGATGGTTTGCCTTTTTAAACCGAATTCTTAGTCTTCACCGAGGTCCTTAATTTCAGTTTTGAAGAAGTATCAACTCCATTGATTTCCATGGAAGATAGCAAGTGGTTTGTTTTTTGAATCTTTAGACCCACTAGCCGAATTCCTATATTGAATAGATGACTTCCATAAAAATATTGGTTCAGAAACCTATATAAATACTTATCAAAATATCGTTTAACACCACTATTTATCGATAAATGGCTTTTGGTCTCCAAAACGTTTATCCAACTTTCCCTGCACTTTATCCAAACTTTTTTCGATAACCGAAAAATCATTGACTTTCAACGATTTACAACCCTCCTAGAGCTGTATACGGGGTTATCTTTATATAGCAAGACCCCAAGTCATGAAAGCAATTATCACTCTTATTTTTATTCTTTTTTTCGGAGCTATGGCTCTAGCACAAAACACACAAGATTATGATACAGTGGAACCTCTTAAAATGGGCGCTGTTTTGGATAGTGGGATTGGCACTTCTAGCAATTTTAAAGAAGTTAAGGCTATTACCAAAAAAAAAGTAGCACGATTATACAAGTTTAAAAACTCTCGTATAAAGAAGGCTTTGGCTTTTACTACGAAAAAAGACAAACCCAAATTATCGTAATATTCGTAACCGAATTAATAAACTCTAAAAAGAACATCACCCCCAAACGATGTTTAAAAACCTGCAGATTATGATACTTTTTATTCTATTGATTTCCGTTGTACTTTTTATGGTGAACGTAGTTCTTTTTCCAAAGACCAAAGGTTTTTTACAACCCTTGAAGGTTCCCGTTCGGAAATAGGATTTATTTCTCTACATAATATACTGCAGTACCAATTGGAGGTATAGCTAAGTATTTTCAAAATGTAGCGTTATGTAGTAGAGGAGGTCAACGAATCCCGATTTGACTATTCCTGTATTCCTGGCTGTATTATTTTGTAGTTTAATTTTTGTTTTTCGGCTGTAACCATATCCTTTACTTCTTTAAGCAAGGCTTTGGCGTCATATATGATACCGTCTTTAATGGTATATTTTACACCACCAACGCGAACAACTTCGTTATCTTCGGTAAGTCTTATGGCGCCGGTCCCATACAACACCTTTAGATTTTTAAGCGGGTTTTCCTCAACAATGGCAAAATCGGCAAGTTTACCTACCCTAACGCTCCCAATCTTATCATCCATTCCCAAAGCTTCAGCGCCATTCAAGGTTGCAGATCGAATAATCTCCAAAGGATGGAACCCCGCTTCTCGTAACAACTCCAATTCACGCACATAGGCAAAACCATACAATTGGAAAATAAACCCTGAATCGGAACCTGTAGTGACGCGTCCTCCTCGGTTTTTGTATTCGTTCACAAAGGTCATCCAAAGTTTGTAGTTTTCTTTCCAGACAATTTCTTGTTCAGTACCCCAATCATGCCAATACGAACCGTGGGATATTTTACTGGGTTGATAGAAATCCCAGAGCGATGGCAGGGTATATTCTTCATGCCATTCTGCACGTCTCGCCCGTTGTAGATCACGACTGGCCTCATAAATGTTGAAAGTGGGGTCCAAGGTAAAATCCAAGGCCAATAATTCTTCCATTACAGCATTCCAATGCTCAGAGTAGGGCTCTGCAGCCTGTTTCCATAAACGACCTGCTTGTTCAAATCTGTGTTGCTCGTTATTATAGTTATAATCCAAAGGGAAATCCTGTACCATGCGATTATCGAACAGGGCTTCTGGAAGCCCATACCAGTGTTCCATACTAGTGAGTCCCGCTTTGGCAGAATGTAGCACATTCCATCTTGCTACCGTGGTCTGTGCATGGTGGCATGCAGAGCCCAGCCCGAGCTTTTTGTTTTCACGCAAGGCCGCATCCATGATTTCTGGCTCGGCACCAAAAAATTTAACACCATCTGCCCCTTTTTTAGCATTGTTTCTGACCCATTTTCGGGCCATTTCTGGCGTAGTGATCGGGCCGTCATTGCCTTGACCAAAACCAGTATAGGCCAAAATTCGGGGTGCAACGATTTCATTTTTGGCACTTTTACGCTTAAGATCTAGGGTATAGTCCAGGCCGCGACCACTGGGTTCCCGAACTGTGGTAATGCCATGACTCATCCATAACCTAAATACATATTCCGAATCAGCGCCTTGCGAAGTGCCTCCAATATGGCCGTGCATATCAACAAATCCAGGCATAAGGTACATTCCGTTGCAATCGAGTTCCTTGCCCCCGGGTCTTAATTTTGGTCGGCCAGATTCCTCAATGGTCACACCAGGATATCCTACAACCTGAATTTTTTTGATGACATTCTTTTCTACAACAATGTCAATAGGGCCTTGTGGAGGCGCTCCATTACCGTTTATGAGCATTACACCTCGAATTATCAATTGGGAATGTGGACCGTCACCCTGTGCGCTTTGCGCAGTACCATTTAAGCTCCATAAAAGAACCGTGGTCAAAAAGATGGTTATTTTTTTCATTTTGAAGGTTGTATTGTTAGTTAATTATGTCCCTTCCTCCGAAAAGGACATTTTCTATTTGGTTTTAGTGGTTCAGTTGAATATATCTCTTTATTTCATCAGATGGATGTATTGAAATTACTTTTAGTTAGAACTTTTTGTGGGTACATTGATATGATTTCCTAAAAACAGCGCATTTAAAAAAAGCCTGTTAGTGCCATACCATGAACCTCTAAAATTCGGGTTGTCGGCAAATAAGATCACCCTTCCAGAGTCTACTTTGCTCACCACTAGTGAGGCGGATGGCTTTAGGTTCTCTTCCATGTTTTTTTTCGTAATGAATCCATCTATATGTGGGCTTGAGGCATATTTGGCCACGGTGGCATATTCATTTTTACTGGGTGCCAGCCAAACCGTATTGTTTTTATATACCGGAATCGACGTATCATGATATCCAAAGGCCAGAGGATGGGTCGTATCTAAATCCACCTTGATAACCACTCCCCCAACGCTTTCTTTACCTATATTCTCCACAGCCTCGACATAAGGTTTACGAACGATAGCCTTTGAAGTGTCCTTTTTTACATTTGTCAATTTTTCCTTTACCAATTTTTTTTCAACAGCCCATTTGGTTGCGGTGCCAATGGTAATCAATGTATTACCCTTACTGACCCAGTCTTTGATTTTTGCCTGTTGTTTTTCGGTAAATTCATAGGAACCCGAAACCATGACCAAGGTTTTATACTTGTCCAGATTGGCCTTGTTGAAATTTCGCAATGGGATTTTGGCAATGGGCATGTGAACCCTTGTGTCTAACAGATGCCAAACCTCACCTGCTTCATAAGCGCGAACTCCTTTTCCAATGAGCATAGCTACTTTGGGCTTTTTTAGTGGTGAAATATATCTACTTCCTAAATCAATACCCTTTAAATTATAGCCCGAGTTCACAGCATATATGGGCACTTGGTATTTCTGCTGCGCCTTCTGGATCAATTGGTACGTTTTGTTGGCATCTTTTTTTTGTAAACGTACTGGAATGACTAAAGAACCATAATTAAAGGATTTGGATTCAGATCCTATCTTCGCGGTAAAGGGTTTAAAGGAAGATGAGACGATCAATCCGTTCGACTGAAGAAAATGAAGTGCTGCAGGAGCATTGTAATCATCCCAATCAACAATATAGGCATAGTTTGATTTTTGAATTGCCGACACCTTAACCAATCCATCGGTAGAGGTAATCTTATCACCCAAATTAAGGGAATTTACTGGGCGGTATTTCATGTTGTAAAAATTGCCAACAGACCAGGCGGAAGCATCATAATATACGCTATCCCTATATTTTGAATAGGTCTCGAACATTGATTGTACCATTCTATATTGTGCCTGCTGGGTAGGGACGACAAATGTATTCCCCGATGTATAGACATCGATCTTGTGTAATAAAAGTTTATCTATAAAGGCCTTGTTGCGGTTTTGGTCATGTACATCTCCAAAGGAATACCCCTTAATTTTACTTTTGGCAGAATTTGTGATTGCACTTTTAAAGAAGTCTTGTTGGTATTTACGCATATAAGCTTTGTTCTTTACAGCGGTTTTAACTGTTGTAATGCTTGAGGTGTACTGATTACGAATGGTGAAAGGGAAAGTTATCTCTCCAAAAGCGGTTGTCTGTTTATGCCCTCTAGAACTGGCCTGCTCAAACAGTAAGCCAAGACCACCCTGTAAATCGGGATATGAAGAACCGTACCCTGGGTATGTGCCATCAAATACCTCCTTTGTAAAGTAAAAAGAGCCAATACTATCCAAGGCCTTGGCAAATTGGGTTCCAAACATATCATTGAGGTCTTCGAAATTTTCTTTTGGCATAATAGGATCCAATGAGCCATTGGTCTTCATAGGCTCAAAGAAATAGGAACTTTGTGATTCCATTTCATGAAAATCGGTTACTATATTGGGATACCATTCATGGTACCATTTTAATTTCCCCCTGCTTTCTGGGTGAATACCTAATAACCAGTCTCTATTTAAATCAAACCAATAGTGATTGGTACGCCCTCCAGGCCAATATTCATTATGTTCGACGTCTTGTGGGTCAGCGACTTCAGGCTTTCCTTGATACGAATTTGCCCATTGCGTATGTCGATCACGGCCATCAGGATTTAGTGTTGGGTCAACGAAAATCACTGCATTATCCAAATAGCTTAGAATTTCTGGGTTGTTTGAAGCGGCAAAGGTATAGGCACTTAACATTGCGGCCTCAGAACTCGATGGCTCGTTGCCATGAACATTATAGGCAAGATTGATGAAGATGGGAACATCATTATAGTTTGTCACATTACCGTTAGGGTTGGTAAATGCCAAATGCTGCCGTTTTAGAGTATCAAGATTGGCCAAATTGGATGGCGAACTAATCGTCAAGATTACCAATTTACGTCCTTCATGGGTTTTGCCATAATAATGAATGGAAGCTCGGTCAGATGTTTCGGCCAGTTTTTCCAAATAGGCAACAATTAAATCGTGTCGGGTATGATGTTCTCCAATGCCATAGCCCAAAAATTGTTCTGGTGATGGAATGTCAGTATTAAAAGGATGGAATTTTTTTAAAAAATAATCTTGACCGTAAAGTGTTGAACCACAAAACAGTACCAAAAGAAGCAGTCTTTTAAGCATGGAAAGGTATTTTGAATTAGTCACCTAAATATAGGGAATATAACTAGAAAAATCCTACCCTTGGTATCGGATTATCGAAGTTTTAGGAAAGCGAAAATCCAGGTTTAGGCTACCGAGTGAAACTGCTTGGCCACCTCCTGGAACGTAACAATATAATTGGTTCCTTTTTTGGAAAGATCTTTGGTGATTGTGCCTTTTAATTGTCGTGTCAGATTATGAATAAGTTTTAATCCAAGCGATTTAGTGGTATTGTGGTCAATTGTATCGGGAAAGCCAATACCATTGTCACCAATTCTTAGGATGTAATCATTATTTTCTTCCTGTTTCATGACAATACTTATTTCCCCTTCGTTTTCATCTGTAATGCCATACTTAAGGGCGTTGGTAATTGTTTCATTGATCAATAGCCCAAGGGGAATAGCCGTATCAATACCCAATTTGATGTCCGGAATATCGATACTCAATTTTACGTTATTTTCAGAGCCTTTTAAAGAGCGAAGGAGATACTCACTCAACTCTTGTACATAGGACCCGTATTCAATTGTTGAGAGGTCATCCCTCATGTACAACATTTCATGGACCATAGCCATGGAAATAACCCTGTTCTGGCTGCTTTTTATAATGTTTTTCATTCCTACATCCTCTATATTTCGTGATTGCAGACTTAATAAACTTGATACGGTCTGTAAATTGTTTTTTACGCGATGATGAATTTCCTTAAGTAAAGTTTCTTTTTCTTTGATGCGTTTTTCAATTTCCATTTTTGATTTGTACAGGCCGTGATGGGTCCTTAGCAGGTTTTTTCCAAAAACATTGCCTAAAAGATAGACTGAAAAAAGTACGCTGAATAGACTAAAAAGGTTTTGGGATTGTGGTTCAATTGCATTGAAAGTGAAAGTAAATTCAGGAATACTTTGGGAATAGACCAAAATGATAAGAAAAAATATCAAGTTTAGATACACTTGCCCATATTTGCGTGTGGTGACATAACCGGCAAAGACAATAAGGGCCAAAATAAATATGAACGGACTATTTATCCCTCCGCTATATAGCGAAATGATCAAAGTACTGATTAGGGCCATTATGGAAGAAATGTTATATGTTATGATCAATATTTTATGATATTTGAATACCCATGTGTTGGCCAAATTCAATACTCCGAAAATCAAAAAAGCATATGGAATTATTTGTGTAATGTTCAATGCAAATAAACAGACCATACTAAAAAATATGGCTAGGATTGAAGAAAAGTAATTGACTTTAAGGACCAATTTTATTTTATCTTTCAAACGCTCCTGATCTATTACTGGGTCGGGCATATGGTTTTGTGTTTAATACTTGTCCTGATATGATGAATTCTACGTTAATCCCATACCTCTTGGAATGAAAGGGGAGATTAATATCTAATGTAAAGCTAGTTATGTTTTACAATTAAATCAAAATAGTTGAAAATAATTTGGAAGACGAAACGTGATCATCGTTCTGCGAACTGAATTGGCTCACTGCAAAACCAAAAAACGGCAACCATTTTTTGGTTGCCGCTCCTCTCTTGAATATCAAAATTTTTTAATCTTCGGTCAAAACCCATTCTCCTTTCACAATAAGGGGTTCAGCTTGTTTGTATTTGACCACTTTACTTTCACCGGACATAATATTCTTGATGGTGACTCGTTCATTACGCCCAATTTTTGGTCGCTCTCGAACTATCGTTTCCGTCACAGAAGGTCTTTGACCTTGTGTTTGCCCGGCAGCTCTATTCCTTGCGGTCAATTCATCATTATTTGGAATTTCTTCCTTGCTGGTCTGTAGATTCTCTTTGGGGCGTCTTAGATTACCGGCATTTTGAATCTCACTTGGGTTTTGGGTAGGCAGTTCGCCTTTGAATAAGAAAGAGACTACTTCTTTGTTTACTTGGTCGATTATACCTTTGAAAAGCTCAAAAGCCTCGAACTTATATATCAATAAAGGATCTTTTTGTTCATGAACCGCCAATTGAACCGATTGTTTTAATTCATCCATTTTACGCAGGTGGGTTTTCCAGGCATCGTCGATTATGGCAAGGGTAATATTCTTTTCAAAATCAGTGACCAGTTGTTTCCCATTGGTTTCATAAGCATCCTTTAAATTGGTAACTACGTTCAAGCTTTTTATTCCATCGGTGAACGGAACCACAATGCGCTCAAACGTATTGGAGTTGTCCTCATAAACCTTTTTTATCACAGGAAATGCAGTTGCCGCATTTCTTTCCATCTTACCTTGATAATAGTCATATGCGGCTTTATAAATAGTGTTTGAAATTTCCTGGACACTAAGTTTATCAAAATCAGCTTCTGTGACCGGCGATGTTATTGAAAAATACTTTATCAATTCAAACTCAAAGTTCTTATAGTCTGTTGCAGCTTTATTGGTATCCGTAATAATCTCACAGGTATCATAGACCATATTGGCGATATCAACCTTTAAACGTTCTCCTTGCAGGGCATGTCGTCTTCTTTTGTACACCACTTCGCGTTGGGCATTCATTACATCATCATATTCCAGTAAACGTTTACGAACACCAAAGTTGTTCTCTTCTACTTTTTTCTGAGCCCGTTCTATGGATTTGGTCATCATAGAATGCTGAATGACCTCGCCTTCTTCCAAGCCCATTTTATCCATCATTTTGGCAACTCTATCTGAGCCAAACAAGCGCATAAGGTTATCCTCTAACGAAACATAGAACTGCGAGCTTCCAGGGTCACCTTGGCGCCCTGAACGCCCCCTCAACTGCCTATCTACACGTCTTGAATCATGACGCTCTGTTCCTACAATGGCCAAACCACCTGCATCTTTTACTTCACCAGATAGCTTAATATCTGTGCCACGACCTGCCATGTTGGTGGCGATTGTAACAACACCGGCATTTCCGGCTTCGGCGACGACGTCTGCCTCCCTTTTATGCAACTTGGCATTTAGTACGTTGTGAGGTACTTTGCGAATATTCAACATTCGTGAAAGTAATTCAGATATCTCAACCGATGTTGTACCGATCAATACTGGTCTGCCCGATTGTGAAAGTTGGGTGACTTCATCTATTATGGCATTGTATTTTTCGCGTTTAGTCTTATAAATCAAGTCATTTCTATCGTCTCGGACAATAGGTCTATTGGTTGGGATTTCCATTACGTCCAACTTATAAATTTCCCAGAGCTCACCTGCCTCGGTAATAGCTGTTCCAGTCATACCAGCCAGCTTCTTGTACATTCTAAAGTAGTTCTGCAAGGTAACCGTTGCAAAGGTTTGGGTCAATGCCTCGATCTTTACGTTTTCCTTGGCTTCGATAGCCTGGTGCAAGCCGTCGGAATATCGACGTCCGTCCATAATACGCCCCGTTTGCTCATCTACAATCATTACTTTATCGTCCATGACCACATATTCCACATCTTTTTCGAATAGAGTGTATGCTTTTAACAACTGACTCATGGTATGTATGCGTTCGCTCTTTACAGTAAAATCCTTGAAAAGCTCTTCTTTTTGCTCTGCTTCCTTTTCGATTTCTAAACCTTGTGATTCAATCTTTGCAATTTCCCCGCCAATGTCGGGCATTACGAAAAAGTCTCTATTCTGCTCCCCGGAGACATAGTCGATACCTTTATCGGTCAATTCTATCTGATTGTTTTTTTCATCAATGACGAATAGTAGGTCCTCATCTATCTTTGGCATCTCCCTATTGTTATCTTGCATATAGAAGTTTTCGGTCTTTTGCAATAGCTGCTTTACACCTTCTTCACTTAAAAACTTGATGAGTGCCTTATTTTTAGGTAATCCACGGTAAACGCGCAACAATAAAAAACCACCTTCTTTGGTATCGCCTGCTGTGATCGCTTTTTTCGCTTCTGCCAATACTCCCGTTAAATGTTGGCGTTGCTTTTGAACGATATCACCAACTTTAGGTTTAAGTTCATTGAATTCATGGCGATCACCTTCGGGAACAGGACCAGAAATAATCAATGGGGTACGCGCATCATCGACCAATACCGAATCGACCTCATCGACAATGGCATAATGATGGGGTCTTTGAACAAGGTCTTTAGGGGTATGGGCCATATTATCTCGCAAATAATCAAAACCAAACTCATTGTTGGTGCCATAGGTTATATCAGAATTATATGCGGCTCTACGACCTTCTGAATTGGGTTTGTGATGGTCAATACAATCTACGGAAAGACCGTGGAATTCAAAAATAGGTGCCATCCATGCACTATCCCTTTTGGCCAAATAATCGTTAACGGTTACTAAATGGGTGCCATTCCCCGATAGAGCGTTTAGGTACATAGGTAAGGTGGCAACCAAAGTTTTACCTTCGCCTGTTTGCATTTCTGCAATTTTACCCTGATGAAGACAAATACCACCAATCAATTGCACATCATAGTGCACCATGTCCCAAGTAACTTCCTTACCGGCTGCGTTCCATGAATTTTGCCAAATGGCCATATCGCCATCCAAGGAAACATAGGTTTTGTCACCTGATAGTTTCCTATCAAATTCGGTAGCTATAACTGTAAGGGTCTGATTGGCAACAAATCTTTTTGTGGTTTCCTTGACCACGGCATAGGCCTCTGGTAGTATATCGTTTAAAGTGTTTTCGGATATTTTGTAGGCTTCTTCCTTGAGCCTATCTATTTCTGCATAAATATCCTCATTCTTGTCAATGTCGGTAGATGCCTGCACCTGATCGGTCAATTCCTTGATGTTATCATTGGTCGTCTTGCAATCTTCTTGAATTCTAGCCTTGAATTCATCGGTTTTAGCTCTAAGTCCGTCGAGGTCCAAACTTTCCAAAGCTGATTCGAACGACTTTATTTGATTAAGTATGGGCTGTAATTCCTTAACATCTTTTTTGGACTTGTCTCCGACAAAGGCCTTAAGTACTGAATTTAAAAAACTCATATTTTTTGATATTATTTATATTGAAAGTTCTTAGAACTTTACAAGACTGTTTAAATAATGTCCTTTTTAAAGGAACAATGTTTGGTAGAACAAAAGGTATTCCAGTTTATGATTTTAAGGAAAGAGACCTTTTTAACTGCCAAAATTACCGAGAATATGACCTCGGGGGTCATTTTACATGCGAAGGTAGCATTTTGTACTCTAATTCCCTTTTTTTTCTTAGGCCAGCAGTGGTAAAAAAGGTCATAAAAAAAAAGCCTCTTCTGAAGGCTTTTTTAGTGTGTTTGGATAATTCTATTAATATTCGTCCTCATTCCAGAGGTAGTCTTCTTCTGTTGGGTAATCTGGCCAAATCTCTTCGATAGACTCGTAGATTTCACCACCTTCTTCTTCCATAGACTGTAGATTTTCGACCACTTCTAAAGGGGCCCCGGTTCTTATGGAATAATCGATTAATTCGTCTTTGGTAGCTGGCCAAGGCGCATCACTTAAATAAGATGCAAGTTCTAATGTCCAATACATGGTAACAATTTGATTTTATAATTTTTGCAAAAGTAATTTTTATCCTGATAAAGCCAAGATTTTTTTGCATTATTTCTGCTTTAATAATTTGATAACGAATAAAATTTGGATTTATTAGCCCTTTTTTTCGGGAATCCATTTGATTTCGTCCGCTTTCAAATCTTTGGACAACTTTCGTGCCAATACAAAAAGGTAGTCGGAAAGCCTGTTGATGTATGACAAAACGTTTTCATCAAAAGGTTCCTTTTCGAAAAGTTGGGTTGCCATACGTTCGGCCCTACGACATATGGTACGGGCAATATGACAGTATGACACTGCTGTATGACCTCCGGGAAGAATGAAATGGGTCATGGGGGGGAGTAATTCGTTCATAGAATCCATTTCATGTTCCAATGATTCTATGTCCTTGGTACTGATTTTAGGGATATTAAGACGTTCTTTACCACTTTTTAGGATTGCCTTTTTTGGATCAGTGGCCAAAACTGCACCCACAGTAAATAGCCTATCCTGAATCGCCGTTATGATTTCCTTGGAATGGGCGTCAATATTCTGATCACGAATTAGACCCAACCAGGCATTCAATTCATCTATGGTACCATAACTTTCTATCCGAATGTGATGTTTTGATACGCGTGTGCCCCCAAAAAGAGCCGTGGTGCCTTTATCACCGGTTTTAGTGTAAATTTTCATGTAGTGGTTCTTGGTAAATAATGAACTCGTTTAGACTTTTTCAATGGGCTAAAAATCGTTCTTTTACCCCCGGTTTTTGTCTTTTTTTCCTTCTGTAGCTCTGCTATGCAACTCAAAAAAGTCTTCAACTGAACACAAAATCGCTAATTTTCGCTTCAATCCAAAAAGTTTAAATGAGTTCAATAATCGGCTTCAATCCTTTTTCCTATCCTCATGATTATAACCATCCATAAATTTTTTTGATTTTCTACTTTTTGACTTATTCCTATTCTTAATTGTAATGAACAGATAAATAACAACAAGCACGCCCAGAACCGCATAAATTGAATACTCCATAATATTGAACTTAATAGTTAAAGTTACGGGTTTATGTTCGAATCTTAAAATGTTCTTTTGCTTGTTCTTTCCTAAAAAAAACGGCACCGCAATGATACATATCTACGCTCACGGTGACCCTGTCATTACGTTTGATCAGCTCCCATTGGGAGGCGATTATTCTGTTTTTATACAGAGTTCCAATAAGGAGCATAGTGTCATTATGAATGGCGCTTGAATTTAAAAGGTAGTTGACGAGTTCTATCTTTGGATAGTCTACATAAATAATGTCGTAAGGACCCGTCCCTAATTCCACATTCGGATAGTTGATCTTGATCAAGTTTTGTATATGATGGTTCTGTAAATCGAGGTGTACCGCATTGGCCTTAAAATAACCGATGCTTTTTAGGAGTACTTGAATGCTCTTGCCCCCTTTGAAATTAGATTTGGTATAAAGACATTTGGTCACATAATTATAAATAAAGGGAGAGTGGGTCCCATGCTGGTTGGTGGAGGTGAATAAGAACTTTATATATGAGGCGAATTCATAAAGCATAAGATTGGTACTGGTTTGTATTTTTCATTTTATGATGAATAACTCTTATTGTTCCAACAAGGCTGAAAGTTCGAACCAACGTTCGGTTTTTGTTTCAATACCACCTTCAATCTCCTTTAATTCGACCGAAAGTCTGTCTATTTCTTCTCCTGATAGATCAGCATTCATGAATTGCTGCTGCACATTTTCTTTTTTATCTTCCAATTTTTGGATTTCCTTTTCGAGGGATTTGTATTCTTTTTGTTCCAAATAGGAAAATTTTTGGACAGCTTGCTCATTCTTCCATGAATTTTTGTTGGGACTATTTTCAGCTGTTTTACTCTTTTCGATTCTTTTTTCAATTACGACACTATCTTCATAGGTCTTAAAGTCGGTATAGTTTCCAGGGAAATCCTCGACAATGGCATCGCCTCGAAAAATAAAAAGATGATCTACGATTTTATCCATAAAATATCGATCATGGGATACGACCAAAATGCATCCTGGGAAATCCAATAGAAAACTTTCCAGAACATTGAGGGTTACGATATCCAGATCATTTGTGGGTTCATCCAAAATCAGAAAATTCGGGTTTTGAATCAATACGGTGCATAAATAAAGTCGTTTGCGCTCACCACCGCTCAGTTTTTCAACAAAATCATATTGTTTCTTTCTGTCAAAAAGAAAACGTTCGAGCAATTGCTGGGCGGAAATCTGTCTTCCTTTTTTAAGTGGAATGTAATCCCCGAATTCCCGAATAACATCAATGACTTTTTGCCCTTTCTTTATAGTAATTCCCGTTTGGGTATAATACCCAAATTTTATGGTATCACCTACCACCACCTTGCCAGCGTCTGGCACGTCGGTTGCCGTAAGGATATTAAGGAATGTGGATTTCCCTGTCCCGTTCTTACCAATAATGCCCACGCGTTCACCTTTAGTGAACGTATATTCAAACTTGTCAAGTATAGGCTTGTTGGGATAGGATTTGGAGATTTTATGAAGCTCAAGAATCTTGCTTCCAATGCGTTCCATATTAATTTCCAGCTGTACCTCATGCTCCATACGTCGCTGGTGTGCCTTCTCTTTGATTGTCTTAAAATCATCAATGCGTGACTTTGATTTCGTGGTTCTGGCTTTAGGTTGGCGTCGCATCCAGGTTAACTCTTTTTTATATAGCAATTTTGATTTGTGCAGTTCAACGGCTTCTTGCCCGATTCGCGCCTCTTTCTTCTCTAAATAATACGAATAGTTGCCTTTATAGGGATGCAATTTACCATGATCCAACTCGATGATTTCGTTACAAACACGCTCCAGAAAATAGCGATCATGCGTTACCATGAACAATGTGAGGTTCTCTTTGGCGAAATATTGCTCCAACCATTCTATCATTTCCAGATCCAGGTGGTTGGTAGGTTCATCCAAAATCAATAGGTCAGGCCTATTGATAAGGGCATTGGCGAGTGCAAGGCGCTTTTTTTGTCCACCGGAAAGAAGCCCAACCTTGGCATTAAGGTCTTCAAGTTTCAACTTGAAGAGAATTTGCTTGTATTGGGTCTCAAAATCCCAAGCATCAAAACGGTCCATCGCGTCAAAGGCCTTTTGGTAGGCTTCCTCATCTTCAGGATTGGCCAGGGCCTTCTCGTAGGCTGAAATAATTCCAAGAACCTCATTGTCAGAAGCAAAAATGGTTTGTTCAACGGTTAAATCCGGATTAAGATCTGGCTCCTGCTCCAAATAAGAAATCCGAATCCCTTTTCTATAATTCACAGATCCAACATCGGGAGAATCTTTTCCCGACAGAATATTCAAAATAGATGTTTTTCCATCTCCGTTTTTGGCGATCAACGCAATTTTTTGTCCTTTATTGACCCCAAAGGATAAATTCTGAAAAAGTACATGCTCGCCGTAAGACTTAGCAATATTTTCAACGGTAAGTAGGTTCATTCAAACTATGGTTTAATATTTTGAAAAATGATTCCTATGTAAAAGTATCGTGTTGCAAGTGCTACCAACAAAGGAATCAATACTGGTGTAAAGGCTTGAACACTGAACATCCACAATAGTATCATGAGTAACAATAGGCCCACCAAGCCAAGCATATATTTTCGAACCCAAGGAGCAATGGATTTTCGTAAAATCAAGAAAGCCAAAATGAAGTTTAATGGGAACACCCATAAAATATTGTAGTTACCAGCCGTCCAAATATGATCGGTCATAAACCACAGAAAAAATAGAACTAGACCCGCCGACCCGGTAAACAGGAAAATACCAAAATCTAACCATCTTCTTCGCCTTTTTCTAATAAAATCAGAATATGTAGCAATTAAAATCCCTATTGAGATTATAAGAATAAAGAATAGGGGAGAGGTGAAAAAACTGAAGGTGTTTTCTCTATGACCTGTCTCTAAAAGGGACTCCTTTTTAACCGTTATGGGACTATCATTTAAATAGGCTACCTCCAATTGCCGCATTACATAGTCTGGAAGGTATAGATGTTCTTTGGGAGTTGCTTTTCTGTCAATGACAGAACCAAGCGCCAAGTCAATGCCAAAAGCCCCCCAGGAGTTTGTTTTAATATTCTGATGTATCAATTCTCTAAAGGTAAATTGATTTGTGATATAGGTTTCATCAAAAAACAACTGTTCCCCAAAATTATGCTTAAGTACTTCCCAAATTTTTGTGGCACAATTGTTAAGAAAGTAATCATACTGATATACCTTATTTTCCGGAAGATTATTGATCTCCAAAAATTTAAATAGCTTATTCTTTTCAGGAACAGATAAGTCTAATAGTTGTTCATTGACCCATCTATTTTCGATTTCGTAACTCCTTAGGTAAGATTTGTAACTCCTTCGCTCAAGTTTATAATCCATTCTACCCTTTGAGAATTTTAAATAGAAATTTTCACCGCTGGTATCAAAAACACCATAGTTATATACCACATCGATACCTTGTGATACATCCCGGACCCTAAATGCACTATGACCGAAAGCAGAATAAAGTATGCCTCCCGGACCACTGGTAAGGACACTTATTTTGGACAATGGTGACAATTCAGGTGTTTGTGAAGTACCTTGAAGGCCATAGGTAAGGAAAAGAAAAAAAAGTATTTTTTTAAATGACATTTTGAATCTCAAACGTTAGAATTGCCAAATATCTGAATAAATTAGATCAGTTCAGGATTAAAGTTAATTGTTGTTAATTAAAGATTGAAATGCTTGAATTACATGAATTGTGCTTTTTATTCAAATCGCAGTATTTCAAATCGGTAGCCAAATTTTAAAATTAGCTCCCAAAAACTATGGGATTTTTCAATTTTAGCACACTTTAAATACTTTTTTTAAACGTGTATTTTGTCAATATCTCACATATTAAATGGCATATCCACTTAAGATCATTCTCTTATTTTGTGCTATTTTTACGGAAACCGCAATCTATGAAACGGCACATCCCTAATCTAATTACTTTACTGAATTTGTTTTGTGGCTGTGTGGCTGTGGTTTTTGCTGTTTTGAACCAACTAGAGTTAGCCGCTTTTTTTGTTTTCCTTGGGATTGTTTTTGATTTTTTTGATGGATTTGCTGCCCGACTTTTGAATGTAAAGAGCGATTTGGGGTTGCAGTTGGATTCCCTTGCTGATATGGTAACCAGTGGATTGGTTCCGGGTATTGTAATGTTTCAATTGTTGGGAATGTCTATGCATGGAGGGTGGAATGTTGACCTTTCATCCCATGCCGCTAATGATACGTTTTGGGCTGGACTCAGAGTAGCTCCACTACCTTTTTTTGGTTTCTTGATAACTCTGGCTTCAGGGTATCGTTTGGCGAAATTTAATATTGATGAGAATCAGACAAGTTCTTTTGTTGGGCTTCCGACACCGGCCAATACCTTGCTTATTCTTTCTTTGCCATTGATTCTTTTATATCATAACAACGACTTCTTAAATGCCATTATTCTTAATCAATGGTTTTTGATTGGAATTACGCTCTTAAGTGCCTTTTTACTCAATTCAAATATTAAACTGTTCGCCTTGAAATTCAAGAACTGGAGCTTTAATGACAATTCGCAGCGTTATATCTTTTTGATAGTTAGCTTGGTATTGTTGGCCACCATGAAGTTTTTGGCTATACCGGCTATTATAGCTTTGTATCTATTGAGTTCTTTAGTGGGGAATATGGGCAAGTAATGCAAATCTTGAATTTTGACTTAGAACTCCAACTTTTTTTTACGAAGCTCGAAGTTTTGGCCTAAATATACCTTACGAACCATTTCATCTGCAGCAAGGTCCTCAGGGAGACCCGATTTTAGAATTCCGCCTTCGAACATCAAATACGAACGTTCGGTAATCGCCAAGGTTTCTTGAACATTGTGGTCCGTAATCAAAATTCCTATGTTCTTGTCCTTCAAATGGGCCACAATACGTTGAATATCCTCTACAGCAACTGGGTCCACTCCGGCAAAGGGTTCGTCCAAAAGAATAAATTTGGGATCTGTGGCAAGGGCACGTGCAATCTCTGTGCGTCGGCGTTCACCACCCGAAAGTAAATCCCCCCTGCTTTTTCGAATATGTCCAAGGCCAAATTCCTCGATGAGGGATTCCATTTTCATGTGCTGCTCCTTTTTGCTCAAATTGGTCAATTGCAACACGCTCAAAATGTTTTTTTCAACACTCAGCTTACGAAATATCGAAGCTTCCTGAGCCAAATAACCAATACCATTCTGGGCTCTTTTATACATGGGGAACTTGGTGATGTTCATATCATCCAGGTAAATAGTGCCACCATTCGGCTTAATAAGCCCTACAATCATATAGAATGAGGTGGTCTTTCCCGCTCCGTTAGGCCCCAAAAGCCCAACGATCTCCCCTTGGTTGACTTCTAGGGAAATACCTTTGACCACTTGGCGCCCTCCATAGGCCTTCATTATATTTTCTGCTCTTAGTTTCATGGCTTCAAATCTAAAACATAAAATCAGCCTTGGTATTCAAATAGGCTATTTTTAACTTTTTTTGGCACGTTCAGCAGCCAACTTGGCTTCTTTTTTCTTCTCACTTTTGATAACCCTCTTTGAAATATATATACTTATCTGATATAGCACTAAAATTGGCAGGGCCACTACTATTTGACTCGTGACGTCTGGAGGTGTGATGACAGCTGACAATATTAGTACCACTACCAAAGATATTTTTCTATACTTTCTAAGTATTTCAGGAGTTACCAACCCGACCTTGGTCAAGAAGTAAACGATAATGGGGAGTTCGAAGATGAGTCCACACGCGATCACAGAAGTTCTTATTGTGGATATATAGGAAGCCAAATCAAATTCATTGGTCACTTCTGTACTAACTTGGTAGCTTCCTAAAAATTTGATGGATAATGGTGCCACGACATAATAACCAAACAGGACACCACAGAAGAATAAAAGGGATGCCGTACAGATAAAGCCTTTTGAATATTTGCGTTCTGTGGCATGTAACCCAGGACTAATGAACTTCCAAATTTCATAGAGTACATATGGGAAGCCAACTATGAACCCTGCCCATATAGAGGTCCATATGTGTGCCGAGAACTGCCCAGCCATCAATCTACTTTGAATTGTAAACGGAAGTTCGTTCGCACAGAAATCAGAATCAAAACCAATAAATGTTGCAATTTTACAAAAGAATTTGTAAGTAGGGAAGTCCATATTTTTGGGCCCAAAGAGGATGGTGTCAAAAATAAAACCACGCATCATAAAGGCCACACAGCCAATAATCACAATGGCTAGGGTAGAACGTATCAAATGCCATCTTAGCTCTTCCAGATGATCCAAAAAAGACATTTCGTTAGGACTTTTGGTTTCAGTTTTTGCCATTATAGTATGCCTTCGTTTATTAAGTTATGTAAATGTACTACTCCTTTATACTTGTCTTCATCAGTGGCCAGAAGTTGTGTTATACTGTTGTCCTGCATAATTTCAAGCGCTTTTATGGCAAGTTTATCCGTTGCTATGGTTTTGGGTTCTAAAGTCATTATATCCTTTGCTGTCAGTCCGTTTATATCATCATATTTATTCAACATTCTGCGAATATCGCCATCGGTGACGACTCCCACAATTTTGTTTTCATGGATTACTGCCGTTACGCCCAACATTTTTTCTGATATTTCAACAATGACCTTACGAATATCGGTATCTAAATTTACTTCAGGTTTCATATTGGTCTTGACAATATCATCCACGGTAAGGTAAAGTCTTTTACCCAATGAACCTCCAGGATGGTACTTCGCAAAATCCTTACTACTGAACCCTTTCAATTCCAATAAACAGATGGCAAGTGCATCGCCCATGACCAATTGGGCACTGGTACTGGTCGTTGGCGCCAAATTATTGGGGCAGGCTTCTTTCGCTACAAAAGTGTTAAGCACAAAATCTGCCTGATTTGCCAAAAACGATTCCGTATTGCCGGTCATGCCTATCAAGGTATTGTTTCCCCGTTTTATAAGAGGAACCAACATTTTTATTTCAGGCGTACTACCACTTTTAGAGATGCAAATGACCACATCGTCTTTTTGAATGGTTCCCAAATCACCATGAATAGCATCGCCTGCATGCATAAAAATAGCAGGTGTTCCCGTAGAATTAAGGGTGGCGACTATTTTTGTGGCTATGATCGCACTTTTACCGATTCCTGTAATTATGACCCTCCCTTTTGAATTTAGAAGGCATTCGGTAGCTAGGGCGAAATCATCATTAAGCAAAGATGCCAAATTTCCGATGGCCTTACTTTCGGTCTCTATGGTTTTTTTTGCTAGGTCAAGTATCTTTTTGGAATTGTCCAAGTATAAGTTATGTTATGAATTGTAATCCTGAAAGATTGTGTTATATTTAAGTTTACAAACTTACATAAACTTAGCTTTATAGAATAGCTTAAGTTTTTTTAAGGATATTTTGCAACAACTTGTGCAATAAAATAAAAGGCCTTAACTTATATAAATAATAGTAGATGGCTCACTGTCATTGAATTAAGAAATTAAATGATCAAAAGCGGAATGGAACTTGGCAATATTGACTTACATGCCTCGTTAAAAAAATATTTTGGGTTTTCCCAATTTAAGGGTCTTCAGGAAGATGTTATCAATAACATAATTCAAGCAAGGAATACTTTTGTCATTATGCCGACTGGCGGTGGTAAATCACTTTGTTATCAACTCCCGGCCTTGATGCAAGAGGGTACGGCCATTGTGGTATCTCCTTTAATTGCTTTGATGAAAAACCAAGTGGATGCCATTCGAGGAATTTCCTCGGAACATGGAGTTGCCCATGTATTGAACTCCTCTCTAAACAAAACGGAGATAAAGCAGGTAAAGAAAGATATTACCAGCGGGGTTACGAAGTTATTATACGTAGCTCCAGAATCCTTGACCAAGGAGGAATATATTGATTTTCTTCAATCGGTAAAAATATCTTTTGTCGCAGTTGATGAAGCTCATTGTATATCGGAATGGGGGCATGACTTTAGACCCGAATATCGAAACTTAAGAACCATCGTAAGTCGATTGGGAAAAGGTATTCCGATTATTGGTTTAACGGCCACAGCGACTCCCAAAGTGCAAGAAGATATCATCAAGAATTTGGGGATTACAGATGCCAAATTGTTTAAAGCCTCTTTTAATAGGGCTAATCTCTTTTATGAAGTACGCACAAAAACAGCGAATGTTGATGCTGATATCATTCGATTTGTAAAGCAAAATTCAGGGAAATCGGGTATTATCTACTGTTTAAGTAGAAAACGTGTCGAATCGCTGGCGAAGGTTCTCCAGGTTAACGGTGTTAGTGCCGTCCCATATCATGCAGGTTTTGACGCAAAAACGCGTTCCAAATACCAAGATATGTTCTTGATGGAAGACGTTGATGTTGTGGTGGCCACTATTGCCTTTGGCATGGGAATAGATAAACCCGATGTACGTTTTGTGATTCACCATGATATTCCAAAAAGTATTGAAAGTTATTATCAGGAAACAGGACGTGCCGGAAGGGACGGGGGCGAAGGTCATTGTCTTGCCTTCTATTCTTATAAGGATATTGAGAAACTCGAAAAATTCATGTCAGGGAAACCTGTTGCAGAACAAGAGATTGGTAATGCCCTTTTGCAAGAAGTCGTTGCCTACGCAGAAACTTCAATGTCACGAAGAAAGTTTATGCTGCACTACTTTGGTGAAGCCTTTGACGAGGTCAATGGTGAGGGAGCCGATATGGATGACAATACACGTAACCCCAAAGAGAAGCAAGAGGCCAAGGAAGATGTACTTAAACTATTGAAAGTCGTTAAGGAGACTAGCGAAAAATTCAAGTCTAAGGAAGTGGTGAAGACTATAACAGGGCAGTTAAACGCTTTGGTTTCGTCTCATAAGGCCCATGAAAAATCTATCTTTGGAATAGGTTCCGATAAAACGGTAAGCCATTGGATGGCATTGATTAGGCAGGTTCTCGTTGCTGGTTTTCTGCGAAAAGAAATAGAATTGTACGGTATTTTACAGATTACTGAAAAAGGAAAAGAGTTCTTGAAAACCCCCATTTCTTTTATGATGACCAAGGACCACGAATATAATAAGGAAAGAGATGAAGCAATCGTAAGTGCGTCTAAAGGTGGAGTAGCCGATGAAAAATTATTAAAACTTTTGAAATCGATTAGAAAATCGCAAGCCGATAAATTGGGTGTCCCTCCATTTGTGGTTTTTCAAGACCCATCATTGGATGATATGGCACTTAAGTACCCTATTTCAATGGCTGAAATGCTTAATATTTATGGAGTGGGCGAAGGTAAGGCCAAAAAGTATGGGAAACCTTTTATTGAGGCTATTTCAACCTATGTTGAAGACAATGATATCATTAGACCTGACGATTTGGTGGTGAAGAGCACTGGGGCCAATTCAGGTCTGAAACTTTATATCATCCAAAATGTGGATAGAAAATTGAGTATTGAAGACATTGCGTCTGCCAAAGGTTTGGAAATAGCTGACCTTTTAAAAGAAATGGAACAGATTGTTTATAGTGGTACCAAACTGAATATTGGCTACTATATTGATGATGTCCTTGATGATGATCAACAGGAAGAGATTCACGAATACTTCTTGGAAGCTGAAAGCGACGATTTGGAAGAAGCCATGAAGGAATTTGATGGAGAATATGAGGAAGAGGACTTAAGGTTTTATCGTTTGAAGTTCATTAGTGAGGTTGCGAATTAAACTTCTTGGAGAAGACATAAAAAAACCACTGTCATCACAACAGTGGTTTTTTTACTTTGAATTCTTTATGGGGCGGAAGTATCTTTGGACTTTGCTTTTTTAAGTTGCCGTCTTATTTTCTTGATGGCCGACTCTATAGATTTATCAGGCTCTATAATATTGTATTCACCCCAAAAATCAGGATCGGCAAATCCGATGGCCTCGTCACCCAAGATTATGGAAGTCTTGATTCTTTCTCTTGCTTTTGGCATTTCGTTGGTAAGGTTCCTTTCCCAATCAGTAACGGCCATTTCACTGGTCATGCTATAAACTGAGTTAAACAATTTCTTATCCCAATTAATTTTAAACTCCATCAAGACGTTACTATAACCGTAGTACCATCTTCCATTCTTTTCCCTATAATCCACTCTATAGGCCACTTCATTTGGCCACACCTTTACATTTCTGGGTTTTCGGCGTACAAATAATTTAGAGGCTTCTTTTTTATTAGTTATGTTAAGGGAATATATGGCACTCGTTAGAATCTTATTCTCAGCATCTATATAAAGCTTCCCATGATATAGTTGTTCTCCGATACCTGGTTTTTGAGTGAACTGCACTACGAAGATATGCCTGTCATTTATTCTGGTGGAATGGTCGAAAGTAAAATCATATTTAGATAACGATTCTTCCTCGAAGATGTACTCAGGATATTTCATGATGTCGACAAATAGTGCATTGAACGGACCTCCCTGAAGCTTAAGTGCTATAGTGTCAAGTCTACTATAATCTGTGCTTTTTCTGGCTTTATAGAGCTGTACTCCATCTGGTCTCGTTGAGGTATAGGGGGTTTTGTAAATGTTGACCACGGCTTCGGATAAGGACACATTTCGTTTCCTTTTCTTAATGGATTCCCTATAGAAAGCGGTCATCAATGTTGGGTCTTTAAAATAATTTTGCCCTCTTTTTCTTAGGGTTTCCCGAACCAAGGATTCTGCATTTTTAGGAATGCTAAGACTCACTTCACTTAATTGGACCACAGAAATGTCCATATATATTTTATTGTTACCATCTTTAAATTGCGATAGGGGAATTAGTTTGGACTTATAGCCCAAAAAAGAAACCAAAACATTTCCTTGGGCAATACTTTTAGGCACCTTAAGGGCAAATACCCCTTCTGTATTGGAAATCGTACTTATATTTGTTTCATCAATGGAAAGTGTAGCGAAAACCATGGGTTTTTTGGTCTTAGAGTCCATGACCTCCCCTTTGTATTGTATATAGGTTATATCCTGCTCCTGAGGTTCCTGGAAATTAGCGGAAGCTTTAGGAATTGTCAAAGCTCCCATAAACAGCATGATAAACAATACTGCCAAAAAGGATTTCTTACGTACTTGAATATATTTCTGTCTCATGATTGATGCTTTTTAGATTATGAAACTATCGTGTTTGGGTTTATCTAAGTTAATGATAATTAACTAAATAAGCTGTTAAAAGCGTATTAATAACGGATGTAGCAATCCCTTAAAAAAAGACTTTGAATAGGCCTATCGTAAAAATTGGAAATAATTATCACTTAGACAATGATTAAAATCATGTAGACTTTGGTACAAGCCAAAAATAGCGTTGAATGCTTCCAATGACTTGGACCAATATTGAGATTACTTTTCTTCAGGAGTTTTGAAAGAGGAAGACACCAAACGATTTATTTCTGTCAATTCTTCTGGTGTTAAATCTCGCCATTTACCTACAGGAACGTCTAACTTGACATTCATTATCCGTATACGTTTGAGTTTTTTGACACGATAATCCAAATATTCACACATGCGTCTAATTTGGCGATTAAGGCCTTGTGTCAAGATTATTTTGAATTGATACTTGCTTACTTCCTCAATTTCACATTTTCTGGTTACAGTATCCAATATGGGAATCCCGTTAGCCATTTGTTCGAGAAACTTTGATGTGATGGGTTTCCCCACAGTGACCAAATATTCTTTTTCATGATGGTTCCGAGCCCTTAATATCTTATTTACGATATTGCCATCATTGGTCAAGAAAATAAGACCTTCACTGGGTTTGTCTAAACGGCCAATGGGGAATATACGTTTTGGATATTTGATAAAATCAATGATATTGTCTTTTTCAACACGTGTGTCAGTAGTACAGACAATACCTATAGGTTTGTTAAAAGCAAGGTAAATGGCTTTCTCCTTAGGTTCCGATATGGGTTCGCCATCCACACGAATTTCATCCCTGTCGGTAATTTTTGTTCCCATTTCGGGTACTTTACCATTGATGGTAACTCTTCCTTGATCAATAAGTTTATCTGCTGCTCTTCTTGAGCAGTAACCTACCTCGCTCAGGTATTTATTGATTCTGGTCTGTTTTTGTTCTTTCATTGCGTATGTACCGGGTCATTTGTTTTTTCTGTCTAATTCAAATTGGTAAATCTCTCGGCCCAATTGTGCCAAGAACGGAATTCCAATATCATCATATTCGTAAGCATCATCATTGAAAATACCATCCTTATTAACCAGAATGGTTGCGGTAAGCATAAATTCCACTTTGCTTTCTGTATCGTAAATGTACGCGCAATCGGTTAATGTGCCATAGGCATACCCTACCTTATTGTATATTTTTATATGATCGGGCATATCTTTTTTGTTGTCACCGAACATAAAGAATTTTACGTAGCTATCATAATACGCCGTTGGATCATATCCTACTCTTTTAGGAAGATGGTGCATTGCGTCCAGAAGAAACTCCCTTTGACTTTCGCTCAGGTCAAACCTTTCACTTTCTTTGAATTTTTTAGGGAAAATGATACGTTTTAAAAGACCGTGTTGAGCATTGATGGAGTATTGGTTTTTCAGAGCAAAACTAAATGGTTCATGAATCAATGAATCTTCCGCGATATATCCAATGCCCTTTTCAATTTTGTTTATTTTCAAAGGTGCTGGTGAGGTATTGGTGGTACCCTCCAAGGTAGCGACCGTGCTATCGTTTAAGTAAACAATCAAGGGTTTGGTAGTTATCTCGTCGGCATTGCCTGTTGATAGCCTATGGGAAATACGTACGGGTGAAATTCCTTTTTGCCTTAAGGTCGAGTTGATGGCATCTTGCCCCAAGAATTCTAGCAATCGGTTATTCGCCTCGTTATCACTTATGGCGAAAATCTTTGAAACATCTGTTGCAAATGTAGTTTCTATAGAATCACCCTCTACATAGTAACGGGTATCTCTATACAACGAATCAATTTGATTCAGTTTTTCCAGGGCCAGAACCGCAATGGGGAATTTAACTGTGCTTGCCGGGTAGAAGTAATTGTTATTGTTTACTTGAAAATCGTAATCAATGAAAACAACGCTATCCTTAAATCTATCTATTTGCGTGAACTTTATCTGAATCTCGTATGGTCCTATGCTGTCGGCCACTTGACGAATTTTGATATTCTTGGAGTTTAGTGCAAATTCCAACGGGTTTTGATTTCTGTTTTCATTTTTACATGAGGCCAAAAGCAAAATAAAAATTAAGGATAAATTAAATCTATTGATCATGGGAAAAGAATTAGTCGAGAAATAAATAAACGTTATTGTTCTTGGTAAAGTTCTCCACGATGAGGTTTCAAGGCATCCCGTACTTGTATCATATGCTCTTCGGTTACGACCATGAAAGCCAAACTATACATTTCATTTATTTGCTGGTGTCCTGTAATATTCGAGTCCATACCTTTGACGGCCATATATTCTTTAAGGTGTATTTCATGGTGCTCAGCGATCTTTTGGGCTGTAGGACCATGAAAGTCCCATATGAGTTTGATTTTTTTGCTCACAGACAATTGTTGTTGGTTTAGGATTCGGCTACCGAAACACTTTTCTTGGCAAAGGTCTTAAAATCCTTTAAATATTTTATTGATTGCTTTCTAAAGTCACTGGGCGTTAGAAAAGCCATTATATTATTATAAATCCCGAAAGTTGAAACTCTGATCCCGATATCCATTTGGTCGTTTTCGCATCTATATCCCTATCCCTAAAATATTTCCGTTGATTAGTGTGTACACCTTTAGCGTCATACGTCACGTGAAATTCAAAAGGGAAGTTTCTTTTGATAATAATTTCTAACAGTACCACATCTCTTTTCCTCATTTGGTAGTTTAGCTCCATTTTTGCACCCTCTTGGCCTTGGGTGCCAGATAAGAACCTGAAACTAATAAGTCCTTTCTGCCAGTGTTTCAAATTCTAGGAATCGTCCAATTTTTAATGTATTTATTATGAGATAGATCAATCGTCATTTCAGTGGTGTACCTCATTCACAAATGGTTTGTGCCACTAATGTAATAAATAATGTTTCTGCTGGCCAAAAATGTGTTAATGAAACCCTATATAACTTGTTTAACGCCATCTAATTGTTATTTTTGCGAGATGTTTTTGGCATTTGAAAAATCTCTTTTAGTTAGATATTCGCTGATCTTGCTCTTTGTTTCATGTGGCCCTCTTTGGAAGGGTCAAACAGGAAGTGAGCCTATAGCGCGGGTTGGGGAATCTTTTTTATATAAAGAGGATGTTACCCCATTTATAACCAGGGAAATGACCAAAGCGGATAGCACCGCATTTATTACCGATTATATAAACAATTGGGCTTCAAAGCAATTACTGCTTTCCAAGTCCAAGATTAATTTGTCAGAGGAAAAGTTGGCTGAGTTCGATGCTCTGGTCTCCGATTACAAAACAGACTTGTATACTCGAGCCTATAAAGAGGCTCTGATTCGACAGGGAAGTGACACGGTTATAAGTCAATCGCAATTGGAGCAATTTTATGAAAATGAGAAAGAGAATTTCAAATTAAAGGAAAGACTCATCAAACTTAGATTTATTGAATTGCCAATCCAATTCTTAAATAAGGAAATAGTAATCAGTAAGTTGAAGAGCTTTCAACCTGATGATATCAGATATTTGGATTCTATTGGAGTGCAATTCAAGAAGCTCCATTTTAATGACTCGATTTGGGTGAGTGCCCCAAGGGTTCTTGAAGAAATTCCTCCCTTGACCCTTGAAAATCAGAATAGATACTTAAAAAAATCACAATTTTTTGAATTGCAGGATTCATTAGGGGTATATTTGGCAAAGATTAGGGGAGTATTGGAAGTTAATGATATTGCTCCATTGTCTTATATTGAACCATCGATAAAACAGGTACTCCTCAACCGTAGAAAGTTAGATTATATTAGACAATTGGAAGCCGAGATTATAGATGAAGCTATCAAAGAAAAAGAATTCGAAGTCTATGCACAAGACAACTAAAAAAGCGCTGTTTTATACATTTTTGTTTATTTCAGGTATAATACTTGGTCAAGAGACCGATGAAATTGCCAATACCCAGGTTGAATCGCCAGAACTGGCTCTAGAGGCCAGTGTGGGTATGAAAAAAGATTCAACCCACAATTTCAAGAAATTAAAGTTAGACGGTATTGCCTCGGTAGTAGGTGATTATGTCATTTTGGAATCGGACATTGAAAAGACCATGATTGACCTTAAAAGTCAGGGAGCTTCTACTGAGGATATTACCAGATGTCGACTTTTAGGCAAACTTATGGAAGATCGCTTGTACGCCCACCAGGCAGTGCAAGATAGTTTGCTTATTTCAGACGATGAAGTTGGCCTGACCACAGATAGACAGATTAAGTCTTTTGTCACACAAATGGGTTCGATGGAAAAGTTGTTGAAATTTTATAAAAAGGAAGATGAGGCAAGCCTAAGAGAAGATATCAATAAGATAAACAAGCTTCGAATGTTATCCGAAAAAATGCAGAACAATATTATTTCGGAGATTAAAATCACACCTGAAGAAGTTAGGCAGTTCTTTAATAGAATACCCGAAAACGAAAGGCCTGTTTTTGGGGCAGAAATGGAAATTTCCCAGATAATCAAGCAACCAAAACCTACAGAGGAGGAAAAACAAAAAGTCATTGACAGGCTTAATACTATTAAGTCTGATATTGAGGATAATGGTGCTAAATTTAGTGTGAAGGCTATTTTATATTCGCAGGGACCATCTAAATCAACAGGGGGTTCATTAGGGGCCGTGACCAAAGAATCAGGATATGTGAAAGAGTTTAAGGATGTGGCTTTTAGTTTGCGGGAAGGAGAGATTTCTGACCCCTTTGAGACCATGTTCGGATATCATATATTATTTGTTGAGAAAGTGAGGGGGCAAGAAAGGGATGTAAGACATATATTATTACAACCTGAGATTTCCCAAGAATCTTTGAATGATGCCAAGTCCGAACTGGATAGCATTCGAAAACATGTAAGTGAAGGCAAATACACTTTTGAAGAGGCGGCCCAAAACTTTTCTGATGAGAAAGAGACTAAGTTCGATGGCGGGCAGTTGCGAAATCCAATCAACTATGATTCAAAATTTGAGCTCACCAAAATGGACCCTGCGCTTTATAACCAAGTGAGAAACTTGAAGGATGATGAAATTTCATATCCTCTATACGAAGAAGATCCAAGGGGAGGTGGGCCAAAATACAAAATACTTAGGGTTACTAACAGATACGATGAGCATATTGCTGATTTTGCCAAGGACTATATGAAAATACAGCAATTGGCACTCACAGAAAAACAGTTCAATACCATTAAAAAATGGTTGAGTGAGCATATCGAGGAAACCTATATAAGCGTAAATGAATCGAACAAAGCTTGTGATTTTGCCAATAATTGGGTAAAGGAGTAGTGCATGTCAGACGTAACGGCCATAAATAATTTAGTCCAAAAACATGTTGCTCTTAAGCAGGAAATAGCCAAGGTCATTATAGGGCAAAAAGAAGTCGTGGACCTTGTTTTGCTCTCAATCTATACAGGTGGTCATTCACTTTTAATCGGTGTTCCCGGTTTGGCCAAGACTTTGATGGTGAACACTATTGCCCAAACATTGGGCCTGAATTTTAAAAGAATTCAGTTTACCCCTGATTTAATGCCCAGTGATATTTTGGGAAGCGAGATTTTAGACCAAAACCGCAACTTCAAATTCATAAAAGGGCCAATTTTTTCCAATATAATCTTAGCAGATGAGATAAACCGTACACCTCCAAAAACGCAGGCTGCGTTGTTAGAGGCTATGCAAGAAAGAGCCGTTACTATTGCCGGTCAACAGCATAAATTGGAACTTCCTTATTTTGTTTTGGCCACACAAAATCCTATTGAGCAAGAAGGAACCTATCCTTTACCTGAGGCCCAATTGGATCGTTTCATGTTTGCCATAGAATTAAAATACCCTTCCATTGAAGAGGAAATAGAGGTTGTTAAAGCTACTACTTCGGATGAAACAACGAAAATAAATGCGCTATTCAGCGCCGAGGAAATTCTAGAGGTACAACACTTGATTAGACGAATTCCAGTACCGGATAATGTCGTGAACTACGCCGTTACCTTGGTAAACAAAACACGACCGAATCTTGAAACCGCCCCCGATTTCGTTAAGCAGTATTTAGACTGGGGAGCTGGTCCTAGAGCATCACAAAATCTTATTTTGGGAGCAAAGGCGCATGCTGCGATACGTGGCAGGTTCTCTCCTGATATTGAGGATGTAAGGGCAGTAACAATGGGAATTTTAAAGCATCGGATCATTAAAAACTATAAGGCCGAGGCCGAGGGTATAACTGAGGAGAACATTATCGAAAGATTGTTTTAACCCTTTCAATAATCGGTGCCCTTGATTTTAAGGGTCTTTACCATGATTCTTTCAATAGCTTATCAAACAAATTGCCAATTTTCCAAAATCGATGTAATCCTTGGACAAAAATTTTATTTGCCCCACGGATTTTCTTAATTTCGCTGAATTACTTTAACAATAAATACCCTATCTAATGGCATTTGATATTGAGATGATTAAAAGTGCATACGCCAACATGACGGAACGAGTGGACAAAGCTCGCGAAATAGTTGGCAAACCACTTACCCTGGCCGAGAAAATTTTATATTCCCATTTATGGGACGGTAATCCTTCCAAGGCGTTTGTTCGAGGCAAGGATTATGTTGACTTTGCACCGGATCGTATAGCATGCCAAGATGCGACGGCCCAGATGGCATTGTTGCAATTTATGCAGGCCGGTAAGCAAAGGGTTGCTGTGCCAACTACAGTTCATTGTGATCATTTGATTCAAGCTAAAAATGGAGCTGTTGCTGATTTAAAAGTAGCAAATACAACAAGTGCAGAGGTTTTTGATTTTTTGGAATCCGTTTCAAATAAATACGGAATAGGATTTTGGAAACCGGGAGCAGGAATTATTCATCAAGTAGTATTGGAAAATTACGCCTTCCCAGGAGGAATGATGATTGGTACCGATTCACATACCGTTAATGCCGGTGGCTTGGGAATGGTAGCTATTGGTGTAGGTGGTGCTGATGCTGTTGATGTTATGGCAGGAATGGCTTGGGAATTAAAGTTTCCAAAGTTGATAGGGATTAAATTAACGGGGAATATTTCGGGATGGACTTCTGCAAAGGATGTTATTTTAAAAGTTGCCGGTATTTTGACCGTAAAAGGTGGAACGGGGGCAATAATTGAATATTTTGGAGAAGGAGCCAAAAATCTTTCCTGTACGGGCAAAGGAACCATTTGTAACATGGGTGCTGAAGTTGGTGCGACAACTTCAACTTTTGGTTACGATGAATCCATGGAGCGGTATCTAAGAGCTACCGATAGAAGTGATATTGCTGATGCGGCCGATGAAGTAAAAGATTATTTAACCGCCGATTCAGAGGTTTATGATGACCCAAAGCAGTATTTTGATGAGGTCATTGAAATTAATTTGGATGAGTTAAGGCCTCATTTGAATGGGCCTTTCACTCCCGATTTGGCGACTCCTATTGGTGAATTGGGAATAAAAGCCAAAGAAAATGGCTGGCCGATTAAAGTAGATTGGGGACTAATAGGTTCTTGTACAAACTCTTCTTATGAAGATTTGTCCCGCGCAGCGTCAATAGCTAAACAGGCTATTGAGAAAAAAATAAAACCAAAATCAGACTTTGGTATTAATCCAGGGTCTGAACAAATACGATTTACTGCAGAACGCGACGGACTTCTTCAAACTTTTGAAAAGCTCGGTGCAACAGTGTTTACCAATGCCTGTGGACCTTGTATTGGCCAGTGGGATAGAAGTGACCTTAAAGGAGACGAAAAAAATACAATTGTACATTCTTTTAACCGTAACTTTTCTAAAAGAGCAGATGGAAACCCAAATACCCATGCATTTGTAGGGTCACCGGAAATGGTGGCTGCCATTGCAATTTCAGGGAAGCTGGATTTTGATCCAATGAACGACACTTTGATCAACGAAGATGGTGAGGAAGTTAGATTAGATGAGCCAATGGGCATTGAACTGCCGACTAAGGGCTTTGCCGTAGAGGATGCTGGTTACCTGGCTCCTGATGAAGATGGTTCGGGTGTTGAGGTAAAAGTGAATCCCACCTCAGAAAGGCTTCAATTGCTTGACCCATTTGTACCTATGCAACCGGAGCAATTACAAGGAGCAAAACTTTTGATCAAAGCTTTTGGTAAATGTACAACCGATCATATATCCATGGCCGGGCCATGGTTGCGTTTCCGAGGGCATTTGGATAATATTGCCAATAATACTTTTATTGGTGCGGTCAATGCATTCAATAAGAAAACCAATTATGTAAAGAATCAACTTACAGGTGAGTATGGCGGAGTTCCAGATACCCAAAGGGCGTATAAGGCCGCAGGCATAAAATCGATTGTTGTGGGAGACCATAACTATGGTGAAGGATCATCAAGAGAGCATGCAGCAATGCAGCCAAGACATTTGGGAGTTGCTGCAGTGTTGGTTAAATCCTTTGCACGTATTCATGAGACCAACCTGAAGAAGCAAGGAATGTTAGGCTTAACTTTTGACAGTGAGAATGATTACGATTTAATTCAAGAAGACGATACGTTCAATTTTGTTGATATAGCTGACTTTGCTCCAGGAAAACAGTTGACATTGGAAGTTGTTCATGCAGATGGCGGTAAAGATACCATCAAGGTAAACCATACCTATAACGAATCCCAAATAGGTTGGTTCAAAGAGGGTTCTGCCTTGAACGTAATCAAAAGAGAAAACGGGGCATAGATCTATTAGTGATTTATGTTGAAGCTTATTGAAGTTCTCGGCAAAAGTGTATTGCTCAATAAAAGCTCTTAGCATTGTGTCATAAGGATTAAAGCAATTAATTGATAAAAACTCTCAATTTTCATTGAGAGTTTTTTAGTTTTGGATTAATCCCCCCAAAAAAATGGCAATAAATAAAAAAACAGGGCTCAATATTTTACTCATTGCATTTGTCCTGTCTTTTTTTGTGACTCCTTTAGGGCATTTTGGGAAGGTTTTTCTAAATAGGCTCTTTTCTGTCTCACCCGACCCGATTGAAGAGGGTTCAAGACAACAACTGCCCTCATACTATTGGAAGTTAAAAGATGCCCAATGGAATTATTTTAATTTTGAAAAATCCGAGGATAGGGTTGTCTTTATTAATTTTTGGGCTTCATGGCGTTTGCCTAGTGAAGCCGAACTAAAGGGCATTCAAGAGCTTTATAATGGTTATGGAGCCTATGTGGATTTTTACATCATTACGAATGAGGAAAGACCACCAGTTGAGGAATTCATGAAGGATAAGAAATATACCTTTCCCGTTACCTATCAAATTATTGGAGAACCTGCACCTCTTGAGATTTTGGAACCACCTGCTTCATATATTATCGATAAAAATGGATATATAGTAGTGAAAGAAGACGATATTGCAGATTGGGATAATACGGAAATAAGGCAATTATTGGATAAATTGATAAGTGAATAGTATGAAACTAAGTAAGAAACAGTGGATTAATGCCGCCTTTATTGTTGGGATAATCTTAATCCTTTTTACGCCTGTTGGGTTTTATGGGCGAGTATTTTTAGGAAGATTGTTGGCTTCAAGTGCAACAGTACTTAAGACAGAATTACAAATGCCAGTTAAGGATTATGATTGGCAATTGGTCGATGTTGACAAAGGCCCTTACAATTTTCAAGAAGCCAAAGGGAAAGTTGTTTTGGTGAATTTCTGGGCAACATGGTGCGCACCTTGTGTTGCTGAAATGCCAAGTCTGCAAAACCTGTACAATGATTATGGAGACAAAGTAAGTTTTCTATTCGTTGCCCAAGACAAGGAGCAAAAGGTTTCTACTTTTGTTGAAAAGCATGGCTATGATCTTCCAATATATTTTTCAGATACAAAAGCACCTAGTCTCTTGACGGCCAAGACCATACCTACTACTTATGTGATTGATAAACAGGGAAAAATAATTATTGCCGAAACTGGGGTCGCGGATTGGAATAATAATAAGATCAGAAATCTTTTAGATGAATTAGTTGCCGAATAAAGCTTTCGATTTTAAATTTAAAAAGGGGTGCAGACTTTCTCAAAATAAAAAAGCCCCTCATTGGAAAATGAGAAGCTCCTGTGCGCACGAGAAGACTCGAACTTCCACGACCTAATGGTCACTAGCCCCTCAAGCTAGCGCGTCTACCAATTCCGCCACGTGCGCATAAATTTTAGTCTGCAAATATAGGAAGGTGAGGCGGAACTTAAAATTTATTGTTCATATAAATTATTGGAGAAAAATAAGGTGTTCTTATAGCAAAAGTTAAATAGAGGTATAGCTCAATAATTTTAATGAAGGTTTTTATAACTATCCATGGTGTGGGTATCATTGATTAAGGTAAAACCCATATGATGCAACTCTCTTTGTACCATATCACGGTCAGTGCTATTGGGATATTCAAAGGTAATTGAACGATTATTAGTGTCCACAAGAACACCCCATATATTCTTTAAAGTGAATAACCTTTCTATAATGACTTTCTCATCCATACTTAAACCGGTGTTCTGTATTTCAAAAGTAGTTTTCATGGTCACAACAAAACTATTCAAAGACACCAAAGTATAGCATGATCTTAGTCATAGGAATGAACAACTAATCTTATGAAATTTAGAGTGTTTTTTAATATATTGACATATGTTCACAAAAAGCAAAGATTCTTTTGTAAAAGATAGGGAAGATTATCAATTGGTTTAGTTGTTTGGGGTGGGTAAAACTTCATTCTACCGACTTGTTCCATAGAATTATGGAATGACCAAGGTGACAGGGTCGGATTAAAATACTGATATTTAATTGCTTGTGCGTTGTTTTAAGCTTTGTTTCTCTTTGTAATAAGGAATAATTTTCGTAAATTAAAAGGGTATGATAAGATGAGCTAGAAGGAGATTCAACTCTTTTTACGGTGGTTTTTTAAAGTCTTAGGACATACCCATAAAAGTACATAGATTAATCGATGCTTCATGATTAAAAAATGTACATAAATCATAAATAAATTATTATGAACCCATTAGCTTTATTCGTTGTAATCATTGGAGTTTTGGCATTGGCCGGAATTCGAATTGTTTTTGAGTATAAAAGAGCCCTAAAGTTCCGTTTTGGAAAGTATATTAAAACGTTACAACCGGGTTTCAGATGGATTATCCCCATTGTAGAAACTATTCAAATTGTTGATATAAGGATAATCACGATCAATGTAATATCTCAAGAAGTAATGACTAAGGATAACGTGCCTTGTAGTATAGATGGTGTGGTCTTTTTTAAGATTACAGATCCTGAAAAGGCCGTATTGGAAGTTGAGGAATTCACTTTCGCCATAACCCAACTTTCACAGGCGGCTTTAAGAGATGTTTGTGGTAAAGTGGAATTGGATACCATTTTGTCTAAACGAGAGGAAATGGGTAAGAATATAAAGAGAATTGTGGAACAAGAAACCCATGAATGGGGCATTGAAATTATGGATGTGAAAATAAAAGATATTCAATTGCCCGAAAATATGAGGAGAATGATGGCCAATCAGGCGGAAGCAGAACGTTCCAGGAGAGCAAGGGTAATCTTAGCTTTGGCCGAGGAACAGGCAGCCGGAAAATTACTTGAGGCAGGGAAACTTATAGATCAATCCCCTTCGGCGATAAAATTGAGATTATATCAAACATTGTCCAACATAGCAGCCGAGAAAAATTCGACCATTATTTTTCCATTTCCTGAAGAAGTTTTACACAAAACAAAAAGTCGAAAGCTTAAGTTATAATAATTGAAGAATTAAATGGTAACCAAAAATAGCGGGGGCATGCCCCCGCTATTTTTCTACTTACACACTTTATGAGATAGTGCTAATAAAAAGTCTGAAACCTGAATTTGACAATTAAGTTATGTAAAATCCATATGATTTTAGTGAAGATTTGAGCTAATGTTATTTTAACTAGAGTTTTAGATTCAGTTTTTTAGTTTCCCACGTGTTCGCTTTGGTTTTAACCGCAAGCAGGTCTTTTGCGATGAGTTTTGCCCTTAACTCGGGAATTTCATATCGTCTCTTAGAAGTAAGGATGTGTTCCCGTTGGGTTATGGGCCACATGATTTCGCCATTGGTATTTACTACCACCTCTGTAAATATGTAGTCTATAATATTTAAATTTATTTCATTCTTTCCTTGGAAGGCTTCCCTGACAAATATGCCAATGGCATATTTTTGGTCAAAACGGGTGATATTCAAGTATTCCGGCTTTATGACCAAAGCACCGGTTTTATCAATAAAACCGTAATAAGGTATATCGTCCCCTTTCAATTCTTTGATTAGACACCGGCCATTTTTAAATTGGGGATATCGAATACCCAACACACCCAGTACTGTTATATCGGCAGCCTTATTCCATACTAGATCATCTCTAAAATCAATGATTAGTTTAGCTTCTTCATCAATAAAACCCCATAGGTTTCCTCGGCGAACCGCTGCTAACCCTTCGCTAAAAGGGGCTATTTCATCATAGCTGTTAATCGTAGTTTGCGAACTCGATGTAATCGGTACGACAAACAACAAAGTCAGAGTTGCTAGAATATTTTTCATGTCTTTATATTTTTTGTTATTCAATCAGTTTATAAACATGGTACATGAATAGATAATGCCTTTTAATTCTTTGGATATACTATGAACTCGTTTAAGCTTTTTCAATTGGCTAAAAAATTTCTCTTTTACACCCGCTTTTTGTCTTTTTTCCTTCCGTAGCCCTGCTATGCAACTTAAAAAAGTTTTCAATCGGGCACTAAGGACCTAATTTTCGCTATTATCCAAAAAGTTTAAACGAGTTCTATACCTATTATTAGTTAGGTTTATTTCTGTCCGTGTATATTTTCCAAAAAGATATTTCCTTCTATCGCATATAGATTAAAACGCCATTCCTGAATACCATTTTAGTTCAAATCAAAGTTGGCAACTAATACTTTATCATGAAATGACTTATGTCATGTGTTGGGAAGGGGTGCTAGGGATTTTAGGATAGTTCTTGTTAAATCAGGTTATATTCAATGCTATCTCTACCATTTCATTAAAGGAAGTTTCCCTTTCGGAGGAAGAGATTTGTTCACCAGTTACCATAGAATCGGAAATGGTTAAAATGGCCAACGCCCTTACATTGTATTTAGCGGCAATGGTATATAGGCCAGACGCTTCCATCTCAACACAAAGAACCCCGTATTTTGCCCATAATTTATAAGCTTCTGGGTTATCGTCATAAAATTCATCGGCAGAGAGTACATTGCCTGCTTTTATTTTTATGCCTTTGTCCCTAGCGTAAAGGGTGGCATTAAGCAGTAAATCAAAATTGGCAGTGGGCGAATAATCGGAATTCACGAACCTATTATTGTTAATACCCGAAGTGGTCGAGGCAGCCATGGCCAATACAATATCACGTAGTTTTATATCTTTTTGGTATGAACCTGACGAACCGACCCTAATAATGTTTTTCACACCATATTCATTGATGAGTTCATGATAATAAATCATGGCAGAGGGTATGCCCATACCACTGCCCTGAACTGATATTCTTTTCCCTTTATAGACGCCTGTATACCCCAGCATCCCCCGGATCTTGTTATAGCAAAAAACATTTTCCAAAAATGTTTCGGCAATCCATTGGGCCCGTAAGGGGTCTCCTGGCATTAATACGGTCTCTGCTATTTCGCCTTTTTTGGCTTCAATATGAACACTCATGGTTTTTTTATTTGTTAGCTGATACAATGGTTATACCTGAGGAGGTGCCAATTCTGGAAACCCCCAAGGCAATATATTTTAGTGCTGTCGCCCTGTCCTTTATTCCACCTGACGCTTTTATCTTGGCCTTGTTGCCGACAGTATCCTTCATTAACCTTATATCTTCCAGCGTAGCACCTCCGTTGCCAAAACCAGTTGAAGTTTTCACAAAATCTGCCCCAGCGTTAATCGCTAATTTACATGCGTGTATCTTTTCGTCTTTGGTCAAATAACAGGTTTCAATAATAGCTTTAAGGATTTTATCACCGATGGCTTTTTTGATTTTTGAAATCTCATTTTGTACCAAATCAAATTCTCCAGATTTTAGCCAACCTATATTAATGACCATATCGATTTCATCCGCTCCATTTTTAATGCAATCTAAGGCTTCAAAAATTTTAGCCTCGGTGCTCATAGCTCCCAAGGGGAAACCGATAACGGCGGCAACCTTTACCTTACTCCCTTTTAATTGCTCCTTGGCCAGTTTTGTATAACAGCCATTTACACAGACTGCGTAAAAACCATGGTCAATACCTTCTTTGCATAGTTTTTTAATATCGACAATCGTCGCAACGGGTTTGAGCAAGGTATGGTCTATAAAATCTTGTATTCGCATTTGGATCAATGGTTTAATGGTTCTTGGGAAATAAGGGATATAGCCCAAAAATAGTGTTCATTGTTATGATTTTTCATGATAATGGTCATTAAAGACAATATTGGTTCTGATTACACATGACCTAAGTTTGGTTTTTAAGAATGATAAAAGTCATATCTATTTGATAAAGGTGATACTAATTTTGTAATATCTAAATTTGCATTTTAAAATCGAGACTGTCAATGAGCAAAGCCATTTACATAGCCACAACTGAACCCAATAGTGGTAAATCAATTATTTCGTTAGGTCTTATGCATATGTTATTGGGCAAGGCAGCCAAAGTGGGCTATTTTAGGCCGATTATTGATGATTACCCACCGGGAGTGAAAGACAATCACATAAATACCATAATCTCCTATTTTGGTCTAGCATTGGATTATGAGGAGGCTTTTGCTTTTACAAGGAGCGAAGTCATCCATAAAATCAACCAAAATAAAGAGGACGTGGTGTTGGACAAAATCATCGAAAAGTATAAGTCCATTGAAGACCGCTTTGATTTTGTTCTGGTAGAGGGGACCGATTTTTCTGGTGAAGGGGCAATTATAGAATGGGATATTAATGTATTAATGGCCAAGAATTTAGGGATACCTACCATTATTCTGGCTAGTGGAGTTGGCAAGACGTTGGATGAGTTGGTTAACAATATCTACCTTGCCTATGATTCTTTCAAGGATAAGGGTGTAGAAGTGCTTATGGTCGTTGCCAACAAAGTACAGCCTGAAAATGTTTCTATAGTTGAAAAGGGACTTCAAAAAGAACTGCCGATGAATATTCTCATTGGTACAATCCCTTTAAATCCAGTTTTAGGAAACCCGTCTATTATGGAGATTGTCGAAGTGCTTAAAGGAAAGGTTCTTTTTGGCGAAAAGTATCTCAATAATCAGGCTGGTCATTTTGGTGTGGGAGCCATGCAGCTTCGAAACTATCTTACCCATTTAAAAAAAGACGGACTCGTAATTACCCCAGGTGATCGTGCCGATATTATTTTAGGGGCGTTACAGGCTAACTTATCAGCCAATTACCCAACTATTTCAGGAATCATATTAACGGGTAACCTTATTCCAGAAGAATCCATTATAAAGCTTATTGACGGACTTTCTGATGTTGTTCCAATTATTTCAGTAAAGGAGGGTACATTTTCGATAACCAATAAAATAGGAGGTATAAAACCAAGGATATATGCTGAAAACACGCAGAAGATAACGGTCTCTATCAAAGATTTCGAAAAATATGTTCCCGAAGATGAATTGGCAGAAAGGCTAATAACTTTTAAGGCTAAGGGAATTACGCCCAGAATGTTCCAGTACAATTTGATTAGAAGGGCAAAGTCAGATGTGAAGCATATTGTTTTGGCCGAGGGGCTGGATGAACGCATTCTAAGAGCAACCAAACTCCTTGTCGATTCCAATGCTGTAAGAGTTACCCTTTTGGGAGACCACAAACAGATTGAAGACAAAATATCGCAATTGGATCTTGACTTGGACATAAATGATATTAACATTGAAAACCCAAAACGATCACCAAGATTTGGAGACTATACCAATACCTTATATGAACTTAGGAAGCATAAAAACGTGAACTTCGCTATGGCTAGGGACCTTATGGAAGATGTGTCCTATTTTGCAACCATGATGGTATATAAAGGTGACGCTGATGGTATGGTATCTGGAGCTGTTCACACTACCCAACATACGATAAGGCCTGCATTACAATTTATAAAGACCAAACCTGACGTATCGGTGGTTTCCTCTGTATTTTTTATGTGTTTGCCAGATCGTGTCACCGTTTTTGGAGATTGTGCTATAAACCCAAACCCTACCGCTGATCAATTGGCAGAAATTGCCATATCCTCAGCCAATACAAGCTTGGCCTTTGATATTGAGCCGAAAATAGCCATGCTATCCTATTCTTCGGGCACCTCTGGTAAAGGTGAGGATGTTGACCGTGTGCGCAGCGCTACCGAAATATTGAAAGAAAAGTATCCTGATCAAAAAGTGGAAGGCCCAATTCAATATGATGCGGCTGTAGATATTAATGTTGCCAAGGCCAAGTTACCAAACTCGAAGGTTGCAGGGCAGGCATCGGTCTTTATATTCCCTGACCTGAATACGGGAAACAATACATATAAGGCAGTTCAACGTGAAACAGGAGCTGTTGCTATAGGTCCTATTTTACAGGGTCTTAACAAGCCAGTAAATGATTTGAGCCGAGGTTGCACGGTTGAGGATATTTTCAACACAGTAATAATAACAGCAATCCAGGCGCAGGATCTTTAAACAAAGGAGGTACATGAAGGTTTTGGTTTTAAATTCGGGCAGCTCATCGATTAAGTTTCAGTTGATTGAAATGCCAAATGCTCAGGTAATCGTCTCTGGTCTGGTTGAACGTATTGGTTCCAAGGATGCCATTTTAAGTTATAGAGTGGAAGGCAAGAACACTTCTGAGACCATTGAAATACTTTCCCATAGAGCAGGTCTAGAAAAAATAGCCAATTATTTGCTCGATGCGGAAATAGGAGTGATAAAAGATGCCGATGAAATTGATGTCGTGGGTCATAGGGTGGTCCATGGAGGTGATGCATTTTCGAAAACCACATTAATCGACGCAAAGGTTAAGGACAAGATAAACACATTCAGTAATTTGGCACCCTTGCATAATCCTCATAATCTTCAGGGCATCGAAATCGCAGAACAGGTTTTTCCCAATGCCAGGCAGATAGCTGTTTTTGATACGGCTTTCCATCAGACTATGCCCGTAAAGGCCCGTAAATATGCGATTCCCAATGCCCTCCAGTCAGACCATGGTATCCAGGCATATGGTTTTCATGGGACCAGCCATAAATATGTTTCTGAAAAGGCAATGGAATATTTACAGATAGATGATGCCAAGATAATCTCGATCCATTTGGGGAACGGCTGTAGCATAACTGCAGTCCAAAATGGTAAAAGTGTGGACCATAGCCTTGGTTTTACTCCGTCGAACGGATTGATTATGGGTTCTCGAAGTGGCGATATAGATCATTCCCTAATCTTTTATCTGGTGAATGAAGTGGGCTATAGTTTAGAAGAGGTCAACAATTTGTTAATTAAGGAAAGTGGGATGTTTGGCCTAACAGGCTATAGCGATTTAAGGGATATTGAAGGCGAGGCGGAAAAAGGTAATACAGCATGTAAATTGGCATTGCAAATGAATGCGTATCGCATTAAAAAATATATCGGCGCCTATGCGGCTATAATGAATGGTTTGGATGCTATATTGTTTACAGCAGGTATTGGAGAGAACTCTGACCTAATTCGGGCGATGGTCTGTTCTGATATGCAATTTTTGGGGATGTTCTTGGATGTTGCTAAAAACAAGCAAAAATTCAAAGGCATTCGCGAAATAAATACAGCTACTTCCCCAGTCAAGATTTTGGTAATACCTACGAATGAAGAGCTTGAAATCGCCAAGCAATCCTATCAACTTCTTAACTAATTTCAATCTCATTTAAGTAGATTATATTTTCAAACTTGAAGATAAGATTACCTATTTAAAACAAGCAACTTTTTTTTAACCTTATTCTCTTCCTTTTTATAAATAATTGCTTGTCATCAAATTCAATTTTGCCGGTCATTAATGTAACAATTGTTACATAAAATGTTGCAAAAGGTTTCACGTATTACTTTAAAGTCCTGATAATCAGCAAAATAAAATAATAAAAACATGATTTATGTCATATTTTAAGGAGCTATCCATTAATAATTTTATAGATAATTACAATGCTTATAAAACTTATAAATCTAAATATCTAAAATTATGAAAAATTTAAAATTAATGAGTTTCTTGATGATCATTGCAACAAGTGTAATGTTTATTCAATGTACCAGTGATATTATTCCAGGACCTCCAGGGGCTAATGGTATAGATGGTCAAGACGGTCAAGATGGTCAAGACGGTCAGGATGGTGTTAGTACAGGTGCAGGCACAAGTACAACAGATTTATTGGCAAAAAAAGTATTTACCGGTCCATTGATTGATGGTGTTATAGATGTCGCTTGGGCGGATGCACAAATACTAATAGCACCTACAGAAGTACTGGATCCCCTAGGAGATGATGGGACACAGGTTTTTCAAGGATATGTGGGTCAAACTCAAGAATCTACCTTAAGAGCACTTTATGACGATGAATACATTTACTTTTTAGCGGAATGGAAAGATGAAAAAAAATCGACTACTAGAGACACTTGGTATTTTGATTCAGCAACCAGCCTTTGGGCACAAGAAAGTCGTTGGCCATTATTTGACGTAAATGGTGTAAAAATAAGGGATGCATTTTATGAAGATAAATATGCCATACTTTGGGATGTTGACAATAGTACAGATAATTGGTCTGCCCAAACTTGTTTTGCATCCTGTCATACTGGTTTAACTGAACCGGAGGGTTATGCTCGTCATTTTACAGCAGCAGCCGGTCAAACAGTTGATATGTGGCACTGGAAACAGGCAAGAACTAGCTTTTATGGTCAATTTGATGACCAAAACCAAAATGAGACACAACCAAATGGAAGACATAGTGATGATGGACAGGGGGGGTATACCAACAACGCTCAAACTTTAAATAACGGAACTGCTGATGTAAGTGTACCATTGTATTTTATTCCAGGTAGAGAATATTATAACTGGATCACTATTGACGAAATCAATTCTGGCGAGGCTAAACTAATAACAGGTGTTGACGCTACAGGTATACTTACCTATGCCGGTGGTACTATTGATCCCAACACCGAAGCAGGCTACGAACGTGATGGTGCAACTTCAGGTAAATTTGGTATGCCAAGTGTTTGGGTACGACCTTCAAATGGTAGTAGAGGGGATATTACTGCAATTGGGGTATATACTGGTTCTAGTTGGATACTTGAATTTAAACGTAAACTTTCTACTGGAGATATAACAGGAGCAGACGTTGATTTTTCATCACTTCAAGATTTTCCATTTGGAATCGCAACTTTTAACAATGCAGCAATAGCACATGGTACAAAAGCATTTTTGACTTTAAAATTTGAAGAATAACATTTAGATTAAAATAGGCAATGACTGAACTTTAACTTTCATAATCAAAATTTGATTTTGGTCATTGCCTTTTTTCACCTTTTAAATTTACAATTATGAAAAAAATATTAAATTTAATAAGTAAAGCAGCTGTCGTACTTCTGATGCTTTCTTTATCTAGTTGTTATTATGATGAAATTTTAGAAGAAGTCATTGCTGATGACCCTGTGGATGAAGTAATTTCATTTGCAGCAGATATTCAGCCAATCTTTACCGAAAGTTGTGCTTCATGTCATCCAAGTTTCTCAGAACCTGATTTAACAGTAGGTAATTCATATAGCGCTATCACTGATGGCACCTATATAGTTCCGGAGGATTTAAATGCTAGTTTATTATATCAAACCCTTCTCTGGGAAGTTAGTCCTATGCCTCAGTCAGAACAATTACCAGCTTCAGAAATAAATTTAGTCAAACTCTGGATTGAGCAAGGAGCTTTAGATAATTAACTTTCAATAAAATAGACATGAAAAATTATATAATATTACTTTTTGTTTTTTTAATGATACCGGTGTTGGTCGTTTCACAAGAAACGAAAAAAGATTCGATTCAAGATAAGCCTGAACGACCTGCGTTCGAAAGCACAACACTAATTAACAATCCCACCAACGTACTCTTCAATAAAAATACCTTGGAAGTAATGATGCAGCACAGGTTTGGGACGATTAATGGGGGGACCAATGATTTAGCTGGTATTTATGGCGCCGCAAATATTCGTATTGGCCTTTCATATGCCATACACGACAGATTGACCCTAGGTTATGGAACTACAAAATTAAAATCATATCAGGATTTTAATTGGAAAGTTGGTATCCTAAGTCAAACACGTTCAAACAGAATTCCTGTAAGCATTTCGTACTACGGTAATTATACAATTGATGCACGTGCAAAAGGTAAAGATCGTTTTCCAACAAAACAAGCTAGATATTCTTATTTCAATCAATTGATAATTGCTCGTAGGTTTAGTCCTAAACTATCCCTACAAGTCGCTCCGAGTATTTCACATTACAATTTAATGGAAGATAGAATGCCAAATGATGTTGTTGCCTTAGCCGTGGGTGGCCGTTATAAAATTAGTGACCAGACCTCGATATTGGTAGATTATAGCCACCCATTCATCCATCATTTGAATGATGTTGAATTTGAGAATGACCCGGAGCCTGGATTTAGTATAGGGTTTGAATTTTCCACCTCTGCCCATGCTTTTCAATTGTTCTTATCAAGCTATAATGGTATAGTGCCGCAAGAGAATTATATGTTCAACCAAAAGGATTTCTTTAAAGGAGGCACAGATTTTTTGATTGGATTTAATATTACTAGAAACTATAATTTTTAAATTATAGTATAATCAACATATTAAATTAAGAATTACGTCATGGCCAACAATTCCAAAAAAAAGAAAATAATTTCCAGAAGAGGTATACTACCTATTTTAGGAGGATCCTTATTAATTCCTTTTTTAGGATTTGGTAAACCTGATAAAAAAGAAGTTAAAAATTCTGACAGTGATGATGAATACCAAACGATGTTAAAACCGGATGGTACAATTGTCAAGGTGAAAATGAGCGCTCTAAATAAATCAAATATCGTAAAGGAAAATATTTCGAATAGTTCGTTCCTAACCTGGTTGGGTAAAAAAATCTAGTTTCATTTAATGTATTTTGATTATGGAAGAAAATAACAAAAAGACAAGACGAAAATTTCTTGACAAAGGACTAAAATTAGGTCTTGTTTCTGCGATAGGTGGGATTGGACTTGCCAAATTATCTTCGAAATTAAGTGCAAATACAAAAAAAGAATCCACTGAAACCATTGAATTAATGACTACCGATGGAACCTTGATAAAAGTAGATTCATCGGAAGTAGTAGAGGTTGAACACTCCCAAGATCACGAAGTAAAATACAACGTTAGGGAAGGCATGCCCAACAGAAAGTTCGTAATGGTAATTGATCTGGCAAAATGTAAAAACGCATTAAAATGTGTAAGTGCTTGTAATAAACACCATTACATAACCGGTGAAAATGCATGGCTAAAGGTTCACAAAATGCAGGAATCCAAGGATACGGCTCCTTATTGGATGCCAAGAACTTGTATGCATTGTGATCAACCTGCCTGTGTAACCGTTTGCCCTGTTGACGCCACCTTCAAGAGAAGGGATGGTTTGGTATTGATTGATAATGAACGCTGTATAGGTTGCCGTTTTTGCATGGCAGCTTGTCCATACTCTATAAGGGTTTTTAATTGGAGTGAACCAGGTCAGGAAATCACCTTGAATATGGGTCATGTTATGGGCATTGAAGAGCCCATGAAGCCTTCTCCTGAGTATGCGGGTCGCCCAAGTTTAAAAGGTACTGTAGACAAATGTGATTTTTGTCCACATACCATTCAAAATAATGAACTCCCTCATTGTGTAACTGCTTGCCCCAATGGCGTTTTTTATTTTGGGGACAAATATGAGGATACCGTTACAAATGGAGAGGAAACCTTGCGATTGGGCCAATTATTAGAAGATAAGGCAGGGTATAGATTATTGGAAGAATTGGGTACAGCACCTAGTGTATATTATTTACCACCAGTTGACAGATTAGTTGATTTTGAAGATGGTTTGGAAAATTACAAGGAATTTGAATCAGTTGAAAAACCTGAATAATTATGGATAGTTATAACAAACTGATCAATGATTTAGCCCCAAGAAAATTTGGTAAGCGAGGTACCATTTGGACTACCTTTTTAATTATAATCATTATTATAGGACTTATTGCATATATAGATCAAATAATAAAAGGACAAGTTGTAACCAATATGCGAGACTATGCCCTTTGGGGAATTTACATTTCTAATTTCGTTTTCTTCATAGCTATTAGTTTTGTAGGATCGGTTACCGTTGCAGTTTTAAGATTAACAAATAATTCATGGAGAACACCATTGGTACGTATTGCTGAAATTATTTCATTAGCCGCCATTGATATGGCAGGTATAACAATTATGATCGACATGGCAAGGCCCGATAGGCTCTTAAACCTATTCATTCATGCCAGATTGCAATCGCCAATTACCTGGGATGTAATCATTGTACCAACTTCTATTGTTTTGAGTTTCTTGTTACTATATTTTCCGTTACTACCTGATCTGGCAATCCTTAAGAAACACTTCAAAAAAACAAAACCAACATTTAGCAAATGGTACGGAAAATTGGCCTTAAACTGGACTGGCAGTAAAGCACAAAAAGCACTTCAAGAAAAGTCGATTAGAATTATAGCCATATTGATCATCCCTGTGGGTATCATTTTGCAAACCATTGATGCCTGGTTATTTTCAACGACTTATAGAATTGGGTGGGATAGTACCAATATGGGAGCTTATTTTATATCTGGAGCTTTTGTAGCAGGAATCGGTGCTTTAGTAACTTTAATGTATGTGATAAGAAGAGTAAGAAGACTAGAGAATTATATTACCGATTATCATTTTGATAAAATGGGTAAATTCCTAGGTTTGGCCTGTTTAACATACCTATACTTTAATATCAACGAATATCTGATTCCCATATTCACCGCTCCGGTTGAGGAAGATATTCATTTAGATTCATTAGTTTCAGGTGAATACGCCCCTCTATTCTGGTTTGCTCAAATTGTTGGACTACTACTACCTCTATTGATTTTATTATTCAATAAAGGAAGAAAGCCAGGAGCTATGTTTATTATAGGTTTAATGGTTGTCATTGGTTCATGGTGGAAACGATTCATTATTGTAACGCCAACATTATTACATCCATTTTTGCCGATAGAAGGTGTTCCAGAATCTTGGCACCACTACTTTCCAAGTATGCATGAATGGTTAATTACTGTTGCTACATTGGCCATGGCATTATTGATTATTACGCTATTCGTAAGATATTTGCCAGTAATCCCGATTCAACGGACAGCTGAAGAACAAGGATTATCAAAAACCTCTAAAATAGTCGAATCATGAAAAATAGATTTGAAGTTCACTTTGTTTTTCTAGCATTCCTAGGTATCTTTTTATTAACCATGGGTTCCCAAAATCTATTGGCCCAAGATGGTGAAAAGAATAGCGTAAGGATAAGGGTATATTATTTTAAGATAATGGATGGGGAAGCTTATTTTGATATTAAAGCCACTTCTAGAATTGAAAAGAAAAATACAGAAGTTCCTAATCTAAAACTTACCGTTTTTAATGAGATTATTGACGAAAAAATTGAATTGGGTACATTGACTACAAATATGAAAGGTGAAAGTAAGTTTGTACTACCAAAATTAAAGGAAATTACACCTGACTCTACCCACACCTATAATTTTGTAGTTTCTTTTGATGGCAACGAATCTTTCAAGAGAGCCTCAAAGCGTGTAAGTTTTAAAAATGCCGATATCAAAGCAGAACTAGTTGTAAAAGACAGTACAAATTATATATCAGCAATGCTTATTGATGTAGGCGCAGACAGTCTAATTATAGGTGAATCAATGGATGTGCAAGTACAACGGTTGTTTATGCCTTATAAAATTGGAGAAGAATTTAATTATACTGATGAAAATGGCACAATCCTTGTCTCTGTAGATACAAATATACCTGGTATTGATGGAAATTTAAATATTGAAGTGGTTCTAAACGATCATGATATTTATGGGACTGTAAAAACTTTGCTTATTGCTCCTATTGGAACACCAATAGTGGATGAATCCACTTTTGATCAAAGAAAAATGTGGTCTTCAAGAAATAAAACACCATTATTTCTGCTTATTTTTCCAAATATATTGATTTTTGGTATATGGGGTTTAATAATATATTTAATTACTAATTTATTCAAAATAACTAAATCTTAATTTCATTAATATGAATACTCTTAAAACTTTATTATTTATCGGAATTGTATCATTTGCTTTATACTCTTTTACGACTGTTATTCAAGATAAATGGGTAGTTCCTGAAAAATACGTAAATATGAAAAATCCAACGGATCCTTCAGTTGACGTGGCCATTGGAAAATCTTTGTACAGCAAGCATTGTAAATCTTGCCATGGTAAGGAAGGGTATGGTGATGGGCCAAAAGCCGATGAGGTTGAAGGTGAAATAGGTGACTTTTCAACTTCGGAATTTCAGGCACAAACTGATGGGGCTTTATT
>JAJRRO010000127.1 GCA_024279425.1 Bacteroidota bacterium | reverse complement strand
AGATCCATACAGATCCAACTTTTTTTCAAAGTATATTTTTTCAATGGATCACAAGATGATTGCTAAGCAATTTCTGATTACAGGAATGTTTTGGGCAGTTATTGGTGCTGCCATGTCTGTGATTTTTAGAATGCAGCTTGGTTTTCCGGAGGAGTCAATGACTTGGATTAAGCCTTTATTGGGTAAGTGGATCGTTATTGATAGTTCGGGTGTTGGACATTTAGCCGCAGACTTTTATTACGCATTAGTGACGATGCACGGTACAATCATTGTGTTTTTTGTCTTGACAGCAGGACTGAGTGGTACATTTAGTAATTTATTGATTCCATTGCAGATCGGAGCAAGAGATATGGCTTCGCCACTTTTGAATATGTTATCATTTTGGTTCTTTGCCTTGGCAGGTATCATTATGTTTATGTCTTTGTTTGTGAGCACAGGCCCTTTTTCAGGTGGTTGGGTAGCCTATCCACCATTAAGTGCTTTGCCCCAAGCCTCATCAGGCTCGGGAATGGGTATGACATTATGGTTGATTAGTTTGACCTTCTTTGTCGTTTCGGTGCTCCTAGGGGGTATTAATTATATTACGACAGTTTTGAACTTGCGTACAAAAGGAATGAGCATGTGGCGTTTGCCTTTGACTATATGGTCATTTTTTATCACGGCAATCATTGGATTGTTATCGTTTCCAGTATTGGTTTCAGGTTTCTTATTGTTGATGGCAGATAGAAGTTTGGGTACGAGTTTTTACTTGAGCGAGATATTTATTAATGGTCAAGCATTAGATAATGTAGGAGGTAGTCCTGTTTTATACCAGCACTTATTCTGGTTCTTGGGACATCCCGAAGTATATATCATCATTTTACCAGCAATGGGTATCGCATCAGAAGTATTATCAACGAATGCACGTAAGCCCATTTTTGGTTATAAAGCGATGGTGATTTCTATTGCATCGATTGCATTCTTGTCCTTCTTAGTATGGGCACATCATATGTTTGTGTCTGGGTTAAATCCCTTTATTTCCAATTTCTTTATCATCTTCACATTGATAATCGCGATACCTTCTTCAGTCAAGGTCTTTAACTGGATCTCTACTTTGTATGGAGGAAATATTCGATTAAATACAGCCATGCTCTTTGCGATTGGCTTTGTGTCTATGTTTATCTCTGGAGGATTGACGGGTATTTATCTAGGAAATGCAGCATTAGACGTTCAAATGCACGATACTTATTTTGTGGTGGCTCACTTTCATATCGTGATGGGTGTAGCAGCTTTCTTTGGGATGTTTTCAGGGATTTATCACTGGTTTCCAAAGATGTATGGGCGTTTTATGAACGAGACTTTGGGTAAGTTGCACTTTTGGGGAACCATGATCGGTGCCTACTTGATTTTCTGGCCTATGCATTATATGGGTCTAGCAGGTGTACCTAGAAGATATTACTCATTTGATGTGTTTGAGAGTTTTTCTCAATTTGCAGAATTGAATCAGTTTATTACGATAATCGCTATTTTTACTTTCTTCTTGCAGTTAGTTTTCATTGCGAATTTCTTCCACAGTATATTTTATGGT
>JAJRRO010000126.1 GCA_024279425.1 Bacteroidota bacterium | reverse complement strand
CTATCGGATGCCACCGCATGGATGACGGGCAGTGTATTAACATTAGATGGTGGCTTGATTGCCAGAGGGAATTATCCGAGTCGTTAGTGTTATATAGCCAAACTGTATTTCCAAGTAGTTTGGGTGTAGCGTTATCGTTTTGTATTTAAGTCATGAGGTAGGGGGGTACAGAAATAAACGTATTTCCATGAAATCTATCTGCTACAATCCATAAGGTTTTTAAAACGAGATCAAAGAACAAACGCGTTTTAAAAAATGCCCGTTTATTCCTGTAATACGGGTTATAAGGTCAAAACAACCGATTTTTAGAATACCCTGTCAATTTGACAGAAAACAGCTTTATGAACGAATAGGTGGACAATAGTGCCTTATACTAAATGTTATATTTACAAGGAAAGTTTATAGTATGAGTTATGAAGCAAAAGTATTTAATGTAATGATAGCATCGCCCGGTGATGTAAGTTCAGAGCGAACAATAATTCGAGATGTCATATATGAATGGAATGCCGTTCATTCTAAATCTAGAAACATAGTCTTACTCCCTGTCGGTTGGGAGTCACATTCTTCGCCAGAAATGGGGGGAAGTCCTCAGAAAATAATTAATGACCAAGTTTTAGATAAATGTGATTTTCTTGTAGGTGTTTTTTGGACTCGTATTGGAACGCAAACTAATGACTATGCCAGTGGTACTGTTGAGGAAATTGAAAGACACATTAAGGATGAAAAACCGGTAATGTTATATTTTTCTAGCCAGCCGGTGGTTATGGATACTGTCGAGCCAAAACAATATGAGGAATTAAGTAAGTTTAAAAAATCGTGTCAATCAAGAGGGCTATATGAAGGTTATGATAGTTATGCAGATTTTAAAGAGAAATTTTATAGGCACCTCCAATTGAAATTAAACGAACACCCTCTATTTAATCTAACCTCAGATGAATTAGAGAGGGAAATTGTTGAATCCAATACCACAATACCTAAACTTTCTAATGAAGCCAGAATACTATTAAAGGAAGCAAGCTTAGATAAAGACGGGACGATAATGTCAATAAGTTACATAGGGGGAGATGATGTACAAACAAATAATAAAAATTTGATTGCTTCAAACGAACCCAGAGAAGTAGCTCGGTGGAAGTCAGCTGTAAAAGAACTCGAGTATGAAGATTTAATTGAAGATATTGGTCATAAAAGTGAAGTTTTTAAAATAACTAATCTCGGTTTTCAAATAGCAGATATGATCGAGTTGTAAATATAACGAATAAGGTTAGATCGTGATTCGCGCGCAGCGCGGGGGGCCACGATCTGAACCGTTTGTTGGACAAGCCCGGTCTATATTGGGTAAAGGGGACACTACCCTTTAAATTGGTGTTTTTCGTTAAGTAATTGATTTTAAAGTGGTTATTTGGATGAGGGTTATCGTCTAATTTATTAGATAGGGGGGGAGATTTTTTTAATTCTAAATTTTCTTCCCGCCCCTTATGGCGCTACAAAATATCATTAAATTTACTAAGTGTGATAGTGTTTTTTAAAAGAATGGACAGTGGAGAAAAAGGGGACGGTATCCTTTAGTTTTTTGTTACGAAGATGAAACCTTTTTTTAATCAATGTCTTACAGGGTTTTTACAGGTGACAATGAAGTCACTTTCGGTCGGTTTAATGTATTATTTGAAATTAACGTTAAACCCTTGATAGGGGGGGAGAAAAAAAATTATTAATTGGCATTTAAATTGCTGTCAGGGAGGTACTGTCAAAAAATAAAGATTTGATCTCTCATGAATGCTTTTTTACAAAAACTGTCGATTCAACAAAAAATTCGCTTTGGCTTTGGGATAATTTGGTTGG
>JAJRRO010000009.1 GCA_024279425.1 Bacteroidota bacterium | reverse complement strand
CTTCAATATCCCGATAACCAAGACTAAACCGTAATTTCAGGTAAACGGCATGTAATATGATTGATTTGGGAAAACAATGGCCTTTGAACATTTCTTTTTTTGCTGACAAATGTAAATGTTTGGTTTTTGCTAACTTAGATGTGACAGAACCCTATAACCTGGCGATGGGCATTTCGCTATCAATGGATCATTAAAACATGAGTGTAAAAATAACAGCAGTAGCTACTCAGCTACCTCCATATACGAGGACTACCGCAGAAATAATTCCTTTTCTTAAGGTTTGGCTATCTGGACAAGAAGAACGGTATCAACGAAAAGTAATTAAGCTATTCGAAAATGCTGGCGTAGACAGAAGATATTCCATCATGGACGCAGAAGATGTGTTTCTGGAAACTTCGTTTGAAGAAAAGAATGATATCTACAAACGTGAAACCATAAAACTAGCCGAAAGTGCATTGACTAAGGCGCTAGACAAATCAAACCTCTCTCCTACCGACATAGATTATATTATTACGGTGAGCTGTACCGGAATTATGATTCCATCTGTAGATGCATATCTGATAAACAAATTGAATATGAAGCAGGATATAGTGCGCCTTCCGGTTACCGAAATGGGTTGTGTAGCAGGGGTTTCAGGCATGATTTACGCGAACAATTTTCTTAAAGCTAATCCGAATAAACGAGCGGTAGTTATAGCGGTTGAGTCTCCTACTTCCACGTTTCAAATTGATGATTATTCTATGGTTAATATTGTAAGTGCTGCTATTTTTGGAGACGGATGCGCCTGTACAATACTATCCTCTTATGAAGAAGAGCAAGGCCCAGAAATCATAGATGAAGCCATGTATCATTTTTACAATGCAGAACATATGATGGGTTTTGAATTGAAAAACTCAGGTCTTCAAATGGTTTTAGACAAAGAAGTGCCTGAAAAAATCGCGGCTCATTTCCCAGAAATTGTATATCCATTTTTAGAGCGAAACGATTTATCTATTGATGATGTAGATCATCTTATTTTTCACCCGGGCGGAAAAAAGATTGTACAAACGGTGGAAGAGCTATTTGGTTCGTTAGGAAAGAACATTGACAACACGAAAGCAGTACTCAAGGAATATGGAAACATGTCAAGTGCAACGGTACTTTACGTGCTTGATAGATTTATAGAACAAGGGGTCAAGAAAGGAGATATTGGCTTAATGCTTAGCTTCGGACCTGGCTTTACAGCACAAAGATTATTACTGAAATGGTAAGGGAATTTGAAAATAGAAATGAGTGGGCAATTATACTAGGCGCTTCCAGTGGCATGGGCTTAGCTACGGCCAAAAAACTTGCCAAAGAAGGCTTGAATTTATGCTTGGTTTATCGCGCTAGAAAAAGTGATGTTGCCGCTATTAAATCCGAATTTGATGCTATCGTTTCTTCTTGCAATGTAAAGCTGCTTCCTTTCAATATGGATGTTGTAAAACCAGATAACAGAGACTCAATCTTAAGCTCTTTACAGGAAACCCTTTTAGAGAATGGTAAAGTAAAATGCCTCATACACAGCATTGCCAAAGGAAATCTAAAACCCATGACCTCAAACGGAGACAGAGAGTTACAAAACGATGACTTTCATATTACGCTTGAAAACATGGCCATTAGTTTGTACGATTGGACGAAACACATCTTTTCTAAAAATCTATTTTCATCGGATTCGCGCATCATTAGCTTTACCAGCGAAGGAAATACAAAAGCGTGGAAAAACTATGCTGCTGTTTCTGTGGCCAAAGTTGCTTTAGAAGCCATTACAAGAAATATAGCGCTAGAATTTGCCCCATATGGGATAAAGGCAAACTGTATAGAAGCAGGAATTACAGACACAGCATCATTCAGAATGATTCCAGGAAATGAAAAACTAAAAGAGTACGCTATCAAACGAAATCCATTTAAAAGACTCACCACGCCAGAAGATGTTGCGAATGTGGTTTATTTATTGATTAAGGAAGAATCTAAATGGATTACGGGAGTCACCCTTCCAGTAAATGGTGGAGAACACTTAAGTTAATATGGCATTCGAAGAAATAATAGCTAAACTGCCTTACCAACATCCATTTCTATTCGTGGATGAACTATTGGCGATAGATGAAAAGGGCATCAGTGGAACATATACCTATGATGCTAAACACAATTTCTACCAAGGACACTTTAAAGACAATCCAGTTACGCCCGGTGTAATTTTAACAGAGACCGCTGCACAGATTGGTGTAGTATCTTTTGGAATCTATCTTTTGAGTAAATCTGGAAACCCGATAAATGAAATAAAAATTGCTCTAACATCTTCCGAAATGGATTTCTTTATACCGGTTTATCCTTCAGAGAAGGTGATTGTGAAAAGTGAAAAAGAATATTTTAGGTTCAATAAATTAAAATGCAACGTGCAGATGTTTAATGAAAAAGGTGAACTGGTTTGTAGAGGTAAAATAGCGGGGATGATGGAGATATAATATGAATAATAGAGTTGTAATTACGGGTCTTGGTATTGTATCACCCAATGGTGTTGGATTGGATGCATTTACTAATGCGATAAAATCAGGGACATCAGGAATTGAATTCCACGAAGAATTAAAAGAATTGAATTTCTCTTGCTGTATTGGTGGTATTCCCAACGTCACCGAAGAGTTAAAACGAAATTACTTGACGGAACTTCAGCTTAAAAACTTTAACAGCTCTGGTATTTTATATGGTTGCATGGCCGGTATAGATGCTTGGAAAGACGCAGGACTTTCTATTACTGACAAAACAGATTTTGATAGCGGAACTATTTTCGGAGCTGGAACTTCTGGCGTGGAAAAATTCAGAGAGGCTATTTATAAATTAGACGATAAAAATGTAAGACGACTTGGAAGCACTGTGGTCGCACAAACCATGGCAAGTGGGGTAAGCGCTTATCTAGGTGGCATTTTAGGTTTAGGTAATCAGGTAACCAGCAATTCTTCTGCATGCACTACTGGCACCGAAGCTATACTAATGGGTTACGATAGAATAATTGCTGGGAAAGCAAAACGCATGGTGGTTGGAAGTACCAGCGACCATGGCACCTATTTATGGGGAGGATTTGATGCGATGAGAGTTCTAACCTATAAACACAATGAATCTCCTGAAACAGGGTCAAGACCCATGAGCGCTTCAGCTTCAGGGTTTGTGCCTGGGAGTGGTGCGGGTGCTATGGTATTAGAATCTCTAGAGAGTGCATTAGAAAGAAACGCAACGATATATGCAGAAATATTAGGGGGCGATGTAAATTCTGGTGGTCAACGGAATGAAGGTACGATGACCGCTCCTAACTCTGAAGCCGTTCAACGCTGTATTAAAAATGCTATTAGAAACTCAAACATAAAGTCTGAAGATATTGATGCGATCAACGGTCATTTAACGGCCACAAGTAAAGATTTTACCGAAATTGAAAATTGGTCAAAAGCGTTAGGTTTAAAAGGAAATGATTTTCCACATGTCAATTCTTTAAAATCTATGGTTGGTCATTGCTTATCTGCAGCCGGAGCCATAGAAAGTGTTGCTAGTGTTTTACAAATACATCATGGTTTTATTTTTCCAAATATTAATTGTGAGGATTTAAATGAACAGATAACATCTTTGATTTCTGCACAAAAAATACCGCAAACATTAATTGAAAAAGAAATAAACATAGTAGCAAAGGCGAGCTTTGGTTTCGGTGATGTAAATGGCTGTATACTATTTAAAAAATTCAAAAAGTAATGAGTGATAAACAAGAAATGATTGACGGTTTAAAGCAAATCGTTAAACCATACATTCAGGATGATGAAGCGTTTAAAAATTTAAATGAGGACACGGATTTTATCAATGATTTGAAAATAAACTCTGCAAACCTTGTTGATGTTATCCTAGACATTGAAGACAAATATGATATTGAGTTGGACAATGAGTCGATGGATAAAATGCTGAATGTAAAAGCGGCTTTGGAAGTTATAAATGCCAAAGTTTCTGAAAAGTAATGGTTGGAAATGATATCATAGATATTGCTGAAACTAGACGTTCTACGAATTGGGAAAGACCAGGTTTTATTCAAAAAATATTCACCCCAAAAGAACAGGGTTTTATTAATACTTCTGCTGATCCGTTTACAACTGTTTGGCAATTATGGAGTATGAAAGAAAGTGCGTATAAAGTGTTTATTCAAACGGGGCCCGATCGATTTTTTAATCCTTCAAGAATTGAATGTAAAGTAGACTCTTTACAAAGTGGCCGAGTTAGAATTGATGAAACATCAATAAAAACAAACACTAGAATTAATTCAAATTACATATTCACTACAGCTGTTCTTGATAGTTCAGATATTAAAACTCGTGTTTTCCAGATAACCGAGAGCAATTCTAAATTTCAAAGTATTTATATGCACAGACAAGTTATTCGTGCTTTTGCAAAAAGCAATTCTTTGAATAGCGCTGAGCTTAAAATTCAAAAAACAACTACAGGCGTTCCCTCGCTATTCTACAAAAACAAACCTTTCAACAGCTCCTTATCTATTACACATCATGGAAACTATGGAGCCTATTCTATTTTAGATAAATGGGTGATTTTATAAAATGTGCCAAACAAAAACTGAATGTAGATAAAAGGCTAATTGTCATTTATGTGGTCATTTATTTTACTTGGGGAACGTGAATGGATAAATTTGGTGCAACTGACAAACAAAAGTTTACCGAATTTGAAAATGAAAAACTAAATTAAAACGTGCTACAACAATCGCTAAAAATCATAACCAAACCAACCTTACCGTTTTACGCTTTTTAGCATAGCGTTGTAGCTAATTGGTTCTGTCGCATCTGTCAAAATCTACAATAATTTGGTCATGACAAGAATAACATTCAATCTGATTTACAGACACTTACATTTTTTAAGTTTCCTATTATCGTCTAAAAATAGACTCAAATATTACAGATGCGAAAGAACCCTTTCAGCCGCCTATAAAAATTGCCCTTTGGAATACGGTCGCTCAGTTGAAAATGGGCGAACAACTTCTCTTGATAATCCTTCTTTCCCTGTATACCTAAAGTTACAATCGATTCCCCGATCGGCAATGATCATAACCCTCTTTTTTAGCTAACTTGTGCAACAGACACACGACATAAAATTAATGCTTGGGTAGTTGTCAATTCTCAGCTTCGTGCGTACTTTGTAGGTAACCTAAAAAATGAATATTGCACCAATCATAGAACATTTTTCAAACTATCTCCCTTTAAGTGATTCTGAAATTTTAGAACTCAAATCTAAACTGATAGAAAAGAAAGTAAAGAGGAGACAGTTTATCCTTCAAGAAGGCGATGTGTGTAAGCATTATACTTTTGTAGTAAACGGTTGCTTTAAAATGTACAAAGTAGATAATAAGGGACTAGAGCATAATTTGCAATTTTCAATTGAAAATGGTTGGATAGCCGATATTGGGAGTTTTTATTCAAACAAGCCAAGCGAACTTTATATTGAAGCACTTGAACAATCTACAATATTACAAATCGCAAAACCTGACTTACTATATCTGTATTCCCAATATCCAAAGTTTGATAGAAATTTTAGGGTTCTTATAGAAAATGCTTTCATAAGCCTTCAAAAGCGTGTGCTTCAAAATATTAGTTCTACAGCAGAAGAAAGATATTTAGATTTTTTGAAAAGCTATCCAAATTTATTCAACCGAATATCCAATGTTCAAATTGCATCATTCATAGGTGTAACTCCAGAATTTTTGAGCAAAATAAGAAAAAGTATAGCCACTAAATAGGTGTGCTCTTAACATAGTTTAAGATTTTTTCTTAACCTAGCTTATAGGTGTCTTCTCCATTCCCGATTCATCTTTGCAATATGAAAAATTTAATCATATCCGCAATCGTATTAAGTCTTGTAAGTATTGGATGTACAGAAAAACAACAAGACACATCTATTAATGAATTAAATAATAAAAAAATGGAACAAAAAGGCAAAGAACAAATCGAAAAATTATTAATGGTCTACAAAGAATCACTGAATACTTCTGATGTAAGTAAAGCGGTAAATTATTATACGAAAGATGGTGTTTTTATGCCATCAGGAGCACCAACAGCCAATGGAACAGATGCTATTAAAGGAGCTTACGAATTTGTGTTTTCTCAAATTCAATTAAACATTGAATTCTTTATTGAAGAAATAGTTATTGAAAATGATATAGCTTTTGCTATAACAACATCAAAAGGCACAACTCTAATTCACGCAACAGGAGATACTGTGCCCGAAGAAAACAGAGAATTGTTTGTTTTTGAAAAAGAAAATAACGAGTGGAAAATAGCTCGATATATGTTTAACAAAATGAAATAATAAGTATCCAATCATAAAAATAACAAAATGAAAAATAAAATATTAAGTCTGGTAATTGTAACGGTAATTGCATTTACCGGTCTTTCTTTTACTATAAAAGATGGACCTAAAAAAGAAGTGAAAATAGAAAAAGGTAAAGTTGTTTGGAAAGCTTACAAAGTAACAGGGTCACACGTAGGAACGATAACTTTAAAAGAAGGCTCTTTAATTTTTGAAAAGGACAAATTAATTGGTGGAAAATTCACAATTGATATGACAACTATCACCAATACAGATCTAGAAGGAGAGTATAAACAAAAATTAGAAGGACACTTAAAATCAGATGATTTCTTTGGGGTTAAAACTTATCCTACATCAACACTAATGTTTGAAAAGGTGAAGGCTATAGGTAAAAACTCTTATAAGGTCTTCGGAAATTTAACTATTAAAGGTATAACCAATGCTATTAATTTTGATGTTTCCATTTATGGAAAAAAAGCTACTGCCTCATTAAGAGTAGACAGAGCAAAATACAATGTTAGATATGGCTCTACTAGTTTTTTTGATAATCTAAAGGACAAAGCTATTTATGATGAGTTTGATTTAGTAGTGGATTTAGAATTCTAATAATCATATACAAAAGGCTACTTACGGTTCTGTCGCATCTGTAATATTTGAGTCTATTTTTAGACGATAATAGGAAACTTAAAAAATGTAAGTGTCTGTATATCAGTCTAAATGTTTATTTTGTCATGACCAAATTATTGTAGAATTTGACAGATGCGACAAAACCAATCTTTGGTCTCTCAACTGAATAAGAGAAACAAGTGCCTTTTTAAATTATAAGAATTAATTCTTGATGATTTATTTTCATATTAATTTAAAAGGGCTAAATTTGCCGAAATATTCAATAATCAGCGAATACGATTTCGCATACGATTTTAGATTGTTTTGGCTTTTAAGTGGGGTTTTTCAGGTAGTTTTTCGAACTCATAACCCGAAGGTCGCTGGTTCGAGTCCAGTCCCCGCTACTAAAAAGAAGCCTCAAGGAAACTTGAAGCTTTTTTGTTTACAAAGGAAATTCCTTTAAACTATTAAAAAAGGTCGCGTAGCTCAGCTGGATCGAGCATCTGCCTTCTATGCAGACGAATTTAAAATAGTGAAAACGTAATGGTGGCATAGCTCAGCTGGATAGAGCACCTGCCTTCTAAGCAGGCGGTCCTAGGTTCGAATCCTAGTGCCATCACTTGAATATCAGGACTTTAGAGATTAAAATCTTTAAAGTCTTTTTTATTTGCACTCAATTTGCATTTAAAAATTGGTGTGATATGGTTTAATATAAATCCATTTGGTATTACAATCTAATTTCTTTAACAAAAACGAGAATCAAAAGTTCTATTACTTCTTTTTCTCCTTATTCACAAAAAGCACCCGATAGGGGGTTCTGTCGCATCTGTTCAAGATAAGTATAAAAGTTTGATTTGGACCTTGTTCTATGATGCCAATGGGATAAAGGATCTGTAAATTGAATTTTTAGGGTCCAACAGTTGATCTTTCTTTAACATTCTTACTATTTCTATT
>JAJRRO010000125.1 GCA_024279425.1 Bacteroidota bacterium | reverse complement strand
TGTGGAGAAAGAACGGGCTGCCAATCCGAAAAGGTTTGCCCCAGACAGGATAAAGAAAATAACAAAAACAATAAAGTGATATTTTTCATAATTAGGATTTTTACTTTGTTAAAACGATCTTTTTTCTAACCACTTCTCCATCGGGCATTTCTAATAATAAGATAAAGATTCCTGATTTTACATTAGTTAAATTTAATTGGCTATCCGTTTGGATTCCATGTAAAACAGCTTGTCCAAATTGATTAATTAGCCACCACCTAGTCTTTGGAGGAGACTCCACGTATAAAACATTTTTGGTTGGGTTTGGATATACTCGAATATCATTTTCAGGTAAAATAAAATTATTCTTAACTGGAAGGCTTTGTATATCAATAACAAAAACTCCTCCCCTTGCCTCACTGAAGGGCTGGTTTAGATATGGAGCCGTAATGACAAGCTCTTGGCTATTCTTAGCCATAATATCTCCAAAATTTGCATAATCATGATCAGTATAACTTGACGTACTAGGGCGAATCGTTTCTACTTTTTTCCAGACACCATTCTCCTTACGGTAAATAAAAACAACACCTCTACTATGAGGATTAGGTGCTCTATATGCACTTATGGCTAATGTCTCTCCATCTAAAAAAACTACAGCCCTTCCAAAACCCGTTGCATACCCTAAGCTCAAATTTTGTATTTTATCCTCTTGAACCCAAACTCCATTAAGTCTATGAAATATATAAACTGAGCCGCTTGGAAAATCTTTCGGGCTACTTATTGCAACATAATCTTCAAATTTACTTATTGAATAACCGAAAGTGTTATATTGGTTTCCATCTGGAGGAAAAAACGTGTGCGTCATACCCCAACCAGTATCTACCTTTTCAAACAAATACACTGCTCCCGTTTTGAGACTATCAGCCCCTGTACGGTCATACATTTGCTGAACAAATAACAAACTATCAAGCAAAGTAAAATCATGACCAAAATAGGTACTAGTGGATGGGCTTTGATTTTTTTGAATAATTCCACTCAGTTTCCAAATATTACTTCCCGTTTCTTTTTCTTTAATTATAATGCTGTTCTCTTTTTCAAAGAAAACTCTATCCTTATCCAATTGTATGCATTCTACATATGCGTTGTCTCCTAAATCAAGCACCTTTGCTTTCCATTTCGAGTCTTCTTTTCTTAATTCCACGATATTATCCTCAAATTTTCCAACTATACTTCCTTCATACAAAGCGAACTTATCAGAATCAAAAAGATAGAAATTATTAATATAAATTGCTCCTTCAGGCTCCCAATAATTATTATTTTTTACATATGAATAAACTGGACCTGAACCAACTAGCAGAATAGAATCACTCACTTGCAAGGGGCCTGAAAGGCTAGCCATAAAAGTGGATTCAATCCTAGCCTCTTGTATCCACTCATCCTCTTCAAAAGAAAAAACATACGCGACACCAGGATACGTAGGATCTCCCTTAGCTGATACTATTAATTTATCATCTACATCAATATCCCAACCAAAAGACCGATAAGATTTGGGGTCAACACCTTTTATCTCTCTTTGAAAGAGTAATTCATCATTTTTTATTTCGTATTCAAACACGACCCCACTATATTTTCCATTCTCTTTATATCTTGGACAACCCACAAACAACCTACTGTCTTTCATCGCAATTGATTGCCCAAACATGTCATTGTCTTTACCACCTATGGGTGATTTCACATTTGTTACCAATGACCAAACACCATCTTCTATTTTATATAAATATATCTCACCAGGAATACTCCCAGCTCCTTTAGCGGAAACAATCAGATAGTTCTCGAAGAAAAGTACTGAAGAACCATAGTACATGTTCCAATTAATTTTATGCGAAAACAGAATTGTATCTAACTGGTAATCGTTATTTGCATCATAAATATATACACACCCTGTCGCCTTACCATTATTATTTTTTCGCGTGGAACCTACTGCAAGATAACGGCTATCAATTCCTAGAGCACTACCATAAGAATGATCATCTTTTCCTGTTGTATAATAAATTCCTTTAACCAGATAATTATTTTTTTTATCAAAGATAACAATAGAAGACACACCCAAAGGTAATCGAATCCTGAACACTAACAACGAATCAAATGATACTAAAGAGGACAAAAACTCCTGACCTGAAAATTCATTTAAATTAACAGCGGCCTCTGATTCAAAAATATTTGATGTAAAACTTAATCTTCCTGATTCGGACTTATCAGGTGTACTTTCAAGCCTCCAAAAAACACCGTCCTTATCGAATAAAAAATCGATGTACTTTTCTCCACTTTCTATATTTTTCTCAAGCCATTCACTATTACTATATTCATAAAAATGTAATATATCATATTGGTCTATAGAGCCATCAGTATAGATTACTGCCTTATTCCCAAAAATTTTAACTTTTGGTGCAAAATCCCCCTCATGCTCTCCTTTAAATATATTTGAAATTTCAATTAGTTGACCCTGCGCATTACCACAGAAAAATAAAAAAACGAAAAGATAAAAAATGCTTCTTTTATGTACCATAATATTATTTTACTTTCAAAGATACGAATTAATTCTCATATAGTCAATTAAAATAGTTCTATTTTATCCTGAATTTGGTTAATTTCTCTTGTTCAACCAAAGTACATTTAGCAAACCAAACAAAGCAATCAACCTCAAAAACCTTACCTTTGACCTTCATTATACAGACCTCAACGAATGAAATCAACGAAATATCCCACTAGAATAAAGGGTTTAGGTATCGAACTAGCGCTTCTACAAAAGAAAAGTAGTCGCCTTACTTGGGCTCGGTCATTGCTTTTCTTAGCTGTAATTGCCTGTTTGTTCATCTATTTCAAAATGGCATATACGAGCTTATTCCTATTGATTCCTTTAGCTCTATTTTTTATTTTTCTAAGATTTGTTGGGGTCAGCAACAAAGTGAAACAACAAGCCAACTTATTAAAGCAACTTATTCAAATCAATCGAAATGAAATAGATTATCACAATCGAAAATTTGAAACTTTTGATGACGGTCAGGAATATCAAGACAGTAATCATTTCTTCGCCTATGATTTAGATGTTTTTGGGCATAATTCTCTTTTCCAACACATCAATAGAACTTCTTTAAAAGAAGGGGCTGACAAATTGGCCCACTGGCTCACTAAGCCTTTAAGTAATATTACAAAAATCAAACAAAGACAAGATTCTATTACCGAACTAAAAGATAAACTTGCGTGGCGCCAAAAGTTCCAAGCTATTGGAGAACTCGATCAACTTGAAAAAAAAGTATTAAGTAATCATTTATCCTTAAACGAACCCTTCGTTAGAAGCAAGTATTTTTACTTGATTTTTATCCTTCCCTTCATTACAGTTATTCTCTTCTGCTTATCTTTTTTGGGTTATATCTCACAGGGGTTTCCTATTTTGATGGTTGTTCTTCAATTGATTATCACTTACCTCTTCAACCACAAATTAAAAACAACTGATATGGGGTTAAGTCAATTTTCAAAGCAATTGTCGCCCTATATCCGACTTATCCAACTCGTTCAAAATCAGGACTTTAAGACTGAAATCTTAAAAGCAAAAAAACATATACTACTGAACAAGGAACACAATGCACTTTTGGCTTTTCAAGAATTACGTAAACTACTTAACTCATTTGAACAAAGGTTAAGCCCCATTTATATCATTATTGGAAATGGTGTTTTTTTTATTGACTTCTATTTATTAAAAAAGGTTGATAGTTGGTTTGAACAATATGGACAACAAGTAAATCCTTGGATTGATGCTTTAGCGGAAATCAACGCATTAAATAGTCTGGCTAATTTCTCTAGTAACTATCCTTCTTATGTACTACCGAGCTTTACAGAAAAAGAATTGGTTACGTCTGAAAAAATGGGGCACCCATTAATTCCAGTAAGCAAGAATATTACAAATGACTTCTCTATTCATAATTTGAATGAAATATTCATTGTAACGGGTGCCAATATGGCTGGAAAAAGTACTTTTTTAAGAACAGTCGGCGTAAATATATTATTGGCTTCCATTGGAGCGCCTGTTTGCGCAAGCGAATTCTCCTTTCAACCCATTCATTTATTCACTAGTATGCGGACAACTGATAATTTAGCGGAAGATGTCAGTTACTTTCATGCTG
>JAJRRO010000124.1 GCA_024279425.1 Bacteroidota bacterium | reverse complement strand
GCATTGGTGGGTGGAGGAGCGTATCCACAACCCGGAGAAATATCACTTTCTCATAATGGCGTTTTATTTTTGGATGAACTTCCTGAGTTTAAACGTGGAGTCTTGGAAGTTATGCGACAGCCTCTGGAAGATCGGGAAGTTACCATTTCAAGAGCGCGCTTTACGGTTACCTATCCCAGTAGTTTTATGTTGGTGGCCAGTATGAACCCGAGTCCGGGAGGGTATTTCAATGACCCCGATGCCCCTGTGACTTCTTCCCCGGCCGAAATGCAGCGGTACTTGGGAAAGATCTCAGGCCCGTTGTTAGACCGTATTGATATTCATATTGAAGTAACTCCTGTACCCTTTGAAAAGCTTTCTGAGGACAGAAAAGGGGAGAGTAGTTTTGAAATACGCAAAAGGGTCACTGCTGCCCGCGAATTGCAGACTAAACGTTTTGAGGAATTTGAAAACATACATTACAATGCCCAAATGAATACCAAACAAATTCGGGAATACTGCAAGTTGGATGATGCTTCAAAAAACCTTTTAAAGAACGCTATGGAACGATTGAACCTATCTGCACGTGCTTATGACCGAATCTTAAAAGTGGCACGAACTATCGCCGATTTGGAAAACACATTGGAAGTAAATGGTGACCACATTGGCGAGGCCATCCAATACCGAAGTTTAGATCGTGAAGGGTGGTTGGGGTAGTTGTAAGCACCAAATAATAAATCACAATTAAATGCTGGCATAACCACTCTTTTGGAATTTGGAACTTGTAGTTTGGAACCAATTAAAAAGTAGCGGTTGGTCTTTTCTAATAAAGTATATAGCAGAAGATCGCCGGCGATTAATTATACACCTCATAAGTTTGATTCTCACTAAATCCAGTTCATAAACCAGAAAGAACAAAAGAGGGGATTAAGGCTATTATACACGTAGAAGCCTAGACTTCGTCAACATTGATGGTCCCCTCTCTTTTTTATTTAGAAATCGTTCAGTTCTTTGAGCTTGTGGAGCTCGTTTTCAAGTTGTTGAAGACCAAGTAGCCGTTCTTTCATAACTCAGTTCTCATGACTAAATATACAGAAATTTATGGAGTGGACATCAGTAAAGATGTGTTCGATGTTATGGACTCTAAAGGGGCTTATTTCCAATATCCGAATGGGCCAAAAGGGTTTGAACGATTATCAAGAGAGTTGCCCAAAGGTTCGTTTGTGGTCATGGAATCCACAGGATATTATCATTATTAGCGAGCTAACTCTAAATAGAAAAATTTAAGTTTTTGATATTCTTAAACTAGGAAAAATCATTTTTCACTTAATTATGCTCTATTTATATGTTTTTTAATGGTAGCTTCAAAAGCTATTATTATTCTCTCATGAGGTTTCGACTGTGTAAAGACAATATGAATACTATTAATTACATATGCTAATTGCAATAATCCACACCCCAGTTCGTATGTCCTCTGCCGTCCCAGCATTTCCAATTCTTTTTTATTTCATGCACAATCCACCTGTTTTTTAATTGCTCTGCTGTCATCACAATTTTTTCGGCTCTTATAGAATCGTCCTCCAATCGGTCATGGATTAAAGTCACTTGAATAGTGTTGCTCTCAACTTCTTTTGTCTTAATAATTATTTTTGGAGTTCCCTCATCGGTTGGGTAGTTATAGTACAATTCTATTAATTCTTCTGCCGTCTTAATATGGGTATTTTCTGAAATTTTTATATTGAATGCTGTTGGATCAACTGATTTATAGGATTCAGAGCAAGAAGTCAAGCTTATAATTAAAAGTCCAATTATTAAAATTCGTGTCATATTTCCAATGTGTGCCAACTTGTTTTATGAACATAAATATAGTTTTTTATCTCCTTAATTCCGCTTTCAGTTTAGTTATACAATCCAATTTGTATCTCTCTGTATTTTGCATAAAGGGCAACATTTCTTCAATTTTTTTCATTTGATAGGATAGCATGGTATTCAGCACCGAAGCTTGGATAGAGAGAGATGGTTGGGGTAAACAAAGTTAATAATGTATGTGGTTCGTTTAAATTAAATATTTATTTTTTATATACACTGTTGCCTGCGGAACTTATAAGTCGGAATAAGTAACATATCCATATTTTGTCATTCTTCCGCCGGTGCTCATTGCCCATACCTCTCCAATCTTGCTTACTGAATAAGTTTCTGTTTTTCTGTTTCCAATTGGTCTCTTAAATGACCAAGCCCATTCTATTCCGCTCCAAGATTGATAAACAGGAGGCTCTTTTGACGAACACTTAATAAAAGACTTCGTTAGCGTATTATAAACCCATATTGCACCGGTGGGATAAATATAAAATTTTTCATTACCGACTAAATCTAGCTTTAATAATGAAATTGGATTTTTTCTTTGTTTAAAGAATATTTTATGATTATCGGTTATTCTAACTTTTTCTTGAATAATATCTTTTGGATAAGGATTATATATTTGCTTTTCTTCTGCAACATCTTGTGCTGAAAGGTATATTTTTAGAGAGTTACCTTCGTACTTTTCCATATAAAGGATAACACGATAATTTTTATTTTTATCTAAATAGATTTTACCGGAGCCAAATCCATTATAGATTTGATTATTTGACCTTCTTGTCTTAGACGAAATCTCATAATTATAAAAACCACTTTGAGTAATAGATACCTGTTTTATTTCTTTTTGATTTGTTTGATTGATGTTGAAAATTATTGATGTTCCTCCAAGGTTTAAATTTAAGTTTTCCCAAATTTGGTCTGGACCTAATTCATCAGCTATCGATAGATTTCCAGTCGAAACAATTTTTTTGTATTCTTGGGTTTTTACTTTTTTTCCATAGACCGCTTGTATTCCTTGAATATCGTAATAACTTAATTTTCCGTCATTATTCCATCTAGGATTGCAATAATTCATAACCGAACTTCTATCGCAAGGTGTAACAAAATATCCTCCAGAGTTATAACCTCGTCTGGGATGCTCATCACACTGACAATCTAGCCTTTCTTGTTCGTGGGCTATTCCTAAAGCATGTCCAAATTCGTGAACTGCAATGGCCTTAATACAATGTTTTCTTGTTCTGCTGTTACAGGGGAAATCTCCTAAGAACTCAAAGTTTAATGCCATTCCAGCATATAGTCCATCTATTCTTGTTCCAAGTGCTTTGCAATTTGGACGAGCCTTATTGTCTATTAAAATTCTAATTCCTTTACCAGAATAGTCGTAGTCTTTCCAACCGTAAAAATCAACATTTGCATAATTTTCCCAAGTTTCATTTATTGCCTCTTCAACCCACAATCTTTCTTGGTAATAATTTGAATTTATATTTTCCCAATGAACTTTAATTTTGGTTATTCCATCATAATCTTGTTTCCACTTGGATTGGGCTTCCATATTGACATTCTGAATTTGACCATTAGCAATTTGACTCGTTATCAGATACAGAAATATTATAAAAGTTGATGCTTTGTTCATCTTTCCTTGTATTGTGGGCGACTGTTTGTAGCGTTATTACAAATAATGGTTTCTTTTAAGTGGTCTAGTTCTTAAATCCAGTTGTAAATAAATTTCTTACTCCTTTTATTCCATATTTTTGATATTTATTATATGATTGTGTGGTTCTTTCTTGAATTTATTTCCCAGCCTCATTATTGATCCAACCATCTATTGCAGATTTTAACGAATATGCTTCAGGCGCCAATAAATGTGTTGTCCATAAAACTGGATTCGCTTCAGCTGCTTTTGTTTCATTTGAAAAGAAGTGCTTGTTATAGCATGCCATTATCATCATATCCTTTTGTTTTGTAACCCGCAGCATATAAGTAACATTCACATCGTAATCCATCAAACCATCATGTCCAACATAAGCTATTAAATCTGAATCATCTCCAAATTGCATTATTCTTGAACCCATACTAATTGAAACTGATTTTTGCGAATTCGAGGATTCTAAAAACCTTTCTATGCATGTTTTAATTTCTTCACCATCATAAGCATCAGCTAACAAGTAAATATCTTTAGTAACATGGCGAAATAGAACTCTGTCCAATATTGAGGTTTCAGTTGAATCAAGACCCTCAACCAAGACCCAGTGTTTAACCTTGAATTTAAAGTATGACTTTACCCCATATCGAGCTCTCCAATACAAAATTACCTTTATGGTTTTTTCCATTGCCAAATTGTTCGGGAACAGGCATAATACCCTAGTTTTTATTAGCACATAACGTAACGAAAACATGGATGGTTTTTTGTTGGCCAAATGATTTAATTGAAAATAAAATAAGTGTTACTAGAGCAAAAACTTTTTTCATTTCTTTTTGGTATTTTCCTTTTTGGGTGCGATTATAATTAGTGTCGCAAGTTTTGTGCCATTTGGATTTGTTATACTAAACCAAATAGTTATAAAAAGTAGATATTAAGGATGAATCCATTAAAATGTAAGAAATATCATTCAAGATAATAGTTTTCATTATTGATAAATTATGGCAGCCGATAAAAAGTTATAAATCGATACATGTTTTTGTTCCTTAAGCAATTATAATTGGTATAAAATTGCTATCTTTTAAAACACTTTTAAACCGTTATACAATGAAAAATACCATACCTGAAGATAATCTATCGATTAATAAAGAGCAGGAAAAACAATCTAAACATACCCGGGTTGAAGGTAGTGAAGAGCAACCACTTAAATCATCCGATAGAATTGTTGCAGGTTTTTTAGTTTCCTTTAGCGCTGATCCTACAGGAAAATACTGGGTGCTTTACGAAGGCAGAAACCGTATTGGGAGTGACAGATCTAACGATGTAATTATTAATGATGCCAACGTTTCTTCTAATCATGCCATTCTCAATATTAGGCATAGTGTCAATGACGGCAGGATGCTGGTAGCCATATCAGATCAAAATTCCTCCAATGGGACCATTGTAAACAAGAAAGACATAGAGTTTGCAACTCTTGAGCTTAAAAATGAGGATATCATCCAGATGGGGAGTCATGAATTTGGCTTGTTATTTATTAATAAACAAGCAAAAGGATTAGAACCAGCAGAAGGCCTGAAACAATCCGCACAGAAAAGCAGTCAGTACACTTCACCTTATGATGTTTCTGTAAAATCGAATACCAGCAAACGAACTAAACCAGAATAAAATGAAAAAAGCCTGCATCATGGGTATATAACCTCCCTCAGTTAGCTTCCTGTGATGATTTTGTACCCTCTAAATAATAGTAACTAATCAAAACCAGAACAGTATGAAAAAAGTATTCATCATTGGAAGAGAACCCGCTTCCAGTTACCTTACCAACAACGAAATACCCTTAATTATCAACGAAACCAAAGATACTGAACATGTGAGCAGGACGCATTCCCGGCTCACTATTGATGAACACCAGGATGTATTTATTGAAGATTTAAATTCTACTAGTGGTACTTTCGTAAATGGCTTGCGAATTAACCATATTACCAAAGTTAATCCGCATAGCAATATCACTTTGGGAAAATCATTTCAGTTTAGCCTTTCCCATCCAACCATACAAAGCGTTGCTTCCTCTATGCAGGAGCCGCAATATGAAGAGCCTGTTTACGAAGCTCCGGAGTATGAGTATGCGAGCTGGGGAGCACGACTTGGAGCAATATTGATAGATGGTATATTCATTAACTTAATTGGTTTCTTATTTGGGTTTATTATTGGCGCCGCATTGGGAGAAACAACCGTCTCATACGCATTAACGTTCATAGCTTCATTTGTTATTTGGCACTTCTATTATGCAATTCCATTAAGTTCAGGCGGAAGTACATTTGGTAAAAGAGTGGCTGGAGTAAAAGTATTATCTGCTGCTACTGGAGATTATCCATCAACAGGCCAGGCTTGGGGTAGAACTATAGGTTATTATCTATCCGCGTTAATTTTGTGGATTGGGTTTTTAATGCCTTTGTGGACTGAGAAAAAGCAGGCACTTCATGATATGTTGGCGGGAACAATTGTCGTAAAAGCTTGATGATATGTCTGTAACCCTACATGGTAAAAAGGGAACTTATGTATTTGACCCTCACTCAAAAACTAGCAAGTTAGGGGAGGGAGGTATGGGCCTGGTATACCTAGGAGAAGAAAGCAATTCTTCGCGAAAAGTTGCGATCAAGGTGCTTTATAAAGAACTTTCTTCCAACCCCGTAAATATCAAAAGGGCATTAAAAGAATCCAATATTAATTTCGATCATAAGAATATTTTAAAAATGATCGAGTTCGTTGAGATGGATAAAATCTATCATATCATCAGCGAATACCTGGACGGTGAGAGCCTGGATACCTATATAGAAAAGCAGAAAAGTATACCCCAGGAAAAATCTATACAGATTGTATGTGAAGTATTAAAAGGACTTACGATCCTGCACAATGCAAAACCTCCTATCGTCCATAGGGACATAAAACCCAGCAATATTTTTCTATGTAATAACGGGGATGTGAAAATTATGGATTTTGGTGTGGCAAGAAGCCTTGAAAACACCAATAATAGACTCACAAAAACGGGGTCTGTAGTAGGTACTCCCTACTATGCGGCTCCCGAGCAGATCAGAAGTCAGACAGAATTAATAAATCCTACGACCGATATTTATTCTCTTGGGGTTACTTTATATGAATTGCTGACGGGTACCATCCCCTTTGAAGGTAAGAGTGAGTATGATACGCTTAAGATGCAGGTAGAGAAGCCTCTACCTCCACATCCCAAAATCTCACCGTCATTATTCCGTGTAATTGCTAAGGCAACTGCAAAAAATCAACAGGAACGCTTTAAAAACAGCAGGGAATTCTTGGCAGCATTGGAACCGTTTAGGCCCAAAATAGGAAATCAAGGCTCAACGAAGCAAACCAAGGTAAAATCCCAATCGGGAACGGCCAAGATATATAATAGAATTTTTATTCCTCTTGCTTTAGTATTAGCCGCGGCATTCTTTTTAGCTGTTATGGAACTTGAACAAGTAAATGAAAACGCACGGTACTATTCATCAACCAATACTCGTCTATTTAACGAAAATGCAAATCTAAGTGAGAATCTTCGTCTCATCGCTGAAAAGACACCAATATTCATCAAGGATGCGCCTGTGCGGTTTTTAGATAAAAATGGAAAAATATTAAATGACTTTCCAGATGCGTTGGATGGAGGAGGAGGAAAGAATTTCAGATATATCGAGCCAAAGATAATTTTTAATAGTCTTGTCCAGGAATCAAAGCTGTTACTAATTCATTACAAAATATACCTACCCCAGGGTAATTTATTATATAGTAGGAAATATGTTACCGACAACCCTATTGATCCTCGGGCTAACTATACAAATTATTATGAGGGTACTTTTTCTCCGGGACAAAAGAGTGAATTATTAATGAATCAATTCTACACATATTTTTATCCGGGTACGTATAAATTGGAAATTTGGTATAGAAATAATCGCCTTTATAGAAGAGACTTTAAGGTTAATTAAATTATAAAAATGGTCAAATACCATGGGGAATCCATTATAGGAGGCAGATCTGAAAATCAGGATTCAATAGCCTTTACCGATGTTAAGTTTGGTTTTTTGGCTATTGTATGTGACGGGATGGGTGGAGGAAAAGGAGGGAAAATGGCGTCTCAGATAGCCATTGATATCATTTTAGAGGATATTGGAAACTCAGCGTCTGAAGACCCGGTCAATGCCATTTATAATGCCATTCAAAAAGCAAACTTTGAAATATTCAGAACAGGTCTAAACGATGAGGACCTTAAGGGAATGGGCACCACCGTTGCCTTAGCTCTGATTACAGAGAGAGAAGCACTGGTTGCTCATGTAGGAGATAGCAGGGTATATCAAGTAAGAGCGGGCAAAATAATTCGAAGAACTTATGATCATTCAGTGGTCTTTAGGATGCTGAAGGACGGAATTTTAACTAGTGAAGAACAGGCCAGTAAACACCCAAAATCTAACGAGATAACACGGGCATTGGGTTTAAAACCGGTGGTTGATATTGAAATGGAACATCTTTCATTTGAAAAAGGTGATTTTTTCTTCCTATGTTCTGACGGTGTAAATGGCGAACTCTCCGAAGAGGAAATAACACAATTGCATAAAGGAAATATAATACCCCGCAATATTGCCATTAAAGCAGTAAATAATGCCAATCATAAAGGTCTCGAAAAAGGAGGAGGGCATGATAATGCCAGCGCAATAAGTATCTTTTGTGAGAAAAGATCTGTTAATCAAAAGACAGCTGAAACCAGCGTTGGCAATCCTAAACTAAAATATAAGCCTTCCTTGATAGTGGGAGGAATATTGGGTATCGCATTGCTTATTGCGCTGTATTCAATAACGGCACTCAAATCGAGCAATGAAGAGTATATAGAACAACTGCAAAGCGCTCATATGGAGCTTAAAAAGCAGCAGATAAATATTGATTCCTTACGAACTATAGCTGAAACTGTTCCTGAAGAGACCAGCTTAAGAGAAGCTATACCGGAAGACAGCAGTGCTGTAGCTGTTTCTTCATTCCCCGCAGATACTATAGCGCCGGCTACCAGAACGGTTGATTCGTTGAATACTGGAAATTAATCCAAGAAGCTATTTTGAAATATTTCAAAACAGTCTCTTATAAAACCTAAAACTATGAGATATGCAACAATCGGTATTTGGTTCGCCCTAGCTTGTTCATTAACGGTCGTAAGCGCTCAAAAAGTTACCCGGGAGTGCGATGAGGTCGATGGTTGGTCCTTGTCAGAAGCAAATTTTTCCATTGGTACATCTGCAATAGGTATACTTGGGGTTATAGATTGTAGCTCAGCGGCGGATCGAGATAACTGTGCTGACATCATGGAAGGATTGCTACGGGCCGAAGACCACCTTATCTTCCTTTTACAGCAAAGCGAAAAAAATGGGTGTATGACCTGCTTTCTTAACAATGCCCTCGAAAGTGCATTGTCATTGGATGAAGTGGCAGATGACCTTTATGCACTCAATTATTGGGGTGTGAATAGAATTTCTAAACGGGCAAGTTTCAGAATAAGTGATATGATGGACAAGAACTGTCCTGATCTCGAAGGCAATTGGTATACAAATAATAATTTAAAAAAGGTATCTATTGTTATGAAGTACAGTGCAGAATATGGCTTGTTTGAAGCAGAGCTAAGTGATGGAGTCACCACTGAATTTACTTATGTACAGGTAACCGGTTATAATTCAGTTAAAATTTATAATTCGAACGATTTTGGCAGGATTTACAATAATGGCAATAATATTAACTGGGTTAACCATGAATGGATAAGGGTAAACAATACTATAGATGGCAGATGGACCATGGATGGGGATGTGTTTACAATAAAAGAAATAGCGAAGGGCCAATATCAATTGATTGTAGTAAGCTTTTCCCCCTCTCGAACCCATGGGTTTAAGCATAACCCCGGTGATGTGTTTTGCGAATTCTGGACAGAAGATTATGTGCACTTTTCCGGGTTCGTATATACCAAAGATCTTATAGCTCCAAAAGCTCCGATGTTTTTGAAGTTTGAGGATGGTGTATTTTATATTAATGATTCTAGAGCGGTTTTCGATGATAAAAGGGGTGCTTCGGTGATGTCAAAAGGGTAATGGGCGAATTGGGGCCTATTTGACCGCGACTAAAGACGGAGCATCAAAAACTCTTTATAATAATCCTAATTTAAAGAAAAAAGACGCCCACGTTATGTACTATAACGGATGTTGCATTGGTGGGTGGAGGAGCGTATCCACAACCCGGAGAAATATCACTTTCTCATAATGGCGTTTTATTTTTGGATGAACTTCCTGAGTTTAAACGTGGAGTCTTGGAAGTTATGCGACAGCCTCTGGAAGATCGGGAAGTT
>JAJRRO010000123.1 GCA_024279425.1 Bacteroidota bacterium | reverse complement strand
TACCCGAATCGAATATCTTTATTGCTGCTAACCAGTACAATGAAAATTTTCAAGATGAACAATTTCATTTTTATCGGCATTCGTTCAGTGCGCTTGAAGATAGATACATTCAACTAGACAAGAAGAAGCCTATTCAGCTTGCGCAAAAAATCTATTATCGTCTTTTTAAATATCCTAGATTATTGCTTCGAGGTGTCAAGCAATATGCTATAGAAAACAAAGTAGATGTGATACATATTCACTTTGCCAATGTGGCTTGGTTTTATCATGCGATTGCATCAGACTTGAATGTGCCAATGGTCATTTCTTTTTATGGATGGGACTATGAAAAATTACCACACCTATACCCCGAATATCAAGATAGATTTAAAATTCTTTTTGCGAAAGCGAGTGCCATTCTATGCGAAGGGCCACATGGTGCAAAAATCCTAGAAAAAGCAGGTTGCCCAAAAGAAAAAATTAAAATTGTCAAACTAGGCGTTCAAACCAATCAAATACCTTTCGTAAAAAGAACTAAAAAAACAGCAGAATTAAAACTCATTCAACTCGCTTCTTTTACCCAAAAGAAAGGACACATCTATAGTGTAAAAGCTTTTCAGCTTGCGCTCAAAGAATGCCCCAACATGCACCTCACCTTAGTCGGAGGAGAACGAGAAGACGGCAGACAAGCCCACATCAAACAATACATCAAAAAACATCACCTCCAAAAACAAATTTCAATACTCAATAGTATTGACTTCTCAACACTTCATTCTTTTTTGGCTGACTTCCAGGTATTCATTCAGCCGAGTTGTTATGCCGATGACTTCGATTGTGAAGGAGGCGCACCCATTGCAATATTAGATGCGCAAGCTACGGGTATGCCTATTATTGCGACTACGCATTGCGACATTCCGATGGAGGTCATAGATCATAAAACGGGATTGCTTTCTCCCGAAAAAGAGGTTGACGCACTTGCGCAAAATATTAAACAGTTTTACAAAATGGAGCAAGTGGAATATGATGGTTTTGCTTATGCGGCGAGGAGGCATGTGGAAGCGGAATTTGATGTGGAGAAGAATGCAGAGCAGTTACTTCAGACTTACAAAGATATTATTCGTGAGGAAATCCAAAAATGATTTTCAAAGGGACTTTCAAGAAAAATTTTAAGTAAAAAGACTTAAACCATTTCCCTTTACTTCTACTAAGTGACTTTTTAATCAAGCTTAAAGCTAGTTGAATTTTTCCATTTACTAAAGCACCATTCGCATGGTTCAGGTACTTCTGGCTAACCAAGTAATCCAACGTGTGACTCGGTAGATTAGGCGATAACAAGTCATCATATTTTTCAAACACATCAAACATAGCATCGACATTACTTTGAATCCTTTCTTTGGCATCTTTGAAATGGTAGATACTTCTAGAGCCCATAGCAGAATGCTGCACATAGATATAGGTATATGCATCCAATTGCCTAAATGGAAATAGCGCTAACAGTCGTAATATCAGATGGGTATCTTGCCAATGCCTAAAAGCTACTGGAAAATTATGCTCTTTTAAAAATATTTTAGGAATACAAAGAGTCACAACCGCACAAAAATGATTGGCGCAAAAGGTGGCTGGGTTAATCTTTTTTTTCGGGTCGAATGCATCACTTCTGCTCATCTCTATATTATTCTCTTGCTGAATAAAACCTGTTCTTAAAATAACATCAGGAAAATTTTCTTTTTTAAGTTCATCGTAAAAAGTGGATAGGTGATTGGGTAGGTAATAGTCGTCGTCATCTAAAAAACAAATGTATTTTGCTTGTGCAATTAATATCCCATTATTTCGGGCTGTACTCCTTTCTTGATTATCTTGATATGTATATTTGATACGTTGATCATTGAATTGCTCTACTGTTTTTCTAGTTGAATCTGTTGAACCATCGTCAATAATGATTAACTCAAAATCCTTAAAATCCTGAGCAAGGACACTTCCAATGGCTATTTTTAGTAAATTTGCACGATTATACGTTGGTATGATCACACTAAAAATAGGTACTTTCGCCATGAGCATGTATTTTTAATCAAAATTAGCCTTTTTTACGCACAATAGGATGAAGAAAAAGATTTGCCTTGTAGAACTATACAATCATCATGAGGTGGTTCAGGTGCTAGCGCAGTTGTTTATCGCACTGAATTATAAAGTGGCTGTACTTGCACATCAGGCAGTATTCGATAATCTGGGCGAAATTTCCATCCGCCCCATCATTAAACCTAAAAGCATCTCAGAAAAAAAATTCATGCTCGATCAAATGAAAGAATTGAATCAATCTGACATAGTCCTTTTTACAACATTAGTAAAGCACCCCAAGTTTTATGCGAATCTTAATTTCACCACTAAAACGATCTTACTCATACACGATGGTAATTACTTCTTCAGACCGACGAAAAACATCAACGTTACTTCATTCAAAGATGTTTTGAGGTGGTTAAAATTCAAAGTATTCCAAGAAGAAAAATATCGTAAAAAACTATTACAACATTTTTCTTATATCACTTTTGCGGATGATTTTATTGCATCAACTTTAAAACAGGAAATAAAAAACTTGGATATTCAAGTACTTCCTGCTCTACCGCTAAGCTTCCAAAAGAAATTGTACCAACCCAATACCCACAAAACAGTTATTATCATTCCTGGAAGCATTAAATCAATCAGAAACTACAATGTAATACTTACTGCCTTTCAAAAAATTAAAACACAAATCAAAAAACCTGTTGAACTCGTTTTACTCGGTAGTGGCCATAGTACCTTTGGTCGTAAGACTATTCAAGCATTTTCCGAGTTAGAAAACCAATACATACAGGTAAAGGCGCAAGAATTGCCCTTTGCAGAAACAGAATATAATGCATATTTAAGCCAAGCCAAATTTGCCATCATCCCCATTCAAAAACAGTTCAAAGGAGGTATTTTTTTAGAAGAATATGGTAAAACCAAGATAACGGGTAGCGTTAATGATGTTGTCCGTTATGGTACACCTACCTTAACTTCTTATTCTTACCCATTAAAAAAGGATGTGCATTGGCAGCATTTTTCAAATTCAGATGACCTTGCACCGTTAATCCTAAACTGGATTATAACAAGTAAATTTAAAACCAATATATCATCTTTTACTCTAGAAGAAATGGCTAACAAGCTTCAAGGCATTGTAAGAACAGTATAATATTTTTAATTACATCAAATAAAATTAACACTTTATTAATAAAACCAACAGCCCAACTTTATTAACTTTACAAAAAAAAGAAAATGAAACCAACTCCTGCTCAATGGTGCCAAGAATGCGCAAAAACCCTTAAAACTCCCGATGAAAAATTAATTGAATTAATTAATGCCTCGGATATAATTAAACAAACTAAAACAAAGACAGTCCTTCAGTCATACCACAAGAAGTTTAAACGTGGATCAGTATATTACAATGGGAAAAAAGAGGAAAAGGATAAACTTAAAGAGATTTATTTTTGCCATATTCACAACACGAAGTACGTCATCTTTGAATCGGGTGGGAAACGCAAGTTTGAAACTTTTCAGGCTGAACAGAATAATGTGTTCGTTATATGCTCGCCCTAAATTTCCGAGGTAAAAGCTTAAATAGCTTTTTTCTCATTTTCATTATTTTTATTATTTTTTAGAAAGTCAAAAATAATTTCATAGAATCCTGGATTGAACTTTTTATTCAAAAAGTAGATAGTTACCAGCATAGCTATTCCAAAAATCAAAAATTTCAACACAAAATATTCAATTCCTAAAACAGTACCAATTAAATAGCCCAAAAGCCCTCCGACAAGCGCAATAAAAAAAGGTTTACCAATCGTATAGGCGTAATCCAAAAAATTAATATCGGACAGCTCTTTCACTAAGAAGTACCATGCAGGATACATCAAAACCACTTGCAACAATAGTAGGCCACTCGCCACCCCTACAGCACCCCAATGACTCCCTCCATAAATAACCAAGGGAATAAATGCAAACAAAGCTAAGTTCCAGTAGAAACCCAAATCCGCACGGCCTTTCGCTAATTGTAAAGAGCCAATTGGGTTTCCAAAAGAAGTAAACATTCTATATACAGCTAATATTTGCAAAAGAACAACAGCATCTACCCATTTTTCACCAAATAGATTAACAATAATATCTTCCGCTAAAAATATTACTAGCACATAAATAGGAAAATTAACGGAGCATAAATAATTTATTACATTCAAAAACAACTTTCGTAAACGACCGGTTTCCTTTTGGATTTTGGACATAATCGGAAAAGTCACTTTATTTATAATTGGATTGATAATTTGGTAAGGCTTTGATGATATATTTTTGGCAACACTATATACGCCAAGTACCTCAGTACCAAACAATTTACCAATCAATAAAACATCAAATTGCGTATTCAGATAATTGACGGACCGTTCCCCCATTTGAAAGAAACCAAAAGACAACATGGATTTAATTTCCTGAAAAGAGAAAGAAAAATCAGGATGATGGATGGCCCAACCCTTATATACATTTAACAAGGCATTTATACCGTAAGTTACCAATGTCGCATAGACTAAACTATATACAGCATACCCCCGCATAGCTAAATATATAGCCAAACCAAACCCAACAAAAACAGAGCTGACATTAATAAAAGCGAGGGCTTTAAATTTTAATTCTTTTTGCATTAAAACCGCAAATTGATTCCCAATGCCTGCTATAATAAAAGTCGAAGCCAGTATTCGTATAATAGGTATTAATTCTGGTTCTTCATAAAAACTTGCCACAAGAGGAGCCAAAGCAAACAAGAGTATAAACAGTATAATACTAACCGCAATATTCAACCAATATAAACTAGACAATTGAGCCTTCGTAATGTCCTGCTTATGCACAATAGCTGCATTGATTCCAAAATCAATAAACAAAGCACTAAAACCAACAACCATTCCTACAATCGCCATCAAACCAAAATCTGACTTACTTAAATAATGCGCCAAAACAGCAAACTGCACCAACTTAATTACAGATGTAATCACAGATGCCGTGCTCGTCCATTTGACCCCGTTCATGGCTATTTGGCGATAACTCATTTGGGGCTTAGTGTTTTGATTAGGCGAGCCGGAACACCTCCAATTACACTATAATCTGGAAAGCTTTCTGTAACGACAGCTCCTGCCCCAACCACACACAATTTCCCCAATTCGACCCCAGCTAATACAATGGCATTGGTGCCAATCCAAGTACCGTTTCCAATTATCACCTTTTCTTGTTGTCGGGGATACAGGTTTTGTAGTTCATCACTTTCTGCATTAGCATGAGTAATAAATTTTACACCGGTACTAATGGCACATCTCTCCCCAATAAGAACCTGATCAAACAAATCAAAATACACTGATTTTCCGATATAGCTCCCAGCACCTATCTGCATATTTGCGTAAGGGTTGGATATTCCCTTTTGCATATTGGGATTATCAATTAGGATATTATTTTTAAATGTTGTATTTTTTCCGATGGTTGCTCCGTACCGTCTTAATAACTCAACCACATAAGTCCTTGGACAGATTGCAAGTTTTTCGGAGATATATTCGACACCATACAACCGATAAAACAGATAAGCTTTCGCGAAAAAAAAATCTCTAAATACTCGATGAATCAACCTTCCTAAAATATTCATAAAAAACTTTTTTTCAAAAACTTAGAAAGATTATCTAGCGTAAAAAACCAATCATTTTGATTAGACCAAATCGGAAAGGAAACCTTCTCTGGGTTAAAATGATTCTTAAATTTTTCGACGCCTTTATGACCACCACTTGGATTGAAGTCATAATAGTTATAACCATTCTCCATAGCATACTTAATCCCTGCTGTTTGCATTAAAAATGCTGGTTGCTCTTTAAAAAAAACTTCATCTCCTGCTCCATGCCAATAAGTCATCACATTGTTATAGAAAAAAAAGATGCCACCGTACACGACCTTATTCTCCTTACATACTGTCAATAGTTGACAAACACCTTTCGGAAGCTGCTGTAACAAGACAAAAAAAGAATCGTCATAAACACTCGACACCTTATCGCCCCATCGAACTAGACTTTTCTTATATAATTTTAGATAAGCTTGCCACTCACCAGCTGATGAAGCCCAGCGCACTACAAGTGCCTTACTTTTATTTACTCTCCCCGTAAATCGGTGCCATTTTTTCATTTCAACGCCTTTACGCAAATTAATTCTCTGTGTAAAATCCTTTTTCAATTCTCCCAAACCTTCCAACTCTTGATATGGATTAAAAGTAATATTAATAGTCATTTTTTTTGCGTAAGCCATCAATTGGCTCACCTCGTCACTAGTCAATGAATTCTGTGAAATAAAGCCACCATAGGTACCCGCAGGAGAAGAATCGTAAACTTTCGTGAATCCTTTATGAATCGTCCTTTCGGACAAAGGAAGTAAAGCAGTATTTCCAGAAGGAAACTCAATTAGCAATGCCTTAGCTTTATAATTTGCGTAAGCTTCCCAGATCGCATACCAAGTATGAGTATGAAAAAAAGTTGCATGCTCACATTGGCTAATATAGTTTTCCCATTCTATTTTCTTAGCTTCTCTAACCTTCATCAAAAAATCCTTTTACTTGCTCACAAACATATTCCACTTCCGTAAAACCAAAGTATAAAGGCAATCTCAATAGTCGCTCGCTATCCCGTGTTGTAACCAAGTCCTTACCCAAAAAACAACCGTATTTTTCTCCCGCTTCAGATGTGTGCAAAGGTACATAGTGAAAAGCCGTTTTTATCTGTTTGGTTTTCAAGTAAACTATCAATTGATCTCGTGTGTTTTTATCTTTCAACTTAATATAAAAAATATGTCCATTCTGCTGAGTTTCTATTGAAACAACTGGAATTTCAACTTCATCTATTGTTTTTAAAAGAAAATAGTATCGATTCCAATTTTGCAATCTATTTTGCGTAAGCCGATCTAAGTTTTGTAGTTGTCCATACAAATACGCCGCATTCAGTTCACTCATCAAATAACTAGATCCGATATCGACCCAAGAATATTTATCGACTTTTCCATCGATTAATTGTTGCCGGTTGGTTCCTTTCTCTCGGATAATTTCGAGTCTTTCGACAAAATGAGTATCATTAATCAACAAAGCACCTCCTTCTCCACAATGGACATTCTTCGTCGAATGAAAGCTAAAAACACCAAAATGACCGATCGTCCCAAGGTGCTTTTCTTTATAGTATGCATCAATACAATGAGCCGCATCTTCAATCACATACAAATTTCGCCGCAAGGCGATCTCCATAATTTCATCCATGGCACAGGCAACTCCACCATAATGCATCACAACGATGGCTTTCGTCTTCTCTGTAATTGCGGCTTCAATTAATGTTTCATCAATATTCATCGTATCGGGCCGAATATCAACAAAAACAATTTTTGCTCCCCGCAAGGCAAAGGCATTGCCACAAGAAACAAACGTAAATGAAGACATAATCACTTCATCCCCTGCACTAATATTTAATGCTAATGCAGCCATTTCTAAACCATGAGTCGCAGACGGAGTCAGGAGAATTGATTTTGCTCTCGTTATTTTTTTTAATAACTCAACGGATTGATTAGAATAAAAACCATCTCCTGTTAAATCACCTTTGGCTATTGCATCCAGTACAAATTCTTGTTCTTGCCCGCTGACAAAGGGTTTGTTAAAAGGTATATCCGTATTCATCTATCTTAAGATAACAATTTTACCAAAAGACTTTTCAAAAAAGGAATCGGCGCTGGTTTCATATGACTCAAAAGTTTTTTGCTCCTCATCTTTTACAATGAGCCGATAGAGATACACGCCATTCGCTAACAAATCTCCATACTCATCTCGTCCGTCCCACTGATAATCTGTTAAATGCTTACCAATTCTTAGCACACCGATTTCATCTT
>JAJRRO010000122.1 GCA_024279425.1 Bacteroidota bacterium | reverse complement strand
TCCTTTGTTCCACAGCTCCAAATGAGGATTCCGATGAGTATTAAAGGAAGAATAATCGTTTGAAATTTCTTATGCATGTGAAAAATGATTTTTTAAGTGAATCGAGTTTCGAGAAAAGTCGGAACTCTATTATTTTAGGTTTCCATCCGTTTTTACGAACGAGATACGGTTGGTAAAAAGCTCCGACAATAAAAAAAATGGACGCCGTTAGCGTAATAATGAGGTATTCGAATCCGATCGGAATGGAAGGGACAAAGCCTTTTAATATTTCAATTATGACAGGTAAAGCCTTGATAAGGGTTAACAAAAAAGAAACGAGCATGAGAATTACCAATCCTATCATTAATTTTTCTATGATTTTATAAAAGGACTTAAAGAAAAACGGATAAATAGCGGTCGTTGTAAATATGATAATCCAGAACAATAGAGGAGTAGAAGACATTTCTGAAAACGCCAAGCTGGTACCTACGATGTGCCCATCCTGAAAAGAAGCTGTGGTTAAAAAAATGCTCATACCTATGATAATTGCATATGGTTTTCCAGTTCATTTTTTATCCGGTAGATAAACGAATCTTTACTATGCAATGCTATTCTGGCTGACATACTGGTAAAGGCTATCATTAGAGTCATTGCCAAAAGGATCACCCACAACAAAGAATATCCGTAACCCGCGCCAATCTTCGGGTTGACGGCTAGACTTCCTGACCCAAGTCGTTTAAAGTATGCATTCTCCCTGAAGTTTTTCATTTTTTTCCTATATCATAAAAAAGTATTTCAAACTTAAGCCATAATATAAGCACGCTTAGTAATACCAGATTACTTTGGTAAGCAAATATATTCAAAATATTAAAAAGGTTTAATAAACAATTTTATATTTTTATCTTTCATAAGCTTTAAAATAATCTTACTTTTGTTTTTTATAACTATTTACTATAAAATAAATAACCATTTGAAAGTTATGACCGATAACTATGAATACACAAGTCATACGGCCAAAGAAATAGCCGGACAGCCTAGTTTGTGGAAGGAAACATATGATATCATTGTTTTGGAAAACAAGAAAATAGCCTCATTTTTAAATGAAGCTTTGGTATTTGAAGACCTACAGGTGTTGTTGATAGGTGCTGGAACCTCTGCGTACATTGGAGAGGTTCTTGAAAAATATGTTCAACAAAAATTAGGACATACGACTAGAGCTGTTGCCTCTACAGATTTTATTTCGCACTCAAAGGATTTTTTAATTGATCGTCAACGACCAACTTTGATGATTTCGTTTGCCCGTTCAGGAGATAGTCCTGAAAGTATTGCAGCAATTGAGTTAGCAGATGATTTTTGCAAGAATTTGTATCATTTGATCATCACGTGCAATCCCCATGGAAAACTTAAGAAGAATGCAAATTCAAGAAATTCTTATGTGCTTTTGATGCCCGAAAATGCAAATGATAAAGGCTTGGCCATGACGGGTTCCTTTACGTCTATGTTGTTAGCAGGTCTTCTGATTTCTGACCTTGCAAAATTGTCCGAAAATAAGAAATATGTTGATTTTTTGATAAAATACGGAGAATTAATTCTCGAAAGGTACGATCAAAGAATCAGAGAGGTTGCTTCACAGAAGTTTAGTCGTGCGGTCTTTCTTGGTTCCGGGCCATTAAAGGGAATAGCCCGTGAATCGCAACTTAAAGTTCAAGAGTTATCAGATGGGCAAGTCATATGTAAGTATGATTCATTTTTAGGGCTTAGACATGGCCCAAAGGCTGTAATTAATAATTCCACCTTAGTGGTGTATCTATTCTCCAATGACAATTTTGTAAATAAGTATGAATACGACCTTGTCAGGTCTATTAATGAGCAAAAAGAGAAATCATATGAAATGGGTATTGGAGAGGTGATTGGGTTTAAAGATGAAATATCACTGGATCTATCTATCGATACTTCAGAGAGAAAGAATATTCCAGAAGAATTTTTTGCTGTATGTGCGGTCTTACCAAGTCAAATGCTTGGATTGTACAAATCAATAAATCTCGGACTATCTCCAGATTCACCTTCGGTAAAGAACTCTATTAATCGCGTAGTGCAAGGCGTGAATATATACAAACGGTAACATTTTGTGAAATGATTTTATGTGTTTGTCCTAATCCAGCAATTGATAAGTTTATCTATTTAGACGACTTTAAAGAAGGGTCTGTAAATAGAATAAATCAAGAACTTTCCTATCCCGGAGGTAAAGGAGTTCATGTAGCGCTTGGTGTTAGGGAGATGTGAGAAGAAACGGCCTTGTTAGGAATTTGGGGAGGGGTTACGGGACAGTTCGTCAAGCAGAAGTGTATGGCAAATGGTATAGAGTGCTATGGCCCCGAAGTGGCCGATTGGACTAGGACTTGTCTAACTATAAAAACAAAAGGCAATTTTAATGAGACAGAATTACTAGGTGTTGGGCCAAAAATTGGAACCTCGGAGTACCAAACATTTTTAGATAATTATAGTAATCTTTTAAAAAAGACGAGTCTTGTCTCACTGAGTGGTTCATGGCCCCAAAATTCGATCGGTGCCAACTACTCTTCCTTGGTCGAACAAGCTGCGTCGTTAAATAGAAGATTATTCATAGATTGCTCGGGTAACCTTTTGAAAGACACTATTGCGATGAATCCGTTCGGTGTTCATATCAACCAACATGAGGGCTACGATATTTACGGATTATCAAACCCTCTTGAAATATCACTTAAGCCAAGCGATAACTGCACTATTTCGGCAATTACGTATGGTGAAAAAGGATTATATCTTTATGATGGCAAGAAAATGGTTCATGCTGTATGTAAGGTAGAAAGAGTAATAAGCACTGTGGGAAGTGGAGATAGCTTGATGGCCGGATTGTTGGTTGCAAGCAAAAGAAATTATAGTTTGATGGATATGGCCAGGTTGGGTGCGGCTTGTGGAGCCGCAAATTGTATAAGAGAAGACCTTGGGATGTTCTATCGGAAGGATGTGGAGTTATTGATGGAACGGTGTGAAGTTAATCTCGTTACCATTTAAAGTTGTTATCTATGAGAAAATTTGACGTCATAGTGGTTGGTGAACTTAATATCGATTTGATATTTAATCAGATTGAAGGATTTCCTGAAGTCGGAAAGGAAATTCTAGCGGATAGAATGACTCTCACTTTGGGAAGTTCTTCAGCTATTTGTGCAAGCAACTTAAGTCCATTGGGATTAAAAGTTGCCTTTATTGGAAAGTTGGGCAATGATGTTTTCGGCCATTTTATCATTGATAAGTTGAAAGAAAAAGGAGTAGATACCTCATTGATAATTATCGAAGAGGGTTGTCAAACCGGAGCGACGATGGCACTTAGCTATAATGAAGATAGGGCAATGGTTACACATCAAGGAGCTATGTCTCAGTTAGGTATCAATGACATTGCCGATTCTTGGCTAAAACTTGCCAAGCATCTACATTTTTCTTTTTATTTTTTCCAATCAGGATTTAAAAATTCATTGGATGCTTTATTTGCTAAGGAAAAACACTTGGGATTGAGCACTTCTTTGGATGTTCAATGGGATCCTGTTGAAAAATGGGATTTAGATTTAGAGAAAGTCCTGCCATTGGTAGATGTTTTTATACCGAACAAAACTGAACTTCAAAAGCTAACGGGGAACCCTAATCTTAATACAGCGGTTGAAAGTATTCAAGATTTAAGCAAATATACCGTAGTGAAATGTGGGAATAAGGGTTCTGTTCTGTGTTATGATGACAAGAAAATCAAGAAAGAACCTTTTCTCAATGCACAGGTGGTCGATACTATTGGGGCGGGAGATAGTTTTAATGCCGGGTATATTTCGAAATTCATCAAAGGAGAACCCCCTGAGAAATGTCAAGAGTTTGAAAACTTAATGGGTGCGGTATCTACAACAAAATAGGGAGGAACGGAGGCTTTTGAGAATCTTGACGTCATTATGAAAATAGCTAAAGAAAGATTTAATTATTCTGAATAGGAGAAATGAAATTACAAGAAAAGTTTATAGAACTAAGAAGTAAGCGGCAAGGAATACTAGCGACCAATTTCTATAATTTTGAAACATTGGAGGGTGTTTTATGTGCTGCAAAAGCGAAGGAACAGCCGATTATCTTACAATTGACTAGAAGTTCAATAGAGTATATGGGATTGCCTGTCGCATTTAATTTGGCAAAATCTATGATGACTTATCACGGAGTAGAAGGTTGGGTGCATCTGGATCATGGAGATACCTATGAACTTGTGGCCCAGTGCTTGGATGTGGGGTTTGATTCTGTAATGATTGATGCAAGCGAAAAACCTTTTAAAGAGAATATAGCAATTACCAGTAAGGTAGTGAAATTGGCAGAAAGCTATGGCGCTAATGTAGAGGCGGAGCTAGGCTATATAGCAAAATTGGGACAGGACAAGGAAAAGGGTGGATTTACACAACCCGAAGAAGCGAGTGATTTTGTAAATGCTACTGGTGTAAATGCGCTTGCCATTGCCATTGGTGCCGCACATGGTTTTTATGACAAGGAGCCTAAATTGGATCTGAACAGAATAACCGAAATAGCTAAAGCTACGTCTGCGACATTAGTACTTCATGGAGGTTCAGGCGTGCCTGCAAAAAGTCTTATACAAGCGGTGGATAGAGGTATTTGTAAAATTAATCTTGCAACGGAAATCAAGAATGCTTTCATGCAAACCCTGAAGACCAAATTACGGACTAATGAAGAGATTGATTTAAGAAAGGTTTTTCCTGTGGCAACGAATCAAGTTGTTGAATTAGTGATGGATAAACTGGAAATTGTAAAAAACGAGAAGCAACAATAGGGATGAAAGTCGTTACCTTAACGCAAGAATTAATAGAATTCAATACGGTAAACCCGCCTGGCAACGAGGAAGCCATAGCCAGATTTATTGGGTCAATACTTTTTGATCATGGTTTTAATGTAGATTATCCCAAATATTCGGAAGGTCGACTGAATGTAATTGCAAGTAAAGGACTTTCGAAAGATGTTGCCCCCATTGTTTTAACAGGACATTTGGATATGGTTCCGTTGGGGGCGAAAGAATGGAAAACGGATCCTTTCAAGGCTGTGATTTCGGATGGCAAATTGTTTGGACGTGGTTCAACGGACATGAAAGGCGGTATTGCTGCAATGGCAATAGCGGCAATTGAAAGCTTTCTAGATAGTGCTCCGTTGGGTGGTATAAAATTAATTTTTACGGCTAACGAAGAAATGGGTTGTCATGGGGCTCAACATCTTTGTGAAAGCGGCTATGATATTGGTAAAGCAAGTGCAATAGTCGTTGGAGAACCAACCTCCAATTTTCCGCTTATTGGTCATAAAGGAGGCTTATATATGAGCGCACATACCATGGGGGTTACGGCCCATTCTTCTATGCCTGAATTAGGGGATAATGCTATTTATAAAGCAGCAAGGGCCATTAATAAAATAGAAGACCTGAAATTCAGCGTGATGAGTGATGATTTATTGGGGTATCCGACCATTAACGTTGGCAAAATGCATGGTGGGTTAAATTTGAATTCTGTGCCTGATAGTGCTGAATTTACAATTGATGTGCGATCTACCACCAAATTGCAAAACCGAGAAGCGATTAAAATATTAGGTGAAACTTTAGGTTCTCAGGTAAGCCTAAAAAGAATGGTCGATTTAAATGCGATTGCAACTTCTGAGAATCATCCTTTTATCGAAATGGTAGCGAAAATTTGCGGTATTGATTATAGCTTGGAAGGAACGAAGAAAGCTGCCACTTATTTAACGGACGCTGCGGTGCTAACTCCTTGGATGAATAATGCGCCTACGGTAATTTTAGGGCCGGGAGAAGCCTATATGGCACATCAGACGAATGAATTTTGTTATGTGCATAAATTAGAAGAAGCAGTAGTCTTGTATAAAAGAATAATCAAAGAAAACAACAATTTGAATTAATGAAAGCTTATCCGAATTATTTTGCTGACGAAAGTCAATTAGAAGAGGCTCTTTCTAGGCCGACACCGAGCTTGATAAGAATGATGGAGGAAATTGAAGGAGACTTACTTTTGTTGGGTGTTTCAGGTAAAATAGGAGTTTCTATGGCGCGCATGGCTAAAAGAGCCTGTTCGGAAGCAGGGGTCAACAAGCGAATTATAGGAGTCGCAAGGTTCAGCGAAAAGGGGCAAAGGGTATTTCTTGAAGATAGCGGTGTTGAGACCATAAAAGGAAATCTTTTGGATATCAATTTTATAAAAAGCCTTCCAGAAATAGAAAACGTAATCTATTTGGCCGGTATGAAGTTCGGAACTGAAGGAAATGAATCCTTCACTTGGGCAATGAATTCCTTTTTGCCAGGTTTGATTGCGGAAAAGTTCAAAAAGTCAAGGATGGTGGCTTTTTCCACAGGTTGTGTTTATCCACTTGTAAAAATTTCATCCGGTGGGTCTAGGGAAATGGACATTCTAGAGCCTATTGGTGAATACGCACAATCCTGCTTGGGAAGAGAGCGTTTGTTCGAATACGGGAGTATAAAAAATGGAACCCCAACAGTTCTTATCAGACTAAATTATGCAGTGGAAATGCGATATGGGGTGTTAGTTGATATAGCTACTAAAGTACATAATCAAGATTCAATAGATTTAACGATGGGTTATGTCAATGTAATTTGGCAGGGAGATGCGAATGAGATGGTATTAAGAAGTTTACAACACTGTGAATCACCTGCCGAGCATCTAAATATTAGTGGGTCGAATTTGGTTTCGGTAGCCGAGGTGGCCAAGAAATTCGGAACTCTAATGGGCAAAGAAGTGAAGCTTCATGGAACTGAATCCGATTCTGCGCTATTGGTGAACGTTACCAAGAGTATTGAGCTTTTGGGGAAACCAAGTATTGGTCTGGATCAAGTTATTGAATGGACTGCAACTTGGATCAGATCTAATAAACGCCTACTCGGAAAATCGACACACTTTGAAGTCAGAGACGGAAAATACTAATTTTTAAAAACAAGGGAATTGAGCAATTTACTGTCAAAAGAACTAAAAAAATTACTCCAAGGTGGGTTGGTTATACCCGCCAACCCTACCGCCTTGACAAAATCCTTAGGTTTAGACGATAGAAGGCAGAGAGCACTTTCCAGGTATTATCTAGATTCTGGTTCAGGGGGTCTGGCCATTGGGGTGCACACTAGTCAATTCGAAATTCGTGGGGTAGGTCTCTACAAACCGGTGTTAGAATTAGGAAAGGAAGAAATTGATTCATTTACTAAAGAAAGTGGTAAGACTATATTTAGAATTGCGGGTATCGTAGGCGGAATGAAACAGGCTCTGGCCGAAACGAAAGTCGCATCGGATTTAGGGTATCATGCGGTGTTATTGAGCTTGGCAGCTTTAAAAGGCAGCACTAATAGTGAACGAATCGCCCATTGTAAAGCAGTAGCTGAAATTATGCCGGTCATTGGGTTTTATTTACAGGCTTCAGTTGGTGGCGGAGTGTTGGATGTTGCTTTTTGGCGTGAGTTTTCAAGCATAGAAAATGTTGTTGCCATTAAAATGGCTCCTTTTGACAGGTATGCAACTATAGATGTGGTAAGGGGAGTAGCGGAATCTGGTAGACATCAAGATATCGCTTTGTATACTGGCAATGATGATAATATTGTTGCGGACTTAATGACAGAATATCATATTCCGACAAATAACGGGCTAATTAAAAAAAGAATAATAGGTGGTTTACTTGGGCATTGGGCCGTGTGGAACCATAAGGCGGTGGAACTCTTCGAAAGAATAAAAAACGCCACTCCGTCTGATACATTGGATTTGCTATCAACAGGAATTAAAATCACCGATACTAATGCTGCTTTTTTTGATTCAAGAAATAACTTTAGGGGGTCTATAGCGGGTATTCATGAAGTGTTGATACGACAAGGCTTGTTGGAGGCAAACTATACTATTGATCCTAGAGAGATTTTGAGTCCTGGTCAAAAAGAAGAAATCGACCGTGTATACGAAATCTATCCAGAACTAAATGATGATGTTTTTGTGGCGGAAAACATAAACAAATGGTTGCAAAATTAAATTGTAATGAATTACAAACTATGAGAGAGAAAAACAATAAACCATGGCTGTTATATGCGATAATAGCTACTATTTTCTGGGGTATATGGGGTGCCTTTACAGGAGTCCCTTCTGAAAATGGATTTCCGGATACGCTTATCTATTGCGTTTGGGCGATTACTATGATTCTTCCTGCCGTTTTTGTATTAAGACGGGTCAAATGGAGGCTTGAAAAGGATAGAAAATCGATTTTGTATGGCCTAATTATTGGTTTATTGGGAGCAGGGGGGCAAATGATTCTTTTTTATGCCGTGACCATAGGTCCCACCTATTTGATTTTTCCGATAATTTCTCTTTCACCACTGATTACCATTGTTTTATCTCTATTGTTTTTAAAAGAAAGAACCGGTTTGCTGGGAATTATTGGAATAATCTTGGCATTATTTTCCTTGCCTCTTTTTGAATATGGTGGAGACTTACCGGCTGAGAATGTAAACGAAAATGAGACCTTGTGGTTTGTGTTAGCAATACTAGTTCTGGTTGCCTGGGGGGTTCAGGCGTATTTTATGAAATTAGCGAATCATTTCATGAATGCAGAAAGTATATTCTTCTACATGATGGCTACAGGAATTATGCTTATACCAATAGCGCTCTATATGACAGATTTCTCGCAAGAAATCAATTGGGGTCTTGACGGGCCCTATTTGGCCGCATCAATTCAAGTTTTAAACGCAATCGGAGCGCTTTGTCTGGTATTTGCATTTAGATATGGTAAAGCCATAGTGGTTTCCCCGATGACCAATGCAGGCGCCCCTTTAATAACAGCGATTATTTCTTTGTTGGTTTTGGGTATTATGCCCGGTGAGTTTAAAATAGCAGGAATTGTTTTGGCGGTAATTGCTGCTTTCCTTTTGGCCATTCAACCGGATTCAGAAAGCTAATTTCAGAAATCATGTAAATTAATGAAGGTAATAGTAATATTTGGGATTTTTTAGAGGAAATGGATATTGCAAGTATTAATTCTGACTATCATAAAATTATTTACGTGTGACAAATACAAACTGGGCCTTGCGCATATTATAAAAGACAGAAATAAATAATCCATGTTTAATCGAAATGAAGTTTACAGATTTAAAGTATAAGCCATGTGTTTAAAAAAGAATAAATTCTACATATTGTTTTTTGTATTCTTATTTTCCTCTAATTTTATTTTTGCAGAAGTCAAGCTACCAATGATATTTAGTGATCATATGGTTCTCCAAGGCAATATGGAAGTGCCCATATGGGGCTGGGCTGATCCTGGTGAGAATATTACTGTGCAGTTAGGAGTGCATATTTCCACAACAAAAACGGGTGATAATGGTAAATGGAAATTATTCATTGGGCCTTTGGATTTGGGAGGGCCATTTCAATTGGAGATTACCGGTAAAAATCATGTGGTTGTTAATGATGTTTTGGTAGGTGAGGTTTGGGTGTGCTCAGGACAATCGAATATGGCTATGGAGGTGCAGAACAGCCTGAACGCCAAAGAAGAAATAGCTCGGGCTAATTATCCGTTAATCCGTCATTTTCAGGTAAAGCGCTCTAAGGCCGCACTACCGATGCAAGAAATCTTATCTACTTCCAATGACAGCGGGTCATGGTTGAATACCTGGGAAATCTGCAGTCCATCAAATGTTGGGCATTTCTCTGGGGTAGGATATTTTTTTATTCGTGACCTATACTTAAAATTGAAGGTGCCAGTAGGGGTAATCAGTGCTTCGTGGGGAGGAACAACAGCCGAAGCTTGGACTCCGCGCGACACATTGGAAAAAAATAGTGAACTTTCAAAAATCCTAAGCAACTGGCCCGACTACAACAATGATGAAGAATGGCTAAAAGACGAGTATTCGAAGTATTTGAAAAAGGTTAAGGAGGCCAGTAAAATTGGAAGAGAAAAAATACTCTACTTCAATCAACCATCTGTATTGTTTAATGGAATGATTGCACCCGTTATTCCATATGGTATTAAGGGCGTTGTATGGTATCAAGGTGAATCAAACACATATAGGGCTTATCAGTATAGGCATTTGTTTCCTGCAATGATAGAGGCTTGGAGAAAAAAATGGGAACAGGGTAATTTTCCATTTCTTTTCGTACAACTAGCGAACTACCATTTTGAACCTCAAAATTTCCCAGAATTAAGAGAAGCACAGGCAATGGCACTATCACTTCCAAATACTGCAATGGCGGTGGCAATTGACATCGGCAATTCAAGCGACATACACCCCAAGAATAAACAAGATGTGGGAAAACGATTATCTCTTGCGGCTCGGAAGATTGCTTATGGTGAGGATATAACATACTCAGGACCAATATTTCAGTATATGATGATTGATGGGGGGAAGTGTATATTGAATTTTAAACATATGGGTGATGGATTGACAACAAAAGGAGATGATGAATTAAAAGGGTTTACAATCGCAGGAAAAGACAAAAAGTTTGTTAAAGCACGGTGCAAGATTCAGGGAGCTCAAATAATTGTATGGAGTGATGAAGTTACTGCCCCAGTAGCAGTTAGATATGCATGGCAAAACAATCCGGAGAGTAATCTATATAATAGTTTCCTTGGTAAAACGTATCTGCCGGCATCACCATTTCGAACGGACGATTGGAAAGGGATTACATCGGAGAGGTATTGAAAAAAATCATGTTCAAAACGAATAAATTAGGTGGAAATCATTGAATGTCCTTTAAGTTAACATTTAGCGGACCAGTTAAAATTTAAATATGAAAATCAACAAACAGCGAGTACTTCTTTTGTTTTTAATAATAGGAATCGGTTGTAAAAATAACCAAGCTAAGCTTACCAATGCTATGTCGAATGAAGATTTCCCATCTGCAATGGTCCACTTTTCAGCTTTGCCTGCCAATCCGGTTTTTCAGGGAACAAATGAAGAAACATGGGATAAAAATTTACGAGAGCGAGGTTATATTTTATATGAAGACGGTAAGTATAAAATGTGGTACACAGGATATAATGACAATATTTCAGGGCAAAGATATTTGGGGTATGCTATTTCCTCAGACGGCGTAAATTGGAAACGCTACTCAAAACAACCAATTGTACCCGAAAAATGGATCGAAGATGTCCATGTGACGAAATATAATGATCTGTATTATATGATGTCGGAAGGAAAAGGTGATATTACGCATATGCTAACTTCCAAAGATGGTATCTCCTGGACCGAACACGGAAACTTGGCAATTCTTAAAGTAAACGGGGAGCCTATAAGTTCTGGACCATTCGGAACACCTACAATTTGGATAGAAGGCAACAAAAAATATCTATTCTATGAGAGAGATGATTTGGGCATATGGCTGGCAACCTCAGAAGATTTTAAAACTTGGACCAATGTCCAGGACGACCCTGTCCTGAAACTGGGGCAAAAAAGCTATGATTCAGGTGCAGTGGCAGCCAACCAAATAGTCAAGTACAGAAATAAGTATTACATGTTTTATCATGGCTCTTCTAATTCTGACTGGATGAATCCAGAAGTTATGGCTCTATGGAATTCAAACGTGGCGATGTCCACTGATTTAGTAAACTGGACTAAATATCCAAATAACCCTATTGTGGAAGGTGATCATTCAAGTCCCATTTTGGTTTTTGATGGAAATGAATATAACCTATTTACAATGCACGATAAGGTTTGGCGGTATAATCCGGTAAAATAATCAAACTTGGTGACCATATGAATTGTTCTGTCACCTTTTTGAATTAAACACCATTGGAATTGTCACCTTGATCATAGGTCTATTTTTACCAAAGTGACCAGGATTATGAGCCATCAATTTCATAGAAATAGCATCGGATAATTGGGGTTTTGTAAAACTTTCGTTTTTTGGCAGATAGTTATGGTAAAAATAATTCCATGCTTCGGCATTATCTTCGCTATTGGCTAAAAAAGAATGCATATACCACAAAGTTGGCTCTTTTTTAAGTTTAGGATCCTTCTTATAAATAACCTCGCCAAAGTCAGTTAATTTGACTTTTATGGAATGTTCAATTACCCCACACTTTTTTAGCCAAGATTTATAGCGTTGTGTGAATGGAGCATTATATCCGAACTGCTTTGCTATTTCCTGATCAGTCAATTTTGGTTTCTCAATCAAGTTATATAGAATCCCAGATAATCTTTCTCGATTAAGAGTAAAACTTGAATGAAAATAGACAGACATGTTATTTCTAATTTATTTATTCCTTCTAATCTAATGAAAAAGAATGTAGATTGTGATTTTATCAAGTTATTTGTGAATAAGCGATTGCATAAATTAATAAAATATACACGAAAAAGGCATGCGATTCGGATACCTGAAAAGTTGACAAGTTGTCAAATAGTTGGATAATAGGAAGTTAGTTTCCTTGGTTGGAGTCCCAGAGGGAACAGATAAGCTAAGCAAGACTTCGTTTTTGCTGGTTTTTTGTTTCACTGAATTAATTTTTCGAACGCATCTACCAACTTTAAAAGGCAAGAAATACGACTTGTAATAATATCAAGATTGCAAACTCTTTACATTTTGCCTTAGGGACATATTTTTGAGTTTTAGTCCAACGCCGCTAATTACGATTCAAAAAATCAGGACTCTTTACTAAATCCGCTTTTTGTAAAGAGTTTAAATCTAATACGAAATCATTTTTAGATATACTCATATTGTAAACATTTTTAGACCTTTTCAAACAATACTTTCATAGTTAAATTATTACTGACGGTATTGGTGAAGTAAACATTTTCGTTTTTTACTCCATGAGTTGAGATAAAAACAATAGCGGTTGCTTTATTGGTTTTAGTGGCTGACCTAAACTGTTTCTCTTTGTTTTTAATGTTGTCATCGACACTTTTTGTATAGTTGAATTTGTTGTTAAAAAACTTCATTTCACACAGATTAATCCAATTATCATTTCGATCTATAACCAAATCAATTTGTGCCCCTCTAGCTGCTTTGGTTCCTTTAATTGACCAACTGGAATTTCTTGATCCAACTCCGAATACATTAAGGGCTTTTTTGATTTGCTCCACGTGTTTTAAACAAATTGTTTCGAAGGAAATACCTGCCCAAGTAACAAAGGTTTGTTTCGAAGATGTCGTGAGCCAGAAGTCAGCTGATTGCTTCTTATTAGGTTCCATGTATTTTAAGTAGAAACGTGAAAATTCATCAGCTAAGCGATATAATGTTTTGTTTCTCTTACTATATTCTGGATATGCCGTTATGAAGCCCGAAGCTTCAAGGTTCTCTAATGCTTTTGTGAGATTCCCTCCCGTTCCTTGGTTAGAAAGTTGAGATATTTCTTGCCTGGTAATACCGCCATACCTCGATTTTGCTAATACCTTCACAATTTCTATGTATCGGTGTGGGTTACCAAAGAGGGATGCATATACCTCATTAAACTCATTTATCAAGTCTCCTCGAGGGTCAAAGCAAATGCGCTGAATGTTTTGGACTACACTGAATCTTTTGTCAACAAAGCTTAGATACTTTGGGACTCCACCTAAAGCAATATATAACTGTAGAATATCATAGTCCCCCCAATAATTAATTTTCTTTTCCTTTTCTAGATATTCTTTGACTTCGTATAAATTGAAAGGGGTTATAGGAAGTCTATAAGATAGCCTACCATGCAAGCTACCTTTGTCCTTTATAACATTGTTGACCATGTAAGCCGCTGCCGATCCACATACCACCACAATTAAATCATTTCGCTTTTCACAAAAGGTATTCCAGAAGTAACCAAAGTGTGATAAAAATTTTGATTGTCTTTTATCAAGCCAAGGTAGTTCATCAATGAAAATCACTTTCTTTCCTTTACCTGTTAGTCCATCGATGTATTTCTCTAGTAAATCAAAAGCATCTCCCCAATCCGCAGGTAATTTTACCTTTGACATTCTTTTTGAAGAGCTTTTGATTACTTTATGGAATCTTTTCAACTGTGCTTTGGTTGTTGCTCTTGCTAATCCAGTGAATTCAAACTTAATATGCTTCTTGTATACATTTCGGATTAAAAAAGTCTTTCCAACTCTTCGTCTACCATACACTGCTATTAGTTCTGACTTATCAGTGATTAGAGAGTTTTCAAGCCTCTCTATTTCGTCTTCCCTTCCTATCATAATGTTCGACTTGTCGTCCAAAAGTATAAATAAATAACAACATTAGGACACTGAGTAGATGTTTTCTTTGATATTTAGACACTCTACTCATCGTCCATATTATTAATATAAATCATGTTTTTGGACGATGAGTAGGATATTTGTTGAATTTGATTTAACGATTCACCCCTCCCGTAGCACAGTTACATCTGAAATAGTATGATATATACAATTGGAAAGTGCGCATAAAATCGCCTATACTTTATGCCGAAAAGTGTTATACTCGAGAGTCGGCACGAAAGTATAGCCGCGAACCGTTCCAAAATTCAAATAAACGCTGGTCCCGTAAAACGAACGTTTTATGGTACAATATCTGAAATTCATTGGGATACTTAATCCCACATATAATTAGACTTTGCCAATAAAAGACAAACTAGAACTTTTGGTTACGGTTAGGGGTTGTTTAAATTTACCATACTGCTAATTTGTCAAAACCGAAGGGTTTTGTCAAATAGGCCGAATGCTCGATGTGAGGATTGACATTAAGATATTCTAATCGTCAACTTCAAATACTTCATGATTACGATTGCAGCGATATCACCGAACTATTAGCCGATTTCTTTATACTTTTCTAAAAACTCCTTTTCTATGGCATCATAGATCAATCCTATACGGTTGTGTAGTTCCTTGTTCATATCAAAGGAGAAACCTTTAAACCCAACTTTCATTTTTAAATCAAACGTTAGCTTTCCATATAACAAAAAAGTGCTTGGTTTGAACCCTTCTTCATCCAAAAGAATAAACTCATGCGGCTGCGCTGCAAAACTTATCTCCTCGGGCCTGTTAGAATCATACGAGTAGGATACCCTAAATTTCAAATCCGGATAGTCCTTGATATATTCCAAAACATTGTTGTCCAAATTCCCCATCCGATGCCGTCTATTAAAACATTTTCTGTCTAAATGGATTTACACCAAATATATGCGGCTCCAATACAAATGCCAATTTCTCAGGTTCATTGGCTATTAATTCTCGTCATTTGGCAAAAGCTCAAATTCTTGAAAGCCTAAAAACGAAACTTCTTGAAACTATTTTGAATGTCCGGGAGGATGTCACGAACTACATCCGGACCTATGCCTTAGATCATATGCTTGTCGTGGATTTCAAGGAAATCAACGCAAAAACATCGATATATTATAGAAAACCCCAGTTTTTATACGGTTTTATCATAATATAAATTGGTTTAAAACCTATATCTTGTGAAAGAATTGTTTGATGTATGCACTTTATCGAATGTAGTCCTGAAAAAACAATTTAAATGGGGAAATCATAGTTAAAGGGAGGTATTAACCTTAAAACTTTAATTATGATGAGTACCAAGAAGTTTTTTTACCTGGTCGCGCTTATGGTTGTTGCGACATTAAATTTTTCATGTGAAGAACAGAGTACAGCAGAAACCGATGAACTTTACGGCATCGACAAAAATGAAATCAAGGATCAAGATACTTGATCACTTCTTCAAGGCGGTGGCAATCATTGGGTTGTCATCGCTTCCTTATATCCATGATGTAATCACCGTTAGGGGCGAAGGCCTAAAGGGATGGGTTCCCGATTGGGGACTTCAACAACTTCTAATGGACAATGAAGGCTATATTATGGGGTTCTCTACATACAGGGTGTTCGTGTACACGCTTTTAATACACCTATTCGCCCATATTGGTTGGGTAGGGTGGTTCTTTGAGGCAAGGGGTAGGTTATATCGCCCGTTTCTTCTGGTTCCCGTGGTCCTCAGTCTCTACCAAATCTCGATTATTCTGCTCAATTCAAGGGCAACACGGTTCAATGAACCCGACATAAAATTTTACATCACCATTGGCCTGAGTCTGCTTTTGGCCGTCAATTTCTATTTCAACAATAAAGAACTCTTCAACTATTCCCTCACACGGAAGGGCAAAGGTTCGTTTGTGGACCAAAACACTATAAACCATTAAAACACTATAAACCATTAAAACATGAAGAAATATAACAACGGAACAAAATATGCTTTTATAAGATCCCTTGGTGGGCTTGATAAAACTTTGGGAAATACTTTAAAAAAACTGAATTCCATCTTGTACGGAGTTATCGAGGCCAAGCCATACACATTTGATTGGGAGGAAATACTGCCTTCCTACAATGAATTTCGCAAGGAGGGCCGTGTGGATATTGACAAGTTTTGCCTAGACCATGTATTGGGTTATTCATTGCTCAATGGCTTTTCATTGGAAGATGCAAAAAAAGAAGCAATGTATCTACATTTAAGGGCCGAACTGATAGCCATGAAGGCAAAAGGGGAAATAGAATAGGGGAGATCTCAATAATCGATCAAGATTTCTTCGTTGTCCACAGGGTTATGATGTCCGGCCCCTATTGGAATCAATGATATGGCTGTAAACATTCTTGCTTTCAGGGTAGGGATTGCATTCCTGATCACGCAAATCGATATATAATTTCCTGAACATCGTTTTCGAGGAGGCCGTCCATTATCCATGCTCTTGCGTTAATGACACTCTGGACGACCAGCACGGCGATATTGCCCATGCTTTTTTTTAATGTGTAGCTTTTCAAAAAGAGGGGTGCCAACTTTGTCAAAATGGAAAACGTCATATACCTGTCATAGGTAATCTTATATATAAGTGCCTGGTTAACAAGCTGGCTTTCCCCGTGGTGAAAGTAAAAAGGCATGTTTAAATAGATTCTGTCACTAAAGAAAAATTACAACTTTTGGCTGTTGCTGAGGGTGGTTTAAACAAACTGGGATATTCAAATTTTAGGATGTTTATGGCCCGAATGATTGAATTGTATCTTTTTGTACAATTTACCCTACCATTTATACATTTATTTGACAAATGACATGTTTTGTCAGTAACTTCTCACGTGTAAAGTATGGTTTAATTCAATTGTTAAAAGCCTAAGAGATTAAACAAACACATTATGAAAGAAGCAATTAAAAAACATTTACCGGCATTTGAGGTACATCAAATGAAAAGAGAGGACCACTTTATTCTGAAGGTCAAAAAAGAAGAAGGTAAAAGTGAACAAGGCACCACACTTTCCCACTTCATAGCTCAATTAAAAGAAATTTATGGGAAAGATGGTCTAGTTTTACGACTCTTCAAGAGGAAAAAAGACTCCGCAGGAAACACTAGTTTTTTCTACCATCAGTATTCAAAAGATGTGCGTTTGAGACCGGGTAGTTTGACATTGTATTTGAACTCAAAAGGAGAAGTTATTTACTCGAAGGTAAAACTACAAAGGCCGCCAAAACTTCCCTCGGTGAAATTAGGAATTGACAGAGCGATAGGAAAACTTACCCGAGATAAAGAAAGTAAGGTTCTGAATAAGCCCACGTTGGAGTATATTGAAGCGAAAAAAAAGAAATTCTTATGCTGGAACATCCTTCTTAGCAACCAAAAAATAGGTATTAAGGGATATTATGTCGATGCAACAAATGGCAAAATTATTGGGTACTATGACGATCGGGATGAGATAGGAACTACAACTACAGGAATTGGAATAAATCCGGATGATGAAACAGCAGTAACTCCGGCCCGTACGATTAATGCTGAGGATTCAGGAGGTAATTTACAACTTCAAGATTCAACACGATCTGTCAACATTGAGGTTTATGACATGGATGGATCTACCGATACCGATGGGGTATATGATTTATGCGAAGATGATGACGGCGATGGAACATTTAATGATATTACCAATGCCCCTAGAAAAGAGAGCAACCGTCCTGAGGTCGATGCCTTACACAATACCGGTATTGTTGCCGACTATTACGCCCGTAACAGAACTGTAAATGGGATTACACTTTTTAATCGGGATGGTTGGGCCGGGGATGGTTCGGAAGATTGGATAAATTACGTACACCATGACGTCGATTCTCAAAGTTCCTTTTACAGCCGTTCCCGACGGAAAATATTTCATGGCGATGGTGATGGAACCAATCTTAGTTACAAGCCCGGCTTGGATACAAGTGCGCACGAATGGAACCATGCGGTTCAGGCAAATGAAATAACAGGTGGAACAAATCCGGATGGAGGCTTCGATTCGGGAAATGACGAAACCTTTGTAATTAAAGAGTCATTATCGGATGTCTTTGCAGGATTTACAAACAAAGATGGAGGGTGGAGAATGGGCGAATACCTATCCGATGACATTGCAATGGCAGCTGCAACTTTCGGCAATACCGGAAGTCGTTATAGAAGTTTAAAAACACCCTCTATTTCAGACTCTCCAGACCATTATTTTACAGATGCCTGTACACTGGCTTACGGATGGAGTGGTACAACAAGTAACTATAGAAGAATTGGCATACTTAACAAGGCCACTTATTTATCCGCAATGGGAGGGTCACATCCAGAAAATGCAACTGACCCGGTAGCCTTCCCACCGATTCAGGTAATAGGATTGGGAGTAACAAAAGTAGAAAACATTTATTACTATGCTTTGACTATGTTGATGGACCCCGATGAAACACTTCAGGAATATAGGGAGGACATTATTCTAGCATGCGAAACATTGTACCCAGCAGATGATTGTTGCTGCAAACAGGTTAAAAGTTCTTTTGATGCTGTGGGTCTTTATGAGGGAGGAGCTTTAACCCCTCCAGCGATTCCCAATGGTCCGAATTTAGAAATAACCCCATGGGGAGCGAAAAATGGTAGTGCTCCATACTGGCAATCACCTGACGTATATGTAAAAGATGGTGGCGGAATTCAAATAACACCAGAAAAAGGAATAATTAATAATCTTTGCGCCATAGTAACAAATATTGGGGATATAGATGCTATGGGCGTGTCGGTCGATTTCTATTATTCACCGTATGGGTTAGGGTATCATCACGATGACTTTTTTCATATTGGAACGACTGGTATCGATGTTTTGGCGGGTGCTAATATAGAAGCATGTATCGATTGGGATCTTACTGATCTTACGTTTGACTATGGAGGGATATGGCCATTTCCTATTAATGACTTTAATCATTTTTGTATAGAGGTAGTTATTAGTCATCCAGATGACATAGATCTATGTAACAATGAAACACAACATAATTTTACAGATGTCGAATTGAGCGATTCAGACGGCGACGGAATCTTGTTTCAATTTCAGATAAGCAATCCATTATTGAATCAAAATATTGTACAAACTCTGATAGTTGATAAAGTATTGGATCCAAGTATCCGCCTGATGGAGTCCAATGCAAATAATATTTCGCTACGCCTGAAGGATCTTTGCAAGTTGGATTGCCTAACACTTGCGGACCTTCCTACAGATGGGAGGGTGTTCTCGTTAAAGCCAAGAGAGAAACTGTTTATGGAAACTAAACTTGAGAAGAAATCTACAGGTTATAATGGCCCTGTGAAAGGAAAGGTGAGGGCCAAGGTAGAATCAAAAGGTATGAGTGGGACGCTGATTGGAGAACTATGTGAAATTAGCATAAAACGCACTAAAAAGGAAAACCGCTTCATAGCCATGGCCGAGGGTACATTGAATGTGTCCGACAAGCGGAAAATAGCCATGAAATTTCGTTTATCTGGGAGCATTGAGCACGTTACAGGCAAGTTCAAAGGGCGAATAAAAATGCTGATGGCTTCTACAGGAAAGCAGTATTATGGTGTAGCTGAGGGTAAAATACATGCATACGGTTATGTTGAGTATTCTGTGCACAATATGAAAACAGAACCGCAAGGTATAAGTTTTACCATCAACGTAGTGAGAGCATCTTTTGGCGAACACGATTGAAGCCGAAAACATAATGTCAACTTACTCGCTTATTTGTACCCCTTGGATGCGAATGCTTCCAAGGGGTATTGCTTTTTATTGAATACATCAAACCTAGTAAAAGTGTGTTATGTAAAGTTTAACATTTAGTCCTAAATCGAATTGAAAAACATACCCACCTTTATTTAAACTTTCTGAAAATTCTGATTTGACTACCTAAATGAATCTTTTAGAAATTCCGCTTTAAAGTTATTTGTCTACTTCCGTTAGATTCATTTGCCTGTATCAATACTTTTTCCGAATCCCCCAAAGTAAACTTCTTCATAACATAAACAAACCTTGCAGTACCCCCATGCCTTACCTTTTCTGGCATTCTATAAATGTGAATCGGATTAATGGCCAATTCCTGATAAGAAGATTTCCGTTTATTATTCCCAATAGCCTTAAAAACCTCTAAGGTATCAACATCGAAGTCAATCCCCGATTCATTTTTAATCTCAAATTGCATAAAGACCAAGTCCTTATAATAAACAAAGTTTTTTATGCTCAATGACATTCCATTTTTTCGTTTTACAATGTTTTTCCGTTCTGGTCTCTTTAACAAAGAAGCACAGGATTTCTCGATAAATTCTTTGCTGTACTTTCCCTTTCCAACAGAAATTGAATCAATAGATTTGCCCTCTTCCTCGGTTATTTGAGATGATATCGAATCTTGCCCAGAAGATACCCTTGATCGACCGCTCTTTTCATCCCCGATACTTTCGAAAAGAGATACAAAACGGTTCAATTCAGCCAAGGAATCGGCATATTTGATGATATAGGAATACACCTTGCCATCGGTGGTGATGACCAAAAGATTGCTCTGTTCTCCTTTGGTCGCCTTCAAAAGACCCAAGGTCTGCCCCTTTTCCCGATTATAGGTAAATACAAAGTTCTCTGACCCAACGATTCCCTGACGGATATCCGATGGAAAGAACAATGCCATGTTCATTGTATTATTGGCATAAATGGTATCCAGTTGCTGCGGTTCTTTAGCAAATGATGCATTTACCAAGACCATTCCGATAAAAAATAATATTTTCCGTTTCATAGTTCTGTCTTTAGTAATAGTTTATGATTATTGTTCACGGTAACCTTTACATTCCTGTTGTTACGTTGGAACACTTTTTTAATACCGCTCACCTGTGGCACTCCCGGGATATTAATGTCTTCTATGACATCACCCAAAACTTCTTGGAAAACATCGCCCTTAAAACTGTTCTTGATGTAAATGCCCTCCAGACCGTCGGCCTGATCAAAGGCCCGCAGCTTTAGAGGTTTATGGTCAATATTCTCTACCTCTAAAATGACCCGGTTCGGTCGGAACTTTACTATGGCGTAAACAATAGTATTCTTGGGAATCTTCTTCCCATTGATATTGGCATCTTCGGTAATGCGCATTTGTAAACGGTCGTTGACTTTTATAGTCTGCTCGCCATCCACTTCCACTTTCAAAACATCTCGGATTCCCACCGCCAATACCCCTGGGCTAACGGCAAAGAACAATTGTTGTTCCAAGGCCATTTCCTTTAATGAAGTAACGGTATCCTCGTTTTTTTTAACTGAATTCCTCTTTTTGAATGAGGTTTTTGCCACCTTTCGGCGGTATGAACTATCGGAATAATTGATGCGTCCCAAACGATAAATGCTGTCCACCATCCGTTGTTTTTTGTTGTTCAATAGGTAGGGGTTGAATTCACCATCTTCATCCAGGAACCGTTCATCATAGATACTTGGGGCATTACGTTCCCTTTTTTCCTCCAAGGCATCAACGGCTTCTTTTTTGGTCTCGAATACCTGCTGTTCCTCTTCCAGTTTGGGGACAAGGGTCTGTTGCAGTTCGTTGTCCTTGTCCTGATCATTGCCCATTACCAGATAGTAATACCCCATCATGGCCGTTAATGTCAAAACAATGACCCCACCAAATACGATTTTTTTCTTATCGATTTTCATGTTTTTGTTTTTAAGTGTCCATTATGGACTTTAATGTCGATTACCTGCCTTGCCGGCAGGCAAGTCGACTTTTTTAAGGGAGTTCTCGAAATAGTCCGTAATCAATAGCCCATGGGTGTTCTTGGGAAAGTTCCTATCGACCGTTATCAGATTTCCGGTAGTGGTTAGTTGGTATCTATCGACAATGGTTCCACGGTTGATCTCGAATACCGTGACCGTTCGGAAACTATACGGTTCCATGGCCAGGTTCAATTTCGACTCTATGCTAATTACCTTCTGTACAAGGGAGTATTGCAAGATCCGATTATAGACCCCGTCCGATTTCTTCTGTCGGTATACATTGTCCACCGAGCTGTTCCCCAACCAAAGTGCCTTTCCCAAATTACTTTCATAATTACTGGCATCGATACCATAGAAATAGTTATGGAACCGTTCCAGATGAGCCAAGGCCTCGACCTCCAAGTTTTCCTTATGGGATACCAGTTTCAGGGGAATAACCGAACCATCCGTGTTCACGGCAAAGGCACTGTCCATGGCCTTTTTGTACATATTAAAGACCATTACCCCAGAAAAGACACTGGACAGTAGGGCGGTTACCGTAACAGTTATAGTTACGTAACGGTTCAGCTTTAGTACATCATAGATATTTTTATAAGGTAATTTCATAGTGTATTATTTTTAAAATGGCAGCGGTTCCTAACCGCCCCTATTGGGTAAATAGTCTTAATGTAAATGTTGTCGCCCGTTTATAGAGTTTGAACTTCAAAAACACGATAAACCCGATAGTGGCCGCTTCCACAAGAATCTGTATGGTGGTACTGGTCGTTGGGCCGCCCCATAAGTTCTCCCAGAAATTGGCGTTGATTTCCGAATACAATTGGTTCACAAAAATATTCACCAAAAAGAAGGCGGGAACCAACATATAGACGGCAGCATACAATTTGAAAAAGGTGTACGCCATCGACCTGAACTTTTCAAAGACCGCCATGCTGATGACCAAGGGAAAAAACGCCTGCATGATGCCCAAGAGAAAATAGCGTTCCGCCAAAAACAATGGATAGATGAACAGATCGATCATCCAAAGTACCAGACCCACCCCAAAAGAGAACATCTTGATTCCGAATACAGGGGTTACCAAAGCTTCATACAACAAGGCCCATGCCTTTCGTGCCGCATCAAAGGCACCCACATCCTCCTCAATGGGAATATCCTGTAATTGCAAGGGAATCAGGGCAGGGGCGGTGTCCCTATACTGCCCCTCGATGGCCACTAGGATTCCATCAAAGAAACCCAGTATCTGGGTGGAGAAAATGACCAAAAGGACTATGGCAAAGTTCTTGGCAAGCTCCCCTGGGGACAACCCCCAAGAGTATCCATACTTGTCCGCAATCCCCTCATTATACTTTTTAAGGATATTGATGAGGAAGAACAGTACGCCCAAAGCCTTGACTCCCGCTATGGTATAGCCCGAAAAATCCGTCGCCTTGATGGTCTGGAAGACCGCATCCACATATTCCAGGCCCATGCCCAAGAAAATAGTCAGTTCCATATTTTAGTAGTTTGCCTTCCTGCCGTTGATAACGGCCTGCATTTCCCTAAAAGCGATGATATCCCTATAGCGTTGGGTCTTACGTTTAATCTCGGTCACCATCTCCTGTGACTGTTGTTCCCGTTCTCGAATGACCTTCATCCGTTCCGCATCGGTCAGTTTCAGATGGTCACTCGAAAGGACTTCGTTGATAAACTCCAGATCGGCCATGGAATTTTCGATGATTGCGTTGAAGGATTCCGAGACCCGTTCCACTTCGTCGATCTTGATATAGGGAGAATTCAAAATATCCCTAAGGTCATCCTTGACCATATTGTAAAGCCTCTCATTATTTCTGACCAGTTTTTGTATGGCCTTTAGCTGCTGTATGACATCGCTTACCTTTTCGATGTTTTCCTTTTGTTGTTTGAGGAATTTCATCGTCTTGATAATATTGGAGGTCTGTTTGCCCGCTTCCAAAAGTTGCTTGGCAAAGGAGATAAAGTTCACATTATCGTACACTGGCATCCCCTGGCAGGTAGCACCTGCGGGCATTAAAAAGGCAAAGGCCAGTGCAATGCCCAATGTTTTGATTTTCTGTTTCATGATTCTAATTTTTATGATGCCGTGACCTAAAGCTTCAAGGTTCCGGCATCTGATTAAACATTTGATTATTACTATGAGGCCTTTAGCCTTAAAAATTCAGTTATGGCTTTTTCCATATCGCCATGCTTTTCATAAATCCGCATTATGCGGTCGTTGTCGGAGCCGTCGGTCAGGTAGGCCGCAAATACTTCGGGCGGCACTTCCAGACGAAAGATGTTGCTCTCCTTACCGATCTTGATGAACATCTCCGTGTACTTTCGCTCTCCGGTCAGATTGTTCTTGATGGATTTCAATTGGTTCAGATCATGAGTAGAAAGGTTTAGTCTTTTGACCAGTTCATCATATCCCTTTTCGTTGTTCAGGCTATAGATCACCTGTGTATTTTCAAGTATACTTGCTGAGGTGGAATTGTCGGGCAATTGGTTGATGGACTGCAAGATGATACCAATGGCCCCTTCCTGTTTCCGTATCGCCTGATAATAGAATTCGACGCTCTCCAACACATTGGGGAATTTCAGCTGTTTGGCGAATTCATCGAAAAGGATAATGCCCTTCTCTTCCTTATTTCGCCAAATCGTACGTTGGATGGCAGTCTTTATAAGTTTCAACATCACCGAAAGGATTTCTTTGTTATCCTTGACCTCGTCCAATTCGAACACGATCAATCGCTTATCCTCGATCTTATAGGACTGGTCCTCACTCATCTCGAAGAGGAAACTGTAAAGTCCGCCCTCCACATATTCTGAAAGAATGTGGAGGAAATTCGAAATATTGAAATAGGGGGCATCAATACCCAATTTTTTCAAGAGGTGCTTCCGGTTCGACCGGACAAACCCATAAAAATTCTCCAGAGAATGGTTGCCGGACACGGTCCGGTAATAGTGTTGCAGAATTTTCTTTAAGGATACCGATTGCGCCTTGGTCACCTTTAGATCTGAAGCCAATAGTTCAAACAGGAAAACTGACAGGTCTTCCAACCGTTCCGGGGTGACATCGGTGCCATTGGCACCTTGGCTAACAAAAAATGGATTGATTCCGAGGTTCTTTCCACTCTCATATCTGAGTACGGTAGACTGCTCGGGATACAATTGGGCGAACTTGGCATATGAACCTCCAAGGTCGATGATGACCAAACGCACCCCCATTTCAAAATACTGCCTCAGAATATTGTTGGCCAAAAAAGACTTACCCTCCCCTGTTGGGGCAAATATGGCAAAGTTCCGTGCCTTGATCCGTTTCTTTTTCTTGTCCCAAACATCTTTGAGAACAGGAATGTTATGTTCCCTATCGTTAAATATGATGCCAGTTGGCTCCGATTTGTAATTCGTATTGTTGACCATCAGGCAAAGGGCGTGTTTCAGATCGGTCACATAGAGATCCTCATTGGAAAAGTTAGGGGAGAAACAACAGTAAGAATTAAGGAAGTAATTTTTCCGTTCCTCACTGCTAGGATAATAGGGCACAATATCAAGTTCCTTGAACTCCGCCTTTATCCGTGTAGCTATTTTTTCTAGGCCCTGTGCCTCACGGTCCCAATAGATGATGTTGAGATGTCCACGGATGACCCGCGAACTGTCATCATTGTTGATCTGTTCCTGGATATACTGGATCTTCTTGAGTACTACCTTGTTCTGTGAACCGAAATTGGAGCTTTTGTTGAGCTCCTCGATTTTCTTGTCCAAAAGCTTCCGCCACTTTTGTTTGTCATCCAGATAGATAATCTGGTTGACCATATGGTTTTCGTTCATGGAAAGACCAAGGCCATCAATAAACCCCTGATGGAACACAAAATCATCGGAGGTAAAACGTTCATTTATTTTGCTAGTCTGGACTTTCTCTCCAAAACAGCTTTCGCTGTTCACGGCCAGTACATCAAAATAGTTCTCCCCGATCTGGATGTCTTTTCTTCCCAATTCCATGGCCGAATCGAAATCTTCATTAAATCCATTGAAATAGACTCTGGTCAGCTCCAAAATTTCATCTTTACTTATTGGTGTCAATGACACCTTTCTACTATTATTGATAAAGGAGACCGAATCGTCAACGGCGACTTTGAACCTTCGCAAATTGTCCTCCGATACTTGAGGAATATTGGCACCCACTTTCCGAAAAGGATTGATGAACTTGGAATTGTTAAGCTGTTTATTAGTAGTCTGGATAAAGTAGATATAGCATTGATGCTCCATATATTCCCTCCCCTTGAAGTGGTCATGGGTGGCTTTGGACAAAAAAGTATCGTTCGGCAGATTCTCGGATGCAAAACCCTTTTTGAGGTAGATGTCCTGTTTGTGCACCACACAGCCCACAGGCAATGATTTCAAAGCTTGGAACCAGTTCGCATGCAGATCCTCAAAGTCTTTTTCCGATAGGGAATAGATCTCTGGCAAGATGACCTTATAGCAGGCCACGACATTCCCGTTGTTGGAAAACACCAAATGGTCCTTGATATCGGCTATGGGATGATATTTATATAAATTGATCTTCGACATGGCTTAGAATATTCTCTTTTTTATTACTGACACTTTTGGGGAACACTTTTCTAAGATTGAAAAGCTGTGTATTGCCGTTCATTTTGATCAGGCCGATATATAGCCCTCCGTTCCAGATCAACAGGAATACGATCAACATCAAACTGAAGGAAAAGATGATGACGAACATCGATGCCACCACCGATACCATCAAAAGGGCAAAGAGCGAAATGGGAAGCCCCCATATCAATGCCCCTTTACGGATGTTCCGATATACCTCGTACTTTCTCATTACACGACTATTGAAATGAGATAGGTAAAAATGCCCACTACGGCACCGGCGATAAGCACGAAGACCAATACTCGGGTAATCCCTTTTTTAAGGTCGGCGTTCTCTCCAAAGAAGTGACCTGCATTGAAAAGAAATCCGATTAGGAAGATGACTCCTAATATAATAGGAAAGATGGTTCGGATGGTATCCGATACATCGTTCACGGAATCCTCAATTCCGCCGATTTGTGCAAATGTGGGTAGGCCCAGTAGGAGCATCGCCCACGTAAGTTTCATTGTTTTTTTCATAATGTCTTGTTTTTTTTGTGCTGAACTAGTTTCAGCATCCGATTAATTGATCCGCCGTCGGCTTAGACCTAGGACCTATTGTGGAAAGTAGAATGGGAAGGTGATTTTCACAGAAGGATTCCTAAATATTAACTGGTTTCTGCGTTAATTTTTGGAGAAAACACATGCTTTTGAAAGATTCATTGAATATTGCTCAATGAAAAAAACGATAGAATGGCTTTAGCAATGAAAAAGATTATAGCCCTGATTATGGTCATATTAGGAGTCCAATTCAATGGCCTGCAAGCACAGTCAATTAAAGATGATAGAAGTGTAATACTTATTGACCCCGGACATGGTGGAACCGATTCGGGTGCTGTATCCGAACAAGGACTTAAAGAGAAAGATGTTGTCCTGGATATTGCAAGGCAAATATTAGTCTGGAACAAAACCTTATTAGAAAACAAGTATGATATTTATTTGACAAGGAACAGGGATACTTTGATTTCTTTGGGCGATAGAACAAAACTTGCCCAACATTTAAAACCGGATATTTTTATTTCATTGCATTGCAATCATTCTAATAATTACAATGCTATCGGAATCGAGGTATATACTTATAATATGACCGATGGTTATAACGAACTGTCTAAAAGATATGCAAAGGCCATGGTAGACCAACTGAATCGAAAGCTCGGTTTTAAGAAACGGAGAACCAAGCAGGCCAATTTTCAGGTATTAAGGGAAACCTCGAATTTTTGCCCTGCTATATTGTTAGAGCATGGGTACTTGTCCAATACCAATGAATCGGATTATTTGGAAAGCAAGGAGAAGAGAAAAGTTTTGGCACTCGCTATTCTGATGGCGATTTAAATGAATTTTATGAAGGAACTATTTTCCGGTTTGTCTTTTTTGAAGATCCGTGTACTTAAATGCAAAACATTTGCTCTAATATATCGCCTTGAAAAATGGTCAAAAGTGTCCCATAAAAGGTGAATTAATGAAACTATTAAAAAGGACCACAAATGGGACTGGATGACTTTTTTGCTTTGTTGACTTTGGCAGTTCTATAAAACGGCCGTTTTATGGGGCTATTCAGTTCGCAAATTTTTTACGGGGTTGACAAGAGCTGCTTTGATAGCCTGAAAGCTCACTGTTAATAATGTGACGGTCAGTGCTCCTACAACGGCAAAACCAAAAACTCGCCAAGAGATTTCCATACGGTATTCGTAGTTCTGTAACCATTGGTTCATAAAATGATAGGCGATAGGTACGGCAATCAAACACGAAATCGATACTAGAATCACGAAATCTTTGGAAAGCATTTTCCATAAACTTAGAACAGAGGCTCCTAAAACCTTTCGCACGCCTATTTCTTTGGTGCGTTGTTCTGCAACGAACGAGGCTAAGCCGAACAAACCCAAACAACAGATAAAAATGGCTAAAAAGGCGAATATTCCTGATAGCTGTCTGATACGTTCTTCAGCCTTGAATTTTCCGGCAAATGCCTCATCAACAAATTGATATTGAAATGGAACATTTGGAACATGCTTATTAAAAACTGTTTCGATTTGAGCAAGCGACTGAGTTATACTTTTCGATGACAATAATTTGAGTTCTATCCAATTTGTATTATCATAATCTATCAAGTAAACCGCTTGCTTTACTGGATCAAAAGGAGACTCTGTTATTATGTTTTTAACTACCCCAATAATTTTATGCTCTTCCCCTGCCCATCTAATAGTTTTACCTACGGGGTTTTTTAATCCCATATACTCGACTGCCGCCTCGTTTAAAACAAATGCCGTGGAGTCTGTAGAGAAATCCCTTGAAAAGTCTCTGCCTTCGATTACATTCCATCCTACAGTTTTACCATAGTCATGCGTTACAAAGAAAGTTATGATATTGGTATCAAAATCAGGATTCTTGCCCTCCCAGTCAAATCCACCATTACTATTCCAAACCTCGGTCAGCGGACTTGAAGATTCTGCCATTTCTTCAACAACCCCATCTTTTAATAGTTCATTGCGGAGCAAATTGTATTTGCCCTCATAATCTTCGGTATTCTTTCCAATCATAACTAATTGGCTTTTCTCATAACCTATAGGACGATCTTTTGAATACTCAATTTGATCTCTTATCACCATAGTTCCAATGATAAGGACTAAAGAAATTGTGAATTGAACTATCACTAGTGCTTTACGAAATGACATAGCAGATTTGCCAGATTTGAAGGTTCCTTTCAATACTTTTACGGGTCTAAAAGAAGATAGATAAAGAGCAGGGTAGCTTCCTGCCAAAATACCTGTTATAAAGATCAGTCCTAAACAAATGAGCCAAAAGGATATGTTGGTCAACGGAAAAACTATTTCTTTATCCGCCAATTGATTAAAGGAAGGTATTAGCACTAACACGAAAAGTATAGCCAAAAAGAATGCAAAAAACGTTACTAAAAACGATTCGACAAAAAACTGAGCTATCAATTGATTCTTGTTTGAACCGACCGTTTTGCGAACACCTACTTCTTTTGCTCGTTTCTCAGATTGGGCGGTAGATAAATTCATAAAATTTATACACGCCAATAGCAATACAAAAAGACCGATAATACCGAATAACCATACATATTGCATAAGCCCGTCGGTCTGTACCCCGTTTTTCCAACTTGATTTTAAATGCCAATCCTTCATGGAGTGCAAAAATATTTCCGGATTGCTCTGCCTATCCCCTTCTGATAAGTTATTATAAATGGTTTGTTTGATTTTATCGCTAACGGCTTGCATATCAGAATTATCTGAAATTTGAGCATATAAACTATAAGAATTATTATCCCATAAATTTTGATCGCGAGCCGTTCTTACCCAATCGGTAGATGAAACATATAGTTCCCATGGGGCTATGAACTTTAGCTCTCTAAATTCAGAATTATAGGGTAGGTCATCAAAAACACCTGTGACCAAAACGCTCAAGGCATTATTTATTTTCATCTGTCTACCGATGGGGTCGGCATCTCCAAAAAATGCTTTTGCTGTGGCTAAGGATATGACAATTGAATTTGGTTCCATTAATCCATTGTTGCTACCCTTTAACATGTTCAATGAAAGCATTCGCAGTACATCAGCTTCCATAAAAGCACCGTGTTGTGTAAGATTTTTTTCCGCTACCGATAAGATATTGTCTCCGTGGCCAGAACTCATCACTACGTATTTGAAATCGCTTCCATAGCTTTTTCTAAGTTCATTACCCAATGGATATGGAATTATAGACCGCGTTCTCTTTTCGCCATTCGAGGTTCTATTCACCATAACTTGAGCTATATGCCCATAATTTTCATGATTGGTATTAAAAGTGATTTCGTCGTAAATCCATAGCCCTATAATGGTAACTACGGCAATACCAACAGCAAGACCTCCAATATTAATTATCGAATACCCTTTATTCTTTTTAAGGTTACGCCAAGCGAATTTCAGATAGTTTTTAAACATGTTTCTTGTTTTTTATTTGATGATTATTCCTCCCGTAACCCATCGACCGGGTTTCTATTTGCTGCCCGAATTGCCTGACTACCGACGGTCAGCATAGCAACAAATAATGCTAACAGTCCTGCCCCAAGGAAATACCAAAAATTCAGAGTAATCCGATATGCAAAGTCCGAAAGCCAATTGTTTGACAACCAATAGGCAAGTGGGAGCGAAATTAAAACCGATATAATAACAAGTTTTGCAAACTCGCTGGAAAGCATGAGTGTTACTTGCGTAGCGGTTTGCCCCAATACTTTCCGTATGCTGATTTCCTTTCTGCGACGCTCTGCCGTAAAAGTTGCCAATCCTAACAGACCTAAGCAAGAAATTAGTATTGCAAGACCGGCAAAATACTTGGACAACATTGCGACCCTACTTTCCGATTCGTACAAGGCCTGAAAATCAGTATCCAAAAATTTAAAGTCGAAAGTGTACCCCGGATTGAATTCGCCGTAAACCTCCTTTAATTGTGCCAAAGTTTCCCTTTCGCTACCTGCTGCTAGTTTTGCCATAAACAAAAAGGTCTGTTTTTCTGGAACTAAACGAAAGAACATTGGTCGAATGGCCTCACGAAAGGATTGAAAGTGGAAATCCTTGACCACCCCGACTATCTGGCGGTCTTCTCCCCATAAATTAACTGTTTTACCTACCGGATTCTCAAGCCCCATGGCTTTTATGGCCGTTTCGTTAAAAAGAATGGCGCTGGTGCTATCCGATGCAAATGCCTTTGAAAAAGCCCTACCCTGCACTAGATTGATATCGAGTGTCTCTATTAGACCCACACTTGTCCCCATATCCGTAAAATCGACGGTAGTTCCTTCTTCTTGTCCAGGCCATCTAACTCCACTGGTATTGTTCATTTGGGTACCTACAAAGTTTTGTACGGCGGTAGTAGCGTTCAAAATTCCCGGGATCGCATTGGCTTTTTCCAAAAAAGCTTCTGAGTTTGATTGTAATGCTCCTTCCTTTTGAAAATAGATTACATTATCTTTTTCCATTCCAAGATTTTTTGACTGTACAAAATCGATTTGTTTGTATACCACCAATACGGCCACTATCAAGATAATCGAAAGACCAAATTGAAATACTACTAGACCTTTGCGTACCCAAACTTCACTAGTGGCACTTTTCAATTTTCCTTTTAAAATGGCCACTGGATTGAAGCGCGACAGATGAAGTGCCGGATAGCTTCCTGCTAGTAGTCCCGTAAAGAGGACGGTCAGCAGTATTATTGCAACGGTCAGGAAATCCGGTAACAGCGATAGTGTTTTGCCTGTAATCATATTAAATTGTGGCAGTGAGACAACCATAAGAAGTATGGCAACCAATAACGAAAAGAAGGCAGTTAATATGGCCTCGCCAAAATATTGCCAGATCAAGGCCCCGCACTGGGATCCCAAGGCTTTTTTGATGCCAATTTCCTTTACTCTTCTAGTGGCGTTCGCGGTGAAAAGGTTCATAAAATTGATGCATGCGATAATCAATATAAAAAGGGCAATGGCCGAAAACAAGTATACATATTCTATTCGACCGCCTACAACTTTTCCATTTTCAAAATTTCCATGCAAATAATTGGTGGAATATTGTTTTAGAAATAGATTGGCCTCCACATTGTTGTCTTGCGCCTTCGAAAAACCCTCTATTTTTTTTGAGAACAGGTCTACGTCCGTACCTTTTTCCAAAACTATATAAGTAATCGGGGCATTCTGGGTCCAATTGGATTCTCTGCCTATATTAGGGGACAATTTCACAAAGCGTTCAAAAGGCAATATGAAATCGAATTGTTGGGTTGAATTTGAGGGCAAGTCCTTAAAAACACCGCTCACGGTATGCGTCTCGTTAGTGTTGAGTGCGCTCCATTCCAATGCTTTGCCCATCGCATCATCTGGACTCCCAAATATTTTTGTGGCCAAAGATTCCGATATTACGATTGAACTGATATCCTTCAACACTTGGTCTTCGGTACCTTTAATTAAATTATACGAGAACATTTTGAAGTAGTCCTTGCCTGCAAATACTCCAGGTGCTTTATAGGTTTCTTTTTCCGTTGTCAACGGTACATTCCCTAGCCATCCGTCCGGTACAAAAGGCGATGCATATTTTACTTCTGGCAGTTGTTCCGCCATGGTCTCCGCAAGCATATCGGGTGTCCAAAACGCTAACTTAATTCCATCGGGTTTTTCGAATTTGTTCCAAACTTGATATAACTGCGCGTCATTTTCATGAAATTTGTCAACTTGCAGCTCATCAACCACCCAAAGGGTAATCAACAGTACACAGGTCAAACCTGTTGAAAGCCCAATGACATTTATGAGAAAAGTGCCTTTATACTTTTTTATATTCCTAAGGAATAATTTTAGATTGTGTTTTAACATAATTTTTATCTTTTGATTGATGATTATTCAGTACGCAGACTTTTCACAGGGTTGGCATTCGCCGCCCTTATCGCTTGAAAGCTTACCGTGAAAAGTGCTATACCAATCGCTAAAGCTCCGGCCCCAACAAACACCCACCAATCTATGTTAATTCTGAATACGTAATCCTGGAGCCATTTATCCATGAAATACCAGACGATAGGGGAGGCAATAAGTATTGCAAGTAGGACCAGTTTCGTGAATTCTTTGGATAATAATTTTGCCACGGAGGATGACGAGGCCCCCAACACTTTTCGTATCCCGATTTCCTTAGTACGCTTCGCGGCCGATAGGGCCGCAAGGCCGAACAAGCCTAGACATGCTAGAAAAATAGAGATTAATCCGGCACTCCCAGCAATACCACTCCACCGCTCCTCCTTTTTGTAGAAGCGGTCAAAATTATCATCAAGAAAGTTATACTGAAAAGGTAATCCGGAAGCTAGGTCGTCCCATTTTGAGCCAATCGTTAAAAGTGTTTCAGAGATGTTTCCAGGCTTCAGTCTTATATATATCTTTCGGGCATTTATTGAAGCGGATTGGAGAAATATTTGGGGTTCCACCGCATTGCTCAATGCCCCAAAGTTGAAATCCTTTATAACCCCGATAATTGTTCTTGTTGAACTTTCGCCTCTATGATTTTTTTCTATTACCTGTGTTTCTATGGCATCTTGCTCCGGTATATTATACTCTCTTAAGAATGCCTCGTTTACAATGATGGAACTAATTGAGTCGGATGCAAACCGTGAGTCAAAGTTTCTGCCCGACATCAATTGCATGCCCATCACATCTAAGAAGTTCAAGTCCACGGGATAGGTTACTACAGGTCCTTGTTTATCCCCATATTCAAGGAAATACCTCATGAAACCTTGTTCTGCACCCATACCCATTTCCGAGGCTGAAATTCCCTTGATTGCACCATTATTTGCCAATTCTTGTTTTAATAACGGATAAATACGCTCGGCGTTGCTTCCCACAGCATCGACAACCAGTACGTTTTCTTTCTCAAAACCAAGGTCTTTGGATTGCATAAAGTTCAATTGCTGAAGGATGATATACGTTGAAACGCCAAAGGCAATGGATAATACAAACTGTAGTGTGACCAAAGATTTCGTAAAGAGGTTCGACCCGCTCAGGTTTATATTGTTCTTTAAGGCCGAAGCAGGTTTGAAACCGGACATGACAAATGCAGGATAAGCACCGGCCAGTATACCGGTCAACAAAACAAGTGCGGCGACATATATTGCTAATTCTGGAAATTGCGTTAAGGACAATTGTAGGTTCGTTTCAGCTAGGGTATTAAATATCGGCAGTAGAACCACTAACATGAGAAGGCCTAAGAACGCCGCAAGAAAACTCAAGAGAATGGACTCGGAAAGAAACTGGTAGAGAAGTTGTTTTCTTTTCCCACCGATTACCTTTCTTAATCCGATTTCCTTGACTCTTTTTGCCGAACGGCCTATTGACAAAGTTGTAAAATTGATACAGGCTATTAACAGTATTCCAGATGCAATACCAATCAACAACCAGATATATTTGGAATCAATAGTGCTAGCTACTCCATCAATCATTGGATTGGTGTGTACATCTGCCAACCGTTGTAACTGAAAACTTACCGGAAATGCTCCTTCTCCATTCCACATGCCCATTTCTTTGGCCTGATTTTCTTCATTGGGATAGTACTTTTTTCTGAAGCTTAAGAGGCGATCTGGCTGGGCGATTAAAGTACTTTGTTCGCTAAGTCGGACATAAGTTTCGCTGTTAATGCCCATGTCCCAATTATTAATGGTCTGTTTTCCCATCCCAGTAGAAAGGAAATATTCATAACTACCTAAAACACTGAATTGAATGGATGAGTTACTGGGAAGATTTTTGGCCACCGCCGAAACTTTAAACGGAACAAAGCTATCTTCCGTTTTAATTTCTATTGTTTGCCCAATGGCATTCGTAGAACCAAACAACCGAACGGCCTCATTTTGTGTGAGAACTATATTATTTGGATCGCCCAGTGGATTTGAACTATTACCCTCTAGAATTTCGAAGGAAAACATTTTAAACAGTTCGGGATCTGAATAAGAAATCCCGCTTTGATTTATTTCGCCATCAGTTTTAACGAACTTTTCTTCATCCGTATAAATCCTGACAAAACTTTCTACATCCGTAAAATCTGTCTTCAATGCCGGGCCTAATGGAGTATAGGCAGAAGCAAAACCTTGTGGAGTCCTTCCTTCTATTCCTTCCATCCATTCATAAACTCTATAAATATTATCTGAATTGGCATTGAAACGGTTGTAGTTAAACTCGTTTAATGCAAATAGCAAAAACAATGTAAAACAGGCTATGCCCATTCCCAATCCAAAAATATTGATAAAGGAAAACAAAACGTTTTTCGTTAGATTCCTCCAAGCTGTTTTGATATAGTTTTTATACATAATCGATGATTTTGATTGATGATGTTATTTTATTCCGTTCGAAGACTTTTTACAGGGTTCTGACTGGCTACTTTCATGGCCTGATAACCTACCGTTGACAAAGCGATAAGCATGGTTCCTATACCACCAATCACAAAAACTGTCCAAGTAATATCAATATGATAGGTGTATTCTTCTAACCATTTGCTCATAAAATACCAGGCAAGTGGTGCAGCTACGCAAAAGGCTATGCCTATCAAGAGGATAAATTCTTTTGAGAACAGGAAAACAATATTATTTTTGGTGGCACCAAGAACTTTTCGAATGCCCGCCTCTTTTATACGTTGCATAATCATAAAGGAAGCTAGGCCAAATAGACCTAAACAACTGAGGAATATGGCAATACCAGCTGATAGTTTGTACAATTGCGACAATCGCTTTTCTTGTTCATAATAGCCGGCTATCTTGTCGTCAAGAAAGTTATATTCAAAAACATAATTCGGAAACAGTTCGTTCCAGATTTTCTCAATTTTCAGCAATGCGGTCGAAGTTTCGTTCGATGCCAATTTTAAACTGATTTGACCATACATATCTTCTGCTGGCATCATTAGCACAGGCGCTATTTCATCCTTGAAAGAATGGCTTTGAAAGTCTTTTACAACCCCGACAATAGGTCCGATTATCTCTCCTTCCCATAAATCAATTTCCTTATTCAAGGCTTCTTCCGCATTAGTAAGCCCCAATTTTTTTAACATGGTCTCATTAACAAGAAATTCTGTTGTGTTTTCCAAAGGCTTTAAACCTCTGCCAGCGACCAATGTCAGCTTGTAAGTATCTAGAAAATTATGGTCTGTGCGCTTTATTACAGAATAAAATTCAGTGTCTTCGGTTGATTGGTTGAATGTGAAGTTGCTCCAATGCGTCCTGTTGTGATCTAGTGGTGTATTTGAACTGTAGCTTGCATTCTGAACTCCATTTATCGACAAAACCTCATTACGCAGATAATCCATTTTGGTTTGTGCGATACTGTCACGGGGCAGTGTTATATTTATTACCGACTCCTTTTCAAAACCTAAGGGCTGGTTCATAAAATAGTCCATTTGATCAACGAGGATTAATGTACCAATAATCAATGCCTGGGCAACTGCAAATTGAAATACAACAAGGCTTCTTCGCAAAGAAATACTGCCAGAACCTACCTTTGCCACCTTACCTTTTAAAGCATCCACAGCCTTATAGCGCGCAAGGACGATTGAAGGGTAAAACCCTGCTAACAGTGTGACCAAAATGGTTGTCAAGGTCAAGAAAAAAACTATATGGGTAATATTTATCATTTCGAGGGAAAGCGGCACATCAAGCATATTGCCTACATACTTTAACGATGCAAAGGCAATGCCCACTGAAAGTGCGACAGACAACAGAACAATTAAAAGTGTTTCGGTCAAGAATTGCATTTTTAAGTGGGTCTTGTTGCTCCCCAATACCTTTCGCACCCCTATTTCTTTGGAACGATTAACGGTTTGCGCGGTCGATAAATTGATGAAGTTTACACATGCGATCCACAAGATGAAACCTGCCACGATCCACAATATATTTATCAATTCAAAACTGATACTTTTATGGCTGAAATTTCCTGACTCCGTATCAAAATGTACAGCTTCCAGCGGCTGCAGAATATTCGTATCGGCATTGCCCTCGTCTCTCTTTTCCTTGGAAAGCAAATCGAGCCGGGCATTGATGGAAGACTCTGAAACATTAGGAGGCAATAGAACATAGCAATTAAAATTTCCGTTGATACTATCCCAGTCTTCTGATGTTAAAAATTGAGATGTAAAACCAGTACCATAAGAAATGACCACTTTAAATTGAAGATCAGAATTCTTCGGAATACTTCCAAGTATCCCGGTCACCGTAAAAATTTCAGAATTGTTCGCCATTATGGTCTTGCCAATTGCTTTTTCCCAATTACCGAAGTACCTATCGGCCGTTTCTTTGACTAGAACAACACTAAACGGATCTTTAAGCGAATTTGGGTCTCCGACCAACCATTCAAAATCAAATATATCGAACAGGCTAGGTTCAGTAAACAACACACCATTTTCCTCCTTGAACTTTTTAACTGTTTTTCCCTCGTCGTCCAAGATTTGAAACTGAGATTCATTTACGGAAAAAACAACAGAAGATTCTTCTATTTGTGGAATAGCCGTTTCAAGTGTTGAGGGCAATGGGTATGGTACACCACTGTTGGTAAAGGGTTCCGGTACTGTGGAATGATGCATCTCGCTCAAAACCCGATAAATCCGATCTTTCTTTTTATGGTAGTTGTCAAAACTAAGTTCAAACTGAATGATGATAAAAATCAGAAGGCAGACTGCAATACCCACCGCCAATCCTCCAATATTTATAAAGGCATGGCCTTTTCTCCGAGTTAGATTTCTCCAAGCAATTTTGAAATAGTTTTTGATCATGATTCTATTTTTGATTGATGAGTAAAGAAAAGATGTCTTTGGTCAACACTGAAAGTTGAAAACAAACATCCGAAGGATGTTAGTGTTTAACCTAAAATTATGCCAAATTTTTAAGTACCTCAATATCAAAAAGTTAGATTAAAAGTTTTATAGGCACTTCTATTTTATTGTAAAAAATATTTACATGGAATGTCCACTAATTGTACACTCAACTTTTACTTATAGGATTTGATTTAGCTTTTCAATGGATTTAAAAAAAAAGGTCCCATAAAACGAACGTTTTTTGGGAATATTAATCGCAAAATCATTTTCTATGATGGGTTGGGAATCAAGCGCTTTTTCTGACCAATCGAACGGAATCTTTGAATAAGAGATTTGCCCAAAGCAAAGGATGGTCGCTGGCTGCATCACTTTCGCTCTGCATCAAATCATAGGTGAGCCATTCAGGTTTTGTTAAAGGCCAAACCGCTTTCCTGTTCATACCGCTATTGGACACCTGTTCCAGTAAAGTAGGAGAAATAAGGAAATAGTCTTTTTGTTTAATATTGACCCCTTTACGATAAGCTCCCATCCTAAAATATCCGGCGTCGTCTCCTGTATCAGGAACAACTTCAAAAGATTCATGCTTTACGATATCCATTACATCTGTCTGAATAATCGGGGAAATGGAATCCGAGTATGAAGGAGCGTTAAACGTTCCGACAATCAATATGTTGTCATGACCTCCAGACTGGAGTTCCTGATAAACTTCAGCAACCTTCGCGGACTGCCTTTTCCGTTTAGCATCTGATTTTTCTTTTGAACGGGTTTCAGCCACAAGCTGAATGCAAAGGATAAATAATTTTCCGTAGTTTGGTGTCTCGACTTTATATAGCTGTAAATCGTTGTCAAAAAGTAGACTGCTATCAACATCCCTTTCACTCGAAAACGATCGTATTGCCTTGACGCGATAACCTGCTTTTAAAAGTATACCCATTCCCAAGCCTGTGGTATCATTTCCTTCAAGTTGTATGATTTCTTCATAAATCGATTCTTGATTTGGATTGAGGTAAACATTATTGAATTCAATTAGAGAATCCCTACTCTCCACTTCCTGTAATACTAAAATATCAGCGTTGGCTTCCAGGATTACCTTGGCCTTGTTGATTATGGAATCCCTGCCAATTGGAAAAGATTTGAGTTTTATCCACCCATTCCAATTGGTCATAGATGAGGCTTTTGTATCCATTGTTTCCGTAATCGATTTCACGTGCAGGTTCCCTTCAAGGTTTTTCATTGAGATATATGGTTCATAAGTGGTATTCTGTAAACCCAATAGTTCTGAAAGTTCTCGCATCCTCAAATAATCCCTTTCAGAACGATTCTCGCTTAGCCTTAACCTTTCGAACTCAGAGATCCATATTTTCTTTTTTTTTCTTTGATTTTTGAGAATTAGATCAATGTTCCTATGAAATAAGTTTTGGATATTATAACTGGCAATTTTCATGATGCTTTTCGATTAAAGTCAATCTTGTTATTCACTAAAATTTCATTTATTTTTTCCTCATCGTAATAAATTATGCCACCCAGTTTTGAAAAAGGGATGGTTCCATTGATTCTAAAATTCTGCAATGTGCCAGGACTGATTTCCAATTTGTCCATGACCTTTCCAGATTTAATCCAATGGTCAATACTAACTCTACCATGCTTCGTAAGGAGCTCTTTGATCTCACTTAAGAGGTTACTTCCAAAATCTTCTAAATCTTCTGTGGTGATAATATTTGCTGCCATAATGAGTTGATTTATTTCAAAACGATTTTAATGTTTGTAATTTGATTACAAAGGTTCAATAGCTCGATGAAACAAATTCACCAGTTGACCGGAGGTCAGGTGAAATTTTAACTAAAGAAGTCTTTAGTTATAGAGAATCTAGGCGATTCATTTTGTTGGAAAGTGATTGGGACAAGTCATTTAGGAACTTGGTCCTACTTTTTTTTCTAATGCGGATTTCAGAGAATGTTTTATATATATCACCAATCTGGAAATTAAAGGCCTGTGCCATGGCCATAGCAATTTCTTTAAGTTCGGCATTGCCATTATTGATGATCTTTTGGGAATAGAGACCGTATATCAGTTCAGTAAGATCGGCTTTGCTACCAGACCATCTTAAATTGGAAACCGGGGCTCCGAAAGGTGGTAGAGTTTCTTTATCAAGATTGTTCAATCGATACTCCAAAAAGGCCAGCAATTTCTTTTTGGCTTTTAGTTTAGCCAAAAGAACATCATGCGATGTACAAAATTCTACATCTTGAAAATAGTCTTTGGAATGAATAATGTTGAAATCCGAGAAATATTCTCTTGTAAAATAAAACTTGTCAAGATGTGTCTTCTCCTGTTCAATATATTGAACAAAGTCCATATTACACAAGAAAAAGCGGTTTAACTTGGCTACTTTTTTCTGGATAAATTTTTCTTGAACTACTTTATTTCCTCTAGGGAACTGTATCTCGAAAGACTTTAGGTCTGAATAAAGAACCAGGTTGTGAAAAGCTTCTTGTTTAATGACCTTAAAGAATGTAATTTCATCATTCATGGATCTGAAACTTTCCAAAAGCACTTTTTGTTTAAGCTCATTTAATATATTTCTACAATAAGATATTATTTCATCGTATGATTTTACCTCATTGGAGAACTTTCCTTTGATGTTTTCAATTTCGACTTCGACCGTCCTTATTTTTTTTAAAGTTTCCATATGCCAAAGCATTTATTAAATATTGGAAATTTCAATCTTGAATTGAGAAAGATCTGGGGTAATTACTGATTTCTCAGATATACAATTGGCATAAGTGGGGTAATTGCTTTATCAATATGGCAATAAAAAATGGAATACTAAAAAAGTACCAATCTACATTTATAAATTCAGACATTTTCGAATTATCTTCTGGTTGCCTGTCTAAATTCGTAGAACAAACGTTCAATTAGCCTTAAGTCTTCTGTAATAACTTGGGCAGTACCTTTCATTTCTTGTTTAAAGACTATTTCTTTTCCGTAAGAGGTCAAGAGCTTATTTGGTAGCGATACATCTATTTTGTACACACCTCTTTCATCAGATATGCCTGAAATTTGTTCAACCCTGCCAGTTAACACGCCAAATTCATATTCAGGAAAGTCCCATAGAGATACATTTACCCGTTGACCAACCATTATTTTACCCGTGTTCTTGGCATGCACATCCAATTTGACCAGATAATCGGAAGTTTCTTTTGGTAAGATAGTGAAAACTAAATCCCCGGAATTGACATTTTGATTCTTACTCCAAAACTCTAGAAAGGAAACTTTACCATCAATATTCGATTTAAGAGTATATTTTAATTCCCAGTCTTTAAGAGCTTTCTTTAGACCGTTATAGGATTGCAGTACACCTTTTAATAATCTTGTTTCTTCCCTGGATTTATTATACTCAGTTCCTTTTGAAGTTTTTTCAGCAGCGCTTATGAATTCCCTTAGCTGGGATTCTGATACACCCATGTTTTGATAATTGCGCAAGGAAGTATAATATTCCAACTGCTTATTCTCCAGTTCTTGCATGGAAATTACACCTTTATCAAAAAGTTTTTGATTTCGGTCTAAATCCATTTTTTTGTATGATAGTTCACTCTTACTAATTTCTCTTTGCGCACTAACGCTTTGAAGTCTTCTTTTGAGCTCGGAAACGGAGATCTTGTTAGCAATGGATTCGCTTTCGAAAGGCTTAAGATCCTTATTTATGATATACTGGAAATAGCTGTTTTCAAATTTGGCAAAATCAGGTTCTATTTCGCCAAGAAATAGAATGGGAAGTTTTTCAAAAGGAAATGAGATATGAAACTTTCCCATACTTGATGTATCCAGAACCTTTTTTAGTATAAAAACATCACCATAATTTGCAGTATTTTCCAGAATGGCCAACACTTGATTTTTGCTAACATTTTGTTTGTCTTTAACAAAAAGAGTATCTAATTGGGCAGAAACTCTGGCATATTCTTTTTGCGGAGGGATTTTGGTCGTTAGAACGGCTTCGGCCTCAATAATATCTGGATATTCTATGAGCCAAGATAAAATCAAGATGGAAATTACGAGGACAAAAAAAAGTACATTCCCCCATCGTATTGGCCATGGGGGAACCTTTGTCAGAATGTCCCTGACAGATTCGCTTCTTATCTCTATATCATTCAATTTATTTGCCATTACAGAAAATTAACTCCCAAGCTCCAATTGGTTTTTGACTAAATGATAATAATTGCCTTTCAATTTGGTTAATTCGGTGTGATTTCCAATTTCTTTGATTTCCCCATTTTCTAAGACCACGATTTGATCTGCATTTTTCACTGTACTTAGTCTATGTGCAATTATTATTACGGTCTTATTATTGAAGAACTTCTCTAAGTTTTCCATAATAATTTTTTCATTCCTAGCATCCAGGGCTGATGTAGCCTCATCAAAAAAAATGGAATCTGGATTCTTATAAACGGCCCTAGCAATTAGAATGCGTTGTTTTTGACCAGTACTAAGTCCCATGCCTTCATTTCCGATTTTGGAGTTATACGCAAGGGGTAAGGTCTCGATGAAATCCCTGATATTGGCTATTTCAACGGCTTTTTTTAAACGCTGTTTGTCAATATTTTCATCACCAACGGCTATATTTCTTGCTATGGTATTATTGAAGATAAACCCTTCTTGCATTACCACTCCACAGCTATCTCTCCATTGTTTGGCCGAAATATGATTTAAAGGAATATTGCCAACTAAAATACTTCCTTCCTGAGGGCTATAGAATTTTAAAAGTATTTTCAATAAGGTGGTCTTACCACTTCCACTAGGCCCCACAATTGCAGTTATCTTATTTTTAGGAATACTTAGTGAAATATCTTTTAATATAGGTAATTCAACTCCGAGATATCTAAAGGAGACGGAGGCAAGGGTAAAGCCAATGTCATTTGGCAATTCTTGTTTAGGTTTTTGATTATCATCCTCATTTGCTTTTTCGTGAATTTCAGAAAGACGTTCTAATGAGATTTGGGCATCCTGGAGATTTCGAATAAATTCTACAAGGTCAAATATAGGTTTGTTTAATTGCCCTACGATGTACGATATCGCTAATAAAACTCCCAAAGTGATTTCACCTTCTATTACAAGTTTTGCTGAGATTACGGTAATTAATATATTCTTTAGCTCATTTATAAATCCAGAGCCCACATTCTGAAATTGGTCTAGCTTCAACCCCTCCATTGAAATTTTGAATAATCTTGCTTGTAAATGTTCCCAGTCCCAACGGTGCTGTTTCTCGGCATTATGAAGTTTTATTTCCTGCATTCCATTAATGAGCTCAATAACCTTGCTTTGCTCCTCAATAACTTGTGAAAAAGCTTTATAGTCCAAAACCCTCCTTTTACGAAGAAATAGAAGTACCCACATGAAATATAATAGGCTTCCAATGAAAAAGATTAAAAATATCAAAACATTATAGTACGCCAACACTAAACCAAAAACAAGAATATTGATTAGTGAAAATAATACGTTCAAAGAAGAAGAGGTCAATAGACGTTCCACGCGCTCATGGTCATTTATTCGTTGAAGAATATCACCTGTAAGGCGAGAATCGAAAAACGCAATAGGCAAATTCATTAGTTTGATAAAAAAATCGGAAACCAATGAGATATTAATTCGGGTACTTAAATGAAGTAGAATCCAACTACGTATCACTTCGACCGAAGTCTTTCCTAAAAATAAGAATAATTGAGCCGCTAAGATCAGATAAATAAAATTGATATCCTGATTCTTGATACCGACATCCACAATACTTTGGGTAAGAAATGGAAAAAGTAGTTGAAGAATACTACCGGCCATTAAACCAAATAAAAGCTGTACTAAAAATGATTTATATCGTAACAGGTACCGTGAGAGAAAATTTAAGCTTAAACGGCTGTCATTTGAGCTAAGCTCGTTTTCAAAAAAAATAGGAGTTGGTTCCAACAAAAGGACGATTCCTTCTTCGGTTTCCTCATTCGCATTGTTTCCAATCCAATTGGAAATCAGCTCACTATTTTTATAGGTAAGTAATCCATATGCTGGATCGGAAACATAACAAACGCCCTTTTTAATTTTGTAAAGCACTACAAAATGGTTTTTGTTCCAATGAAGAATTGTGGGTAAAGGAACTTCTTTCAGCTGGTTAAAAGTAATTTTTGCCGGCAAGCTTCTAAAACCAATAGCTTCGGCGGCATTGGCTAAATATTGTAAATTACTTCCCGTTCTTGTGGTTTCCGCGAGTTCTCTAAGTTCTTGAATCGAAATACTTTTACCATAATATTTGGCAATAATTTTTAAGCTTGTGGGGCCACAATCTTTTGTATCGATTTGCTTGAAAAAAGGGAAACCCACCAGCTTTTATTTTGAGTTGCCAAGCTTAGAAACCTTATCGGCCATTAACAAAGCATTATAGATATTTATAATTTTACCGGATTTGGACAGCTCATTAAAAGGAACATTAGTTTTATTGCCTTCTTCATCTTCTTTTGGAATAGGGATGGTGTATTACACTCCTGACATCAATAATATATCTTTCAATTGTCCAGCACTTAAGTTGGGGTAGTACGAAAAAACCAATGCGGATATTTTTGAAACAATGGCAGTTGCTCCAGAAGTGCCACTAGTGTACCCATATTTCTCTACTTGCGTTGATGTCGTAAAAATTTCTTCGCCAGGAGCAAAAATATCCACCTCTTTTTTACCATAATTTGTGGCTGGATGAACGATTGTACTATCCAAGGTATAATTGGAGCTTCCTACTCGTATAAAGTTATTGGAGATTTCAGTTCCAGTCGAATCGATATCACTAGGGTATTTATAAACATCCTTCAAATCAATGTTTAAACCTCTGTTTCCAGATGAAGCAACTATTAAAACATCTTTTGCCTCTGCATAAAGAATGGCTTCATGAACCCAATCTTCATTTAAGGAAAAATATTTCCCTGAGCTTATGTTAATTACTTTGGCGCCGTTGTCCACAGCATATCTAATCGCCATCGCAATGTCTTTATCTCTTTCATCACCCAGGGCAGAGACGCACAATGGCATTATCTTGATATTGTTTGTCAAATTTGTTAAACTCCCTTCATCAAAATTGGAGGTGAGTATACCGGCCATTAAAGTGCCGTGATGCAGTAAATCAAGATTATGATTGATAATCTTATTTCCGTAACCACTATCATTTAGTCCTTGGGAATCTCCAATTATGCTTCTTTCATCATAATCGAAATTGAGTAATTTGTTCAATCTCTCACTAGAAGTCAGATTATTTCTTATGACCCAATCATCATCAATATTATTATTGATGAAATCCTCAAATGTTTGAATTAAGTCAAGTAATTTATTATTCTTTTGATAACCTTTTTTAAGGCTGTCCAAGTTGGATTTTGAAAAGCTATCTTCAGGAAGATATCCTGACAGCAACTTCTTGGTGCTAAAATAAAGGCTATCTAAAGATTTGGCGCCTTCAAATTTTTATTGGCATATTTCACTCTATCTAGGTAAGCCTCTTCAGCCCTCACGTAGTCTCTAAACGCTTTAACTTTTGCCGGGTTAACGTCATCAAAGGTTTTATACTCGAAACTATCCTTATACTTCCTTAATATTCTGGTATATTCATAGTTCATAAAGGCTATATTTTGGCCTTCAGAATTGCCTAAAAAATTCCACCCGTTGAAATCATCTATATATCCATTGTTGTCATCGTCAATACCATTTTCGGGAACTTCATCATTGTTTGTCCAAATATGCTTTATCAAATCTGGATGATTACTGTCAATGGGCATATCAATTAGAGCTACAGTGATTATTTCACCATTTTTACCTTGAAGTAATTCCCGATTTGCTTTTAAAAGGCTAATTCCTGGTATTGTGTCTTCAATGATGTCTTTGATTGGCCAACCTTTCAGATCGTTTTCGGACAACTTGGTTCTTTTCTTCTCTAGTAATATTATTGAACTTGTTTCAAGAATAACAATATGAGCATTTTCTTTTCGACAACAAATAATCGTAAATACCAGTAAAAAAGACGATAATTTTATTAGAGTAGACCTCATTAGAAACATTTTTGTCAAACAAAAAATAGCCAGTTATCTCTGGCTATTTATGAGCGATTGAACAATTCGAAATTATTTTTTTTTCTTCTGAGTCATTCGATCTTCGGTACCATCACCTCCCCCATGCACTCCGTGTGTACCCCCAATAATGCTTTGAGGATTGGTAAGTTTTGAAATTGACAATTTATCAAGAGTTAGATGTTTGTTGCTTTTTTGATTTTTCATTGTATAGTTTTTTATAGTTAATATTTTCTTTAGCGAAAGTTAGGTTTTTTCTGTGCCCAAAAAACACAGTCTATCCTTAAACATCTCTTGATTTATGAATATAGACACATTATGCCCTGAATATCAACAAATTAACCGCTTGATTGTCTCGCTAATTGTTTGATGAAGAAGGACGGATAAATACCATTTTTTGTTCTAAATAATTTGGAAAAAGTTTCGGTATTGTTAAAACCAACCTCTCGGGCAATCGCACTTATCTTATAACTTCTAAACATAGGTGATTCAATTAGTTTAGTAACAGCTAAGTCCAGTCGGAGATCATTTAAGTAGCTAGAGAAATTTTTCTTTTTTTCTGCATTAATCACCTTGGATAAATAACTGGAATTAGTATTTAAGGATTTTGCTAAATCAGTTAAAGTTAGATTTCTGTTTGCATATCCCTGGGATTCTTCAAATCTCTTTAACCCTTCTAGGATTTCGGTTTTCGTCTCTGAAGATAATTTGGACGGAACTGAATTTAAGATTTTAGACTCCTTTTCTCCTTTTTTACCTAAATTCTCCAACAAAAGTTCAAACCTCCGGTTAAGTTTTCTGTGCCTATATTTTAAAACAAGAAAAACGGATATTAAAATTAACAGAATAAGGGCAATGATATAACGAAGCTGATATTTTTCTTTTTTTAATAAATTAATTAATTGATCTCTTTGATTGATCAATCTTGGCAAGTCATACTTATTCTTAATTCCTTTGTCCAGATAGTCCTTGTAGCTGTTTAATGTGCTATCTACCAAAATTAGTTTATTGAGATAAATAAGTTCTTTGTTTAGGTCTCCTTTTTCCCGGTAATAATTGGTTAGCAACTTATATGTTGGTTCTGTTTCAGGATGTATGTCATTTGTTAATTGAAAGATGGTGTCGACCTTTTTTAAATAATCTACCGCTAGGCTATCCTCTTTTTTCTTGAAATATAGTTGACTAAGGAAATAGTAAGATATAGCTAAGTCAGCCTTAAGATTTTTGCTTTCAAAATATTTTGTAGATTTATTGAGGCTATCAAGGGCTGAGTCCAAGTTGTTTTTCATCAGAAGAACGATTCCTTCATGTTGAACAAACAAATTATTCATTTCGATATCTTCATTTTGAGACGAAATAGTAACACCTTTCTTATTGTATTTTGAAGCAAGATTTAACCTATTTAGCTTTCTACAACTGATTGAGAGTGAAAAGAGAGAAGCCAAATGACTCCTAATATGAATATTTGTGTTTGGGTTTTCAATAAATTCCAAATTTTCATTATGGATTTTGAAGGCCGATTAATAGTCTCCTGTACGATTCTTTAAAGCACCGATAGCATGATTGCAAATGAATTTCAATTCTGGGTTATTTATGTTTTCTGCAAATTCATAGGCAAGTAAATAATAATCCAAAGCTTTTTTAAATTTCCTCTCCCGGTAATAGGATTTACCTTCTTGCCAAAATGCTTCTCCTAATTTTAGACTGTCCTTATTTTTTTTCGAAAGCTCGATGAACATGTTTGAAAAGGAAGAAGGCCCTTCATTTTGATTAATTATCTGCAGCAAATCTTCTCCTATAAGAAGATAATCTGCGTTATTTCCCAGTTCAGCCTTTTTAATCAAATAGTGTGTATACAAATACTTATTTTGATCTTGTTGAGAGGATATAACTTTGTATACTAGTTCATCGTAGGAGAAAATATCAATTGAATCAGAATCGATTACGATAGCCTTGTTGTTTTGCTGGCCATTTAGCAAAAGCGCAATAAATAAAGCCGGAGAAAGCAATAGCTTAAGTCTCACTTTTTTTCTCATACAGTCAAAATTTTACTGGCCTAACAGCTAAAGATGTATTGTACTTGGCCAAGAATATATATGTAATCATTTCGAAATAACGTTGTCTATCCCTGAATGCTCTATTAACAAACATGTGAATATAGCTGGATAATAAATCCTGAATAGGAACCATTAATTTTTTATTTCTCGCCAATTCCAGAATTCTGATTTTACAGAGTTCTATATGGTTATTTCTAATGGATAATAAGGAGTTTAACTTTTCATATCCGCATGGCATATCATCGGGAACAAGAAAGCTGTCCAATTTTTGCCGCATCCCTCTGTACTTTTTATCGATACTAACCTTGGTTATCTTGTTTAAATCATGTTCTTGCATGAAAGAATTTGCATTGTCACGCAAAAAACTCATTTTATTGTCATGACTGAATTCAAAGATATTTATGAATTCATCCACACATTTCAGTGCAAATAGAAAATGCAATTCCTCATCTTTAACCAAGTCCATTGCATTGTTAATCAGCACACTATCATGAAAAAAAATGGTTTCGGATAATTCCATGGTATTTATCCCATACCTTTCCAGCTCCCTTTTATAAGTATCTGTTTGTATTTTCCATATAAGTTCTTGGTCTAGAAAAGTTTTGGACATAGTATTGAAGTGATCAATAATTGTATTAAGACTATCAACATTGGCCAGTAACAATCTAAACCTAATATGGTAATGAGGGTCCCTAAATCGAATGTAGAACCATTTTTTTATTAATCCTTCATCCAATAATCTTAAGGTTAGTGGAGAAATGATATCAAGAAGTACTTGATCCGATATACGTACACCACAATAAATTTTATAGTACAGCCATTCTTGACCAAGTACAAAACTTCTTTTCATTTTTTAGCTAGTTATTTGGGCTATCATTTTTATAAAAACAGACTATTACTTCATTAGCAAATCTTTCGTTATTATTTTTGACAATATCACTGTCCTTAAATAGGAACTCTTCCAGAATAAATTCTTCCCTATTTTTTATCGAATCTAGCAGCATTTTGACAGAAGATGAATTTTCAAGATTTAGTGTAAGCTTATTATCACGCTGCAAAAGTTGAACCACTTTAGGAAGATGTATTGAATTTCTCCATAGTCTAACTTTACTGATTAATCTCTTGTTTGTTTTCCAGACTTTCACGATATCCTGAAACTCTTTTTTCCCAATACGCCATTGGGCTTTGGAAAGTATTAAATCCTTGTAGATTACCCTTGGTAGGAATTTATATTCCGAAGCTAAATTCCCCCATTCAAAGGAATAATTCCTTTGCTTTTGATATTGTAAATCACATAGAAAATGATAAACGTGCAATGAATTAGTCCAATAATTATGGGCATTGGTCAATCTGGGCATTATTTTCTTATTCAATCTTTTAGAGTATAAGACAATTTCATTCTTCTTAACAGCAATTAAAATATCTTGTAGTGGGATTTGTTGATTTTGAGGTAAATTCGAATGGCCTAGGCATGGTATTTCAAAGTTTCGCAAATGTGGCCTTCTAAGAATATTTCCTGTTCTTGATTCTGGCAAATGAAGAATTTCTGCAAGAATACGGTCATGGTTCATTTGGTTTTCTTTCTCCACAATGGAATTGACCAAATTATTTAGTTTTGAGTCGCCGTAACAAAATCTTGCCAATAATCTTGAGGCATGTGCTCCACAATGATTAATTACCACTTTGTTAATACCATCTTCGCTTATGATTTCTACCATTGTAGAAAACGTATCGGGGGAATTATTCCAATTATCATCGAATGAGCCAAGATCTTCATCTTTAAATTCGATACAATTTTTATCATTTGAAATTGCATCGACTAGCTTACGATGCAGCAGTCTTTGTTGTGATGTTAATAAAGATTCTTTTTGAGGACTTTCTGAGGAATCATTGAATGTAAGAATATCGTCTAGGAAGGGTGTTGATTCTACCTTATTGGCACCCTGGATGTATCCTATTCCTGTTTCAACATCCAATACTTCCAACAAGGGTCTCCTTTCTAGCTCATAACGCTCCAAAAAAGCTGATTTGAATTTATTTAAATGCTCATTTTCAAGGGGAGTGTCAAACCTATTTAAAAATGACACTCCCAAGTGTACTTTTTTTAGGATGTCCGTGCTCAATGAATTGCTGCTTAAAGTATTAAAGGAGTCCGTCTGGAATAAATATTTTGGATCGAAGGGTATTTCTAAGGATGACATGAATTTTTCAGCATTAAAATAAGAATTCAAATCCCATGCGTTTTGCGCATCCAAATTTTGTAATTGATTGGACAACTCTGTCAACAGTAATATTTCCTCTTCGCAATTTTCGAGATTTTTCAAAGTGTTTAAAAGTTGTTCTAAATAACTCTTTCCTGTAATGGTAGGTTCGAGTTCGCTGATTAGAATTTGATTATCAATTAATTGATCAATATAATCTTCAGCAGAGTTCTGGTCTATTTCTTGATTGGCAATACTTTCAATCAAAGAACCTATCAAGGCACCATTTTTTGCCAGGCTTAATATTCTTTCCAAATAGTCAGAATGTAAGACCGATTCAAGAGAATGCTGTCTTTTGTTATTTACATAACTGTATTCTATATATCTATATCTATTGCCTATTTGATAGATTGTAGAGTTAGGAAAAAACTTCAATTGCTTTTTGATATGTTCTTTTTTGGCTAAAAACTGAGATAGTGCAACTAGGAAATGCATGTCAAACCTTGTTACTTTCCGAACACCTGAAGCTTTATCAATTAAAATTTGGGTTTCCGAACCAAAAACACCTGTACTACAGGAAGCGAAAAGTCCAAAAGGAGTACACCTTGTGGACATTCGTATTAGAAATTTTAGTAAACTGCTCCTTAGACGCTCTATTCTTTTTTGATTTACTAACTCCCCATTAACCCACTTTGTGAGCTGACTGAACAGTTCGGGTGAGGAAAGAAAAATGGCCTCCTTAATTATGGGGGGTTTTAGAATTTCTAATAAAACACGGTCCACTAGATTTTTTGCCATTAGTTCTTCAAAAAAATCAATGGGCAGCAAAGGTGTTCGTAGACAATACTGGTCGAAAGCTGTAAAGGGGAACTTTACTTTCATATTTTCTCGATCGGGATGAATTCCTAAACAGTTAAATATAAACCTTTTATACAATTAACAAGGTTTTCCTAATAACAATTCTAGGAGAAAAGCTACAAGTCCAAATTTATATATGTATATCTACGTATTGTAAAACCTATAAATATCATATAATCATGAAGAGAAAATTACATGCTTTAACTGCATTGGAGTTTTTAATAGCTAATTGCACGGCCCATGGACAAGATTCTGGGAATTCGTTTTATGAGCGATACCTAGAGATAGAGAAACATATTTATAGTGATACCCCAACGAGAAATGAGGCGAAAAAAATCTTTAAAGAAGTAAAGTTAAAGGCCGAGACTGGTAATGCTGAAGCAAGTTGCATATTGTGAATTCTCTATAAGGATATTACTAGGCAAAGATTTTAAATAAATCTGAATAGTGGAGAGTTTACTATGACCGAGCATGGCAGAAATAGCTGGCAATAGAACATTCTTAAGCATGGCATGTGTAGCAAAACTATGTCTTGAAACATAGGATGTCAGGCGTTCTTCTATACCGCAAGTCTCAGAGATTTCCCTAAGACCTCTATTGTATCATTTGGAGCACTTTGAATATCGCGGTATTGAAATTCCAAGGTATCACGTTTAAGACTAGGAAAAATACAATCACTTACACGGAGGCTAAAAAGGAATTTTGGATGTAAATCACATCAAAAAAAATTAGTTCTGTTAAAGAATTGTTAAAAATCAAAAAGTGTGCGTAAAGTGTGCGCTTTTTTAAACACAAAAAGCCTTCGATTTCTCGAAGGCCCTTGTTTATTGAGCGGTCTGGACGGGACTCGAACCCGCGACCCCCTGCGTGACAGGCGATTAAAATTGCATTTCATCTAGTGTCTTTTGCTGTCATTTAGACTGATTATCAGTCGTTTATGATTTGTAAATTTGTATCAGCTGTCATCAAATATGGTTCTAAAATCCAATTTGTTGTACCTATGTTGTACCCACTAAATTAAATGCTATGTCAAGTATCAAGATTGTTTTGCGAAAAAAAGGGCTTTTAGATGGCACTTATCCTATCTGTTTACGAATCACTAAAGATAGAAAAACGAAATATTTCAACACTATTTATAAAAGTTCTGAAAGGGAATGGGATGCCCCTGCAGGTTGTTTTAATAAAAACAATGCGAACTACATGCAAAATAATAGGTTGTTATTGAAAATAAAGGCAAGAGCGCTGAAAGTATATGCGGACCTTGATTTTGAAAAAGAGTTTTTTAACCTCGATGATTTCAGTCTACGTTTTCGAATAGATAGCAATCCTGCGAATGATTATGTTTTTCCTTTTTGGGAAGAAATTGTCTCTGAAATGAAGTTGGCTGGAAGAATGGGAAATGCCACTATGTATGCCGAAACAATGAAGTCCATAAAACAGTTTTGCGGATTTAAAAAAATAAGGTTTCAAGATATTACCAATGCCTTTTTGAATAAATACGAGGCATGGCTTCGTTCAAGAGGTGGAACGGGTGGCGGCATCAGTATTAAGCAGCGTACATTAAGGGCATTGTACAATAAAGCGATAGAGCGGAGTATTATTAAAGATATCAACCATCCATTCAAGACCTATAAGATATCAAAACTTAAAGGTCAGGGGATTAAAAAGGCATTGGACTATGACCAAGTAACCAAAATCATCAATCTTGATTTATCTAGCAACCTACATTTAGCGGATGCTAGAAATTATTTCGTGTTCAGTTTTTATACAAGGGGAATGAATTATACAGATATGATGGTATTAAAGTGGGAAGATATTGATGCCACCAAAGTTTCTTATATTCGAAATAAAACCAAGGGTAGATTTGTCATTACTATTCTTCCTCCTGTTCATGAAATTCTCGACTATTATAGAGAATATGCTTTGCCCACAAAATACGTTTTCCCTATTCTATTAAAAGATGGCCTTACCCCTGCCCAGATTGATAATCGAAAAAAGAAAACTTTGGCTAAATATAATAGGGACTTGAAAGAAATTAGCAAAATATCCGGCATCAACAAATCTTTATCAAGTTACGTGGCTAGACATAGCTTTGCCAATTGTTTAAAGCAAAAAGGAGTTGCTACAGATGTTATTGGCGAATCATTAGGGCATAAAGACTTAACTACAACTCAGGTTTATTTGAAGGAATTGGGTAGCTCCGTACTTGACGATGCTGCAGCTTTACTGCTTTGACCAATTTCTGTCATTTAGTGGATTTAACCTGTTTATCACTTCTTTTGCCCAGGCTAGGTAATCCCCAGTATTTGGATTCATCTGGTTTTCTAGAATAGCCTGTTTTTCCATCTCACTGATATAGCGCTCAACTACTAATGCCTTATTCCAATTCTCTGCATCTGTAAACAATTGATTCACTTTGGCCTGTTCCAATTCTTTAGCTTCTTTTATCGCTTCTAGTTTTTGCTCCTCTAACAATCTTTTATTCTCTGCAATAGTCTGTTTCGCCCTTAGTTCATGCCAATATTTGCAGTCCTTTTCAATCCAGGCTATAATTTCTGGGAGATATTGTTCTAGACGCATGGTTTTCTTATCAATCCAGCTTTTCTGATTGAATGGGGGACCGGCCTGAAATTCAAGTTTATTGGATTTCTCCCAAGATTCCCTGCTCCACCCGCTTTCATCTTTCTCTCGGACTCTATGTACCTTCTGTCTTAGATTTATTTCTGTCATCTGGCCAAACATTTCTACGTGACAGCGATTATATTCAAAGGTCATTTTATGCCCCATTCCCTCCACTATACGAATGAATGTATCCATAAATCGAAATGCTCTTGACCTTAATACTAAATCGGTATGAATTGGTAATATATCATGCTCTTGTGCTACCTGCCAGAATTTAAATTTCTCCTTACTATCGTCAATATTTTCCAAGAGTTTCTTTGTACCCCTCACCATTGGATGATATGTTACGATTCTTCCAGGAACTTTAAACTTTAAATCCTTTCGTTGTTCTAGTTCAAAAGCTCGCTTATGATAATCAGTTCTAAATTTTCTAGTCTTTATATCCGGGTTTAGACTAATTTGAGCGTTACTATTTTCTGTTTTTGGTAGCTGGGTTTTACCTACTTCCTTATTGAACCTAACTTTAGACCAATAGCCCCTAGTAGGCAATGGTATTTTGTTTTCTCCACAAATTTCTTTTAGCCTTTGTTGCTCTATTTTTAACTTTTTGGCAATTTTGTTTATGGGTTGGTCCCAGACTAGATCATACAATTCTTTTCGTGTAACCTTATTTTCTTTCATTTTTAAAATTATCTTAGTAAAAATGCGAGATAATTAGTATTTATTGCTAACTTTCTCGGAAAATTACTATAAGTGTATCTCGCTGATTACATAAAACAAAGACTTTCGTTAGAGGAGTACTCTTTTTCTACAGATGAACTCCAAGCAGTCACCCATAAAGAAAAAGAAGCCCTAACGACTGATTTATCCTACTTAACAAAAAAGGGAGACATAGTCCCACTTAGAAGAGGATTTTATCTAATCATCCCTCCCAGATACTCAAAGCAGGGTAAGCTGCCTATACAACTATACAGTGAAAATCTATTTAAGAGTTTAGACAGGACATATTATATTGGATTATATTCAGTAGCTAAATTACATGGTGCAAGCCATCAACAAATTCAGCGTGATTATATCATTACCACAAAACCTACCCTATTAGATATAAGTAAAGGGGCTATAGATTTACGCTTTTTTACAACTGCTACTTGGCCCGAAAAAAATATACTTGTCAAAAAGGCTGATGCCGGAACGTTCAAAATTTCTGACCCCATTTTAACTGCTGTAGACCTTATACATTATCAAAACAAATTGGGGGGATTGAACAGAATGCTACCAGTTATTGAAGAATTAATCGAGGAAATGAATAGTTCAGATTTGGAAGAATTACTCACTTGGTATTCAAATAAGAGTACGTTGCAAAGACTAGGCTATTTATTAGAAGAATTACAAGCTGAGAGTAGTTTAGTAGAAATTTTATATGAATATTTTAAATCAGTAAAATATTATCCTGTGTTGTTAAGTCCAAAATCAAAACAAAAAGCAGGTTCTGTGGATAATAGATGGAAAGTTGATGTAAACATAAAACTAGAAAGCGATATATGATACCAAGACCAGATATTGCCAAATGGCAAGAACACGCACCATGGAAATCATTCTCGCAAGTAGAGCAAGATTTGGTTATTAGTAGAACCTTGGTAGAATTATTTTCGGATGATTTTCTAAGAGAGAACTTGGCTTTTCGTGGAGGTACAGCATTGCACAAACTGTATCTAAATCCTGCACCTCGATATTCTGAAGATATCGATTTGGTCCAAATTAAGCCCGGACCAATTAAACCTATAATGAAACGTATTGGTGAAGTCGTTACTTTTTTTGAAGAGGAAAGACGAACTCAGGTAAAGGGGCATGGTGCAAAAGCATTATACCGTTTTACTTCAGAATATGAAGACATACGCTTACGTCTTAAATTAGAAATTAACTGTAAAGAGCATTTTAATGTATTGCCCTGGGTAGAATTTCCTTTTGAAGTAAAAAGCGATTGGTTTTCTGGGGCAGCCAATATAAGAACCTATAGTATTAATGAGCTTTTAGGTACAAAGCTTAGGGCATTATATCAACGCAGTAAAGGGCGCGATTTATTCGATTTAGACTATTCAAGATTGCATTTGGAGTTGGACCATGACCTTATTCTTAAATGCTTTAAAGAATACATGGCGTTCTCGGTGGGCAAACCCCCGAGTCAAAAAGAGTTCTTAATGAACATTGAGGAAAAGGAAAATGACCCCAATTTTACGGGAGATATGGAAGCCCTATTGCGACCAGAAATTGAATATAACCAAGAAGCCGCTTTTGTGTGGTTGAAAACCAACTTAATAACCAGTATAGTAAGGAATAATAAATGAACGCAGTAGAGATAGAAGAAGCAGTATCGGAACTAGCTGGTCAACCTTTTGATTCAGAGGGATTTTCCTATTCGTTTCTTGAAGCTTTTGGTAATAAGCCGACGACAATTAAACGGTTACGTACTGGAAACTCTAACAAATCAGATATTGATGGTGGAGTTTTACAGCGCAATAATATTCATATAGCAGTTTGTAAAGAAGGGGCAGTTTCAAATGGTCTAACGTCTCTTCGCAAAAGCAAAGCCACCGTCAAAGCCAAAGCACAATTCATCCTCGCTACAGACGGTAAAGAATTTCAAGCTGAAAATATTCTTAGTGGAGAAACAGTAGTATCAGAATACATTGATTTTCACGAACATTTTACTTTCTTTTTGTCATTGGCAGGCATAAGTAACGTTAAGCAAATATGTGAAAGCGCATTTGACATTAAAGCTACTGGTCGCTTAAATAAGTTATATATAGAATTACTACGTCATAATCCTGATTGGGCGAGCGCACAGCGCCGACCTGATATGAACCATTTTCTAGCACGTCTTATTTTTTGCTTCTTTGCGGAGGATACTGACATCTTTAAAGATGACGGACTTTTCACTTCAACGGTGCAACAAATGAGTACCGGAAACACGTCAGACACCCACGAGATAATTAGCGAGATATTTCGTGCGATGGACACTAAGCTTAATAAGCGGCAAGAAAAAGGAATTAAAAGTTGGGCTAGTAAATTCCCTTATGTAAATGGAGAATTATTTTCTGGTTCAACCGAAGTACCTAAATTTACAAAAATAGCCCGTTCTTATTTAATCCACGTAGGAAATCTGGATTGGAAAAAAATCAATCCTGATATTTTTGGATCGATGATTCAGGCGGTAGCAGACGATGACGAACGCGGAATGCTCGGAATGCATTACACATCTGTTCCTAACATTTTGAAAGTGCTAAATCCACTTTTTCTTAATGATATCAGAAAGCAGTTAGAAGACGCTGGCGAAAATGCTAGAAAGCTTTTGAACTTACGCAAACGCATCTCTAAAATAAGAATATTTGATCCCGCTTGTGGCTCTGGAAATTTTTTAGTGATTGCATATAAGCAAATGCGGGAGATAGAAAATGAATTAAACAAACGCCGCGGTGAAAAAAATAGATTTAGTGAAATTCCATTGACGAACTTTAGAGGGATTGAATTACGTGATTTCTCAGCCGAGATTGCAAGACTAGCGCTTATCATTGCTGAATACCAAAGTGATATTATACATAGAGGTCAACAGTTAGCATTAGCTGAATTTTTACCACTAGATGCTGAAAATTGGATTACTAAAGGGAATGCGCTAAGAATTGACTGGCTATCCGTATGTCCGCCGACAGGTACTAGTGTAAAGCTTTACGGAGATGATCTATTCAGTACTCCTCTAGACCAGGTAGAAATTGATTTTGAGAATGAAGGAGGTGAAACTTATATGTGCGGAAATCCTCCATTTTCAGGTTTTAATACGCAAACTGCCGAGCAAAAAAGTGATCTTAAAAAAGCGCTCAATTTCACTAATGATCACAAATATTTCGACTATGTATCTGGTTGGTTTTATAAAGCAGCTAAATGCCTAGATTATTTTGATGCTGGTGCATTTGTTAGCACTAATTCAATTGTTCAGGGAGTACAAGTTCCTATAATCTGGCGTCCTATTTTTGAATTAGGAGTAGAAATATTCTTTGGCCACGAGACTTTTATTTGGAAAAATAATGCTGCGAACAACGCAGGTGTATTTTGTGTAATAATTGGTCTATCGAAACAAAAAAGAGATAAATTTATATATTACAAACAAGGTTTTAGAAAGAGAGTTTCGAATATAAATGGTTACATAACCGATGCTCCAAATATATTCGTGGATCGTCGTCAAAACCCTATAAGTAACATACCATCAGTAAGAACGGGTAATGTTGCATATGATGGTGGAAATTTAATTATTTCTAAAGCTGAAAAACAAGAGTATGTTGATTTATCTCCTGATTTAGAGTTAAATATAAGACCGCTCACAGGTTCAAAAGAATTTATCCGAGGCGAATTTCGCTATTGTATATGGATTCCTAATGAGAGCCTTTTAAATAAAAATGCTAAAATATTTTTTAAAGAAAGATTTGATTTAGTAAAGAAGACTAGAGAATCTGGAGGTAAAATTGCAAAAAATTACGCCCACGTTCCTTTTCGGTTTTATATGACTAATGAAAGCACGGGAAACCAAATACTAGTTCCAAGAGTTTCATCTATTAGACGCGACTACTTGCCTATAGGGTTTTTACAATCTAAATATATCATCTCAGACTCTGCTCAATCTATTTTTAACGCTCCACTTTGGTTATTTTCTGTAGTAGGATCAAAGTTGCATTTAGCTTGGGCACATACTGTGAGTGGAAAACTTAAAGGTGATTTTCGCTACTCTGCCATAATTTGTTATAATACATTTCCTGTCCCCTCCTTTACGAAAAAAAATAAAGAAGATTTAAAAAACTGTGCGTATGAAATTCTCATAGCTCGAGAAAGACATTTTCCTGCTACCATAGCAGATTTATATGATCCAGAAAAAATGCCAAAAGATTTACGTCAAGCTCATGAGCGAAATGATGAAGTATTGGAACGTATCTATATAGGTCGACGTTTTAAGAACGATACCGAACGTCTGGAAAAACTATTTGAACTTTATACCCAAATGACTGATAATTAGAACTAAGTATGACAAAAAACAAATCAATACCATCTGTTACTGTAAATTATAATAATACGGGTAACTCAGTAAAATCTAACGAGCTGGGTATGCGTGAAATGCAAGAGCGTGCTTACGAAAAAAGAGGAGAGCAATACCTTTTAATAAAATCTCCCCCAGCTTCTGGTAAAAGCCGCGCATTAATGTTTATTGCATTAGATAAACTTAACAATCAAGGGATAAAACAAGCCATTATAGCAGTACCAGAAAAGTCTATTGGTTCGAGTTTTGCAGATGAACCACTTACAAAATTTGGATTTCATTATGATTGGTTTGTAGAGCCTAAATGGAATCTATGTAATTCACCAGGAGAAGACGGAAGTAAAGTAAAATCTGTAAAGTCTTTTTTAGATTGTGAGGCCAAAGTGCTTGTCTGTACCCACGCTACATTCCGATTTGCTGTTGAGCGTTTTGGTGTGGATGCTTTTGACAATAAACTTATTGCGATTGACGAGTTTCATCACGTAAGTACTGATAATGATAACGTTTTAGGGATGCACCTTAAAGAATTAATTGCACGGGATAAGACTCATATAGTTGCAATGACGGGTTCTTATTTTCGCGGCGATGCAAACCCAGTTTTGATGCCAGATGATGAGGCTAAATTTGATTCGATTACGTATACTTACTATGAGCAGCTTAATGGCTATGAATATCTAAAAACGCTCAATATTGGTTATTATTTTTACAATGATGCTTACACTGATGAGATTTTAAGTGTTCTCAATCCAAATGAAAAAACAATTATTCATATACCGAATGTCAATTCTCGTGAGAGTACTGGTTTGGGTAAGCTTAAAGATGCAGACCATATAATTGATAAATTAGGCGATTGGCAAGGCATAGATCCAAATACCGGTTTTGATTTGGTTAAAACTTCCGAAGGAAGGGTGATCAAAATTGCCAATTTGGTTGATGATGATTCATCAAAGCGTCCACAAGTACAGATGGCGCTCAGAATGCCAGAGATTAAAACTGACAGAAACCACGTCGATATTATAATTGCCCTTGGAATGGCAAAAGAAGGATTTGATTGGATTTGGTGTGAACACGCACTTACCATTGGGTATCGTTCCAGTCTTACAGAAATTGTTCAAATAATAGGACGTGCAACTCGCGATGCGCCTAATAAAATACAGGCGAGATTTACGAATTTAATAGCAGAAGTTGATGCTTCTGAGGAGGCTGTGACTGATGCTGTAAATGATACGTTGAAAGCTATTTCCGCTAGTTTACTAATGGAACAGGTACTGGCACCTAGATTTAACTTTACACCAAAGAACGCACAAAGTAAACCCATAGAAGGTGTCGATTATGGAGAAGGCGGCTATGATTTTGATAAAGAAAACGTTGGTTTCAATGAGGAGTCAGGGCAGTATGAAGTTGAAATAAAGGGGCTGTCAATGCCTAAAAGTGAAAGTGCTCAGCGTATCTGTAAAGAAGATTTAAATGAAGTTATCGTAGCTTTTGCGCAAGATAAGGAAGCGATCGGGCGTGGATTATTTGATGAAGAATTAGTCCCGCAAGAGCTCACGCAAATAAGAATGGGGAAGATAATAAAAGAGAAATACCCAGAAATTGATGATAACGATCTAGAGGCAATTAGACAGCACGCCGTTGCAGCCTTGAATCTAACCCAAAAGGGTAAGGAAGCGCTTAATAATGATGATGAACTAAATAACCGGGCGAATACTTCTTTAATTGATGGTATTAGGAAATTTACTATGGATGTGAGGGATCTGGATGTAGATTGGATTGATAGTATAAATCCATTTAATGAAGCATATAATATTTTATCTAAGGCTATGACAGAAAATAGCTTAAAAGCTATGGCAGAAGTTATTTCAGGCAGGAAACCAAATTTATCCTTGGATGAGGCTCGAGAACTGGCTAAGCGGGCTTTAAAATTTAAAAATGAAAGAGGTAGATTACCAGATATTAAGGCTGCCGATCCTTGGGAACAAAGAATGGCTCAGGGTATTGCATTTCTTACGCGAATGAAATCTGAAGAAAAGAATGGCTAAAGAAAATAAACTAACTGATCAAGACAATGAGCTTTTAGCTGAACTAGGTATTGAAGTTCAAGCAAAGAAGGTTATTACGTACACTAAACTCGAGGAGCGTATTATTGCTGGTTTTGAAGAAATTCAAAAGTTTGTGGATGAAAATAGCCGTTTACCAAAACACGGTGAGGATAAGGAGATTTTTGAACGATTATTGGCGATCAGATTTGACCAAATCCTCAAACTAAAGGGACATTTAAATCTTTTAAGAAGCTTAGATTATCAAAATTTGATAGATGGTAATTATATGCCAACTGTAGATGATTCTGAAGATTTAAATGATGATGAATTGCTAGCTCAACTAGGAGTAGAAAAAAATGATGAGAATTCCATAACAAACTTAAAATACGTAAAATCTCGAGCAGAAAAGAAGGCAGCCGAAGAAATTGCCAACCGTATTCGATGTGAAGATTTCGAACAATTCAAGCCATTATTTGATGAAGTAAAAAAAGATATTGATATTGATTATAGAACTACTGTCCGCTTTAGAAAAGACGCTGGATTTACTAAAACGTCAATTAAAGAGGAGAGATTTGTTATAATTGGCGGACAAATTGCATACATAGCCAATGTAGGAGATTCCTTTAAAGCTCCAAATGGTGAAGATGATGCTCGTTTGCGAGTTATTTATGCGAACGGTACCGAAAGTAATATTTTATTGAGGTCGCTTATTCGCGCAATGTATAAGGACGAAACAAGTCGATTCATATCTGATCCTGATCTGGGACCTTTATTCTCAGGAGAGAACAGTGATGATGATCAGGAAAGCGGTACAATATATGTCCTCCGTTCTTTTTCTGATCATCCATTGGTAAAGTCAAGTAAGGATGTTGTGCATAAAATAGGTGTAACAGGTGGAAATGTGAAAAAGCGTATTGCAAATGCAAAAAATGATCCTACTTTTCTAATGGCTGATGTAGAAGTTATAGCTACATATAAGCTAGCTAATATTAATCGTGTAAAATTGGAGAAAATTATCCATAAATTCTTTGCTGGCGCAAAGCTAGATATTGAAATTAAGGATCGTTTTGGAAAGCCCGTTAAAGCACAAGAATGGTTTTTAGTTCCAATTTTCATTATTGATGAAATGGTCAATAAAATTAAAGACGGGACTGTTAGTAATTATTTTTATGACCCCGTATCAGCTGAATTAAAGAAATATTAAAAATGGCAGAATTAATTACCGATAGAGATTTAAGACACGCTATTGAATCTGCGATAAAGCATGCTGAGAAATTTTTATTTATTGTGTCTCCATATATAGATTTAGATGAGGATGTAAAAAAGGCATTTAATCATCTAAAGGTTGATGTCATAAAAATAATCGTTTACAGACAATCAGATAAGTCTAATTATAAATCCGGTATTTCTGATGGTTCTAGAGAATTTCTAAAGTCCCTTCCAAATGTAGAATTCGTGGCGGTTAAAAATTTACACGCAAAGTTTTATATAAATGAAGATATAGGGTTAATCTCTTCGATGAATTTAACAAAATCATCTAATCATAATTATGAGATAGGTGTCGATATTGAAAGAGAAGTAGATGATGATATGTATTTTGAGTGTTTGGATTATCTTTTTAATGATATGTTGTTAAGTCAAGATAGTAATATAGACATTGAAAGGATAAAAAATATAATGCCTAAACGACCATTTATACTCAAATATAATGCAAGACAAGTTCATATTAATGGTGAGGAGGTCAATATTAATGTGTTTAAATCATTTCATGACCACTGCAACGTTAAACATGGTTTTTGCATTAGGTGTGTTTCAACTGAAATTGCGTTTTATCCAAATCAACCTTTCTGTTCTAAGTGCTTTTCTGAATGGAATAAATTCAAGAATCCGGAATATGATGAAAAATATTGTCATAGATGTGGTATGGAAACAAATACCACTATAAATGAACCTTTATGTGATAATTGTGATGAGGTATATGAATTTGAGATTGAACGTGAATGGAAGAAATTCAATTCAAAAGATTAAAAATTTAAAAGCCTTAAAAAGCAGTTTGTTAGATAAAGCTTTTGAAGGAGAGTTATAAAAGTAATGACAATGAAAAAAGATGAGTATAGCTATGTTATAGTTGAAAGTTATATGCCTAAAGTAAATAAAGGATATCATGGTGATATACATATAAGACCTATTGCGGGTCAAAAATATACACAGGATATGCACGTAAGATGTTCAAAAGATTTATCTACAGATTACCCTGAAGGCACTAAATTTAGAATTAAAGCAAAACTAACGAACAAAGAAGGTGGTAAACCATTTTTGCATAGTCATTATACTTGGCCTTATGAAGTTTTAAAATAAAAACAATAATTCAAGAAGAAATAATTTGAATAGAAACAGTTTTAGCAACCCAAACCCATTTTCAAGACTTGGCAGTTTATTACTTGAAAAATTTGAGGGTAGTTGTAAAAGGGGCATATGATAGAATCTATAAAGTACACCACAATAGCTCATATTTATGTGAAGGACCTTGTCTTTTATCAAGAAGATAAAGTACAGGAACTTATCGCTTTTTGTGAGTTAAATGGGATATCTCACTTACCAGATTTCGACAGAAAAAGTATTTATAAACTTCAGGGAGACTCTTTTGTGAAAGTACCCTTAACTAAGGACTTAACTTGTCATCCTTTTGATAGATTGTTTGATGAGGCGACTTTGCTAAAGTTTGAGACTGGAGATCATGATGAAGTTATGTTTGCAGTTGAAGATGACATTGTTAAAGGTGTGGTCCATATTGTAGATTATAATAATGATTTTCTGAATGTAGAATTTTATAAAGCCAGTTATAATTTTGAGCGAATGCTGAGAGATTATCTTGTTATTAATGGAGAAAACAACCAATCACTTTTAAATTGGATGCAAGAAAAGGCTGGAGCATCTGAACACTGGAGAAAGAGATATGAGCAGTGCGTACCTTCTAACAGCAAGAAGAGTGAACAATTAGAACAAAAGAGGAAGGATCTAAGAGTTTTCCAGACTTTTTACTTAAATGATTTATTGATTTTTGCAGCTTCAAAACAGTTAGTTTCTAAAACGTTTAAGCAAAATATTGAAGCTATAAAACAAATTAGAAATTGGGTTGCTCATAGTAAAGATTTAGCATACAGGTCTAAAGAGATGGGTAAACCTCTTTATAAAATAAATGAGCTAAAGAATTTTGTGGCGAACGCTAATAAATTTTTCGAATGCTACGAAGAGTTAGAGTTCAAAACTATAAATCGTAATTTGTTGCATTAAGTTTTAAAGGGGAATTGTAAAAAATATTAAAGAAATAATAAAATGGGCCAGAGGGTCGAAATGTTACGTTTTACTCAGATAAACCAACTAAGACATTACGTTAGTTGGGAAGTGGCAGGAAGAAATAAATCGACAAATCGAGTTGTGGAACTAATATATTAACTAACACACGTTACATTAAAGCCCTTCCCAAATCCTTACCAAAAACTTAACTGCCCATGGATCCTGTCCGGTTTTTGTAGTGTTCCGGTAGATAATCGTTAAACAAAAACCGGATAGGGGGCATGCTACTTTTGATTTGGAACACTATCCTTTTCCTTGAGCCATTGTTCGTAATCTTTATAATGCTCCGGATATTGGTCAAAATAACCTCTTAGGCTTGTAATGACCTCTTGCCGACCTTTGAAGAACGATTCCTCTCGGAGTTCATCCATTGTGGAAACCTTAAAGGCCAGATAGCCGATGATGACCAAGGAGACCGACCAAATGGAATAGTGCAGCCACAAACGAGATCTGGATATCACACTGGCCGCTGTCAGGCGTTTCTGTAAGGTGTGGACTGATTCTTGAAGTTTCAAAGCCTTTTCCTTTTCCCGCTGTAAATGCGTTTCCAGCAGTTTCTCGATTTCCGAAGTGTCGGGCATTATCCTTATGTCCTCCACGTTCCGGGTCAACCGCTCCAGTCTCCCTAAGGCCTTGTTGAACCCGTCCAGCTCGTCGGTGAGCAATTCCATTACCTCGTCCAGTTTCTTGTATCCCATTGCTTATTGTTTTAATATCCGATTCCTATATCGATGCTTCTTTTAATCACTTTTTTGAGTACATTTTTAGCCATGCTAGAAGCAAGGTTGGTGCTCATTTCCAAGGTCTTTCCCAATAGCCGTACCGACTTGCCTGCCTCTATTGGTTTTCCCATGCCTTTATTTTGTGAAAGCTGCCCAATTATTTTTCCTCCGGACATGGAACGGTGTACCTTGCTTGCCTTGAAATTGTGGCCTTGGTATCCGAATCGAAATCCCTGTAACTTATTGGCGCGATTAATACTTGGTAAGACTTCCACATTCCTTTCTTTCATTGCCTTGATATAACTATCCAGTGTTTTTGGCTTTTCGCTTTCCATTACCCTTTGATGTATATTTTTTATTTCGAGACGCACGTTTATCGAATCCAGTTCCTTTTCCAATTGTACTTCCTTAACCGTGGTCAGTCCCATTTCCTTTGCCACATTTTCGGCGGCCAGTTGGCTCCGCTTCCCAATAAAACTATCATTGTAGGCATTGCCATCAAAACTTATCCGGTTGACATATAGATGCACATGGATATGCGCTTTGTCCCTGTGAACAAAAGCGATAGCCTGTCGTTCCTTCAATTGCATTTCCTTGATGAACTTTTGGGTTAGCTCCTTCAGTTTCTCTTTGGTCAGGTTGGCACCATCTTCACGTGTCGGGCTAAGTACAAAACTTAAGGTGTTTTTTTGGCAACGGGTGTTCTGTTCCTGGATCAATTTGAACTCCTCGGTTATCTGTTGGGGGTTATCCCCGGCTAGGTATTGGCTAAATACAACTTCTGCATCTTTCTCCTGGTTCCAACCGTAATTGATACTTGTTCCCGTGTGCGCTATGGAATTTCCCTTTCCTATCATTTCTTTATTTTCTTGAAATTATAGAGGTGTGTTCGTATTTTTTCTGCCAATTTTTCAACTTCACTGGCTAGTTTTGGATTGTGTTTTTTGAACATATTTCCGATACTGGTAAAATTGTTCTTGTACTTGACCAGCATTTTATAATGGGTCAATTGTTCCTCCGTCAAACGTTCGATGACCGAATTTCCAAAAGCGGAACTACGGCAGTATTCGGAAAGCGAAATACCTGCCTGTTCCGCCCTTTTCTTGAGCAATTTTTTTTCATAGATGGAACATCTAAATTTGATATAGGTCCTTTTCATTTCATTTTTTCTTTGCGACCGCCGGGAGTAAAGCAAGTTTGTTTTTGTGGCAACAAAAACACATCTTGTGCTCCCTGCCCAAGTCTCTTTTTAGCACTATACATGAGCCATTCGTTCATATCCTTAAATCCTTTATAGCGCATTGATTTGTCCTCACTGCTTTTGGAATGCATTATCAATTTTTGGGTCGTTCGCTTTCCATTTGTATCGTTATCCAAATAGAGTTCAACGCTGATATAGCTATCCATAGTCTTAATCCCTTTTTGAAGAAAAGCTGTGGAGTTTAATACTAGAAAATCATATTCCGATTCTAATTTTTCAGTACTATCCAAAATTGATAATAGGTCGAACATCCCTTCGGTGATTATGAGTTTAGTATGGCCATTTTTGATATGGGTGATATCCTTTGGCGAACTGGAATTCTTTACATATTTATTTCGCAATTCCCACCCCCCGGATTTATTTTTTAAACCCACGGCGAAATAGCTTTTGCCCTTGAAATCGTAATGGACTTGTTTAACCAGTTTTCTGGCAGTTGTGATAGAAATATTTCTAGATTTCAAATAACCTTTCAGTGCAAAATGGTTCAACTCTTTGATTTTCGTGATGGTTATTCTAGACTCGTTTTCTTCCCGTTTTGAAATCTGCTGCTGTTGAAAAGAAAAAGAGGTCCAGTCTTGCTCGATTATTTTTAATGCATCCTTGACCGTACCTTTTGTAATCAAACAAATCAGGTCGATTATATTTCCACCTTTTCCTGCTCCATGGTCGTACCATCTATTCAGTTTTTTGGATACCTTGAAAGAGGCTTGGGTTTCTGAGCGGAACGGACTCAGGAACCAAGCTTCTTTTTTGGTCGATTTGGTCGGAAAGTGCCCGAGTTTTGCCAGCGCTTTTTCGATGGGAAAAGCTCGGGCTCTTTCACACGTTAGATTGATCGTTCTTTTTCTTTTCATCAGCTTAATTTTCGTCATTTAGCCTACCTTCTTACCTATCCCAATGAATAAGGAGTCTTTGGCTTAGGTGGGAGTGTTCTTTTTACTTACCTATAGTACCTTATTAGGTAGGATAGGTAACCCTTAGGTAAGAAGGGGTTAAAGAACCTACCTAGATTCATTTCCCGTTAATATTGATTTTCTTATCTCTTAGGTAACTAGGTAGGTACTATTCCTGTTTTTTGGAAAATTCCATTTGCCAAGGGCTGTCCACAAAAAGCTGTCTTGCCAGATAACCATACACTTGTCGTTTGGGATGTTTCACTTTTTGGAAGTTGAATCCTGATAAGGCGCGGCCGAGATTAATCTGATTTAGTCGGAGGTTCAAACAGGATAGCGTGACTAGAACATCAGATGCAGTAACAAAGTCTTTCAAGTCGTTAGACTTTTCGTAATACTTGGCCACCAACTCCTGTTCTGTAGTAAGCTTTGTGTACTTTTTGTTGCGTTCTTCGTTCTCCATGATATCCGTCAGCGTTAACTCAGGATTGAAATTTAGGTCGTGGTAAGCCAGATGATAGGCTTGTGACCAAACATTCTTGATTTCAATTTCCTTCGAATATGCAAAATCGATTTTATCCATCAATTCGAAACACAACCAGCGCACTGATCCTGTTTCGTCATTAAGGAAAGACGACATGTTCGTGGATCCTAAAAATGAACAGATTCTGGGTAGCGTGGTATTCTTACGGTCATAGGGTAAACGCTCATTAATAAAGGTTTTGGAAAAAAATGATTTTAATGCGTTTACATCTTTTTTGGAAAGTACTGCAAGCTCATCTAGATTGTACAAAAAGTTTCGGCACAGTTGAATACGCGCATCTTTGTCATTACTGATATCCTCCGCCATGTATTCCCCCAACTCAGGTGGACAAATAAACCGGCACCAAGTAGACTTTCCAGAACTTTGTCCCTTATGGCCAATAATGAGTGCTTGTTTGTTAAAGTAACTGAGTTCCAGAGCGCATTTAATTGCGCGTACCAACCACTTCCTAAAATGATAAAGGAAAGCTGTATTGTCATAAGTTGGCACATAAGAAACCAGCTTACTAATATAATCCTCACCATCCCATTTCTGAAGAGATTCGAAATACTCTTTTATCGGGTTGTACTTTAGAATCAGTTCAGAACGAATCAATATTTCAAGCTTAGCTGTACTAATCTCAATTCCAGCTTTGGCTAATTCAATGATTAATGAATTTAGATTGAGATAATGCCAGTTCTTTTGATTAAGAACTGAAATCTGAAAGTCATGGGAGATTTCGTTGTACATGATGTTATATTTTTCATCTAAGTACTCAATCGTGTAATCGTAAATCGTTTTCTTCTTAGGGTCTTCAACATGATAAAGACCATTCAGTTCCGTCTTAGACATAGTAAGAAGTTTATCGTTTGTTCTTTAGTAGCCGTTCATTGAACTTTTCTTCAAAGTATGCATCGGAAATATCAGGCTTACCTAAAAGCCAAGCATCAATTCTATCTTTTTCAAAGAACAGTTTCCGCATTTCGGTGTTTTGTCCCTTTGGGATAAGATCCTGTCTGGAAAGTTTGTAAATAGTGCTTTCCGATAGTCCAGTATAAAGCACTAGGTCTTCTAGGTTTAGTACTTTCTTATTGAAAACCGTGAGGGATTTGATTTCCTTTAATAGTGCTACCGAATCTTTGGTGCAATTGACCAGTATCTGTAGGTCGCATAGCATTCTGTCGTAAAGAGTAATAGACTCCGCTGTATCGGGTAAGTTGGGAATGGCTGTGTCCGCAATGTTTTTGGACTGGGTATTCATTTGCTCATTCATAGTTTCATGTTTTAGAAATTAATGATGAGTAAAAGCTTTTACTTGTATTGCGCAATGCAAAGCTATGACAGCAAATAGGAATAAATAGAACAATAAATCGTATTGCTTAATAGTTGTTGAAAGTTTATTGTTTCCCTAGAATATCGGTTACTTTTTCATACTCCAAAACAACTTTTTCAGGGCGTTTCATGTCGGAATTCCATCGACTGAAACTGGAAGTGAGGGTGTCTGGGTTTACGTTCTTACCATTCATCAAGAAAGATTTTTCTATCAAATCGAAAAGTATTCTGCGCTTATTGGTTTCAATATCAAGAATTCCTCCTTTGACAAAACGATGCATAATAGAAAAAACAAAAAAGTAATTGGCGGCTTTTCCATTTTTAACCATGTTAAGGTTATTGATTTTGTTTTTAACTTCTAAGCCTTCAGTTAGTAAGCTTAAGTTATCAATATCTTCATTTGTAAAATGGAGCTTTGTGTACTCCTTTTTGTAGAAATTTGTAGAGACCATTTCGAGTTCATGCTTATAGCTTGCGTACATCTCTTTTCCTCTAAAATAAATAGCCGTAATTAGAATAGTCAGAAATGCTATTAACATGTATCCAAGAAAAATCCATAAGCGTGTATATAAGGATACGGGGAGAAAAAATACGAGTAGTAAAGCGATAGGGGAAAGACAACTTAAGAGGAAAACAATTTGTTTAGACCTACTCTTCTGTAAGGAAATAAAGAATTTTTCTCTGCCTTTTATGAATTTGAAGAATAACCGTCCAAAATAGTCTATTATGTTTTTCATCACTATAAGTTGTTGACGGATAGTTAACTAAATATAATGAAAAGAAAATTAAGTTTTTTGAATTGTTGTACCTATGTTGTACCCGTAAAAAAGAAAAAGCCTCTCAATCTCTTGAAAGGCTTATCTTTGTTAAGCGGTCTGGACGGGACTCGAACCCGCGACCCCCTGCGTGACAGGCAGGTATTCTAACCAACTGAACTACCAGACCGTGCTTAAAGCGGTGCAAATATACATCGCTTAATGAATTTCACAAACAATTTGCACAAAATATTAATTGTAATGCTATAGGAATTTTTGACGCTCTACCATAAAGGTGTTCAACACCTTTGAAAAATTGGATCGCACATCAACTTCAACATACTTTATCTTGTACTGGGCGCACTTCATTTTAAGTTCGTCAAAATATATCTTTATCGCATCGTGATACCCTGCCTTAACCGTATCCGAAAACAAATCGATATGCTCGCCGGTCTCAACATCCAAAAACCGTTTGGGGGTGTTCTCAAAGTTAAAATCAAACTCCTTTTCCCTATCCAATAGGTGAAACAATACCACTTCGTGTTTGTTGTATTTAAGATGTCGTAAGGCGTCGAACAACTTATCGTCTTCCATTGACGTTTGAAACATATCGGTAAACAAAAAGATAAGGCTTCTACGTTTTATATTCTCCGCAATTAAATGTAGATGGGTGTAGATTTCGGTCTGTTTTGCCGGTTCAAGCTCTATACTGATCTCACTCAATTTTGACAATAGCATTTGATGATGCCTTTCGCTCCCCTTTTCGGGGGAATAAAAATTATAGCCATCAGAAAAGACACTCAAGCCCACAGCATCCCGTTGTCGTTTCAAGACATTCATCAATGCCGCAATTGCCAATGCCCCGAACCCAATTTTATTGAGGTTGTCCATGCCCAGATTTTTAACTTCGGGATAATACATCGAAGCTGAATTGTCCAAAATCATATGACACCTGAGATTAGTCTCTTCCTCGTATCTTTTGGTGTAGAGTTTGTCTGTTCTTGCAAATAACTTCCAATCTATATGTTTAGTACTCTCACCACTATTGTAAATTTTATGTTCCGCAAATTCTGCAGAAAACCCATGAAACGGACTTTTATGAATACCGCTGATAAAACCTTCGACCACCTGTTGTGCCAAAAGCTCCAAGTTTTGGAATAGTGTGGCTTTGTCTAATTGGGACCTAAGATTCATGAATTGATCTTTTGCAACTAATATAAAACAAAAAAGCTCGGTCCCGAATACTCGGGACCGAACCTTTCTTAAACTAATGAATTTTCCTTTTACAACAGCGCATCAATTGCATCTGTATAGACTTTTTTAGGAGAAACCCCTACTTGTCTATTTACAATTTCACCGCCTTTAAATACCAAAACGGTAGGAATATTACGTACTCCGTATTTTGCGGCAAATTCCTGGTTGGCATCAACATCAACCTTACCAACAACGGCTTTACCGTCATATTCAGCGCTCACCTCGTCAATGATAGGGCCTACCATTCTACAAGGCCCGCACCAGGCCGCCCAAAAATCCACTACTACCGGTTTATCACTCTTTAAAACTACCTCGTCAAAAGTAGCATCTGTTATTTCTAATGCCATGCTCGTTTATTTAAATATTATACAAATTTAGTCAATTATTTTACCATTTTCTTACTAAGGTAGGATTCGTTTTACCTATTGCGATATCGATGGAATTTATTGATTCGTTTCATTCGAACGTGCACTTCGACTGCGCTCAGTGTGACATGCTCGAATATCTTAATTCAATTTATAATGCACTTCCTTTTCCTCCAATTGATGTAATAGCTCACTTGTAATCTGCACCTTTTGTTTCCTGCTGGATAATTTCACTTTAATCTCTTCCTCCATCTCATATACTATAAAGTTCAAAGGATGGCTTCCTTTGTGCGAAACCAAGGTATCTTTAAGCTCATCAATACTTTCCTTTTTTAGTTTATCAATATTCAGCTTGATGGTTAATTTTTTGGCATAGGCCTCCATCACTTCTTGGAGCAACATAAAACTATTGAATTGCATTCTTGGGTCTCCCTTTTTACCTGTCTCTCTATTTACCCAACCCTCGCGAACAAATATTTTAAGGTACACGAAGGAATTGATCATCAAGAAATGTCGGAATTTTAAATACTCCTCCCCAAAAATCCGGAATTCAAACGTATCTGTATAATCTTCAATGGTGAACAGGGCCCAACCCTTACCGTTTTTCGAAATGCGATGTTGTACATCGGTAACGACTCCGGCAATTGCCAGTTCCCGATTGACCAATTCTTCCAAATTATAGACATTCGAAACCCCAGCGTTACAAAACGCATTGATCTCGGTTTTAAAATCGTCTAATGGGTGGCCAGAAATATAGATGCCCACGACCTCCTTTTCGCGTCTTAATTTTTCCATGGTGCCCCATTCCCCACAAGGTGGGACTTCGGGCTCCGGAATCTGCACTTCACTAGCTTCACCAAACAAACTTACCTGTGATGAATTTTCATTTTCCTGATATTTGGATCCGTATTTAATTACCTTTTCCAAAAAGGTTACTCCGTCTCCTTCTTGATGAAAATATTGGGCTCTATGAGCGGTCCCGAAGGAGTCAAACCCTCCTGCCACGGCCAAACTTTCAAAAGCCTTTTTATTCGATGCCCGCAAGTCTATGCGTTTTGCCAAATCAAAGACCGATTTAAAAGCACCATCTTCCTTTCTATGTCCAACGATGGTCTCAACCGCCGCACGGCCAACTCCTTTGATAGCTCCCATTCCAAAACGAACCGCACCTGCTTTGTTTACCGCAAACTTATAATAGGATTCATTGACATCAGGACCCAAAACATCCAGCCCCATGCGCTTACATTCTTCCATAAAGAAAGTAACCTGCTTAATGTCGTTCATGTTATTGGACAATACCGCAGCCATGTATTCTGCAGGGTAATGTGCCTTTAGGTAAGCTGTTTGATAGGCAATATAGGCATAACAGGTGGAGTGACTTTTATTAAATGCATAGGAGGCAAAGGCTTCCCAATCCTTCCAAATCTTTTCCAAAACATCTCGGGGGTGCCCGTTCTTTTCTCCTCCATCCAAAAATTGAGGTTTTAATTTCTCGAGTAGGGCAAATATCTTTTTCCCCATGGCTTTTCTCAAAACATCGGCTTCACCTCTTGAAAAGCCAGCCAATTTTTGGGAGAGCAGCATCACCTGTTCCTGGTATACCGTAATACCGTACGTCTCTTTTAGGTATTCCTCCATATCGGCAAGATCATAGGTAATCTCTGCCATCCCATTTTTACGGGAAATAAAGTCAGGGATATATTCCATAGGCCCTGGTCGATACAGGGCGTTCATGGCAATAAGGTCATCGAAAACTGTTGGCCTAAGGTCCTTTAGGTGCTTTTGCATTCCCAGAGATTCATACTGGAATATCCCTACGGTGTCTCCTTTTTGGAAGAGTTCATAGGTTTTTTCATCATCCAACGGAAAATCATCGGGCACTAATATAATGTTGTGCTTAGCCTTTACGATCTTAACGGTATCCTTGATCAGGGTCAGTGTTTTCAACCCAAGGAAATCCATCTTTAACAATCCGGCGCTCTCTACGACCGAGTTGTCAAACTGTGTAACATAAAGGTCTGAATCCTTAGCCGTTGCCACTGGGACAAAATTGGTAATATCGTCAGGGGTAATGATTACACCACAGGCGTGAATACCGGTATTTCGAAGAGAACCTTCCAACACCCTGGCCATATTCACCGTTTGGGCCTCTAAATCATCGCCTTCGGAAATGTTCAATAGATGATTGACTTTCTCCAAATCCTCTGCACGGAATTTCTTCTTCAATTCGGAATCAGGAACCCCAAATATCTTTCCAAGTTTCGACATGGTAGGTATCAACTTGGCTATACGATCTGCATCGCCCAATGGAAGATCCAGTACCCTGGCCGTATCCCGAATCGATGACTTGGCCGCCATGGTGCCATAGGTGATGATCTGGGCTACTTGATTGGCTCCGTATTTATTGATTACATAATCCATTACCCGACCCCGACCTTCATCATCAAAATCAATATCAATATCGGGCATCGATACCCTATCCGGATTTAAGAACCGCTCAAAAAGTAAATCATATTTAAGAGGGTCAATATTGGTAATGGTCAAACAATAGGCCACTACGGAACCTGCTGCAGAACCTCGTCCGGGACCAACGGACACATCCATATTCCGGGCTTCACGGATAAAATCCTCAACAATCAAAAAATACCCTGGATACCCTGAATTTTCGATGGTCTTCAACTCAAAATCAATGCGCTCCTTAATTTCAGGAGTTATTTCCTTATAGCGTTTTTTGGCTCCTTCATAGGTTATGTGTTTTAAATAGGAGTTCTCACCTCGTTTACCACCATCCAATTTATCTTCAGCCACTTGGAATTCAGCAGGAATATCGAACTCTGGTAATAATACATCCCTTGCCAATTCATAGGCTTCAATTTTATCAACCACTTCCTGAATGTTCAAAATGGATTCTGGCAGATCCTTGAACAGATCACTCATCTCGTCAGCAGACTTAAAATAGTATTCCTGATTGGGCAATCCGTATCTGTAACCCCGTCCACGACCTATAGGGGTGGCCTGTTTTTCGCCATCCTTAACACAAAGTAAAATGTCATGGGCATCCGCATCTTCCTTAGCACAATAGTAGGTATTGTTTGTCGCCACCAGTTTTACTTGATGCTTTTTGGCAAAAGCGATCAGCACTTGGTTCACCCTATCTTCATCTTCCTGACCATGGCGCATTATCTCAATATACAGATCATCCCCAAACTGTTCCTTCCACCAAAGTAGCGCTTCCTCAGCCTGCTTTTCACCCACATTCAAAACTTTCCCCGGAACTTCACCGTAAAGGTTTCCAGTTAATACAATAAGGTCGTCCTTGTATTGTTGAATTACATTTTTGTCAATTCTGGGAACATAGTAAAATCCATCGGTATAGGCTTTGGAAGACATTTTTGCCAGATTGTGATAGCCTTTCTTATTCTTGGCCAACAATACGATTTGATAACCATAGTCTTTGACATTTTTATTGGTATGGTCCTCGCAGACAAAAAATTCGCAGCCTATGATCGGCGTAATTTCTTTCTCCGTAGATTCCTCTCCTTTTTCAAGGGTTTCAGCATTTCTCTCCTGGACTGCTTTGTTATGTGCTTTTACTTCTTTTACAAAGTGAAAAGCTCCCATCATGTTTGCATGATCGGTCAAAGCAACCGCAGGCATGTCATTTTCTGCTGCCGAACGGACCAAATCCTTAATATTTATGGTAGACTGCAAAACGGAAAACTGGGAATGATTATGCAAATGAACAAACTGGGCACCAGAAAGGCTTTCTATATTTTCCTTTATTTCCGCTTCTGAAACTCCGCCTGTATCCTTTTCCCAAAGTGCATCAGCAATTTTCTTGGACGCCTTTTTTAGATTGATGTGCTTAAGGCCAATAAGACCTATTTCCTTCGGATTCGACTCCGAAAAGTTCTGGAAATAACCAGGCTGCACATCAAGCCGTTCTTGGGTATAATGCTTTTGGCGAACAAGTTCCAAAAAGCAACGCGTTGTTGCCTCAACATCGGCAGTTGCATTATGCGCATCACCAAAGGGCTCATCAAAAAGGTATTTATGTAACTCAGTAAGCGTGGGCAGTTTGAATTTACCTCCACGCCCTCCAGAAATTTTACATAGTAAAGCGGTTTCCTCCGTACAAGTATCCAATACCCGAAGCTCCTGCAACGGATTATCAACGCTCATTCGATAGAATTCAGCTCCCATGATATTGACATCAAAGCCAACATTCTGCCCTACCACGAACTTAGCTTTTGAAAGCGCCACATTGAATTTTTCGAGCATTTCGGTCAATGAAATCCCATTTTGCTGGGCCAATGCTGTAGAAATACCATGAATCTGTTCTGCATCATACGGAATATTGAATCCGTCAGGTTGCACCAAATAATCTTGATGTTCTACCAAATTCCCCATGGTATCGTGCAATTGCCAAGCAATTTGAATACAACGTGGCCAATTATCCGTATCAGTTATTGGTGCATTCCAGCGCTTGGGCAAGCCTGTGGTTTCCGTATCAAAAATCAGGTACATAAAAAATAGAATTTCGCAAAAAAAACAGTGGTTAAAAATAACCAAAAAACCATTTGACCCTAAAAGGGAGTTGTTAGGAGTTATCAACTTAAGCCCCACCCTTAAGATAAACAATACATATTAATTATTATCTTCCGTCTTCTTTAAAATCCAATGTAAATGATGCATCCAAAAAAAATTAAATCAATTTTATTTTTAAGCACTGTATTCCTTCTTACGAATGCCGCTGTTATTCATGGACAAAACAACGATAAGGGGACCCCAAATTTCGTAATTATTTTTGCCGATGATTTGGGATATGGTGACCTGGGCACCTATGGTAATCCTACTATCAAAACACCTAACTTGGACCGTATGGCCTATGAAGGCCAAAAATGGACCAACTTTTATGTTGCAGCTAGTGTCTGCACCCCTAGTAGAGCAGCCTTATTGACGGGAAGGCTTACCGTTCGCAGCGGTATGTCAAGCAACAAAACAAGAGTGCTTTTTCCCAATTCAAAAAACGGATTACCTGCCTATGAAATCACATTAGCCGAACAATTGAAAAAAGTAGGATATAGTACCGCCTGTATTGGCAAGTGGCATTTGGGGCATAAGGAACAATACTTGCCGACCAATAACGGTTTCGATTACTATTTTGGAATTCCATATTCCAATGATATGGACAAGATTTCAGGAAAAGAATATAAAGAGGCGGCCAAAATAGGCCACTCGGCTATACACACGGAAGATTATAATGTTCCCTTGATCCGAAATACTAAAATCATTGAACGCCCTGCCAATCAGAATACTATTACAAAAAGATATGCCGAAGAGGCCATCTCCTTCATTAAGGAAAATAAGGACAAACCATTCTTTGTCTATCTGGCGCACAACCTACCCCATATCCCCTTGTTTGCCTCTAAGGAGTTTTTAGGTAAGAGCAAGCGCGGACTCTATGGGGATGTCCTGGAAGAAATAGACCATGGCGTGGGCAAAATAATGGATGTTTTAAAAGCGGAAGGTTTGGCCGAAAATACCATTGTGGTCTTTACTTCAGACAATGGCCCTTGGCTTCCATTCAAGACCCACGGCGGTAGTGCTGGATTGCTAAAAGCAGGGAAAGGGACCACTTGGGAAGGCGGTATGCGCGAACCTGGTATTTTTTGGGGACCAGGATTAATTAAACCTGGGCTGGTCAGTGATATAGGTTCAACCATGGATCTTTTTACCACTTTCAGTTCTTTGGCCGAAGCAGAATTGCCAAAAGACCGTATTATAGATGGAAAGGATTTAAGCCAAACTTTGCTCAATCGCAAACCCAGCCCAAGAAATAGTATTCTTTATTATAGAGGAACTGATCTGTATGCGGCCCGGTTGGGAGATTTCAAAGCACATTTTATTACCCAAGGGGCTTATGGAGAGTTTGGGGAAAGAGAAGTCCACAACCCTCCACTCTTATTCAATGTGAGCCAAGATGCATCGGAAAAATTTAATATAGCTGCCAATCATCCTGAAATTTTGGAACAAATCAATGAACTCGTAAAAGACCATAAATCAAACCTAATTAAAGGCAAGGACCAACTTGCTGAAAGGGAGTAAAGTAAATTACCCCAACCTATTGTCTATTTAAAGAATTGAAGTATATTTGCACCCCGTTTTAAGGGAACAAATAAAAAGAATTAATAATCGAGGGTCGGGCACCCTACAAAATTAATGTGATATGCCAGTTAAAATTAGATTACAGAGACACGGAAAAAAAGGAAAACCTTTTTATTGGATCGTAGCCGCTGATTCCCGTGCGAAAAGAGATGGTAAATTTTTAGAGAAATTAGGAATCTACAATCCTAATACCAACCCTGCTACAATTGAAGTTAATGTTGACAATTCTGTACAGTGGTTACAGAATGGAGCTCAACCTACAGATACAGCAAGAGCTATTCTTTCATATAAAGGCGTTTTATTGAAACATCACTTATTGGGTGGACTTCGTAAAGGAGCCTTGACGGAAGAGCAGGTTGAAGAAAAATTCAACGCTTGGTTAGCAGAAAAAGAAAGCACAGTCGCTTCTAAAGTAAGTGGACTTGATAAAGTCAAGGAAGATGCCAAGGCTAAGGCATTGGCTGCTGAAAAAGAGGTTAATGAAAAGAGAGCCGCTGAAGCTGCTGCCGCTGCATTGCCAGAAACTCCAGAAGGAGAAGAGGCTGAAGTTGAAGCCACTGCAGAGACCCCTGCTGCTGAGGCAGTAGAGATTGTCGAAGAAACCGCAGCTGAAGCACCAAAGGTTGAAGAGAAAGTAGCTGAAGAAAAAGCTCCTGCTGCCGAAGCACCAGCCGTTGAGAAGGCTACTGAAGAGGCAGCACCCGCAGCCTCTAAGGAAAAAGAGTAATATAAATCGAAACGATGGACAAGTCAGCTTGTTTCTATTTAGGTAAAATCGTTTCAAAATATAGTTTCAAAGGGGAGGTGCTTGTAAAGCTCGACACCGATGAACCGGAGATTTACGAAAACATGGAATCAGTTTTTGTTTCATTGGGAAGCAATCTGATTCCATTTTTTATTGATAAATGCCGCTTGCATAAATCAAACTTGCTACGCATTGATTTTGAAGAGGTGAAAACCGAAAGCGATGCGGATCGCATTATGGGTTCAGAGCTTTTTCTACCCTTATCCTTTCTACCTAAACTTACTGGGGACAAATTCTATTTTCATGAGGTTATCGACTTTATCGTAATCGATAACATTCATGGAGATATCGGCACTATCAAAAGTATTAATGATACCACTTCACAGGCACTTTTTGAAATTGAGAAAGGCGACAAAGAATTGCTGATTCCAATAAACGAAAATATCATAACCAAAGTAGATCGAGATCTAAAAACCGTTTTTATCACCGCACCAGATGGATTGATAGATTTGTATTTGGGGTAACGAAAACCAAACCATACTCCTATTCGCCCTAAAAATATTCAACCCCAAATAAGAGCGGAAATATCACTACTTTTAAAACTGCTTTGTGCTATTCAAATGGCGTTCAGAATTGGTTTCTAATCCAACCCAGACATTCTTAAAATAAATTCATGATTATGCATTCCGTTCTTTTTAAATTGAAATATGCTAAAGGCTCAGTGCGGGAAAAGGTTTTTCTAGAGGCTGCAAATCAATTAGCAGCCATTCCTGGTGTAAATAACCTTCAAAGTTACCGTCAAACGAATAAAAAAAACAGATTTGACTATGGCTTATCTATGGAATTCGAAACCTCTCTAGCTTACAAAAACTATAATGAGCATCCCTCTCATAAGGCATTTATACAAGATTATTGGGTGGATGGCGTCGAAAAATTTCTTGAAATAGACTATGAATCAATTTCTTGATAAGGCGAATGTTATTTAATTAATTTTTGCATCACACAGATACGTTAAAGTATAGATGACAAACACATTAACAACAAACATATGATAAAGAATATTTTTATTTGCTTAGGTATACTCCTAGTTTTTGCCTGCGGGGAAAAGCCAGCTCCTGAAATAAAAAAAGCTCCAAATGTAGTTCTTATTTTTACAGATGATCAGGGGTATCAAGATGTTGGTGTTTTTGGATCTCCGGATATCGAAACCCCTAATCTGGACCAAATGGCCAAGGAAGGGATTAAATTGACCAACTACTATTCTGCCCAGCCTATTTGTTCCGCATCCAGAGCCGGTATACTTACGGGATGTTACCCAAATCGCATTGGCATACATAATGCCCTGGGTCCAGGCCAGAAAATCGGAATAAATGCCTCTGAGACCACATTGGCCGAAATGCTAAAGGCCAACGGATATAAAACCGCCATTTTTGGGAAATGGCATTTGGGTGACGATCCTAAATTCTTACCTACTCGTCATGGGTTTGATGAGTATTTTGGCATTCCTTATTCCAATGATATGTGGCCGTTCCACCCTTGGCAAGGAGAAGTATTCAATTTTCCTCCCCTGCCATTATTTGAAAACGAAACGGTTATAGATACATTGACCGATCAATCACAACTTACTACTCAACTGACGGAACGCAGTGTGGATTTCATCAACAGGAATAAGGATAATCCTTTCTTTCTATATGTACCACATCCTCAGCCTCATGTACCTCTCTTTGTATCAGAGAAGTTCAAAGGAAAATCAAAAAGAGGACTCTATGGCGATGTCATCATGGAAATTGATTGGTCCGTAGGACAGATATTGGATGCCTTGAAAAAAAATGGCATTGATGATAATACCATCGTCATCTTTACTTCAGACAATGGTCCTTGGTTGGCCTATGGCAATCATGCAGGCAGCGCACTCCCTTTACGAGAAGGTAAGGGTACCGGTTGGGATGGTGGTCAGCGTGTACCGTTTATTATGAAATATCCCGATAAAGTAAAAGCCGGTCAAATAAGTGATACTCCCATGATGGCCATTGACCTACTTCCCACCATAGCTGAAGTCACACAATCCGAACTACCGGAAAAAACTATTGACGGGAAAAGTGCCTGGAACCTATTGAGCGGGGAAAATACCGAAAGCCCACAAAAGGCCTACTTCTTTTATTATCGTGTCAACGAATTGTTCGGGGTACGCTATGGAAAATGGAAAATGTACTTCCCTCATCGATATCGCACCATGGACGGACAAGAGCCTGGTAAGGATGGCCTGCCAGGAGCCTATAGGATGGTTGATATGGAAGAAATCGAATTGTACGACATTGAAAGCGACATTAGCGAAACCAAAAACCTTGCCGATGAAAACCCCCAAGTAGTGGCAGAAATAAAGGTACTTGCTAATGAAATGCGTTCAAAACTTGGTGATTCCTTATTGGAATTGGAAGGTACTGAGAACCGGGAACCGGGAAGAGTTGAATAAATCCCATTGGTTGTCATTCCTGTGCAGACAGGAATCCATAATCAAGGCCCTCATGTAAAAGAATAAAGCAATAGGTGTCATTCCTGCTAAGGCAGGAATCCGTAAGAAGATATGCACACTATCCAACATCAATATTATGTTTACATCCTAACCAACAAAAAGAATGGAACCCTTTACATTGGAATGACCAATCATTTGGAAAGAAGAATATATGAACACAAGAACAAGTTGATTGAAGGTTTTACAAATAAATATGAGTTGGATAAGTTGGTTTATATGGAAAGTTACCAATATGTCCAATACGCCATATTACGAGAAAAACGAATAAAAAAGTGGAAACGCCAATGGAAAATCAATCTTATTGAGAAAGACAATCCACAATGGAATGATCTAGCCAGTGATTGGTATGAATAGAATGGATTCCTGTCTGCACAGGAATGACAAAAAAAATGACGATAGAAAAATAGTAAATCGAGGGAACTAATACTTACTATGTAAGAAAAAGCAGGAGTCGAGAACTGCGGGTTTATAATTCCTTTAGAAAACGTCTCGACTCCGCTCGACGCGACAGAATACTAATTATGGAGCCCTTCAAATTCAAACAATTCACCATTCATCAAAATCGCTGCGCCATGAAAATTGGTACGGATGGGGTACTATTGGGGGCGTGGACTTCTTTAGAAAACAATCCACATTCCATCTTGGACATTGGCGCCGGAACCGGACTTATTGCTTTAATGTTAGCACAACGAAGTGGGACTGAAACCATTGATGCCATTGAAATAGACGAAGATGCTTATGAGCAGTCCGTCGAGAATTTTGAGGCATCCCCCTGGGGTGACCGACTCTTTTGTTACCACGCGGGGCTGGATGAGTTTGTTGATGAAATTGAAGATCAATACGATTTGATTGTTTCTAATCCGCCTTTCTATTCCGAAGTCGTTTCCAGTGGAAATGTTACCCGGGATATGGCAAGGCAGAACCAATCGCTTCCGTTTGACGAATTGCTTGATGCGGTTTCCAAACTGCTTTCTCCCTCGGGCATCTTTTCAACGATTATTCCTTTTAAAGAAGAAAGACCATTTGCTGATTTGGCTGCCCAAATGGGACTCTACCCAGAGCGCATCACCCACCTAAAGGGCAATCCCACTTCTGATGTCAAAAGAAGTTTGATGGAATTGTCGTTCGGTCAAAAAGAAATTCTCCAGGATAGCCTCACTATCGAAATTAAACGACATAGATATACTGATGCTTACACCGAATTAACTAGGGGTTTTTATCTGAAAATGTAGTTTTACACTACCCTGTTTATTGGCCGTGTCAAGCAAGTGGGGCCACCACCTCCTTTAATGCTGATTTCTAAACCACTATACGTAAATACTTGGCAGCCTGCACTTTCAAGAGCCGCTTGCGTCTTAGGGTTGCCCTCAACCATAACACATTTTCGAGACCCTATAGCCAATACATTGCAGCCCAGACTTTCGAATTCATCTTCATGCACCTCAATCAATTCAAAACCCATCTGCAACAACTGATTTCGAAATCGAATCGGCATTAGGGGAGAGTACACCACAGCCAAATCTTTATCCACCAGACTTAGAATGGACATGAGATGAAACACATCTTCAGTTCCTTTATAATGCGGTAAATCGACCACAATTACTTCAACGCCAATTGGAGTAAGGAAGTTCTTCAACTGTCGTATTCCCTCTTCATTCGTCCGATACGTATGACCAACGGCCAAGGTTTTTTCATTCAACCAGGCTACATCACCACCCTCAAGGGTGCCTGGGGCCTAAATAGCACCTAAAACAGGAATATCATTGGCTTGGAATGTTCTTTGTTGGGCTTCGGGTTCTAATCTTCTTCCTTCTTTTCCCATAGTACAGATGATCATTCCATGATTCGTAGCGATTGATGCATCTCTACAATACATTGAATCCAAAGACAAATGCTTGTCTCTCGGAAAATAGTGTATAACAACACCTTCCTTTTTCAGGATGGTTTCAAATGCAATATATTCAATCTTGGATTCCAACAATTCAGGACAGGAAAGATAGTTGAGGGTTTCCCATTCAGCCTTTAATTTCTTATCATCAATACAGGCATCGGCAGCAGTTTTAATATAAACCGAAGCCAAAGGAAGGTATTCAGAATGGCACGTTAACTTCATTACTTTTCACGTTTGTTCCATTGCATCAACACATAAAATGGTATTCCCGCCAATAGTAATAAAAACCCATAAAAAACAGTATCTGATCCTGTACCAAAAATAGCCCAAATGGAATAGGTCGCCCCTAGGGTACCCAATGTAAACGTTTTAATAGCATTATTAAAGTGTAAATTCTTTTCGATCACTACAATAACATATGCTGCGGCGACAAATAAATAGGGAATCAGTGCAGTGAATACTGTTATGGTGACAAGAAAGGTAAACTTTTCTACCAACCCATCTGATAAATTCATTAGTAAAAGAGCTGAGCTTAATCCACTTCCAAGTAATAAGCCCATATAAGGAGCCCCATATTTATTTTCGTTTTTAAACAGTCGTGGAAACATGTTATCCTTTGCCGTAGCCATAGGCAATTGCCCTGAAAGCAAAATCCATCCATTGAGACAGCCAATCCCAGATATAGCGGCTCCCGCTGCCACAAAATACCCAGCTGCTTCACCTCCAATAACAGTTCCGGCGTCGGCAAAAGGTTTAGCAGAACTTTGTAAGGTCTCTATTGGTAAAATACCGAATAATACAACAGAACCAAGTATGTAAACTAATGTTACGATTATGGTTCCGAGCATTGTGGCTTTTGGTACCGTTTTTTCAGGAGTTTCAATATTTTCTGCTGGTATGGAAGCACTTTCAATACCCAAAAACGCATAAAGTGTAATTGTTGCGGCAGAGGTGATTGCAAGCCAATCTGATTTACCTGTTAAATTAAACGAAGGGAAATTATCAATATCAAAAAATAAAATACCAACGAAAATCACAAAAACAAGAGGTAACAATTTTAATATAGTTGTAACTACTTGAATCTTACCCGACGACTTGACGCCTTTGGAATTAATCCATGTCAACAACCAGATTATGCTCATTCCAACGGCAACTGCAAGTATTGAATTTGATTCTAGAACTGGAAAAAAATGACTCAAGGCACCAATAATGGCAATTACGACAGCCGCATTACTTACCCAAATCGAGATCCAAAATCCCCAAGCCACCAGAAAACCGATAAAATCCCCAAATCCTGCCTTTGAATAAACATAAGGCCCTCCACTTTTATTTACAATGATTTTACTCATATTGCTAAATATCTTGGCTAGTACAAGGGCACCGGCAGCCGTAAAAAGCCATCCTAATAAACTTATACTACCATAAGACGCCAATGTTGAAGGAACAAGGAATATACCAGCACCTATCATGTTTCCTATTACTAATGAGGTGGTCGTAATCAACCCTATTTTTTGAGGTTTTGAATTCATTCAAATTGTTTTATGGGAGTTTAATATATTGTGTAAATTAGAAGCAGCTTCAATATACAATTAATAATCAATGTCAGCTAGATTCTTCGTAAATCCGGATATTACCAAAGCAGAAACATTGCCAGCATCCTTTTATAGAGATCCTGAAGTCTTTGAAGCCATTAAGAATAAAATTTTTCTTACATCGTGGCATTGGATTGGCCATAGGGATTTGGTAGAAACCCCTCAACAAATACACCCGTTTGTTGTGTTGGAGAACTTTTTGACCGAACCCCTACTTTTGACCAAAGACGCTTCTGGAGATATGCATTGTTTAAGTAATGTATGTACCCATAGAGGCAATTTGGTGGTCAACTCCTCTGGTAAAACAAAAAAATTGATCTGTGGTTACCATGGTAGATGCTTTCAATTGGATGGCACTTTTGAGCATATGCCAGAATTCAAGGACACCCAAGATTTCCCTAGGCCTTGTGACAGCTTGCACAAGTTTGCATTAAAACATTGGGGACCATTTTTATTTGTTGGACTAAACCCCTCATTTGAGTTTCAAAAAGTAATCGATACCATGAACGAACGTGTCGGATTTTTATCTTTAGATGAATTTAAACTTGATGAAAACCGTTCCAAAGATTATTATGTTAATGCGCACTGGGCCCTCTATTGCGACAATTATTTGGAAGGCTTTCACATACCCTTTGTGCATGAGGATCTAAATTCAGTACTGGATTATGGAAATTACGATACTGTATTGCATGAACATCTCAATGTGCAAATTGGTTACGCCGATGGTACCGATACGGTTTTTGACCTACCCGAAGGGCACATCGATTACGGAAAAAAAATTGCTGCCTATTACTACTGGGTTTTTCCCAATTTGATGTTTAACTTTTATCCCTGGGGGCTTTCCGTCAATATAGTGGAACCTTTGGCCGTTGACCGGACCAAAGTCTCTTTCCGCAGTTATGTATATGACCCCTCTAAATTGGAAAAAGGTGCTGGCTCCATTTTGGACAAGGTTGAAATGGAAGATGAGGAGGTCGTTGAAAGCGTCCAAAAAGGGGTACGCTCCCAATTCTATAAAGCAGGTAGGTTCTCGCCCACCAGAGAGCAAGGCGTGCATCATTTCCATAGGCTATTGGCCCAATTTTTGGAGGCTTAAAAATATAACTTAGGTGCTTTGTTCTGTTATATTTCTTTATTTATCTTTGACCAAAATTCACTGAAATGAAGCCAGATTTATTTGAGGCCCCCGACTACTACAATCTAGACGATTTATTATCTGAAGAACACCTTTTGGTACGTGATGCGGCCCGTCAATGGGTAAAGCGTGACATCTCGCCCATCATTGAGGAATATGCCCAAAAAGCGGAATTCCCCAAACAAATTATCGGTGGTTTGGCAGAAATCGGTGCGTTTGGCCCTTATATTCCTGAAGAATATGGTGGTGCGGGATTGGATCAAATAAGTTACGGACTTATTATGCAGGAAATAGAACGTGGTGATAGCGGTGTACGCTCTACGGCCTCAGTGCAATCCTCCTTGGTCATGTATCCCATTTTTAAATACGGAAGCGAAGAACAACGTACAAAATATTTGCCGAAATTGGCCTCTGGGGAATTCATGGGGTGTTTTGGACTTACAGAACCGAACCACGGATCTGACCCCTCTGGCATGGAAACCAAATTCAAAGATGCTGGAGACCACTATGTTTTGAACGGCGCCAAGCTATGGATATCGAACTCCCCTTTTGCGGATATTGCCATAGTGTGGGCGAAGAATGAAGAAGGTCGTATTCATGGTTTGATCGTGGAACGTGGTATGGAGGGTTTTTCAACCCCGGAAACCCATGGCAAATGGTCGTTACGGACATCGGCCACAGGGGAGCTTATTTTTGATAATGTAAAGGTCCCTAAAGAGAATTTACTTCCCGGGAAAAATGGATTGGGAGCACCATTAGGTTGCTTGGACTCAGCCCGTTATGGTATTGCCTGGGGTGCCATAGGAGCAGCGATGGATTGCTATGATACGGCTTTGCGGTATGCCAAAGAACGGATTCAATTTGGGAAACCCATAGCGGCAACCCAATTGCAACAAAAGAAATTGGCTGAGATGATCACTGAAATTACCAAAGCACAGTTATTGGCCTTCCGTTTGGGACAATTACGAAATGAGGGGCGGGCCACTACGGCCCAAATCTCCATGGCCAAACGTAATAATGTGGAGATGGCCATTACAATAGCACGGGAGGCAAGACAGGTTTTGGGCGGTATGGGCATTACGGGGGAATACAGCATTATGCGGCATATGATGAATCTTGAAAGTGTGATTACCTATGAGGGCACCCATGATATTCATTTATTGATTACCGGAGCAGATATTACTGGACACCAGGCTTTTAAATAAAAAACCTTATTTTGGAATATAATTCCAAAGCCACATGTTATGAGATATTTTCTTGCTTTTTTGGCTATCCTTATTATAGGGTGTAAATCTGACGTCAAAACAGATAAAAAATCCACAGATGCCACGGTAGTTCTTACTGAAACAGCACAACAGCTTTCTACTCCCGATGTATTATTGGGCGAGTTATTTGCCGAAGTACAATTGAACGAAGTGTTTGAAGACGGCAAGACCTTTGTGGACTGCACCGCAAAATTTTCATATGAAGAAATCAGGGCCTCTTATGAGAATCAAAAGAATAAAGAGGGCTTTGATCTTACCACTTTTGTTTTGAAATATTTTGAGGTTCCCGCTTCCATATCATCAGGCTTCAAGTCTGACCCGAACCGATCTGCCATCGAACATGTCAATGCCCTTTGGCCCGTATTGAAACGCGAATCGGATACGGTAACCGAGGGCAGTACTTTGATACCACTTCCCGAATCCTATGTTGTTCCGGGCGGACGTTTTAGAGAAGTGTATTATTGGGACAGTTATTTTACCATGTTGGGTCTGGTCGAAAGTGGCGAATTTGAACTTATTGAAAATATGCTGGACAATTTTGCGCACCTCATCAATACTATAGGCCATATTCCGAATGGCAACAGAACCTATTACATAACCCGGTCACAACCACCCTTCTTTTCACAAATGGTAAAGTTATTGGCCACACACAAAGGAGATGCCGTTTATGAAAACTATAAAGAAGTGCTTAAAAAAGAATATGATTTTTGGATGGAAGGTCGTTCGGCCACAACTACTCCTATAAAACATTGTGTAAGTACCCCATCGGGAATCATGAACCGATATTACGACTTAGGCGATACCCCAAGGCAGGAATCCTACCGAGAAGATTTTACCCAAGTTCAGAAAATGGGAGGAGGCAAGAAAATGTACCGCGATTTGAGGTCCGGAGCAGAATCGGGATGGGATTACAGTTCGCGCTGGTTTTCCGACGGCAACTCCATTGAGACCATAGAGACCACAGACATAATTCCAGTGGATTTGAATGCACTGCTTTATGGCCTTGAAGAAATACTAACCACATGTTTTAAAGATGATACTGCCTATGTTGCCAGCCTTACATCAAGTATGGCCAATAGGAAAGCGTTTTTGAACACCTATAGTTTTAATGACGTAGACGGTGTTTTTGAGGATTACAATTGGGTGAAACAGAAACAGACAGGTTTAAAATCCTTAGCCATGGTCTATCCCCTTTTCTTTGAAATGGCCAATCAAGCGCAGGCCGATAATGTAGCTTCATATGTAAAAAAACACTTCTTAAAACCAGGCGGGGTCGTTACTACGCTATATCATACGGGAGAACAATGGGATGCTCCCAATGGATGGGCTCCCCTTCAATGGATGACCATTAAAGGATTGGAAAATTATGGCCATAAAGAATTGGCCCAGACTATTGCCAATAGATGGGTGGCCATCAATGAAAAGGTCTATACCAATACTGGCAAATTTGTGGAAAAATACAATGTAGAGGATATGTCCTTGGATGCTGGCGGCGGCGAATATCCCGTACAAGATGGATTTGGGTGGAGCAATGGGGTATACTTGGCCTTGAAATCGTACTTAAAGGAGAATTGATGGGTGCATATCGCTATTAACCATCTTTTTTATAAGCAAATAAAATTTCATCATCGGCAATACCGGGATCATCGACAAAAGTAAGTTCAAGAACACCAGGGTTAACAACATAAGTATATTGCAGCCCATTGTTGAAGGTAATAACGTCACCCTGAATGGTAAAGTTACCAACTTCGTTGGCGAAAAAATTAAAATCCCCGCTGTTCTCTACTTTTAAATTATTACCCTCAAAGACCAGTTTGTTCCCACTAAAATCAGGATTTTCCCCAAAGTAACAAAAACAAGATACATTAGTGAGCGTCCATCTACCTTCCAACACAGTGTTCCCGTTATCATCATCGTCCTTTGAGCAGGCTACGACCATAACGGTCATAAGCAATACAATGAGTATTCGTTTCATAGCTGTATACTTTATCTTAAGATACCTTCTTTACAATTGGTTGCGTATAGGTAAACACCGGAAAGACCAATTTAAGTGTAAAACAAAGAGCTAGAAATCATAATTCGCCACGCTCACCACAATTTTGGCTAGGTTCGCATCATTTCTTTTCAAATACATGAACAGTTAGGTACATTTACTATGTAATACAAACGAAATAAAATTTTTCATTTTCATATAGTGTTCTCGTAAAAGAGTCCTTTCCTAAAAGAAAGGGCTCTTTTTAGTTTGCGCCGAATTCTTTTTAGGCGCCATTGAATCCCTAACTTTTCAATAGAGTAAGAAGCAACTGTTTTCATCGGTTTTATACCAACATAGGTGCATAAAGATGTATTTTGCATCTATATAAACAAGTTGGCAACAACCGAAGAATTAGATGAGAGATTATAAAATCGACGTACAATTCAATAATGACGAATCAATCGACAAAGACGTATATTTATGGAGGTATGTAGACTTACATAAATTCTTATCATTCATATTTACGAAATCATTATGCTTAAGTCGTTTAGATAAGTTTGAAGATAAAAAAGAAGGAATTACTTTAAATCATTTATTCTTTCAAAATATCAAAAGAAAACTCGACAACAATCCTATGTTTGATAGTATTCGAGAAATAATGAGTATTGACACATTGGGAAATGAAATGAATCAAATAGATGATGAATTAAAAACGATTCAAGAATTTAATTTTGCCAATTGCTGGGTACTAGGAGGTAATGACTCTGAATCAGTTGCTATGTGGAATCTATATAGTAATCCAAATAGTTTGGCAATTAAAATAAAGTTCAGTGAATTTAAAAAACTACTTTCTGAGAAAGGCGTTGGTAATTATGATTCTGATTTACAAATTATGTGCGGACCTGTAAGATATATAGATTTTCAAAAATCAGACCTTAACCGTGCAAAGGTCAAAGAGGAATTGTTGGGCTCTGTTTTTGTTAAAGACATAAGTTTCGAACACGAAAGAGAATATAGAATAATTGCTAAAGAAATGGTTCGTGAAAAACCTGAAATCAAATACAAACCCAATATGAATAAAAAAATACTGAGCGTTCACATAATGAAAAATGGAATTACTCTGGCATTAAACTAGAATTATTGGATTTTGAAGAGTATAATTTTGAGATTGTTCATCATCCCAAATCTCAGGACTGGGCTAAAATGAACATTAAAAGTATTATGGAATTATCAAATATAGGATTTAAAGTTTCAGAATCTAAATTGGAATTAAAATAGCCAGTTGCCAACAACGGCTCCTATAAAAAGCCCTAGCCAAGCCCCTGTTTTACGCAAACAAATCCAAAATAGGTTTTCCCTGGCCGTCAGGCGTGGTATAAAACGGTCTCCCTTCAATGGTGTAATTTGTTTCGGGGTGCATGCCCAAGGCATGATAAATGGATTGATGCACTTGATCAATTACTACAGGATTCTCAATGGAGGAACAAGGTCTTTCATCCGCAGTCTTCCCATAGACCAATCCTTTTTTAATACCCCCACCCCACATTAATACGGAACTGCCATCTGTAAAGTGCCGATGCATTCCGTAGAATTTCTCATCTTCAATAATATCGGGCTGGTTCACTTGGTCTTTTACTATCGCACCAGGCCGTCCCTCCATGATGGCGTCACGACTGAACTCACTGGCCAATATTATCAATGTTCGATCCAAATGCCCGGATTCATCCAAATCCTTGATCAATTGGGCAATAGGCCTATCGATCAACTCCTTCATTTTCCCAGCGCGCAAATGTCCATTTTCATGCGTATCCCAACCCAAAAAAGGCTCATATTCCGTAGAAACGCTAATAAATCTGCCGCCATTCATAGCCAATCTTTTGGCCAAAAGGCATCCCAAACCAAAGCGGCCCGTATTATAGGTGTCATATACTTCTTTGGGTTCTTGCGACAAATCAAATACTTTGGCTTCCGGTGAGTTCAACAAGCGATAGGATTGCTCCATGGATCGCATGAGGGATTCCCGCTGGTAATCACTACCCCTCTCCATGACCTTACTTTTATTGGCCAGTTCCTTATAGAGCTTATACCGTGCCTCGAACCGTTTCATAGACATCCCTTGGGGAGGTCGGACACTATCCAATCCGCTGGATGGATCTGGTATGAGAAAGGGGCCATATTCGGTACCTAAAAATCCGGCCGAATGAAAGGCCTTCAACTCCTCGGCCTCACCAACCGTAAAGCGTTGCCCCATGGCAATAAAAGGTGGAATCACTGGGTTCCCCGGACCCATCTCCTTGGCGATCCATGCCCCTATATGGGGAGCTTGTACAGATTGTGGTGGCTCATAACAAGTATGCCAGTGGTACTGATGTCTCGTATGTAAAATATGACCCAAATCTGCAGATTTATAGGAGCGAATAATAGCCCCTTTGTCCATAACACCTCCTATGGATTCCAATCCTTTTGAAAAGTCAAGCCCATCAACAATGGTCGGGGTTTTGGGAAAAGTACTCAGTACCCTTTTGCTTTCCACTCCTTTTTCATAGGGAACATAGGCCTTGGGGTCAAAAGTTTCGGTATGCGCCATGCCTCCCGCCATCCAGAGCAATATCACGGTATCGGCTTTTGAAACCATTTTAGGGGTAACACTGCAAGAACTCAGAAAACTGCTCAGCGGAATCGTAGTGGATGCCGCAGACAAGCTGGCCGCCGTCATTTTCTTTATAAAATCTCTTCGGGATTTACCGTTTAATATATTCTTTTTCATTCTTGCTAGTATATAAATTGAAATTCAGGCAAAATCAAAGTAGACCAAAATAAATCTTGCAAGGCCTCCTTTTGGGGAACATCGTCCAATGCCGCAAGCATTATTTTCCTTTCTTGGGTGGTTGGTTTTCGACCAAAAGATCGTGTATAAAGGGTCTCAACAATTTCCTCATTTTCGGCACCATACTTCTCGAGCCATTGACTTGCGCCTTCTTCCAAAACACTATTGAAATATACCCCGTTGGTCAACTCCAGCGCCTGAAGCAAGGTGGCCTGGTCATCCCTTGTTGTAGCTACATTTTCCCTGCTCGGCCTGCCCATGGCCTTCATAAATGGATGTTGCTTTACAAGGCTCGCCCTGGCAAATTTTAGACCTTCATCCCCAAAGGCAAAGTCTACCAATTTGCCCCAGTGTACCGATCCATAATTACGGACTTCATCCCAGGTCTCATCGTTGAAATCCACTTGGGTCCATCCTTCGTCGGAGGTATCAGCAGTGCTTTTCCATTGCTTATCTGAATTTATGATAATCTGCTCCCCATCGGTATAATCAATCTGCATGACGAACAATATCCCAGCAGGATTGGCGATGCTTCCTTCATTTATTCCCTCTATGGCGATTACATTTTCACCTTCGGTAAGTAATTCCTTTACATCTAGTTTGTCCACTTTTCTCCAATCCACCCCTTCAGAGACCTTTTTGCCATTTATATATAGGGTATACGAATGATCGACTGAAATCAGGACTTTGGCCTTTTCAATTTCGGTATTGGACAAGGTCAATTGTCGACGGAAATACCGCTCGCCGGGATCCGGCAATACCACTCTATCGAATTTCATCTCCTGATGCCATATTCGTTTTGAATTGAGTCCTTTGTCGGTTGGGTCATAGGCCACCGAATGATACATAGGGGCAATGATCTGACTTACCGCATCGGTAAATTGCTCTGCGGTCATCCGTCTGGGTATAGGCCCCTTAAAAACGTATTTTGCTTTAAGGTCTTCTTGTTTCTTATAGATCGCAGTGGGCAGTTGATAGGCCTTTGAGGTTAAAATTCGCTTTATCAAATGCTTTAGATCGTAACCGGACGCTATAAAATCAGTGGCCAACCAATCCAATAATGAAGCATCCCAAGGCGGGTTGTCCATTTCATCGACTGGCTCAACAATGCCCCTTCCCATTAATCGTTTCCAGATACGGTTGGTCAGGGTTCGGTATATTCTTCCGTTCTCAGGTTTCACCATCACTTCGGCAAGTAATGCCAGTCTTTCTTCCAAGGTTTCTGCCTCGACGGAACCTAATTCAGGGTACAGAAAACTCGCCTGTGCTATTTTTCCAATAGGCTTGTCACAGCGATTCAGTTCCAATAGGGAATCCGCAAAGATGGAGGCAAACCCGTAGGACTGTTCCAGCGTGAGATTACTCACAAAACTGTTATGGCAAGAGGCACATTTTACATTCATACCCATCAATGATTGCCCAATGTTCTGCGCAGCCTGCATTTCGGTACGCTGACTTGCATTGACAACACCACGCCATTGAATCCCTTTAATAAATCCCTCGGAACCCTCTACTGGATTCACCAGTTCCTTGATCATTTCATCATAGGGTTTGTTTTCTTCCAACGCTTTATAAAGCCAACCCGTAATCTGCTTTCTTCCGCCCGTTATAAATCCAGTGCCGCTATAGTCATTGCGTAGCAAATCGTTCCAAAAACTCAACCAATGTTGGGTATATCCGTGACGGTCCGTCAATAATCCATCAATAAGTATTTCCCTTTTATCGGGCTGTTGATTGCCTACAAATTGCGCTATCTGTTCTGGTTCTGGAAGTAAGCCAATAATATCCAGGTAAACCCGCCTGATAAAAATATGATCATCAACCACCTCGGTCCAATCCCCATTATGAGTTTCAAAATATGCGCCGATCAATTGATCCACCGGATGGCTTTCAGTACTGGATTCTGGTAAAGGAGGTTGTGAAAGGGCCAATTCCGCTTCTGGAAAAACCTTCAATGCCCGATCGGACCAATGCGCTCCTTTATCTATCCATAACTCGATCAATTCTATTTCGTCGGGCTTTAGTACTTTCCCTTTTTTGGGCATTACCCCATCCTCATTTGGTGAAAGTGAAATCCTTTTGTACATCTCGCTTTCCTCAGGTTTGCCAGCGACTATTATCGGACCGGATTCCCCTCCTTTGAATACGCCCCGCTTATTGTCCAACACCAGCTCTCCTTTTCGTTTGTTCTCATTATGGCATTGGAAACAATTATGGGCCAAGATTGCCCTTACCCCTAAGTTTAAATCATCCTGCTGTTCTTCCGATAAGGAATCCAAAGGACTGAATTGCGCTAGAAGTATTGCGGCTCTTCCATCGTCATAAGAGGCCTCGTTGTCTGGGAAAATGCCCGTTAGAAAGTCTTCACCATGGGTAAGGTTTGCCCCCAAATGTCCGGCAAGAGTAAGTAACAACGCGGTTATCAATAAGCTTGACCTATACCATACATAGTTTGAGAACTTGCCCAATAGCGTACTTCGCAATAAGAGTGCTGTTACACCAGCAAAGACCGCCGTGGCAATCCCCAAGTTTTGATGATCCTGAACGAGTTCACCCCTGTAGTCATCCTGGGTGCGAAGTAACCAACCCAAAATCGCAGAAATCACAGCAAATGCTCCCCCTATATACACCATCCAATTGATGCCTTCCCGGAGCCCTTGTCGTTTTCCGCCAATGGTCAGTGACTCCAGGAAAAGTGCCACAATCAACAACCCTATGGGAAAATGTATGACCAAAGGGTGTAAACGTCCTAAAAACTGAAATATCAATTGTCCGATGCTTTCTTCCATATGTTCGAAATTAAACAAAATTTATTCATGGAAAAGCACCCTGTTTTAAATGGGTCATTTACCTTCTTGAATGTTGCTAATGATAAAAACCAAGAACACTCAAATGGAGTGAAAAAACAAAAAATGGACTACTCACCACAACTTTTGCTTGCTACACATCATTTCTTTTCCCAAACTAATACACTGACCTACATTTACTATGTAATAAAAACGAATTAAAATTTTTTCATTTTCATATAGTGTTCTCGTAAAAGAGTCCTTTTCCACAAGAAGGGGCTCTTTTTAGTTTCAGGGCCTTTTTAAATTTCATCCTTCGTTTTTGTTTTCTTTCCAATCAAAGTAGGAATCCCAAAAAATTTACGTTGAAGACACCCCTAATCCCGATAATTCAAGATTTGTCTCGCACCTCCTCCCTTCGACCAGCTTGTATCGGGCAAATAATCAACTTAATTTGATATAAGTTCCAAGATTAAAGGTTATTATAGCTCTTCATCGTAACTTTCTTCAGAGTAACCTTTATCGACTTACTAATAGGTGTTTTACTTCTGTCCGCATAGTGGTTATAGGGAACCAGTACATTTGTCTCTGGAAAATAGGCGGCTAGATTCCGCCTTGGAATCTTATACGGAATTACCAAAAATTTTGGCGCCTTACGGTGGATCCCATCATAATGACTGCTAATGTCCACGACGTCCATCTTTTTCAGATCATGCATCTCCATATCCCTTTTATTCATGAAAAGCACCCTTCTTTCATTATAGATTCCCCTGTACCGATCATTCAACCCGTAAATAGTTGTATTAAACTGATCGTGGGAACGAATGGTCATCAACATAAATTCATCATTGGCCAATGTATGATCGGATAGTGTATTCAAGGTCAATTGGGCTTTTCCATTGGGCAACATGCTAAAGTCCAGCTCCCGTACATTATTGGGTAAATAATAGCCCGACCCTTTTGATTTTTCGGCAGTATTGCTAAAGCCCTTGGCCACCTTATCAATGCTTTGACGCACCAAATCATAGTCCTCTCCCATAGCCTTCCAATTAACGGGATGGTTCCCTTTAAAATAGGCATCCGCCAGCTCTGCGATGATATCAGGCTCACTTTTAATGGTTTCGGAAATGGGTTTTAACAGGCCACGTGATTGCCGTACACGGCCCATACTGTTCTCAATGGTAATAAATCGCTGCTGTCCATTTTTCAAGTCTTTCTCTGATCGGCCAAAAGTGGGTAAGATCAACCCTGTCTTTCCCGTGACCAGATGGGTACGGTTTAATTTTGTACTGATTTGTACGCTAAGGTCACAGCGTTGCAAGGCCTCGGCTGTATATTCTGTATCGGAAGCGGCCATTAGAAAGTTGCCACCCAAACAGATAAAAACCTTTGCTTCCCCTTCATACATAGCACGCATAGCACCTATGGTATCAAGACCTTCTTTTGACGGTGGTGTAAATCCCAAGTGTTCTTTAATGCGTTCATTTAATTTTTCATCAACATGGTGTATAATCCCTACGCTTCGATCTCCTTGCACATTGCTATGTCCCCGAACCGGGCACGTTCCGGCATTGGGTTTTCCAATAGCCCCTTTGAGCAACAATAGGTTAATATATTCCCTAATGGTTTCCACTCCGTTCTTATGTTGTGTAAGTCCCATGGCCCAACACACAATGATCTTTGATTTGGTTGCCAAAAGAGCAACGGTGGCATCAATTTTATTTTCTGGAACACCGCACAATTGCAAAAGTTGGCTCTCGTCATGCTTTCGAAGATCTTCCATCAGTACATCGTAACCTTCAGTATACGTATTTAAAAACCCATGGTCGAAGACTGAATCGTCAGCCTCGTTCAAGGCAACCAATTTTTTGATGATTAATTTAATCAGGGCAATATCTTGATTAATGTGTACTGGCAAATGGATATTTGTCAAATCTTCGCCGCCGCCCAACAAACCCTTAATACTTTGTGGGTTTTTAAAATGAACCAGACCTGATTCCTCCAAAGGATTTATACTGATTATCTTCCCCCCATTTTCTTTGCATTTCTCAAGAGCGGAAAGCATGCGCGGGTGATTGGTACCTGGGTTCTGTCCTGTCACGATAACGACCTCAGCTTCATACAAGTCTTCGAGTTTTATGGAACCTTTGCCAATACCCAAGGTTTCACTTAATGCAACTCCACTACTTTCGTGGCACATATTTGAACAATCGGGCATATTGTTGGTGCCAAAAGCTCGGGCAAACATCCCATATAAAAAGGCGGCTTCGTTGCTGGATCGTCCCGAAGTGTAAAAAATGGCGTCATGGGGCGAATTCAATTTTTGCAGTTCCTTGACAATAAGCTGGTACGCTTCCTCCCATGTAATAGGTTCGTAATGTATGTTTCCTGGTCGGAGCACCAAAGGTTCAACAATTCTTCCGAATTTATTTAGTTCAAAATCAGTACGTTGGGAAAGCTCCTCTACTGAATGTTTCCTAAAAAAATCCCTACCTACCTTTTGAAGGGTAGCCTCATCGGCCAATGCTTTGGCCCCATTCTCACAAAATTCACCAATTTTTGAAGGTTTATCCGGGTCTGGCCAAGCGCAGCTAGGGCATTCAAACCCATGATTCTGGTTCATGTTCAGCATAGCACGCATGGATCGTACAACACCCATTTCCTTGAAACCATGTTGCAATGCTGCTTTTACCCCCAATAGACCCGCAGCATGGCGGACAGGCTCCTCTAGTCTAATTCCACTAAAATCGTGTGACCCGCTAGACGAAACATTTCTGCGAAAATCGTTGTCCATGCTTAAAAATTATATGGTGTTGTTATGGAAACCGTATGGCATTAACATACATCCCCTTTGGGGTTCGGATAATTGTCAGACTGATTTTCAATGGCGTTATCCAAGCAGGCAAAGTCTTTTTCCAACAGCAAAAACAGTCCACTGCCATCGGTCAGGGTCATAGTATGTTCAAAACCCACCTTATTATTTGTATGCCAATCACTCCCTAGCGTTTTAGGCACGCCTAATGTAACCGTGTTCGCCTTGAAATCCGCTTGAAGCTCACTTATATCGTCCTGCAATTCAAGAGCGTAGATCAATACCGTTTCGCTAAAATGACAACGTTCTTCACACCTCCCTGTTTCACTGAGTTCCTTGACCTCATTTTGGGTCAGTCTAAATCGTATTGAATTTCCTCTAATCCTTATTTTCATTGTTTTTTGATATTAGAGACTGTGTTGAATTCTATCAATTGTTTTTCTATAACTCTTTTTGCGCACCATTTTGTTAAAATATCTTCAAGTAGCCCTGCTAATATCATCTATTTTACCTCATGTTGCATCAAAAATGGCTTATAATCCCGATAGCTATCGGGACCAATCATAAAATTCAATACAGTCTCTTACTCGAAGATAGTAAATTCAAAAAAAGTACGGTAAAAAACCCAAACAAAACAATTGCGATTTATACCTTGGTTCAAATCTCGCACAAACAGTCATATCCTACCATTTAAGCCTATTGAAAGCACACAGGCCCAGGGAAAACAACTATTATTGGGCATAGAATATATCGGCAAATCATTAATTGCCCGCTGGGTAATTTGTTGAGTTTAGTCTTGAATAGCCATTATTTGTTTAGGGTTTTCAACCAAGATCATATCCATTTGATCTTGGGTAAATCCTTTTTCGAAAAGCCTTTTCATTAATTTTTCAGAAATGGTTCGGTAGGGCCTGCTATTTCCATTTTTAAATAGCTCAAGTTTAGGTTGGCCATTCAAATGGGTAATGCTCCAACCATCATCATGGGACAGCAATAGTCTGTTCAGCAACGAACGTTCCTTGAGTTTTACTACCATAGCCACGTATGCTTCCAGCTTGGTCTCATTGACGCCGTCGAGACTTATCCATATGCCCTTTTGCGCCATGCTTATACGCTCGTCATCGGTTGCATTTTGGGCATGTGTCCAAATGAGCCTATTTACATTAAAATTGTTGGCCAATGCCAGCTGATACTGGCTTTTGATACTTGCCCCATCTCCTGTATGGATCGCAAGGGCCATACCTGTTTTTTTACTGACTATAAATCCGGCCTTGACTATTTTTTGCTCAATGCTATCCAGCGTTCCCTTGCCTACCCCTAATTTTATGAATCCAGGGTACACCCCCGTATCCGAAATGCCTTTTTGCCATTCGGTCAGCCAACTTTCCGCCAATATTTCTGAAGATTCCGTGTAAACATGTTCTGGTAGGTACTTTTTGTCCACCGCCGCATAATACCCGGTATTCGTAACTATATGTATGCCTGAACGTTTGGAAAGTTCTTGAAGCAAACCCACGTTTTTACCGATATGGCTCGGGGTACATTCGAACAGGGTTGTAAATCCCAAAGATTTTAGATGCAGTAAATAAGGTAAGATTGTTTCAATGACTTTTTGGTCGCCCTCAAAAGGTTGGTTCGGGTATTCCGTACTCCCAAAATTGGTCACAATATGCTCATGGATCAGTGCTTTTCCCATGTCCTCAACGGCCAATTTGCCGTTTACCGTCATAATATGTGCGCCATTCTCTCCTTGGGCAGAAACAAGAGCCCCTCCAAAATTTAGCAACACCCAAACCAGCACCCCAATTTTACATTTCATTGTATCAAGATTTTACTTTTTCCTATTATCTCTTCTTAGGTGAAATCCGGCCAATATTGAACCATCTTTTGGCGTAAGAAGGTCACACTACGTTTCAACTGATCCATACCGTCCACACCATCTTCAATACTGATCCAGCCATCAAAACCCACGCGTTTCAGTTCGGTGAATATCGCATCATAATCATTCAATCCCTTTCCTATTTCGCCATGGCTAAGTCTTTTTGCGTACCCTAGGGCATTATCTTCCTCCCTGCGTAAATCCTCAATGGTCCCCTCATTAAGATAACGGTCACTGGCATGCATGGTTACCACCCTGTGGGAAACCCGATAGAGTAATTCCAGGGGATCCTCTCCAGCCAAAAAAGCATTACTCGGATCGTAATTTACTCCAAAATTAGGATGATCTATGCGTTCTACCAATCTGCAAAAGACATCCATATGCTGGACAAATTCGGGATGCTCCCAAAAATCGTCTTTATAATGATTTTCCAAAATCAAGGTAATACCCAATTCCTGCGCATACGGCAAACAACGTTCAATACAGTCGGCGGCCAGTTCAATTCCCTCTTCCATGGAAAGCTCCGGACGCCGTTGCCCCGACAATACCCTACAATAGGAGGCACCCAAGCTATGGGCCATTTTTATCCAATGGTGCTGTTTTTGGATTTCCCTTTCGCGAAAGGCCGCATCAGGATGCGTAAAATCAGGCGAACAGCATAGCATGGGTATCACTTTGCCGTAATCATTTACTTGCTTTCTAAATGTAGGCCAGGACGATTCATCGGCCATTTCCAGGAATCCAGCATACCATTCCAAACCATCAACCTTCAAGGCAACCGTTAAATCGATCCATTCGGATATTTTCATCGTCCCCGTCTTGCACAATTCCTGCATAAAGGCTTTTGGGAAAACAGCTAGTTTTGGCATAAACAATCAATTAGGGGTCAATACACTTTTAACCACCTTCCCGGAATACATTTGCTCAAAGGCCTCGTGCCAATCGGATATCTTCCAGACGCCCCCGATAATCGGTTTTACATTCAAACGCCCGCTGCCCAAAAGCGAAAGCACTTTTTCCCAAATGGGCCAATTATGACTAAAACTACCCTGTAAGGTCACGTTTTTTTGCACCAAGGCATCCAAGGAAAAATTCAAAGGTTGCGGACCCCAACCTACTTTTGTAATATGACCGTTAGGTCTAACCCACTGTAGTGCAAGTTGCAAGGTGGCACTTACACCCGCCGCATCAATGACACAATCAACGCCAAGACCGTCGCTTTGCATTGCCCATTCAGTAGCATCCCGTACAATAGGTTCACAACCATATTGACGGGCAATCTGCAATCTACCCTTGTCCACTTCCAAACCGACCAGTGCCACTTCAGCACCACATAATTTGGCCATGGCAGCACATAAAATGCCAATAGTACCTGGACCCAAGACAATGACTCGATCTCCTGGACGAATTTTTGAATTTACGACCACTGCATTATAGGCTACGCAGCAAGGTTCGGTCAAGCAAGCCTCTTCAAAAGGCAAGCCTTCCGGTATTCGGTGCAGGCATCGGGCAGGTACGCGCACAAAACGTGTCATTGCACCATTGACGCCATAGCCAAATCCTTTTCTGGTAGGATCCAAATTATAAAGTCCTTCTCTTGATAAGGGGTTGTTCGCATCGATTACCGCAGCGGTTTCACTAACGACCTTATCTCCTTCTTTCCATCCATTTACCTTACTTCCCACCTCAACAATATGACCCCCGAATTCGTGCCCCAAAACCACAGGGTAATTCACGGGCCAACTATGGTCGGAAGTCCATTGGTGAAGATCACTCCCACAAACGCCGACATTGACCACTTCGAGCAAAACGTCTTCTTCCCCTAGGGTTGGCTTCGCTATTTCCCGAATTTCAACGCTCCCCTTCTCAGGTGCAAAATTTACAACTGCAATAGATTTCATAGCAATGGCTTCTTCTTGAAACATAAATGTACTTTAAAAGAAGATTACAGGTCATTAATTCGTATATTCATTTGAATATCACTCGTATTTTAATAAGAAACATCAGATGAAAACACCTATCACTCTATTTCTAATGGCAACTATAATATTAATGGCTTGCAACACAACGCCCAAGAAGTCTAAAAAAGATAGCACCAGCGCTATTAAATCAAGTGCCCATTTAGATAGCGTACCCTTCCCCACGGAATTGACGGATTTTGAGTCTTTTGCTGAAAATCCCATTTTTACGGGAACTGGTACGGCAACATGGGATCAAAAGATACGGGAAAGAGGATTCATATTGAAGGAAGAGGACACTTATCATATGTGGTATACCGGGTTTCGCACAGAACGAAAGTCGTTGTCCTTGGGGTATGCCTCATCCCAAGACGGCACCATATGGACCCGTTATGCGGGCAATCCTATTTTTAATGAAAGCTGGACGGAAGATATGATGGTCCTAAAAGTAAAGGACACCTATCATATGTTCGCTGAGGGTAAAGGTGATATCGCCCATCGCCTCACTTCTGTGGATCGTATTCATTGGACAGATCATGGTTCGTTGGTTATACGCAGCGTCAATGGTTCCCCTTTGAGCGAAGGACCCTATGGCACTCCTACCGCGTGGTTTGAGAATGATACCTGGTATTTGTTTTATGAGCGTAATGACCTTGGCATTTGGTTGGCCACCTCAAAAGACCTTTTGGTTTGGACCAATGTACAGGACGACCCCGTAATTACCATGGGTCCAGAAATCTATGATCGGTACGGGCTGGCGGTAAATCAAATCGTAAAATATAAGGGATGGTATTATGCCTACTATCATGGTACGGCCTATGAAGACTGGCACGAATGGTCTACCAATATAGCGGCTTCAAAAGACCTAATACACTGGAAAAAATACAATCAAAACCCAATACTAAAGGAAAATAAATCAAGTGGTATTCTTATAGATGACGGAACCCAATTTCGCCTGTATACCATGCATGATAAGGTAGATCTGCATTTTCAGAAAAGCAAATAGCAATGTATCCAACAGTTTTACACTAATCTAAAATCATTACTTTTAAGTTTTTAGACCAACCTTTTAAATCAACACCTATGAAAGCCACCCTTTGGACCCCAAAATATATACTTTGGCGCAGTTTGTTTATGTTAATTATCCTCTGCAGTTTACAGGCCTGCCGTGAAAAACAGGCTAAGCCGGCCGTAGAACAGTCCACAACTATGGCTCCTGACACCGATGGTTTTGAGTCCATCTTCGATGGTGCCACACTTACCCATTGGGAGGGTGACAGCACCTATTGGCGTGCCGAAAACGGCACTATCGTTGGCGAAATAACCCCCGAGACCCTGCTCAAAAAAAATACTTTTTTAATTTATAATGAGGACGAATTAGGTGATTTTGAATTAAAAACAGAGTTTCGTATTTCGGAAAGTGGCAACAGTGGCATTAACTATCGTAGTGATCTTTTAGATACCATACCCTTTGCCCTGCGTGGTTACCAAGCCGATATAGACGGTAAAAACCGCTATACGGGACAAAATTATGAGGAGCGTAAACGTACTACTTTAGCCTATCGTGGTGAGAAGGCCGTTATTACTTCGCATGAAAACCCCGATGCTCCCGGTTCTTTACGGGCCAATGTAAAAAACAATGCTTGGCAAAGTAGGGAGGTCGTGGAGTCACTGGGCCATATAGATTCTTTACAGACCAAAATCCATGCAGGTGATTGGAATGAAGTCCACCTCATCATAAAAGGCAACCGTTTACAACATTACATCAATGGGGTTTTAATGAGCGATGTAATTGATAATGATTCCGTTAACCAAAAGTCTTCAGGCTTTTTAGGGGTACAGGTTCATGTGGGACCACCCATGAAAGTGGAGTATCGGAATATTCGGTTGAAGAAGTTATAGAAACGTCATTGTGAATTACGAAGCAATCCTTTGATTTAGATAGCCAATAGTTTACTTTATCCCGACCCGTAGGGATTCGTAAAGACGTTGAGCATTTACCTTTTGGTTCATTTGTCATTCCTGCAAAGGCAGGAATCCATTTTCCGCCTAAGCGGATTCTGCGTCAGGCACGGAATGACTGAAATAATAATACTTTCCAGAGGTGTCAAAACGGCTTTTATCATTTCTTTTGCTTGCCCAAAAGAAACGAAACAAAGAAAAAGGCGCTTATCCAAGGAATTTTTTCAATTCTCAAATTGAAAAACCGAGCTTGAAACTCCGCGTCGCCTCATACTTCAGCTCCTGATCTCGGGGCTTTAAAGCACTATTCTGTGGATAAGGATTCCTAATATTAAACATTCCTATTATTTCAATGGGTTTTGTTTCTATTTGTTATTGCTGTGAATACAGGAACCCTCCTTCCCTGTCATCCTGAGCGCAGTCGAAGGAAGGGTGAGGAGGGGAATGACAATGGTATCTGCCTTTAACTTTTATACAGGTTTAAAAATCTTGTCTTTGGTTTAATATTCGCAAAATAAAGACTTCATTATCTTTGATAATATAGTGGATGGAGTAATTGAACCGTTCAAATAGTACTGTTCGAATCCCACGGTATTTAATTTGAAACGATTCTGGGGTGGTCCTTAAAAATCGAAGTTGCCTTGAAAAATCGGATAAAAATTCCATTTCCAAATTCTTAGTTCTAAAATAATACTCGGCAGTGCCAAGCTCAATTTGGGCCTCTTTGGAAATATGGACTTTATAAGCCATACTTCTTTTCTATTTCTTCAATTGGGTCAAAGCCGATTTCACCTTTCTCCAATCGTTGCAACATTGAATCCATCATGGTCCTATATTCTTCAGACGGAGATTCCAACCTACGTGCCGTTTCTTCTATAGTGTATTCCAACAGGCTTTTTAAAGAACGTTTTTGTTTTTTGGCTTCTTTATCCAAAATATGGAGTACTTCTTCATCTAAATCTATCAATTTGCGCACCTTATCCATGATATATACTTTATATATACAAATATAAATATTTTTTAATCAACAAGACTTAGGTGTTGTCTATTTGTCATTCCTACCCTTCGCCCTTGGCCTGTCCTGAGCCCTTCGACTACGCTCAGGACAGGCCAAGGGCGAAGGGCTCAGGATAAACTCCAACAGGAATCCACTATACAAGCCTCCATTTTTTTCTGGCTTTTCTAGATAACATTGCATTGGCCTCTTTATCCCCAATACACTTTTCTTTTGCTGCATCCCATTCCAATTTTCGATTCAATCGCCATGAAATCAAGCCGAGGTGCATGGGCAATGTCATCTCACGGGCATAGGCCAAATGGGATTCAGATAACGTACGGGATTTAACGGCATCCACAAAATTCTGTTGGTGACCGGGAGAACGCACAATACTTTGAGGCACTTCTGGAATATCAGTTACGGTTTTGCCATTTATGGTAATTTCTCTAGTCTCATAATCGCATATCAAAGTCCCTTTGGATCCTTCAAAATAAGCTCCTATACTCCTTTTTGCAGCTCTAGGCACGTCGGGTGGTTTTGTGGTCCAATGTAGTTTGAGTCCATCAAATTCATAATCCACATCGATCCACTTAGGGGTATTTGCAATACCATCGGCTTCTTCACCCTTGGCACTAATACTTTTTAAGCCTTTGGGCTGTAGGGCCCAAAAGACCACATCGGCAATATGGCACCAGAAATCAGCAAAAATTCCACCAGAATAGTCCAAAAAGTAGCGGTATGACATATGGCATTTTTCGGGAATATAATCTACATAAGGTGCGGGGCCCAACCACATGTCCCAATCCAACGTTTTCGGGGGTGCTTGCACCGACGGGTTCTCAAAATTAGGTGGGGCTCCCGTTTTCCACAAACGTACCGTATGTACCTTGCCAATGACATCGGCCTTCAACAGTTCGACTACCCTATGGTAATTATCCGTGGCATGGATCTGCGTTCCCAATTGAAAAACGCGATTGTGTTTTTCAAGACTTTTAAGCAATTGTTGCCCCTCTTTTATATCATAGGAAAGCGGTTTTTCGCCATACACGTCCTTACCTGCCTGAAATGCTAGATTTGCTATCTGAGCATGCCAATGATCGGGAGTGGCACAGGTAATGGCATCAATATCGTTGCGGTCCAGAATTTTTCGAAAGTCCTTATAGCCCGAAACCTTTGTTCCCGGCTGCAAGGTCTCCATAGTCTTTAAACTTTGAGCCAAATGCAGTTCATCAACATCACAAAGGGCAACTACCTGCACCTCTTTTAACCCGGAAAACCACTTCATATGGTTGTTCCCCATACCCCCAACACCAATATGTGCTACACGTAAACGGTCACTAGCGGGTGACTTTCCGTACAAAGAAGGTAAAATGGTCAATCCCGCTACGCCCAGGCTGCTTTTTTTAATAAAATCCCTGCGCTTGTTATCATTTTCTTTCATTCCTATTTTTGATTTTATGCCTAATTATTCAATGTAATATTTACCATATCCTGACACCCATTTTCATGCCTGATTGGGAGATATCCAAAACAGTTTATTAAGATAGTTATAATATCATGGGCAGTAAAATAAAACAATGACTATTGGAGGAAACTGGAATTGATTTTGGTGCGGAAGGAAACCTATTTATTTCTATGGATTCCGTATCAAGTACGGAATGACCGAATGAAAGGTGCTCTACCCATTCACCATCTGTACCAACTTCATACGACTGTTAATGCCGATTTTGGTATATATTCGATGCGTATGGTCCTTAACCGTCTGCAGACTAATGAATAGTTCATCCGCAATTTGTTGGTTGGTCTTTCCTAGGCAAATCTGTTCCACGACTTCCTTTTCACGTTTGGAGATTAGGTATTTACGATAGATAAATTTCTTTTTTGCCTCATTTGGATGCTCGGCGTACAGGGGTGCAAAAACCGTATGTGAATTGAGTTTCAAATAAAACAGGGGGAGAAAATTAGAGAGAAAATAAAGCAATATCAACAGTGCAAGAATCCATGGGCCACTAAAGGCGAAAGGCAATACCGTAATGCGCACCAAAAGTGCCAATAGCATCAACTGTACAAAAGGTCTTATGATTTTTTTATTTCTTTGTTTTTGTTTTTTGGAATAGTACCAAACAACGCCTACAAATAAGAGCATATACCCCAGTTCCAACCCCATGAATATTCCCATTTCAACATAAGCGAATTGCTCCCCAAAAAACCAATCCTTTAAGTCTGCAAAAAAGTATACCCCTAAAATAGCGGCCATGACCAGCACCAAAAAAACAAGGTGCATGTAAAATACCCTATTTTTTGATGATACCCCAACCAGTGAAAATCCCATTTTCACCAACATGATCCAAGAAATGATCAAAAATGGAACGCCAAGAACCGGCAAAAAATTTGCGACTGCCTCAATGACGTTATCCGTATTTTCTATGGGGGCAAGTAGCGCTCGCGTAATGATCGGTGCCCAAATGCCATAAAAGGCAAACGAAAAAAAGGTCACTAGGTAATAAAAATAATTTCTATGAAATTCGGTATTGTAGGTGGTAATGAATTGGTGTCCGACCAATAAGCTCGCGACCGCTATGGCAGCGCAAAAAATGAAAACGACTATGAAGGCTAAACTGAGCAAGTATTGTAATGTTATAGTTTAAAAGTATGAAAATGAGATGGATCCCAACCACTACCTTGGTAGTGATTTTAAAATCACTACTAAAGTTGGAAGGTATTTAAATATGACCTCTTTACATTTATATGGATTTAAATAAAAACACATGGAAATCGTAAAAGAAGAAAGAAGACCCAAAGCAACCATATCAGGAAGCTATGGTTATGGATGGCAACAGATGTGGAAACAATTTTTATACCTGTTTCTGGTACTGGTCATTGTTGGAATTGCTGAATCCCCGGCTTCCATTGTTCGGGATTCCGAGACGTTTGGCTCACCCGGTATGATCATCTTGCAAATATTGGCCACCGCCTATTGGCTGCTCTTTTTTTCAGTAATCAAATATGGGGGAGATTTAATGGTCCTACGAGCCATGCGCAATGAAAAAATTGAAATCAGTGAGATGTTCAATGGTTTTAAAAAGAACTATGTCAATATTATATTGGCCAATTTACTAACCTTCGCCATTATCGGATTCGGATTTCTTTTTCTAATCATTCCGGGAATTATTTTGGCCTGTAGATTGGTATTTGTTTCGTATTTGGTCATGGACAAGAATATGGAACCCGTTGCCGCCGTTGAAAAAAGCTGGGAAATGACCAAAGGCCATGGGTGGCAGATTTTTGGAATGGCATTGCTGGCCGTTCCCATCGTCATTGGGGGTCTCCTCTGTTTTATTGTAGGTATTGTATTTGCCATCATTTGGATTTCCACGGCTTTTGCCTCCATGTATCATGCCATTGACCTTGAAGAGAAGCAAAATTTGTACGGGTATACAGCTGAGGAAGAACCTACCAAGCCCAAAACAGAATAAGCTATTATTTAACACTTACAAAAATATAGAAATCATATCCTGTTCATATTAGAGCCTTATTCATTTAGTTCAGGTTTAATTTACCTGTACCTGCCTGGTAACTTTTCGGGTTGAGTGGTTTATTATTGGGTGTTGGCTCCTAATAGGCCTGGTATTCTATTTCTGGTCCACTCGACGGTATGGTAGAAATAGCATAAAAGACAATATGGACGAACATATATCAAATTAATTTATAGTCATGAACAAAAAAGAACTGCTTGCCTTACGAAAAGAGGCCATTCCACAGGGGGTCTTTAACCTAAGTGACTCTATGGTTGAGTCTGCCAAAGGGGCGTTGATAAAGGATATGGATGGTAGCGAATGGATAGACTTTGCCGGTGGCATCGGTGCTCTAAATGTCGGTCATTGTCATGCAGAGGTAGTGAGTGCGATCAAAGACCAAGCGGATAAATTGATCCATTCATGCTTTCATGTCTCCATGTATGAAGGCTATATAAAGCTTGCGGACAAACTCAACCAAATAACGCCAGGAACCTTTACAAAGAAGACCATGCTGGCAAATTCGGGTTCTGAAGCGGTGGAGAACGCCATCAAAATTGCAAGGCGCTATACCAGCAGACCTGGAATTCTTTGTTTTGACAATGCCTTTCATGGCCGTACTCATATGGGTATGAGCTTAACGTCGAAAGTTGATCCCTATAAAAAGGGGTTTGGACCACTGCTGAACGACATTTATCGTATTCCTTTTCCCAATGCCTATCGATTAAGTAATGGTGATCAGGCGAGAGCCAATGTCATATCGCTTGAGGCGCTACGAAAATGTTTTAAAGATACCGTTGATCCTGAATCTATTGCTGCCATAATTTATGAGCCCATACAAGGGGAAGGTGGATTCATCCATGCTGATGCGGCTTTTTACAGCGAACTCCGGGCATTGACAAAGTCCTACGGCATTCTTACCATTATAGACGAAGTTCAATGCGGATTCGGTCGCACCGGAGAGATGTTTGCTGCGGATAGCCTTAGCATTGATTATGATATTATGATCATGGCCAAATCCATGGCATCGGGAATGCCCATAAGCGCCATAACGGGACGGTCTGCCATTATGGATGCTTCCCAAGTAGGTGCGCTCGGTGGAACTTATGGGGGCAATCCCCTTGCTTGCGCCGCAGCATTGGCCACCATCGATATTTTGGAAAATGGGCTCTTGGCCCAAGGAAAAAGGATAGGCGAAAAAATATATACCGCTTTTAAAAAAATGGAAGCACAATCCCCTTATATTGGTGACGTACGAGGTATTGGGGCCATGTTGGCCTTTGAACTGATTGAAGACAGGGAAAGTAAAATTCCTGCTACTGAATTGACTGCAAAACTTGCACAGTATTGTCGTAAACATAAACTTTCTATGATTACCGCAGGGACGTATTCCAATGTGGTACGGGTATTGGTTCCCTTTACGGTTGACGATAAAACCTTGGAAAAAGGATTGGCGATTATCGAAGAAGGGTTAAAAACGCTATAGGTTATATATAGTATTGCTATCCTCTTCTTTTTTAGGGAAGGCTACACATTTACCTCTTGTTCGTTGCTTTGTCACCCAATGGGTTTTCATACCATATCACCCCAAGGCCTCGGCTATCGGTTCCGTAATTTTCTTCACAGGTAAGTACATCCAAATCGCCATCCCCATCCAAATCCAGCAGTTCGATTCGATCAAATTTAAATCCTTCAGGGCCGCTTAATGGGTGCGATTCCCACACTTGTTCTGTTGGTTCATTTGTATACGACAACCAAATTAATCCCGCTTTGTCAGTATCCCCTAAGGTATTGGTACTGTGCACCAGGTCCAACCTTCCATCCCCGTTTATATCACCCACCTTGACGGCCTTGGCCCTACCCGTGATTTCAGGAATATTGATGGTATAAGGCTGCCATTTAAGACCACTATTATCCAACCTTCGCATATACACAATTTGTTGGTTGGTATATTCCGTAACTATAGCATCCTCAAGTCCATCACCATCCAAATCGGCCATATCCATAAACATCACCTGTAAACCCCTACCTCCCATAAAATGGTTTTCCCATTCCTGTTTTTGTTTCTTTATACTCCCCGGATTTTCCAACCATCGTACCCCGTTGGTCTTGCCCCGTTTACGGTCTGAAACAACAATATCAAGGTCCCCGTCTTGATCCATATCTCTGATAAATATAGACATGACCCAGGTGGCCGGACTTATGGGATTCCAAGTCCAGCTGGCAAGATTTTTAGGGTCTTTGGGTGCTTTAAACCATCCTATTTGGGCATCGTACCCTTTTGTGCCCACGACAATATCAAGGCCGTTGGTTCCATCAATTTGGGCGGGATTGGCGAACATCCACTGTTTTAGACTGTCAGAGGCCGGAAGTGCCTCCATGGTCCATTGGTTTTGATCCAAATAGTCATCGGGATGGGCAGGTGCCCAATGGATATATACTTTTCTATCTTTCCCTTCTGTACTACTGATGACATCGATGCCCCCTTGGCCATCTATATCCATAAAAACGGCATCCTCTACAGAAGGGGTTCTGCCAACAATAACGGAGGGCCATTTTTGCCGTACCTGCTCGTATCCCGGGTGGAGATATACCTTGGTAAAGCCCGCTTCTTCCCAGCCTGTGGCAATGTCCATTAAATTATCGTTATTTACATCGGCTAGCCGTACCCCGTCTGCACCGCTAAAGGAAGCATCTATCACATGTCTTTTCCAAAAGGTGTTTTGGGCCTGTCCCTTAGGAAGGAAGGAAAAAAACAAGACAAAAATAAGCGCGTATTTCATGGAAATATTAATTCTATATATTGCCAAACTACACATAAATGGTCATTTCAATACCACGTATACCTTATTGTAACTTGTTATTTTCTTCTTTGCTATAAAGGAGAACTGGACTAGGATTTTTTATAGGAGCCATTGTTGTGTGCCGCTGATTTATTTTTCTAATGGTCGTTTCTTTATCATTCCCCCTTTTGTATCCTTTACACTATGCATTATTATAAATGAATCAGTGTCAATTTTATCAATCTCTGTGCGCAGTCTTGCAATTTCAAGTCTAGTTATAACAGTATAAAGAATGTCGAATTTTTTTAAATTATGGCCCTTTGTTCCATACCCACCCTTACCGTCATAAATGGTAACTCCTCTTCCCAACTTTTCAGTAATCATTATCCTTATTTTTTCACTTTTATCTGATATGATCGTTATACCTGTGTATTCTTCAACGCCTTCAATTATAAAATCTACAGTTTTTGTAGCAGCTATATATGTTAGTATTGCGTATAAAGCAATTTCTACGGACAAAATGTAAGCACCGAATGAGAATATTATAATGTTAAAAATTAATATCACGTCTCCAATCGTTAGTCCTGTTTTTCTACTCAAATAAATTGCCAAGACCTCAGTTCCATCTATAACAGCACCTCCACGAATTGCCATTCCTATTCCTACCCCTAAGAAAAACCCTCCAAAAACAGCTATAAGTAATTTGTCAGATGTTATTAAGGGATAAGGTATAAAGTGAACAATTAAGGCAAGTGCAATAATTGCTAAAAGACTCTTGAAAGCAAATTGTTTCCCAATTTGCGAAAATCCAAGAATTATAAATGGAAAATTGATAACAACAATAAGTATGGATAACGACACACTGGTGGTTTCAGATATTAACAATGAAATACCCATAGCACCACCATCAATAAATGAATTAGGTAATAAAAATCCTTTGAGTCCAAAACCGGCAGAAGCAATACCTATTAAGATAAAAACAATGTCTTGGGCAATATGAGTGATATTAACTTTAAAAATTTGAACTTCATTCGATAATTTTTCATCATCAATCTGCTTGTTCTTTTTTTTAAGCCGATGTTTTACCATCGCAATAATTATTTGTTGAAAAAATGATTTCATTTCATTTTTTGTTATTACTATTGATCTTTTCTTTTTTAGTGTTTTTTTACAATGTCACACAACTACAGCGCTAAACCCCTCACTACTTCGGGACGGGTTCCGTGCTGTGATTTCTACGGAAATATAGTGAAATCGAATTAACTATCATTGGGGAAACTGTCTTTATATGGGGTTGTCGATTCCCAATGATAGGTTGTCAAGAAGGCTGCATGTCGGCCGTATCTTGTCAATTTCGCGAAATTGGGAGTATAAATTGCAGTGCCTCACCAGTCGGCACTACTTACAATAATAAAACAGATTGCTTCATCCCGAATGCCCGGGATTCGTAATGACGTTGGACATCAATTTTTTTTAATCATTTTCGGGTGTACTAACTTGCTACTCCCTTCCTAACTCCTTGGCCTTTGCAATGATTTGCTCATAAACGGTCCGTCCTTCGCCAATCACTTTAAGTACTTCTTCTTTTTGAGTTTTAGTATCGAAAAGTCCTTTCTTTTGAACCCAATCAGACAAGCGATCAATAATCGTGATAAACTTTTGGGCAGGTTCGGCCTGTCCCGCAGGTCTACCTTCAACATTGATGTATACCGGATTAGAGTGTGCACCTTCGCAGCGTACCGCTAACCATCCTGAATCCTCCACAGTAACTTGAAAAGAAGTTTCCGAAGTTTTTAAGATGACCTCCCCATTGTAAACGACTTCCACCGGAATTGGGCCATCTGGGGTGAGGGCCTTGGCCGCTACTTGAACATCTATCTGTCCTTTTTTTACCTCCAAGGTACTTCCGGGTTGTTCTCCGTTCACGTTAAAAAATAACATAGGACCGCGGGTGATAAAACTATTGCCCTGTTTTAACCCATTTCTCCAGTTATCCAAGGTAAACGGGGCATCACCCAAATTTACATATACCCGTGGCGTATTTTTGATAAACCAGTCGGGGCCTGCTGTGGCCGGTATTTTAAACCCGCAATTGAGAAGATCGTACCATACATCGGTCTGTCCACCATTACCTTCAATTTCGGCCAATTGAATCTTGCCCAAGGCCATATCAACGGGCATTTCAAATCCGGTAGAAGGCCAACCCACTTTGATCTGTTCTACCTTAGCCGCCCTGAAATTACCGAAATGCGCGGCAATGGTATTCGCACCCTGGGCCAAGGCTTCGTCCAAAATAGCAGCGTTGGATGGGTAGTCCGGCCCTCCCAATTCGCCCAATGCCCCTGTGCTAATGGGCTGGATCAGAGAGCTAAGGCCAAGAAAGGCCAAATGCCCATAGGGATTGTTTCGAAACTCCTCCCCATAGGCTATATGATGATCCGAAGTGCTAAAGGCCTTCCTTAGGCCCATTGGAAATTCATCGGCATAGATGGCATGGGTATCCCATTCGCCCTTAAGGGTTAGAATGTAGGAAGCATGCAAATCCTCCGCTTGGGAAACCAAGGGCCAATACGCACTGAATTGCACCGGACTTCCCAAATCTGTGGTATGTATGTGCGTTTGTCCGGAATACCAACCCAATTTTGGCATATTGATCCACCGCTCCATAGCGATATGTACTTTTCCATCATCGGGAATTTTCAATTCCACGGGCCTGTATTCAAATCCGTGATAAATCTTGGCCGTTTTCCCTTTGGGATCGACCCCTAATCTTCCTTCGCCGCCCAAATAGAAAAAAGGGCCCGGCTGATTGTCCCAAAGGGTCGTTTGCCAGCCCACTTTTCTATCCCGATCAACGGCATAGGATGCCCCTTTGATCGGGGCCCAATACCTATGGCCTTGGGTATCACTAACCTCAACCTGAACTGCCAAAGGCTTTCCGGTTTCTTTATCGATAACGGAAAAATCAATGGCCTTCGTAAAGGTCGAACCTTCTTTTGGAGCTGGGGCAACCTCCGTAGGCAGTGTTACACGGGTCATGTTATCGTTTGCTCGCCGCAAAGTGTACCTGGCATCGCGCATTTGGATGCCTTTTAGCTCAATGACCGCTGATGCCGTAGCACCCTGTCCGCCACTGACTTGAAGTGTATTTGTCAATTGTCCTTCTTGCAATGGAACCAGTACCACAAAGGTATATCGAATGGAATTGGCTGCTAATACAATCTGCTTGTTCCAAAATAATATTTCATCACTCGCATCGCTTTTCAAACTTACATTGGTAGTCGAATTTCTTTTGTTCTGTAGTTCCACCAACAAGACTTTGGAATGCTGCACTTGAACTGCGATAGGAGGAGCATCCCAAATACTGACAATGGATTGGTCTATGCTAAAACGTACTGCAGGCCCTTGCTTGACCAATTCTGCAAAGTATGCACGACATTCCTGTAAGAGCTGCTTTTGCTTAGCCTTGGTCTTGCCAATCTGCTCCATCACGTCTTTGGAATTGATCAGTAAATTTTGGTCATCCGTTAATCTGCGTATTTCCCAGGATTCGAATTTGAGTTCTTGCCAGGTTTTGAAAATGTCAGCGGCCCGGGCATCGTCGATCCGCATCAGTTGTATGGCCATAAGGTAGTCATTCAATTCTGCAAGAACGGGGTCACTGTGGCCATCATGGGCAAATGTGTTCAATCCAAAAATAAAGGAAAGTACCAGTGAAATAATTGTTATTCGTGTTTTCATTTTTCTATATGTTTTACAGAGCGACCTCCTTCTCGATATTTCTGGAGTACAATATCCATTTCCTTAATTTTCTCCGGATATTTTTCATAAAGGTTCAGATGTTGTTCAGGATCCTCTTTCATATTGAAGAGTAGTCCTTTCGTATTAAAATCTACGTATCCTTTCAGTTTTTTAAAAAATTCAGGGATTTTTCTATGTCCTCCCGTCGGACCATCTATATAAAGCCAATCTCCTTTTCTGATACCCCATCTATTGGCGTATGTGTTATGCACGGTAGCTTCTCTATAGGGAGATTTGTGTTTTTTGCCTTTTAAGAGGGGAAGAAAATTATAACTATCCGGAGCGGCATTATCAGCTAATTCGATTCCCGAGGCTTTTGCCAAGGTAGCCATAATATCAACCTGGGAAATTACCTCGTCTGAAACAGCGCCGGCAGCTATCTTTCCCGGCCACTTCACAATGAAAGGTACATGATGCCCACCTTCCCATACATCTCGTTTGAGGCCACGAAAATCTCCCATGCTAAAATGCCCATAGTCTTTGGCCCGTTGCCAGGCATAGGCTTCTGGTCCATTATCGGAACTGAAAATGACAATGGTATTATCTTCCACGCCCTTCTCTTTAAGTGCATTTAAAACCTGCCCTACAATCCAATCCGTTTGAAACACAAAGTCACCGTAGGCCCCGGCCTGCGATTTTCCGTCAAACCCATCATTGGGAATAATCGGTGCATGGGGTGATGGTAGAGCAAAATAGAGAAAGAAAGGCTGGTTTTCGTCTTGCTTATTCACCCATTCCAACGTTTTATCGGTCAATGTGGGGAGGACATTGTACGGGTTCCAACCCTCAACTTTAGGTCCCGGACGAAATTCCCATGCTCCCTCTTTGGTATCAAAACCAATATTCTCAATATCCATCGCTTTTGTAGGCGCTTCAATAATCCGGTCATTTTCAACCCATGCATAAGGAGGGAAATTAATGGTGCCATCACCAAAATAGTAATCGAACCCTCTTTCCAAGGGGCCTCCGGCAATCGATTTACTCCAATCCACATCTTCCGGAAGATATACTTTTCGTAGTTGCCCCCATTGCATCACTTCCCCAGAGGGTTCATTTTTAAATTCCCAGTCCCAGCCCAGGTGCCATTTTCCGATGCAGGCAGTTGTGTACCCCGCTGTCTTTAGTGCCTGGGGTAAGGTGATATCGGCATCCTTAAAAAAGGGTTTACCAAAAGCTCCCACGATACCATGCTGCCGACGCCAGTGATATGTTCCTGTAAGCAATGCATATCGGCTGGGGGAGCAAATTCCCGAAGAACTATGCGCATCACTAAAACGCATGCCCTCAGAAGCAAGTCTATCGAGGTTTGGAGTTGGAATTTTCGAGTTTTTATTCTGATAATTTAGGTCTCCATAGCCCATATCATCGGCATAGATGATTACAATGTTCGGTCGTTTGCTTTCCGCTTCGGAGCAACTGACAATTGTCAAAGCAATAATCAATAAAAGTATATGTATTGGTATTTTCATTTTTGCATATCTTTTACTCACGGTAAATTCATCATATGGGTCGCCCTTGTTCTTTTACCCAATATTTTATTTTGACAACAGTATCCATTGGTGTGGTCCCCATCCCTTTTTTGCCAAAAATTGTAGTAAGGTAAGGCATTAAGAACTAATGTTAGTCATAACTATTAAAATTTCTTATGCGGCTTATGAGGAGTTATCAACTTTTGATGCATGGGGTTTTGGATCCATATGGATTCCGTGTCAAGCACGGAATGACAGGAAGGATTTTGGTCTTCAAAAGTATTGGAATTGGGTTTTCATTTCTTTTGCTTGCCCAAGGCTGAAAAACAAGGGTATATAGTATACGCTTGTTTTGAAGAGCCAGTCAAAGCGTCCGTATTTTTTGCCTTCTTCTAAGTGGGTGAGTTTTTTCATTTCTTTTGATTACCCAAAAGAAACGAAACAAAGAAAAGGGCCACTTATCCAAGGAATTTTTTCAATTCGCAAATTGAAAAACCGAGCTTGAAACTCCGCGTCACTTCATTCTTCAGTTCCTGATTTCGGAGCTTTCAAGCGCTATTCTGTGGATAAGGATTCCTTCTATTAAACAGGTCAATTATTATTGATGTTTTATTTCTATTTGTCATCCCGACCTATCGGGATTCGTAATGACGTCTACCTTTCTTCCTGCCTCCTCTTTATCTGTGCCAATAGTTTTGGCCTCTTTCTGTTTCCATACTCTATTCGCCGTCTTCATCTCAGCATAGCGTGGATCTTGCATATAATCCTGCTTTTGCATTTTAATGACCTCTATGCTCAAAAAACCGAATTCGCTTACCACCTTACCATAAAAACGGTACACGCCCCTGCCCCTAAAATAATATTTGGCGGCCACCGGCGGGAACAGTACCGTATCAAACACCTCACCCTGCTGATCGATCAAGGTTGCAAAATGCATGCGTTTTCCGCTATGGGTGCTGGTATTCTTGACCGTGACCAAATAGCCATAAATATCTATATGCCTTCCTAAATAACGCCCCAAGTCCTTACTACCGCGATTATTTTTTGGCAGCTCCTGTAATAATTCAAAAGGACTGCACAGGCAAAACCCCAACAATTCCAATTGCGTAAATGCGGTTTCGATATCAGTCGTATACAATTTCGGAATCTTAAACTTCGCGTGTCTTGGTGGAAACAATTTTGGATGCTCTATCAATGTCCCTTTAGAAAGGAACAAATGTGCCTGCCACAACAACTCGTGCTGATTGACCTCGGTAATCCTAAAGGCATTTATCCGGATTAGGATACTTGCCTGTTCTATGGATATGGTGACCCGATCCAGAAAATCATCTAAGGAGCCATAGGCTCCATTTGTTATCCTGTCTTTTAGGATACGGTCAGAAACACGGCTTTCCAAATCGCGCAGATATCCGAAACCCAGATAAATATCCTTGCCGTAAATCACATTGCTGCCAAAGCTTTTGTTAATACAAGGTGCATGTATCATTGCTCCCAACATACGGGCCTCGTGCACATAAAATTCGGAACGATAAAATCCGCCTCCGTTATTGAGTACGGCCACCATATATTCCAACGGATAGTAGGCCCTCAAAAATAGGCTTTGGTAACTCTCTACGGCATAGGAAGCGGAATGTCCTTTAGCAAAGGCGTAGCCAGCAAAACTGGCAATCTGTTCCCATACCTCAAAAATAATCTTGTCATCCTCTCCTCTTTTCCTACAGTTCTCGATGAACTTTTCCTTTACTTTTTGAAACTCTTCGCGTGACCGGAACTTGCCACTCATGCCCCTACGCAATACATCTGATTCCCCCAAACTAAGATTGGCAAAATGGTAGGCTACTTTGATTACGTCTTCTTGGTAGACCATAACTCCATAGGTGTCGGGCATAATATCAAGCATTACGGGATGCCCTTTTTCTTCTGCCCTACCCGGATTTCGATGTCGTAAAATGTATTCGCGCATCATACCACTTTTGGCCACCCCGGGACGAATAATGGAACTCGCCGCCACCAGTCCTAAATAATTGTCCACCTCCAGCTTTTTAAGCAGCATACGCATGGCCGGCGATTCTACATAAAAACACCCCATACATCGGGCCGTTTTTATAAGCTCATTGATTCGTGGATCTTCTTTGAATTTCTTTATATCATGAATATCGAACTTTGAAAACTCATCCGGTCGGCTCTGTTCCAAAATCGTCAAGGTCTCTTTGATCTTTGCCAATCCCCGTTGGGCCAAAATATCGAATTTATAGAGTCCCACATCCTCGGCAATGACCATATCAAATTGTGTGGTTTCGAATCCCTTAGGAGGCAGGTGGGTTGCTGAGAAATAATGCAAGGGTCTTTCACTGATCAACAGGCCACTGGCATGTATGCTCAAATAATTGGGCATATTCTCGATCAGTTCGCCATATTTTATGACCAGTTGGGAAACCTCATCCAATCTTGCCTTTTGGTATCCTCCTTCGGATAAAACATCGATTTCGGCCTTGGGAAGTCCGAATACTTTTCCCAACTCGCGAACGACCCCTTTTCGCTTAAACGTAACATAGGTGCCTAAAAGGGCTACGTTTTCAAACCTTTTGAATATATATTGGGTCATCTCTTCCCTATCCCTCCACGAAAAATCGATATCAAAATCAGGCGGATTTACCCTATACAAATTAATGAAGCGTTCAAAATACAGGTCCAGCTCTATAGGATCCACATCGGTAATCCGCAACAGATAGGCCACAATGCTATTGGCACCACTACCACGCCCCACATAAAAAAAACCCTGCTCCCTGGCATATGAGATAATATCCCAATTGATAAGAAAATAAGACACGAACCCCATTTTCTTGATAAGGTCCAACTCTTTATTCAGCCGCTCCATAATATGACTCCCGATATCAAGATACCTATAGGGCAACCCTTCTTGGCATAATTTTTCAAGGAACCTTTCATCTTCCTCTTTCGTCTTCAAATAGGTTTTTAGGTTCTGGGGAGCCCGGCCTTCTGAAAAATCGAAATGTATGCCACAGGAATTCATCAACTTTTCGGTATTCTCCAGAATAAAAGGGTATTCCGAAAAGGCCACAGCCAAATTTTGTATAGGGAACATCTTTTCATCCTCGGAGGCCTGCTCACTTTGGAGGAGCTTACTCAACAGTACATTGTTGTCAATAGCACGTAACAACCGATGTGCATTAAAATCGCGTTTATTGCGAAACGTCACGGGTTGTAATACCACCAATTTGGCTTTTAACTCCTTCAACCTTGAAAAAGGCAACCGCCGTAAGTCGGCAATGGAAATACCAATGTATTCATAGTCTGCAAAGGTGATTTGCTCATTCAGCACTACCTTTTCAAAAGGATAAATAACATAGGCGTGTTCAAAATACGGGGCAAGGACAGGGAATTCCTTGTCCGCATGCAAATGCTCTGATAGAAAGCCATTCAATTCTTGATACCCCTCATTGTTTTTGGCAATACCCACAAAACAGGAATTCGTCCCATTCCTGAAATCAATCCCCAAAATAGGTTTTACATTGTATTGCTTGGCCTTTCGTACAAAATTGAGGCCTGCCGACGTATTGTTGATATCGGTCAGGGCCAATTGGGTAACATGGTTTTCCTGGGCCAGTTGCAAGAGTTCCAGCTCGGAAAAAGTCCCGAAGCGCATGCTGTAATATGTGTGGCAATTTAAATACATGGTACAAGCACCAAATTCCAAATTCCAAAACCCAAAACCCAAATGGTATGCATATGAAAATCATTCATCATTTAGTTTTTAAGGAAGCCTTTTATTGATAATTGAAGATAGAATGTTTCTCAGCTCAATAGCTTCTTGAATGAGCTCTTCCGCTTTTGGCGCACAGTGCTGATTCAAATCTTTCAATAGTTTTAACCGATATTGAGTTTCTTTAGCTTCTTTCCTTGCAATTTTGACCCTCATTACAAAATCTTTATCCCCAAGCTTTTCATTAGCCTCAATATAATTTGCCCCTACTGAACCTGAAGACCTTATAAGCTGTTTTCCGTCTTCAATAGTATTCAAAGCCTTGGGCAATGCCTTTATAAAAAAACGGCTTTGCTTCGCAAATAAATACGTTCTTTCTTCTAAGTTGTAAACCTTTTGTTTTGTCATAATTTTTGGAATTTGGAATTTATCATTGTTTTCGATGTGCCAATACTATTGGCGGTTGCCCGTTGAACGGGTTATGCATCCTACCAATGGTCCTTGCCCCCATGGCCGAGGCACGTATTACACTTTTATCCCCATAGCGTTCCCGAATATGATCCATAGCCGCATATAGGTTCAAGGCTTCTTCGGTATCATCAAACAGATTGATCTGATAATTGCCCGATACCAGATGACTGAACCGCACCCCCACCAACCGCACCAACAATCTTCTATTGTACAAGGATTTGAACGATTCTAAAATCTTGGGAATCAAAATATGGTCAGCACTGGTATACGGAATCCGCATTTGTTTGGAATAGGTGTTGAAATCCGAATACCGGATCTTTACGGTAATACAGGCCGTCAACTTTTCTCCCCTACGCAACTGGTAGGCCAAATTTTCAGCCATGGCCATAAGAATGCCCCTAAGCTTTACCACATCAATGGTATCCTTATCAAAGGTGCGTTCATTGGAAATGGACTTGCGCTCACAAAAGGGAATCACGGGCGTATGATCCACCCCGTTGGAACGTTTCCAGATTACGATTCCGTTTTTGCCCAATACCCGTTGCATAAGGTCCATCGGCATTTCTTGAACCGTCTTTACCTTTCGTAATCCCAAATTCCGAAGGGTCTGGTAGGTCTTATCACCCACCATGGGTATTTTTTTAATGGAAAGTGGGGCCAAAAAAGGTTTCTCGTATCCAAAATCGACCTTAAGTTGGTTGTTGGGCTTGGCCTCATTGGTGGCCACTTTGGAGACCACTTTATTCACCGAAAGCCCAAACGAAATGGGTAAGCCTGTTTCTTTGATGATTTTTTCCCGCAATTCAGAAGCATATTGGTAGCACCCAAAAAAACGGTCCATCCCTGAGAGATCGGCATAAAACTCATCAATACTTGACTTCTCGAATAACGGCACCTGTTCTTTGATGATATCGGTAACCACGTCGGAATGTTTGCTATAGGTTCCCGCATTGCCTTTAATAACGGTTGCTTCGGGGCATAATTCCCGCGCCATTTTCATGGGCATCCCGGAATGGATACCAAAACCCCTGGTCTCATAACTACAGGCAGCTACCACACCACGATCACTTATACCGCCCACAAGCAAAGGCCTATTCTGTAAACGACTATCTATTAATCGTTCTACGGACACAAAAAAAGTGTCCAAATCTAAATGCAGTATCGTCTTCTTCATCACTATCCAAAAAGGGATAGCTAATTTATGGAATATTTCCCATTATTTGGATTATTTCCATGGTATTTTGCAGTTACAAACCTCTAATCAAAAGCAAAACCTGTATATACTCTATAAATAAAAGCATAAAGGACCACAAAGAACAGTATAAAGCTGAACCAAGCGAAAAGTTTGAAATAGTTTTTAACAATAATGTTTCCTAAATTTTTGAATCCTTCTAAATAAATCTCCTTGATAAGTAGTGTTGTTTTCATAATTCAATATTTAGCATTAATACTAAATAGGATTGCAAAGCCTGTTCCGTGTTTAGGAAAACAAGGTTTTTTTAGCCCAAGAGATTAAAAATTCGGCTAAATAGCAGCATATGGGTCAAAAAGGAAGTTTTTCTAAATCAACATTGCCTCCGGAAACGATTACCCCTGTTTTTTTGTCTTTGAATTTCTCTTTCTCCCGCAACACAGCGGCAAAAGCCACGGCACTGGAAGGCTCAATAATAATTTTCATACGTTCCCAAACCAATTGCATGGCAGTGACGATTTCTTCCTCTGTGACCCGAATAATGTTGTCTATATACTTTTGCATAATGGGAAAGGTATTAGTGCCCAATTGGGTCTTGAGTCCGTCTGCAATAGTGTTTGTCGTTGCATTGCATTCGATCTTACCACTTTGCAAAGACCTGTAAGCATCATCGACCTCAAAAGGCTCCGCACCAATTACCTTGCAATCGTTCCCAAAATAATGGGCCGCAAGGGCAGTGCCGGCAATAAGTCCACCACCACCAACAGGCACCACGACAACATCTAGATTAGGCTGTTCTTCCAACAATTCCATACAAGCCGTTCCTTGCCCCGCAATCACTTCCAAATCATTGGAAGGGTGAATGAAAGTCGCCCCGGTCTCAACTCCAATTTTCTTGGCAGTGGCATTCCGTGCCTCTAATGTTGGCTCACATTCAATGATGTTTCCACCATATCCTTTGACGGCATCTTTCTTCACTTGGGGAGCCGATGATGGCATCACGATATACGCCTTGACACCCAGACTTTTTGCAGCTAGGGAAAGGGCTTGGGCAAAATTACCTGAAGAATGGGTAACCACGCCCTTATTTCTCTGTTCTTTGGTCAATTGCAGAATGGCGTTGGTGGCACCTCGCATTTTATACGCACCCATCCTTTGAAAATTTTCGCATTTAAAAAATACTGTTGTATCCGCTATTTTATTCAATAATTGGGAGGAAAGCACAGGAGTTCTATGTACAAAGGGAGCTATTCTTTTATGGCATTCCAACAAATCATCTTTTTGCATATCTAAAGGTAAAATAGCGTAGTATTTTAAACCAAAATACTACGCCTAAAACTACAAAGAAATCTCATTGAGCGCCATGCCATCTCAAACAAATAGAGAGCGATTCAAAATTTTTGTCAAAAATTTTCGTTAATATACCATTACACTGTCCTTTGATTCGGGATTAAACCAATTAATATTGATACTATTTATTTTGGAATGAGAAACTTATTCGTTCTTTTTTGTGGTTTGTTGCTGTGCCATTCGGCGCAAGGGCATTCCTATAATTATAGTTTAGTCAATGGTACCATTGAGATTTCCGACACCCATAATTCAGTTCTTAATACCCGGAAATTTGAGGTTGCAGGGAGTTTTGAAAAGCAAACTACCCTTAAATCATCAATTGGCATATCAAGTCCCGATAGTGGTACAGTTTGGATTATTCCCGATCCTGCGAAATTGGAATGGAACACCATGAACATTGGTTCCTCGAAATCGATTCGCTTCTTTTTGGCCAAAGATGACATGGTTGTTCAAGAGCTTGGCACTTTTCCAAATACGGGAAAGGCAAATGGTATTGTTTTGGCCAAGAATATTGGTTCGGGCGACAATTATCAAGTGGTCGGCATCGAATTATTTCCCGATGATAAATTTCAAATCGCAAAATTTGCCACTCCCTACTTTTCAATTAGGAACAAAGAATCAGATGCCCGTAAGAATAGGGCGAAAATTGCAAATGCCCCTGTAACCAAAAAACCCGAAGTTCCCAAAAGAATGGAGTTTAACGGAAGAAATATTACCTATGTGAAAGAGTTGGTATTTGATAGTGAGGAAATCAAAGTCAACATTTGGGACCATGGCAGACAGGATGGCGATATTGTATCTGTCTATCTGAACGGTTTTACCGTAATCTCAAAACACTTGCTGACTTATCACAAAAGATTGATCAGAATTAAATTGGATCCTGCAAAGAAGAATGATTTGTTTCTTTATGCCCATAATCTCGGGGAATTTGCCCCAAATACGGTATCTGTGGAAATTTCGGATGGAAAAACTTCCGAAAATATCATTCTGAATTCCGATTTAAAAAGTTGCGAAGCTGTATTGATCAGCATTAAGCAATAAGCTACATTTCATTTCTGCATCAGGTTCTTTTAAAGAATTCTAACCCATTTTCAGTGAGATCAATCCATGGGACTCATAGAGTTCCATTCAAGAATATCTACACTTACCCCCCGTTTGGGCCACTCTACACTTGAGATATACCATTTGTTTTGATATTCAAATATCTCAGGGGCATGTGCATTCAATTTGGTAATGGATTCCTTATTGCGAAAATCATCGATTTGCCCAGAATGATATACAAAAGTGTCATGCTGATAGGCTCCCTGAACGTCTTTCTTGTCCCAGATGCCATTCCACCCACACATAAAAAGGTAGAATGAATCATTGTATTGAACAATCGAAGGTGATTCAGGGTCAGTAGTTGTGGATTCAAAGATGGTTTTCGGTTCGGACCAGTTTATCAGATCAGTCGATGTACGCATATTTACTTTTCGTTCCGTACAATAAACAATATGATACCGATCGTCGTAAAAAATGATGCTTGGATCCCTAGCACCCTTTGCTTCCGAAAACAATTCCCCTTTCAACTCCCATTTGTAAAGATCCTCTGAAACTGCCAACCGCATAGGGCTTGGTCCATAAATCATATAATATAGATCTTCTTTTTTTACAATAAAAGGGGCATGGTTCGCCAAAGGCTCATTTGGTCGTTCCGAAGGGGGTAATACCTTGGGTAAATCCAACCACCCTTTTTCTGTAAAGAATCCACTTTCAGGCTCCAAGGCATGGAACGACAAGAACTCTCCCTCATGTACATTTTCCATTCCCGTGTTAGGGTGTGTAATCCCAAAAATATGCCATTCTACCTTGAGACCTTTGATAAAACCATGATCATTGGGCACCCAATCATCATAAAACTTACCCGCCTCCAATTGCTTGGTAGAAGGACCAGGGTACGTATCCCCAACAGGTTTATAGAGCCATGTAAATTTATTGGCCTGCCTCGGCACTACTAATCCCCCTTCTTTGTTTTTTGGGCACAAGACCCAAAAAACAAAGAAAAAACAACAATACATAAAACAGACAAATTCTTCATATTTTACATTTTTCAGATATTCAATGAGGTGTACAGCCCTATTGAAAAGTACCACTCCCCCATGGCCTAAATCGATACATTCAACTCCTATCAAAGATACTATATCTGAGTGCCAATTAAAAGCAATACGACTGCATTGACTCATGTAAAGAAATAATATCCCTACCTTTATTTTAATCAATTCACCATTATGAAATCTTATCGAATTATGGCCTTCTTGTGCCTTGTGCTTCTATCAAGTTGTGGCCAAAAGAAAACCAGTGACCAAAAAGAAACTGACCTTGCCCAAACGGAGACTAAACAAAAAAACGATTGGGTTTCTCTTTTCAATGGAGCCAATTTAGAAGGCTGGACCATGAAAATAAAGGGATATCCATTGGGCGATAATTTTGGGAATACATTTAGGGTAGCGGATAAAATCCTCAGTATTCGTTATGATGCCTACGGAGATGATTTTAATAACAGGTTTGGGGCATTATACTATGACCAAAAGTTATCGAATTACCGATTAAAAGTTGACTATAGATTTGTTGGCAAAACAGCTCCCGGAGCACCAGATTGGGGCTATCGAGATAGTGGCGTTCAATTTCATGGCCAAGCCCCCGCATCGATTGGGTTGGACCAATCATTCCCTGTATGCCTTGAATATAATCTCCATGGGGGAAATGGAACTGATGAAAGGCCTGTGGGTCAAATTTGTGCCAATGGTATGTTCGTTGAAATACATGGAGTGAAAAATTCTTCTTATTGCACACCTCCCACAACAAATAAAACCTTTCATGGCGACCAATGGGTAACCCTGGAAATCGAGGTTAAAGATGGTAACATTACCCACTTTGTCAATGGCGTGGAAATCTTACATTATGGCAATCCCACCTATGACCCGAACAATGAGATATCTAAGACCTTGATAAAGCATGGGGATACTTCAGTAAAAGAGGGCTATATTTCTTTGCAGTCCAACAGTCACCCCATTGATTTCAGAAGTATTGAGCTCTTGGCGTATTAATCCCAAAAAAAACTTTAAATTTCGGTATATGAAAGTATTGATTTCTATAAATATTCCCAAAATTGGTATCGATATGCTTCACAAGGAAGGTCTAGAGGTAACCACATGGACCAGTGACCTCCCCATGAGCAGGGAACAACTTATGAAAGCCACACAACAACATGATATTCTGCTCTCTTCAAGTAATTATAATATCGATGCCGACTTCCTGGATTACAACAAGCACCTCAAACTAATTTCTCAATTTGCAGTGGGTTATGACAATATTGACTTAAAAAAAGCCGCTACATTGGATATTCCGGTTACGAACACCCCCAATGCCATGACCGATGCCACCGCCGATATTGCCTTTGGTCTGCTCTTGGCAGTATCGCGAAAGATGCTCTATATGCATAAAAAAATTATCAGTAATGAGTGGGGGCATTTTCGCCCGCAGGCCAATTTGGGAATAGAATTAAAAGGGAAGAACTTGGGTATTCTGGGTATGGGCCGGATCGGGACCGAGTTTGCCAAACGATGTGTCGGGGCCTATGGCATGAAAGTGTTATACCACAACCGCTCCCAAAAGCTTGATCCCAGAAACAACCTTAATGCCACTTATGTTTCTTTTGAGGAATTGTTGCAAAAAAGTGATATCCTCTCTGTTCATTGTTCGCTTACCGAGCACACCAAAGAAAAGTTCAACAGCTTGACTTTTGACAAAATGAAACCTTCCTCTATTTTTATAAATACTGCCAGAGGAGACATTCATAACGAAAATGATCTTATTGAAGCCTTACAGAACAATGTAATATGGGGGGCCGGACTGGATGTCACAAATCCCGAACCCATGAAATGGGACAATCCCTTATTGAGCATGGAGAACGTGGCGGTAGTGCCACATATAGGGTCGGCCACCATTGAGGCACGAGACGAAATGTCGAGGCTCGCGGCCGTGAATATCATTCAATTTTTCAATGGAAAGCCTTTGAGCAACTTGGTATAGTAAGGCATCGGAGCTTTTTCTTTTTAATATAATAGTTACCTTATGGAAGTGGTTTTTCATTCTGATTATTGGCCCTTTATAGTGCTTCTACTAAGCGTGGCTATGGTGGTAATCTTGATTACGAGATTGCGGTTCCATCCTTTTGTTGCGCTTATGCTATCTGCCATATTCGTGGGGCTCATATCCACAGACCTACCTAAGGTACCAGGACAAAACCCGCTTACCACCGCGGTAGAATTACCCATGTCGGAATTTGGAATTATGGCCGGAAAAATAGCCTGGGTTATTGCGCTGGCCGCTATTATAGGTACGGCAATGATGGAAAGTGGGGCAGCAGAACAGATTGTAAACCGGTTATTGAAAACACTAGGGGAAAAACGGGCGGCCTTGGCCTTGATCATCAGTGGGTTTGTATTATCTATACCGGTGTTTTTTGATACCGTATTTTTCTTATTGATTCCTCTGGGCATCACCTTGGCACTTAAGACGGGAAAAGATTTTGTCCTTTATGTTGTTGCTATTGGCGGTGGTGCGGTCATCGCCCATAGCATAGTTCCCCCAACACCGGGACCCCTTATCATGGCCGAAATACTTAATATTGAACTGGGTACAGTTATATTGGTAGGTCTTGTGGCCGGAATTATTCCGGCCATCGCGGTGTTTGGCGTTGCAAAATGGCTAAATAAAAAATTGAATATCCCCGTTAGGGTGGCGGACAAGCATGTGACCTCTGTTCAAAATCCACCTTCCCTGATACTTTCAACACTTCCTGTTATCGTCCCACTTTTAATGATTAGCCTGGCATCTATAGTAGCATCCATTACTGGAAATGTTCCCGATTGGATCGCTTTCCAGGGAAATAAAAATATTGCCATGGGTACCGGAGCCGTTCTTGCGCTTTATCTTTGGTCAAAGACCCAAAAATTGACATCAAAAGACCTTTGGGAAGGCATTGCCAAACCCTTGGAAATAGCTGGCGTCATTATCTTGATCACCAGTGCCGGCGGAGCATACGGCGCCATGATCAAACACAGCGGTATTGGCGATGCAATTAGTCTTACAACAGCGGGATTTAATGTGAACTATATCCTCTTGGCATGGATGATTGCCGCCGCCATGAAAATTGCCCAAGGTTCGGGAACGGTATCAATGATTGCCACGGCAGCAATCATGGCGGCTTTGATTGGACCTAATGCACAGCTTCCCTACCATCCTATCTACATTTTACTTTCGATAGGATTTGGATCACTTTTTATATCTTGGATGAACGACAGCGGTTTTTGGGTGGTGGCACGGATGAGTGGATTTACGGAGCGGGAAGCGTTACAGACCTGGACCGTCTTATTGGGGATATTGGCCTTGGTCGGACTTTTTCAGGTTTTGTTAATGTCTTGGATATTACCTTTGGTATAACGTTTTATCGCATCTTTACAAAGAATCAATACTATTTTAATTTATTCATATGCACATACTTATTACAGGTGGTGGAGGCTTTATAGGAAGAAGGTTGGCCAAAGAATTGTTGGAAAAAGGGGGTTTGGCCCAGGGTGATGTCATCAAGTTAACACTAGTGGATCGAGCGTTTCCAATGGGTATGCCCCAAGATGCAAGACTTGAGTGCATTGAAGCAGATTTCAGTGATGAAAAGGTCATTGGAAAGGTGCTTGGGCAGCAACCCGATGTGATATTCCATCTCGCCGCCATCGTAAGTGGGGAGGCGGAAAAAAATCTGGATTTGGGAATGCAAATAAACTTCCACGCTTCCTTACAACTTTTGGAAATGTGTAGATCCCTCGCTTTTTGTCCACGGATTGTATTTGCCAGTTCCGTTGCGGTCTTTGGAGGTGAAGTGTCCAAGACTATAATTGATGAAACAGGCCCCAAGCCGCGCAGTTCTTATGGCACCCAGAAAGCCATGGTAGAACTTCTTATGAATGACTATAGCCGAAGAGGGTTTGTTGATGCCAGAAGTTTGAGATTGCCTACCATTGCCATCCGACCTGGCAAACCAAATGCGGCTACATCCTCATTTGTAAGTTCCATCATTCGCGAGCCGTTACATGGAAAAAAAGCTTCCTATCCAGTACCCTTGGAGACCGATGTATGGATCCAATCCCCAAAGCGGGTAATCCAAAACTTCATCCACGCCGCCAATATTGATGAAAAAATACTTGCCGATGACAGAGTTTTCAATCTACCTGGATTGACTACCTCGATCCAGGAAATGATTCTTAGTCTTGGGCAAATGACCAATCCCGAAGTAACCAAATTAATATCCTACGAACCGGATGCCTTTCTGGAAAGCATCGTGCTGACTTGGCCACCGAATTTTGATACCCAAAGAGCCCTTCAATTGGGATTTGTGTCCGATACCTCTTCCGAAGAAATTATAAGGTCGTATATTGAAGAAGAAGGTATAACGAATGTATTAAATTAAAATGAGAGAAAATCAGAAAATTGCAATAGTAACAGGAGCTGGTTCAGGCATTGGGCGAGCTGTTGTGATGGCTCTATATAAAGAAGGATGGTCCATTACACTCGCTGGCAGGCGGAAAAAACCACTGCTTGAAACAGCTGAAAAATGCAATAATGAGCGAATTTTGGTAGTCCCCACAGATATTACCGACCCCACAAGCGTACAACACCTTTTTGCCCAAACGGAGAAGGTATTTGGGCGATTGGATCTCCTGTTCAACAACGCCGGTATTGGAGCTCCTTCGAAACCCTTGGAAAATTTAACGTTGGATGAATGGCAAAGCGTCATTGACACGAATTTGACCGGGGCTTTTTTATGTACACAAGAGGCATTCAAAATAATGAAAAGGCAAAAACCAATAGGCGGACGAATCATTAACAATGGTTCCATTTCGGCACATGTGCCCCGTCCGCAGTCGGCACCTTATACCGCGAGCAAACATGCTGTTACCGGATTGACCAAATCAACCTCCTTGGATGGCCGTGAATTTAATATCGCCTGTGGACAAATTGATATTGGAAATGCAGCCAGTTCAATGACCAAAAAAATGGAGGGAGGAATAATCCAGGCCGATGGCTCTCAAAAAATTGAACCGACCATGGACGTGAATCATGTGGGTCGCACAATAGCCTATATGGCAAGTTTGCCCCACGATACCAATATCCCATTCCTGACCCTTATGGCCAATCAAATGCCTTATATGGGTAGGGGTTGACCCTTTAACTACTACAATTCCACTTTTTTACCTGTCTTGGCTGCCAAGAATATGGCGTCGATGATTTTTAAATCCTTAAGGCCTTCTTCACCATCCACAGGCGCAATGGGTTGAACCCCTTCAAATATCAACTGTGCCATTCCATCCATTTGAAGGGTCTGGTGTGTTATATGCGGTTGGGTCAATTTACCTTTATGTGTCCTTCCTTCAATAGGCCCATATCCTGTTGAAGGTTGCATTTCTGCAAATCCCTTTTCCCCATTCAAGAAAAACCGATCCAAATTGTTCATCGCATAGGTAGAAAGGCATGATGCAATTGCACCACTTGGGAATCCCATTTGAAAGGTAATGGTTTCATCAATCCCCTCTTTGAATTTTACGGAGTCTGTTTTAACCTCTTGGGCGGTTACCCATATCGGTTCTTCGCCAAGCATATACCGAGACCCATTAATAGAATAAACACCAATATCCATCATGGCGCCACCTCCTGAAAGTTTTGGGTTCAAACGCCATTGTGTAGGGTCTCCGATGACAAAACCCGATTGTCCTTGAAAAAATTTCGTCTTCCCAAATTCACCAGCTTTTCGCATTCGTATAACCTCAACGGTCTTAGGCTCAAAATGCATGCGGTACCCCACCAACAATTTCACTCCAGCAGCTTTACAGGCTTTAACCATTCGTTCACCTTCTTCTGCATTGATAGCCATGGGCTTTTCACATATCACATGTTTACCTGCTTTGGCAACTCGAATGGCTTGTTCGCAATGAAGCCCGTTTGGGGTAATGACATAAACTGCATCTATGTCAGGATTGTTCTTTACTTGATCAAAGTTCTTATAATTATAACAGTTCTTTTCAGGAATATCATACTTTTTTCGCCAATCAATGACTTTTGATGGCGTACCGCTGATCACTCCAACTAATTTTGCACGTTTGCAGGATTCCATTCCTCTAGCAACCCTGTTCCCATAACTTCCAAGGCCCATAATTGCCACCCGAAGCACTGGACCCTTATATGGTTGCCCATCACAAGCGGCTAACACACTTGCTGGGCTATATAATATTGGTAGACTAACCGCTGAAACGGTCAATTTTTCTAAAAACTCTCTTCTTGAACTCATAACTATTTTGATATACTCTAAAAATACGGTTAAATTGTTTTCAAACAAGCTCGGACGTAATAATTACATTCAGACCCATTTCGGCCCTTGTACTTGTTCAAAGTCGAACATGCGACGAGTGTCTGTCCCGCCCTAAAAAAGTCGATACAATTGTCTCGTCCTTTTTATTTCTTATTTTTAGACAAGAACCATCCGATTATGACTGTAGCCATTTGGATTGCCCTTGTTATTTTATCACTGTTTTTCATTTACATATTGAGTAAAGACTTTATCAAGCACCTTAACGTTTTAGAAAACGTTAGCGTTGTAAAAACGGCATGCATAGGTTTTGTTGTTAATTTTTTTGATGTACTTGGCATTGGTGCTTTTGCTCCTCAAACCGCTTTGCTAAAATTCACAAAACAGACAGAAGATCGGGTATTGCCTGGAACATTGAATGTAGCCAATACTATTCCCGTTTTAATTCAGGCCTTGATATTTATTCGAATTGTTGAAGTTGAGCCTATTACTTTATTAACCATGTTGTTATCGGCAGCAGGAGGTGCCGTTCTAGGTGCAGGAATAGTTGCTAAATTAGCTGTAAGGAAAATTCAGCTAACTATGGGCTTTGCTTTGCTTGTTACAGCATTTTTCATGCTATCAGGGCAAATGGAGTGGATACAAGGTGGTGGAGAAGCGATTGGTCTGACTGGCTGGAAATTAGCCCTGGCAGTTGGAGCCAATTTTATTCTTGGTGCCCTCATGACCGTGGGAATAGGATTGTATGCTCCTTGCATGGCACTAATCTATGCTTTGGGAATGTCCCCTATAGTCGCCTTCCCAATCATGATGGGTTCCTGTGCATTCTTAATGCCCCCGGCATCGGCAAAATTTATAAAAGAAGGAGCCTACAACAGAAAAGCCGCTGTATCTATGGCAATTCCAGGTATTATTGCCGTCTTAATCGCTGCGTTTCTGGTAAAATCCTTGCCACTGGGTACACTTCGATGGGTCGTAATTGTGGTGATAATCTACACTTCCTTTGTAATGTTCAAATCAGCCTTAAAGAGAAAAGTTGAAGTACAAGCTTAATAGGTCGGGTGATTTTAATAAAATTCGCGTTTCAAGAAGTTGCCGCTGTGCTTCTTAATTTGAGTTTTTCTTTTAAATCACAAGCGGTTTTCGTCATGGCAAGACCTCCCTTTCCCGTGCACTTTACACAGGTAGGCATTTGTTGACTAACCGATGAAACTGTTTCAATAACCTCATTTAAAGGAATCAATGCATTAAATCCGGCACAGGACATAGTTGCCGAAGTAAGCGCATTAACTGCAGCACTTATGTTTTTCCCCAAGCAAGGAGCTTCAACACGATCGGCTATTGGATCACATACCAGACCAATCATGTTTTGAATTGCCATGGATGCCGCATCTATGGCCTGTTTCGCCGTTCCCCCGAACAATTGAACAATCCCTGCCGCAGCCATCCCGGCAGACGCTCCGCATTCAACTTGACAACCATGTTCTTCAGCAGAAAACCCAGGCCCCATTGCAAAATATGCACCTATAATCCCCGTCGCAAAATAAGCCTGGGTCAATTCCTCATCTGTAGCATTTATATCATCAGCCACTGCTCTTAAAACTCCACCAACCGTTCCACACGAACCAGCTGTCGGGTTTGCTACAACAACTTCCATGGCACTTTTGGATTCCATAATAGCTGAAACATTAGCAACAATTTGATTTACAATAGAATTCTGAAGGATTTTCCCGCTATTTTGTGCCTTTTGAATTAAATGTGATTGTTGTGGTAAAATACGATCTTTATATACGGTACCTGCCAAACCCGTTTTGATACTATTTTCAATGATTCCCACAAGGTTTTTCATCCTGTCGATTACAATGGCACCTGGCAATCCACTTTGACATTTTTCATAAATCAGCCCGAGTTCACCTAAATCAAGATTCTCCTTTAAAGCGTATTCCAAAAGGGATGCCACAGAAGTAAATGGCAACTTAGTGCCATTCCCCGCAATAACAGGCAGTACAGGATTGACAATGATTTGCTTTTCCAAAGAAGTCAATCCATTTAATTTTTGAAGGGTGTCAACCGATATTTTATTTGAGAATTTTAAATTAACCAACGTACTATCTCCATTAACGGATTCAGTTATTGATTGGCTTTGGGGAAACAATGCATTGAGTTTTCCCGCAATTGTATCATCACTTTTACTAGTAAGAAGTAATTCATAAAAATCTCCATTTATTTTCACTTCAAAACCATCGATTTCACGAATTTCAAAAGAACCACCTCCCAAGGAAACCGCCAAAACCTGAACTGTATTTCCATGGATTCCCTCCAGTTTTAAACGAACTGTATTTACATGGTCGGTTTTAAACGAATTTATTTCATAGCGTATAGAAATGCCCATTTCATTAGCCACTTGTTCCGTATTTTTCATACGATTATCGGTCATTTCCAATCCTAACAAACCTCCGTCAATACCAAGTGTTGTACCCTGCTCTCTATAGTTTGGCGCCCAGGCTCCGTTCCTGTCAAAATCAACAATTGCCTTTTTAAGTGGTTCATTCAATATGTCCAAACCAATTTTAGCAATACGCCATGAAGCAGCTGTATGTGAGCTGGAAGGACCGCGCATTACAGGTCCGATGACATCATTAAAAATATCTGGATTTTTCATCTATTTATATTTTAATCCTACAGCTCCCTCCCGTTTGCAAAATACTAGGTTTTTTTATTGTTTATCTCGTTTAAGGTACTCCTTTTTTACCTTACATACAGTTTTTTTAATAGTGGGTTTGTACATTTGATTTCATTCTTCTGAACAGACTTCTTACTTCAATTTGAAGTGGACTTGCAACAAAAAAGTGGACATTTAGTTAAGAGTCATGCTGCTACTTTTTGATTGAACATTCCCATTTCAGATTCTTCTATAGTTTTATACCCCAAAGTGGAGTGTGTTCTTCTTCTGTTGTACCAAGTTTCTATCC
>JAJRRO010000121.1 GCA_024279425.1 Bacteroidota bacterium | reverse complement strand
GGACTTATAACAATGAACGGCCCAATATGGCCATCGGCGGTATAACGCCAATACAGAAACTGGTCCAAGGTGCAGGTATGTTACCTATGGTCGCTTAAATAGTTCTACTTTTGAAACCCTCTAAAAATGGGGGTATTACCCGCAGACTTTCCGACACCGCCCTTTTGTGTGAGTATACTTATTATTAACATAGCATCACTCTCCTAATTAATAATTTTAATATCTTAAATTTATAGAGAATAAAGTGCTTAAAGGCAAAATAATTTATTTGGAAATATGTTTTAACTAACTGTTATCATTCAATAATGATTGACAATAGCTCAATAAAAAAAATTATTCTAGGATAATTTTAAAACTAGAATACAAGTTTTAGTGCTTCAAAAATTAAAAGGGATTTGAAATGCATAAAAACAAACAAGCTGTTAATAAATATCAAAGCTACTTGTTTTTTATAAAAAAATATTCTGTCGATTATAGTCTTTCACTTGACCACTCAAAATATGCTCAAGGGCATTATAGTGAATATAGTTCGTTGATAATTGAAGCCGAATGTACTTTCCCAGAAAAGGAATGCGGAAATGCTTTTAAATTGGTTTTTCTGTGTAACCGAGATATTGAAGACAGCTTTCATGTGAAAAAGGAAATTGGGAGAAAACCAATAGCCGTTGGCTCTCTCACCATTAAAATGGATAGAAGGAATTTTCTTGGTAGCATACCAAGTGGTCCTTTTTGGGGAATTCACAATGCTATCGAACGAGGGTCGATAAAATTGATTGGGTTGCACGGCGACAAATTGAGATATGGCAAGTCGCCGATTATTTCATTTAGTTTTTCCGAGGCGCATGATCCGGATGAGTTGTAATTTTATTATGTTAACATTATATGAATATGATTGACCAGAGCATGGATAATAAAAAAAGTTACTAGATAGGTATTTTTAATATTTTGTATTCTTGTTAAGAAGTTATCAGATGATAAATGATAAGTTGATAATGGTGGGTCCTCAATAAGTATTATAGGAATTCACAAATTAAATTTTTACTCTATAGTGTAACTATAGGATGAATTAAAACATGTATGAAATAAAAATACCATTCCCAGATAGCGACAGGGTAGAATATAAGAACAACCCGTTAATCGAAGTAGTATGTGAGATTAGATTTGCTGACTTGAGTGCTTCGGAAGAGTTATTTGTTAAGTTTTTTAAAAAGTTGGGTGGTATATTTGAAAAATTTGAAGAAGATCATACAGTAGAACTTCAAGTTGAAATTTTAGATTCAAAAATTCCTAATTTGAAACAAAGTAAAACTAAGTTTTATAGGGCTCGAGATGAGAATAATATCTGGACTCTGAATCTCTCCGAGACTTCAATGTCTTTATCTTGTACAAGCTATAAAACTTGGGAGGATTATAAAAATAAGTTGCGGCCTTGCCTGATGACATTAGTAGAGGTGTTTAATGTTAAAGTTTATTCTAGGTGTGGGTTGAGGTACCGTAATATTATAGATAAAATCGAGCTTGGTTTTGAAAAAGAAAGTTGGAGTGAATTAATTTCTGAAGATGTGGTAGATGTTATGGTTTCATTGGGGCAACCTGAAGATGATTTAATTGAGAAAACAAACATATTCACATTCCGAATGAGTGAAGATAATGACCAAGTAAAAATTAACCATGGCTTTGTTTACAATAATTCTGATAAAACGAGAAAAGCTTATCTAATAGATGGAGATTTTTCTCATCAAAAAGAAACCGAGGTAGACTGTGACAGCATTATTACAAGATTGGACTTATACCGCAAGGGTGCCGGAAGAATGTTCCGTTGGGCAATCCGAGAAAAGCTTCATAAAAGACTCCTTGATTGAGCGAAAGCCTTCAAGTTTTCTTGAAGTTCAGCTTAACAAAGACGATATTACTGCCGGAAGAGATGTTTGGATGTCGTTTGCCGATAAGAATAGTACTTATATAATTGATAAAGAAAATTTCGAGTCATCACGCGGGTCAGCCAGAAAATGGCATAAACATATACATAGGTCTACTTCAGTATGCGAGAGAGCTGCGGTTGATCTCTTGACTGAGCTTGAAGTAAAGGGCAACAGTTATTTCTTTCATGTGCCTATACGTGTGTCAGATGTTGATATGAGGGACAAATTTTCATGGTTAGGGAAGTTCCTAACTGGAAGTGAGTATTCTAGAAATTCTATTAAATTAGGTGAGGCGCTATATGAGCTGGAGAAAACGTTAGATATTTCTCCATTGTATGTTGACCAATTAATGGAAACATTAAAAGTCGATAAATATTCCTTAGAGTTAACTTTGGGTATTCTTGGGACGCTTTTTTCTAGAAGAGATGAGCTCCCTTCATGGGAGAAATTAAAATTGAATGTTAAGGATCATATTGAAAAATTGGGGAAGAATTCTGCAAGGTTATTGGCAGGGTTTGAATAGTAGGAATATGTACCATCCAAAGAGGGGGTCATACAAAGAAGTTGATCGTTTAGGTTTTGCTTTCAAGGTAAATGAAGAAGGCGAGGTTGAGCACATTGGTTTTTTGTATAATGGTGAAGCAGGTGAAGAGAGTAATATTCTACATTTGGCATTTCATCATGACCTTCGAAGGCATGAACTGAAAGATGGATATTTCTGGATTGATGCTGACATTGAAGATGAGCGAAAAGGAGCCTTGTCAGGCGCTATACATAAGATATGGCTAAAAAACCAACATTCTAAAATAGCCTACGGGATGAAGTATTCTCATGAAAATAAATACTTTGGTTTGGATGGGAGTTATCTAGGACCAAGTTTTGGACCAGGATTAACCTGTGCGACATTTGTTCTGTCAGCATTAAACGACAATGGCTACCCACTTGTGGATTTTGAAAGTTGGATTGTCCGAGAAGATGATGAAAAATTTAAAGAAAAAATTCTAGATGCTTTGAGAGGGAGCCTTGACAAGTTAATAAGGAAGAAATCCCCTACAGATCAAATTGAGAACCTTGAACGCCACATTGAGGTATTTATGGAAACCGAACAATGCCCACGATTTAGACCTGGTGAAATAGCGGCCGCTGGTGGGCAGTCAAATATCCCAGTTAAATTTGTAGAGGCCGTGTCTTTTGCAGAGAAACTCATAAGATCCGTTTCAAAAGTGTAATTTCTGAGAAATGTGACTACCATTCTTTAAGGTTTAAAAAATTTTAAAAATAAATTGTAATAGTTCTGACTTGATCTGACAGTTACCGATTTTTCAGCTGGTGGCTGTCAGGTTAAATCTGGTCTACAAATTTGTCCTTCCAGATTTCTTTTCCCTCGAGCAGCGTCTGCATGGGCGTTCTGCCTTTACATCT
>JAJRRO010000120.1 GCA_024279425.1 Bacteroidota bacterium | reverse complement strand
GATAGAAACTTGGTACAACAGAAGAAGAACACACTCCACTTTGGGGTATAAAACTATAGAAGAATCTGAAATGGGAATGTTCAATCAAAAAGTAGCAGCATGACTCTTAACTAAATGTCCACTTTTTTGTTGCAAGTCCAAGTCTACCAAAACAATGATCAACATCAAATAAAAAAGGAAACGCTTTCCCCATAGAAGGAGACCGGTTCAGTCAACACGGCATTCATGTTGTGTCGTACCGACCACTCGAATGCCTAGTTATTAGGCACTGCTTTTATTATTTTTTGTATTGATTTAACAACTTTTTCTTTTGATGTAGCAATGTTCATTCTCATAAATAAAGCTCCTTCTCTTCCAAACCAATGTCCTGCATTTAATCCAATATCTGATTTTTCGGTTATGTTATTAAACATTTCTTTAGTGTCTTTATATACTTCTCTAAAATCCAACCATATTTGGTAGGTTCCTTCTGGTTTTATCAGTTGTATTTTAGAATTTTTTAATTCATTCTCAATGCTATCAACATTTTCTTCAACCGTTTTTATTACATTTTCCAGCCATAGATGTCCTTCATTATATGCTGTTTCCAAAGCAACTCTTGTAAGAGCATTTGTTCTTCCTAAATTGTATTTTTTAAAAGTAGAGAATACAGCGTTTCTTATATCTTCATTTGGAATAATTGCCATTGAGTCTGCTATTCCACATAGGTTGAAACTCTTTGCCTCTGAATTACAAACAACTATTTTTTCATATATTTCTTGAAAATGTAAAACTGAAGTAAATTGATTACCGAAAAGAACAATGTCTTTGTGTATTTCGTCAGAAATAAGAAGTAAGTCATTTTCTTTGCAAATATTTACGACTCTTTCTAATTCTTGTTTTGTCCAAACACGACCAACGGGATTATGTGGATTACAAATAATTAGAATTTTATTGTTCTCCAATTTTGCTTTTTCTTCTAAATCTTTAAAGTCGAGTTGATATTGATTATTTACTAGTTTTAAAGGATTTTTTATAATTCTCCGCTTAGTATTCCTAATTACATCTTTAAATTCCATAAATACTGGTGGTTGGGTTATTACACCAGTATTTTCAGATGTAAAATTTTCAATTAGGATAGAAATGGTTGTGGTAATACTTGGGCTGTATAATATGTGTTTTCTGTTAAGGTCAATTGCATAGTTTTCATTATACCAGTTCTCTTGAGCCAAAAAGAAAGATTCAGGTTTATATTCATAGCCAAATCCTGAATTTGTAATTCTTTCTTTTAAGGCATCTTGAATTGGCTTTGCAATTTCAAATTCCATATCAGCAACCCACATTGGAGTAATATCAGTTTTTCCAAATAAAATTTCCAATGTTTTTGGATTGGATTTAGTTAATGGTAATTCCTTTATTTTTTCGTCAATTTTCATTGGTGTGGTTAAGTTGTACCTAACGCAGGGCTACACGTAGTTAAGCTCTGGATTTTTTTGGTGTTGGGTATCGAAGGTACACAAAATCGAAAAAAATACAATAGAGCTTGGCCGTCCCGATATATATCGGGAGCTAGTAGCCGATGATGGTAGGCAAGTATTTAATCAAAAAGTGACCGAACAGTTCGCCAAACTGATAAAAAAGTTAGATTTAAGTCACTAAAAAAATGTTGGAGTTCAGAAACCAACACAAAACCACGGCAAGTCTACCAAAACAATACTCAACATCAAAATAAAAAAGGAAACGCTTTCCCCATAGAAGGAGACCGGATCCGTCAATAAGATATTCAGCCCTGGCCTATCGGTGGGTCGAATACTTAGTTATTGTACGCTGGCATTTCATTTACCGACATTAATTATCTTAAAAATTTAATTAACGAATAATAAACTACATCTTTTTTATTGCTGATCCTAAATGTATTAAAAGTTATAAATATAATATTTAAGAAATACATCATTGCTACAATGGTAATAATCGTACTAAAAGTAAGATTTTGGAAAAGCCCGATTTTGTTAATAATAAACCATGAAAAAGGTATAAAAAATAGCAAAATTGTCCAGGTTATCTCAAAGTTAATTAGTTCTCTTCCGATCTTATTGACGCTTTTTAATTTGCCTTTCTTGGATGTCCACATGATGAAAGGAACTAAAATCCCTAGTAATGGAAAGAATATAAATGATAGAGCTGATAGATTTAGAAATATCAAATAATCTTTATTCTCTTTTATAGTCCAATCTATTAATTCATCGGGGTTTACTTGCAGGGCATCCGATAACCTTTTAAGCGTATCTCCAGTTGGATTAGATTCTCCATTTTCAATCCGTTGAACCGTTCTCAGACTTAAACCTGATTCTTCAGCAAGAATTTCTTGAGACATGCCCTTTTGATTCCTTAATTCTTTTACTCTTATTGCCAAATGAGGATTCTTCATTTCTAGGTTATTAGTTTACTTCCTACCATATTTCCTGTATCGCATAATGGCGAGTGTCAGTGAACCCAATATAAAACCCGGAATAATTTGAACAAGTGATCCATATACAAGCTGTCCGATTAGCGCCTGCGACCAGTTGTCGAATATGTTGTAATGTGTTCCGAGTTCCCACGTTTTAGTAATCCACCAAAGTACAAAGACTGGAATTCTGGAAATCGGTGAAAAAATGATTAAGCTCAATAGGATGAGTAGGTAAGGATGCTCTTCTTCAAATAATTTGATTCCCCAATAAACTGCAATCGCCATTGTCAACCAGAGTAATCCAATAATGAAAATAATATTCTCAGGTAAGCCGGCCAGTTCAAGAAAGAAGCGAACTGGTGTAACGAACATAGCAATCAATACCGGTATCTTAGCAAGATGAAGTGCTTGTAAAAACATTTCATATCGACCCTTTGATTCGTTTAAGCTGGTTGTTAATTCTGTACTATTCATTCTTTTATTAATTTGTTCAAAGCAAACATAATTATAATGTGCGGGTATGCTTGCGTCATCTACATGTCATCTTTACGTCATGCATGCCAACCTGACTTAAAGGTGGTCAAAATGCTATCTTTTTTAAAGATGAAGCATGGGTGAGTTGAACAATTAGAATAAAATTTCATCTTTTTTTAAGCTTGCGTACAACGCAGGGCTACACGTAGTTAAGCTCTGGATTTTTTTTAGTGTTGGATATCGAAGGTACACAAAAACAAAAAAACGATAGAGCTTGGCCATCCCGATAGGAGCTATCGGGAGTTTGTAGCCGATGATGGTGGACGTTTTCACTCGATGTGCGGTAAAAGGCGATATTGGCCAATAGGTCCCTTATCCTATTGCTACAAGGGATTTGGTGTGGCCCTGCGATGGGGAACATTTCCCGATGGGCGGGAGTTGAGAGCGATAGCGGACAACGTAGCAAATTGGGCCGGCCTCTTCGCCGAATGTTCCCCATCGATCAAGGCTATGACCAGTAAGGGGTTTTAAAGCTATCCTGTTTCAATTTGTATTTAAACTTCATACTTGTATATACTTTCATTTTACCACAAAACTCCTTATTGGGTATAGCCTTTGTTGGCATTTCGTTATTTTTTCTATGTATACACAAGAAATTTATTTTTCAATCTTATAAATTTTCTTTTCTGGTCCGACACCCTTTATTGTTAAAGATTTCCATTGATTTGGAATAACTGGATTCTTTTGAACAATACCTTCTTCTGTAAAATGTAATCCACCAAAGCCAAATAAAATTATCTGTAGCATACCTCCTGCACCAGTTGCAAAATATGAGTTGTTAATCGTTGCAGTTTCTGATAAAGCACCGAAAGGAGCTCTTGTGTTTGGCACATAACTTTCTTTAAACAGACGGAAAGCATTATCAGCATCACCTAAACGAGCATAAATAATAGCAAACACTGATTTTCCCATAGCAGGACCTTCTGGAGCTAATTTAGGCTCATAGTATTTAAGATCCTTCATTAAAGTTTCTTTATCATTAACAATATTTAGAGGGTAAGCTAATAAGTTCACATCAGCTTGCTTTATTATATCTCCGTCGTATGTGCTATGCTCCAATGTAGTACCATCTTTAAACTTGTGAATCTTAATATTATCAGCCACTAACTTCCAGTTAGCATCAGCCACAATATCAAGTTCTTTTGCTGCTAATGTTGCATAATTTAATACAGTAATTGCAGCACCGTTTGTAAATGCATTATCATCAACATTTGGAGCAAATTCATTAGCCCCTACTACATTTTTGATAGAATAGCTACCATCAGGATTTTGTGTAACACGACTAGCCCAATAATCAGCAACCCCTTTAAGTACAGGGTATCCTTGTTCAGTTAACCATTTTTTATTTTTAGTTATTCTGTAGTAGTTCCAAAAAGAAATACCAACATCAGCAGTTATGTGATGCTCAAATGTTCCTGTTAAAGCAAATGGAGGAGTAGCTTCATTTCCTGTATCATCACTTTCCCATGGGTACATAGCTCCTTTGTAGCCATAGTTAATAGCTTTACGCTTTGCAGCATCCAATCTGTTTGATCTATAGTTAACAAGAGATCTTGCAATGTCTTGATTAAAAACTAAAAGTGGAGGGAACATCCACAACTCTGTATCCCAAAAGATATGTCCATTATAAGGGAATTGTAATGATAATCCCATTGGCGCAATACTTAAATCAGAATCACCTCTACCAAATGCATATAAATGATATAAAGCTAAGCGTACATCTTGTTGAGATTTAAGATCACCTTCGATAATTATATCTCCTTTCCATAGTTCATTCCAAAGATCTTTATGTCCTTTTAAAAGATTTTCTCTTGAAGTAAGTAGGTTGAAGATAACCATACGTTCTGATTCTGATCTTGGATCAGAGAAATCTTTTGTAGTACACTGTGCCCCAGTCCAAGAGAAGCCAAGTGATTCACCTTTCTTAACAGCTTTCTTAAAAGAAAGAGTATTTTCTTTTTCAGATACAATCTCATGATGTAAATCAGGGCGTTGATGCTCTCTCGAAGAGTTGATACCATCCCAAATGAAAGTTGCAGAAGTACAAACTGTATGAGCACCAAACTGACTCTTAGCAACCGATTGTAATATTGGCATAGATGTTTCAACATCTCTTAATACTTCATAAGATTGTTCTGGGATTTGGTAATCCCATGGCGTTAGAATTTTACCAACAACTTTAGCATTGATTTCCTTTTTAGCATCAATCTTAACATCAATATATCCTGTGAACTGTACATTACGAAGAGCATAGATAGTACAAGAAATTTCTGCTTTATCCATAAATGTGAAAGAGGTAGTAAAAGCCGCTTCTTTCATATTTAATGTTTGACTCCAGTTACTAATGTTTTCTTCAGTGATCTTTTCATTATCAATGTAAATATCAAGATTACCAAAGTTCATCCCATGAAGAACTCTACTAACCTTAGCTACAGGATCCATATCATATACATTGTTAAGCACAATATGCTGAACCTCTAAAGGTTTCTTAGAAGTTAAAATACCTATTCTACCATTAGAAACTGCTATACCTGTATAATCAGATTTGTCACTAGCGGTTATATTCCAACCATCTCCTTGCCCAAAGGCCGATATTGATAACTGTAATAAAATTACAAGTAAAGTTTTTTTCATTTTGATTTCCTATTTTATTCATGAATGCCAACTTGTTTATATGTGCATGTTTTATGTGCTTATACAACCAATACGGATGGCTATGTGCATGTTTTACTTTAAAAAACTAGTAATAGCCAAATCGTAACTCTGTAGTCCAAAACCGAGAATCACCCCTTGGGCTCCTGGGGAGATATGAGAAACATGTCTAAAATCCTCCCGATTAAAAGTATTGGAAATATGAACCTCTACAACAGGGGTTGTAACGGCCCTAATGGCATCACCTATACCAATGGAAGTATGGGTATAGGCCCCAGCATTTAATACAATACCGTCGTACGAAAATCCAACTTCCTGTATTTTGTCTATAAGCACTCCTTCAATATTCGATTGGTAATACTCCAGTTCAACCCCATTGAATTTGGCTTGAAGTTGTGTAAAGTATTCCTCAAAAGTGGTACTTCCGTAAAGTTCAGGTTCCCTTTTCCCAAGAAGGTTCAAATTGGGTCCGTTGATAATCAAAATCTTCATACTACCATCATTATTCGACCAATGTTCATTTCACGGTAAAAATCGGCCTTAAAAATATTCAAAGCCCACTATGGGCTTTCATTGGATAAAAATAACGAATTGTTGGGCATAAAAAAAGGGAAGCGTTCGTACGTACTTCCCCAAAGACATTTTATTTGCTATATGGTCCTCTATCTATTTAGAGCCTTCGCTTTGCTGGAAACGTATACAGTATTCCAATATTGACCGAGTTCCAAGAGAAATCATCCATATCGACCGTAGTATATGAAAAATTTAATTCGGTATACGCCCCCATCAAATAACCTAAAATAGGCCTGTAGTACAGTCCGCCATCATTGCCTTCATTGATTCCCAGTGCTTGGCCCGCATCAATTCCAAAGGAAAGTGAATTAGATGGCCATATTCGTACCGAAGCTGCCAAGGGTACAAATTGCATATTGGGTAAATCAGCTACTATAGTTTGGGAGTCAAAAGTTTCGGCAAAACCGTGAATAAAACCCGTAGCGACACCTACATCGATTACTTCGCCCAAGGCCCACATATAGCCGACATCCAAGCCTACCATTAAACTCACGTCGTCATTAAAATCATTAATGGGTAACCCTCCATGGATTCCTAATTTGAATCCTTCTTGGGCATACAATCCCATTCCTAGAAATGCAAAAACACTTGCTAAAACGATTTTTCTCATAGATTCTGGCTTTGTTGGTTATATCGCAAAACTAAAATCTTCACGGTACACGGAATCATTTTTGTTGTAAAACAGCCTAAAATGGTTGTGGAGAGGCCATTTGCATTCTTTTGATGAAATCTTGGAAGCACATTTACCCGGAGCCTTACAAGGTATAAAGAGGGCCGATCTGATTCTTTGCAAAAGATATCCAAATACAAAGAGGGTGTCTAAAAAGTACAAGAACTATAGTATTGTCAGATTGAGCGCAGTCGAAACCTATTGATTATCAAAAAAATGAGTTCTCAACTTCGTTCGAACGGACTTGAAGAGCAATTTTTTAAACTCTCCTTTTTAACTCCCTTTTAAAAGTCGACCTATAAAAAATATCAGACGGAAATCTGAAATACTCAGTTTTTTGAAGACACATCCTTCCTTTATGGTGTGTTTAGTTATTAATCGCATATATAAAACTTGGAAAATCTTAAACAATCACTGTGCCATTCCCATCAACGGGTTTAAATCAACACATAGTAAGACCCTAGACAAAAGACCCAATGGGTTTTGTTCATTAGTTGACTTATCTTTATTCCATGAAATGGAAACAAGCCCTTCAGGATTATGAGCATTATCTAAAGATTGAACGTGGGTTAGCTGCAAATTCCATTAAAAACTATATCTGGGATGTTGAAAAATTGATCAGCTTTCTAGAGGAGAATACTATGGTGATCAGTCCTATCTCCATCGATAAAGAAACGGTTCAACGTTTTGTCTATGAAATTGCCACGAGCGTAAATCCGCGATCCCAGGCCCGGACTATTTCCGGACTTAAAAGCTTCTTCAATTATTTGAATTTTGAGGATTATCGCCAGGACAATCCTATGGATTTACTTGAATCCCCAAAAATTGGCCGAAAATTGCCCGATACACTGTCCGAAGAAGATATAAATAGCCTCATTGCTGCAATAGACCTCTCAAAACCTGAAGGGGAACGCAATAGGGCCATGTTAGAGACTTTGTATGGCTGCGGACTACGTGTTACTGAGCTTATTCATCTAAAATTATCCGACCTGTTCTTTGAGGAGGATTTTATCAAAGTAACTGGGAAAGGAGATAAACAGCGGTTTGTACCGATCAGTGAAATCAATAAAAAATATATCACCATTTACCAAAGAGAGGTTCGGGTACACCAAACCATCCAAAAAGGATTTGAAGACATTCTATTTTTAAACAGGAGGGGCAAACAGCTTACCCGGGCCATGATATTTACCATAATCAAACAATTAGCCCTACAAATAGACCTAGGCAAGAATATAAGTCCACATACTTTTAGGCATTCATTTGCCACCCACTTATTGAAAAATGGAGCGGATCTAAGGGCTATTCAACAAATGTTGGGCCATGAAAGTATTACCACGACCGAGGTTTATATGCATGTAGACCGTTCACATTTGGCCGATGTGATGAACAAATATCATCCAAGAAAATAAGATTTTTTATGAGGTGTTTTTAGTATATTTAACTGTTCTATCAAACTGTTTTTTTTCAAAAAATACAAGTCAAAATAACCCTTCAATACATCGATTACCATGATACCGATCTTTAAGAAAATAATTGTTTTAAGTGTACTTGCCATTTTTGCATCCACTGCTTTGAAAGCCCAAAAGAAGTTGGATGATGTTCTCAAGAACATAGACCATAAAAGTGAATTTTACGGAGAAATTGCCCAAACCATCTGGAATTTTGCTGAAATGGGATATCAGGAGGAACAAAGCTCGACCTTGCTACAAGAAACGTTGAGTGATGCCGGTTTTACCATAAAAAAAGAGGTGGCCGGCATACCAACGGCTTTTACTGCTGAATATGGTAGTGGAGCTCCTATTATTGGAATAATGGGTGAATACGATGCCTTACCTGGTCTTTCGCAACAAGCCGTACCCGAGAAAAAGTCTGCAGGCAAGGCAGCGGGCCATGCCTGCGGACACCATTTATTCGGCACTGCTTCCGTAGCAGCAGCCATTGCGGTTAAAGATTGGTTGAAGGCCACCAATTCAAAAGGTACCATACGCTTTTATGGCACCCCTGCAGAAGAAGGAGGCTCAGGAAAGGTTTATATGGTTCGTGAAGGGCTTTTCAATGATGTTGATGTGGCTTTACATTGGCATCCTGGCTCACAAAATGCAGCCAGTGCTGGTGCGGCTTTGGCCAACAAATCGGCCAAATTCCGTTTTTATGGCATCTCTGCCCATGCAGCCGGTGCCCCAGAAAAAGGACGCTCTGCCCTTGATGGTGTAGAGGCCATGAATGCCATGGTCAATATGCTTCGGGAACATGTACCCGAAAAAGCAAGGATCCACTATGTAATCACCGACGGAGGAAAAGCACCTAATGTAGTGCCTGACTTTGCCGAAGTATATTACTACGCCCGTCACAATAGGAGAGATGTGGTCATTGATATTTTTGATAGAATCATCAAAGCCGGTGAAGGGGCCGCTTTGGGTACAGGTACAACAATGGATTTTGAAATGATAGGCGGAACCCATGAATTGTTGCCCAATCTTACCCTTCAAAAATTGATGCACAATAATCTATCAAAAATCGGCGGCTTGGAATATACCAAGGTAGAAAAGGAGTTTGCCGATAAAATTGCTATAAGCCTAGGCTATCAAGGTGTTGATGTACGTACCGCCAAAGATATACAGCCGTACAAAACGGAGGCCAAGGCATATGGCTCAACAGATGTTGGCGACGTGAGTTTTGCCGTACCAACGGTAGGTATGAGCGCTGCAACTTGGGTGCCTGGAACTCCCGCACATAGTTGGCAAGCCGTTGCTGCAGGTGGAACCTCCATAGGCAATAAGGGAATGATGGTGGCTTCCAAAACCCTGACAATGACGGCAATACATCTATTTCAAGACCAAAAACTTATTACAAAGGCCAAAAAAGAGTTTTTAGAACGAAGGGGAGCCGATTTCAAATACATTCCACTTTTGGGAGACAGGGCACCGGCCTTGGATTACAGGAATTAGGTTTAGCGTCCATGAATTTTTAGTATAAAATCCAATTCCGTTAGTGTGCACTTTAGACCTTTTTTTGTCTTTAATGTAACATAACTTTCATATGTACAACTAACCTTTAGACAACCCACCAACCCTATAGTGAATAAAAAGCTTGAACATCAATTTGTGACGGAACTGGAGAGCAATCAGAATATTGTTCATAAGGTCTGTACATTGTATACCAATGATAGGGATTCGCACAAGGATCTGTTCCAGGAAATAACCATACAGCTTTGGAAGGCATATCCGAAATTTCGTGGAGAATCAAAATTCAGTACTTGGATGTACAGGGTTGCGCTGAATACGGCCATTACCCTATATAGAAAGTCGAAAAGACGGATAAAAACGCAAGATTATGATTCGGTTATTTTTAAAATCAAGGCCGATGAATACAACCAAGAGCAAGAACAACAGCTAACTTTAATGTACAAGGCAGTAAAGCAATTGGGTGATATCGAGAAAGCCTTGGTCTTTTTATACCTGGAAGACAAAGATTATCGGGAGATTTCAGAAACCTTGGGGATTACGGAAGTAAATGCCAGGGTAAAAATGAACCGAATCAAGAATAAATTAAGAACTATATTGAACCCATGACGATATGATGGATGAACTGGAGCTATTAAAAAAGGACTGGCAAAAAAAGGATGAACATCTTCCTAAGTTGTCTTACGATGAGATTCATAATATGATATGGAAGAAATCTTCTTCGATTGTCAAATGGATATTGATCATTAGTATTTTAGAAATCACATTGCCAAATTTGATTTATTTATCTCCATCATTTCGGGAAGATCAGTTCTTTGAGAATGTAAGCAACTTCAGTTCAATCTTTATTGCAATAAATATATTTTACTATTCCATTGTAGCCTATTTTATATATCAATTTTATAGAAGGTACAAAGAAATTTCAGTATTGGCCAGTGCAAAAAATTTGATGCATCAAATTATCAAAACCAGAATAACCGTTAAACACTATATCATCTTTTGTCTAGCAATGAGCCTTATCTTTTTTGCTTTTTTCATATTTGGCGTCTCCCTAAGTGATGAATTTCTTCGAGACGTAATGGCTGGAATAAGTGATAATTCAAAAGAAGTTCCATTGGATAAAATAAGGACAACTACGATTTGGGTTCTCTCTATTGGGGGAATTCTATTTACTGCTGTAGCTGGTGGAATTTACTTCTTATTATACGGATTGTTATTACAAAGACTTAAAAAGAATTATAAAGAATTAAAACAATTGGAAGTTTAACTATTAGGTCTGAATCTTCGTTGTTCGTTCTCGGCCTCAAAGGCCAAAAGCTCTTTTTTGGAAATCACCTTCAAGAAAGAAGGATGCTGCTCAATAGCATATTCCAACTTTTCGACAATAGAATCAAAAGATTCATTTTCATAGTCAATATCCAAGGGTTCTTTGATGACCATGGATTGCAGAATTCCCTTTTTCTTTATACGTAGTCCTTTTTTGTCAAAAGAACGCCTAAAACCATCGATTACCACGGGAACGACCACAGGTTTATATTTCTTGATAATATGGGCCGTGCCTTTTCGTAATGGTTTCCAAGGGGTAGTGGTTCCTTGGGGAAAGGTTATTACCCATCCATCGTTCAAGGCCTTTCCAATATTCGAAATATCGCTCATCTTAACCTGCCGATTAATGTTTTGACCTTCTGATCGCCAGGTACGTTCTACACTAACCGAACCAGCATACGCAAAAATCTTGGTCATAAGGCTTTTCTTCATGGTTTCTGCCGCCGCAACATAATACACGTTCAATTTAGGGTTCCAGAGGTAAGCGACATTTTTGATTGAATCGTCCCTGCCCTTTAAACTGGCATTGAATACATGGAACATAGCAACAACATCAGCAAAATAGGTCTGATGATTGCTTACGAAGAGTACATTTTTGTCGGGCAAGTTTCGAATGACCCCAGAACCTTCAATTTCTAGAGTATTGAACCCTTTATACCGTTGATGGGTTACTACGCCCAAAACACGAATGAGCCATTTTTTTAGAAAAAGAATATGTCCGAAAGGATTTTTCTTAAATATTCCCATAGAGGCAAATCTACGAAATAAGCACTATAAAACCCCTTTTAACAGCTCCTTGATTTCGCTCAACATCATGGCCGTTGCACCCCAAACTGTGTAACCGTTTAGTTTAAAGGCGGGTACATCAATATTGTCGGCATAGGAAGTTGATAGTTTTTGCGTGAATATTTTAGAGTCGTCCATTAAGTCGGTGAGGGGAACCTCAACCAATGATTCGACTTCCGACTCCTGGAGTACGAAAGGCCTTGGATTTTGATAAAGTCCTATATAAGGTTGCACTTCAAAATTACTCGGAGGAATATATACTTCACTTAAGGATTTCACTACAGTAACGTGGCCAGGCGGCACCCCAACTTCTTCGTGGGTTTCCCTTAAAGCGGTTTGCATTAAATCAACATCCTCTTTCTCAGATTTTCCTCCCGGAAACGCTATTTGATTCGAGTGCACCCCTTGGTACGTCTTTCTGAGTATCAACAATAAATTTGTGATTTGGTTTTGATTGGGATAAAACAGTGCCATAACTCCAGCTTTTTTAGGGTCCTTCCTTTTGGCAAAACCAGCCTCAAGCTCTTTGATCCTAATTAAGGGGGCCATTTTATAATGTGAAGCCACGCCGGGTAATGGCAGATTTTTTATTTTTGAAGTCCGTATGACAAAATCATCAAAATTCATGGCTCTTAGAAAAATCATTTTCAGTACAATATTAGCACTATTATTTTTAGGGGCTTGCAAGGGAGAACCAAATAAAACCGCTATTAAACAGGAATCCCAAGCCATAGAAAAAGACACTACGGCCATCAATTCCACTCTGGTTCAGGAAGTAAAGGAAGAGCCCTTTGTATTGACCGAGGACAATGCCATAGATTTCTTCTTTAATTACAACAAGACCCTAAAAGATGATAAAGTAAAAATAACGACCAACCTTGGGAGTTTCACGGTGCAACTCTTTGACAATGTGCCTTATCATAAGGCTAATTTTATTTTTCTGGCCTCTAAGGGATATTTCGATAACACACAATTTCACCGAGTAGTTAAGAATTTCATCATACAAGGTGGTAATTCCGATGACAAGGCAACCGGGGTCAAACGCCGTGCTATTGGAAGGTATTTATTGCCCCCTGATGGGAAAAAAGGGCATAAACATCATCGTGGAACTATCTCAATGCCCAGTAGTGAAATCAACAATCCCCATATGCTGGCATCACCTTATGAGTTTTTTATAGTTGTAACCAAACCAGGATCTTATCATTTAGATGGTAACTACACGCCTTTCGGAAAAGTGATTTCGGGGATGGACGTGGTAGACAAAATCAACATCCAACCCGTTGGCAAGGGCGATTGGCCGTCACAGAACATTTATATCCAAAAAGCCGAGGTTGTTGATTAGACGGTAGACGGTAGACGGTAGACGGTAGACGGTAGACAAAATTGAAAAATTGAAATTGTACGGCAAACTACTAATAATTTAGCCTCTTGCATTTTTTTGAACTTGCTCTTGAAGCTCGGACTATTCCCTTTTACGATATATATTGGGCAATGCTATTTTAAACCTGACAGCCAAAATGCGTATGGCTATAATAATCAATATCGAGATTACATAGCCATAAGTGCTATCAATTGGGAAAAGCATGAACAGAAAATAACATGCCCCTCCTAAAATACAAGCAGTTGCATAAATCTCTTTATGGAAAATCACTGGAATTTCATTGCAGAGAATATCTCGAATCACCCCCCCAAAGGCAGCCGTTATTGTTCCCAGAATAATGCACATGATCGGCATAAGTTCGGCTGACAGCCCTTTTTCAATACCTACCATGGTAAAAAGCCCGATACCGATAGTATCAAATAAAAAAAGGGTTTTACGCAAATATTTCAGTTGATGCGCAAAAAGTATAGCAAAGATAACCGCTCCCAAAATGGTGAAGATATAAATAGAATCCCGCATCCATACCACTGGGGAATTCCCTATGAGAATATCGCGTAAAGTACCACCACCCACAGCAGTCACAAATGCAATGATCAGCACCCCGAATAAATCCAGCTTTTTTTCCATAGCCACCAAGACTCCTGAAATAGCGAAGGCCACTGTTCCTAAAATATCAATAGTAAGATAAAACATAGGTTAAAGTTATTGAGTGTAAAAATTATAGTCTTTAATGACAGTATCCACAAAATCAATGGGCTTGGATTCGGTAGTAATTTGCGTAACTTCCTTTATCTTATTACTCAATGAAACGATTATTTGATGATTTGCATTGCGTCTTGCACTATCATATAACTCTTTTATAGTTTGCATTTCCCGATCCTTAAAAATGGTTACCTGAGGATATTTTGGCTCATAACCATCGGGCAACTCCCTAAGAAGTGTATCTTTCAAATGCACGCTTCTCTTTTCGCTGATTATAGTGGTCCCCGCCGCAATATCGCCAATGCGCTGTCCGTTGCCCCGAATAAGGATGGTCAATACTGCAAGCCCTCCAGAGGTAAGAACCACATCAACTATCCTTAAAATCCAACGAATAAAATAGTTGGCAAAACTAGGCTTGGAGCCGTCCAATTTAACAACTCTAATATGCATCAAGCTTTTTCCGACGGTCTTCCCGTCCATAAAAGTTTCCAGTAAAACATAGTACAAAAAGGCAGGTAAACCCAATAGTAGATAGAACACCCAAAAATCTGAAAACTCTATTTCCATGGAAACCAACATCCAGATAATCAGAATAGTATAAACCCCAATGACAAAGCTGTCAATGAGATAGGCCAGCATACGGTCACCCAAATGGGCAGTTCGTTGATTTATAGTAATATTTTGGGCAGTTTCTATTTGAAATTGTTCCATATTTTAGTTTCTTTGGGTACTAACCAGATAATTTAATGCGTGAGGCTTCCTTTGTAAAGCAAAATAAAGACAAATGGGTCGTTTTTGAAAGTGCATTGTCAAACAAAACGAAAATAGAACCCGATGTATTGTCTGACCTTTACATTGAAATTACCGATCATCTTAGCTATGCCAGGACCTTTTATCCCGGCAGTAATACAGAGTTTTATTTAAACTCAATCGCTTCAGAGGCCCATCAAAAAATCTATAAGACCAAGCGGGAACCCAAAAACCGAATACTGGAATTTTGGAAAACCGAGTTCCCTACGATGTTTTACCACCACCAAAGGGAATTATTGATAGCTTTTTTGGTATTTTCATTCTTTACACTTGTAGGGGTATTTTCAGCTGCCAACGAAGGTGATTTTGTCCGTTCTATTTTGGGTGATAGTTATGTGAACACGACCTTGGACAACATTAAAAAGGGAGACCCTATGGCCGTCTATAAAGAAATGGGGGAGTTTAATATGTTCCTTGGCATTACCATCAACAATATTCGTGTTGCGTTAATGGCATTTGCTTACGGTATTCTTTTAGGGGTTGGCACCTTAGGGATAATGATGCAAAACGGAATCATGCTTGGTAGTTTTCAGTATTTCTTTTATGAAAAAGGACTACTTTGGGAATCTGCCCGAACCATTTGGATACACGGCACCATAGAGATCTCGGTCATAATCATTGCAGGTTGTGCAGGTTTGGTGTTGGCCAACGGCCTACTTTTTCCAGGCACATACACACGTTTAGAGTCTTTTAAAAGGGGCATGAAAAACGGACTTAAAATAATGCTGAGCACAGTTCCTTTTTTTATAATTGCCGGATTCCTAGAAGGCTTTGTAACGCGCCATACGCAAATGCCGGACTGGTTGGCCATTTTGATAATTACAGCTTCCCTAGCACTAATTCTATTTTATTACGTTATATATCCATACCAATTGAATTCAAAAACAAAAGCTGAATGAATACATATATTGAGTTTAAAAAGCAACGGGAATTGGGAGAGATCCTAACGGACACTTTCGCTTTCATTAAACTACAGTTTAAACCTTTTATGAGTACTTTTTTTAAGATTGTAGGCCCCTATTTGGTAGTGACGTTGATTTCATCATCCCTGTACATCTATTTCATTGGAGACTTCTTCAATCTAGTAACACAAATTGACCAGAGTGTTGAGCAGATATTCATATTTTTATTGGTGATATTTATATATGTATGTTCCTTGATTACGGTTTATACCATGTCACAGTCAATGGTTTTGCACTATATAAAATCGTATACTGAGAATGACGGAATAATAGTATATGAGGAAATAAAAAGAAATGTGTATGATTCCTTTTGGAGATTCATTGGATTAGGTTTTTTGGTGGGCATATCGATAATAATAGGTGCTATGTGTTGTTATTTGCCTGGTATTTATCTTATGGTTCCCTTATCGCTTTCCTTTGGCATAATGGTTTTTAGAGAAAAAGCCATTTCAGATTCTTATCAATATAGTTTTAAATTAATTAAAGATGAATGGTGGATAACCTTTGCGACAATTCTTGTAATGGGAATTATAGTAGGTATTGCTGGCTTTGCCTTTAGTATTCCCACCATTATTTATCAGCAAATTGATATGGGTATTTTCTCAGGCGAGGTAGATCCAGCCAACATGATGGACAGCTTTATAGATCCAGTTTATATAGTATTTAATATCGTTGCTACTACTGCACAATTATTATTGAATATACTTTCAATAGTCGCTGGTGCCTTTATCTATTTCAATCTCAACGAAAAGAAAAATTTCACAGGTACTTTTGAACGTATTCAAAATTTAGGGGAAACCCCAGAAAACTAATATGCCCAAACTGTTTCTTATTGTACTTTTTTGTGGCATGAATCTTTATAATGTCCAAGGGCAGCTAGATTCGACCATTGTACAATATGATAAGAGTATTTTGGATATTCAAGAAATAAGTGAAGAAGACTTTCAAGTATACCGGGATGATCCTGATTTTGATTATGAAATTGTAAAAACCGACCTCACTTGGTGGAATGATTTGTTGATGTGGTTGGGCAACCTATTCTCTCGATTCTTTGAATGGCTCTTCGGCGTTGAAAAAGCTGTCGGATATTTGGCTAGTTTTTTTGAAGTCATTCCTTATATTCTTATCGCAATCTTACTGTTTCTGCTCATTAAGTTTTTTCTGAATGTAAACGCAAGGGCACTCACTTATTCTAAAAAGAACCAAGCCATAGTTACCTTATCAGAAGATGAACACATCATTAAAAATGAGGATATAGACCAGCTCATACAGCAGGCCTTGAAAGACAAAAACTATCGTTTGGCCATTCGCTATTATTATTTACTTCTACTTAAATCGTTAGGACATAAAGAGTATATCGTCTGGGAATTGCAAAAAACCAACGATGATTACATCAATGAAATCAAAGCTCAGGATTTAAAGGAGCATTTTAGCAGAATCACGCGGGTGTACGATTACATTTGGTATGGTGGTTTTGACCTTGATAAGGCTAGTTACCAGATAGCCGAGGCTACTTTTTTAAAGCTGAAAAAATCCTTGGATACCCATGGGTAAAAAAGAGAGCACATATTTGATCATAGCCTTGGTAACGATAGCCATATTAATGTTATTTCAATATAACAAACCCAAAGAGGTCAATTGGTTTCCATCCTTTGTCGCCCAACATAAGATTCCTTATGGCACCTATGTCCTTAATGATTTAATGCATAAATGGTACCCTGAAAATCTACAACAAGTCAATACCCCTCCCTTTGAAGTATTACAAAAGGATTCTACATTGCAGGGCACCTATTTTTTTGTGAACAACAACATTTCTTTTGGGGAGGCCGAATTGAATGAACTATTGGCTTGGACGGCCAATGGAAATACACTTTTTATAGCTTCCAATGGGTTTGAAGAGCAATTAAAAGACACTTTGCATTTAGACACTTCCGGGCTCTATGCTGAACTGGGTGGGGAACAAAAACAACGGCATACGTTGACACATCCTAATTTAAAATCCAAGAAATCTTATGCATTCGGCAAAGACCCCTATGCCACTTATTTTAGTAAGATCGATACCCTAAACACCAAAGTAATGGGGACTGTGAACTATTATTCCCAAGATGGTTCTGAGCAGGAAGAGAACTTCAATCTTATAAAACAACCGTTTGGTAAGGGCGAAATCATTCTCAGTACCTTTCCTAAGGCCTTTACCAATTACTTTATCCTAGAAGGTAACAATAGGAACTATACGGCCGGGTTGCTTTCATATATCGATGGCTCTAAAAACATTTATATGGACAACCACTATAAATCTGGAAAATCGTTCTACACATCCCCCATGTACATTTTTCTGAACACCAAAGAATTTAAGTGGGCCTATTACATTGTGTTGATTGGAACCCTGTTTTACATGATTTTTGAGGGGAAACGTAAGCAAAGAGCCATACCTGTGGTCATACCCTTAAAAAACCAGACATTGGCCTTTACACGTACTATAGCCGATATGTATTTTGAAAAAGGAGAACAAAAGTCAATTGCAGATTATAAAATCGACTACTTTTTGGAATTTATACGATCTCATTTTTATATAAGTACCTTGAAACGGGACGAAACATTTTATCACAACCTGGCCTCGCGCAGCAACCATACTTTAGGGGAGGTAAAAGAATTGTTTACCTATATGGAAAAACTTAAAATAAGAACAGTAGTCACAGATGCTGATTTAAAAAGATTAAACACACTGATCGAAAAATTTAAAGCCAAATCGGATGGAAGAAAATAATACAACCAACAAAGAACTAAATTTCAACACTAGAATTCCGCTTGAAGATCTGAAAAAAGCGGTGGCCGATATCAAATCTGAATTGGCCAAAGTCATCATCGGTCAAGAGAATTTTATCGAATTGCTGATTGTTTCCTTATTGGTCGATAGTCATGTGCTCATTGAGGGAGTTCCTGGCATTGCGAAGACCATAACGGCCAAGCTCTTTGCCATGACCTTGAAAACGGACTTTAGTCGTATTCAGTTTACGCCAGATTTAATGCCCAGCGATATTCTGGGAACATCTATATTCAACGTTAAAACATCAGAGTTCGAGTTTAAAAGAGGCCCTATTTTCTCTAATATCATCCTGATCGACGAAATAAATCGTGCTCCGGCAAAGACACAGGCAGCCATGTTCGAAACCATGGAGGAACGCCAAGTAACTATGGACGGCACCACCTATCCCATGGAAGCTCCTTTTATGGTCTTGGCCACACAAAATCCGATTGATCAAGAAGGCACCTATGCCCTTCCCGAAGCACAATTAGATCGTTTTATTTTCAAGATCAAGGTAGATTATCCGAATATTGAGGAAGAAATAAAGATTCTACAGACCCATCATGAGCGCAAAGGAGAAGACCCCCAGGAACTTATAAACGGTATTCTCGAACCCGAACAATTAGCTGATTATAAATCGAAGGTCCAAGAAGTGGTCATTGAGGAAAAAATCATCAAATACATTGCTGAGATCATTACAAAGACACGTAATCATCCGCATTTATATTTAGGAGGTTCTCCAAGGGCATCAATTGCCACACTCAACTCTGCCAAAGCCCTCGCTGCCATTCAAGGGCGTGATTTTGTTATTCCCGAAGATGTTAAAAAGGTCTTGATTCCCATACTTAACCATAGGGTTATCTTAACCCCTGAGCGTGAAATGGAAGGAATGACAACCGATAGCGTTGTAAACATGATTATGGAATCGGTAGAAATACCAAGATAAAACATGCGTTTTCTAAAATCGTTCTACATACACAACACCTTCTTTTGGTATGTCGCTATTCTGGCAGGCTGCTTTATGCTTTCATATTGGGTACCCTTGATGTACCCGATTGCCTGGTTACTTATATGGGTATTATTAGGACTGTTATTGTTTGATGTATACCTACTCTATGCACCAGACAAAGGCATGGAGGCTGAAAGAATATTGCCTCAAAAACTGTCGAACAGCGATTTAAATCCCATAACTATTCAATTTGAATCATTGTATCCCTTTAAGGCCAACGTCTCTTTAATCGATGAATTGCCCCAGCAGTTTCAAAAGCGTGACTTTGAACATAAAACAAGCCTTTTGAAAAATTACAAAGGAGAATTCGAGTACTTTGTTCGGCCTGTTGAACGGGGAGAATATGTTTTTGGGAACCTCAATGTATATGCCTCGTCCCCATTGAAGATAATACAAAGACGTTTCGTTTTCCAAAAAGACCAAAAGGTACCGGTTTACCCAAGTATCATTCAAATGCAACAATACGACTTCTTGGCCATCAACAACAAATTGTCACAGTTTGGGCTGAAAAGAATTAGAAAGATCGGGCATACCCAAGAGTTTGAACAAATTAAGGAATATGTAAGAGGAGATGATATACGTACCCTAAATTGGAAAGCCACGGCGAAACAGAACCAGTTAATGGTAAATCAATATCAAGATGAAAAGTCGCAACCCATTTATTCGATCATTGATACGGGCCGTTCAATGAAAATGCCCTTTAATGGATTAAAGTTGTTGGACTATGCCATTAATTCAACCTTGGCGTTTTCGAATGTGGCTTTAAAACGAAAAGACAAAACAGGAATTCTCACTTTCTCAAAAACTATTGAAACCTATGTACCGGCAGTTCAAAAAATAACGCATTTAAACACCATTCTCGAAAAGCTATATAATATTACCACAGATTTCACCGATTCTGACCTAGGGCTATTGTACGCTCAAGTAAAGCGAAAAATCAGACATAGAAGTCTATTGCTATTATACACCAACTTTGAACATATTTCGGCGCTTAGGAGGCAATTGCCGTTTTTGTTGGCCCTGGCCAAAAAGCATGTCTTGGTGGTTATCTTCTTTGAAAATACCGAGCTTAAAGCCCTCATATCGACCAATGCGGAGGACCTTCAGACCATTTACCATAAAACTATTGCAGAAAAATTCTCTCTTGAGAAACGATTGATGCAAAAAGAATTACACCAATATGGCATACAGACCATCCTTACCAAGCCAGAGCAACTCACCATCAATACCATCAACAAATATCTGGAGATAAAAGCAAGAGGCCTGTTATAATCCAACTGAATTTTAGCTATACGTAATACGAAGAATACATTGGGTGGGATATCACAGTCCTTCTCGAAGGATGCGTTGGGCCTGAAAGGTCGAAGTTATATTATGAGATTTAAAACTAGCTATGTTAAAGACAGTTTCATTAGTACTTACGGATCGTTTCAAATTCAAAGCATAACAATTACAGACTCTGCTCCTTCCCCTTCTTCGCTTGTTTCTTAATAGCAATTCCAAGGCCAAGCCAGATACCACACCTCCCAGAGTTGTGAAAAGAATATCACTATTGTCCCAAACCCCATATTCCGCTTTATCCATTGATTCTTTAACTATTCCAGCCGCGAGACTACTACCTACAGCCCCGGTCCAGGTCCAATATGGGTCCCCGTCAAAAGTCTTGTGGGCAGCATATCCACCAATACTTCCAATAATAACACCGGCACCAAAATGCAGATATTTGTCCTTGGATATTGTTATTTGCGCCTTTAAAATTCCGCATAGGCATAACAATAAAATGAAGAGAAAACTCTTTTTCATAATTACTGGCTTATCTGTCCAAGCAAAGGGGCATAGGAATCTTGGTTCTAAACGCAAATTACCTGTTTTCGGCCTTTCCACCCATTTCAAATGCCAAAAATTCGATATTAAGTATATTTAAATCGAGCATTGAACGAAGATGGGATGAAACAAAAAAAGAATAACACTTAAATCCCTATCTTCAGCCCCCATAAAAAATAATCGACCCATAATTTTATGAACTCCAATAAATCATCCATTTCCACTATTGTCTATATGGCAATAGCATTTTGCACCCTTCAGCTTAGTGCACAAACCTACGCCAAAAACGGAATGGTAGTTTCTTCAAACTACCTATCTTCAAAAACCGGAGTTGCAATACTAAAAAAAGGGGGCAATGCAATTGACGCAGCTATTGCCACAGCATTTTCATTGACAGTGACCCTACCTTCCGCAGGGAACATTGGTGGAGGTGGTTTCATCGTCTTCATGAATTCGGAGGGGAAAGCCACCACTATTGATTTTAGGGAAAAAGCACCCTTGGCAGCCACAAACGATATGTATCTAAACCGGGAGGGCAACCTCATCAACGGCCTCAACCATATGAGTGTAAAGGCGATTGGCGTGCCTGGCACCGTAGCAGGATTATATCTGGCCCATCAAAAATATGGTACGTTGTCATGGGCCGAATTGGTTCAACCGGCTGTGGATCAAGCCAAAAACGGATTTCCCTTTAACTGGTCACTTTATGAGGCTGCAGGCCGGTTTACCAAGGAGGAAAATAAGAACTCTTTTATGAATTCCTATTTCCGTGATGAGAGTGGAGAAGTGTTACAACCCAATGAACTCTGGAAACAACCGCAATTGGCCAAAACCTTGGCACTTATCCGCGATAAGGGGAAAAATGGATTTTACAAAGGGGAAGTTGCCAAGAAAATAGACCAGTGGATGAAGGAAAATGGAGGAATCATTACTAAAAAAGACTTGAAAAAATATAAGGCTATCGAACGCCAGCCCATCAAAGGCACTTACAAAGGTTATGAAATATATTCAATGCCCCCGCCAAGTTCAGGAGGCGTCGCTCTTGTTGAAATGATGAATTTAATGGAATTGGCCAATTTTGATACCATTGAATTCAATTCCAAAGAGTACGTGCATCTTGTTGCCGAGGCCATGCGGAGAGCATTCGCTGACCGTGCGGAACATTTGGGTGATCCGGATTTTAATCTGGAAATGCCCCTGGGGAAACTTACTTCCAAGGAATTTGCAAAAAAACGTTTTCAGGAAATTGATATGACCCGGGCTTCTGTGAGTGATTCGACCAAATTTGGACAATTATATGACGGGGAAAGCACAACTCACCTTTCCGTCATGGACAAGGATGGAAATGCAGTTTCATTCACTTACACCTTAGAATATAGCTATGGTTCACAAATGGGTTCCCCAGAACTAGGGTTTATTTTTAATAACGAAATGGGCGATTTTAATCCACAATCGGGAATTACAAAAAGTAACGGACAAATTGGTACGACACCTAACTTGGTGGCCCCTGAAAAAAGAATGCTTTCAAGTATGACCCCCACCATTGTCAGTAAAGACGGTAAACCCTATCTGGTCATCGGCAGTCCAGGGGGCAGGACCATTATCAATACTGTTTTCCAGACTGTTTTCAATGTACTTGAGTTCAATATGCGGATTGACAATGCCATAGAAGCACTTAAAATCCACCATCAATGGTTGCCCGACCAAATCGTTTATGAGAAGCATCTTCTATCTCCTGACACCCGAAAATCGTTAGAGGCCATGGGCCACACTTTACGGGAGCGGAACAACCTTGGAGCACTAATGGGCATTACCTTCGATTCTGAAAAAAGATTTTTACGGGCGCATCGGATTCGGCACAACCCGATAGTGGCGCGGCCGGGTATTGATTCTATGCTTAAGAGACTGTTTACACCGAGGGAATTGACTAAATAAAGCATGCGAAGTGTCCTATTTCATTGAAATAATAAAATATTTCCCTTATATATTTGCAATTTAGTACGATTCATACTATTTTTACAGTACGAATCGTATCATTTGTAAAATGGATCTTATAAAAATAACATCATTAGATTACGCAATTCTTGGACTCATACACCAGAAATCACAATCAGGCTATGGAATACGCAAGCAGTTTGAGACCACGGCCCTTGGAAATTACTCAAGCAGTCCAGGAGCTATTTACCCCGCATTAAAACGGTTACATAAGTCAGGACTGGTTATTCAAACCAAAGTAGAAGGCAGTAGCAAGACGAGATTCGACTGTACGTCAAAAGGGCTGAATGCTCTTAAGAATTGGTTTTTAAAACCTATTACTATCGAAGATGTCGCCAAGAAAAGTGAAGAGCTTTTACTCCGGTTTGCCTTTATGGACAAACTCCTGAACAAGAAACAGACATTAAAATTTCTCCAATCCTTTCGGGATTCCCTCAAGATCTATATTGTTGAACTTGATGCATTTCATTCTAGAGAGAAAAACGACCTCCCCCTTCATGGTCGATTGGCCTTTGAGCATGGTCTTTCTTCGGCAAGAGCAACCTTAAAATGGTGTAAAATGGCCATAACTACCATAGATCAATCAAAAAAAACATAAAACATACATAAATCCACAATCATGAAAACAACGAATTTGCTCCTTAAATCGGCGATTGGTGCCGTCGTACTAACTTTAATATTTGCAATAGCCAATTTCTTTATGGGCTATTCACAAAATATGGCCTATATTTTATGGGGTGTTCTTTCCAATTTTTTAATATGCCTGTTACTTGCTTATTACATTGTTCACTCCCATTATTCAGGGTTTAGACTTGCCATTGCTACCTTTCTAATCTATTTTTTGATAGGTCATTTCAATATATTAATAGAAGCCTATATTTTTAATATTACTGACAGACAGCAAACCCTTACCGATATATTAAAAGGGTTTATGGTGGCCCTCATATTTTGTCTGCTTTTCGTTAATGTATTTGACCACACCAAAATTGCCAGTAGCCAAAAAATTGTTCCCTTATCCATTTTTAGTTGGATTTGGCGAATATTAACGGCCAATGTGCTCTATCTGGTTTTCTATATCACTGCCGGACTCATTTTAATCAAGGTGTATCCAGAAATAATGGAATTTTATGAGAGTAAAATTCCAAGTCCAGCCTTGGTCTTTGAAACCCAATTATTCCTTAGAGGTTTTATTTTCATTGCCGTTGCCGTACTTATTCTACGCTCGTCAACCCTTTCACAGCTAAAAAAAGCAGTATTCATAGGCCTTATATTTGCCATTTTTGGCGGTATAGCTCCCTTGATCCAGCCTAACGAACTTATGCCAGCCTATATTCGATTTGGTCATAGTTTCGAGGTAGGTATCTCAAATTTCCTTTACGGATTTGTCATCAGCTATCTTTTGGGACAGAAAACAATGTCTTCGCAAGATTAGATTCTTTCAGGGTATTAGAAGAAGTATCTTTAAGAGATTCCAAGTTGTATTCGAAGTACAGTTAAACCATAGGATATCTTGGTATGGCCCAAAGGAAGTTAATCATGACTGCTATGTCCAATCCAAAAAAGTCTGAACAAATACCTATCTTTAGGAAAACTAATAATTCCCAATCATTTTTAAAAATAATAAATGAAACGTACATTACTTTTTCTGACCTGTTTGGTCGCTTTTGGAACCATCCAATCCCAAGATTTACATCATAAGGCCAATACTTTTCTGAACAGCTTAACACCTGACCTTAAATCTCAGGCCCATTTTACGTTGACCGATGAGGAACGTTTTAACTTCAACTATGTACCCATGGAACGTAAAGGACCCACTTTGAACGATTTTAACGAAAAACAAAAGCTGGCAGCATTGACCTTGCTTCAGGCTTCTTTGAGTAAGGAAGGATATCGTAAGACTTCCGAAATCATGAAGCTAGAGAGTGTACTTCGTATTTTGGAAAACAATTCCCGTAAAAAGGCTGATGGTTCCCCTGGGCGCGACCCTCTCGATTACCATTTCTGCATTTTTGGAGATCCCGCCCCAGGTTCCTTTTGGGGATGGCGTTTTGAAGGGCATCATTTGTCCCTCAATTTTGTAGCCTCTGAAGGTACTTTGGTTGCCTCCACACCTTCATTCTTTGGAACCAATCCTGCCATTATAAAAGAAGGGGAGCACAAAGGAAAAGAGGTTTTAAAAGTAGAGGGATCCCTAGGTTTTACGTTGGTCAATTCTTTGAATCCCGAGCAGTTGAAAACCGCTCGTTTTTCAGATACGGCCCCACAGGAAATTCTCACGGCAAATAATCGTGAGGCTACGCAATTGACCCCTATGGGTATATCCTATACCGAGTTATCCATGGACCAACAGGGCTCCCTAATGAAATTACTGAATAGGTATATAGATAATTATGAGTCTGGCTTTTCAGAAGCGTTACGGACAAAAATTACCAAAGCAGGGATCGACAAACTTTCATTCGCTTGGGCCGGAGGCCTACAATTGGGAACACCCCACTATTATCGTATCCAAGGGCCTACCTTGCTAATCGAGTATGATAATATTCAGAATAATGCCAATCACGTGCATGCCGCAGTGCGGGATTTGACCAATGACTTTGGTAAGGATATATTGAAAGAGCATTATCAGGAACATCATTAAGCAATCGAGATTGATATATGACGATTATAGGGGTTTGTCTTTGTGCATTTCCCTATTTGTCGTTTAAAACAACATGCATGAAAAAAATTGGTATGATCGGGGGATTAAGTTGGGAATCCTCCCAGGTATATTACCAAATCCTAAATAAAAAGGTGAATGAAGCCTTGGGAGGATTTCATTCCGCCCGATGCATTTTGGAATCCGTTGACTTTGGTGAAATCGAAAAACTGCAGTCTAAGGATGATTGGGAGACGATGGATGAACATATGGCCGAAGCCGCCAAAAACCTTGAAAATGCCAAAGCTGAACTCATCATCCTTTGTACCAATACCATGCATTTGTGCAGTGATGCCATCATTAATAATGTAGGTATCCCGTTTTTACATATCGCTAGGGAAACAGCTAAGCGAATAAAGGCTACCGGTCTTGGAAAAGTCTTGTTGTTGGGTACCAAGTTTACTATGGAAAGGGGTTTTTTTAAGGATATCCTTCAAGACGAGTTTGGTATTAGGGTTGTCATACCGAATGAAGAAGATCAACACCTAATCCATAATGTTATCTACCAAGAATTGGTTCACGGCAACATTAACTCCCAATCAAAAGCGAACTATCAACAAATCATCTCAAAAATGATAAAGGAAGGTGCTGAAGGCGTAATACTCGGCTGTACCGAAATCCCTTTATTGATCAAAGCCTCGGATGTAGCGATTCCCATATTCGATACGACAAGAATCCATGCTGAGGCCGCAGTACAGTTCGCTTTAAAATAAATATCGCCTATATTAGAGCTAATTATGAACCAGTCAGCTGATTACAATCAAGAAACTGCTGAACATTACGCGGCTTATAGGCCCAGTCTACACCAGTCTATTCTAAAAAAATGCTTATACCCTAAAAGTGCATTTTCCTTGGGGTTGGACATAGGTTGTGGCACAGGTCAATCAGCTTTGGCTTTGGCCCATTTTTGTACAAAGGTCGTCGGAATCGACCCGAGCAAGGATATGCTTCAAAAGACCATACCACATGCCAAGGTTACATATGTACATTGCAATGGAACGGATTTGTACTTTCCGGACAATTGCTTCGATGTAATAACCTTTGCAGGCTCGCTATACTATGCTAAATTACAGGAACTCTTGAACGAAACTCTGCGCGTATGCAATTCTGAAGCAAGAATCGTCATCTATGATTTCGAAATCTTGCTAGATGAAACCTTAATCAAATTGGGGGTTATTCCACCTTCCGCCGAGGCTATAAACTATAATCATGCGGTAAATTTCTCAGGCTTGAACGAAAGGCACATCAACCTTCGTAAAAATGGTGCTGAAAAAAAAACAATGGAAATCAATACTGAGAACTTGGCCCATCTATTGCTTTCCGATAACGATCACTATACCCTGCTGAACCATAAGTTCGGGGAAACCGATCTCTTTTCAAAACTAGTCACACAACTTAATCAATTGGCCCCAAAAGAGACTACACACCAAATACCTGCCCAATTGTACTTTAGCGTCTATTGGTGTGCAAAAAAGTGATTTATTCGTCAAAAACCGAATCTAGGGGGCATTCAATCCCTACCCGTAATTGTACTTTGGGAGTATGCTAAATTTCAGTCAATGAGGATAAGTTCCTTCTGGCTGGCATCCAAAAGCTGCAACGAAGCCACTTGGACTTACTATATTGGACTGGACATAAGGTTTCGAGAGATGTTGTTACATAATCTACCTTTGAACTATGTCAAGAAACAAAAAGAATCACACAGTAGCTTTTAAGGAAAAAGCGGTAGCCTTGAGCAATGCCCGGGGCAG
>JAJRRO010000119.1 GCA_024279425.1 Bacteroidota bacterium | reverse complement strand
TTCAATATCCCGATAACCAAGACTAAACCGTAATTTCAGGTAAACGGCATGTAATATGATTGATTTGGGAAAACAATGGCCTTTGAACATTTCTTTTTTTGCTGACAAATGTAAATGTTCAGCTTTTGCTAACTTAGATGCAAAAGAACCTCTTCAAAACCCTTCAATAGTCCATAAGTAAGATGACCTAAGATGGTTATCATTCTCAGCCAAAAACAATTTGCCATGTTTATCAACAGCTATGTCATGTATACGGGCAGGAATATTCCCATGATCATCTTCTATTTTATCGAGCAAGGCTATGGCATTGTCATTAGGATTCCATTTAAACAGTTGTGTGTCTCCTTTTATGCCACCACCACCGAATAAAGTACCATTTTTATCAATAGTCAATGCAGGTAATCTTCCTGCCGGCATTATGTTTGCAATCTTTTCAACTTCTAGGTTTAATGTATCTATTCTGCATAAAGTTCCTGCAGTAGAGCCAGCATAAATATATTGCTGTCCGTCAAATACCATTGAATCGCAAAAACCTAGATCCTCCTTATGTCTTGTTTGGTCATCGTGAAAACTAATATTTCTTTTTTGCTTAGGATCAGCAATAAGTTGGGTTGTTTCAGCTTTTCTTGATAAACCAAAATCAAACCAGTCAAACTTATTATTATCCGGATGATAGCGAAATAAGCGTATCGGGTTTTTACTACTTACTTCATCAAAGGCCCGGGTTTCGCTATATGTACCCCAAAGATATCCTTGTGCATCAACAACACCATTATGAGGCTGAACAAAACTGGTAGCATTTGTAATATATCCTAAATTTTTACTTTTTTTACTTTTCATATCATAGCAAATCAAAAATTCAGCTGGGTAAGTAAAACCATATATTTTACCACGCTCAAAATCAGCAGCAATTGACTGGATATAAAGGTGAGGAAATGGTATGTCAAGTAATGTAAATTTATCATTGTCAGGTGAGTACTTCATTAATTTCCCTCCTATTGCCTCATGTTGCTGTTCAATGTCATGCAGCAATGATGTGCCAAAATAAAAACAGCCATCAATGGGATTTTTTAATAAGGTGCGATGAATTTTTGAGTCAAACTTATCTGCCCACTTTTTTGTGTTAAGTGATTCAAATCTATCTTCTTCAGGCCAAAATCGATATAGCAAATCTCCCTCCATAGAATTCAACCCACAATAAAGGCATTCATTTTCTTCGCACCATGTTAAGGCGTCAAAACTAATCCATCCAACTCTATAAGATTCATCATCATATAATTTACTGTATGGCCATCTACCTTCAACTTCACTTTGCCAATTATCAAATTTGTAATTTAATAAGGCATGCGAACGAATAATAAGGTCTTTATCAATTACTTTCATAATGCTTGTAGTTTTTTATATTCAATAATACTTATATCCTGGTTCTGTCACATCTGTTCAAAATAAGTATAAAAGTTTGATTTGAACAGATGCGACAGAACCGACCGTCCTACCCAACAGAACCGTAATCCTCAAAATCTAGCATTATTCCTTACAAAGATTTATTCTTATATTTAAAAGGCTAAATGGATTAATGTATAATCACATGAAAATTACACTGATCATTTAGGTAATTGAACAGATTCTCATTTATTTTTTAAGTAACTGGTCTAACAAATTTATTTGGTTAAAAGGGATGAAGCCATTTTTAATTTTTTTGCTTATTTCACTTAACCTCATTGGCGCCACCTTATATAGTCAAGTTACTCATCTTACAAAGGAGGAATGGCAAAATATAAGGGATGATACCAAACCTTTGGCACCGGTTGATAAAAGAAAATATTACATACAAGCTTCGTTTGAGAAAAAATACCCCAACGTTGGTAATTTAATGAACGAATATTTAGACAAGGCTAAAATGCCTTTAGAAATTTATGGTACAACTTCAACTTATTTTAATGCAGGTATACTCCCCAGGGAAAATAATAACGATCCCTTTAGCAATGTTTATATGCATGTTGTTCAAATTAAAGATAAAAATACCGGATCAAACGTTACCATATGGTTGACTCAATTTACAAATAAAAGGACATATGAGAAGAGTTTGAAAACTCAAACAGCCGAAAGACTAAGTGGCGGTACTCCACCGTATACTCCAACTACAATTTGCGGCCATAGAGCTGAGTACCTTAAGGGCTTTAATTCATATTTAGACTTTTATATTCCTGCTAAAAATACTCGTGTATTTATACATACCAATGGCAACTTAAATATAACAGAATGGGCTGAAAGAGTATGTCGTTCTTTTGAAAAACAAGGCGTTTATAATTTCATGGATCATCTTTACAGTTTGCCTTATTTGGATCAACCACAAAGTGTTTCTAAAGAAACTCCCGAAATCGTAATAGCAGAGTCCTTAGAAGATTTAGATGAAGACGCTATTTCTGTACGAATGGAACTTGTAGATTCGGACAGGCAATTTACCCTGGCAGACGAGGCCAACTTGGAAATTACATTTACAAATAACACAGACCAAACTCTTGAAGGCATAAAATTTAATATACATGTCTTGCAGGATCTTATTACTGCAACTGAATCAGATTTTAGACCCTCTAATTATAATATTCTTAAAAATAAATTAATCTGGCAACCCGGGATTAAATTAAAGTCAACGAACGACAATGAAACCAATATGGGCTATCCTACCATGACGGTCAAACCATTTACCTTAAACTCTAAAGGGCAAATGAAATTTATTATTGTTGTTAAAACAGCACCGGAGGACAATGCTTGGATTTATAAGCAACTAATATTTGATCAAAATCAACCATTGATTAGTGACCTGCTTAAAACTAAAGTGATTGGGAAAGATGGCGAAATACTTTATGAAGATCAACCAAAAATCAACTTTCTGGGGAAAGAAGCCAAACTGGTTTACCCAAATTTTGGAGTACCTTCAACTCATATTCCGGATAAGGAACACCTGACTTATTACCTTACCGGTGATGGTGATTTTTGCGATCTGAATAATCCTTATTTAAAATTATTAACCTGCAGAGCGGCTAGGTACTCTCCTGCCGTTACTAATAATTCACAGGGCTTGAATGCGGTGTGGGATGCGGTGAATGTAGCACATATTTCACTCCCAGAAGAGGAGCACATGGTAGTTGAAAACATGGCCCAGTTTGTTTATGATCTTTATCAACCCAAATCTTTTCCTGAACCACTACGTATCAATTCAGAGCATGCCAAAAATATTATTGAAGGGAAATATGGGCTTGGAAAACCAATTAGTCAAACTCGTAGAACTACCGACGAGGCATGGGCATTAATAAAACAAGGAAAACTCCTAGAGAAAAAGGGCTTTGCATGTATCGAACACGCGTTTTTGTTTGGTAACCTCACACGAATCTTTGGATTTCCTACAAGAGAGATTAACTGTATGGAATATTTCACTCCGCTTCCATTTTGGAGAGGTTTCCAGGATGCATCAAATGAAATATTCTATTTTGATAAAAAAAGCGCGGAATATAAATGGAATTACTTTAGTCTGTATAATGGCGTAGGCAAGGCCATTAGGGATCCTTCTGAAGCGTATAAAAAAGCAAATCATTTTCATTTATGGCGAGGCATAAAAAGTGATCCTGGGGCTGGTCCAAAAGATAATAGGTTTTTAAAAGGACGCCTAGGTTTCTCCTTGTCAGACTTATGGGAATACCACGCCTATGGGGAGAAGGGTAAAATAAGTTATGCTGTTCACCAGTTCTCAAAACCTACAATGTTGGAATTAACGGTTTTTTCACCTTTAACCTTGTATTTGGAACTACCTGACGGAAAAACCATTGGGAGTAAACATATTATAAACCCGACCGATGAACTGAAAAAACAATTTGCAACCAAAGATTTCTCTGAAGCCAACGAAATACTCTTGTTTCCTTTTGAAGGAGCTGCCTATATCCCGGAAGGGCTCCCAGAAATTACGCAAATTCCACCTTATATCGAGGAAACTGTACAACGAATTGTATTGCCAGAAAAATATGTGAATCTAATGAATGAAATTAATTTAGAATTACACGGTACTGGTAATGGCCCATATACCTTACAACTGGTGGCAATTCAAAATGGTATTGAAACAACCTATAAGGAAATCAAAGGCCAAATTACTAAGGCAGAGATCAAAAGGATGAGTTTAGCTGAATTTATACCTACAGGAGTTCAAGAAAGCAATATAAGATTAGATTTGAGTTTTACTACGGTCACAGATTTTATTCAAAAAAACATATTTATTTCTGTTTTAATATTGGCTGTAGTGATGTTAGTTCTAGGTATCTTTATTGGAAGTCTACTTTCTAGTAAAATCAAGAAATAGTCCATCTTTAGTTGACGTAGTGACAAGTAGAATTGCAGTAATCTTTTAAAATATAGACATAAAAAAGGAAGTGTTTGCTTCTCTTTTTTATGTAAATTGCATAAGAATTTATTAATAATCAGAAAACTAAAAACTGCATACGTTTTTGCATATGATTTTATATTTTTATAGTGGTTGAGCCCAATAAAACTGTTGGTGAAAATCCAAACAAAGAGCTCATAACCCGAAGGTCGCTGGTTCGAGTCCAGTCCCCGCTACTAGGTTAACGCCAATAAAATCAACGGATTGTGTACTCACAATCCGTTTTTTTATGTCTTCTATTTCCGTACTTTTACTTACCGTACACGATACGGTACACGATTTTCGTATGAAATTGAACTATTTCGAACCTAAGATCTATACTGGAGGGATCAATCCGAAACAATGGTCCAAGCTCTCCAAAGCAGAACAAAAAATTGCATTGAAAAAGCAATGGTATGTCTACTTTTCCTTTCGAGACCCATTGACGGGAATGCGAAAAAGACAGCCCAATATCAAAGGTGGGGCAAACACGTTTTCGACAAAAAGCGATAGGTTAGGCTTTTTGAAAATACTACAACGGAATCTTCTGTTATTGCTGCAAGCTGGTTTTGACCCTTACAAGGATAATTCTGAATTGGAGAAAAAGTTCATAGATAGCATTGAAGGTTCGGCGACAATTGACCGACCAAAATCTGTTGAAGCAACAAAAACTTTGCTACCGAACGGCAAAATTGTTGCAGAAGCAACAAAAACCCCAACGCGGTATGATAATAGTGTTGAAAGCCCTACAAAAACCGCCCTCCATGCAACAACTAACACAGAATTACCGCAACAATTTGAGATGTCCGTTGTTGAAGCGTTCGAGTTAGGGCTTAAAATCAAAAAGAAAGTGTTGAACGAAAACTCGTTCCCCAAATACAAAAGTCCCATTTTGCGGTTTCAAAAATGGTTGGGGGAAACTGGGGTAAAAAATGTTGCGTCTATTGACAAAAGAACAATTATGAAATATTTGAACCACGTTCTTGAAAAGACTTCGGCAAGAAACAGAAATAATACCCGTGCCGCCCTAAGTTCATTGTTTACGACTTTGGAGGACAATGAAATCATCAAAGAAAATTTCATTCTCAAAATCAATGTCCTTAAAACCGTCCCTGAGCGTAACAAAACCTTTACGCCGAAACAAATAGAAGAAATAGATGTTTATTTGGACATTGGGGCACATTCGCCCTTCGGGCAACCGGGACATCTACATTCGCCACCCGCGCCAATCCCGCCACCACCAAAAAATGAAATATTTTTTCCAAGGCGAATTCCCGATATCCCGGATATGTGCCCCAATGCCGCGCTAAACC
>JAJRRO010000118.1 GCA_024279425.1 Bacteroidota bacterium | reverse complement strand
GTCACCGTCACTGTCAGTCCCCGTAAAAACCTGATCGGGGATGCCGTCGAAGTTGAAGTCGTTCCCCTCATTGTTGTCAGGGACAAGATCATTGTCCGTATCATCGTCCAGGTAATCGGGATCATCCGTGCCGTCCGTGTTGACCGGTGTTAAACCTTCGTCACCTGTTCCTTCATATGCATTATCTAGACCATCATTGTCATCATCAGACCCTGTAGGAGTTATATATCCTTCCGTGCTTTGTCCTTCAATGTTATCAGGAATACCATCATTATCAGAATCTATATCAACTCTATCAGGAAAATCATCATTATCACTATTTCTATCAATACTAAATGTGATTGTTTGCGGATTCATAAAATTGGCCAGACATGAAAATTGAATTCCGGATTGTCTTACAATTGTCGTGAAATTATTTGAATCTTGGGTCTGTATTCCAAATCTGAAAACGAAAGTAGAAATATCAATAAATTCTACAGCAACATTTACGGAGGGATGTGTATTAAATATTCCCTCATATTCTTGAAAACCTCCATTGACCAGTAATCCGCCAGATGTATTATTGACTGTAATTTCCTTAGGTTCGTCCACAGTATAGCTTGCGGGAGTGTCGAACCTATTGAATTCTTGATACTGCTGATTGCCGTCGACATCAATAAAATTGGCAATCAATTCGTTCAAAACAAAAGGTTGGGAGGAGCCCTCGGATACTAATGAGATTCTCAAATCAACATATGGCATCTTAACCTCATCAGTCGTTGTAAATTCAATTTCTGGTTTAAAAAACTCTGGGTCAATGGCATTTTGATCCAGTACTTCTATACGTGCATTATTTATTTTATCAATGGTAATCAGTGCATCAACACCATTTGTAACCTGTTCAATTCTATAAATGGCCCCTTCACTTAATTCTTGTCCAAATTCCAAGACCGGACTAGAAGTGAAAGCAAGTTTTGGCACGGAATTACAATCGAAATCTGTTTTAATAATACTGGATTCATTCTTATCCAAAATCCCGTCGTTATCAGAGTCTATATCAAGATAATCCGAAATATAGTCCTCATCAGTATCCACTGGAATCAATCCACCGTAACTTCCTGGTGTCTCTTCATAATGATCATCCAACCCATTTCCATCACTATCAATACCAGATGGGGCCTGAAAAGATGCAACTGTCTGCGCTTCAATATTATCCAAAATCCCATCATTGTCGGAGTCAATATCCAAATAATTCGGCACTCCATCATCGTCGGTATCGGTGGGATTTGTAGTATGATCATTATCCCCATCATCATTGGCATCTTCAATACTGTCAATTATTCCATCACCATCATCATCAATGTCTGTTTCATCTGGAACAGAATCTCTATCAGTATCTGTGTCGGTATAAATAATATTATACGACATCTCGTGAGCCTCGATGGAAACCGAAGTTAGAATCATTGCACAAACAATAAGAGATAACCTAAGGTAACAGTTTAACAAATATCTAATTGTGGGATACGTAAAATTTTTCATAAATGTCAGCAATTAATTACCAATCACCATGGCCAAAAGTAGCAGAATATTGTAAGGAATGGGGCTCTTACAAAGCTCATGCAAGATATATCTAATATTTTGATGGACAAATAGTTTGGAATGTATAAACACCTATTATCTTTCAACAACATAATTTATCGATAAAGTGCAATATTCTAAAATCCAATCCCCTGTTTATCGAACAATTACAACAATGGACTCTTTTATTCCATTTGATTTTCATCGACAAAAAACGCCCTTTAAAGATATAATCATTGTAACTTTCCAAAAAAAATACATCTCCATTTACCATCAATTATTGTTACATAAATTCCACGACAAAAGACTGCATTCCCCATCCCATAATCTTATATTTTAGACTATTTTTGCCCAAAATCATTGTATGAGTTTTCATGATCAGATAGAAAGGCGACGCACTTTCGGAATTATCTCCCACCCAGACGCAGGTAAGACTACCTTAACCGAGAAATTATTACTATTTGGAGGGGCCATTCAGGAGGCTGGCGCCGTCAAAAGCAATAAAATCAAGAAAACAGCAACAAGTGACTTTATGGAGATTGAGCGTCAACGTGGAATATCGGTGGCAACTTCTGTTTTAGCCTTTATTTATAGAGATAAAAAAATAAATATTCTAGATACTCCTGGGCACAAAGATTTTGCGGAAGATACTTTTAGAACGCTTACCGCTGTTGATAGTGTAATCGTCGTCGTTGATGTTGCCAAGGGTGTGGAAGAGCAGACCGTGAAGTTGGTCGAGGTTTGTAGAATGCGCAATATTCCTATAATCGTATTCATAAATAAGCTTGATAGGGAAGGAAAAGACGCTTTTGACCTTTTGGATGATTTGGAACAAAAATTGGGACTTTCGGTAACCCCATTAAGTTTCCCAATAGGTATGGGATATGACTTCAAAGGGATTTACAACATTTATGAAAAGAACATCAATCTTTTTAGTGGTGATAGTAAAAAAAATATTGAGGATACCATTGCTTTCGATGACATCGAAAATTCTGAACTGGACGATATTATAGGGGTATCCGCAGCTGAAGAATTAAGGGACAATCTTGAATTGGTTAATGGGGTATATCCAAGTTTCGATAAAGAAAGTTATCTCCTGGGTGAACAACAGCCCGTATTTTTTGGTTCGGCCTTAAATAACTTTGGTGTTCGTGAACTATTAGATTGTTTTATTGAAATCGCCCCTTCACCTCGCGCCAAAATGGCCGAGGAAAGATTGGTGGAAGCTGATGAAAAAGAGCTGACCGGATTTGTATTTAAAATCCATGCCAATATGGATCCCAAGCATCGAGATCGCTTGGCGTTTGTTAAAATTGTTTCCGGGACTTTTGAACGAAATAAACCGTACTTGCATGTTCGGCATGGGAAGAACCTGAAATTTTCAAGTCCCAATGCATTCTTTGCTGAAAAAAAAGAAATCGTAGATATATCCTATCCTGGTGATATAGTAGGTTTACATGATACGGGACACTTTAAGATTGGGGATACATTGACTGAAGGTGAACAATTAAATTATAAAGGAATTCCAAGTTTTTCTCCGGAACATTTTAGATATATCAATAATGCAGATCCTATGAAGTCCAAACAATTACATAAGGGGATTGACCAGTTGATGGATGAGGGCGTCGCCCAATTATTTACTTTGGAAATGAATGGTCGAAAGGTAATAGGAACGGTTGGAGCCTTACAATTTGAAGTGATTCAGTATAGATTGGAACACGAATACGGAGCCAAATGCACCTATGAGAACTTTCCTGTGCATAAGGCTTGCTGGGTAGATCCAGAGGACGAAAAAAACGAAGAATTCAAGGAATTCAAACGGGTGAAACAGAGATTTTTAGCCAAAGATAAACGTGAACAATTAGTATTTCTAGCCGATTCGCAATTTTCTTTGCAGATGACACAACAAAAATACCCATCAGTAAATTTGTATTTTACGTCAGAGTTCAAATAACTCAAGTTGCTAATTTGGAATAACCAAAAAACCCATGAAAATATTCATGGGTTTTTTGGTTAGGCTTCCCCTGTAGGTCCAAAATTGATGGGTATAGGAGGTTGTTCATAATCCTTAATCGTACCATGGGCCTTTTCAAATCGGTTGACGTTATCATTTAGTGCTTTAAGAAACTTCTTGGCATGTTGAGGCGTAAGCACAATTCTACTCTTTACCTTTGCTTTCGGAGCTCCTGGCATCATACTGATAAAATCAACCACAAATTCAGAGACTGAATGATTTATTATGGCTAAGTTGGAATAAATTCCTTCAGCGGTCTTTTCATCAAGTTCAATATTTATCTGCTTTTGTTTCTGATCTTTATCGCTCATGATACTATTTGATTAAAATTTCAAAGCTTCTTTACGCGCCATGATTTCATCATATTCCTCCTTAGAACCAACAATGATGTTCTCATAGTCGCGCATACCCGTACCAGCAGGTATCTTATGGCCTACAATTACATTTTCCTTTAATCCTTCAAGTGTATCAATTTTTCCACTAACCGCAGCTTCGTTCAATACTTTTGTAGTTTCCTGGAATGATGCCGCCGAAATAAACGATTTGGTCTGTAATGACGCCCTTGTAATCCCTTGTAAGATAGGCGTAGCAGTTGCTGCCACGGCATCTCTAGCTTCAACCAATGCTTTATCGACTCTTTTCAAGATAGAATTTTCATCTCTAAGCTCACGTGCCGAAATTACCTGACCAGCTTTCAAATTCTCCGATTCACCTACATCCTCAACTACCTTTTTACCGAATATTTCATCGTTTTCAGTAATAAAGTCGGATTTATGAACCAATTGGTTTTCCAAGAATATTGTATCTCCTTGATCTTGAATTCGAACCTTTCTCATCATTTGTCTTACGACCACTTCAAAATGCTTGTCATTGATTTTCACCCCTTGCAAACGATATACTTCCTGTACTTCATTTACCAAGTACTGTTGCACTGCAGACGGCCCCTTGATTGATAGGATGTCCTCTGGGGTAATAGAACCATCAGAAAGCGGCATGCCAGCTCTAACATAATCATTCTCTTGGACCAATATTTGATTGGATAGTTTAACCAAATATTTTTTGATTTCGCCAAGTTTTGATTCAATGATAATCTCCCTGTTACCTCTTTTTATCTTACCAAAGGAAACAACACCATCTATCTCGGAAACAACTGCCGGGTTTGATGGGTTACGAGCTTCGAAAAGTTCCGTAACTCTGGGTAGACCTCCCGTAATATCACCTGCTTTGGCAGATTTACGCGGAATTTTCACCAAAATTTTACCTTCCTTGATCTTATCCCCGTGATCTACCATAAGGTGAGAACCCACGGGAAGGTTATATGAGCGTAATACCTCATCATTCTTGCCAAGAATCAACAATGTAGGAATTAGCTTCTTATTCCTGGATTCTGAGATTACCTTCTCTTGGAAACCAGTCTGCTCATCAATCTCAACTTGGTAAGTTACGCCTTGATCAATATTCTCGTAGGCAATTTTACCGGGGAATTCCGAAACGATAACACCGTTATATGGGTCCCACTGACAAATCACATCTCCACTCTTAACCTTAGCTCCACTCTTAACAAATATCTGAGAACCATAAGGGATATTATTTGTACTAAGTGTAATACCAGTGTTGCTATCAATAACCTTTATCTCTGATGTCCTTGAAATAACTATATCTGCAGCATTGCCATCGCCATCTTCTCCTTTTACAGTTCTTAAGTCTTCAATCTCTGCAACACCGCTGAACTTGATACTTAATTTATTGTCTTCAGAAATGTTTCCTGCAATACCACCCACGTGGAATGTGCGAAGTGTTAACTGTGTACCTGGTTCACCAATGGATTGTGCTGCAACAACGCCCACAGCTTCTCCACGTTGGACCATTTTATTGGTTGAAAGGTTTCTACCGTAACATTTAGCACAAATACCTTTTTCCGCTTCGCAAGTCAGCGCAGAGCGTACCTCAATTTTTTCGATTGGGGATGCTTCAATTATCTTGACATCTGCTTCCATAATTTGCTCACCAGCTATCAATACCAACTCATCAGTCAATGGATTGTGAACATCATGCAAGGAAACCCTTCCTAGAATCCTTTCACCCAAGGTCTCAACCACTTCTTCGTTTTTCTTCAAGGATTCTACAGCGATTCCTCTCAAAGTTTCACAATCGTCAATATTGATGATAACATCTTGGGAAACATCTACCAAACGACGCGTCAAGTAACCTGCATCGGCAGTCTTCAAGGCAGTATCCGCAAGTCCTTTACGTGCACCGTGCGTAGATATAAAGTACTCCAAAATCGACAATCCTTCTTTAAAGTTGGAAAGAATCGGGTTTTCAATAATTTCACCTCCACCAGCTGTAGATTGTTTAGGCTTGGCCATTAATCCACGCATACCTGTCAACTGGCGAATCTGTTCCTTTGAACCCCTTGCACCAGAATCCAACATCATGTATACCGAGTTGAACCCTTGTTGGTCTTCACGAATACGCTTCATGGCCAATTCTGTCAACATGGCATTGGTTGAAGTCCAGACATCAATAACTTGGTTGTAACGTTCGCTATTGGTGATAAGACCCATATTATAGTTCGCCTTGATACCATCAACCTGTACATTGGCCTCATCTATCATTGCTTGTTTTTCAGGTGGAATGATAATGTCACCCAGACTGAAGGACAATCCTCCCTTGAATGCAAATTCATACCCCATGGTCTTGATCTTATCCAAGAAATCAGCTGTGGTAGGAACGTCGGTTACAGCAAGAATCTTACCAATAATATCCCTCAAAGATTTCTTGTTCAATACCTCATTTATGTAACCAGCCTGTACTGGAACCTCCATGTTGAACAACACTCTACCCACTGTTGTAGGTATGATTTGGTTTACCAATTCTCCCTCTTCATTAAAATCCTTTGCCCTTACCTTAATCCCGGCATTCAGGTTTACCATGCCCTCATTGAAAGCGATTTCAACCTCTTCATCAGAATAAAATGTCAACCCTTCACCATTGATAGGCACTTCTTTGGTCGATTTTCTTTCCTTGGTCATATAATATAGTCCCAACACCATATCCTGGGAAGGTACGGTAATAGGCGAACCGTTTGCTGGGTTCAAAATATTATGAGATCCAAGCATTAATAATTGAGCTTCCAAAATGGCTTCAGGACCCAATGGTAAATGAACTGCCATTTGGTCACCATCAAAATCCGCATTAAACGCCGTACAGACCAAAGGGTGAAGACGTATCGCCTTACCTTCAATTAATTTTGGTTGAAACGCTTGGATACCCAAACGGTGCAACGTAGGAGCACGGTTCAGTAAAACTGGGTGCCCTTTCAATACATTTTCAAGAATATCCCAAACAACGGGCTCTTTCTTATCTATTATTTTCTTGGCCGATTTAACCGTTTTTACAATACCTCTTTCAATTAACTTACGAATTACAAATGGTTTGTAAAGTTCAGCAGCCATATCCTTAGGAAGACCACATTCGAACAATTTCATTTCTGGACCAACAACGATTACCGAACGCGCTGAATAATCAACTCGTTTTCCTAAAAGGTTCTGACGAAAACGTCCTTGTTTACCTTTTAATGAATCTGACAATGATTTTAATGGTCTGTTAGATTCTGTCTTAACTGCTGATGCTTTTCTTGTATTGTCGAACAAAGAATCAACTGCTTCCTGAAGCATACGTTTCTCATTTCTAAGAATAACTTCTGGCGCCTTAATCTCGACCAACCTCTTAAGACGGTTGTTACGAATAATAACCCTTCTATAGAGATCATTCAAATCGGAAGTCGCAAATCGACCGCCATCTAACGGCACCAAAGGACGAAGTTCTGGTGGAATAACAGGAACCACCTTCATAATCATCCACTCAGGTCTGTTTTCCCTGTTCTCCTGAGATTCCCTTAATGCCTCAACTACCTGTAGTCGTTTTAAAGCTTCTGTCTTACGTTGTTTTGAAGTTTCAGTATTGGCCTTATGCCTAAGCTGGTAAGACAATTCCTTAAGGTCTATGCGAGCCAAGAGATCTATTAGACATTCAGCCCCCATTTTAGCAATAAACTTATTAGGGTCTGTATCTTCTAAATATTGATTTTCCTGTGGAATTGATTCTAAGATGTTCAAATATTCCTCTTCAGTCAAGAAATCCATCTTATTAACCTCTTCCCCTTCAGGGCCTTTGGCAATACCTGGCTGAATTACCACATAACGCTCGTAATAAATAATCATATCCAATTTCTTGGAAGGTAATCCCAAAAGGTATCCAATTTTATTTGGCAAAGAACGGAAATACCAAATATGGGCTACCGGTACAACCAAGTTGATATGTCCTACCCTATCTCTACGTACTTTCTTCTCAGTTACCTCAACCCCACAACGATCACAAACAATACCACGATAACGGATTCTCTTATATTTACCGCAAGCACATTCATAATCCTTAACAGGTCCAAAAATCCGCTCACAAAAAAGACCATCACGTTCAGGTTTGTGTGTCCTATAGTTTATGGTTTCCGGTTTTAAAACCTCACCACGTGACTCTGCCAAAATCTTTTCTGGAGATGCCAATCCGATTGAAATCCTATCAAACCTTTTTACTGGGTTATTATCATTTATTCTAGCCATAATATAATGGTGATACTAAGTTAATTGTGTTCTAAAATCTTCTAAAAATAGAATTTGACTATTACTCCAATCTAATGTCCAACCCTAAGCCTTTAAGTTCGTGCATCAATACATTGAAAGATTCTGGTAATCCAGGTTCTGGCATAGTCTCGCCCTTTACGATCGCCTCATACGTTTTAGCCCGGCCAATTACATCATCTGACTTAACAGTCAGTATTTCACGTAAAGTGGCAGAAGCACCATAAGCTTCCAATGCCCAAACTTCCATCTCCCCAAAACGCTGACCACCAAATTGCGCTTTACCACCTAGCGGTTGTTGCGTAATTAAAGAGTAAGGTCCTATGGAACGAGCATGCATCTTATCATCTACCATGTGGCCTAATTTCAACATGTAGATTACACCTACTGTGGCTGCCTGATCAAATCTTTGACCCGTGCCGCCATCATAGAGATAAGTGTGACCAAACCTTGGAATACCTGCTTCGTCCGTATAGCCATTAATTTCATCTAAAGTGGCCCCATCAAAAATTGGTGTCGCATATTTTTTACCCAACTTTAGACCTGCCCAACCAAGAACAGTTTCATAAATTTGACCAATGTTCATACGTGAGGGCACACCCAATGGGTTCAAAACAATATCAACCGGAGTACCATCCTCTAGAAAAGGCATGTCCTCTTGGCGTACGATTCGAGATACAATACCCTTGTTACCATGACGACCGGCCATTTTATCACCAACTTTAAGCTTACGCTTTTTGGCAATATAAACCTTAGCCAATTTCATTATACCAGCTGGCAACTCATCTCCTACAGAAATCGTAAACTTATCTCTTCTCAAGTTACCTTGAAGATCATTAAGTTTGATCTTATAGTTATGCAATAAATCGGCAACCGCAATGTTCGTGTTTTTATCCGTCGTCCAAATTCCACCAATCAAGTGGGCGAAATCATCCACAGAATTCAACATTTTCATGGTGTATTTCTTCCCTTTTGGCAGAACCTCCTCGCTCAAATCATTCAATACACCCTGCGATGTTTTACCAGTTATTAAGGCAAACAATTTTTCAATCAATACCTCCTTAAGCTGTTGGAATTTAACTTCATACTCCAACTCAAGATTAGAAATTGCTTCTTTATCCTCAGAACGCTTACGCTTGTCCTTAACTGATCTAGAGAATAATTTTTTCTCTATCACCACTCCTCTCAAAGAAGGTGATGCCTTTAATGATGCATCTTTTACATCTCCAGCCTTATCCCCAAAAATCGCACGAAGTAGTTTCTCTTCTGGAGTTGGATCAGATTCACCTTTTGGGGTAATCTTTCCAATCAATATATCTCCGGGTTTAACTTCTGCACCAATACGGATCATTCCGTTTTCATCCAAGTCTTTTGTGGCCTCTTCTGAGACGTTGGGAATATCGTGTGTCAATTCCTCGGCACCCAATTTGGTATCCCTTACCTCCAATGCATATTCATCAACATGAATAGATGTAAAGATATCCTCACGTACTACCTTCTCCGAAATTACTATCGCATCTTCAAAGTTATACCCTTTCCAAGGCATAAATGCAACGGTAAGGTTTCTACCCAAGGCCAATTCACCTTTTTCTGTTGCGTAACCTTCACAAAGAACCTGCCCCTTTTTGACTTTATCGCCTTTTTTAACAATAGGTTTAAGATTGATACTTGTCCCTTGGTTCGTTTTTCTAAACTTAACCAAGTTATAGGTTTTCTCATCTTGATCGAAACTAATAAGCCTTTCGGCCTCTGTTCTATCATATTTGATCGTGATTTTTTGTGAATCTACATATTCTATTACCCCATCACCTTCAGCATTGATCAAAACCCTTGAATCGGAAGCTACTTGTCTTTCTAGACCCGTACCTACTATTGGCGATTGTGGTTTCAATAACGGAACGGCTTGACGCATCATGTTTGATCCCATTAAAGCACGGTTCGCATCATCATGTTCCAAGAAAGGAATCAATGAAGCCGAAATAGATGCAATTTGATTCGGAGCAACATCGGTGTAATTAACCTCTTTTGGATCCACAACCGGGAAATCGCCTTCCTCTCTGGCAATTACCTTTTCGCTATCAATTTCACCGTTTTCCTTAAGTGGAATATTGGCCTGGGCAATTTTCATCCCTTCTTCCTCCTCAGCACTCAAATACATATACTCCGAAATATCAACCTTGCTGTCATTAACTTTACGATACGGAGTTTCCAAGAAGCCCATTGGATTCACTTTGGCAAATACGGCAAGTGATGATATCAAACCAATATTTGGACCTTCAGGCGTTTCAATAGGACATAATCTACCATAGTGCGTATAGTGAACATCTCTAACCTCAAAACCTGCCCTTTCCCTAGAAAGACCTCCAGGTCCCAGTGCAGATAATCTTCGTTTGTGGGTAATCTCAGCCAATGGGTTCGTTTGATCCATAAACTGGGATAACTGATTTGTTCCAAAAAATGAGTTGATAACTGAAGACAAGGTTTTCGCATTGATCAAGTCAATCGGGGTAAACACTTCATTATCACGCACATTCATGCGCTCCCGAATAGTTCTGGCCATACGTGCCAACCCAACACCAAATTGCTGCGATAACTGCTCTCCAACTGTTCTTACTCGACGGTTAGAAAGGTGATCAATATCATCTATCTCCGCTTTTGAATTGATAAGCTCTATCAGATACTTGATGATTGTTATGATATCTTCTTTGGTCAAGACCTGCTTGTCCATTCCAATATCCAAACCTAATTTTTTATTCATTCTATAACGACCAACTTCACCTAAATTATAGCGTTGATCGGAGAAGAATAATTTGTCAATTATACCGCGTGCCGTTTCCTCATCTGGCGGTTCTGCATTACGTAATTGACGATATATGTGTTCTACTGCCTCTTTTTCAGAATTTGTAGGATCTTTTTGTAAGGTGTTATGTATAATTGCATAATCTGATTGTGCATTATTCTCTTTGTGCAAAAGAATCGTCTTTACATCAGCACCAAGAATCTCTTCTATATGGCCTTTTTCAAGAACCGTATCACGGTCTAAGATAATCTCGTTTCTTTCAATAGAAACTACTTCACCGGTATCCTCATCAACAAAATCCTCATGCCAGGTATTCAATACCCTAGCTGCCAATTTACGGCCCAAGACCTTTTTTAAACCGGCATTTGACACCCTAATCTCTTCAGAAAGATCAAAGATTTCAAGAATATCCTTATCACTTTCAAAACCGATAGCCCTAAATAAGGTTGTAACCGGTAATTTTTTCTTTCTATCAATATAAGCGTACATAACGCCATTGATATCGGTAGCAAATTCTATCCAAGATCCTTTAAACGGAATAACCCTAGCAGAATATAATTTTGTTCCGTTGGCATGAAAAGATTGCCCAAAGAAAACACCCGGTGAACGGTGCAACTGAGATACAACCACACGCTCGGCACCATTGATAACAAAAGTACCGCTAGGCGTCATATAAGGAATTGTACCCAAATACACATCCTGAACGATAGTCTCAAAGTCTTCATGCTCCGGATCGGTACAATATAATTTTAGCCTTGCTTTTAATGGAACGCTATACGTAAGACCACGCTCTATACATTCTTGGATGGAATATCTTGGTGGATCTATGAAATAATCGAGAAATTCCAAAACAAACTGGTTTCTGGTGTCTGTAATTGGAAAGTTCTCCATGAAGGTGTTATACAATCCTTCAGTGCCCCTTTGATCAGATTTAGTTTCAAGTTGAAAGAAATCTTGAAATGACTTAATCTGAATGTCCAAGAAATCCGGGTATTCCGGCGTGTTCTTAGCGGATGCAAAATTTATTCTCTCAGTCTGATTTGTAAACATCTATGGACAAAATTTTGATCGTGAATACTATTGGGTCGTATATATCTTTATATACTTAATGCATAAAAAGGCTTAGGTCTAGCCACAATTAGTGGTAAGACCTAAACCCAAAGTGTTATGGTAGCTGCGATTATTTAAGCTCAACTTCGGCTCCTGCTTCTTCTAATGATTTTTTAATACCTTCAGCTTCGTCTTTAGAAACACCTTCCTTAACGGCTTTTGGTGCGCTATCAACGATGTCTTTTGCGTCTTTCAACCCTAAACCAGTTAATTCCTTAACCAATTTAACAACTGCTAATTTAGATTGCCCTGCAGCGGTCAAAACTACATCGAATTCTGATTTTTCCTCAGCAGCTTCGCCATCTTCAGCTGCTCCACCTCCTGCGGCAACAGCAACTGCAGCAGCTGCAGGCTCTATACCATATTCATCTTTTAATATATCAGCCAACTCATTCACCTCTTTTACGGTCAAGTTAACCAATTGTTCTGCGAAATCTTTTAAATCTGCCATTTTACTATCGTTTAATAATTTTTAAAATATAATTGTTTTAGTGCGTACGTTTTACTTTTCTGATAATGTCTTTAAGATACCTGCAAGTTTACCACCCCCGGATTTAAGTCCAGAAATAACATTCTTGGCAGGAGATTGTAACAATCCTATTATCTCGCCAATCATTTCCTCCTTGGATTTAATACTTACCAAAGTATCTAATTGATCATCACCAACATAAATAGCTTCCGCAATGAAAGCTCCTTTTAGCAAAGGCCTATCAGATTTTTTTCTAAATTTCTTGATAAGTTTTGCCGGTCCATTCCCTGCCTCAGAAAACATCAAGGATGTATTTCCTTTCAAGACCCCAGGAAGTTCTCCAAATTCTTTATCAGAGGCTTCCATAGCTTTGGCAAGCAAGGTGTTTTTAACTACCGCAAGTTTAATATTGGCCTTAAAGCACGCTCTTCTTAAATTTGAAGTCGTGGTAGCATCCAATCCCGAAATATCAGCTAAATAAATAGTTGAATTTTCAGCCAACTGCACAGTTAAATCTTCTATAACGATTAATTTTTCTTCTCTTGTCATACTTAAAATTTTGAACTACCAGTTACTTAAACTGTTTTTGGGTCAATTTGAATACTTGGGCTCATTGTGCTTGACATGAATATTGATTTCATATAAACACCTTTTGAAGCAGAAGGTTTCATCTTATTCAAAGTTTCCAATAATTCTTTGGCATTATCTGCAATTTTGTCGGCAGAGAAAGAAGCCTTTCCAATCGCTGCGTGCACAATACCAGTCTTATCTACTTTGAAATCTATTTTACCAGCTTTCACTTCAGATACTGCTTTTGCAACATCCATAGTAACTGTTCCTGTTTTTGGGTTGGGCATCAATCCTCTTGGCCCCAATACACGACCTAGGGGTCCTAACTTACCCATAACGCTAGGCATTGTGATGATTACATCAACATCTGTCCAACCTCCTTTGATTTTCTCCAAATACTCGTTTAAACCAACAAAATCGGCACCGGCCTCTTGCGCCTCTGCTTCTTTATCTGGTGTTACCAAAGCCAAAACCTTTACATCTTTACCAGTACCGTGAGGAAGTGTTACAACACCACGAACCATTTGATTTGCCTTTCTTGGGTCTACACCCAAACGCACAGCAATATCTACCGATGCATCAAATTTTGCGTTGGTTATCTCTTTTACTAAAGCCGAGCCCTCTTCAACAGAATAAAGTTTTTCTCTATCTATTTTAGCATGAGCCTCTTTTTGCTTCTTTGTTAACTTTGCCATTTAATTGCTTTTAAGATTTTAAAAAGGTCTTTTTCCTGATACCTTAAGACCCATTGACCTTGCCGTTCCCGCGATCATGCTCATTGCAGATTCTACAGTAAACGCATTAAGGTCTACCATTTTGTCTTCAGCTATTGTTTTAACCTGATCCCAGGAAACATTACCTGATTTGACTCTGTTAGGTTCGCCAGATCCTTTTTTAATCTTAGCCGCTTCCAAAAGTTGAACTGCCGCTGGTGGTGTTTTAACGATAAAGTCAAAAGACTTATCCTTATATACAGTGATAACAACTGGTAATACCTTACCTGGTTTGTCCTGCGTACGAGCATTGAACTGCTTGCAGAACTCCATAATGTTAACACCGGCAGCACCTAAGGCGGGTCCAACCGGTGGCGACGGATTCGCTGCACCTCCCCTAACTTGTAGTTTAACTACTTTACCTACTTCTTTTGCCATTGTTTAAAATTAAATTGAAAGTTTGTGTTTTTTGGAAGCAACACAACTTTTAAATATGTAACAATTAGTTTATATCTTTTCTACTTGCATATAACTCAACTCCAATGGTGTTTTTCTTCCGAAAATCTTGACCATTACTTCTAGCTTACGCTTCTCTTCATTAATCTTTTCAACAGTACCGTTGAATCCATTGAAAGGACCATCAATAACCTTAACAGTTTCCCCATGAACAAATGGTATGGCCACGCTATCAGCGCTCAATGCCAACTCATCTACCTTACCTAACATGCGGTTAACCTCTGATTTCCTTAAAGGAACTGGATCACCACCTTTTGTTTCACCCAAAAACCCGATCACATTGGTTATTGAACGAACTATATGAATCATCTCTCCGCCCAAATTCGCCTTGATCATTATATATCCGGGAAAATAAACCCTTTCTTTGTTTATCTTCTTTCCATTTCTAATTTGGATCACCTTTTCAGTAGGCACCAATACATCTTCCAAATAGTCAGAAAAACCAAGTCGGGTAACTTCACTCTCAATATATCCCTTGATTTTGTTTTCTTGACCACTTACTGCTCTTACCACATACCATTTCTTTTCCAATACTTCTGACATAGGGTTCGATTTAATTTAATACGTTGCTGAAATAAAGCTTAACCAGTTTACTGAAGACCGAATCGACTCCCCACGTAGCAAGAGCGAACAAAATTGAAAACACAGCTACTATTACCATAAGGTTGGATGATTCCGCCTTTGGTGGCAAGGTAACATTGTTCCTTAATTCTTCAATTGATTCCTTTATATAAGTCAACATTACTTTGATGCTTTAAATTAAACAGAAAGAACATTTCTAAATGAAAATTCAAATGTCCTTTTTGGCACGGGAGGAGAGACTCGAACTCCCGACACCTGGTTTTGGAGACCAGTGCTCTACCAACTGAGCTACACCCGTTTATATTTACATTGAAAGGTATCTCGCTTTGGCGGGACACCTCAAATGCAAAATATTATACTATGATTTAATCTATAATCTTGGTTACCTGACCAGCACCAACCGTTCTACCACCTTCACGAATCGCAAAACGCAAACCTTCGCTCAATGCAATAGGCTGAATCAAATCCACTGTAATAGTAAGGTTATCCCCTGGCATTACCATTTCAACTCCACTAGGAAGACTGATATTACCAGTAACATCAGTAGTCCTTACGTAGAATTGAGGACGGTAGTTGTTATGGAATGGTGTGTGACGACCACCTTCTTCTTTTTTAAGGATATAAACTTCAGCCTCGAATTTAGCATGTGGCTTAACAGAACCTGGCTTACAAATAACCATACCTCTACTAATTTGGGATTTTTCAATACCTCTCAACAAGATACCTACATTATCACCCGCTTCACCTCTGTCCAAAATTTTACGAAACATTTCAACACCAGTAACAGTAGAAGCCAATTTCTCCGCTCCCATACCAATGATATCAACAGCATCACCTGTATTTGCAATACCAGTCTCTATACGTCCTGTAGCAACAGTACCACGACCAGTAATCGTGAATACATCCTCAACTGGCATTAAGAAATCTTTCTCAACATCTCTTTTTGGCAATTCAATCCAATCATCAACGGCAGTCATCAATTCCATTACTGTATCAACCCACTTTTGCTCACCGTTAAGTGCACCTAAAGCAGAACCAGCTATTACCGGTCCATTATCACCATCGTACTCATAGAAAGAAAGCAATTCCCGTACTTCCATCTCAACAAGCTCAATGAGTTCCTCATCATCAACCATATCAACTTTGTTCATGAAAACAACCATTCTAGGAATACCTACCTGGCGACCTAAAAGTATATGTTCACGAGTTTGAGGCATAGGACCATCTGTTGCGGCAACAACCAAAATAGCACCATCCATCTGAGCAGCACCAGTTACCATGTTCTTAACATAATCCGCGTGACCCGGACAATCTACGTGTGCGTAGTGACGATTGGCCGTAGAATATTCTACGTGTGATGTATTAATTGTAATACCCCTTTCTCTTTCTTCAGGAGCGTTATCGATAGAATCGAAACTTCTTTTTTCAGAAAGTCCTGCATTAGCCAAAACAGTAGTTATAGCAGCAGTCAATGTAGTTTTACCGTGATCTACGTGTCCAATGGTACCAATATTTAAATGCGGTTTGGAACGATCAAAAATTTCCTTTGCCATTTTTAATGAATTTTAATCTTAGTTTATATTAGTGTACAATTATATGCCTTAATTGAGCCAACGACGAGATTTGAACTCGTGACCTCTTCCTTACCAAGGAAACGCTCTACCCCTGAGCTACGTCGGCTTGCTGGGTTCCATGTTGATGTGTTGGGTTTTTGGTCAAAACTAAGCCCACATCGAAAATACAACAAACGTTAACCCAAGGTCTTTGAGCGCAAGACCAAGCTATCCTTGACTTTGCTCTGGACAAATTTTACATTTGTCCTTTTTTTCAATACCCAAAGAACATATTAAAAGAATATTCTTCTTTCAACAATCAGAGCGGGAGACCGGGTTCGAACCGGCGACATTCAGCTTGGAAGGCTGACGCTCTACCAACTGAGCTACTCCCGCATTTTTATTTCAAAATTTCAAAACTTTTAGACCAAAAATCCAACATTTAGAATCTTACCCGTACCAAACGGACTTCAAATAATCAGAATTTCACCAAAATGCCCTTCTTCTTTATGTTCCTTAAGATACAGTGGGGAGAGCAGGATTCGAACCTGCGAAGACGTAGTCAGCAGATTTACAGTCTGCCCTCGTTGGCCGCTTGAGTATCTCCCCGATACCTTATTTTAAAGAACTTTCGAGCCGATGGAGGGACTCGAACCCACGACCTGCTGATTACAAATCAGCTGCTCTAGCCAGCTGAGCTACATCGGCCTTTCACCACTCTTTTACGCATAAAAAAGTCCGCTATTTCTAACGGACTGCAAATGTATATATTTATTTGTTTAAACAAAACAATTTTATCAAAATTTTCATCATGCCTTAACACGTTGCTTTTCTTTGATTTTTATAAGCTTTCTTTCCAATGAACTACACGCTGAATCTATAGCCTCTTCAAACGATTTACATTGTTTTTTTACTACGAACTTATCTTTGGGAATATTTAGCTTTATCTCTACAATCTTATTTTCTTTTGAACTCGTATTTTCTACTTTTAAATACACATCTGAGCTTATGACCCTGTCATAAAAAGTTTCCAATTTATCCAACCTGTTTTGGACAAAATCTATTAATTTTTCGTCTGCATTGAAATTAACTGATTGAGCGTTTACTTTCATAGATTAAATTTTAAAATATTAAACGATGTAATTTGACCTCACATTTCTTTGCCCCTAGGATGGGTCGACGCATGCACTTTTTTAAGTTCGGCAATACTATTATGTGTATAAACCTGGGTTGAAGCCAAACTTGAATGGCCCAACAATTCTTTGACAGAATTCAAATCCGCACCTTTATTGAGCAAATGTGTTGCAAAGGTATGTCGCAATATATGCGGACTCCTTTTAACCTTTGAGGACACCTTACTAAAATACCCATTTATTATTCTATAAACAAGGGTTTCATATATTTTATTGCCCGACTTGACCAAGAAAACAAACTCGTTGTCGAATATTTCCAAAAGGTCATTTCTGCTTAAAAAATACAATCGAAAAAGGTCCAATGTTGAAGCCAGAAGAGGAGCTATTCGTTCTTTATTCCTTTTGCCCAATACCTTCAATGACTTACTTGAAAAGTCGACATCCTTGACCTTGAGATTTATCAATTCTGACCTTCGAATACCTGTTGCATACAATAATTCAATGATCAATTTATCACGCCTACCTTCAAAATCATTTTCGAATGGAATCTGGGACAAGATCCTTTGCATTTCAACCTCAGAAAATGGAACCTCTATTTTCTTTGATGTCTTAAGTGATTTGTGCTTGGTCAAGGGGTTATTCACTATACTACCTATTCGTTGTAGAAATCTATAATACGCCTTTAAGGAGGAGACTTTTCGATTTACAGATCTATTTGAAATATTGGAATTTACCAATGCTACAATCCAACTTCGGATAATCGTGTACTCGACTTCATCAATACCCTCTATATCACATTCCTTTTCACAAAAAAGAGCAAAGGTTTGAAGGTCATTTTCGTACGCCTTTGCCGTATGCTTGGAGTAGTTTTTTTCCAAGAGCAAATAAGAGATAAAAGATTGCACCGACATATAACAAAGTTACTAAAGTTGTCATAGGAATAAACAAAAAAACCTGTCAGGTTTTAAAAACCTGACAGGTCTGTATTGTTTATCAGTGGTTTCTGGGTTTCTAGATTTCCTCTTTATCTCTTAAACCTTGAATATATTGTGCTTTTTGCACTTGTGCTCTTCTTGTCACTGAAGGTTTTGTGAATTGCTGACGTTTACGCAATTGACGCATTGTACCAGTCTTATCGAACTTTCGCTTAAAACGCTTTAAAGCTCTATCTATGTTTTCTCCTTCTTTAATCGGTATTATTAACATGGGCTACAACCTCCTTTCTTTAGTTATTAGGGGTGCAAATATAAAATGAATTAATGGAATAGTCCGCAACTATTTTAAAATATTTTTTGCAATGACCACTTTTTGTATTTCTGTCGTACCTTCTCCAATGGTGCAAAGTTTAGAATCTCTATAAAACTTCTCTACCGGAAAATCCTTGGTGTATCCATAACCACCATGTATTTGAACAGCTTCGTTCGCCACTTTCACACAGACTTCCGAGGCAAACATCTTACTCATGGCCCCTAATTTAGTCATTTCCCGACCTTCATTTTTTAAAAAAGCAGCCTTATGCAATAATAATTCCGAGGCCTCAATCTCGGTGGCCATATCTGCCAATTTAAAAGATATACCTTGAAATTGACTTATGGGTTTTCCGAATTGTACTCTTTCCTTTGAGTATTTCAATGCCGCTTCATACGCTCCTTTTGACACACCCAATGACAGGGCGCCGATGGAGATTCTTCCGCCATCAAGTACCTTCATGGATTGTATGAAACCATCGCCTATATCCCCAAGCCGATTGGCATCGGAAATTCTACAATTATTAAAAATCAACTCTGCCGTTTCACTGGCCCGCATCCCCAGTTTATTTTCTTTCTTACCACTTGTAAAACCAGGTGTGCCTTTTTCTATCGCAAAAGCCGTCATCCCACGACTATTACCTTTCTTACCTGTTCTGACAATCACTACTGCTATGTCCCCGCTTATACCATGAGTTATGAAGTTCTTGGCCCCATTCAACACCCAATCTTCACCGTCTTTGACTGCTGTAGTATTCATTCCTCCAGCATCGGAACCTGTATTGTGCTCAGTAAGCCCCCATGCACCGATCCATTCGCCTGTTGCCAATTTAGTAACCCATCTTTGCTTTTGATCTTCATTACCAAATACTAGAATATGGTTTGTACAAAGCGAGTTGTGCGCGGCAACAGAAAGGCCAATGGCCGGGTCAACTTTGGAAATCTCTTCAATTATAGCTACGTATTCATGATAGCCAAGTCCCGAACCGCCATATTCCTCTGGAACTAACACCCCCATAAAACCCATTTCCCCAGCTTTCTTAAAAAGCTCAACTGGAAAGGTCTGGGATTCATCCCACTCCATTACATGCGGTCTTATATACTGCTCCGCAAATTTCTTGGCTGCGGTCGCAACATGTTCCTGGGTCTCTGAGTAATCAAAACCTAAAGTTAATTTTGTTTCCGTGATCATCTAGCAATTTTTACAGGGTCAAATATAATTTAATTCTATTGATCTTGTCTATAGGGAAATCTTCAATTTTCGTTAATTCTTCAAACGTTGAAATTACCCCGTTTATTTCCCTATACCGAACTATCTGATCTGCAACACTGTATTTAATATAAATGAGCCTGGCAATTTCCTGGACTGTTGCTTTGTTAATGTTGATCTTATTTAGATTTGGTTTTTTTAGGACTTTGAACTTCTTTAAGGTCTTTTGGACTACTTCAGGTCGTAGGCCATACACATCATTCAATTGCTCATCGACCAAAAATCCCCCGAGCCCGTCCCTAAACTTTATTATCCTTTGAGATAGCTTATCACCAATGCCGTTCACCGATTTCAATTCTTCTGCAGTTACTAGGTTTAAATCCTTGATTTTACTTTTTACTTGTGCTACTTGGATCGCCGACCTTCCTTTGATGTCGTTTTCTTTTGCAATTGGTCTATTCGCGCTTTGTGTCCATTCCGGGAACTTAAAGCTAGGCGAAATAAATTGTAGAAGCGAATCTGAAACTTGAGTGATTCTTTGGAATTCTTTGGTAGTATTTACAAATTTGTTTTGTGCCCTAAAGGTATGTAACCTATCAATTTCATCCAATGACATCCCCAGAACATAACCCTTATAATCGGTAATGAAATTTGGATTAAATGGGTAACTTTTAACTGAATCTTTTTTTAAGGCCTCTTGTTTTAATGAATCGATTTGATTTTGCAACTCGGCATCAATTGCCACACTATCTTCTATAGACTGACTTTTAGAATTCTTTACAATCAAGAACACCACCTGAACGGAAACAATTATGAGAAGTAAAAAGAAAACCCCACGTTGTTCCTGTTTACTAAACTTAAAGTGAGATTTAAATTTATTCATTTGAAGCCCTACTAGCCTTTAACGAACTTCTTAATGTCATTCAAATATTTGTCAAGTTCCTCACGTACACGTGGGAATAACAAAAGTAGTCCTACCATATTTGGGAATACCAATGCCAAAATCATGGCATCGGAAAATTTTATAACTGCATCCAACGTTGCAGCAGCACCAATTACCACAAAAAGTAAAAACAAAACTTTGTATACAACATCAGCGCTTTTTCCTCTTCCAAAAAGATATTTCCACGACTGTAGTCCATAATACGACCATGAAATCATCGTTGAAAAAGCAAATAAAATAATCGCAATCGTAAGTATATATCTAAATCCTGGGATAACTGAATCATAAGCCATAGAGGTTAAATCAACCCCTCCCACATAGTTACCTGTTTCATTTATTAAAACTGTACTGTTAACAGAGTTTCCATAGTCAAATGCACCAGCATCCATATTAAAGAAAATAATCACCAAAGCGGTCATGGTACATATGACCACTGTATCAATAAAAGGTTCTAAAAGGGCAACCACACCTTCACTTGCGGGATATTTAGTCTTTACCGCAGAATGCGCAATAGCAGCTGACCCGGCACCTGCTTCATTCGAGAATGCAGCTCTTTGAAAACCAACGATTATTACCCCTACAACTCCACCTAGTCCAGCTTCAGGGGTAAATGCTCCTGCAAATATCATTGAAACCGCTTCACCTATATATTCAATATTGGCAAAAATTATCACTAATGATGCCAAGACATAAACCCCAGCCATAAATGGGACTATTTTTTCGGTAACGCTTGCTATTTTTTTTATTCCTCCTATTATTACTATACCAACTAAAATGGCCAATATAATTCCGATAATAACACCAGTCGCACCTCCTTCTAAATCAAGCATTGTTGAAAGTTGTACTGCAGCCTGGTTAGATTGAAAAGCATTGCCGCCACCGAATGAAGCACCAACACATAGTACTGCAAAGATGACCGCCAAAACTTTTCCTAATCTTGTATATCCTTTTTCTTTTAGCCCTTTAGATAAATAATACATTGGGCCTCCATACACTGTTCCGTCATCACCAACATCCCTATATTTTACGCCTAAAGTGCATTCAACAAATTTGGTTGACATTCCAATAAAGCCACAAACAATCATCCAGAATGTGGCACCAGGCCCGCCCAATGCAATTGCAACTGCTACTCCGGCTATATTTCCTAAACCCACAGTTCCAGAAACCGCTGTTGCCAAAGCCTGAAAATGACTAACTTCACCTTCTTTGCTCTCATCAGAAATAGTATCGACCAAATCGCCATCAACTATATTTAAATCTGCTTTTTCAACACTATGGTGATCTAATTCATCATACTTTCCACGAACGGTATTTATGGCCAATGGAAACTTGGAAACATTAGGAAATTTAAAGTATATCGTAAAAAATGTAGCGCCAACAATCAATAAAATTAGGACAATAGGCAAATTATAACCCCCAATGGGAATTGAAGTTAAAACAAAACCTTCCCACCAAACTGCGAAGGGCATAAATGCATCATTGATCTTTTCATCAAGTCCTTTTTCCTGTGCACTGGCTATTAATGGCAAAATGGTAAATAAAGATAGAAGTCTATACTTCATAATATTGGTTTTTGGTTTTTGGTTTGACCGGCAAAGGCAGCAATATCCTAAAAATAATCTACCTAGTCAAATAATGACCAAAAAGATAAGTCATTATATATGGAACATTTCATTTAATTTGTGGATCTGTTCAGGTCTTCCCAATACTATCACCTTACTTTTTGGTTGTAGTTGCATATCGGCTTCGGGATTGATGATATATTTACCATCGGGAGCAATATATCCTATTATGGTACATCCGGTTTTTCTTCTTAAATCAAGGTCTCGTAGTGAGTTACACTCCCCATGTTCCGTAAAGTCTTCAATAGCAACCTCTTCTAAATTTGTGGAATGCTCACCTTCAACGGATAATTCATCCATAAAAGAGATAAGATCCGGCATAACAACCAAAGATGCCATATGATCACCTCCAATTTTATCGGGCATAATAACTTGATCTGCCCCTGCCAGTCTAAGTTTTTTCTGGGATGTTATTAGAGAAGCCCTGCTAATTATGTTCAAATTCTTATTCAGTTGTCTCGCCGATAAAACCACAAATAAATTGGAAGCATCATCGGGTAAGGTTGTTATTAAATATTGTGCCCGGTCAATTCCGGCTTCCATTAAGGCCACATCATCATTGGCATCACCCTCAATAAATAACACTGAATCTTCATTTTTTTCAATGATTTCCTTATCCCTTTCAATGACCACAAACGGTTTTTTATATGCCTTTAACCTTGCAGCCGCTTGGTTGCCATTACGGCCGAATCCACAAATAATCACATGATTGGAGAGATTGCTGATTTTATTTTTCACTTTTTTCTTTTTTAATACATCCAGGGAATTTCTACCTAATATATACTCTGTTATCACCGAAATGGCAAATCCAAATATAAATATGCTTGCAATTATTAAAAATGCGGTGAAAATCTTTGCCTCTACACTTAAGGGGCTTACTTCCGAAAAACCTACCGTGGTGACCGTAATAACGGTCATATAAAACGCATCCAACCAAGATAAATCTGAAAAAACCCTATAGCCAAATATCCCAGCCGCCAAAACAAATACCATCAAAATGATGGCAATGTATATTTTGGAACGAAAAAGTTTAATCATGCTTAGAGGTCAAAAACCGAAGTTCGTTTGGTATACACCAAATCCTTTATTTTTAGCCAAAAAGCCAAAAACAAATACAAGGCAAAACCAAATCCCAAAGTTACGAAAGTCAGATATATGAAAGATGTTCTAACGACCCTCGCCCTAATACCCATTCGCTCGGCAATTCGCCTACACACTTCAAATCCCCTCTTTTGGAAATAGTACAACAGCTGATAAAAAACATTCATAGCCTAAAATTAATTATTTCCGCTCAATAAACTACTACCAACCGAACATTGCAGACATTTGTTTTTGGTACAGTACTCTCTATAAAGCTGCAAAATAGCCTGACTCTCCTTTGCAGAGGTTATACCCACACCTGCCAAACCAAAATTTTTGACTATACCATTTTCTTCCTTTTTGATATGATTGATTATATGGAATATTTCCGAATCGACCGCTTTTCCCAAATGTTTGGCATGGCTAAATTTTATGGGAAGAATAGTGTTAATGACTAAAAGATCAATAAAAGGTTTTGTAAGCCTTTCGATGCTTTTTCTTGATTGTTTCCCAAAGGTAAAGTGGTTGTCCCAATAGTTATCTGCCGTAACACCAAATAGATTATAGACCTCAGTCAGGTTTGGTGCATCAATCAATGCGCTGAACAAATTATGGTGCAAGGCATATACCTTGGCAAACTGCGCTAAACGTATGGTAGGAAAATTTGAGGGGCGCAATTTGAAGAATTCTGGCTTCAGAACACCTTCATCGGTCAAACCAAACTTATTTTTTTGGTGTTTATATTCTTTTCCAAGCGCCAAATAATAGGCATCAAAAATTGAATCATCTTCCAACAGGCCGGTCAAACCAAACAATATACTTTCTAATTGAAGTGAGTGTTTTTGTAGTTTTCTAACTATCGAAAAATCAAGGGCATTGGCCAAACTTAAAAATGAGTCTCCATTTATTTTTAACCCAAAATTTTTCAAAAGCATTGTGAACAACACTTTTTCCCAATCATTTTTCGAAGAAATCAAAAGTTCATCAATCAAAACAGTTTTCTGCTCAAGACGCTCAATATATAAACGCTCAAGCCAATTATTAAACACTAGACCGTTAGCTCTTGCTATTTCCTTTTCACAATTAATGAATTTCGTACCCCGACTTTCGAACAGCTTTTGGTAGTTCTTCAGTATATTTTTAGGTATGTAATTTTTTAACTCCAGAGTGGGAATCGTCGTTTTGTCTTTTCGATAAATCACCATGTCATCTTTCCAAACTACATGTAAAATAACATTGTCGTAATTACTATCCTGCTCATGATGGTGCACATACCAATCAGAAGAATTGATGTGGATTTCAACATTACCTGCCCATAGTTGATCACCAATCTTGATTTTAGCGTTGAAAAAATCAGGACCCGCTTCACGGTTATGCCTCCCAACATTGATAATAACCAGTGTCCCATTGTTGGAGGTGACCATTTCCTTCAATTGTAGTTTCTTATATTTCCAGATAAAATGGAGTAGGTCTTCTCGCATTCACCTAAATTAAAAAATCCTACATAAATGCAGGATTTTAATTCAATAATTTATTTACACTATTCTGTTATTTCCCCTTCCCACTCCAAAATTCCGCCTTCAAGATTATACGCATTGTCAAAACCGACGTTATTCATAATAGCACATGCCTGCCTACTTCTATTCCCTGATCGGCAATACACATAGTAATTCTTAGACTTGTCCAACTTTTCAAGCTCAGTCAAAAAATCCTGCCCCAAATATATGTCGATATTCGAGGCATTGGGAATATATCCTTCTTCAACTTCTTCCGGTGTACGAACGTCCAATATAAAAGCATTGTCATCAGCATTTAACTGATCTTCCCATTCCTCTTGCGATAAATCTGCCATTTTAATTATTTTAATTTATCAAATTTAAGCTATTTATAAAAATTTACTTTGAACATTTTTCACCTACCTATTTAAATAAGCCCCTAAACTGTAAGGTGTGTTCAAGTTTTAACAAAATTTTATAGCCTAGGTGTTTTTTATTTGAAATGCAGTTATACATTTGTATATACAATTATTGTAGAGACATGGATGTAGAAGAACATATTAGAACTAGCACTAAGTTACCACTTGAGCAAAGGACAATTATTCATTTAATGTTGGTCAACAACACAATTAACGAAAGGATTGCTCAGGCATTGAAGCCCTTTGATGTCTCGGCACAACAGTTTAATGTTTTACGCATTTTAAGAGGTCAAAAAGGAAAGCCAGCAAATCTCTCAACACTAAATGAAAGAATGGTAACCAAAAGGAGTAATACTACTCGTTTGGTCGATAAGTTGATCCATAAAGGTTTTGTAAATAGAGTTACATGCTCATCCAACCGAAGAAAAGTTGAAATCAATATCACTGAGGAAGGAAATGTGGCATTAAAGAAAATGGACCAAGCCATGGACAATGTAGAGCGTATACTTTTGAATCAATTTTCACAAAAAGAACTTGGACAATTAAATCTTTTATTACATAAATTTTGAACACGTAAATAGTAACAATCAATAATTTAAATCATGAAAAAGAATCTATTAAGTTTTATATTTGCAATCGTATTTGGTTTTACAACCACTGCAACCACTCCTGTAGACGGAGGAAAAAAAGAGGTAAAAGCCAAGAAAAGCTCAGTAACTTGGAAAGCCTATAAGGTTACAGGCTCCCATACAGGTACCATAAATCTAAAAGAGGGTTCACTTGTATTTGACAACGACAAACTTACTGGAGGAGAGTTTATTGTTGATATGACCTCCTTGGTCGACTCTGATATGGAAGGTGGCATGAAAGGTAAACTTGAAGGTCATTTAAAGTCTGATGATTTTTTTGGAGTTGAAACTCATCCAACTTCAAAACTTGTCTTTACCAAGGTAACAATATCCGGTAAAAATTCCTATGAAGTCACAGGGGACTTAACTATTAAGGAAATCACCAAGGCGATAACCTTTGACCTATCAATATATGGCAGTAATGCTACCGCCAGCTTGAAAGTAGACAGAACCAACTATGATATAAAATTTAGATCTGGCAACTTTTTTGAAAACTTGGGCGATAAAACAATCTATGACGAATTTGACCTTATTGTAGATTTGGCATTCTAAAGGTCATAGTTGCAGAATTAATACCCTATGGGCTCTTCTAGCCCATAGGGTGTTTTTTTTAATAGCTTTACATTGTTCTATTTCCTTTTTCACTTGGAGGTTAATGTATAATACCACCATTATCCATAAAGAAGTATAAAATAAGGCGAAGGCTATAACTGATATAGCACAATCCAGTATGCCTAAATGATTAATATCGCTCTTATTTGAGAAGGTCCAAATAAAACTAAATCTGGCCCTATTGGATGAAAATTATCTATTTTTAAACAAAAAATGTTTTCTAAAATTCTATCTCCGATTATATGTTCCATGGTTTTTGTCCTACTTATGTCAAGTGGCTGTGGTTCAACTTTAGATTATACCATTGAAACGACGTTAAATCCGTATAAAATATCTCCGTTGACAGCTAAACTGTCAATTGAAATTGAAAAACCTTGTACCGCCACCATCGAAGTACTTGGTGAATCTCCTATCAAGCAATCTTTTGAAGCTAATTCTACTAATTTAGAAATCCCGGTGGTAGGATTATACCCCAACGAAGTCAATAATGTTGTTGTTACATTAAAATATGATGGTGGGCAAATAATAGACACTATTAAAATTAAAACAGGGAATACACCGACTTATTTTCCTAGGATAGCTATTGATAAGTTAAGTCGAAATGAAATGGCCCCAGGAATGCATGCTTGTGATATACATTTTTCAAATAATGGCAGATTTAATTCTGGTCCTATGATTTTTGATGACCAAGGCAAGGTACGTTGGTATTTAGATTTAAGTTTTGCCGGTAAGATGGTAAGCCCATTTCAAAGGCTTAAAGACAGGACTATATTAATGGTAAGCAGGCATGTTATTTATGAATTTGATATGTTGGGTAAACTATTAAGGGAAACTAATATAAGCACAAATTATGGCATGCATCATGATGTACTGGAATTGCCCAATGGAAATTTACTTATTTGTATTGGCAAGAAAGGAGCATTCATAAATCTAGATGGCAAGAATGTTGTTTCAGATAGTGATTTTATTATGCTATTTGACCGTAAGAATTCTAAAATCATAAAAGAATGGGATTTAGCCAAACACTTGGATGTTAGTAAAAATGAACTGAATTTTTTTAGACCAGGTGATTTTCTTCACATGAATGGATTGGCATTTGACCAGAATGATAATTCTATTATAGTTTCAGGGAAAAACCTCGGTTTAATGAAAATTTCATGGGACGATAAACTTCAATGGATAATGTCACCCATTAAGAGTTGGGGGAAAGCCGGAAGGGATGGAAATGGGTTTGATACCAAACCATATTTATTGACCGCTGTTGATTCAAAAGGAGAAACATATACCAATGCCATTCAAAATGGTAGAAAAAGCTCAGATCAATTTGACTTTCCATGGGGCCAACATGCACCAAATCTTATGCCCAATGGTAATCTTTTGTTATTTGATAACGGTACGTTTAGAAATTATGAAAATAACATTCATTATTCCAGGGCCGTTGAATATAATATAAATGAAAAAGACAAAACTGTTGCGCAGGTTTGGCAATATGGTAAACAAAGAGGATTGGGGTTTTTCTCCTCAATAGTTAGTGATGTTGACTATTTACAAGAATCCAATACCGTCTTGGTCACCTCTGGTTTTATAAAGAATGGAACTAACCTTTTAGCAAAAATAGTTGAAGTAGATTATGAGACAAATAAGGAAGTCTTTGAAGCAACTCTTTATCTTAAAAGTGAAAATGGCAACAAATCAAGTGGTTGGGGACAAACTGATATCCTATATAGATCTGAAAGGTTAGATCTGAAGTATTGATTATTTCATAGTCATCGAACATTATGTCGATTTAATTAAAACCCTTAGGTAAATCACATTCAAAGAATAATCTATTGTATGTCCGTTTAATGTCCATTAGCTGCGATGCTTGCTATTACGAGCCTATCGAAGATTTTATCTCCAAAGTACCTTCTGTTGAGCTTATAAATGAATTCATTTAAATAAAGCTGTAGATATTTGGCTTTGATCTTGTG
>JAJRRO010000117.1 GCA_024279425.1 Bacteroidota bacterium | reverse complement strand
TGTTCTTTAAAATGTAATCTGCAACTCTGCTCATCGGTAAAGTGTACTCCAAAAGAAAATATATCCATATTCAACTATCTTAAAATCAATTAAATATAAGAAATATTATTCAAATTAGGGGTCTTTACGGACATAAGAATATTTTTTAACACAATTGAACCCAATTGGCAATTAAAATTGCTAAACCTCCCCTATGCCAGGCTTCTTTCATGATGCCCTAATTGATATGATTAACATAAATTTAGACGCAATTATTGATTAATATTCTTGACAATGATATAGTTGTGTAACCCAAATTTATCTTAAATCACTTCCAATCAATATACTGGATTCTTACCAAGAGTGTGAATTTCAAGAAAAAGCCCTGTTACTATTTCCTAGCCCTTTTAGGTGCATATAGCCCAACTATATGCTGCTTTATCGCTCCCAAGCCCATAGGCGCTCTCAAATTGTTTTCTCGCTTTATTGAAATTCAAGGAAGTACTTATACCATCTTTATAGAGAATTCCCAATATGCAACTTGCTTCAGCATTACCAGTCTCGGCCTTTAACTTTACTTCTTTAAAGATTTTTTTCGCCTCATTTCTCGTTAGGGTATCACTATAAATATGTTTCTCTATCTCCTAGTATCGCTCATAAAACGAATTCCCAGAATCTTGTCCATGGGCCATGCAATGGGCTATTAAAAACGCCAATGTAGTTAAAGCATGTAATTTTATCTTCATGATTATATGATATTTATAGGTTTTACAATCCGTAGATATCCATATATAAATTTGTACTTATAGCCTTTCTCCTATAATTGTTATTAGTAAAACCTTGTTAATTGTATAAAAGGTTTATATTTAACTATTTAGGAATTCATCCCGATCGAGAATGTGGTAGGTATATGTAGACCTACAAACCTCTTCGGGTCTTTATATACGCCGATATTTCACCTACTGGGGCTACCCAAATTTTGTTTGCCGGGTCGGTAAGATAGGGCAGTAACTTTTTAAGCATCTTCACCTCCGTCGTTTGACTTCTTCTACTTCCAATGTCATGCCCTGCCAAAACAAGCCATAGACCATCTTCCCTAGCTTTCTCAATAAGTGCTTTGATACTTTTGACATCCTTGCCATCCATCTCAATACCCGTTATTTGAGCCAAATCACAATAGGCAGGGTCATTGGCCGTCTCATCCAGCCAAGTTCTGCCTGAAGAGAATTGTTCGGAGATTATCGGAACATAACTCATGGTCTTTGCCCCTCTGCCCACAAAAGTTTGTCCACACGGATAGGCAAATTCCGAAGGCGTTACGCCCAGCAATTCCTGAAGTTTTTCATTGGCTTTTGCCAATTCCGTTCGCATTTGTGATACCGTGTAATCTTCAAGAGCTTTATCCCTCGACCATAAGAAGTTTCCGGAACACGGATGTACTAATGAATGATTACCTATTTCATGACCATTGCTTACGGCAGATTGCCAACCTTTCAATGCCCTTTCCACCGAAGATGGAACCACATAAAAAGTAGCTTTTACTCCATATTCGTCCAAAATTGGAGTTCCAATAGTCACTTGGCTTTCCCGGCCATCATCCCATGTAAGACTCACCGCCATAGTATTCCCGTTTGGCCATGAAAAGGTTTCTGCCTTTTGGGCAAAACAATTGGAAGTCCAAGGCACAACAACCATGGAAAAAGTAATAATTGACACTGTTTTTCGAATAATCTTCATTTTAGTCTTTTTTAGGTATGCCCATAATTATGCCATTCCCCGCGGGAAAGGAATGTACTGATATCACTTGAATAATCTGAAGTGACTATACATTTTCATTTTTGACGTTTTGAGAGTGGATGAGCAACCCCTCCCACTTTAATACTGCATCTTATGTAGAACCAAAAAAACAGCGCCAATATAGGGTTGGCGCTGTATAATTATTCTATTATCAGCCTTATTATCCCAATTTGATTTCCGTTTCTCCCAGTTCAAGAATATAGGGCTGATGGTAAAGCCGTTTCCCTGTGGCCCTGTATAAGGCATTGGCCAGTGCACCAGGAACCGGTGGCATGGCCGGCTCACCCAGTCCCGTAGGGTCGATACCGTTATCAACAAAGTGCGTCTCAATGGTTTCGGGCCCTTCCCCATGACGAATAAGACGATACTTGTCAAAATTCTGCTGATCGATGACTCCTTCATTAAAGGTGATATTCCCATACATAGCATGACCAATACCATCCATAATGCCACCTTCGACCTGGTTTTTAGCCCCGTCCAAACTAATCACAATGCCGCAATCCACGGCACACCAAGCTTTTTTGAGTACAGGTTTACTGTCTTTCATTTCCACGTCAATCACCTGCGCGATGTAACTATTGTGACAATAATAGGCCGATATACCACGATGTATCCCTTCCCCTTCGTTGCCCCAATCACATTTTTCTTTTATCAAATTGAGGAGCGCAATAAAACGATCCGGGTCATAATCATTCTTTTCACCTACCGGGTTGTTTTTGGCCCTTTCAAACAATTCCATTCTAAAATCCATAGGATCCTTTCCACAAGCTTCGGCCACTTCATCCAAGAATGACTGCTCTGCCCCCGCTATAAAGTTTGACCGTGGTGCCCGCCATGCGCCGGTGGATATATTAGATTTCAATCGGTAGTTTTTCGCCGCATAGTTGTCTATAGCGCCAGCAGGAAACCGGTTGCTTGCCACTGGCCCACCATTGGTCCCTGTACCTGAAACAGTCAGGGCAATGAGGTTGTTGTCAGCATCTATACCTGCTTTATATCTAACCCGATAATCAGGACGGTATGTCCCCTGGGTCATATCATCTTCACGTGTGTATATCAGTTGTACCGGGGCGTTGATTTTCTTTGAAATCATGGCCGCTTCCACACCATAATGGCCATATAGCCTACGTCCGAATCCTCCTCCCGCACGCAAGATATTCACCGTGATATTCTCTTCAGGAATACCCATGATTTGGGCGGTAATATCTCGCAACCTTTGGGGTGTTTGTGTTGGGCCCTCAAATTCAATTTTATCACCGGTAACATTGGCGTAAAAATTCATTGGCTCCATGGTATTGTGTGGCAGGAAAGGGGCTGAATAGGTGCGTTCAATCACTTTGGCGGCTTTCTTAAAAGCCGCTTCCGGGTCCCCATCAATCCTATCCGGCTTTGTCATTTTACCGCTGATTTGGTTTTCCATCTCCGTAATGTGGTCTTCGGTATTTTCACCAGGTGTTACCGTTTCCCATTCAATCTTCAACGCCTTTTTGGCCTTCATAACATTCCAGGTACTTTCTCCGGTGACCACCACAAGTTCAGGAAATGCATTATTGCCCGACCACCGTGTTTCGATATCTTCTGGAAAGGTCGTTATCGTAAATACGTCCTTGATTCCTGGAATGGCCCTGGCAGCACTGTCGTCCACAGATTTCGGTTTCATTCCAAAGGCTGGAGGGTGTGTGATCATGGCAATTACAGTACCCTCTTTTTTCATATCCATTCCGAATAGTGGCTTTCCTTCCACTATGTCATTGACATCTACATTCTTAGGGGATGTTCCTATTATTTTGAAATCCTTGGGGTCTTTTAAAGTTACTTCTTCTGGCACTTCAATATCGCTGGCCTTTGTGGCAATATCCCCATACCCAATAGAATTGCCACTCTTCTCATGGCTGATTACGCCTTCACTGGTCGTTAATTCGGCTATGGGCACTTTCCACTCTCTAGCGGCGGCCTCCATCAACATCCTGCGGCCCGCGGCACCCGCAGTTCGGACAGTGGTCCACAACTGACGAATGGCCTGACTGCCTCCGGCGCTTTGTCTTTTATACAGGTCGGGAGCCAAAGGTGCCTGTTCTACTGAAACATTGTCCCAGCTCACATCGAGCTCTTCGGCTACAATCATAGGAATGGCTGTCTTGATTCCTTGCCCTATCTCAGGAACAGGTGACATAAGCGTAACCATACCATCCGATAAGATTTTTATATATGCATTTGGTTCTAGCACCACCTTTGCAGCTTCTGCTGGTCTAACCGGCGTACATCCCGTCCAATGGAACCCAAGTACAAGACCGCCACCTGCAAGTCCTGTAACTTTAATAAAGCCTCTTCTGCTCAGATTTATCTTTGTCATGCTATAACCCCTCCTTTCTTAATGGCCGTCTTAATAGCCGCTTTGATTCGTACATAAGACCCACAACGACAGACATTTCCCTTCATTGCAGTGTCAATTTCATCATCTGTCGGGTTGGGATTTGATTTCAGCAATCCTGCCGCCGAAATAATCTGCCCGGCCTGACAGTAGCCGCATTGCGGTGTATCGTGTTCTACCCAGGCCTCCTGAAGGGACTTACCCCCATTTTCGGCCAGTCCTTCAATAGTGATAATTTCCGCATCGCCCAGCGACTTCGCGGGCATTACGCAAGAGCGTGTTGCCACACCGTTAACAAGCACCGTACAGGAGCCGCACTGTGCAATGCCACAACTATACTTGGTTCCCACTAATCCAACATGATCGCGGAGCGCCCATAATAAAGGAATGTCATCCTCTGCCTCAATTTCGTAGGCTTTACCATTTACTTTAAGTGATATCGATGTCATAAAAAATTATTTTGTTTTTATCCTGACTAATTATAAATGTACTACTAAGCACCTAGAAATCGAAATTGATAAACCTAAGAATACATGACGGCAATCGGGGGTGAACTGAACTCTGCTTGCCCCCATTTTCTATAATTAGGGCACAAGTCGCAACATCTAATCCAGCACTGGTTCCAATTCCTATTGCATATAAAGGGTTTTCATTGTTCTGAACCTAGGCGAACGTTCAAAACAAGCAGCAGAAGGTACAAAAAAAATGTCAGAATTTATCTGTAAAGTTTTCTTTAACAGTCCATTAAGACGATATCGATGACTCTAATAAATTGGGTGTTTGAGGCGCGAAATCAGGCCTCTTTTTAGGAGTTTTCCTGAATGCTTTTATATCAAAAAAATAGACTTTTGTGGTCAATATACGCCGAAAGGCGTGCCGATCCGGATTGCTTTTTCGGATTCTCTTCGAATGCAGCCTTAGGGACTTTACAAAAATCTTTTTTTTGAGTTTTAGAGTCCAAAGACAACGACATTCTTTGCCACCTAGTTTTTCTATTTTTTAAACTCCTTACTGATTTCTTGGCTAGCTTTTTTTAATTCCTTATCAACGTTTTTAAGCAACGGTCTTACATCCTTCCCTAGTTTTTTGAATTCACTTTTTAATGATCGAGTCCATTTTCTAAATTCTTTATTGGACTTCATCTCTTGTATTTTTTTGTTGCCTTCTTTATAAACAGCCTTGACTCCTTTTTTAACCTTACTGTTGTTATATTCCGTCTTTAGTTCTACTAGTCCGCTTTTAACATCTACTTCCACGTGGTTTGCAGCCGTTTTTACATTAAATTCTGTCCCTAACACTTCAATGTCACCAAATTCAGTAGTCACCAAAAATATTGATTCATCAACTCTGACCGTAAAAAATGCTTCTCCTTGCAGTTCAATAATTCTAGGGTTAAACTCCTTATCATACTTAATTGTACTGTTGTGATTTAGATATACCGTGGAACCATCTGGAAGGTAAACTACCTCATAATTATCTTTTGTGGCTATTTCCAATGTGCTTGTACCACAGGCGAAACATAATATGCCTAAACTGACATACATGTATTTAATGTATGTTTTTGTTTTTTTTCTGTATTCCAAAACCCAGTGATTAACTTATAGTATTATTTGTCAATACAAACGAATTATTGAAGGTCCTAGTATATCGCTTTCTCAGATTTTCAGTTCTCAAAAATATCCAACCTGGGACACTTGGCAATGTTATCACATTACCTTTGATTTTATTCAATTCTTTTGAAGCCACTTCCAATTCCATCATACATATTTTCCGAAATAATAAATTCGTTTTTAGAGATAATTTGAACCCTTCCATTTAGTACGATTGGCTGTGAATAGGTGCCAAGAATATTTTGGATAAATCTTTCCATTTCCCCAGAATGTATAGATTTTTTTGGGAGTAAATTATAGGTTCCTTTGTGTATTTGGGTCTTGTTTTCATATAGAAGGTACTTATAATCTTTCTTTATTTCCAGCATGTATGATTTCCCTGTACTCTCTGGAGTTGAATGAATATCAAGATCAAATCCGCCATCCGTGGATATCCATCTCCATTTTCCTACTAAATCATTATTCACAATTCCAGCGGTTTGGTCCAAACCACAAGCGACGGTTCCAAGAACAAGAATTAGTGCTAACATCTTTTTTTTCATACTAAAACATTCACTGTTCAATATGCGATACCCTCTTTATATTGCTTCAAACCACAGCTCTTTCTAACTCCTCAGCGGGGCTTTATTTCAATTCTTGCCCTCTCCATTTTGTAACTTTCAATATTTTTTCAAAAATGTCATTATTCTCGTAAACGCCTACGAACTCTTCCGAGCCAGGGCCAAAAGCAAATACAGGAATCAAAGTAGCTGAATGCCCTCCATTTGAAAATGTCATCCCAACTTCACTATAATCGTTATACTCAGTTCCGTCTTCTCTTTTCTTCTTTTTTGCGGACAAGGTAAAACCGCCCGTTTCATGATCAGAGGTTACTATGACCAAGGTATTACCATCTTTCTCGGCATAATCCAAGGCCTTACCTATAGCTTCATCAAAATCAATGAGTTCTGATACTAGGTATGGCCCATTGTTTTGATGTCCGCCCCAATCTATCTGGGAACCCTCGGCCATCATAAAAAAGCCTGCATCATCTTTACTTAAAAATTGAATGGCCAAGGTCGTTGCCTTTGAAAGAAAGTCTCCTCGACCTTCAGCTGCCGGGGGCATATCATTTGCTGCCAAAAGATACCCTGCCTTTTCGCTAGATCTAATTTTGGCAAAGTCACTGAGAGCAGTAGTGTCAATCGTAAATTTTTTTTCTTTCAATGCATCCAACAAGTTGCGTCCGTCTTTACGCTTATTAAAAAATTGAAGTCCTCCACCAGCGAAAAAATCCACTTCCGACTGCGCCAAATGCAAGGCAATTTCTTCGGCTGACCCTCTACTAATTGTATGCGCAAAAAAACTGGCTGGTGTGGCATGTGTTATGGAAGATGTGGCTATCATTCCGGTTCTTATATTTTTCAATGAGACGATCTCGACCAAATTTTTCACGGCAGTTGAATCATCCGCCACCCCAATGGCACCGTTGTATGTTTTGACACCACATGCAAAGGCCGTTGCCCCGGCGGCAGAATCGGTAACATCCTCCCTGGAAGAGGAAGTATTGATTAGACCTATATCCTTAAATCGGGCGTAGTTGGGTGAAGAATCTTTGAAGTAGAAAGCCGAGGAAATCTGTGACAATCCCGTACCATCACTTATCAAAAGGATAACGTTTTTAGGGACAATGACTTCTTTGTTGACAATAGTATCCGATTTACAAGCAAAAAATGGAATTGCGATACAAGCCAAAATAGTTCTTTTAAATTTCATTTGATTTTCAATTTGTTAAAAGCCATTTCCAACAGCTTTTTTATTTAGTTCATTATTCGATTTACGATTATTTTAGTGCAACAAACATTGAGTCGTTAAATGAGCTTTAGATTAATTCTTTTTCAATCATGCCAACCTTTTCTTTTGTTGTTGAACACTATTGAACTCAACCCTAGAAACATAACCAAATATAGAGAACTATAAGAATTTAGCACCATTCGAATAGACTATTTAATCGGTTTGTTTATCTTAAAATAAAAAAAAGCCCCCAACTTTCATTAAAGGCTTTTGCGGTCTGGGATTTTCTCCGCCCTCACACGTTTTGTGCGAATCCAATCGGCTTACTTTTGCTGTTCACAAGCTTGTCTGATCAGATTGTTGCCCAATTCGCTTTTGCTTGTATATTCCTCACTTTCTACGTGAGCTTTCAGCCATTCGTTATTCGGTTTCGTAAATGATGTGCTTTGCCGGGCCATAATTACAATTGTTGATTGATGCTAATTTGCACAATATGCAAATCTAGAAACTATTGATAAGCTTTTGAATTGTATTCTTTCCAGCCTAATATGGCAGAAAGACCTTGTTTATCAGCATCGTAAGTATGATACAACAATTTCTTGTCCAAATCCAAGACTACGGGCCATTGACTACCACATAACCCCTGGCTCAATAGCTTGTTTATAGCCATTTCAACCATTTCGGAGCAAACGGAACCAACAATTCTAATCGATTCAGCCTTGGTTTTAGTTTTGCCGGAAAGACCAATATAGTAATTTGCAGGTTTCCCCGAGAAGGCACATTTTATGGACGAATTTAAGTAATCGGTAGAATGTTCAGATTTTTCTTCTCCTTTTTTGGTAGTTTCTATTTTAAGTTGAGAAATTGCACGCATATGTAGGAAAGATATGCCAAAAAATCCATTGTTAATCCAACTCATCCATACTTTTTTTGAATTTTTTATTAACAATGTTATTATCTATAAGTATAGCTTATTCGTTGGATAGGACGGACAAAGTGAGCAGGGTGAATCTCGTAATCAAATTCGATGTATATAGAATAGTTTATTTGAGCTTTAAGCCATTACCCAGCTTTATTCAAAGTTAAGTACACGAATAAATCAAAAACCCAGTTATTTTCAAATTCACTTTTAAGTGCCCAAAAGGTATATAAGCTATGAAATCTTCCTGAATGATCCTGTTGTGGCTCTGTTTTACCGCTATCCATCCTTGATTGTTATGGTTTAATTGGTAACAAAGCAAAGGCTCTGGCGGCCATCATAGAATTATATGGGTTTTTTGAACCTATACCATTCACCAGAACCGAAATACCTTCTTCCATATATCCAAATTTACATAAGACGTTTGCCGCCGTAATGGACACAAATGATTCTTCGCCAGCACTGATGTTCTGTAACAAAGGAACAAATACCGGATTCAACTCCTCAAGGGACTGCAACCAAATTAATGTCCAGCCTAATTACAGTAAGTCCAGAGTATGGCACTATATCTGTCCGCCCTGAAAGCGTCTTCTAACCTATTCTTATTTAGACTTTAAAAAAAATCGTTCCAACCATATATACTGTCCTGCGCTCAAAGGTTGAATACCCCTGATTTCCTTCATTAAAAAACGATCCATGCAGATTTTAAAGGGAAAATAATACGTACTATAATTCTCAGCTTCTTTTGAATCTTTAAACTTAGCCAATAAAACATCAACCCTAATATTGTGTTCCTTTTTCCGTTTCCCAATCTTATATTTTATAGTCTCCATTTTAGTTTAAGCTTGTATATTTTTCATTGTTTATTTAAACTTTTGAACAAAGTAAATCTTTGGTTTCTTTAAAAATATAACATTTCTGCGATTATAAAGAAATTCAGAGCGTATGTAATAAAAACAAAATAGAGGTCAGTAGCTAGTTACTGATTAATTCTGTTTGATAGACTTTCTCTGCATTGATCATTTTGGTTATCAGGTTGTTGAATATGGTTGCCTTGTTCTGAGAGCGGTTTATTCTAAAACAAAACTCGTTGAAATATCGAT